>NZ_JBBOUN010000008.1:0-6877 GCF_038006085.1 Bacillus sp. FSL K6-0073 | reverse complement strand
ACAGCAACTTGAACCCACATTTTCAAATGTAGTCTTATCAATCTTAACATAATTTTAATTACATAAACGCAAAAAATCTCTTTATATGCACACATATAAAGAGATTTTTAAATGGATGAAACCCATAAATTAGTTAGTGATGAATAATTATAGTATATCACAAAACGTTTCTAACGTTCCATGTCATATCCTTTCTGTCTACTTCTTATTTCTCTTGTATGTTCACGTTCAAATTGATTATCTACACCCTTCATATCCAGTTCGTTTTTAATAAGTCCTCTAAATGCCTTAAATTGCTCTTTAAAGACTTTTTTCGTCTGTTGATATAAAACCTTTATATTCATCTGTAAATCTCTTATATAGGCTTTTAAAGAGCCTATTTCAGTATGTAATTCTTTATTTGCTCCTTCTAATTCCCGATTTTGTTTATAAGAATGTTTTAAAGCAAGTTTATTCCCCTCTATTGTTTCCTCTAAATATTTATTATCTTCTCGTAAACTTCGATTTTCTTTTACGAGATCCGTCTTCTGTAAACGTTCATAATCTTTTTTTACAATAACCGCTGCATTCACTTTTTCTGTCATATCTCTCCATTGCTCACGTGTTACCACGATGTTTCCTGTTTTCTTCTCAGTAATTTCTGGCTTTCCAAACAGTTTCGTTGTTACTTCTGTTTTTGTTTCTTCTCGCAAATAAGATATTGACACTGGCTTGTCCGGAATTTGGTTTCGAAACGTTTCAAATTCCTGTTTCTTTTCTTTTATTTTTTTATCTAAACTTAAAAATTGTTGCTGAATTTTTTGTAAGGTTTCATTCTGTTTTTCAATGTAGTTTGTGGTTTGTTGTAATTGATTATGAGTTTCCACTACTTTTGTCTTTAAATGCGTTTTTACATTGGATAACTGTTCCACTTCTACTTCTAAATCTTGTTTTTCCTTAAAGGCTTGAGGCGATAAATGTTTTTTCTCAGAACCTTCTCCCCGCTCTACATCAAAACCTTTTTCCCGCATTTCCAATGGGAAGTCCTGTTGCAAGGATATTAATTCTTTTCTCGTAAACATATCTTTCGCTGACAAACGATTGTCTTCTGTAATTGGCATGACACCAATATGCATATGTGGTGTCGCTTCATCCATATGAACCATCGCATACAACGTATTTTGTTTGCCATAACGCTTTTGAATAAAATCTAGTGAACTCTCAAAATAACGTTTCTGTTCTTCTAAACTTAATGAATGCATGTAATCAGGCGAAGCTGTTACTACAAATTCAGAAAGTACAACAGAGTTCGCCCGTGGCTTTCGTTTTACTCGCTCACTGATCTCTTGTTTAATTGTGCTTTCATATCTAATTTTTTGTTGATTTAACAAATCATAATTCTGTTCACTTTTCGAATAATCGATGTCTAAATTTGATTTACTTTTCCCTTGTCTTTGATTATGTTTTTGAATTCCTTGCACATCAGAAATTTGAAATTTCTGCATGTGAATAATTGCAAATTTGTTCATGTTTTTCCCTCACAATTGTCTTCCGTAAGAGGACTACTTTTGAGACTATCATAACACATCGAGAGAGCGAATCCAAAGTTTTGGTATAGCCCACTATACCAAATTACATTTGGTGTGGGCTCTGCGAGACCTTGTTGGCTTCGCCAAATCACGCCGTAGCGTGACAAATACTAGGGGCTTTGCCCCACACCCCACAAGGGGAACTCTTCCCCTTGACCCCATCAATCGAACTCCCCAACCCCTCAATCCTTGAGGGGCTTCCTCGCCGGTTGGCGTCCCCAAAACGATTCGTTTTGAGAAACTGCCAAGAGGATGAAGAATCAGCTGCACGTGTCCATTCCTTAATGCTCCTTTCATGGATCAGCACAAACCGCTGAACCATTCCAGTCCGCTTACCATTGACACTTACTGCTTATTTTTCTTCTCCCAATAGTCATTTTGTAAGTTGTTCTAACCGCTCATTAAGCCCTCTGTTATAATCATTACCAATCACTTCAATTAGAATATTCCATTTTTTATTTATCAATAGATAACTTACCGAAAGATTTAGTACTATTAACTTGAGGAAAAACATCCTAATTTTGGACTAATGAGATGTCCAAAAAAAAAAGACTAGTAATTCACTAGTCTTTTATTTAGAAGGCCAACAAGCCCAACTTGATGCAGTTTTCTTTATAAATATCCCTTTATCAAACCAATTACATGCATTTAATCCTGCACCCAAAAATGCAGCACATGCAAGAATTGGGGCTGCTAATCCAACTGTTATACCTAATGCACCAGCCAGAGCAGCAGCAGTTCCTCCAACACCAAGAATTTTATTAACTTTACCTAAGTCAGAATTAGTGAGGTAATAAAAGTTTACTCCTAAAGAGCTTACATATTGTATATCTTTAATAGAGTTTTGATCTTTAAATTTCAAATCTTTTAAACCATTTCCAACTTCTAAATTTCCCTTTTGAATTTCATAATTAAAACTCTCTAAAACTTTTAAATAAGTAACAAAAACTTCTTTACTTACACCAGCTTCTAATTCATTTTGATAGGATGATGAAAGAGTCCCATCTGAATTTTTAATAGTAGTTTCTTCTAAATCTGATTCAGCAATTTCTAAAGCTATATTAAAATTTTCATCAGTTATTGTTAAATCAACTACATTATTTTTATCCGAACGAATCATTTCTTTTGTTAATGGCTCATTTGTACATTGTTTACAGTCGTTTGAATCAACAGCTGCTTTTACAGTTGATCCAAATAATGGAGCTATCAATGCGAAACTAGTAAATAAACATAATATTTTTTTCTTCATAAAAACCCCTCCAACATATTTTTACATAACAAGAGAATTGTAGCATATTAGTACAATAATGGAAATAAATTTACAGAAAATATAAAAATAAGTTAATATATATTAATTAAGGGAGGGAAACTCATGGTAAAAGAGGATAAAAAAACCTTATTGTTCATTTTAATTACATTAATAGGACTTTGTTTCTTTTTTGATGTTGATTTTAAAAGTCCCGAAGGAAAGACAGATATATTAATTTATTTTGGATACTCTATACCTATATTTTTAGGATTATATTTTTTATCCAAAAAGCTATCTAAAAAATCATTTATGTTTCAAATGTTTTTGTTTTTAGGATTAATAATTTGGAGTGTTATAACATTTTTTTTATTAAAAGATATATTAATATTAATAACAATGATCATAAGTATCAGTGTCATTATTAGTGCATCATTGCTATATCATTTAAAATTCACAAAAAATACTTAAATTTAATAAAACAAGAAAGAGAGAACTATTTAATCAAAGGTTCTCTCTTTCTTGTTTTTGGGTGTGAGAGCTGGCTGGGGGTTTGGGGGCTAGCCCCCAGGAACTTAACGTAACTCATTATGGAATAAATTTATTGTTTGGAACGATAGGACTAGGTGGTTCGGCTGGTACAATTACTAGTCCAAGTCGAGCAACTTAACCTCGTTTTTGGTCTGTTCGGCTTGGCGAAAGCTAAAAACCAGCCGAAAAAAGTTCCGCAAGGATGAAACGTAGTGAAAAAGGTGGAGATTTTTGAGTGCTTTTTTCTCAAAAATACTACCTGTTCCTTGCGGAACTTTTAGCCTTTATATAGAGAGTGAGAGTAAAACAACTACTAAACTATTTAAAAAGCTTATTATATCAAGGGTTTATAGAGGTTTTAATAGTTGTCAGATTAGACAACTTTAGTTGTCAGATTAGACAACTATTAAAATTAAAAAAATAGCCCTTAAAAAAGGGCTATTGGAAATTTTTTGAATAGTGATTTTGAATTTATAAATAATGCTTTTAAAGTTGTTTCAACATTATCGCGTTCACCACTATAAATAATATTAGGATTAATAAATAGCGCGTATGTACGAGCTTTAACCCCTTCTGGTTTATGTCCATTTGCTTTTACAATAACACCTTTTTGAACCAGACTATTTACAATGCGACTAATTTTAGATTTATCAGTTTTTAATCTATCAGCTATTTGTTTTTGACTCATAGGAAGTGCATTTCTAGAATGAATATCATTTACAATACAATTACTTTTGAATTGTAAAAATCTTTGAATACGAAGTAAAAAGAGCATTTCTTCGTCAGTAAAAAATGCATTTTCTAAAGCATAATCCCAATTATCTTGAATGAATTGGGCAAATTTCACTTTTGATTGTGAGGAACGTTTAGTACCTATAAATATTTCTTTTCCACCAGTAGCTTTACTTAATACTTGCATTGCTTGATTTACTTCTTCTTGGTTAATACCGTTATGATCTTGTTTAAACTTTTCTTTTTCATTCTCAAAATCACGTATTCTTGCATTTTTCTCAACATGTTTAAAATCAATGGTATTTGTCATCGCTTTCTCCTCGTTTCTAGTATTTACAACTAGCGAAGAGACTTCTATTTTGTTATTATGTAGTTAGATAAATTAATTTGAGTCTGAACACTCTAATTAATTGTATAACAGTAAAAAAAGCCCTTCTTCTATAGTTGTTTCTGAACAACTCAATTATAGCATGAATGGCTTTTTTTGTTGTATCTTGTCTGTCTTTTAATATTTACAAAATTAAATATATACATTTTTTCTAAGTTTGATATCCTAAAAATGTCAATAAAACAAATGCCTTATTACAACCATTAGTGAAAAATCCTTATTTTATAAAGCTTTTTCGCTTTTAAATATCTCTCGCAACCTTATAATTCAGAATATTCAAAAATATATTTTTCAAATTTAATAAATTAGATATATGTCGAGACATGATAAAATGAGTGGAAATAATATACATTTGTAAAAAAGGGGGCTATTTCGTGGATGTTCAAACAAAAAGCAATGAACAAATCACAAACATGTTAAATGACTGGTATATCGAAATTCGTGCTAGACATTTAGGTAATGCACATAAATTAAAGTTAGAAATTGATAAAAAAATCCACAACATAGAAAAGGACCAAAATCTACTTTTATACTATTCACTATTAGATTTCCGCCATCAATATCTAATAGATCATTTAAGTATTGGTAAAAATAGCTTCGACAAAATTGAATCTTTTCACACACCTACAGATAATCTTCTCTCATACTATTATTTCTTTTTTAAAGCCATACATGCAACTAGCATCGGAAACTACAACTTAGCAAGAGAATACTATGACAAAGCTGAAATAAAATTAAAAGAAATACCAGACCAATTGGAACACGCTGAATTTTATTATAAACTTTCCACATTTAGTTGCCACAATCAACAATATGTTCCAGCTATTAAACAAGCATCTAAAGCAAAAGAAATCTTTTCTAAATACAAAGGATATGAATTAAACATAGGCTATTGTAATAACCTTTCTGGATTATCATGTACACATCTAAAAGAATATGAATTAGCTGAAGAATACTTTATATCAGCAATGGATATTTTCCAAAAAGAAAAAGAAGAACAAGCTATTTTATATGTTCGTCATAATTTAGGATTTATGTATGCAAAACAAAACTTATCAGAATTAGCAATTCGCTATTTATCAGAAGTTATTCAAAAATCACCAAATAACTACAGAGCAATCTTAATTGAAGCATGTGAACATTCAAAACTAAATAATAAGAATGAAGCATCAGAACTATTTGACCAAGGCTTACAAATTAGTACAGAACTTGAAAATGAAGAATATCAACATCACTTCAAAATTTTAAAAGCAATAAATGAAGAAATCCCTGGAGAAAGTTTAGAAAAACTAGTAATAGCAGGTAACAAATATTTCGAACAAGAAAATATATATGAGTATGTTCACGAATATAATGAAAAATTAGCATTAAAATTTTATCGTGAAGATAACCATGAAAAGGCAAGCAAATACTTTTATCTAAGTTCAAAAGCTAACCAAAAAAAACAAGATAAGGAGGCATTAAAATGAAAAAAACAACTTTTTACTTACTAGGGATCATAACTGCTTTCACCTTAATCTTAGGAAACACCAATACATCAAAAGAAACTCAAATGTCTACTGAAAAAAACATAGTTCAATATTCTCATGGAAACACTGGTGGTTAATAAAAACAAATAATAAAAAACCTCCTAAAAACAGGAGGTTTTTTTCAATAACAATACAACAACACAATTGGAACTATTGCAAGAAAATAAATAGAATAAAAGTAAACTTCTATTCAAAAGTTTACTTTCGATAAAGATAAAAAAGAGAACCAACTCTGTATAACAGTTGGTTCTCTTTTTTATCTTTCGTTCCTACTAAGGTAAGGATACACCAATTTATTTCGTCCCAACTTTATGGCATGGGTACTCCTAAAAGAACAGCTTCTATCTTTACAATTATTGTAGCATATTTTAATTTTTTTGTGCATTTTAAACAGCCACTAAACGACCACTGAGGGCCACTGAAAGACCACGAAATGACTATAAACGACCACCAGACGACCACAAATCATAGAAAAAGCGTACCAACTAGAAAGCTTTAGAAACCCAATAGGCACAGCCTATTTCACCACTTTTTATACAAAGTGGGATTCGGTTTCCTTATGCTCTTTTTAATACTTATATTTTACTCTCCAAAAAAAGTGCAAAATCTATCAATAGATTCCGCACCAACAACAGATAAAAAATACAGTCACTAGAAACATAGGAGAGTGTTTCACCACTTATTATAAACCATATCTTTACATTTTTGTGTTCGGATTTGAAAATATGTAAAGATTCATCCTTTTATTTTTGAATTTTCTTTCAATTCGTAGTATACTAAATTTATACAAACTATTAATCTCCTTACGCGTTATCTGATAGTGCACAACAAAAAAACCAATTCCCGTGTAATGGAATTGGTTTTTTTGTGCAATTCAGTCAAT
>NZ_JBBOUN010000007.1:0-8406 GCF_038006085.1 Bacillus sp. FSL K6-0073 | reverse complement strand
ACAGCAACTTGAACCCACATTTTCAAATGTAGTCTTATCAATCTTAACATAATTTTAATTACATAAACGCAAAAAATCTCTTTATATGCACACATATAAAGAGATTTTTAAATGGATGAAACCCATAAATTAGTTAGTGATGAATAATTATAGTATATCACAAAACGTTTCTAACGTTCCATGTCATATCCTTTCTGTCTACTTCTTATTTCTCTTGTATGTTCACGTTCAAATTGATTATCTACACCCTTCATATCCAGTTCGTTTTTAATAAGTCCTCTAAATGCCTTAAATTGCTCTTTAAAGACTTTTTTCGTCTGTTGATATAAAACCTTTATATTCATCTGTAAATCTCTTATATGAGCCTTTAAAGTGCCTATTTCAGTATGCAATTCTTTATTTACTTCTTCTAATTCCCGATTTTGTTTATAAGAATGTTTTAAAGCAAGATTATTCCCCTCTATTGTTTCTTCTAAATATTTATTATCTTCTCGTAAACTTTGATTCTCTTTTACAAGATCCGTCTTCTGTAAACGTTCATAATCTTTTTTAACAATAACGGCTGCATTCACTTTTTCTGTCATATCTCTCCATTGCTCACGTGTAACCACAATGTTTCCTGTTTTCTTCTCAGTAATTTCTGGCTTTCCAAACAGTTTCGTTGTTACTTCTGTTTTTGTTTCTTCTCGCAAATAAGACATTGACACTGGCTTATCCGGAATTTGATTTCGAAACGTTTCAAATTCCTGTTTCTTTTCTTTTATTTTTTTATCTAAACTCAAAAATTGTTGCTGAATTTTTTGTAACGTTTCATTCTGTTTTTCGATGTAGTTTGTGGTTTGTTGTAATTGATTATGCGTTTCCACTACTTTTGTCTTTAAATGCGTTTTTACATTGGATAACTGTTCCACTTCTACTTCTAAATCTTGTTTTTCCTTAAAGGCTTGAGGCGATAAATGTTTTTTCTCAGAACCTTCTCCCCGATCTACATCAAAACCTTTTTCCCGCATTTCCAACGGGAAGTCCTGTTGCAAAGATATCAATTCTTTTCTCGTAAACATATCTTTTGCGGACAAACGATTGTCTTCTGTAATTGGCATCACACCAATATGCATATGTGGTGTCGCTTCATCCATATGAACCATCGCATACAACGTATTTTGTTTGCCATAACGCTTTTGAATAAAATCTAGTGAACTCTCAAAATAACGTTTCTGTTCTTCTAAACTTAATGAATGCATGTAATCAGGCGAAGCTGTTACTACAAATTCTGAAAGCACAACAGAATTTGCCCGTGGCTTTCGTTTTACTCGCTCACTGATCTCTTGTTTAATTGTGCTTTCATATCTAATTTTTTGTTGATTCAACAAATCATAATTCTGTTCACTTTTCGAATAATCGATGTCTAAATTTGATTTACTTTTTCCTTGTCTTTGATTATGTTTTTGAATCCCTTGCACATCAGAAATTTGAAATTTCTGCATGTGAATGATTGCGAATTTGTTCATGTTTTTCCCTCACAATTGTCTTCCGTAAGAGGACTACTTTTAAGGTTATCATAACATATCGAGAGAGCGAATCCAAAGTTTTGGTATAGCCCACTATACCAAATTACATTTGGTGTGGGCTCTGCGAGACCTCGTTGGCTTCGCCAAATCACGCCACAGCGTGATAAAGACCAGGGGCGTTGCCCCACACCCCACAAGGGGAACTCTTCCCCTTGACCCCATCAATCGAACTCCCCAACCCCTCAAATCCTTGAGGGGCTTCCTCGCCGGTTGGCGTCCCCAAAACGGTTCGTTTTGAGGAACTGCCAAGAGGATGGAAAATCGGCTGCACGTGTCCATTCCTTAATGCTCCTTTCATAGATCAGCACAAACCGCTGATCTATTCCAGTCCGCTTACCATTGACACTTACCGCTTATTTTTCTTCTCCCAATAGTCACTTTGCAAGTTACCCCCATCGCTCATTAAATCCTTTATCAAACTCTTAATTCTAATTAATACTAAATTAAAAAAAAATAAAAAGACTAATTAGTACTTATCTATTTAATACTAATTAGTCTTTATTTTATCCTTTATTTAAGTTCTTTTTTATACTGTTTATTATTACAAAGGTGGATACTTTAATTTTTTCATCTCTGTTTCAGTAAGTCCACTTCCACCCCACATTTTTTTCTTTATAGCTTTTTCAGAATTAAAGTAAGCTTGAAAATTAACTTTTTTATCTTGATAAGAATATTCATAATAAATATCAGGATTTTCTCCTTCAACATAAACAGCAAGCCAATATCCACCTATTTTAAAGTCTTTACGAAAATCAATATATTTCAACTGACTTTCTTGTATTCCTTGTCTAGCAATGTAATTATATATAGATTTTTTCGCATGTACTCTATTAAATAAAACAAAACTAACTACTAAAACTATTGATATAAAGATAGTCATCATTATTAACATCTTTTTTTTTTCAAATTTAATCCTCCTAAATTATTTATTAATATGTTTTTACTAATGACGGTCTATATGCTGAAGTAAAAGTATCAATTAAACCATAAGGAGTTACGATTCCACTAACCGCTTGCATAACATTTCTTGATCCAGAACCAAAATAAAATGCTTGAAATACTAGCTTAGAACAATAAGTTGGATTTTTTTGATACAGATGTGTATCGATACCATAATCTAAATAAACATTTTTAGTTGCACTTCCAGTAGTGGAATAAAAATTTCTATCAGCATATCTAGCTACATCCCTAGCAAGTGTTTGATCTTTTAATCGATAAACCTTAATCCATTTTCCTGACGCAGTATATTTTTGCATCCAATTAGATGTAGATAATTGTTGATTTCCTTGGCCAGCACCAGGCATATGTAAAATATAATTATCACCATTAGCAATAGCTGCATGTCCTACTATACCTGCTGAACTTGTTGCATTTGTTATAAATATATCTCCAGCTTTTAAAGTAAATCCACCCCAACTTCCTTTTGGAGTCACATCATCAAAAAATTCAGTATCTCCCATTGGTGCTTGTCCATAATTATTTAATTTTAGCCATTCATTATAAGATAACGGTTCTAGAAAAACACCTTGTTTTAAGCCATCTTGATATATAGGCATAAATTCTTCTTTATTTTGTTTTAACCATTCATTATAAGATACACTATTTTGATCTAAAACACCTTCTTGAATTGCTTGATTATAAAGAGATTGATAATCAATAACTTCCTCAGCAGCAAACGCTTTCAAGTTAAAGCCACAAATAAAAAATAAAATAGCAATAAAACTAATCAATAATTTTTTCATAAATTGTCTCCCTGAATAATTATTATATTTCGGTAACCTTTTATAAAGGTAACACGATTTTCAAATTCAAAATGTAACTACTTGTGACAAAAAACATACAAATATTTACTAACTAAATAATGTAATTCCCCCTTGTTTTTGGGTGTGAGTGCTGGCTAGTCGTGTGGGGGCTAAACCCCACATAGCGTTGATCCATATGGAAAAAGAATCATGCTTTGAACGGAAGAATTGGCGGTTCGGCTGGTACAATTGCTAGTCCAAGTCGAGCAACTTAACCCCGTTTTTGGTCTGTTCGGCTTGGCGAAAGCTAAAAACCAGCCGAAAAAAGTTTGGCAAGGATGAAACGTAGTGAAAAAGGTGGAGATTTTTGAGTGCTTTTTACTCAAAAATACGACCTGTTCCTTGCGGAACTTTTAGCCCTTATATAGAGAGTGAGAGTAAACATCCCTTGTTTGAGGATAAAAACATAATTATATCAAGGGTTTAAGAAGGTTTTTGAAGTTCTTAAAATCAAGAACTAAAGTTCTTGATTTTAAGAACTTCAAAAATAACAAAAAAAAGCTGAAAATTTCAGCTTTAAAATAATTTTACAGGTAAGTTTTTTAATTCTTTTGGAACCCTATGAAACATCGCTTTCAATGTTGGATTAACATCATCTTTATTACCTGCAAAAATAATATTTGGATTCATAAAATACGCATTGGCTCTAACATTATTACCTGCAATTCCAATCTCTGAAACAGCTAAAATCCCTTTATCTACTAATGATTTAATAATAGGATTAATGTTATTTTTAGTTCTTTTTAACAATAAGGCAATCTCTGTTTGAGTTAATGGAACAGGATTTTTTTTATGTATATCATCTACAATACAATTTGATAGAAAACCTATTTTTCTACTTATTTTCCAAATAACCACAATTTCTTTGTTATCAAGATAATTTATTTCTTCTAATTGATCTATATTATCTTGAATGAATTGAGCGAATTTCACTCTTGATTGTGGAGAACGCTTAGTACCTATAAAAACTTCTTTTCCACCAGTAGCTTTACTTAATACTTGCATTGCTTGATTTATTTCTTCTTGATTAATTCCGTTATGATCTTGTTTAAACTTTTCTTTTTCATTCTCAAAATCACGTATTCTTGCATTTTTCTCAACTTGTTTAAAATCAATGGTATTGGTCATGCTTTTCTCCTCGTTCCTAGTATTTACAACTAGCGAAGAGACTTTTATTTTGTTATTATGTAGTTAGATAAATTAATTCGAGTCTGAACACTCTAATTAATTGTATAACAGTAAGAAAAGCCCTTCTCCTATAGTTGTAGCTTAGACAACTCAATTATAGCATGAATGGCTTTTTTTGTTATATCTTGTCTGACTTTTTATATTCCGAAAAACAAATATATACAGTTTTAACTAAATTTGATATCCTAAAAATGTCAATAAGACTAATATCTTATTTACGCCCATTAGCAAAAAGCCCTTGATATAAAAGGGCTTTTTGTCATCCATATAAAAACAAAGATAAAATAAACAGAATATTAAAAATAATATATATCAACTTATTTAAAAGTTAATCTAATGTACTACCATGATAACATGGTAAAAACAAGATATAGATAATTTTGGAAAAGGGGAAGATTCTATGAATGTTCAGTTAGAAAATGAACAAATAACAAAATTATTAAATGACTGGTATCAATCCATGCTAAAACAACAATTAGTTAAAGCAAAACAATTAAAAGAATATATAGACAGTGAAATTAACAATGTCAAAGAAAATCAAAACTTACTCTTATACTATTCTTTATTGGATTTTAGATACAAAGCATTAACGGATTGGATAAGTATTAACGAAAACAGTTTTGATGAAATGGATAATTTCACAACTCCAGCAGATGACTTCCTAGCTTATTATTATCACTTCTTTAAAGCATTCCATTCTACTTTAACATCCAATTACACTGAAGCAAGTGAACACTATGAAAAAGCAAAAGAACTATTAATACACATTCCTGATCCAATAGAACATGCTGAATTTAATTATCGAATGGGATATTTTTATTATCAAATCTATAAACAAGTAATAGCTCTTGATTATATAAAATTAGCTAAAGAAGAATTTTCAAAACATGAAGGTTATGAAATAAATATAGCACTATGTGACAACTTTATAGGCCTATGTTGTATTGACTTAAAACATTTCGAACTAGCTGAGGAATCATTTAATAAAGCCCTAGACACATTCCAAAAAAATAACCATAAAAACTCTATGCTTATGGTAAGACATAATTTAGCCTGGTTATATTCAAAACAAAATTTATCTAAACTGGCAATTCGTCATGTATCCGAAGTAACAAAAAACAATCCAAATCATTTCAAAGCATTTTTCGTAGAAGCATTTGAATACTATAAAATAAATGACCATAATTACGCTGAACAACTAATTGAAAAAGGCTTAAAACTTAGTAACGACTTTAACAATCAAGAATTCCAACATCGTTTTAAAATCTTAAAAGCACTCAATAATAAAGTTCCTATATTAACTTTAGAAACATCAATTTCAGAAGGTATTACTTACTTTAAACAAGAAAAACTATGGGAATGTGTAAAAGAATATGCTGATATCTTAGCTCTAAGATTTTATGAAGAAAACAACCATAACAAAGCAAGTCAATATTTTTATATGAGCAATACAGCTCAAAAAAACGAACTAGAAAAAGGAGCGTTAAAATAATGAAAAAAGTTTATCTAACTATACTTGGAATATCTTTAATTAGTATCCTATCGTTAGGATTAAACGACTCTTTTAAAAATCAAGCTGTAAATATAGGAGACGGTGGTGGTGCACCCGCACGACCTGATTATTTTTTACAAACACATTCTAACCGATAAAAATAAAGTATAAGAAAACACCTTCAAAAAATGAAGGTGTTTTCTTATACTTTATTTTTTATAAATGAAAAACTGAATATACCAAAGTTCACTAAACCACCATTATATTAAAATTAATAACAAAATATGGGGTCTGTGTAGTAATGGAACAAGAACGGCAATAAGACTTAATCATGTTATCAAAAATCAGGGTTTTTGATAATGATAAAAACTGTGTTAAATTAGGCTTTGAATCGTTAAGACTACGTTATCAAAACTATTATCATAATCAAATTAACAATAACAACCGTTTTTGATAAATTTAACAAATATTGAGTTTTTAATCAGTAAGATATTTATTTTTTTGATAAAAAACACTCTATTATTAGCTATGGTGAAGCGAAAATATAGGTTATTGCCGTTTCTGTTCTGTTACTACACAAACCCCAATATTAAATAAATTCAATTTCATATTTATAATTATATTAATTCCACAAAATATCCAAACAACAAAAAACAGAATTAGTTAAAAAAACTCTATAAATAGTTCCCTTTCCTTTTTACAAATTACAAAAAAAGGCCAATTAAGGCCCTTTAAATAATCTTTTAAATCTATTAATTAGTTATATTTCTTTTAAAACGTATTTTAAGAACTATAACATATATACCAATTGCAATTAAAGTACACCAAATCAATGAAATCATGTTAAAAAACAACATCAATATTACATTTGTCAATATTACAGATAAAATTCCAAAAACATTTTTATTACTAGAAATTAAATTATAAACAACTAAACCAATTATCGTTGAAATAATCGTACAAAAAAGGATCAATATAAAATACATACAAATAAACCTCCTTTTTACATTTCTGTCTTTATTTTCTAAATATTTTGTATTATCATAATAAATGTACCAAATAATAATATCAAGGAGGACAATTATGAAAAAAATTTTATTTTTCATCTTAACAATTGTAATGATTAGTACATTTTCATTACCAAACAAATATGTGCAAGCTGCCGAAATTTCCAAACAACCTAGCTTAGATACATATTTAACTCCTGAAATTGAAAAAGAAATTAACAATAACATGCAACCTGCAACAAAAGAAAATCCTATTTCATCTTATACAGCTTCTAACGGCCTAAAAGTTGTAGATACTGTGAAAACAGAACCTGCTTTCTCTGATTCTTTTTCTTCAACATCATATGTTACTCATTCAAAAACTTTCTATGCTAGTGGACTTTCCATTGCTACTTATAAAGGAAAATGGTTATGTACTTTCTGGCGAGATGGTAGCGTAACAATTAAAAACTGGGATTATTTCTTAGTAGGAATAAACGATGGTTCCTATAGTAATAAATCTACTAGTATACTATCTAGTGGTAAACCGGCAAAAGCTCGTGGATATGTAACACTTCAAAGTGGATTCTTCACAGGTGATACAATCTGGAATATAAGTATTTCTAATGGTTCTTCTGTATCTAGTTCAATTACAAAAACAAGATAACAAAAGCCACATTAATGTGGCTTTTTATTTTTCAATAAATAATGTTTTTTACCATAGTATAAAATCCCGTTTAATGCCTTCCTTCTGTTTGCCCCCACTTCGCAAACAGACTGGCTAGTCCGAATAGGCTAACACAGGCGCCTTTCCTTACTGCGAAGACTAAGGGGCAAAGGTCTGGTGTGGAAATCCTTTTATTCTTGTGTTCTGAATGTATACTTTCTTTATGGAAATGTCTATTTTTCTAAAAATCTCTTAAAGTTCTATAAAATCAATAATTTGAAAGTAAACTAATATTCAAAAGTTTACTTTGGAACTTACAATTGAAATTCAACATACAATGCTATGAGCATTTACAACATAGTCTTGGTCGACAATAAAAAAAGTACGAAGTCTTTTAAAAGACTTCGTACTAACAACAGACTAAAGTACAGTTCATCGGAAACTGAAAGGGTATTTCATCTATTTATTATAAATCATTAATTCCTATTTCCGGGAATTAATTAGAAAATATGCAAAATTTCATGTTTTATAATTCCTTATAAACAACAAACCTAGTGAATATTTTTGAATTTTCTTTTTATTAATGTTAGACTAAATTATATAAGATACAACTCCTTAAACGCCTAGATATATCTCTATTCGTTATACGCAAAAAAACCAATTCTCGTGTAATAGAATTGGTTTTTTTGTGCAATTCAGTCAA
>NZ_JBBOUN010000006.1:0-56074 GCF_038006085.1 Bacillus sp. FSL K6-0073 | reverse complement strand
AAAGACCAACTATGAGAAGTCAAGGAGGATTTTTTATATAAATAGGGGGTGTTTCTCTAAAAAAGGGCGTATCAAATAAACCTAAGGATTTTCAAAAAAATGAGAAGTTCATGTTTCTGTTGTGTGTGGTGGAATTTCATAAGGTTTATTGCTTTTAAGAATGGCATAGATAATGTAACACAGCTTTCTAGCTACGGCTCCTATACAAACATAGTAGTGCTTTCCTTGTTTTCGTTTCTTTTCATAAAAGGCTTTTAATACAGGGTCATGTTTATGAGCTGTAATAGCCGCCTGGAATAAGGCTCTACGCAAATGAGAAGAGCCACGTTTGGATATAGACGTACCTGAGGATTCAAATTGCCCAGATTGGGACACAGAGGCATCGATGCCTGCGTATGCGACAAGTTTAGATGGTTTGTCAAAGCGGTGTATATCCCCAATTTCACTTAGTATAGTGGCACCTAAAATCGGTCCAACGCCAGGTATTGTCATGATAGGAGTATCTAAATCAATTAAAAGTTGTGACATTTCTTCTTCACACTCTTTGATTTGATCTTCGATAAAACGAATTTGCTCCATCAACATTTTTAGTTGAAAGGAAAAAGCGTTTTTACAGAAAGTAACACCAAACGAATTAGAGGCTAATTCCATTAGTTTGTTGGCTGTTTTCTTCCCAAGTCGGTTACGACTGGTTTGCTCAATTATTTGTGTTAAATCATCAATAGATATCTGTTCATAGTCACTAGGAGAGGAATATTCAAGTAAGATTTGTGAAGAAGTTTTACCAAAAACATCCGAAAAGATGCTTTGGTACTCTGGGAAAGTCTGATCTAATACGACAAGAGCTTTTCTTTTTAAATCACTCATATTACTTACAAGCGCATTACGAAAGCGGCTCATTTGTTTTAGAGCGAACATTTTCTCGTCCACAAGTGGAGTTTCAACAAAACGGCCGAATCGAATGATATCGGCAATCATAGTGGCATCAATGGCGTCTGTTTTCCGCTTTCTAATTTCTGTTCCTTTTCGCCAGGCATTGGTTTGAATTGGATTTAATACAACGACTGAGAAGCCATGATCCAGTAGAAAAGAATAAATGGCTAACCAATAATGTCCTGTTGCCTCCATTCCAATCATTATTTCTGTAGGAGACTCAATGTATCGGTACATCCAATTTAATAGTGCTTGTCCACCTTCTTTGTGATTCTGAAAGGGAAATGGCTTAGTAATAGGTTTTCCAGTTTGATCGATAATGGACGCATAATGTTTATGTTTAGCGATATCAATACCTAAATAGAACATAGCTTACACCCCTATTTTAATCAGTGTTAGATAGTGTTGTCCTCCTCTGAACTAATAAGCGCTACTACCTCGTAAGAGATACGAAGAATGACCAATGGTCATCAACATCCAACTCATTCGTAAACTACTTATTAGACAGAGGTACCATTCTTTCAACCGAATACAAAGATTCAAGGAGGTGGTCGGCAACACTCTATCTACAAATTTAAGTATCTCATAAAAATAGATACTCTTGGGTTTATAGGTACATCCCGTCCCTAAAAAACCTAACTTAATCATACGAGGAGGTGAGAACTTGGAAAGAATTCACGAACTCATCAAGGCATTGAATATAAGCGATGTTATTACAAGTACTCAATTTAAAGTAGGTGGTGCTATCGGTGGTGGATTAGGAACAATAATTAATTTGTTATACGGTAAAGCGAACTTAATTTGGATATCGATCTATTGCTGGATTATTATGTTGGACTGGATTACTGGTAGTAAAGCTTCAAAGCTAGATGGAACATACTCATCACAATATGGAATTGAGGGCATCACGAGAACCGTGGTGCTTTTATCATTACCAGCTCTTGCGCATTTATTTGATATTGCTCTTAAACTACCTGACTTCTTTTTCTTTATGGTAGTCGGTGGATTGAGTTACCACATTTTTAATAGTTTCGCAGCAAACTGTGCACGAATTGGCTGGGAAAAATGGATTCCTGCATGGTTATTAGAAAGTGTAGCATCCGAAATTCAAGCGAAGATCCAAAGAAGTGATGCACGAAAAGAAAAACATACTACCAAATAAAAAATACACGCCTTACATAAGGAGAGCATTGTCAAAAGACGGTGCTCTTTTTGTTTGGCAAAAAGGGGAAAATACACAATGAAAAAACCAATTAAACTATTTAGCTCATTATTTATGACTCTATTACTCTTATTTTCGTTTGCTACGGCTTCTTTTGCTGATAGAGTACTAATTATCCAAGACTTACCGAAACAAGCATATCGCTACGGTGTGGGCGCTTATGAGGGCGTTGTGGCACATAGTACAGCAACACCAGAAGCACCAGCAATTAACATTCGAAATTATGAAGCTAGAACATGGAGAAATGCATTTGTGCATTATGCTGTAGATTGGAACGAAACAGTCCAAATTGCCGATACAAAATATGTGGCTTACGGTGCTGGACCATCTGCAAATAAAAGATTTGTTCACGTAGAACTTTCTGAAACTAGCAACCCAGATAAATTTAAATCTTCTTACGAGCGTTATGTAAAACTATTAGCTAAGATTTTAAAAGATAGAGGAATTCATCCAAGCAAAGGCTTATGGACACATAAAGATATTACTTACAAATTAGGTGGAACTGACCACGAAGATCCGATTGATTACCTTCGCAGTCACGGTGTATCAGAATCACAATTCAGAGCGGACGTAAAAAAGGCATATGAAGGCGCAACAGTTACAGTTAAACCAAAACCACAAGAACCATCTCAAAACGTTGTAGGCGAAACAGGAGTAGCTTATATTGAAGGATTTAACGTAAACCTAAGAAGTGGACCATCAACAAATTATGGTGTTATCCGTCAATTAAATAAAGGAGAAGCATATCAAGTATGGGGAAAACAAGGTGATTGGTTAAATCTTGGCGGTAACCAATGGATTTATAACAACCCATCTTATATTAAATATCAAGGGGAACAAACTACTACTTCAAGTTCTGTAGTAGGAAAACGTGTTGTTTCTAAAGTGGACGACCTTCGTTTCTATGACTCTGCTTCTTGGTCTGATAAAGATGTAGCAGGAACGGTAGATGAAGGGCTTGGATTTACGATTGATGCTAAAGTATCCGTTAATGGTTCACCACAATACAAAGTACACAACAGTAAAGGCGTAACATACTATATAACTGCAAATGAAGCCTATGTGTATGTGAAGTAAGAGGAGAGTCGGTTCTTATGATAGGAATCGACTTTTTTGTTGATATTCACCATCAAAAGTCTGAAAATTATGTAGAAATATACTTTGTTATTCTTTTTCCTTCCTTTTTTTGCTATTCTTTTGAGTAAGACTATTCAGAAAAAAGGGTGGGATTTTATGCATGTTCCAGTAAAGGGGAATGAACAAGTTACAAAATTACTTAATGACTGGTATCAAGCCATGTTAACGCAACGGTATGTAAAGGCGTCAAACTTGAAAGGAAAAATTGATAATATAATTAATAATTTACAACATGAAAAAGACACAAAATTACAAGACCAAAACTTATTATTATATTACTCTCTACTAGATTTTAGGTATAAAGTTCTAACTGAAGGCATTAATATTTCACCAAGTGAATTTGATAAAATTGAGAACTTCAATAAACCAGTAGACAATTATTTAGCGTATTGCTACCACTTTTATAAAGCAATACATAATACATTTTTGTCTAATTATGCAGAGGCTGGGGAACAATTTGAAGAAGCAGAATCACTTCTAAAATATGTCCCTGACGAACTAGAACAAGCAGAATTTAATTATCGTTTAGCAACATTCTACTATCAAACGTATAAGCCCCTCCCCTCTATAACGTATATAAACAAAGCAAAAACAGCTTTTCATAATAATGAAGGCTATGAGATAAACGTAGCATTATGTGAAAATGTACTAGGATTAACATGTATACAGATAAGACAATTTGAACAAGCTGAAGAACACTTAAATAAAGCAATAGATATTGTTAAAAAGGGTGATAACATAGAACTATTATTACGCCTTAGAAACAATATAGGGTGGTTATATGCTAGTCAAGGGCTTTCGTCTTTAGCTATCCGCCACTTATCAGAAGTAACAGAACATTTACCAAACCATTATAAGGCTATCTTTCTACAAGCTAAGGAACATTATAAATTGAGGGAACATACAGCAGCCAATAGGTTAATAGAACAGGGGCTAAGAACGTCTACTCAAATAGGAAATCAAGAGTACATACACAGATTTAACATATTAATGGAATTGAATAATGAATCTGAGTTAAATACATTAGAAAGTGTAATAGAAGCAGGGATTTCTTATTTTGAAGTAGAAGGATTAACAAAGTGCGTTCAAGAATATGCTGAAATTCTCGCTACTATGTTTTATAAAGAAGCGAACGACAAAAAAGCAAGTAAATACTTTTATATCAGCAATGAATCCAGAAAACAATTTGAAGAAAAAGGGGCGTTAGTGTGATGAAAAAGTTAAAGTCAGTATTATTACTTCCCATTATGGCAGTAGGATTTATTGCAATGGCTGAAGGTGATACACCTGCACCACAAAGACCTGATTTAGCATATAGTCACGGGCATACTGGTGGTATAAGTAAATTCGAAGCACATGGGGATCATGGTGGAGCGCCTGCTTATGACCACGGAAGACCACCTGCACCAGCATACGAATACAGTGATGTTTATATCGACCACGGAGAACATATTTAATTGCCTAAAAAAGAGGACGCTGCAAGCGCCCTCTTTTTTTGTAATATCATACATTACGACCATATAAATTTAGAAGTAACATAAGTAGCAGCAGGAAGAAAAAACATAAGTGATAATGTTCCATAGTACCAAATACGGTCTGATTTACATTCTTCAATACCAAACCACTCATTTAATTCTTGGTATTTTTTCGCAAAGAATGAGCGGATTGTTCCGAACAGTTCCTTTTTGCTACGTGTTTGTGGTAGAATAGGCTCACTAGTAGTTAGTTTGTAAAGGGTATTTGACATTGTTAAATCATCCTTTCAAATTTTCAAAGTGTAGAGAACGCTCTTTCGTGCCGCCAAGCTGGGAAGAGCGTTCTCTTTTTATATTCAATTGTATTTAATCTTTTTCGAAATTACCGCCCCTACCTAAATTAGGACGTTTTCTTTCAACCTTTTTAGGTTCTACTTTTTCTTCTTTCATTGGAGAGATAATAATAGAACCGCTTGTATGCATGTATTGTCTAATAGCAGTACGAACCATTTCAGCTTTTCTATTACGCGGTAGAGATTCTAACCAATCTTTAATATCTTTATCTAATACATCATCATAAGAAAGAGGATATACCTTATTCGCCATCTTCTTCGCCTACCTCAAATTTACCGTATCTGTAGAAGCCCTCCACGTTTGCAGTTTGGCTTTCTTCTAATTTCGTTACTTTACCAATCCATTCTTCCAATAACTCATGGAAAGTATTCGCGCCACCACCAGAGACTAGCACTTCATCAAAGCGGTCAAATGTTTTCCAAGCATTATTTACTCCGTTTACAATAAAATCATAAACTTCTTTAATCGATGCTGTTTTTTCATCATTAAAATCAATTGGATCCATACGCTTAGAAGCCTGGTAAGCAGCTTCTTCAAATACTTTTTCTAATTTATAATCATTAATAGTTGCGCTTGTTTCCTTTTTAATTTTAGCTACAATTGGTTCATAGACATCGTGCATTCCTTTTGGAACAGAAGTCGATTCTTTTTCACGGCGTAGCATAGAGATTACATCTAAATCTGTTGTACCAGTTCCGATATCAATAATACCTACAGTCATATCTTCATAAGTATCATCTGCAACAAATCCATCTTCATCTAAATAACGGCTCATAACGGTTCCTACTGGTTGAGCAAGAACAATAACATCTACAACATTAATCGTTACTTTTTTACCATTCACCTCAAGATCATGAGTTCCATAATAAACTTCTTTAATTTCATCAACGGCCTTTGTTCCGATTTCTTGGCTTGGAACACCTGTTACAACTAAGATTTCATCGTAGCTTTTCACATTTGTTTTAGCAGCCATTTCAGCTAATGCAATTTTTGATAGTGTTTTATACTGATTAGTTTTATAACGATTCTGTTGAGCGTATGTGTTCAAAGTATTGTTCACTTTAATTATGTCATCGCCCCAAACATATTCTGTTCCTTCAACTTTATATGTTTTAAGCTTCATCTTCCCACCAGACAATGCTTCTCCTACATTAGAAGAGAATGAATAGATTGCTGGAAGTGTCTTTTTAAACACATCTGTACGCATTTTTACAGCGCCATTCCCATGATCAATTGCAAATACTTTAGTCATTTTATCGACTCCTTTAAATTATCAATACTTATATATCTGTTATGTAACGCTTATATAATGTTAACCTAATTTTATAACAAATAGAGATATTTTTCAATGTTTTATTAACAATTATATAACTGTTATATAATTGTTAATAAAAAAAGAGATTCTCATAGAGAATCTTTATTTCAACAAAAAATATATAATCAAAAATCTAAAATTCTTACAGTTTTACGCCTGGCATAACGTGTTTAGGTATTATAGAGAAATCATACTTCAATCCGCTTACTTCGTAAAGTTCTAGTATTTCTACATTCAATTTACTTTTTGGCATCCAAAATTTATTTTCCTGCTCATAGAAAACATAATTCTCACCTGGACCTAAAGAACTTCTAAATATAACACCATCATAACCGAGAAATTTTATATATTCTGTTAGGTATTGAGACGGTATATAATCTAGTTCTGAAGTATCTGGACTCACCGGTTTAGACAGAGCTTTATCAAGATTTGAGAGTACATTCAATGCCGTTAACTCATTATAAATATTCTCCACGGAAAAAGGTGATTTTAAAATTTTGTCCATTCTATCCGATACTTTAGACAAATCTACTAATTTTAATGGTTCTTTAGGCTTTACAGACGCTATAGTTACTTTAGCTGATTTCCATGGTCTTACTTCCGCTACTGCAGTCTCCTCATCTATCGCTGTATAAAGAACCCTTATACCAACAGGGTTTGCTCTTCCGCTCTTTAAAATTTTTTCTTCTGGTGGCGCTTCTAATTCCGTGCTTTTCGCGTATTCACCAATTCTTGCCCTGTAAAATTTATCATTTTCACCAACTGTTGTAGAAATACTTAAGAATAGCATTCCTAAATAATCAAGTAAGTCGTCATTTTTTCGTGAGCAAGAACTAATTTGTGGGAAGAAGCGATTTTTGTGCTTCAAACTATCAGCAAGATCATTCCACCAATCGCCAACATTAAAATGATCACTTACATCCATTGCGGTATAAAACATAGTATTTGCTGAAATTATACCTTCTTTCTCAACATCTTTATTAGCATTTAAAATATCGTATAGTAGGTTTTCATCTGTTATATCACTAAAAACATCCCATTCTTCACGAAGTAAGTCCCACAAGTTTTCTCCCGTACCATAAGCCTCTTCAATAGTAGGCATACCATCCATATAAATGTATTTTTCTGGTTCACTTTTTACAAAGTATGTAAATAAATTATTAAACATATCTAATAAATCACTTACTTTTGCGACTGACACACCTTTTGATCCACAATAGTTACATTCATCACCTACAACACGCTTACTTTTTATGAGTTCTATCACATATTCGTCTTTAAAACACTTATCACAGCAATACAATTCAATCACCCTTTTACATAAGATTATCTACGTCGTGGATTAATAACTAGTTCTATACCATTCTACCAAAATTTCCACCAAGGCTTCCGCTTCGCTGCCGCTGTCTCTAGCAGTACACGTTTCTCTTCCTGTATTTCGCGTATAGCACTCATAAGCTGCTGATCTCGTTTTTCTAATCTCTCATCAATGTAGCGTTGTTGTTCATCCATTTTCATAGCCATCTGCTTTAGCATTTCATTTTGCTGCTGAATCATTTCCTTTAGTTCGTTATATCGCTCGTCATGTTGCTCAGTTTCCGTTATAACATCCGTATCAACCTCTGACATATCTTTTTCTTTAACCCAGGTCATTATTGCGTTGCAGGCCTGTTTTAACGTCATATCAGGGTGCGATTTGATCTCAATTAACTTCCTTAGTGTTATAACATCGTTATCCATAAATCCACGGTGCCCATGCTCATTCTTGTGGAAGTGATAACCTTGTTCCTCGAGCATGATACAGTACTTCCTCAAAGTGGACTCCTGGATTTTGAGCATCGTTGCTACGTCTTTGCTGACATATATAGATTGAGAGCTGTCTGTTTTATCTGTCATAACATTATCACCTCTGTTATAACATTCGTTATGGTAGGAGGGAAAACCTTGTCTTCGTCAGAAAACAACAAGAATCCCTTAATGATGTATTTTAAGTTTAATAGATTTATACGGTGCGTGAAATTTTATGTCGTAAAATATATATTTCTCTTCGATAAAAAAATGGTAGAATATAGATACCCAGAAAGTTCTATGTAGTTTGTGAATGGAAGACCATCGATAAGTTGTGGTCTTCTTTTTTATATTAGTGAGCTTGTACAATTATGATAGAAAGTATCATCTTAGTGAACAAAAAGAAAAGACGCTTTCATTATGAATGCGTCTTTTCTTCAGCTTAATATTTCTTTAAATAATAGAGATACCGTCTAATGTATTATATCACAAGTTAATATCGATCAACATTGATAAATCCTTATAAATAAGTATAAATTGAATCAATAGATGCCTTGTTTTTTATTTATCTACGAAAAGCTAATGGATCTTCACGGAATTTTTTATAAGTCTTAGCAGCCTTTTCTAATGTTTTATAGTTAAATTGAATTGCATGCATGTACAACATATCAATTTCAAGTCTCAAAACTAAATAAATATCATGCTCATTCTCATCTTTAAGTAAGATTAATAGATTTTCAAGTGGCTCAGGATATTTGAGCAGGTGTATCGATACCTTGCTTAACAATTCTTTAACTTCCTTTTCAATTGCCGTTCTTCTCTCGTCTTCATCCTCAATATCTCGTAATTTTAAGATCACTTTCCTAACATAATCTTCTTTTTTTAATAACTCAATTTTATTATAATACGGTGCTTTATTAAATCCTTTAGCTAAAAACATTGTACTAACCTCCTAAAGTGATTTTATACCATTGTGTATAGTTTTCTACTCTCCAGTAGTAAGAAGGTAAGAGAGAGCTTGTAAGTCATTTGTAATGATCCCTAGTCCTCACATCCCACTATACTTATATTGGTAATCTATTAAAGATTTCCGTCATAGTCTCCGGCGATTTCGACTTCTACATCAAGTAGTGCTTCATCTTGCTCTGGATCTTCAGAATCAACATATGTTCTACATTTAGCATAGAGCCATATGTTCATTGGGCGGTTATTGACTATTTCGACTTCATCAAAATCGAAATCAGCATTCCTTAGTAAGTAATCCTCAATAATTTCTTGTAAATCTTCCTCATTGATTTCTAATTTTCTTTCTACAAACCCTTCATCGCTGTAGTATTTGTTTGGAAATACGTTACGCATTGTCTTAAAGTCCTCCTTTCATTTCTGAATTTTTATTTTGGGTATCTTTGCCCATTCCTTCAAAAAGAGGAGTAAGCTTAATTCATAAGAAATATAAACATAATTTCAAAAGGTACACTTTTTGAGGGATGAGAAAAAACATCAAACTCGTGGATCAAACTTATTTGTTGGTCTAAGTGTACAAAATCCGCGTTATGTTAGTGCTCCTCCCATACTGTTAAAACTCTTACTTTAAGCTAACTTAATTAAAAACATATACACACCAACCTACAAATATACACGCTGCAGCTATACCAAAAAATTGTCGAGTGAAATATCCATCAAAATATCTACATACAATTATCGCTAGTATTGCAATGAGAATTATTGGAAGACCAAAATATAATGCGAGCTGCCCTCCTAATTTACTCATACTTTGATTAATAAGTTCATTGCTAAATGACATATGTTAATTCCTCTCTGTATGTTCAGCTAGTTCGAATTTTTCTAATGTCGAATCTGCCCTTAAATCTTCTTTATTTACTTTCCTGTTTCCACTTATCAGAGATGAAATCTAACACTTCTTCTCTAGACATGTCACCATCAGTGTAGAAATAAACGATATCCCCAGCATTCTCTCCGATTAATTGATCAATAAATTTCTCCAAAGAATCCATCGCTTCTGGAATATCAAATTCCACACCTAAGTTAGCGAAAGTTATATAGGTTTCTTGTCTTTCTTTCTCTATATCCAATAAAACAGAAATTACTTTTAATGTTTCATCTGGTGACATAACCCAAGAAAGTTCGGGTTTAATTTTTAACAGACGGTTTGTAAATTCTTTTTTACTTTCAGTTCCGAATCGAAAGTGTTGTATATTCTCGAAATAAACATCTTTAAACACATTTTCAAGTAAAACGTTTGTTGCATCTTCAAAATCTAGCATAGAAAATAATTGAAAAATAGAATCTAATCCTGCTTCTTCAAGTGGATTTAGTGCTTTAGAGATTCTTTTTTCTAATTCGATTAAGGATACTACTACATCTACTTTTCTCATAAATACCCCTCCTATAATTGTTTTATTGATCTAACCAGTTAAAGAATAAAACATTACCTTTAAATTCATCTTTATTTTTACGTATAAATGCCTTTGCTGTTTCTACAGTGTTTTCTCTTTCGATAACCATAGCAAGACGACCAGCGTAAAAAATAGTAGGTTTCTGAACTGGATTTGATGTTTGACTACGTTCCTCAACTGTTTTTAGAAATTCATCAATAGACTTGTCTACTTGTTTCATGGTACCAATACGTACATTTTTTTCTTGTAATGTCTTTAATACATCAAAAAATTGTTGTTTATTCTTAAATATCTTTCTGTCTCTTAATCTTTCAATAACAGATTTGTAGAATAGATTAGACATTTGATTGATGTATTCTTCTTCCTCTTCATTTTCTAAATTCAATTCCTCTACTATATTAAGTAAATTATCTGTATTAGAAGAAGAGGAATTAATTATCTGTTCTTTTTTATTATCTTGTTTTTTTATTAATTTATCTTTTTTATCTTTTTTCTTATTAGTACCCGATTTTTCCGTACTCGGTTTTTCCGAGCTCGGTTTTTCCGTACCCGGATTTTTAGGGGATGGTTTTGGTTTTTCATCCATACCCGATTTTTTAGGGGATGGTTCTTCTGTATTTTCTTTTGGTATTACAACAGATTCGATGTAATAAAGGTTTCTTGAGAATTGCCCTTTTTCATTCTTTTGCTTTTCTATGTTGATGTAACCTTTAGTGATTAGTTGTTTACGATATTTATAATAAGTATCTTCGCTCATTCCTAAATCTGTACATTGGATATCTACACTTGGAAATGCTGTGCGTTCTTCATTTGTATTACCCCAAGCGTAACTACATAAGTAAGCGTATATTAATTTTGCATTCTTATGTAATGAACGATCTCGCATGACATGCTGTGCTAATAAACCAAATCCTTTTTCGTAAACTGTTCCTCTCATTTGTATAACTGAATCCAACATAAAAAATCCTCCAATTTTTTTACCCCGACCAAAAAATGGGTGCAAGAAATTAGAGGATTGTAGTTCACATTTTTTAAAGTATATGCTATCATAGACGTAGCGATACACATTAAAATATGTTAATACAAACCTCGCGTTTCGATTTTCAAAAGTTTTATGTAGGCGACCAACCACGGAAACCTTTGAAAATGCTGTCGGGGTTTTTTGTTTTTTTTATTTATATAAAATATTTATTTTTAAAATTTACATTTGCAATTTATGTATCTACTTCTTTATGATAGCAGAGATTTGTTAAAAAAAGAAGAGTAAAAGAGAAGACCGTCGTTTGATGGTCTTTTTTGTTATACATAGATTAAAAAAATAATATGGTTGTAAAAAAATAACAAGTTTTTTTAATTAGTATTTATGACTTGTGTGATAAACTATATGTAACTGTATATGAGGTTCAGCCCAGATACGTGTAATTTGGGGCCATAGTCAGCAGTGTGCACAAAATCTTGTATAAAAGATAAAATCGCAGGAAATTCAAATTAAAAATTCTGAATAAATAGAAAAAAGTGTATATTTAAAAGTTAACTTGTATTATAATGGTAATTGTAACTAAATCTACTATAGGAGGTATAATATACCATGATTAAAAAAATTACTGCAGGTGTTGCAACGTTAGCATTATCATTTGGGATTATTAGTACTGCTAGCGCAGCAGAATTTACTCAGCCTTCTTCACCAATTCAAGAGTCCATTCAGGTGAATGCTTCTAATATTAGTACCCTTTCTGCTGCCAGATATTATGCTACAAAAATAAATTATATCGAAAAAGGTAAAAGTATTCCTGATAGTTATTTTATGACTGCAGAATCTAATGGCGCTAAATATGGTGGATCAATACCTATACAAAAAGTCGAAGATTCTGGCAGCTTTTGGAAAGTTACATATGCTGGTTATCTAAACAGATTCTTTGAGTAATTATTAAAAAAGAGTTTGGATTAATTTCCAAACTCTTTTATATTCCAACCATTTAACTCGTAGTTTTCGTTGTTAAGAAGAGAATTTCTAAAAACAAAAGGTAGAAGACCGTCGTTTGATGGTCTTTTTTTGTTATACTAAAACAAAAAGGGGGATGTAATATATGCATGTTTTTTTGATAATATCTTAATGTATTTAGAACACTATAATATTCCGTGTACATTTGTATTGAGTAATGGAAAATCATTAAAGGGGAAAATAGTGGGTAGAGAACAATATATGATTTACGTTGAAACAGATGAGAAACAACATTTTCTATTTAAATCTAATATTATGGACATCATTCCAAATGAGAAGTTAGATCTACCAAAAGTAAAAGAAAATGTGAAAAATCATATAGCAAAGAAAAAAGAGTCTGTCTTGAAGTAATACATAGAAGAAAATAACAATATTTTTTAGTGCTAGCTATACCTAATATGATAAACTAAATTTAACTGTATATTGTGAGGGCGGGAGGTTGCTATCCTTTCTCTGATTTTAGAGAGAAGGGAGGTGACCGAATGGATTCTTTATTTAATTTATTGTATGACGCTGCTAAGGTATTCCTTGCAGCATTTGCAACAGCTTATGCAAATGAGCTTGCAAAAAAGATTAGCAATAAAAGAAATAAAAATACCGCCCCGAATGCCTGCAAGCGAAAGGGCGGTACTAAACGAAAATAACTATTAGCAACCGACCACCTTGCGGTATCAGTTACTGGAAGAGATGTTAGCGCATCTCTTCTTTTATTTTATGCAATTCAGTTAGAAGTCATACTCTAGTCATATCATAACAAATAATCAGAAAAAAGAAAAGACACTCAAATGAGTGCCGTTCTTTGACTTGAAAACCACTTTAATTTTAATAATATGTATATGGACTTCCATCCAAATGCAAGTTTATCATACATTTCAAAAGATTGGAAGCGCATTCTTTAACATAGTTAGTTATTTATTTATAACTTACTGTTATCGCTGTATAATAAGAGTGCTTTTACATTTACGGCAAGTAATTTTCTTCTCTTTATGAATTAATAGATTTTCATAATCACATTCAGGACATGTAGTTGCATGTGGAGTTTTGATATTTTTATAGCATAAGAAAGAAATAGCCGCCAGGATTAGAGCAGGAATAACAAGCATCATAATTAAGAAAAGCATTGCACAAGCGCCTGTAATTATGGAAAGTGGCTTCATCAGTTTTCTAGCAAAAGAATTTGCTTCGTTATCTTTTGAACGGAAAGGAGTTACTATAAAAGCCTTAGTTTCTTTTTTTATAAGGGAAGATTGAACCCTTGTATGCGACCGATTATTTGGCGTAGTAGTCGTAGTGTTTTGAATTGCTGAATCACTTGAGCTTGTTCTTTGTTTAGTGCCTTTCTTTTTACTTATACGTTGTTCATATGAGATTCCCGTTCCAGGTAAAGAAGTTGTAATTCTAGATCCGGATGGTCCAGTACTAATGCTAGCACCTTTTACACCTGCACTTACTCCTACACCTTTATGTGTAACGTTTATTTTCACACCAGGGGCAACTTTGATACTTTTACGAAATTTAAATCCCATAATATCGCTCCTTAATATAGTTTATATTTGTATATTACAACTTTTAATATGTATTTCCAAAAAATAAAAAGACAGCCAAGTAGCTGTCTTGATTAAAATGTAAATTTATGAATATTTTACCTCTAGATTCAGAATATTTTTCCATGTAGAATAATACTAAATATCGACGGGTAGTAACTACATCTTTTTATCTTTATCTAAGAATCTAGCGTAAGGAAGTAATTTTTTGCAAAAGTCTTCTCTTTGTTCCTCGTTCATAGAAGCAATAATTTGTTGAATTTCAATGAGTGTATTCTCAACTATTTTTGTATTATGTTTTATATTTCTGTTTAAAAGAACATCAACAGGTACGTTAAAATAAGAGGCGATTCGATCTAAAGTTTCTAAATCTGGTTCGAAACCATTTTCGTAGTTTTTAATTTGACCGCGGCTTAAGTTAAGTTTACTTGCTAATTCTTCTTGTGTTAACCCGTATGAATTCCTTAATTTTTTTAGCATTTTATTAAATTCTCTCATGGAAAAAAGTATAAATCTAATAATTAATTTATACTACAAATGGCTATAAAATAGACGTATAAGAACATATGTCTATATAATTATCTAAAAATAAGAACTTACGTTCTATTTTTATGGTATAATATAAATATAGCGCTTTAAATATGCAATAATGCATAAGAGGTCAGATAATCAGAAAGCAATCGTGTTTTGTATGGTAATATATTGAAGAGGTCAAACTTTCTCAAGATTTTAAAATAACGATTAATCTGAATGTTAAGAAATAAAATTGAATAAACGCGGACAAAAAAAGACTCACAGCGTGTGTAATTAGTGCGGTCACACAATTACAACGTCTTCCCTAATGCGCTAGGGAGAACACTTACTGCAAGTCCAACAACTAGTATAACACAACTTTTGAATGTAGTGACGCGTTTTCCGAAATTATGGTAAAAGGGTACGTGTCTTTGTTCCGAAAAAAGGGGACAAATAAAAATGAAGAAATTATTACAATGTCTTTTAAATGATTTAACTTTAGCTGGGATTAGTAAAAATAAGTTAGCTTTAACTTTGGGGATTTCCCCAAGTGGTGTAACAGCCGTATTTAAAGGAGAAAGACAAATGCGCTGTTCATATTTGTTAAAATCTTTGGCTTTACTTAATAAGGGAATTAAAACAGAAAGTAAATATATTTCAAGGTATGTACTTGAGGCCAAACCTAAAAATAGAAGAGAAATTATGGAGTACCTATCATTAAGAGGCGATTTTAATACATTAAAATTTGTTATTGAAAAAGAATGTATTGTAGAAAAAGGAAAGAAGTATACGAATGCACTCAATGAAGAATGGGCAGAAGTGTATCGCTGGATCTATCAAAGATATACACAGGAAAATATTAACTTGTTAGAATTTTATAATTCATTACGAGAGGTAAATAAAACAACAAAAAGTACAGAAATGAAATGGCTGATAGAGCTGTTGTTATGCCAATTGTTATATCAAATGGGAGACCATAAATTAGCATCGGAAAAAATGCATGAAATTAGCGATGGACTAAATGAAATCCCAAATAACTTTATTGAAAGTACATTTGATTTAAGGTTTAAGGAAGCGCAAGCAGTTATGTATATAAGAGCTGGTAAAATCACAGAAGCACGACTTATTTGTGATCAAATTCTAAATGTATGTGAGCTTAATCCATTCTATATATTGCCACGTGCAATGGCTTATTTTAAGAAGGGCGAGACATACTTGTTTACAAATTACGAAAAGGCTAAATATTACTTAATAAAGGCCTATGAAACTTTGGAAGAGATTGAAGATTTTGAAGGTGTCAAAGAAAAACGTAATATGTTCCAATTTAACTTATCTTTTTTAAAGATTATACACATGAAAGAGATTGATACCATTGTTGTGATCCACGATGCAGAGCGTGCTTTGTTAGAAATTAGATTGGGGAATAATAAAGTCGGTGAAGAAATTTTAATGGGTATTAAAGAAAAAAATGGTAAGCTCACTGATATACAATATGTCTATCTGGCACTAGCAAGGAATGACGAATTCATGATGAGAAGAGCATATGAACGCCTTCTTCAAAATAATGATGAATTTTATGTCCAGCAATTAGCAAAAATGCTCTTGGGTATTGTTTGAATAAATGGTATAATTAACTTATCAGTCATGAGGCAGGTGGAAACATATGAAAAAAATCTTAGCTATTATTCCAGTACTAGCAATTCTAGGCGGTTTCTTATTAAATTCTGCTACGGACACAAAAGAAATAAAGCAAGAAGCAAAGGCGCCAGTAGTTATGTACAGTAACGATCCAGGTGGCTGGTGAAAAGTTAGTAACTATATTAAATTTAGTTAATGATGCGATCGTCTTTTATTAGACGGTCGCATTTGTGCGTTAAAAAAGGTTTCTGTTTTCTTTAAACTTTGATAAAAGCAGAATAAATTACATTTACTTACAAAAATATAAAGGGTGTTCTAGGGGGATATAGAAATGAATGCAGTATTAACTAAGGAAACGTTAGTGAATAAACAAGAACAATTAGAATCTAAACTTTGGGAACTGTTATTACTAGGGGAAACTAATGGAGATGTAAAAGAAAGTATTGAAAATATTAAGGAATCACTTGCAATTAAAACAAAAAATGATTGATAGCAACTTGCTACCAATCATTTTTTGTTCGCATCTATAAAGGAATTAATCATTCTTAAATACATTTCTTGTTCAGTTTCTGGAAGTTCTTTTAATTTATTGTATATTTCATCAAAATCTTTTTTTAGCCGTAAATTTTGTTCACTGTTTAGAGCAGGATCGTCTGAAAAGCCTAGAAGGTAATCTGCAGTGCAACCAAAAACTTCTGCAAATTTAGATACAGATTTTTCCCCACGATCACGTTTGTTATTTTCGATTCCAGATATTGCAGCTTTTTTTAATCCAACCGCTGCTCCAAGTTCATCCTGTGTCCATCCCTTCATTTTCCTTAAAGTTTTAACCCTTTCTCCACGCATAACCATTTCACCCTTTTATATAAATTCAAGTAGATTTCTTTTTTTACAAATTAGTAAACAACTTTATTAATCTCATTTTATTATAAAAGTTTAGTTTTAGCAAACTTTTGTAATATTTTACCTTTGACGAAGGATAAGAATTTGGGAAAATAAAATAAAAAAGTTCACTTTTTACAAACTTTATGCTAAGATATGTTTTGTAAGAGATAAGCGAGGTGAAACGAAAATGAAATTTGACAACGATAAATTGTCATCTTTGCTTAGAATTAGAAATATGAAACAAATAGAATTTGCACAAGCGATAAACCGTGCTCCTTCTACGGTTTCGTTGTATATAAGTGGTAAAGGAGAGCCTGGTAGAAAGGCGCTTATTGCAATCTCAGAGGTTTTTGATATGCCAATGGATGAATTGTTGAAATCAGAAGATTAATTAGTAGTGGAGTTTAAAAAAATCGAACTTTATCGATTTCTTTTTTTGGGACTAAAGTTCACATTTTACAAACTTTGAATAGTGGAGGTTTATACGATGAGTCAATTGTTGGTTGCACAAAATCCAGTTAGTAATCTGGTTTTTGTGGAGGGAAATAAAATTGTAACTGATAGTTTGATGGTTGCAGATATGTTCGGTAAAGAACATGACAATGTTCTTAGGGATATTCGCAAACAAATAAGTTATGCGGGTGAGGAATTTTCACTCCTCAATTTTGAGGAGCGAAAATATCTTAGCCGAGGAAAGCAATATCCTAAATATGATTTAACAGAGGAAGCTTTTACATTAGTTGTTATGAGTTATAACACAAAAGAAGCTGTACAAATGAAAATCAAATTTATTCAAGAATTTAAGAGGATGAGGGAACATATCCAGAAACAAAATGATCAACGAACACAAATGTCTCCTCTGAAAATGATTCATACAATTTCATCTGAAATGATGAAACAAGATGAACGATTAGAAACAATTGAAAATAAGTTAAATGAAAAGATGACTATTGATAGTTATCAACAAACAACGTTACTAAACGCGAAATTGCGTCGAGTCGAAAAGCTTTGGGGGGAAGAACCGAAAATTCGCCAAGCATTTGAAGATAAAAGAATTTTACATAGTCGAGCATGGAAAGACTTTAAAATGGCTTTTGTAGTTCCGAGTTATCGTGATACAAAAGAAAAAGATTTTGAAGAAGCTTTAACCTATCTAAAAGCTTGGAGACCAGGATTAGTATAAGTAAAATATGGGAGGTTTTACAGATGCCAATAGATTTAAATAGTTTCGCAAATGGAGCAGTTGCAGAAAGGTTTGACGAAGAATTTGAACGTGTTTTAGAAAATATGTCCGATTTAAACACGGATCCAAAGAAGCCAAGAACTATTACATTAACGCTTACAATTACTGGTGATAAAAAACGTGAAGTGTGGGATTGCCAGGTGCAAGCAAAGTCTAAGTTAGCGCCAACTATAGAGGTGGGCTCAAAAATCCTTATGGAGCGCGATGAAAATGGACAAATTGTTGGGCAAGAACTTGCTTCTGGTGTAAAAGGTCAATATTACATCGACCTTGAGGGAGATGTTGCGAATGATGTAGGTGAGAAAGTTATTCATTTACAACAATAGGGACAGAACAGAGGTGAAATAGATGGCATTAGCCGATAGGGTACTTCCAGAGCATATACAAATAGCTTGGCCTTTAGAAAAGAAGTTACGTGAATACATGCAAAATCAAAAAATATTACTTCGTCAGTGTGATAGGGCAATGGCTACGGGCGATATAACAGCCGCACGAGAGTTAAAAAAACTAAGTGATAAACAATTGGAAGAATCAAATGCAGTAGAAAAAGAACTCATTGAATTGTACAAGAAAAAACAGAAAAGAGATCAAGAACATAGAAATGAAGAACGAAAGAATGTATTGGATGTAGCGGATCGCTTGGAATCGATAGGCGGTAATCCGGTAGTGGTTGAACAAATAAGAAAAAACGCATAAAAAAAGATCCATCGTATTGATGGATACTCAAAAAAATTAAAGGTAGATATAGATTTGGATTTAAAAATAATTTTACATTTGCAATTATAACACAATAAATACGCAAGCGGCCAAAATATGTGTATTTATAAAAATATAAAGATTAATAAATTTTAGAATATAGATGATATAGCGGGGAGCTGAAAGTAATGGATGGTTTGTTGTTCGATAATAGTGAATGGTGTGATATCTGTAGTGCAGTAATTCCAACTGCTGATGTGAAAAACATGTACATTGAGGGATGCGAGAAAACGCTTTGTAAGTCTTGTCGGGGTGAAATGGAGCTGACATTAAAAGTAGTTGAAACGTTAGTAATTAAAGATATGTTAACGGCTCTAATAAAAAGATACGGCATGAATAAAGTGCGTGATTTTGATTTGATTAAAGCTGAACAATACGTGAAAGAAAATAAAATATTTTTAGAGATTGAAAAGCGTGGAGGGAAGTTTAACCAGGAGAAGTTAGGTGAATTTGTATCCCTTTCTACAAATGAAATTATAGGAATTCTACAGTACTTACAGAAGAAGATTGGCAATCATTTGTGGATGAATGCAGTTATCGGTGCGTTATTAGATAGAGGGATTGTATACACGCTGCAGTTAGAAGAAGGTGAGCACCATGACGGAGCAACTGACATTCTTGCTGGATGATTTCACAAATACAACTACAGTGATGAAAAATACAAGAGTTAAAGATATTAAGGAACAAGCAAAGCCATTTGATATAAAGAATGCTCATGCGAAGCACTTGCCAGGTCATGCAGGATTCGCTGATGTACTTGCAGTTATTCCATGTGATGTATGGAGCGCAGACGAACTACCACGCTCTGTAAAGCAGGATAATCACTTTGATATGTATATCGACTATGTAACAGCGTTATGGCGGTATAGACGAGCGCAGGATAAAAGTTTCTTTTGGGACGAAGCCGAAGAGATTTGCAAAGCCGCGAGGGAATCGCAGGAACCGCAGCCGTTACGAATCTATTTTGATAGCGGATTTAAACCGCAATATGTAACTAAATATTTGGAGGGTTAAAGATGAAAATCGTAGCAGTTATTGTACCAGTACCACAGTTTATTAAAACACCATTTGAACTAGGTGATTGGGTAGTATTTGAATGTAAAGATTACACAATGTTTGCTGAAGTTAAAGCGATGGAAGTCGATAAAAAGAATGGTCGTATTAAAATTTTAGGCGTATGGGGAAATTGTGACATAGCAGGTATAGGCGATAAAGGATGGCAATATGCAGATCAGTGTCGTTTAGCCACAGAACGAGAGCAATACCGAGAAGAGCGCCGCAGAGTCTTCGCTAATAAAAAAAGAAGAAATAATGAATTTCATTCGGGTGATTTTGTTAGTGATGATAGTCGTGTTTTAACTGTAGGACATCAAGATAAAGATACAGGGATTGTAACGGTGCTAGTAAATAATTCAAATGAATCATATGAAGTGGAACCGCATGATTTAGAAATACTTTTCTTTGCAGAAGATGCTGCAGGCTGAATTGGTAAAGAGTGCATTTAACATTTTTTGAATATTGGGAATTTAAAAGGTGAAACAAGATATTGCGTAGAGAAAAATTGATTGGAAAGTTAATAGCTTTAGAGTGTTATAGGACAAAGGATCGCCAGTTGTGGGAATTGGACGAACTAGAATTGGCGGTCTTACTCGTTATAACGATCATAAAACGGTTAAAGGAGAATGGAAGCATGAAATTTGAAATCTTATGTAATTGTGGAATGAATATAGCAGCGGAACTAGATAGATTGGAGCAAGAAAAGGGGAATGCTGCAGTACTTCCCATCATCACTACAAAGGATAACGGAATCCAGGGTGTTATGGTCCAAACAACAGAAAAAGAAATTCAAGTTACATGTACAAATTGTAATGAATCCGCGCGATTCTTATTGGAACCAGAGAAAAGAGTGGAAGAAAGTCCAATTCTTGAATGGTCGAAAGTCTCATTAGTTAGCAAGGAGGGAGAACGATGAAATCTACATATAAGTATCATATTTCAACAGTCTTTCCTCAATGGCGTTGTAATCACATTATTGTAAAAGAAAATGAAAAGATGGCGAAATACCATTTCTACAAGCAAATTAAACAGCAAGGATTTATTAATACGCCATTCGAACAGTTTGAGCCATTTATCACTTGTGAATATAAAGGTGTTGTTGATATAGCAACCTTGTTTGGTAAAGAAGAGCCGTTCCGGAAGATGTGTAATTTTAGAAGAATCTCATTTGCTAAACGTGGAATGCGTGTCGAAGTCCAGGGAAGAACAGGGACGATTGTCGGAAATTGCAAAAACGATTTGTTTGTTGTCCTAGATGATAATCCTCATAAATTTAGATTCAATCCACATTGGGAGATTGTGTATTTCAATAATGATGGTGAAATTATTAAAGATTATCGTAAAGGAGCATATGCACTGTGAGACATACGTCAAATCTATATGTAATTACTCCAGAAGAAACGCAGCAGACTTTTGATATTACAGAGTTGTTCGAAATGCAGAAAGAACTAGATAAGCGAATTGGATATAAAGGTAATGACAAATTAGACATGTTGTTCCGCGCGTTGTTAGTTGAGATTGGCGAGGCGTGGAATGAAACGAGAGCGTTCAAAATGTGGAGTGTAGGGTTTGGGACTCCTAAAGATGGATTATTAGTGGAATTAGTTGATGGATTTCATTTTCTTATGAACATTGTAATTGAATTAGACCGTTTTACCTTAAAGCGCAGAATCGTAGCAATGTTTCGTGAGCAATACATTATGAAGAAAAATATATTAAGCGTAAATATGCTGTTTGAATGGTATATGCAGGATATTTTAACCGCCAAACGTGCGTGGTGCCAATATAGAGATTTAAACGTAACTCTAACACATTTGCATAAGGCTTTCGGTATTTTCTTCCGCCTGTGTTATTTGTATGGGTACAAATTTGAAGATATTGTACAAGCCTACAAAGATAAAAATAAGGAGAACTCTGAACGTCAGGCGAGCGGATATTGAGTAAAGAGGAGGATGGGTTTTATGAAATCGCCATATGATTATTATATTACGCCAGACGAATATAAAAGAGCAGAAAAGAACGGGATTAGTAGATGTACATTAAATGGTAGAGTTCGTGTTTCCATGTGGGATAAAGAAAAAGCAATTACAGAGCCGTTAACGCATAAGGATAGTCAATGGTCAAGATGGAAAGAAGTTGCGAAAAAACATGGGGTTGGTTACCAAACGTACTATCATCGAGTGAAGAGAGGTTTGGAACCATTTGAGGCTGCTACAAGGCCAGTTATGGAGAAGGAACAGATTTTTCAAAAAGGAAGGACAGCACAAGCACACAAACGAGTATTTACGGATGAAGAGTTAAGAATAGCTGCTTCAAACGGGATTCAATATCAAACTGCACTTTATAGATATAGAAAAGGTGGATGGAACAAAGAAGATGCGATTACTAAACCGCCTTTATCGCTAAAGGAATGTATGAGAAGGGCGAGAGAAAAATCCAGTTGGGAAAGAATTCATTTCGGGAGAGGTCTCGACATTTTAGTTGAATGGAAAAAGGTAAGTTCGAGTTGAACCTGAGCTTAAAGTCAGACAAAATTTGAATTTTATACAAAAGCGAGGGAATGAGATATGAAAGAAAACATGCTCTATAAAATAAAAGCTCAAAAAGTAGATAACTCTATTAATATAACTGCAGAAACAAGCAATGATGTTTCTTTAGAGGAAGCGATTAATATAGCAAAGGAAGATGTACTACTTTCACCTTTAAATACTTATCGTAATTTTATAGTCGAGCCAATTTGTACAAAAGAAGAGTGGAAAGAAGGTACAGTTTCCTTTTGTCCGAGGTGCGGTGCTAATATTCGTGAATATGGGATTGGGCAAGGTGGATCTTTTGATTGCTATGAGTGTAGTACAACAATAGAAGCACATGTATATGTTCATGAAGAGGAGGATGATGAAGAATGAATGCAATGGATTTTTTGAGAATATCACCCCTTATTAACGACTGTCCGAATTGTGGTAATCAATTTGTTGGTAATGGTCAAGGTACATTAGAAGTTGATGACAATATAGTCAAACGTACTTGTAAGTGTGGGTTTAATTTTAAATACGATGTTAACAACGGAGTAAGTAAAAAGAAAATAAAACAAGTGATTGATGAAGCATTAAATAAATTGTAACCAAAGCGTTATTTTAAACGAATAGAAAGGGCGTATGAAAATGGCACGTATTAAATTAATCGGTGAAACAACAGATTTATCACAAGTAAAAAGACCTATTGGATGGGATTTAGAAGTAAATGGTGTTCCGTATGATGTTTATCGTATTGATGGATACAATCATACACTTGGCGGTAAGTTCTCAGAGAATTGTTATTGGGCATGTCCAGCAGGAGAACAACCGACTTATAAAAACTTGATTGAGTTTAACGGCGATGCACCAACTTGGGGAGTAGTATTTGATCGTTCTAACTATATAAAAAACAAGTGGGATGAAACATCTGTTGAATGTAATGGGAGTTGCTGGATAACTCGTAACGGTAAGAAATTTTACAGCATTCCTGCACGATATATGGATTATGGTTTAGCGAAAGCTCAATATCTGTTAGTGAAACTTTTAGAAGAATGTCCACTTTATTTATCAGAAAGAAATTGGCAAGAAAAAGCTATTGGTCGAAAAATTTGGTATGAGAATCAACCAGCTAAGATTACACGTATTACTAATGATTGTGAATTATGGATTGAACCAGATGGGATTCCGTGTTTTAAAGCTCCTGCGCATTGGGAATGTGTTGATTTTTCTGACTATGAAGATGGGTTGCAAGTAGATTTATTGTCATCTGATATCTATTGGTACAGAGATTAATAAATGTAACAAAATAGTTATTTGGGAGAAAGGATGTATCGCAATGAGTAGTGCATGTATATGTCACATTGATAAAAATAAATGTTTGTGGTGTAAGACAAATATATATTTCAGTACGTTTTCTCAAGGTGTAGCTATTAATTTTCCAGATGGGCGGATAACGATGTTGCATACAAGGGATATGGCGGATGCTCACGATTTAGCTGAGCTTCTAAAAGAAACAGCTGTAAATATCGAGGAATTAAATTAAACAAAATTCTTATTTTAATAGAAAGGAAGGTGACATGATGGCTAAAACTGAGGTTACTACTGAAATGGAGCGACAAATTTACGCAGCAACTAAAAAACAAGGTGTATTTGGTTGCTTTGAGGTCACTATTGGATGGTTTGGAAAAGAACGTGTGGACTATCTAACATTAGATACTAAGGGGATTTGGCGCTGTTATGAAGTCAAAGTATCGGTTTCGGACTTTAGAAGTAAGGCAAGTAAAACTTTTTGTGGTCATTATAACTATTACGTTATGCCAAGAGAATTGTATGAAAAAGTTAAAGATGAGATACCTAGTCATATAGGTGTATACATCGGTGGTTGGCTAGAGAAACGTGCAAAGAAACAAGAGTTAGCAGTTGAGGAAGAAATTTTAAAAGCATCTCTGATCAGATCCTTATCCCGTGAAGCAGATAAGTTAATCAAAAGCGCTAATCCTTCTACGGTTGAATCTCTACAAAGGCAAATTAGATATGAAAGAAAACAAAAAGAAGAATACCGGAGAATGTATCAAGAAGAACGTAGAAAACAGCAACCAAGGAGTAAGGCAACTAGCTAAGTTTTATAACAAAATCTTTATTTGAATCGAAAGGGAAAAAATATGGAACCTTCAATAGAATCAATCAAGGCTAAATGTGATGAGGCAGTAGAAAATGCATTTACGAGTAATCCTTTAGTGATGTTAGAAGTAGATACAATTTATTGGCTAATTGAAAAGGCACAAGAAAAGGGAGAATGAGAGATGAAAATCAATATTAAAGTTGAAACTAAAAATAAAAAATACTCAGTAGGTGACATCATTGTTACGAATTCAAATGAAACACATTTCATATATAAAGACCCATCGACATCAAAGTATTCACTTTTAAATTGCAGCATGGATACTTGGGCTTCAGGTAGTTTTGAAACAATAGATAAACTCTTAGAAGACCTAAGAAGTTGGACGAATTTCAAGCACTACCCAAAACGTGAGTATCAATTAGAGTTAATACCTATGAATTAAAACTAAACAAAAACGCTATTTTATTAGAAAAGGAGATGTGGCAATGAGCACATTGATTACAGATTTAACTTGGTGGCAAATTAGTTTATTAGGGATCTATACACTTTACACATTGATTAGAGCATTTTGGATTTTTAACAGTGGTCTTAAAGAAGCAACAATTGGTTATGGAGCAAAGAGTATTAAGTTGTATCACATTTTATGGGCAGTAATAGATATTCCGGCGATTCTATTAGGAACATTATTCCCATTACTAAAATTATTATTTTCAATTCCTGTAATACCGCTTAAACAAGATAAAAAATAAACAAAAATTTCATTTTATAGAAAATCAACAAAATAAAACGAGCACCTGTGCCAGAGTGCTCGTTTTATAAAATGACGTCATTCATTATGTTATGTTTGTGAGTCATGAACAATTGAATGATGCGGCAAGTAAGGTTCAAAACAGTTTATGTAGATGCTAATAAGTAGGTGCCTGTACTAAAAAACAGCTAGCAAAAAGCTAACTGCTCTTAAAAAGAAGTGAAGAAATACAAGGGAGGATTATTTGAGTTCTGGCTTATCGCCTATGTATAGTATGCGCTATGTAATAAAGGGTATTCAGATTTGTAAAAATAAAAAGAGCACCTTCGAACAGTGCTCTTTCGGAAAGTGTATATTGCATGGAATTCCTGGAAGGTTTTTAAGGAATAAAAGGAATAAGCTCGTTCCTGGAAGGAAGTGGCCATACAATAATATATAAAAATGTCGTAGTAAGAGTGACAATGGAATTATTTAAAATTCAATAAATTAATGATTTGAATAGAAAGTGAGGAAGCAGCATGGGTTACGGAAATAGAGGAATGGCATTTGAACAATTATTAAACATTACTTGTCGCATGTATAAATCAGCGAATGTAGGTATCTTCAATAAACGACCAACACCAGTGAAAGTTATAAAAACGAATAAAAAAGGCGAAATAACTAAAAGTGCATGGGGAAGTAAATCTACAGTAGATTACGATGGAGTATATAAAGGAAGAGCTGTTTACTTCGAAGCGAAGTCTACAAAAGAAGCAAAAAGATTCCCATTAGATAATATAAGCAGACATCAAATTGACTATTTAAAGGATACACAAGCACATGGGTCCATTTGTTTCTTTTTAATAGAATTTAGAACAGATCATATTATTTATTTGGTTCCTGTAAATTTAGTAGCGAAATACTATGAAGCTATGCTATATGATGGTGGCCGTAAATCCATTCCAAGAGAAGAATTTGAAAAACATGCGTATGTAGTAGAAAGAACTGATCGTGCTCTCGTAGATTACCTGGTACATGTAGATAAACTAGATTGGTCGGTTTGTAGCTAATGGGACAAACGAAAGATATTAATAAAAGAGCCATACGTATAAAGATAATAAATTTACAGGACCAACATTGTAATGGATGTGAGCACCTATATAAACCTAGTTATTGTTTACATAATTGTGTAATAGGTAGACAGATAAATAAATTAGGTACTGCTTTAGGAGGAACCTATGTAGCAGATCAGCCGAAACGGAGAACGAAAGCAGAATGGGATGTATTATGTGAGAAAACGTTAATAATGCTAGAGAGTGGAATGACAAAAGTACAAATAGCAAAAGAACTTGGTATACGAGATCCGAGTTATATAAGTGAACAATTAAAAAAGAGGAATCTAAGATTAAAATTTCACATACCGTATTAAAAGGATAAATAAAAAATAATGAAAGTAATAGTCCGCAATCAGAGGACGTTGATTATGCATAGGAAAGCAATTCTTCCTATATATAATTCAGCGTCCTCTTTTTATATAAAAGGAGGAACCTGGTATGAAAGATTTAATGGAGCAGTATACCAAAACAAGAAAGACATTAGAAGAATCTAAGGTGGGCGCGACAGAAAAGGATATAAGTATTATTAATGAAATGATTAGTGATATAAATTATGCTCTGGAATGGATGCGTACTGCAAAACAGCCAGGTAAAACAAGAGGGATTGAACGTAGGGCTGCATATGAGCGCGAGAAGCCATGTGATCCTTTATTAATGCAAAGGTATGTACGTAGTACCGTAATGCCCGTGTATGAATGGGATACAGAAGTGAAAGAGAGTGTTATTTCTGAATGGGATCGTATACAGCTAGAAGATGCATTATCAACTCTAACAGAAAGAGAAAAGGAAATATATGTAATGTCTAGAGGGTATGGATTTACTCAGGATAAAATTTCCAATTATTTAAAAGTGAAAAGAACTACTGTTCAAGAATATTTAAAAAGAGCGGATAAAAAGATCGGTGAACGTTTAAGCGGAAGTTTATTTTGCTTATGTTAGTATTTCCGTTTGAAAAAAATGTCGAAATTTGTCGTCAGAATGCCCCCTATATATGAGAGGCCGAAACCAGCTCTTGTAGTTAGGTGATGAGTGAACGTATAGCGTTGCTCTTCCTTATCTGCAAGAGGATTTTTTTAAGGTGCAAGGTAAGAGGTTACGAGCCTTACTTTGTATGTATTTCTTGATTTCAATCGTAATTAGAATAGTCTTCAAAACTTCATTAATTTAAAAGGTCTAAACGGAGGAGAGCTTCTGTTCTCCTTTAAGTTGATACCTGTGCCTACTAATAGGGTGTCAATTTAAAGGGGTACGGAAATAGCCCGATATAAAATTAAAAAATTCCTGGGAGAACTTTTGCTTCTCTCATAGCCACTGACGTAAGGCGCGTAGTCAAATTAAAAATGTAAGAGTGCGGTGGCTATGAGAGGAATAGAAATTCTAATTATATATTTATTTGAAAGGTGGAAATTTATATGTCAGGAAAATATTTAAGTGATGAGATTGCAGATAAACATTATGAGGAAGCAAGACAATGTGTAATAGCAATGCAAGCTGCGTCAGTAACAATGCTGCAGCGTAGATTTAGAATTGGTTATACGAGTGCAGCCAAGATTATTGATCGTCTTGAAGAAAATGGAGTCATTGGTCCGTATGAAGGAAGTACACCAAGAAAGGTATTAATTAAAGAGTAGCATCCGTAATGGGTGCTTTTTTCTTTGTTATATAGAAATTACATATTAAACATAAATAACAATGAATTTGATATCTAAATAGGTATACCAATTTGTGCAGCGGTTATTTTTGTAGCATCTTATTTGCTGTTAAGGGAAGATAAGCGCAAACGTGTTGCATTTAATATGAGGTGATACATATGGAATTAGAATTATTAAATGATTTAACAACAGAATTAAAGACACGAGTTTTATCTGGTGCAGTTACATGGGAGTTAATTAATGCTATTGTATTAGATCGTTTAGAAGGTATAGCAGATAAAGCAACAATGAATGAATTTGGTATAGGGATGTATGGTGTTAAATGGGAAGATGTTAATTTGAAACCATATGCAGTACTAGATAATGTTATTGGCGTTAATGATGCTCATCTTATTAGTGGCCTTTCTCCTGGTCATATAAAGAATCTATGTGCAGCAGGTGCTATTGAATCTAAAAAGATTGGTGGAACCTGGGTGATAAATAGAGAGCGGTTTGAAGAGTGGTTCAAGTGTTCATGTAAAAACGAAACAAACTCAACACAAACCAAATATTGTAAAAGAGAAGTGAAAACCATCTAATGTAACACATCATGTATTTTGTTACATTAGATTCAAGGAGATAAATGCTGTTATATCAACGTTTTTATCAATTTGTAAAAATAACTACCATATTTTATGTAACATATTGTATAATAAAGGTGCATATAATGTAACATAACGTATGGAGGGGTAAGGAATGAAGTTTGTGCAACCAATTCGAGATAAGAAAAAATTAGAAGAAGTGAAAGAGGTTTTACGTCGCCAGTCTTATCGTGATTTGTTTTTATTTGAAATGGGAATCAATACAGGTCTTCGAATTAGTGACTTATTAAAGTTACATGTAAATGATGTGAAAGAAAGAACTCACATTGTTATTAAAGAACAGAAGACCGGAAAAGATAAGCGTTTCATTATCAATACAGCGTTAAGAGAAAAAATAAACGAGTATGTAAGTGGAATGAACGAAACGGATTGTTTATTTGCTTCTAAAAAGACAAAAAAGCCTATCACTAGAATTCAAGCTTATCGAATCATGAATACCGCTGCTGAAAAAGTAGGGCTTGATGAAATTGGAACGCATACTCTTAGAAAAACTTTTGGCTATCATTATTATCAGAAGACAAAAGATGTAGTAATGCTACAAACAATCTTTAATCATTCTGCTCCATCGATTACATTACGTTACATAGGAATCCAACAAGATGAGATAGATAAATCATTAGAAGATTTCAGTTTATAAATTAGAAACCACAAAAGTAGCGATTACGCTGCTTTTTTATTTTGTAAAGCAATTAGCGTGAGGTGGTGTAAATGGAAGAAGAAACTATAAACGTTCCTACATGCTCTGTTTGTAATGAGCTGTGCATGTGGACATTAAAAATGCCATTAACTATTACTCATTTTGATAAAACATATCTCCGTGAAGCAAATACGGATAATGCTCATATATGCATTGAGTGTTTAGAGAAGGAAGTACAAACAATTGGATAAGGGGGCAGGTGTTATGTAATTATGGCCAGACAACGAAGTCCAGACCGTAACAAAGCGTATGAAATATTTAAAGAACATAATGGTGATATTACGAATCGTAAAATTGCTGAATTGTTGTCTACATCCGAAAAAACTGTAAGTGAAAAAACGGTTGGCGGATGGAAATCCAAAGATGGATGGATAGACAAATTAAATGGAGTACTCCATAAAAATGAACGGAGTACTCCAAAGAAAGATACGGAGTACTCCAAAAAGAAACCAGGAGCACCCAAGGGTAATAAGAATGCTGTAAACAATCGTGGTGGAGCCAAAAAGGGGAATAAAAATGCTGTTGGTAATTCCGGTGGCGCTGCTCCACTTCGTAATGGTAATGCTGTTAGTCATGGATTGTATAGAAAGTATTTACCGCAAGAAATATATGATTTAAAAGAAGAATTAAAAGAAGCAGTTAACAACGATTCCTTAACAATCATTTGGGACAGTATTATGCTGCAGTACACTCAAATCATTCATGCTCAACGTATTATGTTCGTTAGAGACAATGAAGACATGACAAAGGAACTGCGGAAAAATAAACTTACCGAAAGTGGTTTTGAGGAAGAGTGGGAGATTCAATTTGCTTGGGATAAACAAGCTAGTTTCTTAAATGCTCAATCGAAAGCAATGTCAACGCTGGTAAATCTAATTGAAAAATATGATAGATTAGCTAATACAGAAGAACAAAAACTACGAATAGAGAAACTCAAGAAAGAGATCGCTGCTATTAAAGTTGATGGTGATACTAATCAGAATACAGAAGACTGGAAAGAGTCTCTTATGAAGATAGCAGAGCGCAGACGTAAACAAAAGGAAGCTGAAGCTAATGAGTAATACGGCTTTTAGTGAATTTATGGAGATTATCGATGTTTATTGGGATGATCCGGTTGCGTTTGCCGAGGATATGCTGGGTTTTTATCCGGATGAATGGCAGAGAAAAGTTCTTATGGATTTGGCACAAAGTCCAAAGGTTTCTGTGCGTTCTGGTCAAGGGGTTGGTAAAACAGGTCTTGAGTCAGTTGTAGTTATTTGGTTCCTCTGCTGTAGGCCGAATCCAAAAGTTATTTGTACAGCTCCTACAAAGGAACAGTTATTTACTGTACTTTGGGCTGAAATAGCGAAATGGTTAGAAGGCAGTGCAGTTAAAAATCTACTTAAATGGACTAAAACACGAGTATACATGATTGGCAGTGAGGAACGTTGGTTTGCTACTGCTAGAACGGCAACAAAGCCGGAGAATATGCAAGGTTTTCACGAAGACTATATGTTATTTGTATGTGATGAAGCTTCTGGTATAGCAGATCCTATTATGGAAGCTATACTTGGTACTTTATCTGGCGCAGAAAATAAATTGTTTTTATGCGGAAACCCAACAAGAACAAGCGGTGTATTTTATGATTCTCATAATCGTGACAGAGATTTATATAAAATACATAAAGTCTCTAGCTTAGATAGCCCTCGAACCAGTAAAGACAATATAGAAGTATTGAAAAAGAAATATGGTGAGGGTTCAGATGTTTGGCGTGTACGTGTACTTGGTGAATTTCCTAAAGCAGAAGCCGATGCATTTATCCCGTTAGAAATTGTAGAGCAAGCAGCATCTTGTAAAGTGGAGCCGACTGGTGAAACACTTGACTTAGGTGTTGACGTTGCGCGATTTGGTGATGATGAAACTGTAATTGCTCCAAGGATAGGAAATAAAGTCTTTAAATTATTAAACCACTATAAACAAGATACTATGGAAACTGCTGGTCATGTATTGAAATTAGCTAAGGAATACATGGCAAAGTACAAGCAGTTAAAAAGAGTTGATATCAAAGTCGATGATAGTGGTGTTGGTGGTGGTGTTACGGACAGATTGAAAGAAGTTATTAAATCTGAACGATTACCATTCAAAGTATATCCAGTTGTGAATAACGGGAAGCCGCTTGATGATGAACATTATGATAATGCAGGTGCAGAAGGTTGGGCCGTTGTAAGAGATTTACTTGAAGAGAATATGAAAGCATTTATACAGGGTGAAGAACCTACAATGGAGATTCCAAATGATGAAAAAATGATTTCTCAATTTTCTAGCCGTAAATACAGAATAACAAGTAGAGGTAAGATTGCATTAGAGCGAAAAGAAGAAATGAAGAAACGCGGATTGCAATCACCTGATAGAGCAGATGCTATAGTTCTAGCCTTCTATAAACCAAAAGTAGTTATGGGCGGAAAGGTTAAAAGAGTGTAGTCGAACATTTATTGTTCGGCTATTTCTTTTGCTCTCCATTAATAGAAGAAAGGAGGACACACAAACGATATGAGTGACAAGAAAACCATAAAGAATGTAAAAGTATTTGGTATTAATAAAGCAGCAGATGATCCAAAGAATAGGGAAGATAACAGTAAGCAAATGGCGGTTGACCCATTTGCACAAATATATGGTGATAAGGGATTGATTAAACCTCCTTATGATATGAAAGTGCTGCTTGATATAAAAGAAAGTAACCCTATTCATTCTGCTTGCATTAGCGCTAAAGTTGATGATATTGCTGGTGTTGGTTTTGACTTTGCTCCTTTTGAAGAAGTAAAAGAAGCAGCGAACCAGGAGCAATATAAAAGGTTAAAAGACTTTATGAGGAATTGTAATCCGGAAATGACAAGCTCTGAAATCATAAGGGCCGTATGGGACGATTATGAAACAGTCGGATGGGGCATTATTGAAGTTGTTCGTAATAACAAAGATGAACCGTCGGAACTATACCACATTCCAGCTCATACGGTTCGTGCTCATAAAGATAAAGTACGCTTTGCTCAAATTGTAAATAACAAAGAACGATGGTTTAAAAAGTTCGGTTATCCTGATGATTTCCGTCTTGCTGATGGTAGACCTTTAAATGAAGAAGATATTGCAGAAAGCGGAACAGAAAAAGCCGGAGAAGTAATTGTTATTCGTAAATTCGGTTCTCGTTCTTCTTATTATGGAATACCTAATTATGTTAGTTCTATTGGCTCAATAGTCGGCTCTCAAGCGGTAAGAGATTACAATATTAACTTTTTTACAGGCAAGACTATTCCAGACGCTCTACTATTCCTTGAGGGTGTCGATGAAATAGATGAGGGAACAGAAAACGAACTAAAAGCATTTTTCTCTGCAGAAACTAAGGGTGAACATCATAAGTTGGCCGTAGTTCCTGTTCCACCAGGAGCAACAGCTAAGTTAGAAAAAGTCAGTCCAGACGTAAAAGAAGGTAGTTTCCGTTTATATAAGCAGGATAGCGCAATGGAGATATGTGTGGCCCATCGTGTACCACCTTATCGTATTGGTTGGGCTATGACAGGTTCATTAGGACAAACAACTGCTAAAGAAATGAACGAGATGTACAAGCGTTCTATTATTGAACCTGGACAAGAAATATTAGAACATCGATTAAATAATCAATTGTTCCGTGTATTTGCTGAAATACTAGGTGGCTTAGATTGGTATTTCAAATTAAATGAAATTGATACGGATGATCGTGAAGCAGATTTGAAGTATGCGAAAGACAGTTATGATGGTGGAATATTAATGCTGAATGAGTCACGAAAAGTAGTAGGTTATGAACCTGTACCAGGGGGAGATAAATTCATTAATGATAAAACTGAAACTACCCTCCCTGAACCAATTGCAAAAGCTGCAGATAATGAGCAAGAGAACATAATTGCTATTAATGCATTTAGGGAAAAGCATGAAGAAATAGAGAAAGCTATGCAAAAGAAGGTCACTGATTTTTTTCAGAGCAGGGAAAACGGCTCTTAAACCTGCTTCCCGTAATTCGTATTAATAAAGCAGATGAAGAGATTGATCTTGTAATTGCAGAAGCAGAAGTTGATGAATTTCTGGATAGTGTTGATTGGGATGAGGAACGACAAATGTTTGTCGATGGAGTCACGGACACACTACAGGATGATGTAACAGAGTTTGTACAGAGTACTATAGCTTCTAACGGTTTAACCTGGATGGTACTAGATCCAATTGGTGACGTCGCTGCGAAATGGGTAGCTGCTTACGCATTCGAATTAGCAAAGGGAATCCATGAAACTACTAAAGATAGATTAAGAGAAACAATGTTAAAGAATCTTAGTGAGGGAATGGGTGTCGATGCATTAAGTGTTTCTATTGCAGATGTGATGTCAGAAGCAAGTAACTACAGAGCAATGATGATTGCACGTACAGAAACAACATATGCAATGAATTACGGCAATTTAATTGCTTATAAGGGCGCAAATAGAAACAAGAAAACATGGCTTACAGGAAACGATGAGCGTGTTTGTAAAGAATGTGGTGGTCTACATGGGGAAACGGTAGATATTGATGATCTATTTAGTAATGGAAAGATGTGCCCGCCAGCTCACCCGCATTGCCGATGTACTATGATTTCAGAAGAGTAATAAAAATACACCTATTTAATTGGGGTTTCATCGTCAAAACGTATATGGCTTTAAATTAGCTGCTATGCGTTTTGACAGTGGAACCCCAATATTTATAGGGAAGGAGGTAAAACGATGGGATACGAACTAAAAAACGCCAATATCAGTTATGTTTCATTAGTTACAAAGGGCGCAAACGGTCGTCAATTTGCCATTATGAAAAGTGAATCTGCTAAACAACCAAATATATCAAAGCAAGTTCCAATCCTTAAAACAGAGGAAGAGAAGCAGCTTGTTACAGGTGTGGTATATGAACCAGATGTAGAAGATTCACACGGGGATAAAATGACCGCAGAAGAAATTGAAAAGGCTGCTTATACCTTTATGGAGAATTACCAACACATTGACAAGCAACATGATGAAATCGCTGGTAAAGGGACAGTTGTTGAAAACTGGATTGCTAAAAGTGATATGACAGTAGGCGAACAAGAAGTACAAGCAGGAACATGGCTTATGACTGTTCGTGTTGATGATGCAGACACCTGGGAAGAAATTAAAAAAGGTGAAGTTACCGGTTTTTCTATGGGTGGATTTGGTGAACGTGTAGAAATCGCCAAGACTGATGATTTTACTCATGAAGATAAAGGCCTTATCCGAAAGATGTTAGATTTCGTTAAAGGTGAAACTCACAAAATCACAAAAGGCGAAGTAAAAGACCGCTTTATTGATGAAAAACAAAAGCGTGATTTACGAGCAGTATTTAATTTGTTTGAAGATGTGTTCTATTGGGAGATTTGGGAAAGTAATCCCGATATCGACCGTATGGTAGCTGCTCTTGATGATATGAAGGACATACTTTCTTCCATTAAAGGCGGTTATACCATTGCGAAATCAGAAGACAGTGTAGAAGCAGAAAGCATTGTTTTAGAAAGTATTAAAAAAGCTGGTAAAGTATTATCCCAAAAGAATCATACAAAATTAGATGAAGCATTAGCTTTAATTACTGAAATAAAAGAAGCTGCTTCACCACAGGAGGAAGATGAAATGAAAGCAGAAGATATTGCAGAGATTGTAAAACAAGCAGTAGAACCACTAGCTACTAAGTTAGAAAAGATTGAAAAGCAGGTGAATGGTGAAGAGGTAGAGCCGACGCCAGAAGAGCAAACAGAAGAAGAAAAAGCTGCAGCAGTTATTCAAAAAGCACTAGAACCAATTACAAAGCGACTTGAAAATATCGAAAATGCTGCTTCTATCCGTAAAGGTTTAGATCCAGATGAAGAAGTTACACCAGGACAACAACAAATTAAAAAATCTAAATGGGCAGGATTGAACCTGTAAGGGGAGGATTTATCATTATGACAATGACTAACGCACAATTATTAAAACGTTTAGATCGTATTGAAAAGGCAGCAATGACAACAAGTGGAATGAATGCAGGATTATTAAATCCAGAACAAAGTAAAGAGTTCTTCCGTATGGCATTTGATACAACGCCATTCTCACAATTACACCGTAAAGAAATGCGTAAAGCAAAACAAGGTGAATTAGATAAAATTGCAATTGGTGGCCGTATCTTACGCAAGAAAACAGAAAACAGCGATGATAATTACCGCGCAGGTGTTCAAACTTCTAAAATTGAGTACAATACAAAGGCTATTCGTTTACCTTGGGAAATTACAGAAGAATTACTCCGCGAAAATATTGAAGGTGAAGGTTATGAAGATACTGTAATGGCTCTTATGTCTACACAATTAGGTATCGATTTAGAGGATTTACATTGGAATGGTGATACAGACTCTTCCGACGGAATGTTATCTATCAATGATGGATGGTTGAAAAAAATCAAGAAATCAAAAGAATCTCATATTGTCGATCATGCTAAATTGGTAACTGGTACAGGTGAAGCTGCTGCGGCAAATGGATTTGGGAAAGGTTCTATCTTTGCTTTATCCGGTGCAATGCCAAATAAATATAAAAACAGCAACCTACGTTGGATTATGTCTCCAAGCCGTAGAGAGAAATGGATTGAGTATTTAACAAATCGTCCTACTGGTGCTGGTGATGCTGCGTTACTTGGAGCAGGAGATCAAGTTAATAAACCAATGGGATACGGAATTGTTACGGTTCCATCTTTAGAAGACGATGTTATTATTCTTGCAGACCCTAAAAACTTTATTGCAGTTAATACATACGACACTCGTGTTCGTAAAACTACAGAAGGTAAAACTGCAGTAATGGAAGATAAACGATTCTATGTAATTCACTTTGATGATGATGCTGTAATTCAAGAAATGGATGCAGTAGCAATCCTAACAAATATTCCGGATACGTTTGGAGCTTAATATCCAGGCGTATTTTTTATGAGAATAAACCCTTTGTTATTAGGGTTTTGAATGTATACTTTTTTAATGTTTTCTTGTTTTTAACGGAAAACGAGACGGAAGCAATAAAACCAACAATACGAATGTAAACTTTTATTTATTAGTTTACATTCGAGAAAGGGGTGCTAATTATGAAAGTAGTTACGTTGCGATATGGTGGTACTTACACCGCTTATGGACAAAAGTTCAAGAATGGCCAAGAAGAAACAGTTGCAAATGATAAAGCTGATTACCTTGTAAGTACTGGACATTTTGAACTTGTAAAAGAAGTCGATAAGAAGGAGAAAGAAACATAATGGATATTACCATGCAGGACATTAAAGACCGCGTAAATGTGCAGAAAATGCCCGATACGGTTATTCAAGAACTAATCGATTACTATGCAGTTATTGTTAGGAAGTATTTAAGAGTTAAGCCGGAGAATCCAATGAAAGAAGTCATTCAAACAAGCAAACTAGCTTGGCTTTCTTTTCCTGCTGAATCCATAGCAAAAGTCACTCATGTTAGTTCGAAACAAGATATGACCGATTCTATTACTGTAAATGGCCGTATTGTTTATGGTTTATCCGAAAATCAATTGTATGAATTCGAATATAAGATACAAGATTACGATGATCTGCAGGTACTTATGAGGAAATGTATTATTGATTTGGTTATTTCTGCAGTGGTTCGTGCTAACTTGCAGCGAAAGGGAATGAAGACTTCGGAAAGTATTGGCGATTATTCGTACCAGATTAGCCCAGAAGCGTTAAATGAACCTGATACAAATAATAAGATACTCAATGGTTTAAAAACGTTTAGAGCAAGAGTTAAGCCGGTGATGGCTACATGAATACGTACTTCGATGATGGCGATATGGATGATTTATATATTCATGAGGTAGTAGTAAAACGAAAAATGAAAAAGAAACAGTCCGCTGGTAACTATGCGGAAGTACCAGTGGACGTTTACGAGAAGATGATTTGCCGTGTAACTACTAATTCTGCTGCTGATAATGAGAGGTTTAAGCGTGACAAACAAAATTTCGATACAACCTTTAAGATATATGCACCTGCTTCTTACATAATTAAACCCAATGATCTTATTTATTTCAAAAATGAAGATGTGGGCGTTGATTATACATTTGAAGTAAAAGGAGAGCCACGTAATCCTGCATTTATGAATCATCACATTGAAATTTATTGCGAAAAGGTATGATTCTATATGGCGAATTCAGTAGAAATTGAGTACTCAAGTAATATGGAGCAAGTAAAGACGCATATTAACGCTATATGTGTTGAAAAAGTCACAGCAGCATCTATTCATTTACAAAATCAAGTTAAGAAGAACCTCACAGGTAGCCGTAGCGGTAAGCAATACAAAATACCTCATACGAGTCGTAAATATACCGCTTCTAAACCAGGGGAAGCTCCTGCTGTTCGTACCGGTGATTTATTAAATTCGATTAAGTATAATGTCAAACGATCACAATCGGAAGTGTTAGGCGCAGTAGGAAGCGATTTGAAAAAAGCAATATGGCTTGAAACTGGTACAAGTAATATGGAAGCCCGTCCATTCCTATTAAAAGCGTTTGAAAAAGAACGTAGAGAACTTAAAAGAATGATGGGAGGGTAATAGATGTCTAACGCTATTGCAGCTATTAGAATGCTTGTAGAAAACGATGAAATAATAAAGTCTAATCTATCGGAATATGGTGAAGGCGAAGACAGAGGCCCTGCTCTTACATCCCAAACTGCACAAGATGATATGAAAATGCCTTATGTAGTTATGAGAATTGAAGCAGATAATCCGGATGATGTTGAAATTATAGATCGTATGATTCTAAATTTCGATGTGTATTGTGATAATGGGGATTATGATAAGGCGAAGTTAATTGCTACACGTATTGAGAAGTTACTAGATAGAGAAGTTGGTTTAAAAGATGATGGGATACTTTCTATACATCGTGCAGGTAAACTGCCGGTACCAGATGAAGACCCATCTATCATTCATATAAATGCAAAATTCCTTGTTCGAACATTTCGAACGGACTTGTATTAGGAGGTAGAACAAATGGCTTGGAAATTGATTAACGGTGTCCGCGAAGGCACGACTGATAATTTTGTTATCGGTCCCGGTGTTATTTACAAAAATTTTAAAAGCATAAAAGAATTAGGCGAAATGGTTGGAGCGACTACCGGCGGAACAAAAGTCGGTTTTGATCGTGAATATTATGATGCAGATATTGATGGTGTCCTTGGTCATTTAGTGCGCGGTAAATGGCTTTTAAAAGATGTACCGCACGTTGAGGTTACATTAGTTGAATTTACAAAAGAAAACCTACAGTTGGCTTTACCTGGGATGACGGTAGATAGCACTACAGAAGAGGATTACGATATTATGAAACCTTCAAATGATATTCCAGATTCAAATTACCATGATATCGCACTAATCGGTATGATTTCGGGTAGTGAATTACCTGTTATTTTCGTAATTCGCAATGCAATGGTAGTCTCATCTATTGAAGTAGATCTAAAAGATGGTAAAGGAACGGTTGGTTTGAAATGTAAATTTATCGGTCATTACAGTGAATCTGCACCATCTACGCCACCGTATGAAATTTATGTACCAAAGAAAAAGAAAACTGCAGCAACTAAAGCGCCGGCTACCGCATAAATGGTAGTCGGTTTTCTATTACATAAAACAAGCTAAATGCTAAAAGGAGAGCACGAAATGAAATCTATTTTAGAAAAAATGATGAATACTGGTACAGAAATCACGATTTTAGGGGAGAAAATATTGATGCGTCGCTTAAATGTAACTGATGTTTGGCGGTTCGCTAAGATTATTTCTAAAGTTGGACGCCATGCAATAGCTGATTTTGCAGATTTCGGTAAAGCTAAAAATGAAATGGATGAACTAACAAAAGCTGCAGAGTCTCTTCCAGAAGAAGAAAAAAACGTTCAGTTAGCTGCACTTAAAGAACAACAAAAACAAAAAGGTTTAGAGTTTGCTTTACGTGTACTAACAATGATCCCGGCTTGTGAGGATGATTTCACAGAGTTCTTTGCAAGTTTACTAAAAGCTAAGAAAGAGGAATTTTGCCAACTCCCTCCCGAAGCAATGGTTTCTGTTATTCAAGGATTACTGGAAAGTGAAGACTTAATGACTTTTTTCAACCAAGTGCAGGGGCTAGTGAAAGTTCAGAGCGAGAAATGGAACCAACCAGCAGCAGCGCCAATCCTAGCGTAAATGAAGACTCAGATGAATATTTAGAGGAAGCAGAACAAAATATGTTACGTGCTTTCGACAAGATCCAAAAGCGGTATGGATGGACAGATGATTATGTCTTATCAATACCGTATTCGCGTTTAATGGACCTGTTTTCTCTAATTGCACGAGAAGAGCAGCAAGAAGAACTAAATGAGTGGAAGAAGATGGCGTTCATTGGTTTTCAAACTCGTCAACTTGAAGAAGGTACTACTTTTAATGATTATCTTCAAGCTTTTGGACTAACTGACAACCAGGACGATAAAGAATCATCTTATGAAATGGGTGAAGTATGGACGAAAGAAGAGTGTGAAGCGCATGTTGAGCAGATTATGGCTCAATTCCAGGAAGACGACGATGAAGAATAAAATGGTTATCGGCCCCAGAAGGGGGTGCGTAAATGTTAGCTGAAATGTTCCAACTGTTCGGAACGATTGGTATTAAAGCAGAAGGCGCTTATAAAGATTTACAACAGTTTGAAGATCGAGTACAAAAGACTGCAAATGGAATGCATGATAAATTCCAAAAAGCAGGGGAATCAATTAGTCATGTAGGTAACAAAATGAAAGATGTTGGTACAAACATGACAACGGGCGTTTCCTTACCTTTAGCTGGTATCGGTGCTGCCGCTGTAAAAGTGGCTTCTGATTTCGATACTTCTCAAAGAAACATCCAATCTTCTTTAGGTCTTACTGAAAAAGGTGCTGAAAACCTTGGTAAAATCGCAAAAGAAACTTGGAAAGATGGATTTGGCCAAAGTATTGAAGAAGTGGATCAGTCTCTTATAAAAGTGTATCAAAATATGAAAGACGTTCCTCACGAAGAATTAGAAGAAGCTACAAAAAGCGCTATGACATTGGGTAAAACATTTGATTCTGATATCAATGAAGTAACTCGTGGTGCAGGGCAGTTAATGAATCAGTTTGGTATTTCTTCAAAGGAAGCATTCGATTTATTTGCTGCTGGTGGACAAGAAGGTTTGAACTATTCAAATGAAATGTTTGATAATGTGGCCGAATATGCTCCACTGTATAAACAAGCCGGCTTCTCTGCTAACGAGATGTTTACGATTATGGCAAACGGTACTCGTGATGGTAGTTATAATCTCGATTACATTAACGACCTTGTAAAAGAGTTCGGTATTCGGGTACAGGATGGTTCTAAAGGTGTATCTGATGCCTTTGCTGAAATGTCACCCCAAACACAAAAAGTCTGGGATAACTTCAACAAAGGTAAAGGAACTTCTGCAGATGTGTTTAATGCCGTCTTAGGTGATTTAGGTAAGATGGACGATAAAGTAAAAGCAAACCAACTTGGTGTTGCTGTATTCGGTACAAAATGGGAAGACATGGGTGCTCAAGCTGTCTTAGGTCTTAATAATGCAAATGGTGCGTTAGGCGATGTCGAGGGCACAATGGGAAAAATGCAGAAGACGCAGCAAGAAGCTTTTGGTGTTCGTTGGCAAAAGTTAATGCGTACTACAATGGCATCTTTAGAACCATTAGGACAAGCTATTTTAGATATTGCAGAAGTGGCACTCCCTCCAATTATTAAAGCGGTAGAAGTTGCTGCAAAAGCATTTAGTTCTATGCCTAAGCCTATTCAAATTGGTGTTGTAGCAATTCTAGGTATGGTCGCTGTCTTAGGTCCATTAGTGGCCATGATGGGCTTTATGACAAGTGGAGTTGGTGCATTTGTTGGTTCATTAAGATTCCTAGTACCAATACTTACTAAAGTACCATTATTATTTACAGGTATTCTTAAAGTCGGCCCTAAACTTATCGGTATGTTTGGTGGAATTGGGAAAGCTCTAGCGCTCTTGGGCAGATCCATGATGACCTTACTGATGAATCCCTGGACGATTGCCATACTAGCAATTGTAGGATTAGTATATCTAATTTATAAAAACTGGGATGACATCGTAAAATACACCAAGAAAGCAGTTAAATGGATTGGTGATGTCTGTTCCAAAGCTTGGGACGCAACCGTAAAAGGTGCAAAAAAGGCATGGAATGGTTTAGGTAAGTTCTTCTCTGGATTTTGGAATGGTACAAAAAAACTTTTCAAATCTGCTTCATCATTTTTGGGTAAAGTCTTAGAGGAAGCTTGGAAATATATAAAACAAAGAATTGAATACAATATTAAAATTTGGAAAAACATCTTCGAATTTGGATGGAATGCTATTAAATTTGTTTTTAATCTAGCATTAAGCGGTTTGAAAAAAATTGTAGATGGCACATGGAAATTCATTAAGAATAGTGTCCAAAAAGCAGTTAACACCTGGAAGAAAATTTTTACTACTGGATGGAATGCTATTAAAAGAATTTTCTCTATGGCTTTAGCAATAATAAAGCAGTACGTAAAAACCGAATTCGAAAAAATGAAAAATACAATATCCAGTGTTTTTAACACGATTAAGGAAATTGTAAAAAAAGCCTGGGACGCAATTAAATCCACCTTTACTACAGTATTAAAATTCTTAAAAGATTTTGTGAAATCTTCTTGGGAATCTATTAAAGATACAATTTCTAGCGTCATGAACACAATTAAAAATGTGATTCAATCAGCTTGGAATTTTATAAAGTTTACAATCATTAATGCAGTTCGTGAATTTGTTGGGTTTGTAATTACTAATTTCAACAAATTATATAACACAATAACCGATGTTGTTGGCGGTATAAAAGAATTTATTGTTAGTAACTTTAAAACTATAAAGAAAGCAATCACCGGTGCATTTACAGGGGTTGTAGATACTGTAAAGGATGTATTCAGTAAAGTTGGTTCTATAGTAAAAAATGTAGCAAAAGATGCAGTTAGCTGGGGAAAAGATATTATTGCCGGTATTGGTGAAGGTATGTCAGGAATGGCAGATTGGCTTATAAAAAAAGCTAAAGGAGTTGTTTCGGGAATACCTAAAGCCGTATTAAAGTTCTTTGGTATTCGAAGCCCATCCCGGTTAATGATGGAATACGGGGGCTATATTACAGAAGGTCTTGGTGTAGGGATGGAAAAAATGATTCCTGCAGTAGACAAAGCTTCTGAACTATTAAATAAAGCTGTCGTTCCACCTAAACCAATGAAACTAGTAACCGATGTATCTAATCAAATTGGACAAATGGGCGCACGTTCTGCTGATCTAATCGGTAAAACTGCACATCCATTTGCTGGACAAACCCACGTTGAGAAGAAAACGGATAATGGCGTAACAATTCAAAATGCTACTTTTAAAGTCTCTGTTGAAAAACTACAATCTGCAGATGACTTTGTAAAAATGAGAAAGCTGCTACAAAACGTAGTTGCTGATGATCTAATGGGAATGGCGGTGCGAAATGTATGAGTATATTAAAAACATTGCATAGAAGAGGTGGTTCATACCATCTCTTAGGAAAGGCTGCAGAGTTAAAAGACACAATACGATATACCATTGATTTCTCATGGCCAGGGACATATAACTTTTCGTTTTTGTCCCTGGTTCCTATTGGTTCTGATGGCATGTTACCAGATAAGTACTTTATTGTTCGGGTAAATGGTATTGAAAGATTTAGAGCAAGAGGACCTTATGACTGGGAAGCAAGAGAAATCTTTGTAGGTGCAGGGCCACAAACAATTGAATTTACAACAATCGGTTATGGTTCCTCTGACATAGCATATATACGCGACGTACATTACTATGCATTTGGGCATGTACCTAATATCGAAAAGATTGAACAAACAAAATTACCAAAATCACTAGATGGCTTAAAATTACATAATGTCATGCATGGATACCCGCGTTCTCAAAGTGCAGGTAGCAAAGGTTGTGAAGTAGAATTCACTGTACTATTTAAAGATATCAGTTATTGGCGTGATTTCATGAGGGAAATATACCGTCCTCATATTATTACTGGCGATTACGGTACCTACGGGGGTATAATTCCACCGAATGAAGTAGATGCAATACGAAAAGGAACGCTAGTCATAGCAAAATGTAAATTAATATCTATGTCACAAGCAGGAATAGGAGTTGATGGAATGTGAGAGAAGGTTCTATTTCTTTAATTAGAATGTTGGGGAGCTATTTCCAAGTGGGGAATAACTCCCCTAATTTAATTGTTTATATGAAAAGAAGGGACTCTTCTTCTTACGTCCAAATACAACATCGTGTAATGGGCCTAGAAGTACAGGAGAACGTAGATCAGTTTGCTAGTACATTTACTATTACCTTTGCAAATGAATACGGCCAAATGGCTCCTGATAACTGGTATGGTAAGTTCTCTTCTATTTCAGAATGGTTTTATAACAGTGAGGTAACAAATACAAACCAGCTATATCCGCAGACTGAATTTAAGGTGTCTATTGGCTACGGTGAAGAGGCTTTACCATATATACATGGTTTTGTATCTGATGTGAAGGTAAATGCAGAAAGCGGCACGATTTCAGTAACCTGCACTACATCCTATAAGAAGGTTTTACATAAATCAGTAATCCCAACACCTGGATCAGATGAAATTGTTGCACCTACCGGTAATGTTTATGATGTTGTGAAGTTCTTCTTTGAAAAAGCAGGAGTTACATTGCACGGTAACAGAGTAAATATTCCTGGAACCAATCAAAGTTGGATTGTTGAAGGAGCAACCGGAAAGAGATTTCAAAAATGGGATGAAATTGTACGCGATATTATAGATACAACATTCCACTACATCAAACACGAACCAGACGGAAGTTGTACATTTATGAAGATGCCAGACTATGCAATTAATGAACCTGCAAAGTTTAGTTTTAGAGAAGGGGAAAACCTTATTTCTTTAGATATGCAGCTAACTGACCAGGATATAAGTAACAGTATTGTTGTTAAATGTGGAGATTACGCAAACGGATTTCTTAATTCGTTTCTATTAAAAAATGTATCGCAGGGTGATTTACGAGAGGAAATGATAGAAGTACCCTGGGCAACAACATTCTTTGCAAGAAGAGCGGTTGCTGCAGCCTATCATTTAAAGGCAATTCAGAAGTTCAGAACATTAACAGTAGCAGTAGTTGGTGATCCAAGGATTCAATTATTTGATGTTATTTCTGTTTACAATAGAGATTCTGGCCAACAATGGAATTATTTCGTAAAAGGTATTAATACAATGATTTCTGCTGATGACGGATTCTATCAAACTTTAGATTTAACTGTTAACTATGGGTATGAACCTGCTCCCTATACAGATATAACCGGTATTACAGTAAATGTAGATACATTACGTTTAAAACTTTGGGATTGGGATTTAGAGGATGGCGATTTATTAAATATTTACTGTAATGATAAATTAATCGAAGAAAATTATTTCATCCGGAACAATCCAACATATGTAGATATTCCACTTGAATACGGTGTGAATATTATTGTATTTGAAGCGGTACGAAACCCAAAAGGGATTCTTACTGGACGTTTGCAAGTACTGGATACGCAGAATAATATCTTATTTGATTATGGTTCATTACCAGATTTATCATTTCCTCGGGTAAATCAAGATGCAAATCACTATTATATCCAGCGTCCAGCCAAAACATGGTCTGTTACGAGGGTGAACTAGGGGTGATTCTATGATAATGCAAAAAAACTTATATGATCCAATCATGTATTTGATGAAAGGATTAATTGATAGGCAAATATATACCGGTGGTAAGCCAATGCCTGGGAATGACCCAAATGACGTATTTAAAGAAGGTATGACCGAAGGATATACACTTATTCGTGACGGTGCTCGTTTATCTGCAGTTGATGGAGATAAATATCTGCACTATGACTTAGCCTTTAATGCACACGGTATGCTAGAAAAGGTCCTTGTCTCTCATAAAGTAACCGGAAAAGAGATGGAGATACAATTAATATACAATGCACAAAAGCAATTAGAGCGTGTGCAGCCGAGACTTCTTAATAAAGGTAACGGTATACTATCTGATTTACCAATTCCCGATGTGTCGTAATGATGCACGGGAATTTTTTAATACACGAAAAAGGGTGATTGCTCTTGTTTGAAACAACCTATTTAGCCGGTGGCCGATTAGATCCACCTTTTCATCCGACTAAAACAGAACCATTTATACCTGGTTTCATTATGGATTCCACATCATTTAAAACGGATGAAGTGAAATATACATTACCTGCAGATATGGAGATTTACGCAATTAGTGTTAGTTCTTCCATTTACGAATTAGATGATAAATGGGATTTGATCGTAAACGGGCAAACCGTTTGCCAAGATATTTATACAAAGCGGCTTCCGGAAGGGATGCACTTTATGGTTTATAAAGCAGTTAAAGCAGGAGACACAATTGTATTTCGATTCCATAACCAAGGAATTCTTGATAAAACAGTTTGGTTTGAATTGCACTTTTTAAGATAAGGGGGCTTATTGATGAGTTTTGCTGTTACCTATATGGCTGGTGGAAGATTCGACGCACCTTACTTCCCAACAAAAACAGAGCCATTCATACAAGGGCGAAGAGTTGGTATACATGATGAAATTCATGTAGATAAGTTTTCATTACCATTCGAAACAGAAATGATTGCTTTTTCTGTTGCCGCTTCACATTACAGTGATTCGGACTACTGGAATTTATTTATTAATGGCCAACAAGTATTTAAAGAGGTTTATGTAAAAGATGTGCCGGAGGGATTTAATTTCTCCATTGTAAAACCTATACCTGCTAATGCAGAACTAAAGTTTGAATACCACAATGCATCTGCAGAGAAAAAGGCTATATGGCTTAATTACCAACTATTAAGAGATTAGGAGCGTGAAATAGATGGCATACGTTGAAAAAATGTATACAGAAGGTGAATTCCAAGACGAAATTGTTAAATTGGTAATCGCTAACGGATGGAAGAAAGTCAAATCGTTTTTTAGAGCCGTTTATCCGGATTTAGACGTAAAATCCGAAGATGATTCAAAGTTTGAGTTCGGCATGAGTAAGCACATGCTAGTGAAGAACAATAGCGGTTCTATTTATGGAATTGCTCAAATTTCAAAATGGTCACTTAAAAAGTCAGAGATTAAATACAACTTCACAAATGAAGAAGGTAAGAAAGCTTTTGCCGAAGATGGTAAAAAACGTTTAGAAAGCGGCAGGGATCGTTCTTGTTTTTATGTTTATATGATTGAAAAAGAACCCAGCGTTGCAGATGATGGCGTTCTTGTTCTCCCTTATGAATTTAATAAATTTGAAAAAATATTATTAGATGTGGAATTAACTAAGATAGGAATTACTCTAAAGACAAATCCAAGTGGTGTCGGTACATATAAAGTTTACTCCTATGACGAAGCAGAGACTCAAGTCATGATGTCTCCTTGGGTGAAAGTAACATTACGAAATACGAATTTGCAAGGTATCAATGCTCAAACAAACTGGTGGCCGGATTCATTGGTTCGAATTAATGGCCAAGTTGATGAAAGCCGTGTTGTTTTATTAATACAAGCTGATAATACACCAGCCTTTGAAAACAATGTGGTTCCAGTTACACCGCTTTATATGGGCCAATTAGAAAGCTATGCAAATGATGATACATTAGGTGACGCTTTATGGGCGGGCACAGCCTTTGATACTGGAAATGAAGCAGCATCACACAAATTCGATTTTAACGATACGAAACCATATAGAAATGTAGAAAACTACATGCCTGTCATGAAGTCTTATCCACGTTCCCCTGGTAACGGTATTGATAACGTAATTATTAAACGTTCAAGATTAGGAGCAAGGTACCAGGCCCATTTTATCGCTTGGAATGTAGCGCCTAATGCAATGCCACCAGATCGCGTTGGTAAAGATGGCGGCCAATATTCACTAGCATGGCAATCGCAAGATAATGACGAATACAAATATCAATTTAACCCGTCTGTTTATAGCAATAAAGTACATACTTCTCGTGCTTATATTGTTCATCCAGATGAAGGTGTACGTGGATATTTACCTTATATGATCCTATTGTCTCCGTTAGGTCTATTAAATGGCGATAGATTAAAAGTTAGAAAGAATACTTGTCCGGATTCGCATGACATTTACAAATTCTTTAATGTAGATGCTATTTCACCAATTACAAAAAGACCTGCTACGGCGTATCGTCCTGCTGGATTAGGTATTTTTGAGAAAACAGTATAAAGGAGTGTACATATATGTGGTTTGATAAAGTCGTATATTTACAAACATTACCGCAAGAATTAGAAAAACTATTTGCTGATAACGGTTGGAAACGAACGCTATTTTTCCAAATTAAGAGCGGAATTTCAAAATTTATTGATGTAAGGTTGTTTGAATCGTTAGGAAGCGATGGAGAACGTAGAAGATTCGGTATAGCAAATGCGTATGATACTGCGGATTCTGATTTCACTGATAGCCGGTTTATTTCTGCAGATTCTCCACTAGGTAAATTAGGGATGGGGGATGGAGTGAAGAAAGACTTCTCTATCCCTGTTTCTCCTGTTCTTGGCCCTTCTGTCATTGTATATGTAAATGGGTTTGAACAAGAAAAGAGTAAATATAAGGTGGATGCAACTACAGGAAAAGTAACATTTACTACCGCTATTGCAAAAGGCGATAAAATAACATGCGAATATAGATTAGCTACCAACACATACGAGCCAAACAATGACATGCTGCTATTTACTTTTAATCGATACTTTATTGAAAAAGAGATTCTTTCCGGTGATAAGTTAGGGGAATTAGGAAAAGGGAATGGAACAAAAAAGAACTTCGCATTACCATTCCCTAACTTTGATGAAAGCAGGACCGTAGTTTACAAAGATAATACTATTGTTGATCCTAGCGAGTATTCGTTTACTGAAACAGAAATTGTATTTAAAACCGCACCTGCAGCAGATACAACAATTAAGATTAGCGGTATTTATTTCTTATTACCAAAAGAAGATGGAACACTGGATACATTAACAGCAAAAACAAGCTTTGATGTACAAAAGATGGAAAGTATTATGGGCGAAGTATATTCTACGATTAATTTTGTGAATCCATCGCCTTATACATCCATTAGCTTTACACCGGAGCAGCGCTTCTCTAAAGAATTAAATCGCGACTCTGTTGTTTATCTGTATGGGAACGCAAACAAGGACCGCTTAATTATGTTTATGCGTGTAGATCCAACACCAAATCCAGTTCGTGCATTATTTGTTCCGTTGTATATCGGAAAAATATATACATTCGATGTTGCACCAAGAAAAAATATGATTATTTTAAGCGGCTGCAGGCCAGGCGATCAATTTGTATATTCACCAAATAAGAAAATCGGTAATGCGCCACTTGATTACGGTTCTGATACATCAAACGGAAACGAAACGGTTCAATTATCACAATCAAGTACAGGAGCCATGTACCAGCATCATTATTTAGCTTTCATTACTCATGATATGTCAGTAGATAGTGGACAAGGACGCTTCAATCCATCGGTTTATAGTGGTAAATACCATTTATCTCAAATTTATATTGTGCATCCAAATGATGGCTACGTTGGAAAACTGGATGACGTATATGCGGTTCATCCAAAGAATATCCAGCAAGCCGATGAGCTAGAAATTGAAAAAACAGTTGTAGATGAAGTACTTGGTCAAGGTGATGGCCACCGTAAAGTATTTCATTTAGAACATAAGCCAAAGGGCGAAACGTTAAGGTTATTCATTTCATGTAAAGAAGTAGAAAAAACAGATTATGTATACAATGCAGAGGATAAGACCGTTACATTTAACGAAGCACCGGTTATTGGTTCTGAAATCACAGGCGCTTATGAAATGGCTCAATTATATCGTTATACATTACCGACAACGCCAGTTTGTCCTATGACACAAGCAAAAGCAACACCATTTAATCCAATTGGTTTAGCGATCTACAAAGAAGATATTTAAGCATAAGGGGGTAGCAGAAGAATGAGTGAAAAAGTTTATTCTATTGCTTCCCCTTCTATATGTACCAAAGAAAAAAGTCATGTTGTTGTCGTTGGTTCTGGACCTAATCAGAATGAAAAAGTTTATTCTTTCTCTATTACACCAGCGAATACAGAAAACAAAAATGATGTTGATTATCCAGTTTGTATTGCTCCTTATGCGAGATATAAGGCTGTTAAAGAAGATAACGCAGGAGTAACTGCCACTAAAGTAAGAGCAAAAGGGATTTTAACAGATGTTGTAGAGAATGCATTGCGACAAATAGAGGTAGAAGCCTACATTTCAAATACAACTGATATTGATTTAAAACGAAATATAAATGTGGCCAACATTGAAATGCAGCATTCGCAACGAATGGACAGTATTTCTGTTCAACTAATTTCAGCAGAAGAATCAACACAACATAGACGAATTTTCGATATAAACCATATCGAAGGGGTAGAGAGCGAAAAACCAAGTGAGATAGAAGCAATGGTACACGCTTCTGATGTAACAAATCTTATAACGAATGAATATGAAGTTGCGCCGATCATACAGCAGGATTTACTAAAAGGTAAGTTACGTGAATTCGCTGCTGGTGTGGAAGTATTACCAGAATGGGTAAATGTTGCACGTATTGTATACGGTGAGGGTTTTTATAATGACCTTATGGCCGACAGAGTTACAACGGATTATGAAGCTGTATCCATGCATAATGAAACGAGCGAGATTGTTACCAGGGAGCTAAAAGCTACACATGCAGAGGTTACTTTATCTACTGCAGTTCCAAATATATTACCTGTATCTATTGCCGAAAATGAAACTGGTGATATACAGCAAAAAGAAATACTTCTTCATGTTCCGACACAATTCGAATTTGGTACAAAAGAGCGAGAAGTCAAAGGAATCATAGAAGAATTTGATTTATTCAATGGTATGGGTATACCGGTTTATCTTCCGGATTATGATTTATTTGCTCGTATGCAAAGAGACATTGAAACGTCTATCGCTAAACAATATGAGTTGAATCGTGTAGAAGAAATTGAAAATGTGGACCTGCTTCCTTATGAAGATATTGAAAGTGCGTATTTAATTCGTGACATAGATGTAGCTCAAATTAACCTGGATCACTCTATTCGAACAAAGGAACTTGCTGCAGATGTTATTGCAAGTAATGAAGTAAGCAAGAAAATAAATGTATTTGATTCTGAAAGAAATGAATCTACATCATTTACAAGAACAAAAGTACAGTATGCGAATGTAGATACAACGCATGAATTTGAACGTATCGCAGAAACACTTAATTCTGTTTATGCCGATCAACAAGAATTCGCAAATAAAGAAAATGTATTTACTGCAGCTATAGAGGTAGGACAAGAAGTTAAAAATGCTTCACGGGTATTATCTGTTAAAGATATTTTCGGAACTGACGATGCAAATAAATCACAAAACATATTCGAGATACAGACAATTGTCGCAGAAGAAGCAGAAAGGTTACATGAAATAAATGCCGGTATTACTGATGCAGATTATTCTCATCGTATCTTAAAAGAATTACAAGGCGCATCACCGGACGTTACTTTTGCAGAAGTGAAAAATGAGTTACAAGCAACTGTAGTTGAACTGGACCAAGTAGATAAAGAGGATACTGCAGTACTTACACATGTTGATAAAATTTCTTCATTCGGATTAAAAGAACGCGTACTTATTACTGATGTAAATACTGATGAAGTTGCCAATAAAACCGAAAAAGAATTACAAGCTACCATAGAAGAGTTTGATTTATTTGAGGGCCTTGGTATTCCCGTATATCTTCCAGAATTCGATTTGTTTGGCCGTGTTCAAAAAGAACTAGAAACACGTATTGCCTTATTTAATGATTCATCTAAATCATTAAATGTGATGCAAATGAAGCTAGATAAAACAATTGAATCTGAAAAAGCAATGAAAGAACATACAACTGCAGTAATTGAAGAAGTAGCTTCGGACACTGTTCCATTTATCTTAGATGCTGAACATATAACTTTAGACATTTCTTACAAACAAGCTTCACAACAAGCTCTTATTACAGAGCAAGAAGCCTTTACCGGTATACGTGAATTTGAAGGCGGAATTATCTCTGATACAACACCAGCCGATAAAGAAGTTATAACGAGAGATACAAATGTAATTGAAACTGTAGATGCAGCAAGGGAATCTGAACGATATGCAATCGTTAGTGAACAAGAATTATTAGAGCGACAGGCTATTGTAGACGCTGTGACTAATGAAGTTGATACATTTGATAGGAAACATGAATTAGAAATCGTTACAGAGGAATATGAAAGATTTGAACGCACACCAGAACGAGAATCAATTCTAGAGGATAATGAACGATTCAAAATGGAGAGAGTACTAGATACAGAAAAACCAGATGAATTAATAGTGATTGAAAAAGAGAATGATAATCCGAAGTTATGGCTGCGGCATAGTCGCCAATCTTGGTGGACAAATTCAAACTGGAAGAAAACAAGATAAAGGGAAGGTGATGGAATGGCAAGCCAATTAGGAAAAAACTTATTGCAACCAGAACCAGGGTGGATTCGTGAATATTGCACTTTAGAGAATGCAAAACCAGGTAAGTTTTTTTCAAATGTAGACCTAACCAACAATATTACAGGAGATACATGGCGTGCAGTAGGTGATACTAACAGATTAGAGCAGAATAGCGCCTGGTATGTCGGTGATACATTAGGTCGTTCATTTTATTTTAAGTTTACAGGGAATGCAGTGCGTATATTATTAAAAAATTATACAACTCATGCATACAATATTGAAGTGACAATAGACGGTATTAGATATCCCGGTTCAGTTCCTGCATATTCTGCCGACTACTCTCTTGTCGTATTTGAGAAACTTGATTTAATTAAGGGTGAACATAACGTTAAAGTAACTACAAATGGATATGCTTCCGGGGCACCTGGAATTACTTATACATTTGTAGCTGCTATTGATTACGCAGATTTAGGTGCTAAAGTTGGTGATGTATTAAAAGAACCGGAACCAGGTTGGAAACGGTTTGATGATACGGATAGCAATATTCGGTACAAAGGACCTTGGTTTCATAGTAGTAATGCGGTAGGTGACTCTAATAATACGTTGTCATACAAGAACTCAGATCATGGTACTGAACCTACAAAATGCGAGTTCGTATTTTCTGGAAAGGGAATTCGCATTATTTCTAAATACATCAATAGTACAGGTTACAGAGATCCAATAAAAATCACTATAGACGGTTCTTCTGAAACTTACACACTTTCTCCAAAATCAACTATTCTTCAATGTTTAGTTTATGAGAAATTGGAAATTGAACCTGGAATTCATACAGTTGTAATTGAAGCTCAAGATAATATTATAGATGCTATTGACGTATTACAGGGAGAATTACTATCACCAGATTTAATTAAAAAGCCTAAAGTATCCTTGTATGAAAAAGAAAGTGGAAAAATATTTGTAGATGATTTTGACTCCGTAAATCCAAAATGGCTTATGTCACCATCAAATTCATTTAACAATGCTGTTAAAAAAGGATTCTTACGTATGAATCATTCTGCAGATAAAGACGTTATGCTTTTAATCGATAAACCACAAAGTAACTTTGCGATCCAGGTTATTGCGGATTATGCTCCTACAAAAGAAGGAGATGAAGGCGGCTTACTAATCTATCAAAATGAAAAAAATAAAGTCGAGTTTCTTGAATCCTATTCTGCTAATGGTTCACAAAGCAATAAAGAGTGGATGGCAATATGCAAGGAAGATCAATGGGACTTTTATACAAAGACAGATACATTTTTTGATTATGCGGATAACGACTCATTAGAAGCAAAAAGAATTGGTGTTATTTTAAAAAGAGGAACTGCAGAGGGATTTGTACCGCTAGACATCAATAAAATTATTATGACAACAAGCAACATGTTACGTCTGCGCCAACTATATGAAAATTATAAAGTTGTATTAAAAGATACTGCAGATAATATCCTGTCTACTAACATTGTAGCTGCAGCTCATACAGGCATTGATATTCTACTCCCTTCTTTAGAGTTTGAGGGAATCATAGAAATATATGATGAAGAAAACGAACTACTAGCAAAGAAACAAGCTACCTTCTATGGTGGGGATATGTATTGTATGGGTTCATCACTACAAATCAAAATGAATAGCGAAGAATTAAATACAACGGATCCAACGAATTTAGGTTACATGGTGAATAATGAGCGTATTATAAAAATGACAATCGTAAATGACAACATCGGCGCTGCTACAAATATAAAACTATCCATTCAACAGTACATGGAGAAAGTTGGTTACACCTGGGCTCTTATTTCGTTAGATGGGACAAGCTATTTAAATGAAATACAGATTGATTCAGTAGCTGCACAAAGTACGCGTGATTTTTGGGTAAAAGTTGTGAAGGATACAAATTTCCTAGCATTTGAACCAATTTATTTTAATATTCATCTAAAACATAATTGAGGTGAATACAATATGGGAACCGTAATGAAATTATATAGATATACATCCGAAAGCGAGATTACACCGTCAATCCTTATTGAGAGGAATATACAAATTACAATTGAACCAGGAAAAACTCTATATACTCCATTGGATGTAGGTTGTAACAAATACGATATTCGCACGATTCAAGTTACAAATGATTCAAATGTTGAAGCAATGCTATTTATGTACGACCAAAAAGAGAATGGGAATCAAATTTATAAAAGTTTATCAGAAAAAAGAACATATGATATTTTAGCGATTCCTTGCGAGGATAAAGATCATACAAACAAGGTCCATCTTTATATAGAAAATAGGGGCGTAGCAAACTCTACTTTTAATGTTTCTATGAAAGCGATACGTTTAAGTTAAGGAGGAACATATAAAATGACAAATAAAATTTGTAAGTTACACAGACTAGAGCGAAGAGAAGTCTTTATGAAGATTATCGATGAAATGAAAAAGGCTGGATGGCAGCAATTAAATGCTGCTGCACCATCAAAGGATACCATTTATGTTATGTACTCAAACGGTAACGATGGTATGAAAAACCATTCTATAGAATTACGTCCATTTGATGCCGTTAATGCAAGTAGCCAAGATATTATAGCAGGTAGATATACCTATTTTGATATAAGAGATTCTGCTAATTCTGTTACTGATGCAAGCTTTAGATTAATTGAACGATATGATAAAGAGAAGGATGTTACCTTCGGAGGACCTGGTTCGTTCTACCCGTTATGTTTTCATCAAGGGAAAACGACTAGCTCCATTAATGTTACTACTATTAGCAAACCAATTGTTATGGTGGATCTATATTTATACGTTGATAAAGACATTGTTATTTATTGTGTTTATGAAAACGATGATAATCTTCCAGAACGAAAAGGGAAGACTGTAATAGGATTATTTGGTATTCCAGATGAACTATATCAACAAGAACAATTCACACCTATATCTTCTCCTTTTAGTGTCTTAGTGAGTGCTTGCTCAAGGTGGGACGTTTATGCAGCACTGGTGGCTGCTAGAAGTAAACTTATATATGAGGGATTAAAAAATGTTTCTGTTCCTATTTTCATTTGGGATAAGGTATTTTTAAAGGCACCATCTTTAGAAGGAAATATAATATTCACATCATTTTTTATGGGAGATAACGTAGATGGATTAAGAGCGAAATTTGATGGCCTTTACACATATAGAGGTTCAAATTTTGTAATTGGCGATATCGTTGAAATTTCTCAAGATGGAGAAGTCCAGAAATATAAATTATTTAACACCTACTACTCAAGTGTATGGAGTTCATTTTCAGAGTACAACATTGCATTAAGAGTAGAATAAGGCTGGTGATTTTATGACAATAAAAGGCATAATAATTCAACCAAAAACACTGTATCCAACCGTACAACGTAAACCACAAATACGCAAAGGCTCAAAATTAGAAATCAGTGACATGTATATTACAGGGGTGAGGCAAACCGCCACACGAAAAGGGGTTATGTTTAATTTCTCCCGAAACGAAAGCAAAACTACTGAAAAAGCAGTAATGAAACCACCACGTACTGAACCACTAGAATACGCGTGGAAGAAAATGAACATATAACTTTATCGAAATTGAGCGTGCTGCAGCAGGCTTTTTTATTTTAGTCAAAATTTG
>NZ_JBBOUN010000005.1:0-93702 GCF_038006085.1 Bacillus sp. FSL K6-0073 | reverse complement strand
GTTGTAGGACTTGCTTTCACATCATTACTTGCTGCACCTGATCCACCTGAATTTCTTAATGTATCTTGAACATTCACTTCACGTTGAGCTGTTGTAGGACTTGCTTTCACATCATTACTTGCTGCACCTGATCCACCTGAATTTCTTAATGTATCTTGAACATTCACTTCACGTTGAGCCGTTGTAGGACTTGCTTTCACATCATTACTTGCTGCACCTGATCCACCTGAATTTCTTAATGTATCTTGAACATTCACTTCACGTTGAGCTGTTGTAGGACTTGCTTTCACATCATTACTTGCTGCACCTGATCCACTGGAATTTCTCAATGTATCTTGAACATTTACATCACGTTGAACTGTTTGTGTCTCAGCCTTCACGTTTGCTTGTGACTCTTCAGTTCTTCCTGTATTTCTTAATTTACTTTCCATTTCAATATCTCGTAATGCCTTTTGTTTTTCACCGTTCACTTCACCTTGCGGTCCTTCAGCCCTTCCCGTTTCTCTTAATTTACTTTCCATTTCAACATCTTGTACTGCTTTTTGTTTTTCACCGTTCACTTCACCTTGTGGTCCTTCAGCCCTTCCCGTTTCTCTTAATTTACTTTCCATTTCAATATCTCGTAATGCCTTTTGTTTCTCACCTTTCACTTCATCTTGTGGCCCTTCAGCTCTTCCCGTTTCTCTTAACTTACTTTCCATTTCAACATCTTGTACTGCTTTTTGTTTTTTCTCATTTATCCCTTCACTAGCATTATGACTAGCAGTAGAAGTTGCATTAGAATTACTCGTTAATTTCGGACTTCCAGTTTGTTCAACACCTGAATTTGCATTATTATGGATATCCTTTCCGATTTTATTTAGCGTTTGACGATCAGCGTTATCCTGGGCTTTTTGTTTTCCTTCAGCCTGGCCACCTTTAAATTCATCTATTGTTCCTTTCACTCCATCTGATACACCTTTTGCTACACCTGAAACCTTGTCTTTACCTTTATTAACAGCACCGACTACAGTTTCAGACATCTTATTCCCTGCATCATTCATCATGCCGCCAACTCCACGATTTGCAGCATAACTTAAAGCAGCACCGGTATTTCTAGCAAGTTTCTTCGCTTGCAGACCTTTTTTATCATTATTTTTTTGTTCTCCGCTTGTATTTCCTTCCTTATCTTCTGAATTCATTTCAGAGCGTTTAGGTGTATCTTCACGTGTCTGGCCATTACCACTCATCATATTTTTTGCACCCTTAAACATATTTCCTACACCTTTTCTTAATCCATTAGCAGTAGCTAACGTACCAATAGCACTCATTAAATTATTCTTTCCTTCTTTCAAGCCAACATCTACACCAAAGTATTTCAGGATTGATTCAGATCCCTTAATTAGTGCAGTAGTTAAACAGATCATGGCTACAATATATAGGAATGTATTAACATCTTGATCTGCTAGGAAATTAACCACAATGACATAGAAACGTAAACTTATTCCGGTAAACGCAAATAACAGGAATCCTCTCAGGATATCCTGTATAACCATTTTTGTTTTTTCACCTGTCTCTATATCCGTTACAAATACTAATGGAGCAATAATTTTCTTCATTGCAATCTCAAATATTGTCATAATAAATACAAATAAGGTAAACAAATACGCTACTACTAAAGCTGATAATCCCCAAAACAAAACGCCAAATTTCATCGGATAACGATTATATCCTGATGGAAAAGTATCACTAAAAGGATTGAAAAAACTTTCCTCAATTGATTCAAGATCTTCTTCAGCACCGTTATTTGTAACCTTGTAAGCTAAGAATTGTGTTTCTTTTGCTACATTATCATTATCCTTTAATTTTTTTACAACTTCATAACTTATCAAATCGCCTAAATCTGCTTTTAAGTACATCTCTTCATTTAGATTATTCTTGCTTATCTGTCCATCAGAAACGGCCTTTGTATCCTCAGTTTTTATAGCATCAAAACCAACCGTACTTAGATAAACCAAATCAGCTGTATTATGCTTTACTAAATTCCATGCTAATCCCCCATCATCTTTATCTCCTTTAGTTACCTCTTCATAAAAATCAGTGGACATTTTTTGTAAATCTGCCATAAATTCATTTAATCCACCTAATAACCCAATCATTATAATAATGTTAACCCCCACCGATTTAAATCGTGGTGGCTTGTGTTGAATAATAGTTCTAAATCCTAACCAAACTATCACCAACACGAATAAAGCGTAGAATAGCCCTTTCATTAGGGATGATGCAAAATCATTTAGACCTGCATCCTTCAATATATCAAAGAAAGAGAACGTTTCAGGAATTAATCCTTCTAGAGAGGATGCTATCCTAAATAGTGTTCTGATTATCCCTCCTTCACACGCTTGAAGAAAAGAACCAAATATATTTGAATACTCTATCCAATCATTCTTCAGGAAAGCAATCACTTCTGCTTTATCTATATCTTTTACTGTAAATACTATGTCGGTCCACCATCCAGCGAAAGCGGAAGGAGCAAATATAAGGCTTAATAACAACGTAGTAACTGTAAGCATCCCAGTAACTACTACTCTCTTACACTGTAAAATCCATTCTTTTATTTTCGTAGCAGCCATAACTGTTCTACCTTTCTTGTTTATTTTGACTCTATTGTTCTGTCAATATCTTCAATAATTCTTCAAGATAACTTGTAATTGCATGATCTGAAGAATGCTCTATTAAAATTGTGATCTCTTCTGTTTTAGGTACAATGTTATCTTTCGCATAATTTAATAGCATTTGTATCAATCTTTTGCGAATATCTTCTGTATCATTTAAATTTCGTTTTTCTTTTACAAGTCCAATTAATGATTTAACAACATCATCAATAGTGAGTTGTTCTTTAACTACAGGATTAGCTTGCTGCTTTTTCATGTACTCTTTTTTCGCAGTTTTATTTAATATAAAGTCTAAGAAATCCAAATACAGATCTGTTAGATCTAATCCAGTATGTAGAGAAGGTATATCAATTTCATTCAAGTCCCTGGAGGTATCAAAGTCCTTCCCTAAGAACTGCCAACGATAAGGCATACTAGTTTCTTTGGTATTGAAAATCGGGTATGCTCTTACCTTCTTACGATTAATATCTTGTCTATGAAGTGCACGAAGTACTAACGTTTCTCCTTCTATAAATTGTGATAAACGTTCTGGTGTAATAATGCGCTGCTGATCAGCATTTTTAGTTAATTTATTATCTGCTTCCATATGACTTTCATTAGACGATTTACCAATAGGCGTTTTATGGCCTGCACGAAGCGAAATTTCCTCAATTGTATCTTTGTTGGTAGACATAATATAAATATGATTTTGACAGTTATCTTTAATTTCTGTTGCTTCCTTATCATATAATTTCTCAATTTGCGAGTAAGATTGAAGCACTAAATTAAACAACATATTACGCCCAGCACAAACTGTTAATACTCCACCCATATCATCGATAGGTGGCATATTTCCGAACTCATCTAGCAAGAAATGAACACGTCTATAGCATTTTTTACCTTTCGTATCATTACAGTTCATAGATAGCTCTGTATACAGCTGCTTAACAAAGATACTTGCTAAAGCATGGTTTGATTTATCATAATCAGGAACAATCATAAAAACAGCTGTTGGCTTGTCAGAATACGTTAATTTCGTTTTAGGTTTGAGAGGGAATGTATTGGCCATCATATTTAGTTTCACTTGTCTCTTATATTCAGGCTTGTCCTCATATCCTTCTTTTTTCTGATAAACCACTCTTCCCTTTTCATCCAATAATTTTTCAAATTTCAATCTATACAACAATCGATATTTCTTATTTGGATCTTCCTCATCCTGATAACGAATTAATAACAGATCTCCATCTTCTAATGTTTCATCAAAGTTCATGTTGCACATGCCTAAAGCTTTAACCTTAATTTTGTAGCTGCCTATTTCCGTCTTTTTCTCATCATTTTTATGGAATGATACTGTAACACGTTTATTTAGAAAACGTTCATCTAACTGGAAGAATAAATTTTTAGGGAAACCTACTTGCTTTAGATCCAAACTAGATTTTGATGTCATTTTTGCAAACATTTTATCTGCAAATGTTTGCAGCCCCTGGTTTGCAGTGGCCAAAATTGAACCTTTAGCCTTTTCTCCCGCAAAACTAGTTGATCCATATTGCATCTTTGCTACATTTCCTTGTGGTAAGCTCTTAAAGTATTCATCTAAAGCATTCTTTTCAATAAAATCATCGGGATTCTCTTTGTAATAAAATGTTCCTAATTCATTTAGCATTTGGGATACATTGTGCATCGTAACCTTTTCAATGCAATTATTCTTTACACAGTAGTCAACAATCGCTAGGATAATACCGTTAATAGCATTTTGGGCAGATGTATTAAAGAATGCATTGTCGCCAGCGTTAGGATCGTTATATAACGAGAAAGTTAATGTGTTGGCACGTTTTGCAGCTTCTTGATCATCTCCATTAACCCAAGCATCAATGACGAGCTGTAACGGGTTATAAGACATACCTTGTAAGGGATCTAAAATATTTAAAACTTGGACATCATAACCACGTTTTTCTAATGTTTCTTTGGATGCACTATACAGCTGTGCGTGATAGGTAAAGCTTTGATATCATCTCCACCTTTTCCCCCACCTAACACCGTACGTGACAGTTTCCCGTCATACGGCGTCCCATCATTTTCAGCTAATTGATATAAGTCAATTTATACAGTTATCGGTTCATTTTCAGCCTCAGTTCTGAGTGTATTCAATTTATTTAATTGCTTATCGTTCAATTTCAACGCCAAGAGCGCAGCTCTGATTTTATTCTTATCTGTCATGTGGATTAATTGGTGTATATATTTATCCACAATTATTAAGTTGTGATATTTATCAGTTCCACCGCTTTTCAAAGGAATTTTATGATGACAATGTACCCTATCTATACCTATAACTTCTTCAGTTACATAGCACTTTCCGTATTGTGCAACATATCTCGATATCCTGTTATCATTGTATTCAATACTCCTATTTCGGGAGTATGTTGCCATGACTTGTTTTAAGACATCCTTAGGTATAGCTTTAAGATTCTCATGAATTTTATTACGACCTTTTGCGGTGTAATTGCATATATTTTGTGAGAAGTTCCATGGATTCTTATGATGTACGCCTGTAACTGGAAGTAAAGGTGTGGCACAAACTGTATATATTTTAGTATTAGACTGAATTCCTTTGGCACGTAGTTGAAATTTCTTAGGAGTTTCATAAAATTGAATTACTTTTCCATTTTCACTGAGCCTGTTTTTCATGGATTTGAGTAGAGTGTAGTTAATTTTTGTCAAATCTATATAAATTTTAGTAGCGTACTTGTAATAATTTTGAATGCCAATAAGGGTAATATTAAATTTAAGTACATTTTCTGATGTTGGATGCCTTTGGATTTCTTTTACCTTATCCTTTAGAATTCTTTTGGTGTTTTGCATAGCTTTGTCCGTCATACTACTTTTGGCAACATAGCCATGTTTAGATTGACCTTGTTGAACCAACTTCACTTTAAACCCCAAAAAGTTCGAAGAATTCTTTTTAAGATTAACTACTTTAGATTTTTGCTCATTAATTTCAAGTCCTAATCTCGTACGCAAGAAATCAATGGTGGCATAATAATATCTTTTGGCACCAATATATGTTCTACACATGATTTTAAAATCGTCAGCATACCGCACAATAAACCCATCTTTAAGATTTGTGTATTTACGAGCATAGCCCCTAAAGGCTATAGCCGTCTTATAGTTCTTAGGCTGAAAAGTTTCCCATTGATTGCTAATCCACCAATCCAATTCATTTAAAACCACGTTGGATAATAGGGGAGATATAATACCACCTTGCGGTGTTCCTTTAGTTGGGATACCTTCTCCTTGAACTTCAGATTTTAAGATTTTCGAGATAACACTTAGGAGTGATTTATCACGCACACCTAAGGTCCATAACTGCTTGAGTAATTTCCCATGACTTACGTTATCAAAGAAACCTTTGATATCTATGTCTACACAATAATGCTGACGCCCTAGATTCATTAGACTCACCATTCGACTGAGCGCATGATGAGTACTTCTGTTTGGCCTAAATCCATAACTATGATTATGGAATTTCGCTTCACATATGGGTTCAAGCACTTGTAAAATGCTCTGTTGGACAAGTCTATCCCAAATAGTAGGAATACCTAATGGGCGCATCTTATCGCTTCCCTCTTTTGGGATGTATACTCTCTTAACGGGTTGCGGTCGATACCATTTCAATCTTTTTCTGACTTGTTTTACTACCTGTGTATCATTTAAATGCCAAATATCTTTAATAGTTAATCCATCTACACCAGCGGTCTTACTACCCTTATTTGTTTTAATGTTTCTATACGCTAATCTAATATTTTCTTCTGAACCAATCATATCCATTAACTTATAGAAATTGTTACCGTTAAGACTATAGGAATATAGTTGATCATATTTCGTTTGCATATCGTAGTATTCGCTATGTCTTAGCTTGGTTTTCTTTAACATGGGCTGTAGCCTCCTTATGGAGAAACACTACATCTCTTAGTCTTACTCGAATCCATGTTAACCGTAAGTAACAATTAGCCTGCAATTGACTAGTGGCTATCCCTCCACGTTCATTAGACGTTTCATAGGTACTATGCCACCACCTTCACTACCATAAATCTAGGTTATACGACTAACTAATCTCATTAGTGCTTTCCCTAGAAACGCTTCGTCAGAAGCAAGTCCTCTGCGTTGGTAGCTTACCACGTTCCTTCATTCCTATCTGTACATACACTTTTAGGTTTCTCCTATGAGCCTGCTACCTTGATGTTGCCTGTAACAACATATGGACGTTCATAAAGGAGAGTCTTACTAGCCCACAATAGCGACACTAATTGTGTCAACATACCTTTCGATATGCTTCCGATATAGACCCGTACCATCAGAGATTCGTCTGCACTTTCAAAGTTCGCGATTGCATCATCGTGCATTCTAACCATAAGTGTTTTGTAGACCCCCGGCCTATAAGCTACACCACCCACCTCTGGACAGCTTTCGTGTATTTTAACTTACGGTAGCTCTCAGCCGACTTCCCCGAGCTTCAAACCGTTAGACTCTTGCCAATCTAACCGCATGTCGGAATATTAGAGGTGCCCTTCAAGGCGTTACCCTATCATTTGACAACTCGGAATGAAAGTTCACTGTTGAACAATTGTCCGACAGTGCCTAAGCTTTTCACTTAGGAACGTGTCGCACCGCCTTTTGGATCATTTATTACCATACTCGATTGATTTTTTGCTCTACTCAAATTATCAATCATTACGACTACTATCATTTCACCCTTACCGGAGCGTGAAACGCCTAGAATAGCGGTGTTTACGGTATCTGTATCGATATAATATTTATCTTTATAATGTGAAACAGGTACACCACCATATCCCTCAAACACTTCTGTTTTCTCAGGAATTTCTCGATATTGCTCTATTATTTCTTCTATTGTAGTAAAGCGACTGTCTCCTTTTTGACCATAGGCTACATTTTCATCACTTCGATAATTAATTTTTGAATACACCAAAAAACCTACCAGCGTTGAAGCCAATAAGCTAACCAAGTATACATTTGTAGGTAACACAGGTAAAAATGCATTTTTAATTGATACACTTTTCTCCCAATCTGTACCAAACACATCAAAAATAGTTGGTTTTTCAATTGTCTTTGATAGATCATTTATGATTGACTGATACGTACCCGCTATAAAATTCAACCCACTCAATGGAAAAAGCACCGCAGCTGAAGAAATTGCGAGTGCTTTCTTATTTATCGTATTTTTTTCATTAGGTAGATCTTCACCATCAATTTTATAGTTGTGATGAAGATACTTCTTCTTTTTCAATGAGAGTTTCCCAATTCCCACTCGCATATCCTCCTAACCTCTCTGCATACTACTGTTTATACCAATGCTCAAAAAGTTTTCTACGTCGATGTGGAGAACTTTCCGTTTGTGGCTGTTGTACAGGTTGCTGCATTGGTTGTGGTTGAACTGGTTGTTGTGCAGGTTGTGGTACAGGCTGTTGTTGATACATATATACTGGCTGTGGTACGGGCTGTACAGGTTGATACATATACATTGATTGTGGTGGTAGTTGACCTGTACCAGCATATGCTTTAATTAATTTATCATTTAGATCTTCTACAAGATTCTGTAACTCACGTATTTTCTCATTATTCTTTGTTTCTTGAGCTTGTTGTTCTCGATTTCGTAAAGCTAATTCTTCTCTTTCTCTATTATTCTTATCCTCTTCTAATTTTAATTGGCGCTCTTGTATCTTTTTATCATATTCTGCTTGTATTTCTTCCTTCCATACAGGAATTAACTGCTTAATTTTTTCATCTAAACGTCCGAATTCTCCCTCCTGCTGTTCATAAGCTGCATTCATAATGTCTTCTACAGCATCAGCATACTCGGATAAATACATGCTCTTTTTATCGATTAAATCGTTTTTACCTTCTACCTTCAACTCATAAACTTTCTCTACAATTGCCTTCTTCTGTTCAATATCATTCTCTTTCTTTAACTCTTCTTCACGAGCACTTATTAATGTATTTTTGCGCTCTTCTAATTCAGAAGAATATGCTGTTAACTCTGCTTCTTGTTGCAACTTAAATGACTCTAATTCTAATTGTTGTTTGTCACGATATGCATTAATTTTTTGCTGCATTTCTTGATTTTCTTTATTTTCAAATCCAGCTAACTCTGCTACCTTTCGTTGGAAATTCTCTTCAAAGATTTCTTGTAGCCTTTCCTCTGCTTCTTTTTGATAATCACGCATCATAACTTCTTTATGAATATTTTCAAGAGCTAAACGAATTTCATCTCGTAGATTATTAATATCTTGATAATATTTATCCTGAATGAGCAAAAATTCTTTACCACTTAAAACGTTTTTTACATAATGTAATTTTTTCTTTTCTAGATCTGTTTCTGCGGTTTCTTCACTAATGCCTAGCAATCCTAATAAATGTTTTACAGTGAATCTAGAATCATACCGTTTTTGTTTTTCTTCAACTTCTCTTAAATCCACAAATTGGCTATATTCAGGAAACCCTACATCTTTTGTTTGAACTTCAACAATAGCTTCTTCAGTTGGCTCTTTCTTTTCCAAATCAGCATATAGCAATTCTTCTTCCAAGCTTTGAACCTGATCATTTTCAATTACTGTATTTTCTAGATCTTCATTTTCCTTTTCTAAATTCACTCCTGTAGGCAGTTGTTCATTTAATTCATCCTCAATAGCAAAAGGATCTTTCTCATTTTCTTCAGATAAAGCTGCGGCTTGCTCTTGTAACCCTTGAATGTCTGATTCTTCAAAAACGTTTGCTCCCTGACCTTGCATTTCATGTACAGACATTTCTGTAAAAGGATCTTCATCTTCCTTTGCAAACTCTTTTTGCACTACATTATTAAACTCATTTGATTCTGTAGTAGCGGCGAGGGGAATTCCCTCGTTTTTCTTACCAAAAAATTTAGAGAAGAATCCACCCTTCGTCTTTTTAGGAGCTTCAACTTCAGGACCAACGTCCAGCTGCTCTTCTTCAGCATGATAACTTGTGTATATACCCTGCTTAATATCCATTGCTAAACTAAAATCTGTTTTTCCCTCTTCTAGATCTTTACATAATGCCGTTTGAATTGAAAAATTCTCGTTTACTCTTACAGGTAATTCAAATTCATAAGCCGTTTCATTTTCAATATCCTGAAGTAAAAGTGCTACTATATCATTTTGTTGATTCTGCTCAATATAGCTTTGAATTAATTTTTCTGCCATTCTTAATCCCAGCTGTTTACCATTCCAGGCCTTATTTTTCTTTAAAAACCTCTTAAAATTTTTAGATTGATCTTTTTGCAAAAATTCTACAATATACATTCTCTTAACCTCATTTCATGTATAGGATGTTTTTAAACAAAAGAGAAGCCTACAAAATAATAAGCTTCTCTTCCAGTGTTTTTCTTAGAAACCAGATGTAACGCCTTGAACTGTACTTGCAAAAGCTCCTGCTCCCCATAAAAGAACGCCTCCGACAATAACGTACAGCAACCATTTTTTCGCTGTACGGCTTGGCCCTTCACCGAACATGAACATGAAAGCAATAATACATACACAGAAAACAATAACTACTATACCAAGTCCTTGTAACTTTCCAGACCAAGTTGTTAATGCATTACTTACAGAATCAAAGAAATCATTGTAAGTTAATAGTTTGATAGCAAAAATATTGAATAGATCCATTTTAAATTCCCACTTTCTTATTTATGTGATTGATTATTTTGAGTTAAATGATTAGGTTTCGGTTGTACATCCGATTGACCTTGTGTTTTGTTCTTTTTTTCCTCTTCAACAACAGAAGCTGCGATGAGATCCATCGCAGCTCCTTCTAACATCTTATTTCTCCACTCAGGATTTCCCCCTTTAAGTAGAGACAAGCAATTGTCACTTACAATCTTATTAGACCATTCCTCATATGTCTTTCCTTGTTTCTTTAAAAGCACCGCTGCTGCATTCTGCAATGGTGTTTTTTCATTTTTTCCAACTTTCCTTGCCATATCTAATTGACTCCTTTACTTAATACTTTGTGTTTTTTTGAGAGATAAAATGCTGAAATACCTCTTCCACATCAGGAATTCCGTCTGAACAAATCGTTATGATCGCAATGAGTACAATTATTCCACCCATAAAAATCATTAAGCGAAACACATTGTTTTCAAGCATTTTTCAAACACCTTCTCTCTAGCGCACTTGCGAAATTGCAGATCCATGAAATTCCATCTTCACATCAGGTAAATTAAAAAGAATAATTTTAAAATTAGCTACTATTTGATAATCAACAACATCACCAAATTTTACTTTTTCATTTAATTGATCACTTTTCACAGTAAAAGCACCTTTATATTGCTTATCACTATAATCTTTTAAATTCTGAACAGATTCTTTTGTTAATCCACCATGTCTTTCAATTTGATAATTAACTTGTTGTTTATACGAATTAACATCACTCAACTGAATACAAAAAAGGGTTACTGCTACCATTAACATGATCAACATTAACCCTATAAACCATTTTGTAATTGTCATAATTGCACCATCTAGCATATTTCACCCTCCCTTATTATTTACGAGAGATTAATAGATGATAGGTGATGTACCAATACCGCTGCTGCAAACCCCACTACTAATATAAATGAACTCATTACCATTTTCGTAGGAAAGAAATTAAATCGCTTTAACTTAAAAGCAATTATTTCATCAATTGCTCGTTGTAACTCAGCGCTTGTCATTTGTCCTAACTCATTAATAACATTCGTATCACTTGAATTTTGCTGAAAATCATAAATAGTTTGCATGATATTAATTGACATATCACTTCCACTTGAACGCATGGCGTAATCAGTGAAAGGCTGAATATCATTCGGCTTATCTGTCATTTCAGACATTAACTTAGCCAACGAATTTTTGTCCACTGGATTTTCCATTCGATTAAGTATCTTTCGAAAAACTTGATATAAACTTGTTGATCCATCAGATTCTTTTAAGTACGGTATTAATAATCTAGTGAACTTAGAAAAATTTAAATGCCTTTCAAATTTAAAGGCACTATACATTTTAGTAACATGTGTATACTTGGAACGATATAAGAAAAACGGTAATCCCAGTGCTACTAGATAACACCAACTTGAGAAAAATAAACCTAGTAGCAATCCGAATACACCCATAACAAATGATTGTATGAATCGTTTCTTTTGAAATTTATCTATCATTTGTTTTGTGTTTCCCATCTCTTCCAACATACTATATAAATCTTCTTCCGCCAGCAATCTATTGTAACGATTTTTTTTACTACTTTTTGCTGTTACTACCTTCATGCTTTTACCTCCATTATTGAGTCATCAAAAAGGTATGTAGTAAAGGATTTAAAGAAGAAAAACATTAAACTCATGTAAATACCACTTGCAATCCAGCCGATGGGATGTCTTGCAAATGCTGTTATATACGTTTTAAAACCAAATGAAAATGTAATAGCCAGGACGAATACGACTATAACGCCACATAGCATTTTCATATCTTTCAAATGCCCTTCCTTTTTACGTTCATATTCATCCTTTTTTTCTTTCGTTTCATTATGATGAGTTTTAATATCTTTTAATGTTTCCAGGTTTGTTCTTCCCTCTAAAACACACGTTTCAAGTTGTTCTAAATACTGATCAAACGTAATATCTTCACGATATTTACTCGATAGCTTTTTAAAAGCTTGAATTACTTGTGTTTGATCCGCCCCCAAAATATTTGCCATTAATATTTTTAAATCGCCTCTCAGTTCGCCTTCTGCACGTTCGCTTGCTTGATCCAAAGCGGTAAATAATGTTTTATTCTCATTCGACAAAAGAGAGGTCATATTATTGACAAATTTATTTCTTTCCTTATAAGAATCACGTTCATATGCCCTTTTAACAATATTGGGCATTAACACTTTCAATCCATATACAGATCCCAACACTCCTAAAATCAGTGAAAGCCACCATATATATAATAAGAGAAAAGAAAATACCCCCGTAACTAAGCCCGGAACAGCAGCATATCTAAGATAATCTTTTTTATTTAAAGGCTTCCCATATGCTACTTTAAACGCATTAACTTCTTCTGCATTTACAAATCTCTTTTTCTTTGTTTTTGCATTAAAAGTAGAGATCTTCAAACTTTATACCTCCTTTCTTATAGTTTTCCATCCTTTATCTACATATTACTAAACCTTCTTTATTTGCTAATTCATCCGTATATTTAGGAAGTTCATAACTCAAATCAATTTCCGCTAACTTGTCATGAAACTCCTCTGATAATTCCCCTGTAGAAAATGTAAATCTTCCATTTCGGTATTTTTGTTCAAATACCATTTGGCAACCCTCGATTGAATATTCCACTATTTTTGCTAAATAGCGAATAACTCGTTTAATCTGTTTTCCCTTTGCATCTACAGTCTTGACTACCACACGTTTAATATGAAAACCAAAATTGAAATAACGCATAATATCTTCTTCTAGCGATTTTTCATCTACTTGATAGCCAATTTTGGACATATTAACAAGTCTTTTTGGTGATGTTTCTGCGTCCACAGAATGGAGTGATGTTACAACATGATGCCCTGATAATACAGCTTGAATCATTTCATATGTTTCCTTACCACGAAGCTCAGAAATCATAAGCCAACGAAGGTTATTACGTAAAGCGGCTATTATTTCATCTGTTACAGAAACCCCATTTCCAGTTAACCAGCTAAATACATCCTTATCGGGGAACAATGATTTAACATGTGTCTCAGGCACATCCTCAATCATAATGGCTTTATGTTCAAATAAGACAAAGGAGAATAGAAGTTTCAACAATTCTGTCTTCCCTGTTCCAGTTTCTCCTGAAATTAAAATATTATTTCTACTCTCCATTACTATTTTAAAAAATTCATATATAAATTTTGGTGCAAACATTTCAAAATTCTCTTCATTTAATGCTAATTTAGGACGAACGATCCTCAACGACATTGTAGAATTACCAGTTGTATTTTGTGAATGAACTGCATTTATACGTACTGAACCATAAACACCATCAAAAATAGGTTTTTTCGGAGTAAATTCCTTTCCAACTGCATGTGCAAATTTCTGAATCAATCTTGTTATATAATCGTCAGTAATTTGATGATCAGTATCTTTATAAATTTCTTTATAATCACTAGATTCTACGATTAAATAACTCCCATTATATGATATATCAGTAATATCAGGTCGTTCTTTAATTAACCTTTCAACAACACCTGTACCAACGATTTCAGAGACAACATACTCATAAACTTCTTCTAACTTATTTTCTTCAAAATCCATAAAATGAGCTGCATATTTTCTTTCTATAATTTTCTTGATTTCTTGCCTTGCTTCTTCTTTTAACATAGCATCGATAATTAATTCAGCCTTACTATTTTTCAAGTCATTTCGTATAGTTTCTAAAGATCTCTGAAAGATTTCGGAACTAAAGTCGTTAATTCTATTATCTTTTTTCTTTTTTACTGATACACTCTTCAGTGAACCTAACATATAATTCTCCTCTCTTCTAAGATGTAGCAATACTTACTTTATAAGTTGCTTGATACGTATTTTCTCCATCTTGAATAATAGTTCGAATAGCCTTAATCGAGCCATTCTTGTTATCTCTGTACTTAAATTCATATTTTGCATCACTGCTAATTTTCACAAGCTTATTTGACTCGATACGTTTCTTAAAATCCTTTTCAAAGTCATCCTTTGAAAGAAACAGCTCTCCACTTTGAATACGAGAACTATTATCCATATTAGATACAGCACTCGCTCGGACTGTCTCTGTAATCCCTTGCACTACCGAATCCGTAGCAAAATTCTCTCTATAGTAGTAACCACCTATAGACACTAAGAAAAGTCCAAAGACTATTATCATTAGGATGAAAGGATGTTCTTTCACTACTTTCACTCCTTTCCAATCAAATAAAGGGAGAGTTTTCTCTCCCTAATTTGTTGGATAATAGTTTACATCCACTGATTAAAGAGTTATTTTACTGAAGCAAGTTTTTGTTTAAAGACATCAATTACCGAGTTTCCTAATTCAGGGAAAGCAACCACTGTAATCCCTACCATTGCTGCACCTAAGATTACTGCTCCAATCATCCACCAGCTACGATCCGTATTTTGATCTAACATTTTTACAACATCCTCTCGATTTTTGTTTTTTTATATAAAAAAGAGACGTAATTAAAAATTACGTCTCTTTTCTTACCCACTTATTTTTTTAATACAATCTAATTCCTAATTTAATAGCACGCTCTACAGTTAGATATTTGCTCATCATCAACATATTAATTGCACCTAATGTAGTGGGCATTAAATCATCCATAAAACTATGAATTTTGTCTTTTACAAAGTCAATCCACATATTAAAGCTAAATCCATCGAATTGACTTGTATCAAAGCTAAAATCAAAGTGGAACAAATCACCTAACGATAAATTACCTAATGATAAATTACCTGAAAGTAAATCTCCAATACCTGATTGAGCAAAAGCGGAAAGGCTTCCTTGCAACGAATATCCAATTAAGCGTATTACAATTCCTGTAATTACAAAGTATAGTGCCATAAAGATAATTTGTTTCTTGGCCGAGTTATAGGTTAGGACATTCACACATTTTTCAACTCCTTTCCTATTGCTTTAACCAAGCAACATCTTCATCTGACCAACCAGGCGGTTTGCCATTTGAGAAAGGATTTTTCGGATCAACAGGTTCTAACAGTAATTCATCATCTTTCAGTGTTTTAGAGCCAATTGTCCCGTACATATATGCATATAAATTTAATGGTTGTGTTACCTCAAAGTTAACCTTATTGGCGCCTATAGGGATTCCTGATGCTATTAAAACGTTGTATTCTCCAAGATCTGCCCAAATTGGAACATATAACTTTCGCTTCCCATCCTTTATTGCATTCTTAATACGTGGATCATGGTCTTTTACTTGTTGATCTGTAAATAAATTACCCGTTTTTTGTTCCACATTAATATGTGGCAATTCAAAAAGATAATCAGTGTTTTTTTTGTCCGTGCTGCCTGTTTTCTCAGCTTCTTCTAAAGGAACAACAAATTGATCACCTTTTTTCTCATAATTCAAATGAGAATCAATTAATCTCTTATCTACTAAAGCATTTGCCTTAACATCATAAGAAACCGCTAATTCATTGTTATAACTAACTAATGGTTTCAACTCAAAACCATAGCCAGTTTTTTGTTTAGGTAGCTGTTTTAACGGAATTGTAAGTGTTTCATAAAAGACTTCCATCTCTTTTCCGACTTCACGCTCCGTCATTATAACGCCTTTATATTTTAACTCAGTAGATGCTTTTGTATTTGCCTTTACAGTTTCTTCAGAAGAAGTATAACCATCCGTATCTACTTTGCCTTTCCCCTCTACGATAAAAATAGATTCTTTATTGACTTTTTCAAATCTAACCTCGTAGTTTCTCTTATTATTTTTCTTTAAAAATTTAGGATCTACCTTGAATTTTATTTCCTCCGGTAATTCCTGAATTGTATATACTTTACTGTCTACCAACTTATTATCAGACTTATCATATAAGTTAACAGCAACATTACTCTTATTAGAGTCCTCATAAATGATGTCCTTGTCTAAACGTACAATTACTGGCAAACCAATATCAGCAGGTGCAGTATCGATTCTTATTTTTCTAAGACCTAAATTTGCATCTGCCACAATTGTATATTTCACCTGGTTAGAAACAGGAGATAATTTGTAATCAACAGAGGTATTTACCACTGTTTTACTTACGTAAAAATCTCCAAATTCATTTTTATGTGTGCCGTAAACAAGGTTCATTTTTACAATATCGCTGCTACTTAATGAATCATTTATATACAGCAAAATAGAGACCACTTTTGATAGATCCTGCTCTCCTGTATACCTATACCAACCATTTGACTTTAAATCAATTTTGTTTGGATTATTTGATTCGACAAAGCTGTTATTAAGCCATATTTCAACGTTCTTATTATTAGCATTTTCTAGTGCTATTTGTTTCAAGAAAGTAACACCATTAAAAGCAGATCCATTATGATCCTTATTTCTTGGAACATATGTAAGTGCCTTTATATGTGACTCATCTTTGATTGTCGTATACGGTTGAACACCGACCACATAGTCACTGTTCTTTTTTCCTGTCACTTTCTCAATTGTTTCACTAACACCGACCATACCAATTTTCACAACTGAAATATTTTTAGAACTTGTTCGGAATTTTTCTGCCCTCGTGTCCATCGCACTACTAAGAACATTCGTAATTTCCAAACCTACCTGATTTCCTTGTGGAAGCAGTACAGGATTAATTCTCGTCTCAAAGTTGATTTTTTTGAGCGTTTTATTACCACGAGTCAATGTGTCATGCCAAATCAAATGATTACTTCCATCATTTTGTTGCTCAATTTTCGGCTCAATGTATTGATCACCATATTTAGCAGAACCCACTACATAATCAAGACCTTTTGGTATTTTCACTCTCATTTCAACTTTTTCATCTAATGAATTATAGTCCATTGCATCAGGTAATTTCACTAAATTATCAACGGTTACACTAACATTATCTGAGCTGTAATAAGTATTTTTATTTGTTTTTACGTCACTGCTTGTTTCACCGTTCATAATACCCAGTGTTTCAAAATTCACAGTACTCCCAACAGGAGATTGCAATTTTGTTATATTTCCCTTTTCATCATACTCAGTAAAGTTGTTATACTTTCCTTCACCACGTACTCGATAACCCACTTTTCTATCAGCAGAAGGATACACTACCGAATCTGTCACCGTTATATTGGGCGTACCTTTTTCATTAACACTACCTATTTTCTTTGTTTTTACCTCTAAAGGAATATTCCATGCTACAACCTCACCATCCCCCATAGATGCATTGATATCATTTTTGATAGCAGCTACTTCACCATTTTTCCTTGCCTCATCATATGCGCTATACCAATCATAATCCTCATCTTTGTTTTGGGTTAGTGTTTCAAAGGAATTATCTCCTTTTTTAGATACTCCAAAATAGATTTTTTGTTTATCACTATTTGTAACTCTTCCCGCAGAAGTGTTGGGATACCCCTCGTTTAACATGTTCTTCTTAGCTGTTTCCGCACCATTTTTCGATAGATAAAACGAATCTGTATTCCACTTATAAATCATCGTTGTACCACCTTCTGTAACAGCACGAACATTCAAATGACTTACGACTTTTACATTTTGTCCTACTATAACTGTTGGATCTCCTTTAGATACAGCGCTATAGCCAACATTTGGTGTACCTAACTCCTTATGATCTGTTGTATGGAATGTAGTTTGTATGGAATATGCACCTTTAGGGTTATTCCTTTCGGTAAGTGTGTATCTTCCAACAGTGTTATAAGGAATTGTATTCCCCTTGCCATCCTCATAAGAATCAATAACAAATTCTAAATAATAATACACATTATTAGGTAGATTATCCTTATTATTTTTGCCCAGTACAGGATAATATTCATTTGTTGAATGTATTAAGAAACGTGTGCTTGAAAATGCTTTTTCATTCTTTCCGAAGGTAGGAATTACTGAATAACCTGGCCTTGACATCATAGTTGGGAAGGTTGAACCAATTACATAGTCTTCTATACTACCCGTATAACCTACACGATCCTTTGTAATTTCTGGTTTATTCAAACGTACTTTTCCACTATCCCATACACTGTCAATCGTGTATTTATCAATATCACTAGCATTCCATTTATCTTTTGGAATATATGATTTAGGACTGTTTGCTGTCTCAGTACGAGGATCTTTATAGCCCTTCATCCCAATTTCAAAACTTTCCGTACCTTTTTGTGGCACTTTGTCTACTATTTTATCAATAGCCTGATAGTTAAAAATCTTTATCGGTTTATCCCGACCCTCAAAATTCAATGTTTCTGCACCTAACGATTTATAATCCCAATCGACTTTTCCTGAAAAATTAAAGTGATAATTAATCTTTCCAGCAGGGAATGTAGCCCCTCGTAAATCAGTTCGGTTCGGTAAATTATTAACAAATAAATCTAAAGCAACTGGATATATGATTGTACGATCATCCTCTTTTGCATTGGGATCATAAACCTTATAATCCAATCTAGGCATTCCACCATAAGAAGCAGTAAAGCGAGCCTTTACATTAACCTTTCCTGAAGTAGTAACGGGACTAATACCATCAAATGATTGCGATACATTTTCATTTGTAATATCTTTCCCATCTACACTTATAACCTGGATTTTTATGTTAGGTTTTAATTTCAGTCCATGCTCCGCCCCTTGTACTTCCACTGTAACAGGGATCATTAAGGAGTTACCTGTTTCTTTTAACGTGTATTCCATATCAAAAGATACGATACCCTTTTCTAAATCCTCTTTTCCGCCAACAGCAAATTTTGCATTAACACGCTTGTTTGTAATTCCATTTTCTAATGTACCGGTGATTTTCATCTTAATATTTTTTAGCGTTTCATTCTTCTTAGGATTAATCGTCACCTTAAGTGGATATGTTACTGTATCAAACGTTCTTACAATGCCATTATTAGGGCTAGAATCATTACCTGCTTCATCATTCGAATCAAAAGGTGCTGTTCCATCTACAATGTCTGAAGGCTTAATAAAGGCTTCAAAATCAAACAACTCACTACCTTTTTTACCATTTGCCACAACTACCTCGTTTGGATTAATTCCTGTACTCTTCAGGTCCGATTTTTCTTGCAGCACAGTCACATCGTCCGTTTTTTTCTCTTGAGCCTGTTTCTGGTCCGATGTACTTTCTGCATGTCCAATTGATACAAAGTCAGCCAAGCTTCCAAACAGAAGCATAACAACAAATAGTAAACTAAATGACCTTCTAAACCACAATCGTATTCCTCCTCTCTTTACAACCATGAGGATCTATCCTCACATGAGAGAAGGGAATTGGTTGGACTTCTTGCTTTTTCTTCCATAGAATCCTCCTTGTGACATAGCGCTATAAGGCTTTATTTATCTTAAAAAATCATTTAGGAGTATTTAAAATTTTTATAACACGGGATTCATCTATAAACTCTTTCCACCCCTCTACAGTCACTTTTTTTCTTATTCTTCTTTCCTCATCACGGATGGAAAAAATACCGAATCGATTTAAAACATTGGTCAATGCTCCCATATTTCCATACCTTAAAAATGATGTAATAGCTCGCTGTTTCAATTGTGGTATTTTACAATTTGTACGAATTAGTGCCGCAAAAGGAATGTATTGTCCTCTTGGATTATAAGCACCCTTCCCATACTGTTCATATAATTCAATGTCTACTAGCTCCATATCTACGATTTTGCAAGATTCCTCTTCCAATTCAATATGACTAATAATATAACCAACGGATTCTTTCACCTGTTTAATTATCGTTTCTTTTTTAGAGTCAGGTTGCGGCATAAATACGCCATAAACAACTTTTAATTGTTGTACATTATCTTCTAAAGGACAAACTTTAACTTCATCTTCCTTTTGAGCATAGTTATCTAAAGCACTTACCTCTACTGCATCAATTAATATATTTAAATCTTCACTAATTGGCATTACTGCATATTGCACTCTTAACCACTCCTTATTAAATAAAACTAAAAAGCCTACCATACATTTGATAGACTTTTGATTTCTATTTAATTCACTTGTAATTTAATCCTTGCTCTCAACCCTGGTATTTTTAATGGATCAAGCTTTATTAATTCTTCTATAAACACATATTCTTTTTCCAGGAGTGCTTCAGCTGCATCGATTGGGTACTCTTGATCTCCATCATCTAAAACAATTCTTTTATTTTCAGAATAAAAAAGGAATCCATAAGTATAATCCTCATGAATTCCTTCAATACAAACTGACATTGTAACCCTCCATATTTAGTTGTAATTTTGCTCAGAGATTTTTTTACACCCTTTCGGTTTACCCTGTTCATCTAGTCTAATTGTCATTCCACCATATGTAACATTTCCAACAAATTTATTTCTATATAAATACTCACATCCTGTCTCTTTATCTACAAAAACCTTAATACCTTCTTTCTCACTTGAAATCGTTTGTACAGCTTCAGAATCCCCTGCTACCGGCTTATCAACATCTACACAACCAACAAGCCCTATAAGAACAAATCCTAGTAAGAATTTTTTCATATTATTTCTGCTCCTTTATGATCTTGTTAATTTTTACTGGTTCATACATTTCTAATTCTTCATTTTCACTATCTACTTTTTGAGTTTCAAAAGTAACGCTATAATTCTCACCATTAACTTGCACTTCACATTTTAGATCATTATCTATCCAATATTCAAAATCGGCAATACCAAATATGCCAGGCGATCCTATATTAGAATCTAGCTGTCTCCCATAAGAGAAAGAATTACCGGATCGGTTAATCATTTCAAAATACTTACTACTAATATTTAATTCTTTTTCAACCATCTTTTCCGCTATTTTCACATTTTCCTTACTTTGTTCTATTTTTATAGCAGCCACTCTATTACTTTTATCAACCGCTTTAGACCAACAATCATTTATGAGATATATGAAAAAACCAAGGCAAACTATCAATACGAAAACTAATAAAAAATTTATAAGTTTTTTATTAGTTTTCTTTTTCATTTTCGTCTTCATATTACTTACCTACAGCCTTTTCTTGATTAGCTTGCTCTCTTTTCCGTTGCAATTCTTGCTTTTTATAAAACATTTTTATTGATTCTTCCCAATACGTATATTTACAATCTGTTTCTTTGATTTTCATACTTCTTCTCTCCCTTTAATTTACAAGCCAATGGATATAAATAACCAGGCATACTAATATTAGAAAAACAATTCCTGAAATGATAACAATGTTGACCATTTTAAGTTACTCCCTTACTAATTTTTCAATATTTTTAGGGGCATACATTTCGATATTCATTTCTTTATCAACTATTTTTTTGACGTTAAAATACACTTTATACTTTCCATCATCCGTTTTGACATTACAATTCATGTCCTCTTCTACCCATTTTTGATCATTTAGTTCTATGCCATTTCTATTATCAAATAACTTAATATTTTTAATATCCTTATTTAGTTCCTTAGCAATTAACTCTTCTGCTATTTTAATATTTTCATAAGTTTGTAGGGATTTTACCTTATCCTCTTTTGATTCATTAGTCATCCATGTATAAGACCATAAGAAAAACCATACCATCAGTGCAAATATGAGACACTCTATACTAAATATCATTTCTATTAGCTTCTTCATAGAATCACCTTTCAATTCTTGATTCCTTATTTCGTTCTTTATTCGTAATCTTAATTTCCCCTAATTCATAATTCTCTTCGGTATTTGTAACTTCTTTATTTTCACTTGTAGCAGCCTTTTCTTTCTCCGCTGCCATAGTACCTGTATTAGTAGAATTCGAACAACCTACTAAGCTATATAGCGCCATAGCGTACGCTAAACTAATTAATGCTTTTTTCTTATTCATATCTCCATCCCCACTTCCCTAATTTCTTAAATTGCCTTTTCTTTTAAGATTAATTACAAACAAAACATACTGATTACTACCTAATATGCTTTGTTTATAGCTAATCTTTACCAATAAAAAAGAGCAGTCAATTAAGGATCTGCTCTTTCTTTTACATTCTCTTATTTTATTAATCCTCAAGAAACCATTAATCACAACCTGGGCCGCTATCACCAATCGATGAAGAATCCGGTTGGGAACAATTATTATCATCCCCTGATGAATAAGTTGAACTTCCTAATGCAACACCTAGAACAATATTATTAATGTCATTACTTTCCGTACTATTAGAAGAATGAGTAGATCCATTGTATGAACGTATTGGACCTCCTTTACTTTTCGTTTTATTAGTGTTTTGTTTACCCAAATTAGTAGAAACATTGTTATTTTGGTTAAATACTCGCTTCATCATATCTCTATCCCCTTTTTCATATTGATTTGGTTTATCCTTGCTATGATCAATTACATAAACAGGATTCTGATTTATATCATCTTTTTGTATATTAATTTTTAAAGGAGAATTTTTTTCTTTTTTATATCTCCTAATTGCTTTCTTTTTCTTAAAAATAGTTATAAGTCCAATGATAAGTCCAATATAGTAAATACCAACAAGAAAATAATCAAAGAAAATATTGGATACGAGGGTTAATAATTTATCCTCGCCCTCACCAAAATTAATTATTTCTTCCATTCTTGGTTCTAAAAACCACCAAACGACGGATACAAAACAGCTTGCTATCCATAACGAAAACCATATATTCTTAATTTCTTCTTTAAGTCTTCTTATTTCAGATATTTTTTCTTCTGCATTCAAAACATTCACCCTCTTACTAACTTTTTATTAAAGCATTTGCTACCTGATAGCAAAAGAAGTTTTTACTAAGTACTTGAAACAAAGAATCTGACATCCATGCAGCATCTTCATCTAACACGCCTTTTACGTTTAAAGCATCATTTAACTTCTGCATGACACCTTTCTCTTCATATAAGTTCTCTCCAACTTGAACGAACATTTCCCAACCTTTTTCATTAATTTTTATTGTGACTTCCTTGTTCATGATTTCCCCCTTCATTAACTATGGATAAAATAGGATTTATTTTCTGAATAACAATTATTTTTTTAGAATCATACAATTATTTAACACCTTTCCCATAACAATTAGTACAGGTTACTTTAATACCAAACTCCTGCGTTTCATAACCAAATGAACCCTCTTTTATTATGTAATTTTTACCGAACATGAAACCTTTGCCCTGGCACTTTTTACATTTTCTAACCTTCTTCATTGTCCGTCTCCATCCATTTCCCCCAGGTTAAAAGTAAAATAAAGATTTCACCATCAACTTTCACACTTACTCTTAATCCTGATTTCTCTAGATCATCAATTATTTTCAAGTAAACATTACACTTATAAATTACTTCTTCTGCAATTTCTTCCATGCTAAGTTCAATTATTTCATCTTCCCAACAAATACCTACAATTCTTTTTACCTCTTTGCGATATTTCCAATACTTCCATTTAATAACGACACTATTATAGAAAAACCTACAAAAGAAATTCGAAAATGTTTTTCTAATCATATCCTTGAAATTGAAACTAGTACGGTTCTCCATAATGTTACAATTCATTAGGCTTATTACTAAATGATCAAATCCTTTATTCATTTGCTCTCTAATTTTTTTAGTAAGAAATTTACTAGTAAACTCTTTTTCTAAAAAATTTTCAAAAGCTATTCTATAAATTTCTAACACCACTTGTTTTTCTTTCTCTGAATTATGCTTCAAATTAGCTAACTCGTATTCCGTTATTAGGGGTTTTTTTACCAATACAAACACCTCCCTCTACTTTTATATACAACTGTTTAACAAAAAGAGCAGTCCCTTTAGGATCTGCCCTTTTTCAGTACCAATCTTGTTTAAAATATTTTAGATGTACATAAGAGTAGAGGTAACAACGCTATATCACCTGGGGAAAGGAGGAATAAATATATCTGTTACCTCCACTCTTATACTCAACTGACTATTAAAAAAAGAGCAGTCCCTTAAAGAGCTGCTCTTTTATCATCTTAATCTTTAGAATTTTTTACACTTTAGCTTATAACGCTCTGCCCAAAATATCCTCTGCATTGTAAGTTTCTACAAATTTTGTCCATGAATCATTTCCATAAGGATTATCTCTATAGTTTTTCTGCAAGAGTCCTAAATTAATAGGTAAATCCATTAACATACCCGCTGTCAATGGCAAAGGCAATAACTTTGTTCCTAAAATTTTCGGGTGAAACTCTACATGATGATATTTCAGCGTCTCTGCAATCCATTCAGCCGCTTGTGGATCAAGTATTCTTTTATAAAGTACATAATGACAATTATCTAGAATGACATCATCTAATCTTAGTACATGCTGAACGCTTAATGTCGTGCTAATTCTGTAACCACACCATGTTTGAAAAATGGCATGAAACTCAGGAGATGCATATCCTTCATATTCCATAAGGAAAAGATGTAATGATTTTTCTTGTCCCCACTTTATATCTTGCATTTCTTTTATTTTCATTAAGAATTCCATAACACGTTGACTATTCATTTCTTGATTTCCCAAAAATTCATTAGGGAAAATTACATGAATTAAAAGTTTTTCTTCTTTTTTTGCCATTAAATCATTATTTAACTGCTGCAAAATATCTTCTTTTTCTAAATCATACGTTAAAATATGATATCCTTGTTTTTCTTTAAATGTATACACATTTGATATTTGATCTATTGGATCTATTACTACTAAATTCTTTTCTTCCTCTAGTAGAATGTTAGGTATTATAACAGAAAAATCTTTTCCTGTTCCTACTCCACCTACAACAGCCGTGTTTACATTCTCTTGCTCCTGTACTTCTTCCTTCACTATTTCAACAGCTTTTTCGACTTGACCAAGCCTTACCATGCTAACACCTCCATTTTCTAATCAACTTGTAATTGATCGATTAATTAAAAACAAAACATACTGAAGATACTCAATATGCTTTGTTTATTGCTAATCTCAAAACATAAAAAAGAGCAGCCCCCAGGGATCTGCTCTCTTTACATAAAATTATTTCACTTGATAATCAATAAACATTACTTGATCACGAAATACCTCAAACTTTTCTACTTTGTCATTAATACCTTCGAATCCATCTCTACTTTCGTTCATCTCAACTTCAAATATTGCGTGTCCAACACCCTGAAAAAACTTAGTATTAATGAATGTACTTGCTTTCTCTATATTCTCCGCATTGACAATAGTCGCTCTTCTTATACCACTTACAAAATGAAATGTTGCAATAATATTCATGACTTTCCCCCATTTAAATTGTGCAAAAAGAGTTTGCAAACAAAAAATATATTTAGTCTAATAGCATGGTAATAACCATTTTTTCAATTCCCAGCCAGGTTAAAGTTGTTAAAACCAAAACCAACAACCACAAACAAGCATCTTTTACAGCTGATCTGATGTTTTCCATTACTACATTGTCTTTTCTGTAAGAATCATGATGAATGATAGCGATGCATCAAATAACAAAATCATTAAAACCATAAAAGTTATCATAGCTGGAAATAACAGTTGATCTCGGCCAAACATATCCCCTTACCTCCCATTCCCCTACTTGATTGTGACAATAAAAAAGAGCAGAACCATTTAAATGATTCTGCTCTTCAGTGCATGGAATTTAGTTTGTTTTTTCGTACTTACGAGTTTTACCTTCAGATATTTTTTTTAGGAACTCTTCTTTATCATCAGCTGCTTTAAATTCTTTTTGGAAATTCTCCCAATAGTTATTTGATGATAAATCTACCCTTTTAGTAGAAATTCCATTTTCAGTGGGTGAAATTAAATGTTTTTCTCCACCATTGGCAAGTCGTAAAGGATCACTTTTACCAAACTTCTCTTTTAGTGAAATTGATACAACGGCATACTTTCCAGCCTTGTATTCTGTTTCCTCTACTTTGTATAAAGCATATTCGTTAGGACGATCTTTACCACGATGTATCTTCCATTCGTTTTCTTCAACTATTTCTATGAATGTTGATCCATCATTTTCTTTATACTTTTCACCTTTTTTAAATGCTAGTGAATTATCACTACAACCCGAAAGTAATGTGATTATAAAAACACATAAAACCGATAATAATTTCATGTTTTTAAACATGGTCTCTTCTCCCCATTCTATTGATAGTAACTATATTAGTATATCATCATATCAACATTTGAGACCCTTTTATTTTCATGGCGCTATAACACAATGGATCTCACTTTAAATGTACAACCCAATGTGTTTTTCGGACCAATGTTATATTAATCACTGTAAATGTATAAATTGCATTCATACTATTACAAAAAACGTTAATTTTTTCACCTAAACTATAACGTTCATCTAAGTCAAATAGACCAACGCTAATACTTTTACTCTTCAGGATTTTCCTTGCTTTTGCGTTAACATTCAGCTCACTCACCTCCAAACTCTACTACTATTTCGAGCTAAAGTTTCGTTATAGAGTGAATAAATGACCTGTTGTGTATTATAACGATAAAATTCCGATAAGACTTTAGCTGCTGAATCGAAAGTAATCATGTATTCAGTTAAACCAACTATATGAACCAATGGTATATTTGCGCTAATCAATAGATTAATACCAATATCCTTACAGCCAATTAATTGTTTTACTGCATCCATATACTTTTTAGTAAGACGATCAAATGCTGTAATCACTAAAATCTGCATCTTTTCTGACTCTCTACTTTCACCTAAATGCTTCTTGGCTCTTTTCAAAGCTACAATACAATCAGCTTCACTATCATATTTATTAAAATCTAAATGGCAGCTCACTACTTCGTTATGATCTAACGTATCTATCATTTCTTTCTGAAATTCTAAACTTAAATCATATTCTCCTACAACGAAATATCCCGTAGGATATTTCCTTTTTGCTGTTATAACACCTGCAATTTTTTTTACATACCTTTCACGGTGTTCCTTTCCCATTTTTCTTACTCCCTTTAAATGCAGCTCGTATTATTTTTTCACAAGCTACCTCTTATACAATTTAATATTTGATCAGCTTAATTCTACATAAAACCCTTTTCAACCCTAAAATGATTAAAAATTAAAGGTCTATATTTATACATTTGCAAATGCAAGAAGGAGATTCTTCATTTAACAAAAGTGACGATTAGTCTCGTTTCGCCCACTCGCTAAAGGTATGATTGTACAGTCAATCGCTCAGGAATAATCCGTCATGGCGCTATGATCTAACTATGATCTAATGTACAGCAAACCTTTAAGTAATTTGTAGAGCTTGATGCCCTACAAGATAGACCACCACTAGTTGCTATATTACAAGCGGTACTTATGACCCTCAGGGTTTAATCGTGTATTTCTTCTCCCTATTCACGATATGGAGTGGCAAACAGTGGTCGTGGCACTCCCCCAGCATCTATATACAGTTTTCAAAGGACAATCGGGATCATTTTAATCTAAGAGATAGTAATTATTTGATAGGATTAAATCCTCATAACGCCATCCCTTATCGATTCCAAAACTTCAAATGATCCCTGGTGCATTTGAATTTCATGCACAATTAAATGATCAAATATTATATTATTAACTAACTTTATTTGCTTTTTTAACAAATTTAACTTCCATCAATTTTGCATTAGTTTTAGATTTTTTTGCGATTATAACGCCATAGCTGTTTCTTACACATTTTATGTACCTAAATATTCTTGCTAACGGAATTTCACGTTTTTGCATCGGATCATACAGATTGCCATTATCTAAAACGATATATTCTTGTCCTTGAAAAGTACTAATTGAATGTGCCTTTCTTACTAAAGCACCAGTATCCATTTCTTGTACAACTTTTAAACTATGTGTTTTTTTGCTAAATTCTTTTGCACGCATGAACATCTTCTCCAATCTTTAATTTTTATATTTAACAGCCGATTTTCTCAGGATCTGCTGTTCATCTAACAACAAGTTTTTCAACTCAACCAAGAATCACATAACTCTTAAAACAAATTTCAAGGCGAGCGAGCATTATAAAATTTTCAATGCAGTCTACGGATAAAAAAACAAAAAAGGCGTAAACTAATGTGCTTTAGTTTACGCCTTTTTCCTCATATCCGAAGAACCACTTCTTGAAGAATAACCGAATAAAATCAATAATATTTGCCAGTAAAATCGCGCAAGTATACCCTTGTATAAACACACGAAACAGTATAATATTATTGATGTTGCATCTAGTTATGCTTCATCAAAGTGGGCGGCCTTTCTAAAACACCTTTATTGTTTTAAGAAGGTCGAAAGTAATAGGAGCGCCAACTCTTATTGCTTTCTGCCCATGTACTATGTAATTGTTAGTAGTTCGCTTGTTAGATGTTCTTACAAACAATCTATCACAAACAAGATTACAACTATTGAACAATATCGTCAATCCATATTTTCTTAAAAATTGTAACATCTAACCAAATTACATATCATAAATCTTCGGAAAATCCTATGTTATCAATACATCAGATAACTTGGATTTTTTTTTGTAATTTTAAAATTACAAAAAATTAAACGTAATTTTAGAACACTTGTTCTCATTTTAACACTGATTTCTCATTTTGTTAACATTTTGACGGCAATAAATTACTTCATCCAAATATAGTTAATAAGCAAAGATTCTACAGATAATAGTTTGTGAACTATTCACAAAGATTTCAATTATTTCGGATTCGATATTTTGGAAATATCCCTAAAAACAACGAATGCGATTGCCTCTATTGAGACAATCGCATTCTAATTATTTAAAGGTTACCCGATCCCGCCACCGGGATCTCCCATTCTAGCTAATAATTGTTCTGAATCTTTTTTAACTATATTGTTTGGTTGCTCTTTACTACCAGCAGCAGTATAAAAAATTCCTGCCGCAAGAACTATACTTGTTAGTACAAATAATATTTTCTTCATATAGCACCACCCTCATATATTATACCATTTTTTTTAAATTCTACCACAATTTTTTTAGGGAATTGACAATAGAACCTATTACCTGCACACTCGAACAGCGTAATTGACTTTTCTATTAAAGAAATATCACCTTTTGCTATTCCTAAATAACAATATTGCATAGGTGTTAAAGAGCCGTTTTTCTTTTCTAAATCACTAAGAATACGAATTGCATTTGCGTAATTCCCCCTAATGATCTCTAAGAAAGATTCCTCAGCAGGATGATATATTTTAATTTTATCCAAATCTTTTTTATTAACTAGCTTAATAAATGCATATGTATTGAGTATTTCTTGTCGTCTTTGCTTCTCTCTTTCAAAGTAATAATATGGACCTAATTGTTCGATGGACTCCTTAATATACTTAGATGCACTATCGTAACTCTCAAAAGTAAAAGACTCCGCTAAATATACAAGTGCTGATGCCCTCAAAAGATTAAAACATCCCTCAGGATCTTCCAGTTCCAAAATCTCATGACATGTACTCCTAAGATTTTCAAGTTTGTCTTGGACTAATAATGCAAATGACAAGCACTCTTTTATTCTGCCTAAATAAGCTGTTTTAATAAAACCATCAGATATTTCTTCAACTTTTGGTAGCAATACTTCAGCATATTCAAACAGTGAAGTGTAAGTTTCTAAATCACACATAGTATAGCAAGTTAATATGCCATACAATATTTTCATTTCCTTTGTTTTAATAACCCTACTACCCTTCCGCTCTTCAAGCTTATCCAACAACTCTTGCTTTGCAATGACACCGCTACTGCGCTGCCATACCAATTCGTATACATAAGACCATTCTCTATTAATTGCAAGTGATGAATTTCTCTCTTGATCCACTACTAACTTAAGCAGTGATAAATCCCCTTTTGCATTTGCGTATTCCATGGCAATTCTCAAGTTTTTCTTACTTGTTGTAACAGAACAAAAATTATGTATCATTTTTCTTTGTTTATTAATATCATTCACATACAGTATCTTAGATAACTTGATTAAATTCCAAAAATTAAACTGGATTTTTCCTGTTAAATTCTTCGAAAAAGTTCCAGGTGAAATACCAATTACTTTAGCGATATCCTCTTGATTTTTCTTTTGGAAATCAATCTCATCAATAATTTCACTCAAGAATTTTATTAACGTTTGTTTTGACATTTCTTCTCTCTTAAGTATTTGATTCATAATATTTTCCCTTCTAAAAAAACAAGAATTCCCCAATACCCCTTAGTATATTTATTAAACTTAATGTTTGCATGTGGTATTCTACCATAAGCATATCAAAAAAAATGTCAAATGTTGTCGAAGTATATAGTTAAATTCATATGCAATTATGCATATGATGGTTAAGTAACTAATTATATTCTCAATAATCAGCTGCAAAAAGAGACTCTATTCCTCAAATAAGGTCTCCATTCACCGTAACTATTTTTCATTTCTTAATGTTTTTTTTAACCTTTTATTAGACACATACAAGTATGGTTTACTTTCATGAACTTCATGTTTGAAATAGGAATAACTACCCTTTAAAACGGTAATTTGTAACTTCTCAGACTGTAATAAAACCCAATATTTACTTTCATCCAAAACTAAACCTGATAATTTCTTTCCACTTGCGAAATATACCGTAACATGATCCCCTACAGAAAAAACATATTCCGTTGGTTTATTATGGCCAGCTAGCTTCATCTCCTCAATATAGAAATCATTAGTTTCTAATAGTGGATCATGTTTATTATGTGCAATATAGGAAAGAGCACTCTTCATAATTGAATAATAATTCCCTTTATCTGTCTTGATATAAAGATAATAAGCACCTTCAGATAAAAGAACACCTTTCATCCCCTTACCATCTTTAAAAGAACAACCAATTCTTTCTCCTATCTCAAATACAAATGATGTTTTCTTATCCCCTTCACTAAACTTAGGAGATCTTTCTTCAACAGTTAGAAATTCCTCATGCTTTATATATTTAACCTCAGCAAAGTTAACAGTTACCTGATAAGGATCACCATCGCCCTTCACATCCAAAACACAATAATACTCTTCTATTGTTGAAATTTTACCTTTTAACAATTCATCATGATTTAGTAGCTTTATATCTACAATAGCCCCCCTCATAAACACATAAGAGTGTCTATAACGTCCTCTACTATCACGATCTATAGAATAATTTTTACCCATATAACACACCACCAATAAAATAGATTTCTAAAACAGTCTATATAATTTCACATACCATAAAGAGTACATAACCCTTAAGAACTTAAAATAGCCCCCTACCAAGAAGTAACTACATAAGTATTAAACGTATAACGCTATAGCTATCTGTCCGAAAGATGTATCGTAGATATAATTATGTATTGGCACAGTGGACAATTAAAAATTAACCAGCTGGCAGCCCTTCAATTAGGCTGTATGATGCCGTTTCTTCTGCCATAGCGCTATTGTTTTTTGCTTGTAGTAAGATATTACCCATTTGGGGAAACAGCTCGTTTAAATAGCTTAAATAACTCTCTCTTTTTTGTCCTTTTTCACGTAAAGCAAACGAAATCAACATGCCGATTGTTGAAAAACCTGTTTTTGCAGTTTTCCCTTTCCCTTCAACAGTCTTATATATTTTATTACTCTTTTTTAGGACAGTGTTTAGGGTGCTTCTAGGAATATTGATCGCTTCACATAGTTCTTTTTGTGTAAAGTATAGCACAGGTTTGTTTTTTGAATTCATCGACAAGAAAGCGATAATATCCGCTTCCCACTCATGGAAATGAGAACGTACTCGATCTTCACGTTGCTTCTTGTGTTTTCTCCAAAATGCAGCTGGTGATCTAAACGAATTAACTTGTCCAGGTGTCGCATATGTTTGAAGTAGACGATCAATGTAGTCTTTGTGCGCAGCTTGGTATTTTCCTGAATATGCAGACATGACAATCCCTCTAACCTCAACATGATCTAAAGGTTGTTCCAGGTTACTATTAAATTGATCCATCATATCTAGTGATTCTTTAATTGACACTTTACTTTGGAAACATGCTAATGAAAGAGTGAAAATTGCATTATTACGCCCTGCTTTTGTTTGTTGTGGCGCTATGTTCGTACAATTTATAACTTGCTTAAACCACGCTTCTTCTACCTGTTTTGGCTGCTCTACAGGTTTGTTTTTAGAAAATGGAGTTTCAATTACGTTATTTTCACCTGGAATTGCGAAAAGTTCTTTGCCTTTGTTATCATCTTGTCTCTTACTCCAATCCTGCAGCTCCTTGAAAGAATATACATTTTCCTCAAAGAACATAATAATATTCTCTTCTGAAGGCATTCTGAAGAAGCCAAAGTGATTACATGTTAAATCTACTTGTGGTAGGCTTTCAGCAAACATTTCTCTCAAGTTTTGAGAGATTCTTTTTGCTGATTTAATAGCAATATAGTTCTTTTTATTTGTTACATATACAGCTTTATCTAACACATAATATACTTGGTAACCCTTTGTAGTTTGAAGGATCATGGTCGGCACACCAAAACCAGCATTTAACGCAACATCATTGATTGCTGTCATTGGGAATGAGTTTGAATCGATATCAATCACAAAACAATTGATTTGTTGTAGATTTTTTTCAGTGTGGCCAACAATTGTACGAAGACCATTTTCACTATATGTACCAAAATTATATACATTAGGAGTCCAGTGAGAAGCTTGTCCAACATGATCCAGTGTAGCTTCCTCAGATGTTAACACTACTCCTCTTGTACCAAAAGGTGCGCTTAAATCATCTTTTTTACGAGTGATAAAAATAGATCCTTTTTTATTCTTCTTACCATTCAGCATTTTGTCTTCAAATTTCTCTTGTTTTGTAATTGATACTAGAGCAGCTTTTGAGTTTTTAGATTTATATTTTCGTAAACCTTTATGAAGTATAAGATTAATAGCTTTCTGTACTGTATTCATGTGGGATCTCCTTTCTACTAGATTTAAGACAACAAAAAAAGGTGAGCAGTTATATCACTGCTCACCTAAATAAATAGACTTCCCGAATTGTAGAAAAAGGTAGAAAAAACCATAATTAAATACGCTTATAGATGCACTTAAATAGGGGTTTCTATCTTTACAAATTTACACTAATTAACTATACTAATAGGAGATATTTCATATCTCAATAGCATAGTTAATTAGAACGGTTTGGGAAGTTTACTCACTGATGCAGCAGTGACGTAAATGGAATACAAGATGTTTCCAGCAAATTGTATTCACCAAGAAGTAGAAATGTTTCCAGCAGATCTACTTCCTCTGTCTTTGAGATTTCCAGTCTCATAGACAGCCGTTCTTTTTTTATTTGTTTTTTGTGTTTATGTGTCTTATATATATGCTACAAATTCTTCCGAATTTTTTATGTATATTATCAAACTAAATCGAATTGCGTTGAGAAAACTTGTTGTCTATAACGTTACAACAAGTTTTTTTGTTTGTAAACAAAGAATTTCAATAAAACTCCTCCCATTTACACTTTTACACATGTGTAAAAGTGTAAATGTGTAAATACCTCTTATTCACTATCATCCTATTGTTTATACAAAAAGAATCTAAATTATTTTTACACTTGTGTAAATGTCCACAAGTGTAAATGTGTAAAAATATATCCCTATGAAACTATATAAACACTATTATATCAACGTTTTACTTTTGTTTGTGAACTTGTGTAAATGTGTAAATGTGTAAATGTGTAAATTTGTATTGATATTTCTCTGGCGGGGTATTATAATTGGATTAAGAAGTTTTTACACATGTGGACTCGTGTAAATGTGTAAATGTGTAAAAATAGAAAAGTTTTTTTGGAGGGATACATATGAAATTAAAAAGACCGTTAACTATTACTGTAGCAAACAGTAAAGGTGGCGTTGGTAAATCTACTATTGTAAGGCATTTATCTTATCATTTAGCCTTAAAAGGATATAAAGTTCTAACAGTTGATATGGACCCGCAGGCCAACACGACAAAAACAATGATCTTAACAAGAAAAAGAATTAATGATGAATACTTCGCTTTCGACAAAACATTAATGAGAGCTGTACAAGATGGTAGTTTAGAAGACATGCAATTGAATATAATGGAGAATTTAGATTTACTACCTTCCCATAGTGACTTTGAAAATTTTGAAACATTACTAACATCAAGATTCGGTCATGCTGATCCTTCTGATCCTAACTATTATCAAGTAGAAACTAAAAAAATTAATTACTTTAGACACCTATTGGAACCTTTAAAACAAAATTATGACTTTGTCGTCATTGACAGTCCACCTACAGCATCTTATTATACAAAAAGTTCTGCAATGGCAAGTGACTATGTACTCGTAGCATTCCAAACACAAAGTGATAGTTTAGATGGTGCTAATGATTATATCAATCGATTCCTAAGAAAATTAGTAGAAGAATTTAAATCCCCGCTTGATGTAATTGGCATATTACCAAATCAATTACATAGTGCTGGTAAAATAGATGGTACCGTACTACAAGATGCGAAGGATATTTTTGGGGAAAACAATTTATTTAGAAATTTAATACCTTACGCTAAAAGAATTCAAAGCATTCCGCGTGTTGGTTTAAATACGGATCAATATTGGGACAAGAAGTTATTTAATGAAGTTTTCGAACCATTTACAGATGAATTTTTAGAGCGAATTAATAAGATGGAGGATTTAAGCAATGAGTAAAGATATAGGCTTTTTCAACAAAAAGGAAGGCGGGGATAATCCTGGAAAAAATACAGGAGGGAAAATTGATGTTGGCTATAAAGCTGACATCACTCCCTCTACACCATATGATCCTAGTATACCTGCGAAAGCAACACTAGTTAATAGTGATAAGCGAGGTACTATTCGAATGCCTTTAGAAACTAAACACGAATTTGATGCTCTACTTGAGATTTCAGAATACCAATATACTTATGAACTACTAGCTGAAATGCACTACTTATATATGCAAAAATTGTCACCTGAACAGCTAAGATTATTCCATGCACAACTCGAAAATATTAAACGTAAAGCTGCTCTTAAAGAAGCTAAGAAACAGCAAAAGAAATAAAAATAACATGTGTAAATGTGTACATGTGGTCTTTTACACATTTACACATGTTATACCTACATAAAACATATAGAGTCATATAAACCCTCTATATCATTGTATTAGTGATAATTCACTATATTTTTTTGAACTAAAATTGTGTAAATGTGTAAATGTGTACAAATACACATTTACACATTATGAAAGGAGCGATAACCATGAGAACCCTCAGTATTATAGGTTTAGTAGTCATAGCTTTAGTATTTTTAAATGTAATTTCTCTACATACAATCGGGACATTATCTCTCATAATCGGACTTTTAATAGCGCTCTTAATTGGCGCTTACTTCCTATATTATATAGTTCTAAGCTTACTGGCACTATTTACTACTATCATTGGAGTTATCTTGGTTATCTGCTTAATTTCTTATGCTTTTCTACTCTAATGTATTTACCCCCTGGGAGGATCTATATGAATCTTAATGAAGAATTAAAGACCATTCTAAGATGTAAAAAGCTATTATCTGAAGCTTATTCAGTTGGAGGAGGTGAGGAAATTGAGTTTATTCGTAAAGGTCATATCTATATGTACTTCGCCATTACTTCACCATATAACGAGACACGTTATTATCGAATAGACGATTCATTAGATACCGAACAACTAAAAGGCAATAAGTGGATATATTCCATGACAATATAGCGCTATAGCTCTTGAGAAAGGAGAACACGAATGACAATACCAAAGAGAAAACAAATTCTAGAAGCTACTATTAATGCCCAGGTATCTCAAAACTATCAAGATTGCCAAGAGTGGATCAATGAGACCCTACGAATAATGGCTAAAGGTACAAAACACGAAAAAGATGTAAATTGGGCTTTAGAAGTATGCAATACCTATAGAAGTTTATGGATAAATCAAAGTACACATACAAAAGGAGAAATGCAAAATGAACTACACTAAAACTAATATAACTGACGAGAATATTGAAATGTTAAAAACATTGTCCCATCCAATCCGTGTTGAAATTATAACTATTCTTATGAAACATAACACATTGAATGTTTCAGAGCTCGTTAATAAATTACAAATACCACAATCAACAGTTTCACAGCATCTTTCTAAAATGAAAGGAAAAATAGTAGGCTGCGATAGAAAAGGTTTAGAGGTGTATTACCATATAAGTAACCCTATAGTCCCAAAGATCATTGAAATTTTACTACCTAACAATAAATAAATTGACTATGACAGGAGAATTAAAGTATGAACATATTAATAGAAAATCAAAATTCAAATTATTTCTTTGATTTATTTTTCAAAAATCACCCTATAGAAAATGATGTGTTTGTTATTGAAGCAAACGATAAATATTTCTTCTTTGAACATGATACCGTTATTGATATGATTAAAAGTTTCGCACCAAAAGACCAGGATTACATTAGAAGACAGCTACAACTATACAATTACTTAAACCAAGATCTTAGAATCTGCTTAATGCAAATTGCATCTGACTACATAAGACGACTTATAGGAAACCATAAAAAAACAGACTGTAAGATCCTACCCCTACAATCTGTCATTCATTGCAATTAAAGAATATGGAAATCTCTAACGCAATATACGCAAATAAATTATACTATAATCCTATATAACTTGTAACTAAAAGGAGTCGAATATATCGACTCCTTTTTTTACCTATTTCTTAACTTCTGCCCATTTATAGTTAAATTCTCCACCAAAATCATTTGTCACAATACCCTTTACAGAAGAACGTTGTAAATATGATCTGCCTTGCTGATAGAAAGGCGCTACAGCTCCATCTTCTAATAAGATTTTCTCTGCTTGTTTCATTGCTTTCCAACGTGCCTTTTCATCACCAGCAAAATCCATTTTCACTTTATGAATGAGTTCATCATATTGTTTATTTGAATATTTATCAAAGTTATATGTACTATCTGTCGTAAATAAGTCTAAAAACGTAATAGGATCAGGAATATCTGGCCCCCATACATCTACACCTATGTCATAATCGCTACTTAATAACAATTCAATTTGTTGTTTACGTGGCTGCGGTTTAACATTCACTGTTAATCCACTCAAATTCTTTTCAAGCTCACCTTTTAAATACTCTGCATTTCTCTTTGCTAATGCATTGTCACTTGTTAGCAATTCTAATATTACTTCCTCTTTCCCTAGTTCTTCCTTGGCCTTTTTCCAATATTCCTTCGCTACATCCACATCATATTTCACTAAGTTCCCATTCTCTTTCCGGAAGTCTTTTCCGTCCGGTCCTTTTGCGAAATTAAGCGACACAATCCCTTCCGCTGGAAGCGAACCATTGTTTAGCACAGTTTCTGTAAAGGCCTTTTTATCAAACGACTTACTAATTGCCAACCTTGCATACTTATTTTTTAACACTTCGTTTTTTTGGTTCATACGTAAAAACTGCATAGTTACTTCAGAACGCTCTCTGAAGTCAGGGCTATTTCTATATTTGTCTACAAAATCTCCTGTAAGCCCTACACGATCTATTTGACCTGATTCATATAAATTAATTTCTGTTGACTTATCTTTTATAATATCAAAGTTGATTTCGTCTAATTTAACTGTTTTTTCATCCCAATAGCTTTTATTCTTCTTAAATCGAAAACCCTGCTCATGCTTCCAATTTTCTAAAATAAATGCTCCATTATAAATTAACTGGTCCGCTTCTAGACCATATTGATTCCCTTTTGATTTAAAATACTTCTCGTTTATTGGTAAAAATGTTGGAAACGTTGTCAAATTTATAAAGTATGGAACGGGTTGTTCTAATTGTACTTCTAATGTATTATCATCTATTGCTTTTACCCCTAGCTGATCTACAGGTAACTCTTTACTGTTTATTTTCTTTGCATTCTTTATATCAAAAAATAAAAACGAGTATTCTGCCGCTGTATCAGGATTCACAGCTCTTTTCCAGGCAAAAACAAAATCTTGAGCTGTAACAGGCGTACCATTTGACCATTTCGATTCTCTCATGTGGAATGTGTACGTTTTTTTATCTTCACTTACATCATAAGATTTCGCCACACCAGGAATTAATTTATTGTCTTTCCCTAGTATATACAGACCTTCAAACACATTACGCATTACATTCATTGATTCACTATCAGTTGCCTTTGTTACATCCATTGTTGGGATCTCCGCTATATACGGTAAATTAATGGATTGTTTTGTCTCTTTCTTGTCAGTTGCCTTTGCTGTATTTTTAGTCTCTTCCTCTCCACTACAAGCAGTTAATAGAAAACTAGCACATAAAACAGAAGCAACAACCGATGTAACCTTTTTAAACATCTTACTTTCTTCCTCTCTACATGTATGGTTTATATAATTAAATTATCTATATATGGAATTTTACAGAATATTAGAAGAGATTTTCCTCTTCTCTAAACGTACTTCAGAACCTTTTCTCATATATTTTGCATCTAAATAATAAACCTCTTATTACTTTAACACTAAAAACGTAGCACTCTAGGGATTATTGTGTCAATCACTAAAATTAATTTTCTGTATGGTACGTGAAATTATATATACGATATGAAAAAGGCGAGGTAAGTGAATGCTATACCAAAAATAAAAACACGAATAGCCCAGTATCAATTTAGGGCAACTGAACCAGGCAATTTTCACATATGTATTGTTAACAATTTAAAAAACAATAATATCCCTATTGTGACATTTTTTCAAACACTTGATGTATATAGGCGCACCAGGCTATGTATGTGTTGATTATTCGTGGACGATCTCCTGTTCCTTCTCGACTGAATACACTATGATCAGTAGTTTAACCAATCGAAATTTATGCATAAAAAAGTTTCATTTAACCGCATTATAATTATTCTCAATTTTCTTTCGTTTTATACATCTGAATTTTAGATGCGGTAAGTTATGTGTAATTTGATAACACAAATACGTATTATTGTTTATAAATTCGCTTCTACCAACTCTTTTATAACTTGCAACTCCGCCTCCTGCTTGAATTCTTCTAACTTTGCAAAAATAGTTTCTTCCGTGAATTTTATTTCAGTGCCTTTTATTTCTTTCATCCACATTTGAAACATATTATTAGAACGATTCCGTGATTCTTCAAGAATATAGTTTTTATTCTCTTCTAACAAATCATCAAACTCTCTTTCCCATTGCTCATCTAAAGATTTTTGAACCTTTCCAGGAGTTAGACCCAAATGTTCCAATAATCCAACAGCCTTATCTCCTAAAATTAAACGCTCTATTCCATTAACTATTTCTTTTATTTCAGGATCTTTATCCATTTGCTTATATTTAATATTGATAACATCATTATCTTTCACCAAAAAGAACGCCCCCTTCTTGATTAATAGTTCAACATACAAATGTAAATCTCCTATATTAGAATCCCTTTTCAAGATAAATTAAAAACGATCCACAAGAGAGTATTATATAATTTCTCCCTACAAATTCTGCACATTCATTACCAAAGGTACTCATTTCCAAAACATCCACCATGACTTCTTTTTCAAATTAGCTGCCGCTATTTCTTTCTGTGCCGATACAATAGTACGTTTTGCTTCTTGTATCTCTCTGACCATCTTCATAAGATTATCGTCCCTTAACTCTAACCTTTTTTCTATCCTTTCTTCTCGTTCCTTCCGATCTTTCATATCTTCCTTTATTAATCTATTTCTTTCTTTAATGTCCTCTTCAATTAATTTATTCTTTTGATCTATACGATCACCTAGTCTCTTTTCCATTTCTAATAGATTTGCTTGCTGCAACTTATTAATTTCTTCTATCATAGCGCTATATTGTTGTTGAAATTGATATTGCATTTGATAAGGAACTGGATCTGATCCCTGGGACTCCTCCTTCTTATTAGCGATTCCAAACTGCTTAGCAATCATTTTCGCAGCTTTTTCTAAAGTCATACCATCTTGCTTACTCAACTCTACTAACTGTTCAATAAGTACAACGTCAAACTCTGTATATTCCCTTCTACCTCTACTATCCTTTCTTACATCATACCCTTCACGTTCAAGAACATCCGAATACTTTCTAAGCGTGCTACCTTTCACCCCTAAACGACTATAGACCTCACTGCTGGTATATACTATTTCTGCTTCTGACATAGCGCTACGCCACCTCCTATAAGGAGAATTCCATGTTAAAGGGTTAATACCTCTTAAAATTCATCGACGAAGCTCGCACGGTCTTTGCTAGGTTTTGTCGGAATAAAGGAATTTGAAAATAAATAAATTTTTTTAGATTTTCACTTAAAATCTATCGACAGAATGAGTATAATCCCAAACATGCGATAAAAAAGGAGGAAATACTATGAAAAAGAAAAAGGCAAATAAAAGAAAGAACAAATTAAACGTTAAAATTCGTTTTTGGGGATTTGAATTCTTCTTTAAACATACATCTTAACTAAACATTTATATTTAAATTAAGTAGTCAACAAATAGTTTGCGAGATATTGATAACAGGAGATTTACGTGGTTTTTACGCTTCGGTAAGTGGCAATAAAATGCGGTTAGATCCTCTACATACAAAATTAACTTAAAATCTTAACTATCTATTTTTTGTACAAGATTCTCAAAAAAGATGGAGTGAAATCCCAATTCACTCCATCTTTAGCAACAACTTTTTCGTATCTCAATATCAGTTTTAAGGCATTAATTCTGCCATTGTAATACTCCCTGGTTTCTTATAATAAAAAGAAGGAACTAAAGAAGAATATACAGGTCTTCCCTTCTTCTTATTTTTATCATGATAGACTTTAAACCAATACATAATCGGATATTCTCTTGGTTGTATTTTCTCCCCAAAGAGTTCCGATTCCAACATATCATTGACCCTCGTATCAGAGAACTCTACTTCAGGTGTTTGTAGCGCATTAGCATGTTCACTAGGAATATGCTCACAAATTTCCCCTCCACCACTAGCAAGCATGAGAGAATATGAATCGTGTGTAGTACCAAAAACTCTACAGACCATTGGTCTTTTGTTATATACCATGCAACTGCCTTCTGTAATATCTAACAAAGGACAAAGGAATGGAAGTCTCACTGTTTTTGAATATAGATTACTATCTTTCAACATTACATCCTGTCGAAAACTCGCATCCTCTTCTAATCTATTATATAAGTCTGGATGCCTAATTTTTAATAACTCTAAGTCTTCTAAAGATCTTTCGAATATTTTTAAAGAAAATTCCAATCCAATGTTACGCAATTCTTCTAACACTACTTCAAATTCCAACATAGATATAGCAAACACATCGTAACAGCAATTGTAACATCCTTTTCCACATGGATGATTTTTAAATTCCTTATGATGTTCCCTATATTCTGAAATGATGTTATCTATCTTTATATACCTCTTATATAGGTTAGCCACACAACTATCTTGCTCTACATTTGAATGGCACTTCTTTTGCTTTTTACCACTCCCACAAAAGCACGCATCATTTCTACCCAACTTATATTCCCCCTTTTCCCCTTGATTCTATTCCCTTATAACTCCAAACATATCAATTATACACCTTTTTTTAAAAATTAAGAAAAAAGAAAAATTCACAATTAAAGTGTCGTTTTTTGGGGATTTAGGCTCTTTTTCAAATATACTTCTTAATTAAACATTTATATTTAAATAATATTTGTAAAACCTCTTCATAAAGGAACGTAGGTTCGTGTATAATAAGAACAGACGTTCTTTATTTGAGGAGGAATCCCGATGTATGACTATTCAATCCTACCGAATAGAATCATCTTATGTGTTGATTTACGCAGCTTCTATGCTTCAGTGAGTTGCATCAAAATGGGACTTGATCCCATGCATACAAAGTTGGCTGTAGTCGGCGATGTAAATAGAAATGGTTCAATCGTTCTTGCTGCAACACCCCCTTTAAAAGCGTTGGGTGTAAAAAAGATGGCGAGGCTTTACGAGATTCCTCGTCGTAAAGATATTCTAGTTGTAAATCCAATTATGGGAACTTATATTAAATGCTCCAACTACATAACAAAACTAGCTTTACAATACGTTCCTATTGAGGATTTTCACCAATACAGCATCGATGAATTTTTCATGGATATTACCGATAGCATTCATTTATTTGCCAACGATCCATACGAATTCGCTATGAAGTTCAAGCGTGAAATATATGATCATACACGAGTTGAATGCACCATCGGAATTGCTCCTAACCCACTTATGAGTAAGATTGCTTTAGACATTGAAGCTAAGAAGAACAAAAATGGAATTGCTTTTTGGAAGTACGAGGATGTACCTACAAAACTTTGGAGCATACGGCCCCTTAATAAATTTTGGGGCATATCATATAAAACTGAAGAAAAGTTAAATCGAAAGGGAATACATTCTATTGGAGATCTAGCCAATTATCCTCTTAAATACTTAAAGCAGAGCTTCGGCAAGATTGGAGAAGAATTACACTTACATAGTCACGGAATTGACTTTAGTCGTATTTCAGAGAAATATATTCCTGCCACAACTTCTATTGGTAAAAGTCAAATTCTAATGCGCGACTACACAATAGAAGAATTTCCGATCATCCTGCTGGAACATATTGAAGAAGTTTGCTATCGGCTTAGAAGACAAAACAAACTTGCTCAAACTGTTCATTTTTCTATCGGTTATAGCAAAAGTTATACAGGCGGTATTAGGAAAACACATACTTTAAACCGTCCTACAAATCTAACGATGGATATATACCACATGTGTACATACTTTTTACATCAACAATATACTGGCGAACCCATTCGCAGCATAAACATAACCTTAACAAACCTAATTCAAGAAGGGGAAGAACAAATTTCTCTTTTTGATAATGTCACGAAACGAGAACAAGAAGTGAAGTTAACAAAAGTAATGGACGAAATACGCACAAAATTTGGGAAGAACAGTATTTTACGCGGGATTTCCTACACGCATAGCGCTACAGCTAGACACAGAAATACACTAATAGGAGGCCACAAATCATGAATAATGCTAATATGCCAAAGGGAAGAGGAATGATAAAATTCACTCCGTTCGTTAACTCTACTATAATAAAAAGCGAATAGTATGTTTAATATACGAGCCTATTATTCTTTTTTATCACATTATATAATGATTAACTATATGTTAGTAATTTAGTATGTTATGTTTAAAATGTAAGGTGGGTTTTGTAACCGGAGGATAACTTCTATAAGGTAGGTGTAAAAATAATTGTAAGATTCAGTATGAAATCTAGAGGAGGAATTCTATGCGTGTACAAGAGATTTTGCTTGAGAACAGTAAGAAATATATGCTAATTGATGAAAAAGGGATTCCGATTGTTCCAGTAGTAAAGTATCTCAAATATTTGGACAGTACAGGTAAAAGTAGGAATACTCAAAAGACATACTGTTATGCCTTAAAACAATATTTTTTATATTTAAGAGAAACCGAGAAAAATTACAAAGAAATAAAACTAGAAGACTTAGCAGATTTTGTTGGTTGGTTACGTCATCCGTATACTAGTTTAAATGTAGCATCTATTACTCCTGTGAAATCAAAAAAGACTGAAAAAACAGTAAACTTAACCGTTACTGCTGTTACAAATTTCTATGATTATTTATACCGTAACGAAGAAATATCAAAAGACATGAATGAAAAACTAATGCGTCAGATTTATGCAGGAGGAAGAACACGATATAAGAGTTTTCTACATCATATTAATAAGAATAAGCCCTCTATTCGGAATGTATTAAAAGTAAAAGAGCCTCGTAAAAGAATTCAAATACTAACAAAAGAGCAAGTGCGACAAACTTTCACAGCTACTACAAATATACGAGATGCTTTTCTTATTCAACTTTTGTTTGAAACGGGATTACGTATTGGAGAGGCTCTTTCTCTATATTTGGAAGACTTTATATTTGACTACAAAAAAGGACATCGGATTCGCTTGAGGGATCGAGGAGAATTAGAGAATGGTGCAAAGCTCAAAACAGGAGAACGAGAGATATTTGTATCACAACACCTTATGGATTTGTATGATGATTATCTATATGAAATTATTGATGAACTGGATATTGAAACAAACTTTGTCTTTATTAAGCTACGTGGAAGAAATATGGGTAGACCTATGAATTATAGCGATGTAGAATCCCTCTTTAAACGATTGCGAAAGAAAACAAAAATTGATATTCATCCTCACTTGTTACGACATACACATGCCACCATATACTACCAAGAGACAAAGGACATCAAACAAGTACAAGAGAGACTAGGACATGCTCAAATTCAAACAACAATGAATTTGTATCTCCATCCTTCGGACGAAGATATCCGTAAGGATTGGGAAAAAGCACAATATGCATTTAAAATCGATGAAAAAAGCTGAAGGTGGTAAATATGAAGCGAAAACGACAAATAAATATAGGAGAAGTAAATTTTCATGAACGATTGAAGTATGAGCTTTCTAGTTATATAGAAAAAACAATCCAATCTGATGGATCTGTTACCACTAACCGTGTGGACAATCCCTATTTTTTAATGAATAACAATTGGAATATCAAATTTTTAAAAAGTATCCCTCAATTTCGGAAAATGGCGGATAATTACAAGGGGAAACGTCGAAATGTACATTTTCGAATAAATAGTCCAACTGTTAATCTTGAAATAAAATATGTATGGTATCAAAAATTATTCAAAGAACAGTGGGCACTAAGTAGCGGTTTTAATCAAAAAGCCGCACTTTTAACGAAATTATCCATTTTTCTTAACGAAAAGTACCCTTACCTTCCCTCTTTATTTGATTTGGATATGGAGAGGGCTGAACGGGAATGGTTGTTTTGGTTAGAACAACATGGAATTCCCACAACAAAGACATCAAAGACCACAATGTTCGACGAATATACACATAAATCCCCCGCAGCAACCTATTTTCGTATCATTCATTCCAACTTCTTGGTGTTAGCAGATTCGCGTAATGAATGGGAAAAAGATCGTTGGGATGTACGGATATTACATAGCCAATATGGGATATACTACAGCAAAAGTTTAACCGCACATTTTCTTGATTTTACTGGAATAGAACCAATGAAAATAAGACATAGTACCAAAAAGTATATTAAGCAACGTTTAATGGGACGACAAGATCTTTCATTCGCTACAGCAAGAGTTTATTCAAGAACTTTAACTAAATTTTTTTCTTTCATATTTTCATTAGAACCAACATGGAATGATTTGAAAGGTCTCAAACGATCTCACATGGAGCTATATATTCAATGGTTTCATGAAGATACCAAAAATAAAAAAATTGAAAATCCAGAAAGATATATATCAGAAGGTTTAAAGATTATCAGTAAGTTTTTAGGAGATATTCAAAAATACGAATACGACATTGCCCCAACTACAAATGTAAGATTATTAATTTTCCCAGGAGATAAACCAAAAGTGAAAAAAAAGCCCTATGGGCAAATTGATTATATTCCTGACTTTGTACTGGAACAATTATTCGCTCATCTTAACGAACTACATAAAGACATCATACCGGTGGTATGGGTAGCGTTTAAAACAGGCCTTCGCATTTCAGATGTATTAGAACTTACAACAGATTGCCTTGTACAATTGAATGGTAAATATTCTATTGTAACTGATATTGAAAAAACGTTTGTACAAGGTCATCGAATCCCAATTGATGAGGAGCTCGCAAAAATTCTTTCGGTTTTAATTTCAAATTCCAAAGAAAATAGCACACAAGATAATAATCCAGAAAAATACATTTTTGTACGATATCAAGGGATACGAAAAGGTAAGCCCTATACACAAGCATGGATTCGAAAACATTTGAATGAATTAGCAAAAAAGAAAAATATTGTAGATGAAAATGGTGATATCTTTCGTTTTAAGACCCACCAATTTCGTCATACGTATGCTGTAAAGTTATTGAATGGAGGTGCAGATATTTTAACGGTACAGGAATTACTTGCTCATGCTTCCCCCGAAATGACTTTACGATATGCTAAGCTATTAGATGAAACTAAACGAAAAGCATTCGAATCTGTTATAAATCAAGGAGTCTTCAGCTTTGACTTGAACGGTGAGGTACAAAAAATTAATGCTGGTGAAGATATTCCTAAGGATATATTACAAGCACTCTGGCAAGAGCATAAACTAAATGCAATGGATAATCCTTATGGAACGTGTCATGCACGATTAAAAGGAGATTGTCCACATATGGAAGCTCCACCTTGTTTGACATGCAATAGTGGTAGCCCTTGCAAAGACTTGGCTATTGGATTTTCAGAACTGGATATTGAAAAATATGAGTTACACATAAAAACAACAGCAAGAGCTGTAGAAGTAGCTAAACAGCATAATCGTGAAGATATGATTGAAAAGCATGAACGAAATTTACACCGATATCAAAGGATTTTAAACAATATTCGAGAAGGGAATATTATATTTGGTCGACAAAATCGCATAAAACGAAAGTATGGTGTGAAACATGACTAGTTATGATCGTACAGAGCAGTTAAAAGCAATTCATGCATCCAGAAAGGCAATTACTTCTCAAAAGGTTGATGAAGCGATTCAAAGGCTCTTACGAGCCAATCAGAATATTAATTTTAATAGCGTAGCAAATGAGGCAGGTATCGCTAAAGCAACCCTGTATAATAATCAGAAATTTCGTAAACGAATTGAAATCCTACGCCAACAACAAGCGAAAATCCTTACATCGAAACAAATAAAACGTGAGATAAGTGATAGCAATAGAGATGTAATTATTGAATCGTTGAAGCGAAGACTGAAAAAAATGGAAGAAGAAAATAAACAACTGAGAAATCAACTAAAGGTGGCATACGGAGATATATATAAACAGATATAAAAAGATAAAGAGATTTTATTTTTAAAGCACATTTACGAAACTCAGATTTAATTATAATACTTATTTCATACTAGAAATTCTACTATTAGTTAAATCTTTATAGGGTCATATTATTTTATTTCATAATTCGAATACCTTTATTAATATTAGCCCTAATTTTATTTGTGTTTAAATTTCTTGAATAACATATACTGTAACGAAAATATTATATTTTTTACAATGTTTTGTACCTATCATTGTCTTTTGATGAAATTTAGTTTTCGTCAAAAGACAGTTGAAATTTTAAGGGATGATTTAAAAATGAATAGATGGCTTGCTTTAGAATTAGAAAAACTTGTAGAAATTAACAAAACTCCTCATTCTGCAAAATGGCAAACTACGCCACCTTTTTGTTTATTTAATTATGATGGAAAATTATTAACCTTAGCAGGTAACACTAAGAAAGGCCAATTTACTACTCCTTTTTTTATAGTCAAAGCAGTAGATACTAAAAAAAATTGTGCCTTGCTGGAATTATTATTTCCATTTCCGATTATAGAAAATAAACACAACCAAAAATTTCCGCTAAATAAATTTTGCTGTGTGAAAAAATTATTCCATACAAAAAGTAAATTATTTGTAAATCTTGCTGACTTTTGTGGTTTGACTTTTGTAGAAATTCCAGTTTTCGATTATTTGACAAAATCAAGAGTGATAAAAGATAGCTTTTGTTTAGCTTTTTGTTTATCACAAAATTGTCCACCTCAAAACATATGGGAAACAAGCAAAAAACATCTAAATAATATTACCACTATAACAAGTTCTTATAACTATGGAACAGATTCAGAATTACAAATGTTTTTATATACTAAAACCAAAACTTATAAAATGTTTATCCCGAAAGGACATTGTCAATCTCTTACTATATCAGATTTGAAATATATTGAAATTCTCACTCCACAAAAATTTGTCGCGGGTACTATACAAATACAACTTAATTATTGTTATAAGGAAAAATACTATTTCTAAAAACATAACAATTACAAATTATTGTAATTGTTATGTTTTTTATTTTATCCATGTCCACAATCTAAAAAAGGACATACACTATTAATAAATTAATTGGACTATTCATTAAAAAGGAGCGTTTATAAATTGGCAAATAGACTAAATTTCACTGGACCACTTGGATGTTGTGGTATTAGTGGGAAAACAGGCCCCACTGGACCAACAGGTCCTACTGGAGTAACGGGTTCCACTGGACCAACAGGTCCTACTGGAGCAACAGGTTTCACTGGACCAACAGGTCCTACTGGAGCAACAGGTCCTACCGGAGCAACAGGTCCTACTGGAGCAACAGGTCCTACCGGAGCAACAGGCCCTACTGGAGCAACAGGTCCTACCGGAGCAACAGGCCCTACTGGAGCAACAGGTCCTACCGGAGCAACAGGTCCTACCGGAGCGACAGGTCCTACCGGAGCAACAGGCCCTACTGGAGCAACAGGCCCTACTGGAGCAACAGGTCCTACCGGAGCAACAGGTCCTACTGGAGCAACAGGTTCCACTGGACCAACAGTAACCACTAACTCCATGTTTGCCTCTAATACAATTGGTAGCGTTATTAATGTCGCTTTAGGTAGCGCTACGAGTATTCCTCTTCCTAATAATCAAAACTTAGATGGTTTTACAGTCAATGGTACAAATACCACTTTTACAGTGCCTCAATCAGGGAGATATTATATTACTTATCAAATTAATACTACAGCTGCAGTAGGTATTGGTGCTGGTTCAAGAATTTTATTAAACAATACTACTCCTATTCCTGCTTCTATATTAAGACCAGCTCTAAGTGTATCCGCTTTTAACAATGATGTTATAGTTAATTTAAATGCTGGAGATACAATCCAATTACAATTATTTAGTAGTATTCTTTTAGTTGCTACACTTCTGTCGATTGGAGGATCGGTTGGAGCTGCCTTAACAATCATTAGGGTTTCGTAATATGTATCTCTAACAAAACTTCTTTTAAACCGTAAATTTAATTGTCCAAACAAAATAGAAAAATCAAACATATAATAGTGTATCTTGTTCATAAATTTAGGAGGGGTTCATGTTGGCGCAAATAGGAAATTGCTGCACTGAACAATTATGCTGTGTAAATGATGCTGTATGTTGCACTATTATTTTAGATGATACCGGCGGTACCGCTTTACCTATTTGGGATGATGCTACTACTTTTGTAATAAATGGGACAATTATGGTGGAAAATAACGGAACAGTTGGAGTTGGACCAACAGCTGCTCTCACTGTAAACGGAACAGCTGTTGGAGGATTTGTAGTTGCACCAGGTGAATGTAGATCCATTACGATGAATGATATAAATTCCATTGCAATTGTGGGAGCCGGAACAGGTACATCTAGTGTTAAAATTTCTTTCTCGATAAATTATAAATTCTAATATAATGAGAGATAAAAGATGATACATGTTAGTCATGACTAACATGTATCATCTTTTAATTTTCGTGACTTTTAACAAATTAGGTCTTGATAACCTTTCGCAGCAATTCCTGAACAGTTTGCTGGGATACGTGAAATCATCAAGGAGAAAAACAAAGTAACACGGCCGATCTTAACAGATGAAGAAAAAGAACTAATTGAGAACATGTTATTATGTTCCTTATTATCTGAAGAAGAAATACTAATTACATATTATGAGGATGGTTATTTGCTCTCTAGCTATATGACTGTTGTTGATATTGATCCACCAAATAGCGCTGTTATATGTACCGATGCTTTTTATAACAGGATGAAACTGCAATTTTATAATATAATAGATACAAAATAGAATATATTTACGTAAGCACATTTAAACCATTATAAAGGAGTGTACAAAATGCAAGAGGCTCAAATAAGGAAGAGTGCAGCAGGAGCAACTATTCATAACGATATCAATGACTATCCCTATTTAAATATACCAATGATTATTAATGAAAAAGATGGAATGATTTATGAAGTTCTAGGTGCTGGTTTTCACACTAATGATGCTGTAGCAATAATAACAACAGATGATTTTGCTACAACCAGGGTAACTGCGCCTGTTATAACAGTAAAAAACAATGATGGTAGTATTCAATTATATCGCTTACCTTTAGAACTAGAACATTGGGTACTTTCTTGTATGCGTGCTGCTTCAGTAGAAAAAAATCCGTTTCCCTGTAAAGTTGCTTTCGGAATCATCGATACTAAATTTTATGTAGAATTTATATAAAAAAGGTCTGCTTATTCAGCAGACCTACCATCAATTATAGCTTTATATTTTTTTGCCTGTTTCAATGTCCAAATAGGTGTAGAAGCAAGGATCTGGATTGGCTCAGGTAATAATGGTCTTACTTTCTTCCCATCTCGTTGTCGAGAAAACTTTGTGCTTAAACGTGCTTTATCCCAACCTAGTATCTCAGCAAATTCTTTTAAACCAACGAGAAGGGGAATTACTCCCCCAGTTCATCGCTCCACGCTTGATAAAAGCCGCCACCAACTGTTTCAAGTACTTTATCATCCTCTTGTGGGGATATTCCATACCAATATGAGGTTGTTATTACTTCGCCATCTAAAGTTTCAATTGTGATTTTTTCTTGCGTGTAAGCTATACCTTCTTCAGCAACTTTTTTCGCTTCACTTAAACCACTTACTTCAACTTCTTCTGTTACACCAGTATGATAGTTTACAATGTATTTTTCCATTTATAACATCCCCTTCAAAAGTGATAACTTTGTTATCTCTATTATAACAAAAATAGATAACTTTGTTAACACTTCCAGGGTGATTCATTTAATTATTTCCTTCCTTTTAGGAAAGAGCAAATCCATAGCTTCTACCGTTAAAATCCATTCTCCACGTTGTTTCCCTTCAGGCTTGTAGTATTTAACTTTTCCACCCTCAATCAATGCATCTATTAATTTATTATCTTTTCCTCGCTTCAATTTCATTCGCAGCGCTTCTTGTGTAATCCCCCAACGATCACACGCCTCTCTTGGTGTCATAATTTCATTTAGCATAAATAACATCATAACGCCCCCTTTCATTACTTATAAGTAACATCTATTTGAATTATAAGTTACTTATAAGTAACTTTCAACCAAATATAGTTAAAATATGGTACGATTATTTAAAAATATACAAAACTAAGGAGAACCACATGGACAACCACTTAATGTCACTATCTTTTTCTATGGAAGCAAATAAAGGTGTATACGCTTTATTATTAGGTTCTGGTATATCACGTTCCGCTAACATTCCTACAGGTTGGGAAATAGTTGAAGAATTATGTAGAAGAATTATGAAAGTAGAAAAAGCAAACCATAACGATCCAATAGAATGGTATCAGGAGCAATATAAAGAAGAACCCACATATGATAAAGTAATTGAAAAATTAGCTTACACACCTGCTACTAGATTGGGATTATTAGCAGAATTCTTTGAACCTAAACAAGATGATGAAGAGAACACTAAAATACCTACAAAAGCACACAGATCAATTGCAAAGTTGGTTAAAGGTGGGTATATCAGAGTAATAGTAACTACAAACTTTGATCGATTAATGGAACAAGCTTTAGAAGAATTGAATATCGATTTTCAAACTTTACACGATGTATCTAATATAGAAGGAATAAAGCCATTAGTTCATGCGAACTGCACAATTATAAAAGTGCATGGTGACTATAAAGATGTAAGATTTAAAAATGTTGGTCATGAATTAGAAACTTATCATGATGATTTATCAAATCTATTGCAGCGAGTATTTGACGAATACGGAATCATTACATCTGGTTGGTCTGCCGAATGGGATACTGCGTTAAGAAATACTATACAATCTGTAAAGGGTCGCCGCTATTCTTGGTATTGGCATGCTTTCACTGAAAAATTAAGTGATCCAGCAGAGGAACTAATAAAAATTAGAGATGGAATTAAAATAATAGATAGTAATGGAGCTGATAGCTTCTTCAGTACACTTGCTGAAAACGTAGAAAGTATTTCTAAACTTAAAAAAACTAATCACGAAAACATTCAAGTTAAGATAAACAAATTAAAGAAGTATATTACAAATAATTTAGAAATAGAGTTACGTGAAATGATTACAGAAGAAACGCAAAATCTAGTCCAATTTACAAAATCATTTACTCTTCCTGATAACCATACTACCGAAGATAAAAAAGAACATATTGAAATCATTAAAGAAAAAGCACGTACGTTAGCAGTATTGTTATCAATACTTACCTATTATTCAAAAATAGAAACTCATGAATCAATAATCTGTGAAACTTTACAAAGGCTAACTACAGCAAAAAGTACAACTGGAACAGATTTTTATCGTTGTTGTTCTAAATTACCAGCGGTAATCGGGCTATATAGTACTGGTATCGCTGCAACCATGAAGAAAAACTACAAATTATTAAATAAATTATTTACGGAGATTAGAATTAGGACGCACATAAATCGTCCAGAAAATTTCTTGGAATTCACTGGATCATTTGGCTCAATACACATAACCTTTAACGGTTTATATGAAAAGGAAAACCATATTCATCCATTTGAAAAAATGTTTGTGCATCCTTACATGTCTGAAATCTATAACACAAGTAAACTTACGTTTGATGAACAAGAACTGGACGAGTATTACGATACTTTCGAATTATTACTTTCTCTAAAACATCGATATTCAGGAATTAATTTATTTCCAATTGGGCTTTTCGCCAACAAATTTGATATATCACACATTCAACAATTTTTAAAATTAGGTTCGGAAGAGAGTGAAAGTTGGCCAGTATTAGAGTTGTTTGGTAACAGTATAGAAAACTTCAGAAATTCGCTAGAAAAATTAAATGAGTACAGAGTGAAAAGAAGTCATTTTGATATACAGGGATTATTAGCGTACTACCCCATCGCTATAAAATCATAAAACTTATGAATAAATAAAGAACTCTTTTTTAGAGGGTTCTTTATTTATCTAACAAAAATTTCATTATCAATGAATACTAGTAAGTAAATAAACATAAATAGTTATGCCGAAAGGTATACATATAAAAACCAAGTAAATAAAATCTCCAGCAGCTGACTAAAAAACAGAATATTCAATCTTTTATTTTTCAACAACAACTACACCTTGGGATTCCGCTAACATGGTAAAATTATGGAAATATACACTAATAGAATGAGGGGATTAAATATGAATGTGCAAACTGTCTCCAAAGGAGAAATAACAAATCTACTAAACAATTGGTATCAATCCATCATTTCACAACATGTACTAAAATCCACAAATTTCAAGAAAGAAATTGATAGTAAGATTCATCAAATTGAAGAAGACCAAAATATTCTTATCTATTATTCATTACTAGATTTTAGATATAAGTTACTTACCCATGACGTTAAAAACTATAAAGATAGTTTAGAAAAGATAGATTGTATACCTGATCAAGCAGACACCTTCCTAAAATATTATCATAGTTTTTTCAAAGCAATTTATTCAATTAATATAGGAGATTACACATCAGCTAAAGAGCAATACGAAGAAGCTGAAACATTATTAAAGGATATTCCAGATGAACTTGAAATTGCTGAATTTAATTATATGTTTGGTTCTTTCCACTATCATATTTATCAGCCACTACCAGCAATCAAATATACTACAAAGGCAAAGGAATTATTTTCAAAGCATGCAGGGTATGAAATCAAAGTTGCTGCTTGTAATAACACACTAGGTCTTGCTTGTACTTCCCTCGGTCAGTATGAAAGTGCGGAAGAACACTTCCTTGCGGCTTTAAATACTTTCAACAAACACGACGAGGATAAACTATCAGCAAAAGTGAAACATAATTTAGGGTTGTTGTACGCAGATCAAAACCTTTCCGAACTAGCAATAAAATACCTAAATGGGTCACTTGTAAATAACCAAAAAACATTGTTCTTATTAGCGCAGGAGTATTTCAAATTAAATGATAAAAATGCTGTCACGTTGCATATTGAAAATGGATTAAAAATTTCAAACGAAGAGTATAATCATCATTTCAATATTCTAAAAGGATTAAATGACAATATAAGTACAGATGAATTGGAAGAAATCATTTTGGCAGGAATTTGTTATTTTAAGAAAGAAGAGTTATGGAAATACGTAAAAGATTATTCAGCTATTTTAGGCAATAAGTTTTACGATTCAAAATCGTATGAAAAAGCGAGCAAGTATCTACACATGACAAATGAAGCTGATAAAAAGGCTTCAGAGAAAGGAGCTTTAAAATAATGAAAAAATCTCTATTAATTTTTGCTATTATCACAGGTTTTTTATCTTTCAGCTTCAGTAACAATACAAACTTACAATCTGTATCAAAAGAAAAAGTAGATTTTGTTCAATATGCACATGGTGAAACTATTTAACACAATGAAATACTACAAAGTTATGTCATTACCCCTTTACAATGCATAACACAAATAATTATTAACAAAATAAAAAGAACCCATAACGGTTCTTTTTATTTTTGCTTATTACTCTTAAACATAAACCTTATTAATAGCACTACAATTGCAATTATTGTACCTGTGAAACTGAAATTAGAAAATAAGTTTTTACCTAACTTTATTAATTTGATTTCGTAAGTAACAAACGTTCAAATTGTATGTATACCCCAAAATAGAAAACACAAAATATTATTATACCCTTATTGACAGATAAAACCCAAAGTTAACTGTTTGATATTCTAAATTTTCTAATTATTATTTATCAACAAAAAACTCTGAATAACTATACCAATTATTGGTTATCTGTTCTAATCTTTACTTATAGTTCTAATTTTGTAAAAAGAAGGGTGATAAAATGCAAAGTTCAAAATTAAAGTCAAAACTAATTGTAGGTGCTTTAAGTGTTTCTCTAATCACGTCACTACTACCAAGTTATAGCTTCGCTCAAACTTCATATGAAAAAAGTAAAGTTTCATATAAAAAGAGTAATGATTGCAACAAGTGTGAACCGCTTTCTCAAGAAAGTTACAACAACCTTGTTGAAAAATTTGGAGAACCAGTTAATGTCCAAGATACAGACAATGGATTTAAAATTGGAATGGAAATCGCTAAATCTGATCTCGAAGAAAAAGCTATTATTACGGAGTCAGGCCTCATCAAAAACTTTTACACATCAGCTACAGAAGCTGGCGTGAGTGAGGAAGCATTTAATAGCTTTGAATCATCTATTGGACAACTTAATGAGATGGTTCAAAAAGGTGAAATTTCTTTTGGAAACAGCCTATTTGATATTAATTTACCAAGAACAAACCTTTCTACATCTATTAACCAATTGGATATCCAATCGGCAGCAACACCAAGGGGTAGTGTTTATAAATTCAATAACGATCAAGCTATTAAACTCCAAAAATTGATTGCAGGCGGCGCCACTATCGCAGCGATTGCTTCGTATTTCGGAATTCCAGCAATAATAGCTGCGGCATTATCTGCCCTTGCTGCCGGTGCTGGAATCTGTAATTGGAATGGCAGAGGTTTTATCTTCTTATATATGGGGCCAGGCATATTTACATGTACCCCTCTATAACAAATAAAAAAGGTGATTCTTAAGAATCATCTTTTTTATTTGTTATAGATTCAATTTTTTCAGCGTGAAATAGCTTTATATACATTTAGAATACCATGTCCAAGAGACATTTCTTCTTTATCTACACCATATTTGTATAGATATTTAATAGACTCATTAGGACTGTCCTTTAAATTATGTTTATCAATAATTAGTGCTAAAGCACCTGAAACTTTCGGAGCTGCTATAGAATTACCAAACTGATATACATATTCTGCATTTGGAGCCGTAGTTAAAACATGCTCTTTCTCATACATTTTATTTTTGTACCAAAATTCCCCCCCATATTGATGTAGTAATCTATTATCTCCCCCCGGAGCTACTATATCAGTAAATCTATTTCCGTAGTTAGTAAACATTGAAAGAACATTCTCATTTCCTATTGAAGAGACCGAAACTACCCCTGGTAAATCAGCTGGGATATCACGAACTACACCTCTAAAACTTACTTTTTCTAAACCATTTATTTCTAAGTATGTTTTAAAGAAATTATTTATTTGATTTTTATCCCTTACATTCAAACCCTCATTACCAGCTGCCGCAACTACAACGCTACCTGATTTATTTGCAAAATTAACAGCTCTCTTGTAACCTTCAATTTCAGGGAGATCCGAAGTGATTCTCTTACCATTTAAAATATATTCTCCTTCCAAAAGATAGTCCCCTAAACTTAAATTAATTACATCAGCATTGTCTTTTGCAGCTTCAACAATTGCTTTTATAATCCAAATTGTTTCAGCTTCTCTTTCTCCAAAAACCCTATATGCCTTAACACCAACACCTGGTGCTACACCTTTTATCAAACCATTTGCCGCAACTTGCCCTGCAACCTGTGTTCCATGACCCATTAAATCATCTATACGATCCTTTTTTCCATCTTCATTCAACTCTTGTCCCCTAAACCCACCAACAGGAACAAAATTTTTTGAACCACTAAGTACATTGTTTTTTAAATCCGGATGTTGGACATCCAAACCACTATCAATAATAGCTACACTAACATTTTTTGTACCTGGAAATATTTTATAACTCTCTCCATTATTCGTTACCTTTTCCATATCCCATTGGGAAGTTTTTGTATTCTCATTTATAGATACTTGATATTTATTACTCGATTTTAATGTTCTAATTGATTTTCCATATGTCTTTACAAAAGGACTAACCCCAAGTTTCTTCATAACTTTTTCATTAGCCTTCACTTGTACCATTCCAACCTCTTGAACAGAGTAAGTAGTTTCTACATTATTATCATGTAATATCTTTTGAAATTTTCTATATTCTTCCTCGTTTTTTAACAATATGGTGTAATACTCTGAATCCACATTAGAAGCAGAAACATTAACAATATTTATAGGGATAAAAAACAGAAGAACTAAAAACGCACATCTTAATAATTTCATAGTCAAATCCCCTTATTATTTTTAAAAAACAACATAACAACAGCTATAATATACTGTTGTTATGTCTCCAAACCTATATTAAGACTTATCTACCTTTTTCTTATCAATAATTACTGAGAGTACAAGTACAATCACTAACAAGGTAATGATTTGAATATCACTCCCGTCCTTCATAAAAATTGAATAAAAAGTATAAATTACTAACAATATTCCGAAAATCATATTTATAATTCTATGCACAAGCATAACCCCCCCTCTCAATATATATATTCCTAATTTTAACATAATTAGAATTATATTTCCTTGATGTTCAACGTGATAAAAATTTAACCGATAATTCACATATTATATTCCCTTCGCAACCATCCCAAAAGGTACACCTTTTAGGAATACGAAAAACTATTGAAGAATACACTTCAAAAGGTACGAAAAACACTTTTGGCACACTTCAAAATCCAAATGTACCTTTTGGTGTATTTTTGGTATAATTTAAGTTAACTAGATTGAATAATATTAAGATTCTTACTTTGAAAGAGGTTGTTATTTTGTGAGTACAAAAAAATTAGGCTATGTTCGTGTTTCTAGTAAAGATCAGAATGAAGAACGCCAAATTGTAAATATGAGAAAAAACGGAATTGACGAGCGAGATATTTTTATCGATAAAAAAACCGGCAGTAATATGGATAGAGAAAATTATCAAGCAATGAAAAGATATGCTCGATCAGGTGATACAATCGTTTTTGACTCTTTAACAAGATTAGGAAGAACTATGAATGACATTTTAGAGGAATTTAAGTATTACGAGGAACAAAAAATAAATTTAGAATTCTTGAAAGAACCATTTATAAATGTAACTTATAACGGTAATGCCACAAATGATGTCATTCAAAGCGCTATCCAAAAGGCAACCGCAACCATTCTCTCAGCATTTGCTGAAAAAGAACGCCAGGACATAAGGCAACGTCAAGCTGAAGGGATTGCTTTAGCTAAGTCACAAGGAAAGCACTTAGGCAGACCTCGTATACCCATCACTCAGGAATTTATCGATGCTTATAATGAATGGAAAGAAGGAAGAATCACAGCTACAGCTGCTATGAGAAGGAGTGATATAACAAGTAGTTCTACATTCTACAGAGTAGTTAAAAGATATGAGAGAGAAATAACAGATTATAAAAAAATATAAATAGTTATTTTCGAAAGTGAGGATATACACTATACGAAAATGATATCAATAATATTGCACCTAGTAGGTATCAGACACTAAATAAGAAAGGAATGAAAATCATGAAATATTCACTTCAAAAACCATTGAGTTTTTTCACAATACCATTCGCAATGGCTATTCCCTTTACATTATTTATCCTTTGCACCCTAATTTCATTTGATATTGAGCCGACAAAGTTTTTAGGTGACTTTTACTTCAATTTACAGGAATCCATAACTTTATCCGTATGGAACTTGTTAAAGGCTTCATCAATAAAACTTTTAATTCCTAGCTATCTATATTTTCTTGTAACGTGGACACTTATTTATGTTATCTGGAAGTGGATTAAAAAATCTCTATTAAACATAATAAAAGATAATCAAGTTTAATTAATAAACAGTGTGGAACGGTTTAAATTCACACTGTTTATTAATTATAAATGAAAAGTTGAGAGGGCTGATATTCATGCAAATGATCCAGGATACAATACCAGGATTCTCCTCATATTTATTAAGTAAGGGAAGAAAACCTTCAACAATTAAACGGTATATGTATGATGTAGAAAGTTTTATTCAATGGTTGCACCTATCAAAAAGGTTTAACGCGAATGACATTTGGGAATCATTACACAAAAAAGATTTCGAAGCATTTTTTACTTATTTAAAAGATGATCGTAAGTACTCTAACAAAACTATACACCGCATATATATTGTATTAAACAGATTGTATGAATACTTAGATTTACCAAGCCCCATTGAAGGAGTTATTCAAATAGAACCACCTGATCGGGCATTGCGTAAGGAAGATTTCGTTTCTTTCCTGGAAGAAAAACGCTTAAAAGAAGTCATTTCTTCTCTAGAAGGCCTTACAGAAAAACAACAAACAACACGCCCAATGATCTTAGGGCGAAACGTTTCTATTGTTACATTACTCCTGGACTATGGATTATCTTTAAAAGAACTTGTTTCTTTACAAATGCTACATGTTCATTTCGAAAATAACACTTTATCGATTCCTGAAGACTCAATAATAAATAGAATCATTCATTTGAAGGAAAAAGACAAATTACACTTATACAATTACTATAAAACTATCCCTGAACCTGTACGACCTAAATATCACAGCAACGATCCACTATTTGTTGCATTTGATTTTACCCGTGGGACATATCATTGGAGCTACGATCATGACGCACCAAAATTTCTAACTGAAATCTCAATACAAAAAATGATCCGTTTGGAGGTGAAAAGAGCTAATCTCAGAAAAGGGATTGCTGCGCAGCATTTCCGAAATACTTATATTTTAAAGCAGATCCAGGAGGGAAATAGCCCTAAGAAAATTATGCAACGGGCAGGTTTTAAATCTAATTTATCATTAAAAAGATATTATGATTACTATAAACGAACAGAGTCAATTTCAGACTCACACTCTACCCTTAATGTGTAATTTTTACACATCTACAGAAACCAAATAAATATAATGAAAACAGAGGTTAAATAATGACAAAAAACGAAGAAACACATTATATCCATCAATACACTTTACGGGATAGGTCTACTAAATCTATCAAAATTGAATCCTGGCGCTCACTAAAAGATGAGCTGCGAGAACTGGATATAAAACACAGTGACATCTTCCAAATTCAAATGATTAAAATAGACCCAAATAAAAAGTAACATAGCGCTATACAAAACTAAATACTTTAAAGGAGATAATCAATAATGAACCCATTAAAAGATAAGCAAATAACATATTGGCTAGTGAATTTAGGTAATATGTATTACGCTGGTGGCTTATTAAGAAAAAATGAAGATGATTACAATTTCAGTTATGAATTTGTTAACGATAAAACATATGCCTTCCCTTTCTTAGAGAAACATGGCGCTATGAGGATAGCTGAAAAATGTGGTGGAATTGCTGTAGATCACACTGCTACCGGTGAGGAATTAACTATTTTAGAAGATAAAAACGAAAGATATATAAATAGCGAATCCACAGCTCGTTTAGAGCAAGAATTAAATGCCAGGGAAGAAATAAAAAAAGCTGAAGATATACAGACGTTGGAATATGAACTCGAAAAATTAAATCATTCTAAAAATCAACTTCTATAACATATAAAAAAATAAGAATATAGCGCCATGTTTTTATTTTAACGAAAAGAATTGTGTTATAATATTTACAGAACATATGAATAGGATAACAACTACCTGCTTTTGGCAAGTAGCAATTTTATTCACTAAAAAGATCACCAGTTTCCAAGACAGGTGATCTTTTTATATACATTTACTATACTATTTGGGGGATCTATTAGATATTTTAATCCCTTTATGGCTCCTACTTACTACACAGGATTTAATGTTGTTACTTTTTAGGTAATTAACTACTTCGTCAACATCTCTTCCTGTTATTTCTTTGCTATATTCATCAAATTTATTTAATCTATTTTTTATTACAAAAAAACCAAAAGAAATTGATGTCACTATACCAGCAACACATATATCCATAGACATTTCATTTATACCTTCAATCACCATATCTATCCCTCCATTTGTATTTCTTATATACTTCTAACGTTCTACAATTCTTTTAATTTTAACAGGCTTAAATGTATTATGATCATCTATTTGTTCCATTTCCAATGAAACTTCATATCTTTTTCCATTTGCAAAAACAAAACAATTGACCTTATTACTCGTCCAACTATTGAGCATTAATTTCGCTTCCTCTTTTTTTAGTTCTACATCAAAGTTTTTCTTATCTATTTTCAACTCTTTCGCTATCAACTCTTCAGCAATTAATATATTTTTACTATTTTGTTTTTCTTCATGTTCTCTAGCTGGTAAATAAAACGCATATATAACAATAAGAACCGCCAATCCTACAAAACAAAATATGTAAAACAAATCAATTTTATCATTTAAATTTTTATTTCTCGTTGCACTAAAATAATAGCTCAATTTTGTTTTCTCCTTTACACAATCCTCCGTATTACAAACAAATACATATATACATTTATTTATAAAAAAATATTAATTTAATATCTAATTTCCGGATTTCCCCTCACCTGAAATTTACCTACAGTTGTTTTCAACTTATATCAGACCTCTTATTTAATCAATATCTTTTACAAAATAAAACCCTTGTCTTGAAAGTTCTTGAATGCATATTAATTCTCTGATAAACCTATTGTTTAAGTCCTCTATAGTATCACATTTATAGTTACTTAAATCGTCAGGACCCCACAATCTCCACTTTTCTTCATTAGATGAATCAGTAAATTCAGGATTGGTCTCCTCTTTTAAAATCTTAATCACTTTCTCACAAACTTTAATTATTTTAACTGGAGAAACTAATTCTAATACCCCGGAATTTGGTGGATCAAATTCACAATACATTGGTATATCAATATTAAAACTTGAAAAAACCCCGGTTAAATTACCACTTGTTAGATACGTAAGAAGTAATTTATCTCCATCTAGATACCTTATCATGTAATCAAAATCGTTCTCCTCGTGTTTTACTATTTCATATTGTCTAAAGTATTGCCAAGCTACTCCCATAAACTAGTTCCCCTCCTCCAACATGGCGATGTATTATGAAAACGTGAATTGAAATGATAAACGAATATCAAACTTCATCTTCGATTTCTTTTAATTGTTCATAGCATTTAATTTTATCAGGATTATCTATAATTTCTTTCTCAAAAACTTTGTAATTAGCAAGTGGTTTTAGGGTGCCCGATTCAAGGTAAAAGAAGTTTTTTGTAGTCTCTTCACGCAATTCTTTAGCAACGTAATCTGATCTGACCTCTATAAATCTTAATACTAAAATTTCTGGAGATTCCTTTTTAATTTCAACCCCTTGTTTATTTAAAAATGCTGCAATAGAACCAATCTCCCTCTTTATAAGTTCTGCATTTTCATCATCATCTTTTAAATTATTTAATAAATTACGACGGTGTCGTAACCCCCTCTCTAATTGTTCAATAGCCTTTTGAGTGGTTATAATTTCTTTCAATTCACTCATTCCTTTCTCCTATGAAATGTTTCTTACGTATTAAATATCCCCTTTTATAAAACCTTAAAATTATATTCCTTCAAAATTCAAAATCTATTACAATAAAGCTTTTATCCAAAAATCCATATCCCTAAAAATGCATAAGCATAAACCGCAAAAACAAATAAAAAACCTAACACTATACATTTATCTAAAGACATACTTTTATTATCTTTCACTGATCATTTTTCCTTTCTTAATAAAATTCAAATTTCATTAAAATGGTTTCGTTTCACTTTTCAATCGTTATTCTACTGTATCAAGAAATTCTTAATCTAAACTGCTTACAAACTGGATGAAATTTTTATATCTTTCTTTTGTAAGACGCTGCTCTGCTATTTCGACCTTAAAATATAGCAATTCTTGTTGGATCTTATATATATTCTCCATTTCCTTACTTGTAGCAGCAATGAACTCTGTACACTTAAATAACCACTTACTTTTTTCTCTTCTTAAATCCCTAATCAAGACCAAGTATTTCCTATCCAAAGCATCATATAAATTATCAATACTTTTTAACATTAAATTTCTTTTGTCCTTTGAAAACTTTTCATATTCAAGGAGCTTATTCATGCCTTCACCTTCTTTTTTTATAAAATTCAAATTTGATTATGTTTTTTTGAATAGCTAATCTCTCTATTTGAAAAGTAATGACTTTTTAATTTTATTGTGAAAGTTTGTTAATAAATAAACATCATTAATATAAGAAGTACTTAGTTTCTCTATGCGATCTATATTTTCTAAATATTTACCTATTAAAGACTTCTCCATACTTTTACCTAAACTACGCATATTAAAAGCATATGTATTCATAATACATTCCTCCATTTTTAATAGAATTCAAATTTGATTAAACTCTACAGAATAACTCTTTTATTCAATCCTCATTCTTCACTTTATTCTCCATCCACCTTGCTAACTCGCTTAGTTGAATATCTTCTCTTTTAATACCTGTTTCTGCAATATACGGTTCGACAACAAAATTATTCAATTTACTATTTAAATTAATTTCAAGAGGATTCATTGTTGAGGTTTTATTTTCTAGATTTAAATTTATTGTTTTGCCACCAAATTTTTCAATTATTTTATTATAACCAGTCATAACTTTATCCATTACCCCTCTCCATTTCTGCAAAAAATTCAAATTTGATTAAACCCTATTATCTAATTCAGTAGGATTCAAAAATCAGCGCAAAAAACATAACTATAGAAATGTTATAACTTCTCCTGGTTCATTAGTATATTCTCTTAATTCTTCTAAACTTGTTATTTCTCTTAATTTAATATTTACCTCTTCGCTATCCGTACTGTAATATTCTGCAACCGTTAATTCTGCTAAATATTCATTTTCTTCATAGACAATTCCTCTAGAATTATGTAATGAATAAACATAAACACCCACTTACTACACTCCTTTTATATAAATTTCAAATAGTAAAATATTTACCTTCAATTTATACTTATTCAACTATTTTTCGAATTCTTATATTTTCTCACTCTTTCTCCTTATCTTCTATTTTAAGCAAGAGGACAAATATTATTGCTGCAATACTAGAAGTAACCCCACAAACCGTCTTTATCGTTTCATATGTAGCTACTAAAGATAAACCAGCTAACCCACTACTAGTAACAAGTACTCCTAAAAATAAGGCTTGCATTCCCTCTATTTTCTTTGAAACTGGTCTAGTCTTGATTCTCCTCATGCTATAAGATCGCCTCCTTTTCTAACAACTTAGCATTCTCCGTCACAAAAAAATACAGGTCTTTCACACTTATTACAGATATAACTAAATTTTGATGTTCTAACAATTTTATTTTTAAAGGTTTGATCAAAATTGTAGCCAACAGATTCATAATCCCACTCCTGGTAGTATTCTTCTAGTCTTATAATGTGACTGGCCACTTTTGTTAAAACAACATTAATGAAGGAAGCTATAGGTGTTTTGTTTAATTCATTTCCGTCTGGATAATCACTTAAGCAAGTAATAAAACTCCACTCTAATCCCTGTAGATCTGTAAAGTAACTTCTATCAGTTGACCAATGACCAGGATCTACCTCAAGATGTAATTCTCCATACATACTTGAGCTTAAGTCCGTATTAGTAGAAACAGTAATAGCATTCTTAGAAAAAGGTACGTCCGTACTTCCTTTAACTTTGTAATACTCTTTTAGGAAAGGATACTTAATAATTGCTTCTTTCCAATGTCCATTATTAATTAAATTAACCAGTTCTTTAAACTCTTCTTTAATAACTACCTTACCACGTAGAGCCGTATACTTAGTTGACATACCCTCAACTCCTTCTACAAAATGTTTATTGTGATTGAGGTTGCTCCTGTAAGGATTGCGCTTCCATATACCGCAATAGCTACTTCATCAGTTTTCTTCCAAAACAAATATATCCCCGTAAAAATACAAAATGATATGAAACTAACTACACATAGAACCGCAAATAGTCCTTGAATCCACATTAATATTTCTTTCCCTTCTTTAAGAAAATTACTTTTCTCAATTTAATAGACTCTATAATTTTATTTCTTTTTTGTTTCGAACCAAAAAACGCTGTAGAAATCTACTTTAAACTGTTCTTGACAACCTACACAATTCATTACGAATTCTCCTCCTAGATCACCAACCTCTAAATAATCATGATAATCCGAATGGATATATTTACAATATGGACACTCTATATATTCTGCTTTGTGCATTTACTTATTCCTCTTTTCTTTACATTCATAGAAAGTGCTATAAAACATGACAGTTTCATACAAAACTTTCTATTTTTCATTTTTCATTCCCCTAATTCTATTTCTTTGACAGCGGCTACATCTTCCCAATCAATTAAACATTCTCCTACATTAGATGGTTCAAAAACAGTAATAGCTAAACTTTCATAAGTTTTTTCTTTTACATAACACTTGCATTTAAAATACTCATTGTCCCCTCTCCTTTTGATGAAAGTTTCTATTTCGTATTTCTTACCTACTTCAAATAGGTTCATAATCAGTTGTGATCTACCTTTACGTTCTAACTCATCATAATCTCTACGCACATCAAAAGCTTTTGCTACATCAGTTTCATAAGGTGTTCCTTTAACCATTATCGATAACATTCTAAGCATAATATTATCTAAACGCTCTTTATTTTTCGCCCTATGTGCATTTGATGCAAGCTCAATCAATAATTCTTCCCCTTTTGTCTCGCATGTAGCTGTTTCAATTGGTACTTCATTATAATTATTGATTAGATCTTTAGAGCCATTTAGCGTATTAATTGCATTTACCAGCCTTGCTACTTCTATATTTTCTGAAACTAACCATTCTTTTGACCCTATATAAGTTTTATTATCAACTGTAAACCAATCACAGCCAGCATCATCTATTACTTTTCCGTTTTCTCTTGTGGCATCCAGTACAATTTCCCACATTTGTTCTATTAATAAATCTTTTTCGGTTTTATAAATACTTTTCATGATTATTCTCCCCTCTTAATAAAATTCAAATTTGATTAAACCCTACTAACTAATTCAGTAGGCTTCAAAAATCTGTGCAAAAAGCATAACCATAAAAATCAAAAATATCAAAAAATAGACACATGAAATTCGCATATCATCTCTATTCATATTTACTCCTCACTTAATACAAAATTCAAATTGTATTAAAATAGTGATTTAATTAAACAAATACAGCACACACATAAATAAGATTATTCCACAAAAAATCGCTGTTCCTATAAAGAAGAATTTAGTCCAAAAATCTAAAAAATCCCAAGCGGATGAATATTCCTCTATATCCTTATTATCATCTTTCATTATTGTCCTTTCCTACCTTTCCTATTTACTAATCGAATCGCTCACATTTTTTATACATTCTTCAATTCGTGTAGTTGATATTATTATCCCCTCAAATCTACGCTGTTTTAAACTATATAAAACTTTAATTGCCTTATATAGTTCCTCCTTAAGAAAAGTAGTATCACGTAAACGAAGCTTTCCAGGAATATTATGAATTACACTACTAATATTCTGTACCCAAAAACACAATTCACTTCTAATAGATTTATTAAAACTTGAATCCAAATCTAATGACCTTATAGCAAGTATGGAATCTTCTAACACACAATAACCTAATTCAAACAATTCCTCTTCTGTATGTATATCTAGCACTTTACTTAATTCAGGAACATCTTCTACTAGTTCATAGAAATTATCATTGTTAATCCTTTTAAAAAACTTCACTACAATCCCTCCACAAGATATATAAATAAAAATTAGTAAGAAGCAAAAAAATACTATTACTTCACCTGGCCCTTGCGCGATTCTCCTTCACCATCATGCTATATTAAATTCTTCGAAATGTGTAAATGTGTATTTTTACACATTTACACATTTACACATTTTTTATATGTTAACGCTATTATACACCCATTAAATCAGCATATCAACATTAAATGTACACATGTGTACATTTACACATTTACACATGTGTAAAAAATTTGATGTAAATAAAAAAGACTTCATATAATTGAAAAGTCTTTTTTACTAGTAATAACTATATATTTCTATCGCAATAACTTTAACTAGCTGCCACTGTTGAGGTAATATCATAGGTATCAATTATTATCCCTTTTTCTTGAGAATACTTCATAATCATCTCACTAATTTCTTTACTAGGAAGACCATTGTATTTCCCTTTTGCTTGTACCAATTTCAACTTCTTACCATTATCCACTTCTAAACAGTGTGTTACAGTATTTGTTTCCTTATCTTCCATCAATACTATAAACAATTCTTTCTTTATAGCGTATGAAGAATATGAACCTACACATATCCCTAATTTAGATCCTACATCTACTAACTCATGATTACTTTTTGCTAGTTTAAAATGATGTGTTGGTGTATCGAACTGTAGTTTCTCTTTTTCAGTTTTAGTATATTCTATATTAATACATTTATTTTGAATTTTCTTATAGTCCTTTGCTAAAGTATCATGGAATGATTTTAATGTTTGGAACGGCGGTAACTGATAGCCAGGAATCTCTTTACAAAGTTCCTTTTCCATCTTCTCAATATCCCTAATGTAAGAAAAAATATCAATCATTCCATACGGATCGTTACTATCAACTTTTATTAGCTGTAGTAACTCCTTAGCATATTTCTTCTCATTTACAAAATGCTTTTTGACACTTAGAAAAGCTGATACATATCTCTTTTTAAATAAATTATCTATAATAGTTTCACTGAAATAATCCGCATCTCCAGAATCGCTTAAATACTTCCTTTTTAGTAAATCAGCTAAAAAATAATGTCTAATATCTACATTTTCAAACAAAATTGCTGCCATTCTATACATATAAATCAAATTAGGATTTTCCAATAGAATTTTCCGTTCTTTTTTTGTAATTCTCTTATCGGTAAGCCACTCCAACACTTCTATTTGTCTAGTAGGAATTAAAGAAAGTTCTTCTCGTTTCCCTCTAGCTTTCTTTAATTCTTGTCGGAACTTTATGTTTAGAGTTAATTCTAAAGGTAATACACCTAATTGTGGATACCTTAAATAGAAGGGGAACTGACGAATTCCTGATACTTTTTCCAAATTGAACCACGAAGGTACTAAACCCTCCCTGAATTCTTTCCATGCTGGATCTTGTTCTATATACTCTAAATGCGACCATATCAAGCCCCATTTTCTTGGGATACATCCATATGTTATATTTGCTATTTTATTATTTTGGGGATTACTTGCTTTTCTTACTAAATAAGTTTGTTTCGTAATTTTATTATGAGTTACATTATATCTATACAATACCGACATTTTACGCATTTTAAGTTTATTAAAACTGAATTTTAAAATATGATGATAAAAAGCGCAGCTAAATACCACTTTCTCTTCGTAATCAAAAACCTTACTATACACTTTCGTAATATATGTATCTGATTTATGTAATTTTATAATTCTTTTTTTACAATGTGGACAGGAATATCTATGTCTGCCTGATTGTACTTCAACTGCTTCTGATATTTCATTACAGTCGGAACAGTATACCATCATTTTCCCTTCACAATTTTCAATATCAAAAGTTTTCCAACGAAAACTACTTTTAAAAGGATTTGCATGAATAATATTACTACACATTTTTTGTACCTCCTATATACAAAAAAGGACTCCATAAGTAGCTATGAAGTCCTTTTTTAAATAATTGCTATAGCGCCATGTTAATTAACTAAAAAGCTTGTTGCCAAAAATACAAATGCATTATATGAGATATGAGCTAACATTGGTACTTTCAAATCTTTGGTCTTTTCGTAACTCCATGCATATAAACAACCATTCACAAAGTAAGGGAAGAAAAACCAATCAAAATGAACTGCTGCAAAGATACCGTTAGCAATAATAATCGCTGTTGTTCGATTGATCTGCTCCAATAATTCCTCTAATCCAAGTGGCAAAATCTTTCTAAATAAGAATTCTTCTATCACAGGAGCAACCAATACAGGTATCAATACATAAAAGAGATTAATTTCTATCTTTTGATTTACATTCGCCACATTTCCAGTTCCAATTGATAGACTAGCTTTTATGTAAGAAAAAAGCATACTGGATAAAATAGCTAGTACAGTTGCTATTAATACCCATTTGATCTTTTGTAACATTACTTGTAAATTCAAAACGCTTCTCCCCTGACTTTCTATGATTCTCAATTCTCTATCCTTCCACTACCATTTAGCTTCAGATACCCATCAAATTCTTTACCTGATTTCCCTTTCATTCCTTTGCTATTATAAGTCGAGATCCTCCAAACACGACTTAGTAATAATGAAGTTCCTTCATCCAAGTTTCTGCCGAGTAGGTAGTCAATACTAATCTTCTCGCTATGTACCTCCCCGTACTCAACTTCAATAATTTCTCGTGCTTTTTGCGTAAGTGTGTCTGCAATAGAAACCAAATTTTCCAGTCGTGGATTTTTGAGACCTAACTCCCAATTTTTCACCATCTGGTTCGAAACGCCGAGTGCTTCCCCAAGAGATTTTTGGGTGAATCCTAATAATTTTCTTAATAGCTTTAAATTTTTCATACTTTATGATTCAACCCTTCCTAAAAATTCATTAATTTCATATTGTTACTTTTTTTATACAACTGTTTCACTGTATTTCTTTTGTCCTTGTATAAAAAAAGGTCTTTACTGACAAAATGCATAATCATTGCATTTTTGAATGAGTAAAGAACTTTTTTATCTATTTACATCCTGGTTATTTTTTTGCTGCAAATTCAAGATCCAGTCTCCCCGATGCTGTAAGTTTCAAGTAACCATCGAACTCTACCCCTGATTTCCCTTTCATTTTCTTGATTAATCCTGTTTTTTTACCTTCTAATAATTTCTTTGCATTTGGTTCTGAAATTTTCTTAGTTAAATATTCTCCTGGAATTGAGAATTTACATCCATCTTTATAACCGCTGCACCCATAAAAAGTTTTACGATTTACAACGTCCTTCCCACATTTCGGACATTTACCAACCGTATCTTTTGATTTCATTTCTTGAATTTTATTATCTATTTTCAGCCCAGCAATGGACTTTGTAGCCCCTTCAATTAGATCCTTTGCAAACTTACTAGTTTGACTAACAAACACATCCTTAGAGCCTTGTTTTTTACCAATTTTACGCAAATATCCTTCCCACTTCGCTGTCATTTCAGGTTTTGCTAACAAAGTTCCCTGGACCGATTGGCAAAGTATTTCTCCTTTCGGTGTAACATTTACCTTATTACGTTTTACTTCTATATAACCTTGATTTTTTAGTGTTTCTATAATACCGGCGCGAGTTGCTTCCGTACCCAGCCCCTCTACTTCTTTAAGAATATCTTTACTTTCTTCATCTTCTACTGAAGAACCACACGTTTTCATCATAGTAATCAATTGACCCTCTGTATATGGTTTAGGTGGAGTAGTTACACCTTCTTTTGATTTTACTAAACCCTGGACAAATCCACCTTGCTTAACTACAGGTAAGATGGATACTTTCTCTTGATCGTCCTCTTCCTCAATTTTATCCGTCACATACAACTCTTTCCATCCTAATGATTTTTCCGCCTTTCCTTTTGTGGTGAACAACAGGCCGTTCAAATCACTTGTTATAACTGTCTCTTCATACAAATAAGGCGAATGAAACATGCTTAAAACACTTTTTAAAACTTCTATATATAAATTTCTCTGTTTATCCGTCAATTTTGCAATTGTTTCTTTTGAAGGAACATTTTTGGTTAATACAATTGCATAGTGTTCCTGGACTTTCTTATTATCGACATATCGCTTATTTGCAGTTAATGAATGCGGTTGGAAATTTACATCTAAAATTGATTGATAACCGTTCAAATTATTCTTTAAATACTCAAATTCAGCCTCTGTAATGTAATTACAGTCTGTACGGGGATATGTTACTAATTTCGCTTCGTACAATTCTTGAATTCCCTTTAAAACGTCAGCTGGTGAATACTTATATTTTTTGTTGGCCAAAGCTTGTATAGAAGAAAGAGAGAATAGTTTTGGTGCTTCTTTTTGTTTTGGTTTTACTTCTACAGATGTAATCATGCCTTGTTGACTACTTTTTTCAGAAAGACTATGTTGCTGCAGCAAGCTCATTAATTCTCCTTTAGTAGCAAATCTCTCTTTATAACGTCCCATGTATACACCGTTTGGAGAAGTAAATTGTGCTTCTAATTCAAAGAAAGGCATTGGCTTAAAGTTTTGGATTTCTTGTTGTCGCTTATTAATCAAACACAAAACCGGCGTTTGTACACGCCCCACGCTGAAAGACCCTTGAACGCCCCTTTGACGTAACAATAAAGTATATAACCTGCTAGCATTCATTCCTATAATCCAGTCGCTAATTTGACGTGCCTGCGCTTCATGGTACAAATCTTCTTTTTCTACTCCTGGCTTTAAATTTTGAAAGCCTTTTTGAATTTCATCTACTTCTAGGCTGTTGATCCATAGGCGCTTAATCTTTTTATTTATGCACCCCGCTTGTTGAATAATTAACCTTGCAATCAATTCTCCTTCTCTGTCGATATCTGTCGAAATGTGTATTATTCCCGCTTCTTGCATTAGCTTTTTCACAATATTAAACTGTTTTCTTCTATTTTGTTTTACCTTATAAACATATTTTTCAGGTAAAATAGGAAGTTTTGTTATATCCCAATCCTCCCATTCTTTCTTATAATCTCCTGGTGCATTTAACTCTACTAAATGACCAATTGCCCAAGTTATATTCCCTCCAGTTGGTAATAAAGAACATGGCGGAACATAGAAATAGCCATCTTTCTTTTGAACATTCGGAAAGGCTTCAGAATAGGCTTTTGCTTGCGGTGGTTTCTCTGCTAGGATTAGTACTGACATGTTTTTACTTCCTCTCATTATTTAAATTTTATATAAAAAAAGGAGCAGCATTGATTATGCTACTCCCTGAAAAAATCGCGAATGTGAGTATATGTGTATTTGTGTAAATGTGTACATGTGTATTTGTGTACATTTACACAAATTACTTAAATAGCGATGTATCACTATTTTGCCCTTTAAATTATTCAATTTTCTCTAGAAATTAAGCAAAAATCTCCATGTTAAAGGAATAAGGAACAGATGTGAGATAAATATCATTAAAGAATATTTATCTTTCCATTTTAGGTTTACACTTTTTCTAAAAATAAAGTTTAACAACCAAGAACCAAAGAGTGTAACAAGAACTTCAAAACCAATAATAATCCAGTCTAATACAAGATGATCTTCATAGGGATTATCACCAGCCATAACAAGAACAAATAAAATCGGGTATGCAGCAATATAAACTAGCAAATACGATGAAAAATATAAGATATATTTAATAAGTAATTTCCTGCCCATAATATCGCTCCTTATAAACTTTTTTACCACTTCTACAAGCTATTTAACTTCACAATATAAAAAGGACAACATAGCGCTATGTTGTCCTTTTTATCTCTCACGCCCCATTTGGCGCATATATGCTATTTGTCTAGCTTGATCCTTTTCTTTATATTCCTGGCACTTTTCTTCTAATTTAGAGAAGTCACAGCAAACTCCTTTTAAAAATTTCTGTTTATGTGAAGGCTTACCTTTTACAGTCACATCTTTATATACTTTTTCTACTTTATTAGAAACACGATCCATATTGTCTTTTAAAAATAAATACTGTTTTAACATCAAATTACCGTATTTAGGATCTGTCTCCATTTTTTCTGCTATATCAATTTCCTTACATTCCTTTTCAGGGACTGGAATCATATTATTGACCAATAAAACTCCAATTCGCTTCTCAGGATTATCATTATCAAATAATTTTACACTGACCTGGCTATTAAAATTTTTATCATTACGTGATGTTAGAGGTACAAAATAATCATGGCCATTAATTTTTTCCAAGACACCTACATATGGTCTACTATGCTTTTCATCTTTATTAAAGGGTACTTTACTGTCTGTTTCTCTTAGATAGTCTATATATTTAGTTGAAATAGTATAAAATTTAGGATTATCTTTATTAGCCAAATTTCTTCTCCCCCTAAAAGCAAAAAAAGTAGGAAGAAAACTCTCCCTACTTTTAAAATTCTTTTTTTGTGCCTACTACGGTAAGGCTACACCAATTTTTTGGTACTCACTACGGTAGAGTTACACCAATTTTTTCGCGCCTACTAAAGTAAGGCTACTCTAATTTTGTACTCTTATTATATGCAATTCACTAATAAAAATCAACATTTTCAACTTCATTTTAAAATTTCACTTCTTTTATCTTTCTCTGCCCATTTTTTGTAAATAAGCAGTTAGTCTTCCTTGTTCTTCTTGTTTAGCTATACGCTTGCATTCATCGTTCCAATCCCATTTTTTTGCTTCCTCCGGTGCTTTAGGATATTCAGGTTTAAATGCAACAATACTGCCATCATTTTTCTCATATCGAAAATGTATCAAACGTTCCACAAATGCTTTACCTGCTTTGTCATTGTCTACACATAAAGAAAGACTATCAGGAGCATCACCAATTCGCTCCTGGCTTTTCATATAGTAATTAAATATCACTTGTGGTTTAAGTCCCTCCATACTAACCAAATGTGTATCTTTAAGATCCTTTTTATGTAGTGATACGTAACTCAGTAAATCAATTGATGACTCAAAAAACTTTAAATTTCGGGGTTCACCATTTAATACATTAAACCCATAGTTAGCTGTAGAGTTTTTTTGGGTATTTTTCCATGTTCCACGTTTGTACTTATCTGACTTAACGACTCCTTGCTCTGATCCACCCATCACTGCTCCTGTTTCACGGTCTTTCCATAAAAACAATACATTATTGTACTTATCTTGCTTAATCAAGCCTTTATTATGCAATGCATCTACTACTTGAGGATCAATCTTCCTATCGTTAACCAGGTACTCTTTTGCTCGGTCGAAATTAGATACTTCTTTTTTAGAAAATTGTTCATAGTCATAAGGTTCACTTACGTATTTAACCTCTGAAGCCTTTTCATAATCTTTTTCCCCTTCGAGTAATCGCTGCATAGCTCCTGGGAAAGATGCTCCTTCAACTTCCTGAACAAAATTTATAACATTACCATTAACACCTCTACTGTTCCAGTAGAATTGATTTTTCTTTCTATCAATGATTAGACTGTCATGATCTACAAGTCGGTAATAACGCTCGCTGTCGCTCTTTACAGGAATACCATTTTGCATACAATAATCAACAATATCAAGTGCTGCAGCTTTTTCAATATCTTCTTTTGTATATTTTTTTGTATTTTTTGTTTGATCTTCCAAAGCGATTCCTCCAATAAAAAAAGACCTTGTATCATTCACAAGGTCTTTTCTAAATTTTTCTTTTTTCTGCTCTAAAACGTTTTTTAAATCATTTTTATAATTGTTGTTTTATACTAAACATCACCTCCTTTTTCGTTTCTAATGAATAAATTTCACTACTCAATCAAATAATGATTTAAAAGCTCCTAAGATTTCTGAATTCCCAGGTTGAAAGCTTGCTATTCCATATGAATAAAGCTCATATACAACCACTATTGTGCTAATCATTAAAATTAACTTCTCAACAATACCGTTATAGCTGTAATAAAATACATTAAAACCACTTTGGAAATTTTTATTTGATAATGGCAGCAACCACTTAATACCTTTTTTAGAGAAACTATCTTCCACCAAATGTAGAAAATAACCAGCAAATATGCACATACCATTTGTAAATGATAAAGGTGTCATTCCTACTGCAAATAAAATAGGAATCAACACTAGCACTAATCCAAATAGCGAATGTGTGATTCCTCTATGACCAAATACCGTATTCATAAGATCTGATACTCCACGTGTTCTTCGGCCGATCCATGAATGCTGTTCATCTATATCAGGCAATAAAGCCCCAAAACTAACCGCTATAACATTTCCAACCGTGAGGTTGCCTGTTGAAGCTAAAACAGGCAGAGCAACTGCTAGGCTCGTTGTAAGGTGAGTTTTATACTTCATTTGTACTTACACCTCTTTCAGTAGTTAATAGTCTCGACCATTTCTTTGTCGTATCATATGTTGTCTTCTTGCCCGTTCTCTGTCCTGGGATACATGTGAATGCTCTTCATGATGAACTGTATCTTTTCCAAGATATCGTTTCCCTGCACTAGTATTAACTTTCGATTCTTTTACCTGCATAGCGCCATGACCTTTCTTCACCGATCCAACCGTTTTAGCTGATTCCATTTGATAAACCTCTTCTTTTACTTCATCTTCATAATCATTCGAAATTCCATCTAATGGATTAAAACGAATGTCTCCATCTTGATAATTTTTCTCCTCAATATATTGAATCGGAGCAATTTTATTTTCAACCTCTTCATTCATTACTTCTTTGTGAGCTTCTATAATAGAATGATTTATACTTTCAATCGCTTCAGATATTGAATGAGTAAAATCAAAATTACATTGATCCTCATCCACAAATTCAGAAATGCACTCAACTTTCATATTTTCATGTTGATCAACAGTTACTTTTGCAACAAGCGTTTTTAAAAATTCTTTTTCTTCCAAGTCATCTTCATAATGTGGTTTAATTTCATTTTTAATCACTTCTAATTTCCCATGCTCTTCTTCAGTACCAAATTTATCAACTATTGTATTTAATTCACCTAAACTCAAAATCATATTTGGCTGGATATCTTCTATAAATTTACCATCTTCAGAAAGATGAATCTTGTAACCTTCCCACCGTTTTTGTGTATTAATTGCTGCTATTTGAGAGACATCACTCCAATGATCAGCAAAATTCAATCCAACATTATTAGAAACAGAACGCTCGGCTTTCCCCTGGATACGTTCGAGAATTTTCTGTTTATCCTCTACTGTATTTACTGTAGGGTTCTCATCCAACATATCTTCAGAATTAGATAGACTTTTTGCAGACTCCTTTGGTAAATTCATTTCTAACTTTTTATTATTGATTTCTTTTCCCACTTCATTTTGTAATTCTGAAATTTTTTGATCTATTGTATTAATAAATGTTCTTGCTGTTTCATGAACACGTTTAATAGATGAATCCTTCTCTTCAAAGTCTTGATCACCTTGCACCCATTTACTAATATAAGGAGCTGTACTATCCACAATATCAATACCGTAATGATTACAAATAACATGTGAAGTTAGTTTTGTTTCAAATTCTACTGTTAAATTATCCTTATTGTCCTTCCCTTTTTCACTTTGTAATTTTTCATTAACTAAGTCTTGAATAACTTTAGGTACTTTATCTATTTGAAGAATATCTGTATTTTCCACAAGTAATCCACTTTCAATTTTTTCTTTTTTAGCCGCTTCCTTAATACCAGCTATCAACATATCTTTATTCTCTTCTGATACCTCAAAGTTTAGTTGGCGGTTCGGAAATATTCTTTTCAAATCATCCATATTAGCGGTTGTTTGCGAAATATCTAAAGCAGTTTTTTTCAAGTAGTACGTTATATCTTTCTTTACTTTCAAGTCCCCCACCTTAACTTGTCTCTTCTGTTCTGATGTTAAGTCTGTAACAAGGACTTCTTGTTTCGTTTTTGGATCTCTTACATATTCTTTTATACGTGGATGAAAGATCCCCATTTCTTTTTCTCCATCTTTTAAAGAAAAACCAGCTTTTTTAAAAGTTTTTAAATTGGCACACACATATGCATTAGGGAATTGCGATTTTATTACTTGCATGTTTCTAGCTGAATAATTACTAAATCTGGCCATAAACTCAGCTAATTCCAACACACCTTCTTCTGATGAGTAATATTTCTCTATATCTTGAAGAACCCTTGCCATAAAGTTCTTTGTTTCTTCTTCAGCACCAAAACCACTTATATTATCCTCATAAAACATCCTCAATCACTCCTCTCTTCCCGAATAACGATTTATCTTTCCATTTGCTGCGTATATACCATACGTGCCATTCTTCTTGCTTCTTGCTTATTAGCAGCACCTGTATCTTCATCTTGTTCTGCTTCTTTAGAAGAAAAATGGTCAACCTTATCCTGTTGAATCTCACCAATTACAGTAGGATTTACTGTTCTTAGTTTTTCAGGATTAGATTGACCTTTTGTTTGTTCATATTCATTTATTTCTTGCTGCAACGCTTGTTTAACTTCATCCGATAAATCTCTTTTTTCATTTAAAATTTGCTCATATGGAGATTTGTATCCACCGTCACCTAAATCTAATCGATCCATCGTAATAACTTCTATTCGATTAAAATATTTATCCATTTCTTTAGGAAGAATTAAGTGATAACGGGTTTTTTCAAAGGGAACGTATTCACCTTTCTCCTCTGCCTTTTTAGATTCGGCATCTATTTCTGCAATTCGTTTACTCATCATTGCATTCGCTTCACCAAAAGGAATTGCTTTATTTGTTTCTAAATCTGCTTCAGACCGTTGTATAACAACCATAGGTTTCTTAATTGCATTATGATCTAGCGCTATAAAGTTCTGCTGATTCGCCTTATTAAATTCTTCAATAAACTCTTTATCATTTAATTTCTGGGCATTTTCTACATCATTATAAGCTTTACCCCTTTCTGCCCTACCACGTAAAGCATCTACAGTTACTATTTCCTCTTCAGTACTCTTTAAAGCGCCATAGCGTACTAAATATACATCCTTAACCTCACCATTACTTTGCTCCATATTCTTTTCCATCTCCTTTTCCATCTCCTTTTTATTCAAATCAACTTAATAACTGATTATGTAGACATCAATATTATGATGATTAAACTTTTCACATTCAGCTTTAATGTATTTTAAACATTCTTCTTTGTCATATCCCCCTGACCCACTACCAATCAGTGGTATTGCTATAGATTTATATTTTCGATTAATTAAAAGTTTTATAGCATTAGAAGTTGACTCCCTAATAGAATACTCTGTAGCTTTCCAAAACGTATTTATTCCAGCCACGTGTATTAATGCTTTACACTTTAATGTACCTGGTGACGTTATAACTGCTTCACCTAATTTTAATAAACCTTTCCGTCTAAGTTCCTTATATGGTTCACTTCCTGATTTATTAAAAATAGATTTTGACACCCCTGAAGTTCCCAATAAAAAACGTGGAACAAAATTTTTATTCCACGCATTTACTATTACATCAACCTTAGCTTGATAAGTGGTAATGTCACCACTTTTAATAAAGATCCTCATGATTTATCGCCTTCTAATATTTATTCCCGTTACAATTTCTAAAGGGCTAATTTAAAATATACCTTTTCGTAAGTTTGTTTCCCTTTGTTCCAAGATAAAATCCAATCTTCTAATGATCCCGAATAGACTTCTTTAAATTTTACAATTGGATTCTCCATGAATCCTTCAATTGTAATTCCAAAACCTTTATTACAAGTTGATTCCCCCTCATTTTTCTTCCACAATTCAAATTCTGTAATTTTGTATTTCTTAGCAAAATCAATAACCGTTTCCAGTATCCAATCCTCATTTACTTCTTCTGTTATTGCTCTTTCAAAATCAACTTCGAAACAATCACCATAATCATCTTCCCTTGTTAGAAAATGAGTTTCACCCTTTTGTATATATTTTTCTATTAATCTTCTATTCTCTTCATTTCGACTAAATCTCACGCTTGAAACAATCGAATAATAAATTTTGTTACTCATAAAAATACCCCTTTCTCAACTTAATTCTTCAAAAATTTATTCATCCCATGATAGATTCCAATCTTCTAATGATCCTAAATAAACTTCTCGTAATTTTATAGTAGGATTCTCCAGAGATCCCTCTAAATAAATTCCAAAGCCAATTTCATAAGGACCACCTTCACCATATTTCTTCCACATTTCAAATTCTGTAATTTTATATTTCTTCGCAAACTCTATTACCTTTTCAAATAACCATTCTTCATCAATTTCTTTACTAATATTATGTTTATATGTAACATCAAAACAAGCTCCATAATCACCTCCATGATCCTTAAAGTTAGCATCCCCTTTTTTCATAAACTCTTCTATAATTGCTATATTTTCATCTTCCCAATTTAATCCTGCACTTGAAAGAATATTATAGTAAACCTCAGTTACTTTGTTTTGTTTAATTGCTTCTTTTCTCTTTCTTGTTTCCCAACGATCCATATTTTTATCCGCAGCAAAATAAGAGTGTTTTTCCATAGGAAAATGTGTTAAATCTGCTTTATCACAAAACAAGAACTCATCTTCATAAACATCTACTTTTGATAGGTCTGTCTTTATTTCAAACTGTTTTAACTTTGTATTTCTGCTTAAACATTGATCATTGGAGAAAAGTTTCCCTTTATGTTCTCCAAACTGGAAACTCAAATCAATTTTATGTGTAATCTTTTTACGCTTTCCAACAAACCAATTTAGCTTAACCTCTATATGGTTATTAATTAGCTCTTTTTTATTTTTAACCCAATAGAATCCATGCGAAATAATTCCATTATCCTTTTCAACACCTGCAACAACATAACGTTTATTAGGATATGGCCTATTAAGAACTAACGTATTTTGAATTTCAAGACCCTCAATTTCCAATCTGACAGGTGCATGAAACCATGCCTCCGGTAAAAATAATTTAGGAGCAAAATGAAATATAAATTCATCATCCTTTAAATTCTCACTCTTAATTCCTGATAAATACTCATGAAACTCCACTATTTCATTTTCATATTCGCTGTTATACGGATTGTTTATATATGTTTTTTCTATCTCTGAAATAGGATGATCCCCCCTCCAATACAAATATTCTATTTGTTTAGGATCGAGTTCTAACTCCCCATATTTTTTAAACAGTTCGTTTACTTGTTTATTGAATTTCATAAAATCGGCTGAATAATTATCAGTGTAAAATGCTCTAAGGAAATCAGTCCCTTCTTTAGTACGCTTCAATTCTTTTATTTCTTTTTCATCTTCTCTGGTCCAAGATATTAAATTCCGGTTAATACCTTCTTGTACAAGCTCCCCAAAAGAGATTCCTCTTTTAGAATATACATTTAATCCTTTTTCCTTAATTTCCATATTAGTTAAACCTTTTCTTAGTTTACGAAAACAACCTAATACCCTTTCCATAACAACCTCTTCTGTATTTATACCGCGTTCCATAATTTCGCTTAATAAGTACCCTAATGTTTTATCTTGAATTTTTGTATGCATCTCTAATCCTCCTAAAATTTTAGATAAATAAAAAATAGATGTTTTAAGAACATCTATTTTTTTAAATCAATATTCCATTTCTTGTTGTCTTGCAATACGTTGTTGTACAAGTTCATATTCTCTTTCGGCACGCCACTTCGTTAAATCATCATTTATTGCTGCTCCAATATTTCGAACATCTTTCTTACGAATTACCGGTGGTTTGTACTTAGAATAATTACTATACTCTCGCCTTTTTGCTGACCGCCCCCTTTCATATTTCTTTTTTATCTGTTCATTTTTTTGCTGAAATTGATACAATGGATTTTCTTCATATGGTTTCTTTTTCTTTAATTCTTTAAGTAAGGAATTTCCCATACGTTTATACATATCTTTCATTTGATTCTTAGCATAATCTTTATCTTCTCGTTCGGATTCCCCATATAGACCTTTTTGGAAACTAGATTCTTTTTCTACCGCTTCTTCATATTCTTTAAATAGTGGATTGTCTTTCATTAACAATCCTGTTAACTCATCAATTTTATTCCTAGTTTCTTTCGGCATTTTTTTACTGCCATATGTCCAATCTTTTTTATTAATAGGCAATCCATCGTATATCTCTTGCAATAAAACAACCTCTCTATTTTGCTTCCTTTCTTTCGATCCTTGAAACTCTTCTTTTATTTCTTGTACTAACTCATTTCTTAAATTGGAGATACGACTTAATTCACTTGTACGATCTACTAGGGAATTCGCAAAGGTAGTTTTCATGTGATCTAACGTACTTTGTTTTCGTTTCCCTTTCGGTTCATAATAAGTTTTCCCGTTCACTACTTTTGTTACTAACTTTCTTCGATTCTCTTTTTCTACAGTACCAAAATGAATATGGATATGCTCTGTATTCCGATGAATGGATGCAAACCAGAATCCATTACTTTCTTCAATTTTTTCATCTTTAAATAGCTGATCCATCATTTTCTGACTCGCATTTCGAATACGGTTTTCATCTAAGATATCTGTTTTAGGATCATATAATTTTTGTGTAATTAAAAAGTCTGTATCAAAAGAGATAACATCCTGGTAGTAAACACTTCCTTTATTTTGCGCCTTTCCAACTAACTCTTTTATATCCTTTAAATCATTTTGTGTAATTACATTTTTTTCTTTTGAGAAAACACCTGGTAAAATTCCTTTCACTTCTTTTTCTAATTCCTGATTATTTTCGTTACTATTAGGGGATAAATCCTCAATATGTTTATTTAGTAGATCCATTTCTTCTTTTTCTGTTTTATTGAGTTTCTTTTTGCTTTCTAGTGCATACTTTCTTCCCATATAACTAACATACTTTTCAAAATCATTTGTCGTATTAAAGCTATCAGGGGAAGTTAAAAGTACTTGTGCTTCTGCTTCTTTTTTAGAAATTTCTTTGCTACCCTTGCTTGAATATGTACTTCCAATTTCCATATCAAAAGAATCAATTGCATTTTCAAGACGATTTAATTCCTGTAACTCTGTATTTGTTAAAGTATGCCCATCCTTTAAAAGTGCCTTCTTTCTCGTACAATAGTCAATGTACGTTGTGAAGCTTTGTTTTTTAGGAATTGTATATTGTGACGTTAAAATAATACCTGGTGACTTTCCCATAACTCGTTACTCCTTTTTATCATTCCAATTCTTCAAGTCTATGTTCAGGTATTTGCCCCCACTCTATTTCTTCATTAATAAACTTTCCAAACCTCCAAATCTTTTTATGCGGCTTATCGTTTATTAATAATATTTCTTCATTATCCTTAACCATAGGTAATCTTTTTTCTGTTATAGATGATGCTTTTATTTCTTTCTGCATTTCTTTTTCTTCTTGTACTTTAGGTTCCCTTCTTGATTCCATTGGCTCTCGTTTTAAAGTTCGGGAGAACTTCCCTTCCGATTTTCTAGTAACAGAAGATGCAATTTCACTTTTCACTTCTAGTTGTAAATCTTCTATACTTAAATCACTACCTAATCGTGAAAGAAGTTCTATATTTAATTTAATTAACACATCATTTTGTATTTGCATCGCTTTCATTGATTGCACTATTTTTTTATTATCTTCTTTTAAAAGTGATAGATCATCTATTCCTTTCCCTTTCCTCATTTTTTGATCTAGCAGCACAATTCCATGCCGTAAGGCATCCGCTTCAGTCGAATACTCAGGATACTGCTTCATAAAATCTTTAACTATATCTTTGTGGATTCTATTCCCACGAAAGCGAAATGTTTCCTCAAAAGCAATCCTAGCCATTACTCATTCAACCCCTATCCATTCTGTCCTAATACCTTAATTAATTCATTTGTAGCATCTATATATTCTTGTAACTTATCCTCTTGCCTTTCTAAAGAAACAGAAACATTATTAACAGCTTCATCAAATTTATCTTCTTTATTTCTTTTATATTCTCTATCAAAGTGTTCTCTAAAAATTTCGTTAATGTATTCCCAACGATAGTAACGTCTTCCAAGTCTTTTACTTATTTGCTTACACCTTTCATCAATTTCCTTTATATGATTCGGATTAGCATTCCGAACATGAATTTCCATATTGTCACCTGCTTTACAATACAAAAAGAACCTAATTCATTGTAGAATTAAGTTCTTTTTTATTTATTCATTATTCCACGTATCCAAATGCTAACGGTGAACCCGTCAGTTCAATATGTGATAACTTATTTCCTTTTGCTTGCCTACAGTATTCTTTAATTAATAATTTTCCTTCTTCAACATTTAGCTTTTTATAAAATCCACTATTTGTATCATCAATGAAAAAATCAATTATTTCAACATCATTAAATAATTCATTAGGATCTATTCTAGTAATTAATTCTTCTTCTTGTAAGTTAATTCTTGCGGACAGATAATCCGTTACACCACCAATACAATCCTCTTCAAATTCAAATGTATTAAATTTAATTGTGGCAACTAAACAATACTCTGATTTCGAACCATTATAAGTAAAGCCAAACCAATTAAATGCATATGAGTATGCAATTTTTTTATTTTTATCCTTACTATCTTCTATATATTTAGCAGTTTCTTCGGCAGATTTTTTTTCATTATGATCAACATCATCTAACTGACTCAATTCATTAATTGCTCTCCAATAGGATTTAATTGCCGACATTGCATCTTCTTCAGTTGATAAATTTGCTAACCAAACATAATCTTTCTCTTCATATTTTCTTAAATCATATTTTGTTAATGCTTCATCATATGTTCCCTTTTCTTTCATTGATTCAACTTCATTGCTACTTAACTCTCTCCACAAATAAAAGTTATTTCCACCCCTGTGATCTATCAAATAATTTGATACTTTTACTTTACATCCCTTAAATTCTTCTTGAGGTGGAATGATGATTTTTTCAAAATACTCCTCATTCTTTTCCTTCTTTTTATCATTAAATACTTGATTAAGTTTCTTCATATCTTCTAGCAACCCTTCTATATTTAAATTCATTAGTTCTTTTATTTCATCCCAATACTTACAAACAATAAGCTCCCAATTCCAAAACAAATGTACATCTATAAATTCTTCAAAATTACCATCTGCCGCTACAGGATGTTCTTTATACTCAACCGCTGAAAAGTATTTGCTTAGCAAGAATGCTATATCACTTTCACTAATCCCCCAACTTTTCTCTATATCAAAAGCAAGGCCTTGAAGATAAGCGATTACTACATTTAATTTAAAAGCATCTAATGAAATTTTCACGAAAGTGGATTCATTATTAGCATCCTTAGGATCATCATTAAAAGAAATTTTATATAAACGCATTTCACTATTCGGCAAATATATATTTTTTTGATCTTTAATCATTTTAATTTTACGCCTTACGTTCCACTCGGCGATTTTATAGATATCATTATGTTTTAAAATCACTTCTATACGATGAATATCTATCTCTTTATTAGGTACTCTTTCAATCTCTCCCCACTCATATTCAAAGAATGAGACCCCACATAGGCCTACAACATGAAAATAATTATGTTCTTTTAAATAATCCCTGCAAAGAATGTACTTCCCTTCATTTTCACCTTCATGAAAATAAAAATAATCATTTAGATCTACTTCATTAATACTTTCCAGTGCATATTGGGCGGTTGAAAGTGCTTCTTCCTCATCTTTTGCTATTACATACGCAAAACAACGATGAACATATATTTCATATATCTTGTCCACTTTATCTTCAACTCTCTCTCCTATTCTAGTTACTCTAGATCACCTTTATCTTCTAGCAATCAGATAAAGGCTCTACCAAAAGCAAAGATTAAAAAAAGAGCATAAGGAAACCCTATCCCACTTTGAGGTCAAAGTGGTGAAATAGGCTGTGCCTATTGGGTTTCTAAAGCTCTCTAACTGGGATGTCAAAAACGCACCTGTGGGGCGTTTTGAGTCCTTTTATCATCTATTTGTAGGTCTCTTTGAGACCTTTGTAGTACGTTTTGTGTCCGTTTAAAAAGTACCTTTTTATATAACTTTTTTCTTTTCATTCAACAGCTCAATTTTCTTTTCTTTCATTTTAATCTCTTCTTTAAATCCATCCATTTCCTTTTGATGATTCTTAATTTTTGAATCATTTGAGTTCATTGTATTTTTGGTTTTAAGTTTTTCATCTTCGGTCTGGTACTCCATTTCTTTTGTTAACTTATCATTTTTTATTTTTAATTGTTTAATAGCAGATTCTTTATCATGAATCTTCTGTTGCATTTCTTTAATTTCTTCCCTTATAGATTTTTGTGAGAATGCAAGATATTCTTTTTCGTAATAGATCTGCGATTCCTCTTTTAGATCCTCATTAATTAGTTTTTCCTTCTGTAAAATATAAGTTTTTAAACTTCTATCTTTTATATCATCTGCATCAGATTGTAATTCTGGATGAATGTATTCAGGCTTAACAATAGATGAAACTACACCGAAATCTTCAGGTATGTTCTCACTAATCACAACAATATAGTTATCACTAGCACGATAAATTTTTGTTTTCACATCATTTTCTTTTTGCTTAATGTATTTATTCTCTACTTTGTATTTCATGTTACTAAGAATTTGAGGGTCATTATCCGACTTTAATTCATAATCAATTCGCAACGTTTTATTTGTAGGATTGTATTCTTTTTTCACAACTGAAATCTTCACCATCGTTGATAGGCTTTGATATTCTCCCATTTTCATTTCCTCAAACTTATATGTTGCTCCGCTAAAGGCAGGCGAAATACATAGTACAAAAAACATTGCTACAAAACTTCCCAGGGTTAACATATATGCTCTTCTTTTCGTATTTGCAGGTTTTCTTCCTTCTTTTTTCGCTCCAAATTTTAAATGCATACTGCTTCTCCTTTCTTACTAAATACTTTCACTTGTACTCTTACTTCCTCATGAATATTTTCTAATTTATAGTTTGTATATTTCTTTTTCCCTCTATGATCCATGTCATATTCACGAACAATTAGCCAATCAAATTTATTACCAGGATTATAATCAAACCAATCAATTGCTATTTCTTGATAATCATTTTTCCTCTTCCATAACTTAATAATTATATATTTCCCTTCTTTTGAATAATCATGATTCGGTTTTAATTCACTCAAAAGCATGACATATACCCCTTTCTTTTAGATTATTAGATTACACTTTAATAAAACAATAAAGATCCCTTGTATTACGCTTCCTTTCATACAGGGGATCTTTATATATTATTTTGGAACTTATCTACTTAATCGGTATGGACTATAATCCACTACTTTAATTTCATTTCCTTGCTTCTCTAATGTAATTCTAATTAAGCTTTTAATCTTAGTTTGTTTGTTTTCTAGACCTTCAATTGTGTAATCTACATCAATTAAAACACTACATTTTTTTGAAATATCTCCATTTGAATCAACAAATAGAGCAGTTTGATTAATAGTAGATTTAAAGTTTGGATCTCCTAGATCTTCTGTTTCAGGAGCTACCATATCTACTACTTTTTTATCTGTCATTTTTAACAAGTTGTCTCTTCTCTCGTTCTTATTTTTTACGGAGTAATTCAAATACGCATGAATAAATTGTTTAGATACCTCTTTATATTGATTTTGCAAATCTATTAAAGGATTCGTATTTTCTTTATTTGAATCAGCAGCATTCGTATTATTTTTCATGCTTACTTGTTCCATTTTCGCTTTCAATTCACCTATTGTTTTGTCCTTTTTGGCAATATCGACTTGATATTTTTTATCTTTCTTATCAAATTCCTTCATTGCGGTATAAATAAAAACCCCACTAAAAGCAACTGAAACACTTAGTAATCCTGATAAAATTTTTGAAGTCATATTCATTTATTACGCACCCATTTCTTTTTTATTTTGGAACTACTCTTCTAATTCCTGCATAGTATTTTTGCCATCCTGGTGATGTAAATTGGTGATATCCTATCCCTGCATTTTCAGAATCATACATTGTATTTGCATCAACATATATCCCTACGTGACTCACATGATCTGGCCCACCGTATGTTCCTTTGAAAAATACCAAATCACCAGGTTGTGCATCTTTCGGATCAACTTCTACAGTTGCATAGTATTGTTCTGATGCTGAACCATTTAAATTAACCCCTGCTGCCCTAAATGCCCAAGACGTTAATCCACTACAATCAAATCCCTGCGCAGGAGTTTTACCACCCCAAACGTACGGGTTTCCATTATATTTTAAAGCTTCATCCATTATCTTTTTAAAGGTCTCTGACCCATTTACTGGTGCAGTCCCTGGTGCAGTCCCATTATCAAAACTTAAATATTGCTTAACCATTTCTGCATAATAAAAGTTACCGCCATTTATATAGCGATAACCACCATTGTAAGCAACTGCTACAGCTTGACTATATCCAATTCTTGTTCCATTTTTATTTCCACCCGCAGGAGCAACAACTGTTAAAGAATAATAATCAGCAGTTTCTAAGGAGTGCGTTTTATTATTTAATGCTAACCAATGTACATAATTACGTCCAAAGTTATATGTTTGTACAATGGCTAATAAATCATTAATCCCTAACATTTTTGCATCATCAAATGCTCCCTTTAAATGCATAACACCATAATAAATAGAATCCTTTGGATTAGAAATTGTGTTCATTTTCCAACCTTGTGACTCACTTGACTGCATAATATCAGGTAGTTTTTCTGAAATACCATTACTCTCCACCATGATGATTGCTAACACATAAGGAACTAACTCAGGTACTCCTTGAGCTGCACATTCTTTTTCGACCATCTCTTTCCAGCGCATGACTTCTGGTGGTAAGTTTTGTACCGATGCAGTACCACTTATACCACCACTAGAAGTACCCGTTGAGCTTGTCCCTCCTCCTAAAATCGCCGCACCTATAATAAATATCACCATTACCGCTGCAAAAATAGCTATTCCTGTAGATCCACTAAATAAACCAACTAACCATTTTAACCTCTTAACTTTTTTATATTTTTCTAGTAACGTTTCCTGTGTAGCTGCCATATTATTGACCACCTTTAAAACGTTCTAGTTGTTTTTCATCTGGATCGAACATTACATTATATGTCTCAGTTGAACTAACTTGTACAATTGCTTCTCCTCGTTTTAATTCAGGTAAAATTCGAAACTCTGATTCTGTTAAACTCTCACCTAGAACACTTTTTAAGGTTTCTAATACGGAGTTATCCATATTTAAAAATATCTTATATTGAGTTAATTCAAAGATTGCTTTCATGTCTGAAACATCCACATTACTTCCTGGTGGTGGTAACATTTCTTGTGGTGATTGTGTTGCAAAGAATATACCTGCAACGAATTTACGCATTTCACGTTCAAATTCCAAAACATAATTATTAGCAAATTTATTTCGAGAATTTATAACATTATGGCACTCATCTAAAAACACCATAAAATATATAATATCTTCAATTGGTAAATTCTTTTCTTCTCGTAAATATTTCATTCTACGACCATTTTTTAATGCATGACTCCAAATTAAAGTTAATGCGGTAAATAATTGACAGTTAAAGATTGGTCTGTCTAATTTTGATATACCATCTATATCAAAGAATACAATTTGTTCATCTTCAAAGTTTTCAAGAGTTGTATGCCCATTAAACATATCTCCATACACATGAACCATATCATGTACTTGCATTTTAAGAGTTTCTAAATCTCTATGACGTTGTGGAGTAGCATCTTTTTCTAGTTCAACTTCATCCAAATGCGCAAGGAATTCTTCCATAATAGGATAACTAGTTGGTGGTAATCCTGTTATTTTAAACGGTTCTTTAGAACTAGATGGGATCAACTTACATTCGGTATAGAACTCTAAAAGATACCTACGAAACTCTTGTATAATCGTTTCAGTTACATCAACATTTAAGAAACGATACATATTTGTAAGCTTAGATAAATGTTGTAAGAATGATCCTCTTTCATCAACCGCACCTGTATTAGTAATTTTTGTTGCAAATACTTCTAAGGGATTTATCATCCCTGTTTCCACACCATCTTCACCTTGTGCCCCACTTAAATCAATTATCTTACCACCTTGTTGTTGAACAATCGTGTAATAATCTCGCGCTTTATCAAATCCACGAATAAAACAATCCTTTCCAAGTAGGCCCTCTAACAACTGTTTTAGTAATGTAGATTTACCTGCACCCATTTTCCCAAAAACAAAACCACTAAACGATGTTCTAGTACCTGTAGAAAAAAATGGATCTAAAATAAATGCTCCACCAGTATTTGTTTGTCCTAAATAGATTCCTCTTGGATCTTTTAAATCTTGGTGATGAAACGGTATACCATATCCAATGTTTTCTGAAGGCAGCGGATTACCACTTTTCGCTCCCAAGTATTCAATTTGTTGATCATAACTTGCAAACAATGTTTGCCACTCTTCTTTTTGTTTAAAAACATACACTTGTGCTTTATAGTTTTGACCTGCAATCTCTTTTTTCAAATCACCAATTCGCTTCTCTAATTGTTCTAAAACTGGATCATAAATAAAAATTCTTACTTTTACCAACTTAACTATTTCACCTTGTTGCGTTATAGCACGTGCAAACAACTTTAAATTTTCTAACTCCCAATTTGCATCATCACGATCAGTTGAACGACGTTCTGACGTCACACGATCTTTTAACTCAGTGATAGAACGGTTAATATCTGTAAGAACCTCTTGTTTATTAGCAGTCGCTACATCCAAACTTGATAGCGTATCTTTATTGTTCATTAATGCTGTTAACCATAAAGGAGGAATTTCTTCTGCCAGAGAATAAACATTTAAACAAGCTACATAGCAATCTCCTTGAGCTATATATCTTTCATTAAATTTAATGCCCCCTTGTGGCTGCACCCTCTGAATAAATTCTAAATCATAACCCGCACTACGATATTTTTGTTGTTCTTTTTTCCCTAGTTTCACCATTAATATTTCTCCTCCTACATTTCCGAATTCATGTTTTGCAGCTTAAATATTAATTTTTCAACTTCTTTTGCCTTCATATTCTGCAAATCAAATTGCCTTCCACCGTAACGCTTCATATCTTTTACGTTCTTTATTAATTCTTTTTCGTTTTCCCCATAAACAACAATGAAGAAGGCCAATTCCTTTAAATTCTTTTCTACCCAAAGTACCCTATTTAAATTTTCAACTGCCAATGAATACCGTTGATACCATACTCGCTCTTCTTCATTAGTCACCCCCTCTCTATTCATCCTTCCTTGAAATCGTATCGCCATGCGTTTCCAATAAACTTGTTGTTCTGTTGTTTCTGTTGAATATGTTAAAGATAAAATTTTAAATGGCTCATGATAGACCCTACACAAACTAGTTAGTTGGTTCATAAACCGCTTTAAATCCTCCTCATTCATAGAAAGTAAGTCCGTTGTTTTTACCTTCAAATAGACTTGCAAATTATCTTTACGATCCACTAAAATTCCCGTTTTTCGCTCAAGTCGTTTATAAGGAGCTACATCAACTATTGATGCATCCGTATTTTTAAAAGAAGCAAAAATTGTTGAGATAAAACCTTGTTTTTCATCACCTTGTTCTGAATTTATCCGTTTCTTCTGATTCGTTTTCTTGGGTTCAGCTACCGCAACTTTCATATTCATCTTTCCTTTCATGAGTTAAAAAAAGAGAGTGCTATATAAGCACTCCCTATTACTCTTATTTCTTTTTCGTTTTACTACTGATTGTATTTACTTCAATTGGATGGTAATTTTTATTATCCATCTTCAACATATCTAAAATAACCATCATATTTCTATTTGTAGGACTGCTATGCGGTTTTATACACAAGAACAATCCAAATGTACCCATTATCACATAAAACATAATCCTTCCAAATACACCAACCGGAAATAGATTCGGCATATAACTTGCTAAGAACAACATAAAACCAATTATTCCTGCATCAATGAGATAGAAAAAAGCTATTTTAATTTCTTGCTTTGTATTCTTTGGATTACGCATCATGTCTCATCACTCCCTTTGTTACGTCATGAATTTTATTTTTTCCCCTTATTGTTACAAGACTTATACTCTCTTATCATACTTTTAATAAATAGGTTCATAGTTTCAAACATTTTACTATCGTTTTCAATACGTTCTTGTATAAAAAGTGGGTACTTTTCAAACTTAGCGTAATATTGTTTTACTGGATGTTTCTCAGGATAATATTCAATATCATATTCATAAGCACGCAAACCATAATAATCACGCACACCTTTAGGATTCAAAATGTGCATGCATAAAAGTGATTTATAAATTATTTCCTTTGCTTCTACAGAATGAGTTAATTCATTAGCCAAATATTTTTCTGTATAACTCGGAAATTTGTGTACACAAAAATCAAATATTTCTTCTTCCTGTGTTGTAAATACCATCCTTTGTTTTCTTTTCCAACGTATAATTGCGTAAATAGTTCCTCTCACAAAGCAATATACCCATATTGCTATTTGTAAAATCCATACCCCCACAATTAATACAAATAAAATCCCAATAATCCATTTCACTAAAGTATGATCTAAAGACCATAAAAACCATTTCTTAATAAAGGGCTTGTCATATATTAGCCAACTTAATAAGGCAGGTTTTACTATAATGCGCAGTAAAGGATCAAATTCAAGAAAGATATGCTCTGAAGGATCTAATTGCATATCTCTCCAAAGCCCTCCATTATAAGCAATAAAACATATCATATATACTACAAATGAAAGTGTTGTTGTAAAGATAATTTGCATTACAAATTGATTATTTAATATTTCTATTAGGAACTCTTTCAATATTATCTACCTTCCGAATTATACTTTTATACTTTTATAATTTTTTCGTTCTGCTAATATATATTAGCCTTGCTTACTTAGGCATCTGTTCAAGTACTTCATCAATTAATCTCCAAAAATGTTGCATTGTGATTTTAAAATCAAATTTAATGCTCAGCTGCATTCCAGGTGATAAATTTTGAATTCCATTAAAGTAAGATCTAGCAAGATGATCCTCAGGTAATGTATTCAATAATTCTTCATAATTACAGAGTTCTTCATATCGTAAAATCGAATCTTTGTTTAAAATGTCATAACTAACTGCCAATGATAATACCGACTTGTATAATTTCATTCTTGCTGCAGCAAATAATGAATCTGTATTTTTCAATTCTTCTTTCTCATAAAGTTCATATAATTCTACACCTAAATCAAAGAACTCTTGTTGCTCACTGTTTAATTTCATTTCTTATTCTCCTTCCTAAAAGTTCTACCTAGAATTTCTAAGAGCCTTAAATCCCTCAAACAATATATATGTAATTAAGACTATGAGGTATAAACTACCTGAAACATCAATAATTTCTTGTCCACTTAATACATAATGTTCATTTTCTATTCCAAATAATTTTTCACTGAAAACAATTGTCTTGAAGGGAATATACTGCATAGCTCCTGAAAATTGTAATCCCCAAATAATCAAAAGGATCATTAGGATGCGAAGATATACGCTAACTAACACTCTTGAAAATCTACCTAATATTTTTAGTCCATCAAACAACGGTCGATATGAATGGTTTAATGACAGTTTCTTTCTACTTTCGAAATCTATATCGTTCACTTCGAAAAATTTAAATGATTTTCGGGGCACTTCTATAATCCCTTGTTTAATGCAAATTTCTTTTGCTTTTCTCCACCCTAGTTTTTTTATCAAATATGAATCTGGATGAAAAACCTCTAACCAACATGATTTATTATTCATTAGAAGATGGTGTCCCCATAAATAAGCTAAATCTATAGCTTGTTCTTTTTCATTTAGATCAGTGAATTGGGGCACAATTAATGTATTAGAATTTCTTTCAACCCCATAACCCCTACACTTTTCTTCAAAATCATACATTCCCTTTAAATATCCAGCTGTAAATGGACGTATTAAAGAAAAAGAAAAACTTTCTTTTATTTCTATACCCTCTTCTACCATTAAACTTAATATTTTTTCTTTGGGTGATTGCATCTCTTTTTTCTGTGACAATTTCGTTCCACCTCTCTTTTTAAAAAATACGCCCCTCTTTCTTTTTCCACTTTAGTAATCTAAAAATCTGTTTAAAAAAAGTTGCGATCATGCTTAACACAATCGCAACTCCTAACATGCAGATAGCAAATAACCAATTATTCATTTTATTATCCCTTCTGCTTACCTTTTATTTTCGAACACTCTTTTGCCAACTTGTTATTTGAATATAGATTAAAAGAAAAATATATCAGAAGAAAAAAAGCAACGATGTAATGATATAACTGACTTAATTCAAAACGAATTTGAAAAGCTAAAATAGTAGTAGCAATTACAAATCCTGCTAGCGTTATTAAAATACTACATTCCAATTCTCTTTGTTTCATTTCAAAATAAAGTCTTCTTTTACTTGCAATATCAATCACTCTCACTAAAAATCCCTCCTCATCTTATTTTTGATTTAATCTGTTTGTGCGATTTCTAGAGCTTCCTCTTTGTCGTAATCCCGAACCCCTTCTTTCCTTCACATTAACATTCTCTTGAACATTCACATCACGCTGAACCGTTGTAGAATCTGCTCTTACATCCCTATTTACTGTTCCACTTCCTTTTACATTGTCCTGGATATTCACATCACGCTGAACCGTTGTAGAATCTGCTCTCACATCTCTATTTACTGTTCCATTTCCTTTTACATTGTCCTGGACATTTACTTCACGTTGGACTGTTGTAGGGCTTGCTTTCACATCCCTATTTACTGTTCCATTTCCTTTTACATTATCCTGGACATTTACTTCACGTTGGACTGTTGTAGGGCTTGCTTTCACATCCCTATTTACTGTTCCATTTCCTTTTACATTATCCTGGACATTCACTTCACGCTGGACTGTTGTAGGGCTTGCTTTCACATCATTATTTACTGTTCCACTTCCTTTTACATTGTCCTGAACATTCACTTCACGCTGGACTGTTGTAGGGCCTGCTTTCACATCCCTATTTACTGTTCCATTTCCTTTTACATTGTCCTGGATATTTACTTCACGTTGGACT
>NZ_JBBOUN010000004.1:0-361469 GCF_038006085.1 Bacillus sp. FSL K6-0073 | reverse complement strand
AGGGGTACCGCCACATCGCTATCAAGCTAATAAAAAGAAATGCCCCCTAAAATGAAAAAATACGCTATTCTTTCTGTAGAATCATAGGAAAGGATGGCGTTTTTTATGTCTGTTTCTGTGTCTAACGAATTACAACTATTTGCTCAAGAGATTCAAAGTGCCCTATCTCCAAATGCCTTACGAGATATTGCTAGAGATGTTGGCTTTGTACAACGAACCAGTAAGTACCAAGCAAAAGATTTAGTAGCTTTATGTGTATGGGTGAGCCAAAATGTAGCTATGACTTCTTTAACTCAGTTATCTAGCTGTTTAGAAGCATCAACAGAAGTACTCATCAGTCCTGAGGGACTGAATCAACGGTTTAATAAGGCGGCCGTCCAACTTTTACAACACCTACTAGCCGAACTACTAAGCAAAAAATTGGCCGCATCTATGCCGATTTCTTCTCCATACACTTCTGTTTTCAAGCGTATTCGTATTTTAGATTCAACTGCATTTCAACTCCCGGATATATTTTCATCGGTTTATCCTGGTGCGGGAGGATGCAGCCATACAGCGGGAGTAAAGATACAGCTTGAGTATGATTTATTAAGTGGACAATTCCTTCATATTCATACAGGTCCAGGTAAACAACATGATCGAACCTACGGTTCCCTGTGTGCCCCAACTGTAACAGCGAATGATTTATGTATCCGAGATTTAGGTTATTTTCATTTGAAAGATCTTCAACATATACAAGATAAAAAGGCCTATTATATCTCACGTATTAAATCGAATACACGTATTTATCAAAAAAATCCAAACCCTGATTATTTTCAAGATGGCAGAATTAAGAAGGGTACAGAGTATATCCAAATAGATATGGAGGTTTTAATGAACTCTCTTCAGCCAGGACAAACATATGAAATATCCAACGCTTATGTAGGAATGACTGATAAAGTACCAACTCGTGTGATTGTTCATCGACTAACAAAAGAACAACAACAAAAACGATTACACGATCAAACGGTAAGAGAAAAAAAGAAAGGAATGAAGTATTCTGCTCGTAGTAAACGACTTAGCGGTATCAATGTATATAGGCCCAGTACCAGCGTTGCTGTAACCAGGGGCAAAGTAAATATTTTAAAACGTAAAGTTCTGGCTTCCAGAACTTTTTTATATGTTAAAATTTTCTTAATAGATAGGATAAGGAGGCACAATCAGATGAAACAAAATTGGGAGATAGGGGAGCTTATTGAACATTTTACAATTATCCCAGAAGAAATGCGCTTAATTGGAAATAAATATGGAAGCACACGACTTGGGTTTGCTGTTTCCCTAAAATTTTTTCAATATCAAGGTCGTTTTCCAAAAGGAAAACAAGAAATCAATAAACAGCTGATTGACTATGTTGCGAAACAAGTAGGAGTACCTGCCGATTCCTTTCAGGAATATGATTGGAACGGACGCTCTATTAAATATCATCGAGCACAAATCCGTGAATATGTGGGATTTCGAGAGAGTACTTCCGAAGATATGGAACAAATAAAGCTATGGCTACAAGCCAACATTCTGCCACAAGAACTACAAATAGATCGTGTACGAGAATATGTTTTACATCACCTCAGACACCAACAACTTATCCCTCCAACTCAAGACCAACTAGAGAGAAATATCAAATCAGCTATTCGCCAATACGAGGAACATATTTCACAATCCATTTTCACACAGCTTTCAGAGCATTCAAAATCCAAATTAGATGCCTTTATACGTACTTGGTCCCAAACAGAACAACTTGAAGAGGATCAAACTATCCTTAGTTTTCGGGAACTTGTATCTGATCCTGGAAGGATTGGGTTAGATAGTTTATTACAAGAAATAGAAAAGCTCCAAATTGTACGGGATATACAACTTCCATCAGATTTATTCTACGGTGTTCCACCTAAGATGATTCGAACGTACAGGCAGCGTGCGGTTTCTGAAGATATTAGAGAGCTACGTAGGCATCCAGACCCTATCCGTTACACATTATTAGCAGCTTTCTTTTGGTGTAGGGGTAGAGAAATTACGGATAATTTAGTTGAACTCATTATTCAAATTGTTCATCGTATTGGTGCTCGTGCAGAAAGAAAAGTCGAAAAGGAATTTTTACGTGATTTTCGCAAAGTAAGTGGTAAGACAAACGTATTGTTTCGTATGGCTGAAAAAGCAGTAGAACAACCAGATGGCATTATAAGAGATGTTTTATTTCCTGTCGTAGGCGAGGATACATTAAAAGACATTGTGAAAGAAATGAAGCATACAGGTCCCGCTTACAGACAAAAGGTTCATACAGTTATGAGATCTTCCTACGGCACTCATTATAGGAGAATGGTTCCTGCTTTACTGGATATTTTAGAGTTTCGATCGAACAATGACGTACATCGCCCTGTAATAGATGCAATTGATTTACTCAAGCAATATAAGCTTACCAATCAATATACATACAATGAAGCTGATTACATTCCGATAGAAGGAGTTGTAAAACCAGCATGGATTGATACAGTTATTGATAAAGAAACAAATCGTATCAATCGAATGAATTATGAAATCTGTGTTCTTCAAGCTTTACGAGAACGATTGCGTTGCAAAGAAGTATGGGTAGTTGGAGCAGACCGATATAGAAATCCAGAGGAAGATTTACCAGAGGATTTTGAACAAAACAGGGAAAAACATTACGAAGCACTACAGAAACCCCTTGAAGCACAAACACTTATTCAAGAATTAAAAAACAGTATGAATATAGCATTGGAAAAATTAAATAAACATGTGAAGAGCGATACTAAAGTACGAATTTTGAGTAAAGGAACTGGATGGATTTCTGTATCACCTTTGCAAGCACAGGATGAACCAGTTAATCTCAATCTCGTAAAGGCAGAGGTTATGAATCGCTGGCCGATGACCAATCTTTTAGATATTTTAAAAGAAGCGGATTTACGTGTTCATTTAACAGATACATTTCAAACATTAGGGAATCGAGAGATTCTCGATAAGGAGACACTTCAACGTAGACTTATTCTTTGTTTATATGGACTAGGAACGAACACAGGGGTAAAACGTATTGCTGCCGGAGACCATGGAGAAAGTTATAAAGAGTTGCTTTATGTGCGCCGTAAGTTTATTCATAAAGAAAATTTACGACAAGCCATCTCAAAAGTAACTAATGCTATTCTAGCTAGTCGTGTAACCGAAATATGGGGAGAAGGAACCACAGCATGTGCATCTGATAGTAAAAAGTTTGGAGCGTGGGATCAAAATTTACTAACAGAATGGCATATTCGATATAGAGGTCGGGGTGTAATGATTTATTGGCATGTAGAAAAAAACTCTACATGTATTTATTCACAACTCAAATCTTGTTCTTCTTCAGAAGTAGCTTCTATGATTGAAGGATTACTGCGGCATTGTACGAATATGGAGGTAGAGAAGAACTATGTAGATACACATGGACAAAGTGAAGTTGCTTTTGCTTTTTGTCATTTACTAGGATTTCAACTAATGCCAAGGTTTAAAGCTATTCATGCGCAAAAATTGTATCGTCCGGATGTAGGTATGCAAGACTCATACCCCAACTTGCAGCCAGTTTTAACTCGACCAATCAATTGGAATTTAATTGAACAGCAGTACGATCAAATGATTAAGTATGCTACAGCCTTACGGCTTGGTACAGCCGAAACAGAGGCTGTTCTCAAACGATTTACCCGTAACAGTGGGCATCCAACTTATCGAGCACTTAGTGAATTAGGAAAAGCATTAAAAACCATTTTTCTCTGTGAGTATTTATCATCAGAAGAAATTCGGAAGGAAATTCATGAAGGATTAAATGTAGTTGAGAATTGGAACTCTGCTAACAGTTTCATTTTTTATGGAAAAGGAGGAGAAATTCAAACAAACCGTATGGAGGATCAAGAGATTGCTGTACTTGCTCTTCATCTCCTCCAAAATTGTTTAGTATTAATCAATACTTTAATGATTCAAGAAGTTCTCTTAGACCAAAATAAATCTCTACTACAAAAATTAGTCCCAGAGGACTTTAGAGCTTTAACACCACTTATCTATGCTCACGTAAATCCATATGGGACATTCAAATTAAACATGAAGGAACGTCTAATACTCCAGAAACCTTCTTAAGATTGTTCAAATGAAAAGAAACTTCTTCAGAGTAATAGAAAGTTTCTTTTCATTTTTAATATATTAGTTAGTTCACTGTAACAAAAACGGTCGTTTTTATTACAACACTTTTAATCAAGATGTGCGACCGATTAAACTAGCAATTTGAACGTAACAAAAATGTGTAACAAAACATTTTTGTAACAATATTTACCACGATGCATTTTTGATACAATAAAAAGAAAAAAGGGAGAATTATATGAAATTTGGATATATGCGAGTATCTACAATTGATCAAAATTTAGATCGTCAAGAACAACAATTAAAAGAAGCTGGTTGTGAACGTATTTTCTTCGGAAAAGTAACTGGAATTAAAAGAAACCGCCCTGAGTTAAATCGTATTTTAGAATTTCTGCGTTATGGAGATACAGTAATAGTAACAGACTTGACCCGTCTTTCTCGTTCTACAAAAGACTTAATTGAAATTGCTGAACTCATTTCTCAAAAAGGAGCAAATTTAAAAAGTCTAAAAGAATCCTGGCTTGATACAACAACAGCACATGGAAAAATGCTCTTTACTGTTTTTGCAGGAATTGCTCAATTCGAAAGGGATTTAACCTCTGAACGTACAAAAGAAGGAATCCTAGCTGCAAAAACACGTGGCAAATACCCTGGAAGGCCAAAAACTGATGAAGAAAAAGTGAATTATGCCTTGTATCTTATAGAACAAGGAAGGAATCGTACGGATGCTGCAGAAAAATCGGGTATCTCTCGTATGACATTATATCGTAAGATACAACAAAAAAGTAACTAGTAAGACACATGTTGATTTTGAAAAAAGTTTGATTAAAATCATTAATACCAATGATTTTAATCAAACTTTTTTTCTATCTTGCATTTATTTAATAAAATGGATACATCATGTATTGTTATCGGTAACGGTGCATATCTTTTATAATGTTGTTTCATGTATTGAATGGCCAAATTAAAGGAGTCAATTTCCGATACATCATTCCCCTCTAATGTGATTACTTTCCAAAACCTTTCTATATCTTCCCTTATTTGCTTGGACCTCTCCTTTGAGATACCATCAAATAAAACGAGTTTAGAGCTTTTTATCTTCTTCTGCTGGTATAATTTCCTATACTTCTCCCTCAAAGTTGTTTCGTAAAGGGTAGTATCCTTATCAGTTTTTATAGTATACATGTCTCTTAAAGTAGATTCTATGTCTTTTATATGCATATGGTTTAGTTTATCAAGGGAAGAAGACCTTTTGTACACACTCGTTCTATTTTGTCTTGTTCTTTTCGTAGGCTTTACTCCAGCTTTTTTGGTCCGTATATTGGTATTAGATTTAACAGAAGTTTGTTGTTTATCCATTATTGTTTGAGTGGATGAAATATCTTCTTTATAATTTTCTTTAGATACTGTATCAGTAACTATATCTGATTTTACAATAACACCCTGTCTTGTTAAGATGATATAATTTTCCCCTTGAACTTTTTGTATATCCCCACACATAGATATAATTACTTTTACTATCCGTTTATCTTCTAGTAATTCAATAGGGATATTTATTACATTCGTCTCTAGGTAAAAGATAGAAAAGGCCGTTCCATATCCCATGATGAAACTATCTATAGTTCCTGTATACTTACTCAAATATGGTATGTCAAAGTATAAATAAGCTATTTCGTCAGTATTGAAACGTAATATTTCATTATAATCTGTATTCTGAGTTACCCATAAATCTCTTATAGAGTCATGTAACATTCCTTTTTTTGTTAAATGAAACCATAACCCATCACACTCTACTACAAGTTTTGAAAATCTCCCAATCACAACGAAATCTAACCAATACTTAGGAACTCCATATCTATTAGTCTCATAAACAGGTACTTGAGTATGAAATTGAATCCCATTCAATTTGAGATGCTCTTTTAACTTCAATTCATAAGGTGAATCCCCCCATATTTCTACATTCTTTAAACGTTGTTCTTTCGGACCTTTGTAAAATCTTAGGTTTGGTATTTAAAGAATTTGAATATCTTTTTTTGTATTAAATAGTTTCACTAAATTTTTAATGTATACTGTATCTTCTATATAGGTTATTACGATTTTATTTAATGCTTGAAAGCTATTTAAATCTTTGAAGGACTCTTTTAATCTCCAACCTGTAAAGTTTATGGCAAACAAACAAGTTCCATTCTCTTGATAAATGGCTACATCAATTGTTTCTTCAGAAACAAGATCTACAACTTCATTCCGAATGGCTAATAATCCATTATTTATAGCTATATCGACTATTCCATCAATAAGAAGGTTCTTAAAAGTTCTTACACTACTTATTTTCTTATACTTCTTTATCATGCAATACTGTTTAATTTCTTCTGCTAACCTTTTTAATTCACCTGAAAAATTAGATAATTCCAACGAGGTACTCTCCTTTACTACAGTTAATTAAAATAAACTTCTTTTTTAGTGTATATTAAAAGATTTAACAACATTTTATTTATCTCTTAATATAGCATCTTATAACATTTTATATAAGAAATAAAAAGGAAATTCCTACAAGTATGAATCCTATTAAAAAACTAAGCTCAACATAAAGAAATAAAAAACATAAAAAAACACAACAGCTTGGACACATTTTTTATAAATCCACAACAAATAAATGAAACAAAGTAGCAAATAATAACTAATTATTTGCTACTTTGCCCCTGGTTACAGCAACGCTGGTACTGAGCCTTATAAAGATTACCTGAAAATGTCTGGGGGAGAGAATCCTGAATTATTTGGAAATCCGGAGACGTTTATTAGTTCATCCACGATTCAAACTGGAATTGGCATTGTTGGTCGAATACTAGGAGCTTTAGGGGTTCCATTTGCTAGTCAGATAGCTAGTTTCTATAGTTTCATTGTTGGTCAATTATGGCCGTCAAAGAGCGTAGATATATGGGGAGAAATTATGGAACGAGTGGAAGAACTCGTTGATCAAAAAATAGAAAAATATGTAAAAGATAAGGCTCTTGCTGAATTAAAAGGGCTAGGAAATGCTTTGGATGTATATCAGCAGTCACTTGAAGATTGGCTGGAAAATCGCAATGATGCAAGAACTAGAAGTGTTGTTTCTAATCAATTTATAGCTTTAGATCTTAACTTTGTTAGTTCAATTCCATCTTTTGCAGTATCCGGACACGAAGTACTATTATTAGCAGTATATGCACAGGCTGTGAACCTACATTTATTGTTATTAAGAGATGCTTCTATTTTTGGAGAAGAGTGGGGATTTACACCAGGTGAAATTTCTAGATTTTATAATCGTCAAGTGCAACTTACCGCTGAATATTCAGACTATTGTGTAAAGTGGTATAAAATCGGCTTAGATAAATTGAAAGGTACCACTTCTAAAAGTTGGCTGAATTATCATCAGTTCCGTAGAGAGATGACATTACTGGTATTAGATTTGGTGGCGTTATTTCCAAACTATGACACACATATGTATCCAATCGAAACAACAGCTCAACTTACACGGGATGTGTATACAGATCCGATAGCATTTAACATAGTGACAAGTACTGGATTCTGCAACCCTTGGTCAACCCACAGTGGTATTCTTTTTTATGAAGTTGAAAACGACGTAATTCGTGGGCCACACTTGTTTGATATACTCAGCTCAGTAGAAATTAATACACGTAGAGGGGGTATTGCGTTAAATAATGATGCCTATATAAACTACTGGTCAGGACATACCCTAAAATATCGTAGAACAGCTGATTCGACCGTAACATACGCAGCTAATTACGGTCGAATCACTTCAGAAAAGAATTCATTTGCACTTGAGGATAGGGATATTTTTGAAATTAATTCAACTGCGGCAAACCTAGCTAATTACTACCAAAAGGCATATGGTGTGCCGGGATCTTGGTTCCATATGGTAAAAAGGGGAACCTCATCAACAACAGCTTATTCTTATTCAAAAACACATACAACTCTACAAGGGTGTACACAGGTTTATGAATCAAGTGATGAAATACCTCTAGATAGAACTGTACCGGTAGCTGAAAGCTATAGTCATAGATTATCTCATATTACCTCCCATTCTTTCTCTAAAAATGGTAATGTATACTATGGGAGTTTCCCTGTATTTGTTTGGACACATACTAGTGCGGATTTAAATAATACAATATATTCAGATAAAATTACTCAAATTCCAGCGGTAAAGGGAGACATGTTATATCTAGGGGGTTCCGTAGTACAGGGTCCTGGATTTACAGGAGGAGATATATTAAAAAGAACCAATCCTAGCATATTAGGGACCTTTGCGGTTACAGTAAATGGGTCGTTATCACAAAGATATCGTGTAAGAATTCGCTATGCCTCTACAACAGATTTTGAATTTACTCTATACCTTGGCGGCACAATAGAAAACAATAGATTTAACAAAACTATGGATAAAGGGGCATCTTTAACGTATGAAACATTTAAATTCGCAAGTTTCATTACTGATTTCCAATTCAGAGAAACACAAGATAAAATACTCCTATCCATGGGTGATTTTAGCTCCGGTCAAGAAGTTTATATAGACCGAATCGAATTCATCCCAGTAAATGCAACCTATGAAGCGGAACAAGATTTAGAAGCGGCGAAGAAAGCAGTGAATGCCTTGTTTACGAATACAAAAGATGGATTACGACCAGGGGTAACAGATTATGAAGTGAATCAGGCGGCAAACTTAGTGGAATGCCTATCGGATGATTTGTATCCAAATGAAAAACGATTGTTATTTGATGCGGTGAGAGAGGCAAAACGACTCAGCGAGGCACGTAACTTACTACAAGATCCAGATTTCCAAGAGATAAACGGAGAAAATGGATGGACGGCAAGTACGGGAATTGAGATTGTAGAAGGGGATGCTGTATTCAAAGGGCGTTATCTACGCCTACCAGGTGCGAGAGAAATTGATACAGAAACGTATCCAACGTATTTGTATCAAAAAATTGATGAAGGTGTATTAAAACCATACACAAGATATAGACTGAGAGGATTTGTGGGAAGTAGTCAAGGATTAGAAATTTATACGATTCGTCACCAAACGAATCGAATTGTAAAAAATGTACCGGATGATTTGCTGCCAGATGTATCTCCTGTAAACTCGGATGGTAGAATCAATCGATGCAGCGAACAAAAGTATGTGAATAGCCGTCTAGAAGTAGAAAACCGTTCTGGTGAAGCGCATGAGTTCTCTATTCCTATTGATACAGGTGAAATCGATTACAATGAAAATGCAGGAATATGGGTTGGATTTAAGATTACGGACCCAGAGGGATACGCAACACTTGGAAATCTTGAATTGGTCGAAGAGGGACCTTTGTCAGGAGACGCATTAGAACGCTTGCAAAGAGAAGAACAACAGTGGAAGATTCAAATGACAAGAAGACGTGAAGAGACAGATAGAAGATACATGGCATCGAAACAAGCGGTAGATCGTTTATATACCGATTATCAGGATCAGCAACTGAATCCTGATGTAGAGATTACAGATCTTACTGCGGCTCAAGATCTGATACAGTCCATTCCTTACGTATATAACGAAATGTTCCCAGAAATACCAGGGATGAACTATACGAAGTTTACAGAATTAACAGATCGACTCCAACAAGCGTGGGGTTTGTATGATCAGCGAAATGCCATACCAAATGGTGATTTTCGAAATGGGTTAAGTAATTGGCATGCAACGCCTGGCGTAGAGGTACAACAAATCAATCATACATCTGTCCTTGTGATTCCAAACTGGGATGAACAAGTTTCGCAACAGTTTACAGTTCAACCGAATCAAAGATATGTGTTACGAGTTACTGCAAGAAAAGAAGGGGTAGGAAATGGATATGTAAGTATCCGTGATGGTGGAAATCAAACAGAAACGCTTATTTTTAGTGCAAGCGATTATGATACAAATAATATGTATAATACGCAAGTGTCCAATACAAATGGATATAACACAAATAATGCATATAATACACAAGCATCGAATACAAACGGATATAACACAAATAGTGTGTACAATGATCAAACCGGCTATATCACAAAAACAGTGACATTCATCCCGTATACAAATCAAATGTGGATTGAGATAAGTGAGACAGAAGGTACGTTCTATATAGAAAGTGTAGAATTGATTGTAGACGTAGAGTAATAGTAGTGCCCCTCCAGATACAGGTTTCATTTGGAGGGGTATTTTTATGAAAAAGAGTCTTTCCAAACATAATACATTGGTTTTATCCTGATTACATATTTTGTGAATAGGAATATGGTTGGTTACCTTACGGTACCTTTTTATATCCACCGGCATTGGAAAATGTAAGAGGTAGGATAATGATATATAGTCCCTTCCCTACACATCAAATTCTTTCGAAAGTTTCTCGTGAATGAGAGTGAATATTTCTTTTTGTACTTTATTCAGGTCTTGTAAGAAAGGAATGGTATTCACACAAATAATGGGTGTGGATACGTCTGTTAAACCTGAGATATTTGTAATAATCAAGTCATAGTTTTTTGCAATCTGTTTAAATGAGCTGAGATGTAATACATCAATCTTAGATAGTTGAATCATATGACCAAATTGATACTGCATAATATTACGAATAAATAGGGTATGTTCCATATCTGAATCACAAAAAATGCCGACATAAAGAACAGGAACTTTCTGTTTTAAGGCTTGTAATAAGTTTGTCCAATGTATGATTAAAATATATAATGTTTCCGTAAAAATATGCGCATCCCATTTGAACTGTTCATGAAAGTGAAAGTGAGTTAGTTCTTCTTTTAAAAGCAAGACAAAGTATGAAAATTCGTGAGAATGATGTTCAGAAAAGAAACGTCTTTTATTATGTAAAATAAAACTACGTCCATAATTCATGGTTTGTAAATTGTATAACTCCAAAATGATTTTTTGTTTATTTTGAAGAGGCACCTGTAGTTTGTCGGATAGTCTATGCAATAAGTTTGAAATTTTAGGAACGATTTTCCATGCGTCATTTGATTTTTGTTGTACCATCATTTCTAATTGCTCATACGTAAATGCATACTGATGATTAAAAAAAACAGAGAAGAGCTGGTAAACAGTCTCATGATTAAAATCAAGAGAAAAGGTATCCTGGAACAATTGACAAAATGGGCTGTTTTCAAAAACGCTTACATCCAAAGGATTTGAAAAATCTTCTGAAATGGTTTTCATATGCCGGTGTTGTAAACGAATCACATTCACCATTGTCCAATACCGAATCCGTATGAGGTCTGGAAAATTTAGTTGTATCTGATTTTTTTTGGTAACATATAGAAAGAGTTGATCCAATACCTGTAGTTGATTGTTTGGAAAAGGGGTATGAGTTACACCATATTTCTCATAAAAAAACTGGACCATAATACTTCTAATATGTTGTTCATTTCCTATGATTTTACAAGGGTTTGTTTGAATGTGTATCTCATATTGTTCGAGATACACATTCAATTTTGTGACAATCCGCCTTAGGGTGGAAGTACTAAGAAATAATTCCTCCGCGATTGTCTCTATGTGATCTCTTTCATCAAAAAATATCCGTTCAATAAATGAAAACTCAGGACTTATAGATAAGACCTTTTGATATATAAAATCAATAGAATATTGTGAAGGATAGGTTAACATAATCCCTTTTATAGATGTCTCAATCTGAAAAGGTTGAAATTCTTGATTAATAAATTTAATGTCATCCCTCAAAATTCTTTCGGAACAATTCAGTGTTTGTGCACTTACTCCTAACGTATGCCATCCATCTTGTTCATATAGTAGTTCTAAGAATTGTAGTTGTCTGCGTAAATTGTTATTTAAAAGAGAACGCATGAATAGACACCTTCTTTCATTTATAAAATATCACTGATGGAATTCAAATGATGCCGATTATAAGGCGTTTTATGAAATGAACTACAGCGATTCCTTTGCTATAATTATAAAGCAAAAAACCTAAAAAGAAGAAACTGTATGCGGATTGTATTTCCATATCATATGTTATAGGAAATGGATTTGAAATGTGAAGTAGTTCCAACACCTTCTCGGACGTATATAAATAAAATATCATTTTGTTTTTGAGCCATGATAGCCCATGCACAAAACCTCGGAAAGATGAATTATAACCTGTATAGATTATGATTTAGAAATATTTTATTTATATATACTGTTTCAAGGTGTTTTTATTTTGGTGTTTTTTGATGATACGACAGGATGTAGGAAAAAGGAATACAAATATGAAAAGAGGCGATTGTATTGCTTTTTTATTTATTAGGTCTGAAAGATCCGTATACAAAAGATCATAGTAAAAGGGTAGCTATATATGCCACCATATTGGCGAAGGAGACAAAAGAATATAATCCAGATGCTCTTACCAAATTGTATCATTCCTGTTTACTACATGATATTGGAAAAATGAGAATACCAAATAAAATTTTAAAAAAATCCTCTTCTCTCACGAAAGAAGAATATGATGTGATGAAGTCACATCCAGAACGAGGCTTACAAGTCGTCAACTTGTTTCCTTTTCTCCCTGTTGATTCTTCCATTATTCTTTCTCACCATGAAAAGTGGGATGGAAGTGGGTATCCGAATGGCTTAAAAAGACATGAGATACCGTTAAGCGCAAGGATTGTGGCGATTGCGGATGCATTTGACGCCATGACATCCACACGAGTGTATCGAACTGCATTGACACCAAAAGAAGCGTACGATCAGATTATAAAGGGAGCAGGCACTCAATTTGATCCCGAATTAATAAATATCTTTAAAAAAGTATTTACTTCTTGGATAAAAATCATCCGGATGGATGTAAAGTAAATACACGGATTAATATGATGTTTAAAAGGTTAGGGCTATTTGATAGTAGTGATGTCCTGATAAGGAATAATGAGGTCGATTGCTGGTGAATAGATACGTAAGCTTGAAACGACATGACAAGTATATTTATTCAATCATAACTGGTACGCCAACAACTTTGTGAATAAGTAAACAAGTGAGAGGGTTGTATTTTCAATCCTGTTGAACTTAGTTGTTGCTCGCCTAACATTTTGGTAAAGAGGCAAAAATCCTTATTAATTCTCTTGCTATATTTTATATTCAATCAACGGAGTGGATGTCTTTTAATGGGGCGATGTTTTACTACTCAAAGCATACCATTAGATTTCTTTATCCATTAGTAACAAATTGTTTACTTCTCAGCTTATCATTCAATACCTTTTAAGATAAAAAACATGTTGTTGTTCGATGTAACAAGATTCTTACTCATATATGGAGGACAAAATGGAGATAAAAGATTTTTTAACGGAAAATGAGTCGGATATAAAACGGAAAATCCAAATATTAGAGTTGATATCGAAAGAAAAAAGATGGTATACCTATACTGAAATTTCACAATGTATACGTGCTTCACATAAAACAATCAAAAATGATTTAGTCCATCTAACAGAGGTTTTGCCCCCTACATGGCACATTAAGATAAAGAAAGGGTATGGAGTACAGGTGGAAATCCCATCTCACGCATCTGTTCAAGAGATGATTTCTTTTTTTCTTAGAGAATCTTTGACTTTTCAGATATTAGATGAATTATTGCGCGATAAAACCGCCACTGTGTATAGCTTGGCTGAAAAGTTATATATCCAACCGAATAAAATCGCAAAAGTTGTAAAAAAAATAGACAATGAAATCCGTCATTTTGGATTAGAAATTCGAAAAAAACCGATTAGAATAATGGGCAGTGAAGCTAAAATTCTTTATTTGTTTACGAAATTGTATACAAGTGTGTATTTAAACGGAGAATGGCCCTTTCACCAAAGCCAAGAGATTATCCATTCATTTATAAAAAAAATAGAAAGGCAATTAAATATTCTATTTACTGTAGATAGCAAGCATCAACTTTCTTATTTTATCGCAATTCTAGTAATAAGAAAGAAGCAAGGATATACAGTAGAATGGATTCCCCCTTTTTCAAAATTCAATCTTGATACACCGTTATATCATCATGTATCCGTATTGGTTGAAGAGACAAAACAGGATTTTCATCTTCACTTTTCAACGTATGAAAAAATTATTTTGACCATTGTACTAAAAAGTTTAAATTACAGCTATATAGATCCAATCCAGGAAAAAAAGCAAGAAATGCAAATCTTTCATCAACAAGAAATACAAGTGTATCGAATTGTAAAAGATTTTATACATATGTTAGATGAGCGATTTGGGTCTAGTTTTATCGAAGATGAAGAATTTATTTATACGGTCATTCTCCATTTTAGAAAGACTCTCTATTTTCTTCCTATTTATTCTTATATTCAACCAAAAGAAGAAACAGTCCATACGTATATGCAGCAAAAATATAATCAAACATTTCTTCAAGTGAACGAAGTCTATCATACATGGGTACAAAAACATCAAATCGCTGATTATGTACCAAATAAAGAAATCGTAAATATTGTATTACAGATTGAAGCATCTCGAATTCAAAATAAAAACACTTCAAAAAAAGTGCTAATCATTACGAAAGAACGAGATTGTTGGAAAAATTATATGATAGCTGTTTTAACAGAAAAGTTCGGTGGAAAGATAGAATTTATATCTTTTTCTTCCGCAGAACAAATAAGAGAAAATGAATTAGCAGAAGTGCAGTGTATAGATTTTGTTGTATCGACAATCCCTTTACGTTTGAAATCGAATCCAGTGATTCAGATCCAACCTATCCTGACAGAACGAGATTTCTCTAACATCCAATATTATGTGAATCAATAACGTAATTGTATTTTATAGAGAATGTCCTTTACGAATCCATCTATACTTAGAGCGGGGATGAAGGACATTTTTTAGTATAAACTGTCGCTTATTGTATCATTCATTTCTATTATATCATTATATAGATTTAAAGTATATAAATAATATTCCACCTTTAAAGCGTAATAGTTGAAATAACAAAAAATGATAGAGAAGCCTATAATTAAAGATAAGCGTTATATCTATCTATAGCCCAAAATGAAAAGTGGTTTACGGATGTGACTTACCTATTATTTGGAGAGCTCACATTGTATTTATCAACGATTATGGATGCCTTTAATCGTGAAATTATTAGTTATGTCATCAGTGAATCACAAACATTAACATTAGCGATGAAGACATTAAAACAAGCAATGCGAGGGAGAAAAGTAAAAGATGCCATCCTTCACTCGGATCAAGGAAGTATTTATACAGCGAAGGAATTTCAAGCATATGCCAAAGAAAAAGGCATTATCACCAGCATGTCCCGGAGAGGAAATTGCCATGATAATGCCGTCATGGAAAGCTTCTTTGGTCATTTAAAAAGCGAAGCTTTCTACTCACAAAAGATAACAAAAGTATCCAACACAACTGTGCGAAAGATTGTGTTAGAATACATTCATTACTACAATTGTGTGCGAATTCAAGAAAAATTAAACCACCTATCCCCTAAAGAATATAGGGAACAGATGGTTTAGATGTTTTGATATGTGTCCCGCTTTCGGGGGTCACTTCACTTCAGTTACTAGGCTTTTTGTTTAATTTATTTATATTTTTACATAATAAACTCCAAAGTACACTTATAAGTGTACCTATAAGTATAACTTAATCAAGATAAACTTCACCATTCTATTTACTCTTTTTCTATTCTAAAACCAAACACTCCATCTTTTACTTTTACTAAGTGCGTTCCCGACCAAAAAGTATGTACTTTAAAATAGTACCAATCTCCATTTTTTCTTAAATATTCTTTAATCTCATAACCTTCTTGTATAAGGTACTCTTTAATATCATTTTCTTTACTCCCAAACATAGTAATCCCCCCCTTATAAAAAAATCACACTGATCCTATAAAACAATAAATAAAAAAGTGCAAAATCTATCTACAGATTTCGCACCAACTACAGATAAAAGATACAATCACTAGAAACATAGGAGAGTGTTTCACCACTTATTATAAACTATATCTTTACATTTTTGTGTTCGAATTTGAAAATATGCAAAGATTCATCCTTTTGTTTTTGAATTTTCTTTCAATTAATAGTATAATAAATGTATTCAAATGATTAATCTCCTTACGCGTCATCTGATAGTGCACACCAAAAAACCAATTCCCGTGTAATGGAATTGGTTTTTTTGGTGCAATTCAGTCAATACAGCAACTTGAACCCACATTTTCTAATGTAGTCTTATCAATCTTAACATAATTTCAATTTCATCCATAAATTAGTAAGTGATGGATACTTATTATATCACAAATCCATTTTTATTATAAAGATTCTATCTGTTTTTCTTCTAGCGCAATTTCTATTTGTTCAATCCGAAATGCTACAGGTGGGTGAGTTGCTTCTTAACGTGCCCAGATCCCTTTTGGAGAACCTTCAGTTCCTTCTATTTTTTCTAAAAAGAACATCAAACCTTCTCCCATTCCTAGTTCGACTGCATACGCATCCGCTCGGAATTCCTCATTTCTTCCTACCACTCGAAATGGTAAATCCGCAACTCGATGAAAAACCACTTGCATGGCTTTTAATACGACCACTGCAAGAGCCGCTAATACAGCCACAATTTGCATACGATTCGAGAGAAGAGATAAAATCGTTGCCATAGCTACTAATATCCATGTAGCGACTGATCCTGCTGTATTCAAAGTGTGTGCCATGACAGCACATGACCAATTTCATGTGCTAAAACCCCTGCAAGTTCTTCCTCATTCGCTGTTTTCAATAATCCTTTTGTGACACAAATCGTCTTACTACCCAATGCATACGCATTCGGAAACGGTTCATCTGCCACACATAAAACCAAATCTTGTATACCTAATCTTTGACATAAAGCATCTAAAATAGGTTTTCTCTGCTCTACTTCTCGTTTTGTCGCTCGTCTCATGCCATTCATATAACGATACAATTTCTCTGCATGTTCCGTTGTATTTTATACAGTAAGTCCACCAAAAAACATTGCTGAAATAAACGTCACTAAAATATTAGAATTCATATATAAGTATAAAAACATATACATGATAATCTAATTCACAAAAGGCGTACATACCAGTCTGGTCGGTTCACCGCTGAAAACACTTCATTATTTCGTAATGTGAATCATTACTTGCGGTATTACTTAGTTGAAGCCGCCAACTCTGTAAGGAAGTATGTATCGGAATACCAAGAATATTACACGAAAAAGTATAATGAAGTACCAAAACATCAAGACAAACGTGCACTCGTTCTAACCGCAAGTTCCCGAAACGATTATATTAAGCGTTTCGGGAACTTGGAAGGGTAATTCGAAAAATCTTCATTCTTCAGTATATTTTAGATATGAAATTACGCGAACAAATTACAGCTAGCACCAATAAAGTCGAAGCTTATAATGGTTTTTCGAAATGGTTGTTTTTAGGTGCTAATGGCATTATTATGAAAAACAATCCAATAGAACAAAAAAATGTATAAAATACAATGATTTCATCACCAATACTGTATTTTTTCAAAATATAGTATATATCACTATGATTTTATGATAACTAAAAAAGAAGGTTATTGCTTTTCACGCCAAGAGTTAGAAAGGCTAAGTCCTTATATAACTAGACATATAAAACGATTCGGCGATTTTGTAATTGATTTATAGAAAACCCTACAACCATATAGAAGAAACGATTCCATTATAAGCTCAATCTAGACCTTTTTTTAATGTATCTCCGCAGAACTTTACATATGTTCATTCCGGTTCAGCATTTATAATTTTCAGCATACGTTCTGATTACTTAAAGTTCTTTAGTATTTAGAAATTCAGAACCTATTTTTTAAATATGAATAGAAGTTAAAAAAATATAAATAATAATAAAGAGAACTAAAAGCTGGGGTGGGGATAATGAAAGTTAAAATGAGTCATATGATATCTCCTTTCTTTGTGTTTTTTGTTATACATGGAGAACAATTCGGAGCGGGTGTACTCGGATTTTCACGAATTATTGCGAAAGAAGCTGGTTTTGATGCTTGGATAGGAGTGTTATTTACGGGCATTGCAATTCATTGTCTTATTTGGATTATGTACTACATGTTATCTCTTATTGATGGAAGCATTTTGGATATACATACATATGTACTAGGCCCTTTATTGGGAAAGCTGTTTAATATAGGATTTATGTTATACTTTTTGATGATGAGCGTTTCTACTTTACGTACCTATGTTGAAATTGTACAAGTATGGCTATTTCCTACCGCATCTACTCTTATTTTGAGCATTATATTTTCTATTTTAATTTATTATATTATTTCATCCGGTTTCCGGGTTATCACTGGCATATGTGTAATTTCTATTTTTGCATCTTTTAGTTACATGATACTTTGTTTGTATTGCTTGATAAGATTTGGTCACTTCGAGAATTTCTTACCAATATTTAACCACAATATATCAGAAATTTTTCTAGCTGCAAAAGGTTCTGGATACACGATGACTGGTTTTGAAATTATTCTTATGATTTATCCGTTTATCAAATCTCCAAAAAAATCCTATAAATTCGCACAATATAGTGTATTATTTTCTAATTTCCTTTACTTATTAAGCGTGATTTCTGCTTTGGCATTTTTTAGTGAAGGTCAATTATCTAAAATGATTTGGTCACAACTTTCTATGACACAGGTAATTCAATTTTCTTTTCTCGAAAGGGTAGAATATATTGTAGTATGTGGGTATGCGTTAATTATGATTAGTAGCATAATTTTACCACTTTGGGCACATACAAGAGGCATGAGAGAAATTTTTCATATTAAACAAAAATATATTCTACGGATATCCCTTATTGTGACAGTAATCATCTCAATTTTGTTAAAGGATAGACAAACGATTGATAACTTTATTACACAGATTTCCAATTTATCTTTGTATCTTATTTTCATTTATATCCCAACGCTATGCCTCATTTTACATATAAAAGTAAAGATGGTAGGAAACTAATAGTAAAAGACAACATTACGTCCTTTAAATATGCAAGATTCGATTTACTCCTAGCGGGATAAAATGCGGATCTTTTCTAATTCCAATTTGCTTAGTTTGTGCCGAAATACTAGTTGAATTCCTATATCTAGTTAACACAGATATACAATTTTTTACCCTGGTTCTTATTTAGACGAATAAAAGAGTCTTATAAAAAACAAAAATTAGAAATAAAAGTAAGCTTTTGGCCTATTTTTATACGTTAACTATACTAAATAAAACCATAGACCTTATAGTTCTTTAAGTAAGGCTTATGGCTTTTTATTTATCTTCAAATAAATTATAACTATATTGATTTTTCAGAGTATTTAAAGTATTTTAAGGTGGGGGTGAATGAAGTGTACTAAGTACAGATAACAATTCTAAGTACATTGTTAATTGCTTAAGTATTGGGGGGATATTGTGAAAGTAGAACAGGTCATTTTGTCAAACGGAAAGACGCGATATATGCTAGTCGATAAGGATGGAGAGCCTATTCAACCTGTTCTTCATTATTTACGGTTCAAAGATAATAGTAATGCTGCACGAAATACCTTACGGTCTTATTGCTTTCATCTGAAATTATTTTTTGAATTTCTAGAGCAAGAAAAATTGGATTACCGTGAGATTGGTATTGATCAGATGGCATCCTTTATGGGGTGGCTACAAAATCCATATGGGAACAATAAAGTAGTATCTATTTCCATTTCGCCCCTACCAAGAAAGCCAAGAACAATTAATACTGTTTTAGCTACTGTAACAGGGTTTTACGATTATTTAATGCGTCATGAGGATTATTCTATTCAATTATCAGAACGCCTAAAAAAACAAATAACCGGCTCTCGTAGAAATTTTAAAGATTTCTTATATCATATTAACAAAGATAAAAAATTCACAGCTCATATTCTCAAAGCTAAAGTACCAAAAGAAAAACCGAAGGTTATTTCTAAAGAACAAGTTACAAAACTAATTTTCTCCTGCTCAAACATACGTGATCGCTTTCTTATCCAATTATTATGGGAAAGTTCTATGCGAATCGGTGAAGCTCTTTCCCTGTGGCTTGAGGATTTCAAAGTTGATGCAAGAAAGATTCATATTTGTGATCGTGGCGAACTTGAAAATTTCGCGGAAATTAAAACTGTATATAGTCCAAGAATAATTGATGTATCTGAAGAATTAATGGATCTTTATTTTGAATATATAGCTGAAATACATACAGATGAAGTAGATACTAACCACGTTTTTATTAAGTTATCAGGAGAGAATAAGCACCGCCCTTTAGAGTATACGGATATTGTATCTTTATTTAATCGATTAAAACAGAAAACAGCTATCCATGTAACACCTCATATGCTTCGCCATACTTCACTGACCGAATTACGAAAAGCTGGATGGAAAGATGAACATTTGATGAAACGTGCGGGACATGCCCATATTCAAACCACAATTCAAATGTATGTTCATCCAAGTGATGATGATCTAAGAAAAGATTGGGAACGTGCACAAGAGAGAATGAAGATAAATTCACAGAAAGGTGATAGTTAGAAATGAGTATAATGGGAGCAGCAATCGTAAAGGAAAAGCAGGAAGAAATCAACGATTTCTTAATAGGCTATTGGGAAAATGATATATGGAGTGCCGATTATTCAGCCTTTGATGAGTTTCGACAAACCATCTGGGATAAGACATATAAAAAAATTGATTTTTCTTGTTTTAAATCCAAGATTAAAGCTGAAATAAAGTTTTTTATTTTAAATCGTTTGAAGGTCGATGATGTACGTTTATATCAGACGGTAATTAAACGATATGCAGCATCATTCAAACACATTGCAGAGTTATTAAATCAGTTCTATCCCTATATCAAAAGTATTATTGATATAGATTTAAACAGAGCAATAATTCAACTTCGTTCTATGTTAGTTCAAAAAGGATTAAAAATTCGAGAGGATGGCTCACTTACCAAGTATGAAACCTTCTTAAAAGTGATTTATTTATTTTATAAAGATTATTATGATGAACGTGATGAGTTTGAAAAAGACATTTGGGATATCAGGAAAATAGCAAAGTCAAAAGTGGTTGAACATGAAGCACATTATCTATTAAATTTTACAGCTATTCCAAGCCCGTTTCGTAACATGATTAAACGTTACATCAAGTTTCGAATTCAGTATGTATCTCACGGACAAAGTTGCCTTGATATTCGTTCTATCAGTCTTTTTTTAAATTTTATATATGAAAAATATCCAAACTGGAATGATCTATCCTTATTATCTCGCAAGGATATGGAAAATTACCGAGACTGGCAGAGGATAGAACAAGAACTGCATCAAAAAGCACAACGGAATTATTTAATAACTCTACGAGTTTTTTTGGAAACCATAGAAAAATTACAATATATAGAATCTCCTAAAATACCAGCATCTTTACTATTATTTAAGGAAGATATTCCCCAACTTCCAAGACGTACTGAAAACGATATTAAATATATCCCGGAGGGAATCCTTCAACAATTAGAAAGCCATTTAGAGCACCTTACTCCTAAAGAATATATTCCCGTAGTAATATTACTTCGAGCAACTGGTTGGCGTATCTCTGATATTCTCACCCTTCATTATGATACCTGTTTAGAACAAACAGCACAGGGCTGGTATTTGTGTGGTGATATTATGAAAACACAAGTCTTAAATCATCGTGTACCTATTACAGACGATGTAGCAGCTATTGTACAAACAGTAATAGAGTGTATGAAGAAAAAAAGCAACCTGGACAATAATCCAAAAAAATTCTTATTTGTTCGGCTTTCTGGTAAACGAAAAGGTCGTCCGCCAGAATCTCGTAGAATTCAAAATAGTTTAAATAAGCTTGCCAAGTCGAAAAATATTATTGATGAGAAAGGAAACGTGTTCCATTTTAAGAGCCACGCCTTCAGGCATACTAAAGGAGTTGAATTGATTAATAATGGAATGAATATCTTACATGTCCAAAAATGGTTAGCCCATGCTTCACCGGAAATGACTCTTACCTATGCGAAAATATTAGATACAACACTAAGAAAATCATGGGAAGACGCTACAGCAAAAGGTTTATTTCGAATAAATGATTTTGGCAAACCAGTAAAAGTACATCCTTCGGATATTGAAAATGAAGATATAATTGAATGGGAATATATTCGTTCGAATTTAGATGCAGTCAGGATGCCACTGGGTTATTGTACAAAACCGATTAAACAGCCTTGCCCTACGCAATCCGATCCCTGTTTATCTTGTCGTAATTTATGTACAACTCCAGAGTTTGCAAGAGAATATGAACGTCAAATAAAAGATACAGAGGCCGTTATAGAACGTGGGAAGACTATAAATCGTCCTGTATGGATAGAAAAGAATCAGGAGAAATTAGAGCGTTTAAAACCAATATATGAACTTCTAATACAAGGTAAAATTCATCATAAAGCTGGAAAAAAGGGACGAGAATATGATCGAGAGGAATTTAGTGTATATGGCCACAAATAACTATAAAAATACCAAAGGTATTAAAGACTTCTCAAAACTCAAAAGTGAATTAACTTTAACTAAAGTCAATCAAGCTATTCAAATGTTAATAAAAAATAAAGAAAAAATTAATTTTAATAGCGTTTCAACGACAGCCGGAGTATCAAAATCATACCTATATAATCATTTAGATATCCGTGAACGTATAAATAAACTTCGTGAGCAACAACAAGGCCTATCTTCTCCTAAGCAAGTTAAACGCGAAATAACCGATACCAATAAAGATATATTACTCGCCGCTAAAAACAAACGTATTAAACAATTGGAGGACGAAAATAAAAAATTAAAAGAAGAAATGATGCGCCTACGAGGTAAGATTTATGAAGGATAATTTACCTTACGTTGAATATATGTATTCAACGTAAGGACCCTATCAAATTAGGGTTTAAATTTTCTTAGTTAAGATAACGTGTATATTTCGGCTGTACCCTAAGCGCCCTAAAGCCTAATAAAATTCCTGTTGAGGGTTCGAATTGTCGACAAGGTTGGGGAAGGGGAGATAACGCATTTTTAATTTTAAGGATAGTTTTAATCCTTAAGTTAAGGAGTATAGGATACAGCCCCATGAATAAGTCGGAGTTTATTTTTGGAAGTATCCCTAAATATTAACCTAATTAAGTATAAGCTGTTCCTTCTTTCCAAATTCCTACCTAAGTAATGGAATACATAATCACCTTTTTGTCCTTCACATGTAAGTTAAACTTTAACAATTTGTGAATTTTACAAATGGTGTGACAAATATCACATTTCCATTTTTTGTTATGTATTATAATGGAAATGCAAGCGTATTTTCATTATTCCGTATAAAGGGAGGAAATGAATATGAAAAAACATTTGGTTATGATCGGAAACGGAATGGCCGGCATACGCTGTATGGAGGAAATTCTAAATCAAGATGGCGATTTATATGATATTACTATTTTTGGGGATGAACTCCATCCAAACTATAACCGTATTATGCTTTCCCACGTTCTACAGGGTAAAACAAGTATACAAGATATTATCATGAACGAATATAGTTGGTACGAGGAAAATAAAATAACCTTATATGCAAACGAGAGGGTTCAGGGAATTAACCGAAAGGAAAATGTTATTGTTACGGAAAAGGGTCGTACCCTTACGTACGATAAACTTATTATTGCAACGGGCTCTAATGCTTTTATATTACCTATTGAGGGTTCCACACTTTCCGGTGTAACAGGATTTCGAACTATTGAAGATACTCAATTTATGATAAATGCAGCTAAAAAATATAAAAGGGCCGTTGTTATTGGCGGTGGATTACTTGGTTTAGAGGCTGCACGTGGTCTTATTGACTTAGGAATGGACGTACATGTTGTTCATTTAATGCCTACTTTGATGGAAAGGCAACTAGATTTCAAGGCAGCTTCCTTACTTCGGGAGGATTTAGAGGCACAGGATATGAAGTTTCTTATGGAGAAGAAGACTGTGAAAATTCTTGGTACTAATCATGTTGAGGGTATTCAATTTGAAGATGGCGAAATTGTAAATTGTGATTTAATCGTAATGGCTGTTGGAATACGCCCGAATACGCAAATAGCAAAAGATGCTGGTTTACTTGTAAATCGCGGTATTGTAGTCAATGAATATATGCAAACGAGTGATAAATCTATTTATGCAGTTGGGGAATGTGCCGAACATGATGGTATTGTTTATGGGCTTGTCGCACCCCTTTATGAACAAGGTATGGTATTAGCAAAACATATAACAAATTCACGAACTAATGGATACACCGGAAGCATTTCTAGTACACAACTTAAGGTTGCCGGTTGCGATTTATTCTCTGCTGGTCAAATTCACGAAGATGATCAAACAAAAGCAATATCAATTTTTGATGAATGTAAACGTTCTTATAAAAAAGTATTCATTCGTGCCAATAAAGTCGTGGGTATCGTTTTATATGGTGATACTGCTGATGGTACACGTCTCTTTAGCATGTTAAAGAAAGAAGAAGATATACAAGGATATACAGCCGCTTCCCTTCTTCACAAAGCCGGTGAAGAAAGTGAACTTAACGTTGCTACAATGAGTGCCGATGACACGATTTGCGGATGTAATGGTGTTACGAAAGGCACAATCGTTCATGCCATTATAGAACAAGAGTTAACTACTTTTGAAGAAGTTAAAGGCTGTACGAAAGCCGCAGGGTCTTGTGGTAAATGTCGTCCGCTTGTGGAACAAGTTTTATCTCATACACTTGGAGATGCTTTTGATGCCTCAGCGCAATCTGCCGGTATGTGTGGATGTACACCTTTATCCCGTGATGAAGTCGTAGCGGCCATTCACGAGAAAGGCTTAAAATCTCCAAAAGAAGTACGAAACGTCCTTGGTTTTGTGCATGAAGACGGCTGTTCAAAATGTCGTCCTGCCTTAAACTACTATGTACGTATGGCGATTCCAGAAGAATATGAAGATGATAAATCGTCCCGTTTCGTTAATGAAAGAATGAATGGTAACATCCAGCACGATGGTACATTCTCTGTTATTCCACGCATGTACGGAGGCGTTACAACAGCTGATGATTTAATGAAAATTGCTGAAGTTGCGAAAAAGTACGATGTTCCTCTTGTGAAAATTACAGGTGCAAGCCGAATCGGCTTATATGGTGTTAAGAAACAAGATTTACCTAACGTATGGGCCGACTTACATATGACTTCGGGATATGCATATTCAAAATCGCTTCGTAATGTAAAATCATGTGTTGGTTCTCGCTTCTGCCGTTTCGGTACGAAAGATTCATTAGGACTTGGTATGTTGCTTGAACAATCATTAGAAATGGTAGATACACCTCATAAAATGAAGATGGGTGTAACGGGCTGTCCGCGTAACTGTGCGGAAGTACTAACGAAAGATTTTGGCGTTGTTTGTGTCGAAAATGGATACCAACTTTATATTGGCGGAAATGGTGGTACGGAAGTACGCGAAGCTGATTTTGTAATGATTGTCCCTACTGAAGATGATGTCCTTCGCGTTGCTACAGCTTATATGCAATATTATCGTGAAACTGGTATTTACGGAGAGCGTACTGCTTACTGGACAGAACGTTTAGGCTTCGATCACATAAAAGAAATACTGCAAGATGCAAATATGGTCACTAAGTTAAATGAACGTTTCCAAAAAGCTCGTGGCACATATAAAGAAGCATGGGGACAAGCATTAGAAACGAAGTCATTAAAAGTGATGTATGAAGTAGAAACTGTGAAATAAGGAGCGTGATTCATATGTTACAAATGGGAGAAAAAATCAAAGTTATGCGTGTAGAAGATCTTCCTATACAAATTGGTAAAGAGGTGCAAATCAAAGATGTGTTTATTGCTCTATTTCATCTTTCAAATGGCGATATTCGTGCTGTAGGAAATCGCTGTCCTCATAAAAATGGACCATTAGCGGAAGGAATTGTATCTGGGGAATTTGTCTTTTGCCCACTGCATGATTGGAAAATTTCATTACTAACAGGTGAGGTTCAAAAACCCGATAATGGTTGTATTCAAACGTATGACGTAGAAGTTATTGACGGGGATATTTATATATATATGTAATTTACAAAAGGAAGCCTCCCTTGGCTTCCTTTTAAATAAAAACAAATGAGGTGCGAGTATGAACGGATATGTATATTTAGTTGGCGCAGGACCAGGTGATGAAGGACTCATTACAAAAAAGGCGATAGAGTGCTTAGAGCGTGCGGATGTTGTTTTATATGATCGTTTACTGAATCCTACTCTCCTTAGTTATACGAAGACAACATGCGAGTTTATTTATTGCGGAAAAATGCCCAAAAATCATACGATGCGACAAGAAATGATTAACGCCCACCTCCTTCACTTTGCGAAAGAAAACAAAATCGTTGTTCGCTTAAAGGGCGGAGATCCATTTATTTTTGGGCGAGGTGGCGAAGAGGCGGGCATTTTAGCAGCAGCAAGTATTCCATATGAAATTGTACCAGGTATTACCTCTAGCATCGCCGCTAGTACGTATGCAGGTATCCCACTCACCCATCGTAACTATAGTAATAGTGTCACTTTACTAACTGGACATGCAAAAGGTCCTTTAACCAATTATGGAAAATATAATTTATCTCACAATAGCGACACAATTGCTTACTACATGGGTATAAAAAACTTACCTACAATTTGCGAAAACTTACTACAAGCAGGAAAAAAAGAAGATACACCAGTAGCAGTTATCGAATGGGGTACAACTGGTAAACAGCGCGTTGTCACAGGTACACTTTCAACCATTGTTCTTATCGTCAAGAACGAAAATATTTCTAACCCTTCTATGACAATTGTTGGTGATGTTGTTTCCTTACGTAATCAAATCGCTTGGAAAGAACGTAAACCATTGCATGGCAAGAAGGTTTTAGTTGCATCTGCAACAAATAAAAAAAGCACAATCAAGCAAATGTTACAAGAGTCCGGTGCAGAAATATATCAAATTCCAACTTTTAAAAAGAAAGAATACACATTAACACCTAAACAAACCAATGAGATTTTTAGCGTTGATCGCCTAGTATTTTGTTCAGCTGAAAGTGTAGAAATCTTGATGCGATCATGCAGTAAACACCAGAAAGATATTCGTTCCTTACAGGCGAAACTGCAGTATATAAACGTTGCCACTCAAGAAAAGCTTATGCAATATGGGCTACTAAGTAAACAAGCAAAGTTCTCTTCCCATACAACTGTTTATTTAGGCAGAAATATTAACCGAATTGCTTTTATTCAAGAGAAAATTGGTGCTGGCTCCTATATGATGACTCATGAGTATACAATTGATCATCGTTTCGATGAAGTTCATTCTCGTATACTTTCTGAATTCTCATGGGATAGCATTGTGTTTGAAGGGCGTGCCTCAATTGATACTTTTTTATCAGAAATAAAACGACTTGGTTTTATTGATATTCTTACTCTTCCCTTCTCGTATACCGACGTTCCAACTTTACACTATGCGAATAAAGTCGGATTACATAATGTAGATGAGCAATTACAAGACATTATTATGAAGAAAGATTTGGTGCTACGATGAAAGGCATTGTATATGTTGGACACGGTAGTCGCCTGCAAGAAGGCAATGAACAATTTATTCGCTTTATTCAATCTGTCATGAAAGAACGTAACGAAAGAATTCAAAAAATAGCTTTTCTAGAACTAACAACACCTACCATTTCGGATGCAGTTACAGAAACAATACTAGAGGGAGCAACTGAAATAATGATTGTACCTGTTTTATTATTTGCAGCAGCTCACTATAAACGTGATATTCCTCTTGAAATAGAACAAATACAAAAGAAATACCCACATATAACATTTTCAGTTGTACCACCTTTTAGTACGCATCCACATATGGTTGAACTTGTAGCGAAAAGAATACGTGAAACTATTCCAATGCAAAGTAGTAGCGTTTTACTCGTAGGACGGGGTAGTAGCGATCCTCAGCCTATATATGAATTACAACAAATTGGAGCAGCTGTCGGGCAGAAAATTGGTATGCCGGTATCTTGTTCCTTTTTAACAAAAGGAACGCCCTCTTTTACTTCTGAGCTTAAACATATAACATCGATTGCGTCCCATGTATATGTCATGCCGTACCTTCTCTTTACTGGATTATTACTTCAAAAAATTAAATTGTATACAAAAAAATACGATCACGTGACGACTTGTAACTGCCTGCAGTTTGATACATATATGAAATTAACATTGTTAGAACGAATGGAGGAATGGGTGTATGTATCGTATGGACCTTTCCATGGAAAATCTAGATAAAAGGGGAGGCATATGTACAATGATGCAAAATCACGCAACAAGCATTAGCGGACATTAGGGAACTGTTCCTATAAGGAATCAGGGTCCTTTTTTGATTTGGTTGCTTTCTTCATATATTAATGTACATAATTGTCCGTTTTTTACTTCTTCTGGGAGAATAAATGAATACCTTCCTACTATAATTAATATGTTTATGGTCTAATGATGAAAGTCTAGATATATCATCATTATCAATCATATGACTGCGATTTTGGAGTACTTGTAGCGCGGATTCTATATACCGGGTATTCCATACAACAATTGTTATTACTAAACCTAATGCTCCTAATTGAGGTAGAAGGAGCAACTGTGCCGGGAAGTGTAAAGTGGTTTCCAAAAAATGTATAAAAAAGAAACGCAAAGTTTTTTTACTTCTGTGTTTCTTCAAGTTTTCGTTGATTGATTGCTCGATAAAGAGAACCTTGTGATACACCAGTTCCTTCTACAATCTCTTTAATTGAGTATTCTTTACTGTCATACATGCGTAATGCGATTGAGAGCTTTTCTTTTTCTAATTTTGGCCTACCTAACTTTTTGCCACGCTTCTTACTTGCTTCTAAGCCTTCTTTTACTCGTTCTGCAATCAAGTTCCTTTCTAATTCAGCAATAACACACATCATCTGTAGCATGGCCTTACCTGTAGGCGTGCCTGTATCCATACTCTCTTTCAATGATACAAATTGAATCCCTATTTCTTCGAACTGTTGGATAATATTCAGGATATCTAATGTTTTGCGCCCTAAACGTGAAATACTTTCAACTACAACCGTATCTCCTTTTCTTATCACATCAAATAATTTTACAAGGCCCTGTCTTTCTCGAATTGTTCCAGTAAATTTTTCCTGAATGATTTTTTCACATCCGTATTTCTTAAGTGAATGAATTTGACGATCTAAATTTTGCTCAAAAGTAGATACACGTGCATAACCAATAATCATTTGCTTCCTCCTGTACAATCATATACTTTCATTGTACCGAAGGTTCATTTATTGTAAAGGTATTTGGTAATATTTTTGGTAACTATTTTTTGTAACTCGAAAAACCTTATAAATGTAGATGTAACTTTAGGAGATAATTTGCGTAGTTTTCAAATGATAACTTGCACATAAAAAAGCTTTATTTTGGATGAAAAATACTTCACCGAACAAAAAATAAGATAAAGTTGTTAAAAAGTCTGACTTGAAGAAAAAACTCTAGACATTTATCCAAAAATAACATTTATAGCATGCTATTGACTAAACGTTACTTTAATCCAAAAAAGTTAGCATATAATGACTAGTATGTTTTACAAACTAGTCATTATATGCTACAGTGTTTTTAACTAGTATGTTTTACAAACTAGTTAATGAACGATACCGCATTTTTAACTAATATGTATTACAAATTAGCGAGGTGAGTAAATGAAAGAAACACAACTACTAAAGGGGGTACTTGAAGGTTGCGTGCTATCTATTATTAAACAACAACAAGTATACGGTTATGAACTTGTACAAATAATGCGTGATTATGGGTTTACAACAATAGTAGGTGGAACAATTTATCCTCTACTGCAAAAGTTAGAAAAACAAGGGTTAATTAAAAGTAAGGAGCTCACTTCACCTGATGGACCAAATAGGAAATACTTCTTTATTACACATGAAGGAGAAGAACAACTAGAGGGTTTTGAAGAACAATGGGGTTCATTGATTGTAAAAGTGAATCGGATTTTGACAAAAGTGGAGAGTGAATTGGATGAAAAATAATACCGCTAAACAATTAGTGGAGCAAAATAACAAGCTTAGAGAACAGCTATCCCCAGAAAATAAAATATATTATGAAGATATTTTATTGTATATGCGTACATTTGGTTTTTTCTATGAAGAATTAGAAACAGAACGACACTTAATGGTAATATTACAAGATATTTTAGAAGCGCAAAAACATGGCGAATCGGCAGAAGAGTATTTAGGTAAAAATCCAAAAGAGGTTGTCGATCAACTGACACAGCAATTTGATAAACCTTCATGGAAATCGATTTTTAAAATTAGTGGTTTAATTTTTTTAATTAGTATGTTTTACGATATTGTAGGTAGTTTTACAGCCCCATCATTACAAATAAATGGATTGGTTATATTGTTGAATGGAATATTCTCCATTGCATTCGTTTATGGTGTTTTTAAATTATTACACCTGAGTATTTATATGAAAACGCAATTACCGAGGTTAATTAAATTTTTCGTAGTATGGATAATAGCGATGATTCCGTTTGGGGTATTTTTCCTCATTCGACTTTTTACACCAAAACAAGGAATTTTAAAAATTGGTACCCCATTTGATTGGATTGCCATTCTTGTTATTTTAATCTTGTCTATCGTTTATGTTATATTCAAGAAGAAACGTGAATTCTTTGGGGGTCTTATTTACGTTGTCGCTTTAGGAATATTCGGTTTATTGTTAAGGATACCACAAACGAAAGAATTAGTTCAGGGTGGTAAAAACCAAACTTTTGTCATTCTTTGTATTATTGTGCCTATTGCGCTCTACGCACTAGTCGAATGGTTATTATTTCGAAAAATGGAAGATGAAAATTAGTTATGAATAAATAGTGCTTACAATGTAGAGATATCATTTTAACACTCTTTAAATGAACGATAATACTTCAAATCGTAACATCCATATAAAAGATAATCCCCGCATTTTTCTCAAATATTTTTAAAAGTGCAGGGATTTTTTTATTAAAAAATCAACATTTTTAGTTTTGATTAAACTTTATTGTCAATTAATATCTTCCTCGAGTTCTTTTTGAATACGATAAACCGTTGGTCTGGTCACGCCGTTCTTTTCAGCAACCTTCTTTATAGGTAATCCTGAATTTAACATTTGTACGATTTGATAATAGACAGCTTGTTTTTGCGGATCTCGCGCACCTGGCCCATAAAGGGTTGGTCGCCCTTTATAAACCCCTTTTTCTTTCGCGATTTTTATTCCTTGTGCCTGTCGTCGTTTACTTTCTGTTCGTTCTTTTTCCGCAATCATAGCTAAGAGTTGAAGAATTAAATCTTTGACAAAACGGTCTAATAGCGGATCACCTAGGGGCTCACTTAATATAGGCATACTTGTAACAAGTAAACCGACTTTTTCTTGCTTCAGATAATTTATTGTACGAATGATTTCATTATAATCACGTCCTAATCGATCAATTGCTTCTACCATTAAAAAATCGCCTTCTCGTACAAAATCTAAAGCTCTTTTAAATTCTACACGATTCAAAAAATCCGCTCCGGATTTTTTCTCTACAAATATTTTTTCCGCACCGTGATTTTTAAATTCTACAATTTGTCGATCTAAGTTTTGATCCATAGAACTGACTCTCGCATAAGCAACTTTCACTCTCAAAAACCCTCCAGTTTCCCACCATTTATTTTACACCCTAATTTTACACTTAAAACATCCGTTTCTCAATATATGACCCGTGTAAAATTAGGGTACACCCAAAATAGACACATAACAAAGTATATGAAATAATTGTGTTACATTTTATGGAAAGGAGAACAAATAAATGGACAAAGAACATTATCACTCATTAACACAATGTACAGAACAACAATTGGAAGATGCATACAAAAAATATAAAATTATTTTTCCTTATTTAGAAAATGAAAAAACTGTTCAACAAATCAGTGAAGAGACAAAATTATCAATTCGTATCATTCAATATTGGATTTGCAAATTCAAAGAAAATGGTTTATTGGGTCTTGTCAGAAAAGAACGTTCTGATTGTGGGAAATTTAAAATACCTGACTTAGTTCAACAGCAGATTCAAAAAATTTATCTTGAAAATAAAAACATTTCTATTTCTTCTATGCATCGAAGAATAAAAAAGTGGTGTGAAGAAAATGAACTTGCTGAACCTAGTTATTATCAAGTTTGGAGTTTCATAAGGAACATCCCTAAGAACTTAATTGAATTAGCTCATTACGGAAGAAAACATTATGAGAATAAATATGATTTAGTTTATTTGCGTGAAGCTAAAAATCCTAATGAATTCTGGCAAGCAGACCACACTATGTTAGATATAGAAATTTTGAATGCAAAAGGTCAACCAGAAAGACCATGGTTAACTGTAATACTAGATGATTATAGTAGAGCAATTGCGGGATTTTACATCGATTTTGGTGCACCAGATACTATTCGAACTGCTTTAACACTACGTCAGGCAATTTGGAGAAAAGGAGATAACAATTGGACGATTTGTGGTATACCTGAAACATTTTATACAGATCACGGAAGTGATTATACATCTCAACATATGGAACAAATCTCAGCAGATTTAAAAATGGTACTGTCATTTTCACGGGTAGGGGTTCCTAGAGGACGCGGAAAAATAGAGCGATTCTTTCGAACTGTTAATACGATGTTTCTTCAAGATTTACCAGGATATATAAAGAATCATACATCACAAAAATTAATGACATTAGATGAATTAATAGAACAATTCCACCAATTTGTTTTAAATACTTACCATTATAGGATTCATGGGACAACAAATAAACGTCCAATTGAAATGTGGAATGAATCTGGATTTCTTCCTAATATGCCTGAAAGCTTGCAGTCTTTAGATTTACTTTTGTTGTCATCGGCTAAGCCACGCAAAATCCATTCAGATGGTATCCATTTTCTTGGATTAAAGTATATGCATACAAACCTTTCAGCGTTTGTTGGTGAAGATGTAATTGTTCGATACGATCCAAGAGATATTGCTGAGATTCGTGTTTTTTATAAAGGTACCTATCTATGTACTGCAATATCTTCTACAGTTGATGGGTATTCAATAGGCTTGAAAGAACTTCAAGCTGCAAGAAATAAACAACGCAGAAAATTAAAAAATAGCGTTATTATCACAACAAAATCGGTTGTTGAGCATTTAAAGGTTGAAAAAGACGCATCAGAAAAAGTGAAACAAGTTAAGCCTATCACTTCAAAACTTAAGAGGTATAAAAATGAATAAACAGAGCCACTTCATTGAAACCAAAGAATATAAAAAATTCGCTGAATTTTGTGATGCATGTGCTGAATTTAAATATATCGGTATCTGTCATGGATTACCCGGTGTGGGAAAAACAATTTCAGCTCGTCAATATGCTAATTGGGATTATACCCATTCTAAGATTAACGAATTTTCTGTTTACAGTGACCAAGGGAAAAATGTAAAAGATGATACGATTTTAAAAAGTAATACTGTTTTTCATACCGCTCCATCTGTCCGACCTTCAAGGTTATATGACATGATTAAGCACACATGCTTCAATCTTCAAATGTCTAAAGATGGTTATCTAGCGATAAGAGATAACTATGAAAATAATTGGACAAGTTCATTTAAAAAAGCAGATAAGTTTAGTGCGATTGATCTCATTATCATTGATGAGATCGATCGTTTAAAGTTTCCGACACTTGAAATTCTTAGAGATATCTATGACCAGTACAATGTAGGTATGGTGTTTATTGGTATGCCAGGAATTGAAAAAAGATTATCACGTTATCCTCAGCTTTACTCCAGAGTCGGTTTTATTCATGAATTTAAAAAATTAACTCCAACAGAAATGAAACATATTTTAACATATAAGTGGGAGAAATTAGGGAACAAACTACAATATGAGAATTTTGAAGATTATGAAGCAGTGAATACTATTATAAAGATGAGTCGAGGGAATTTCCGATTACTTGAACGATTATTCTCTCAAATTGAAAGAATAATGACAATCAATCATTTAGACAAAATCACTACAGAAGTCGTTGATGTAGCAAGAGATTCTTTAGTAATCGGAGGAAATGAATAATCAAAAAAATAAATTTACAATTATTAGTTTGAAATAAGTTTAATTAGAAATATTTTGCACATTTTTATTTGGTACGAAGTAAAAAGAATCCATTTTAAAAATTTTATCAAAATGGATTCTTTTACGCTACATCTAGACATATTAAAAAAGTTTGATGATGCAACTCTATCAATTATTCAAAAATTTTCAACTTCAACAAATGCTTGTTTAAATTGTATTTTTCTGATGACATCGATCACACAAAATTTCTTTTGCATTTTTTACTAATACCTTATCTAATACCCCAACTGGCATTCGTGATTTAGTTGGGTGATTTAATCGAACAATAAATTCTTCTCCTTCACCTATTTCTTTAGAACAAATAGAACAAATAGAACAAATAAGTTTTGTTTCTTTGAAAAATGATAACAACTTTATCACCGCCCTCTATTCATCTTGTAAATCCTGTCTTTGCTTCAATCTTAGTCGATATACATAATACATCGGTATAAAACCACATATAAGTAGAATACTTCCTAATAATAGGCCGTCTTTCCAGCCATAGTTTGGTGTAATAGAAATAAGGTAGGCAATAAACACTACAATAACAGCTAATACTACCAGCCGAATAATAAATGATTTCTGAGGGTTTATTATTGCCCTTTCTTGTTCTACACTAATACTCATTGATAAATAGGCAGATACGATTGATGTTAAAATAAATACCATCCAAAGAGGGTTCTCGCGCATTCTATCAAGTCCCCCCTGAAAAAAGTCATAACCAAGAATGGATAAGATTCCTATGGTCTGAACAATATACGTGATTTTAATATTTTTTAAGTTCCTTAAAATGAGTCTTTCATCTGTAATTTTCTTCATTTAAAATCCTCCCGATCCAACCAAAATATCTCATCTAATTTTGCATTTACGGCATAACAAATTTGTAAACATAACTTTAGTGACGGGTTATATTTACCTTTTTCAATAAGACTGACAGTTTGTCTTGTAATTCCAACAACATCAGCAAGCTGTTGTTGTGTCAAATCTGCTTTTACACGAGCAATTTTCACGTGGTTTTTCATATCATACCTCCACAAATCATTGTAACTTATATGTTACGTTATGTAAATTATAAATTGCATTAATATTTAAAAACAGTTCTGTGTTCTAAGATATTTTTTAATCCCCAAAAAATATCTTAGCCCTTATAAAATCCATTAAAAATAAATATCCCTTAAGATACTAAATCCAAAGGGATAAAACAGTACAATTTCTTATAACCAGCTACGCTTAAACTTTATTTTGAATCCATAGTAATTTTGCAGAGTTTTCTAATGGTCTATATGCAATTTATTGCTTAAAAACTATGCAATTTATCTTCTAAAGTTACAAGTTACATAGAAATAGAATCAAGCTGAGTAATGTTACAAAAATATTGGTTTTTGGTAATGTTTCTTTTAATGGATTTATTTATAAAATACATATGCGATTAAATTTAATTAGTAATAAATAACCCTTTGAAAAATCTAAAACTTATTTTTAATGAATTAAAAAACTGTTTCTTTCGTGATTTATAGTATGTACAAGCCCTATATTGAATAAATTTTTTAAAGAGAAGGGAGGTATATTATGTCAGATGAGAATGAAAAATATTCAAAAGGATTAGCCCCAGATGATTTCATATCTGCTGGGGCACTTGATCCAAGCCTTTTAGGCCCTACATTACCACCAATTCCACCATTTACATTACCGTCGGGACCTACTGGGGTTACAGGACCAACCGGAGCTACTGGTCCAACCGGAGTTACAGGACCAACCGGACCTACAGGACCTACCGGAGTTACAGGACCAACCGGACCTACAGGACCAACCGGACCTACAGGACCTACTGGAGTTACTGGTCCTACTGGAGTTACAGGACCTACCGGACCTACAGGACCAACCGGAGCTACTGGTCCAACCGGAGTTACAGGACCTACTGGAGTTACTGGTCCTACTGGAGTTACAGGACCAACCGGAGTTACAGGACCTACCGGAGTTACAGGAGTTACAGGACCTACTGGAGTTACAGGAGTTACAGGACCTACTGGAGTTACAGGACCAACCGGAGTTACAGGACCAACCGGAGCTACTGGTCCAACCGGAGTTACAGGACCAACCGGAGTTACAGGACCTACTGGAGTTACTGGTCCTACTGGAGTTACAGGACCAACCGGAGTTACAGGACCAATCGGAGTTACAGGAGTTACTGGAGTTACTGGTCCTACTGGAGTTACAGGACCAACCGGAGTTACAGGACCAACCGGAGTTACAGGAGTTACAGGACCTACTGGAGTTACAGGACCTACTGGAGTTACAGGACCTACTGGAGTTACAGGACCAACCGGAGTTACAGGACCAACCGGAGCTACTGGTCCAACCGGAGTTACAGGACCAACCGGAGTTACAGGACCAACCGGAGCTACTGGTCCAACCGGAGTTACAGGACCAACCGGAGCTACTGGTCCAACCGGAGTTACAGGATCAACCGGAGTTACAGGACCAACCGGAGCTACTGGTCCAACCGGAGTTACAGGACCAACCGGAGTTACAGGACCTACTGGGGTTACAGGACCAACCGGAGTTACAGGACCAACCGGAGCTACTGGTCCAACCGGAGTTACAGGACCAACCGGAGCTACTGGCGCTACCGGCGCTACGGCAACAGCTTCTACTAAGGCTATCCTTTTTGGTGGTACTAATGCGGGATTTCAGCGCACAGCAGGATCACCAGGTGCTGATTCACAAACAATTCCTTATGTAACTGCTGGTGCTGGTAGTATTGTTGGTTTTTCCGCTTCTATTAATGTGAATAATCTATCCACAGGAATATACTTGATACGAATATGTGATAATGTACCTACTAACCTAGCTGCACCAGGTGCTGGTCAAATCGTATCTACAATTACTCTCACACTTACAGCTAATATTACAGGGACTATTGTATTTTCAATCAAACCTACTGATGTTGGAGCACAACCTGTAAGGGTATTTAATCCGAATCCAGTAGTGGCACCCGCAACTGTTACATGGACTAGTACAATACCTGGTAATCCAGTCGCAAGAACAGATGCTATCTCACTGTTTATTACTCCAGGAATTACCCAAAGCGCTGTATACTCTGTATTTATATCTACTGCAATTTAAAAACAATTAATACCTTAAACATACAATATTAGCTGTAAAAGATTAATATTGTATAAGAATTTATGGAGGAGCCCAAAGAGTATAGGGCTCCTTTTTTATGAATTTCACTCTAAATAAATGACTTTACATATAATATATGCGCTAATTAAATTATCTTAGATTAAGTGCTATAATTAGCAGTAAGATACAGCTATAATATAGACTATTTTAAAATAAAAAAATTAATGTTTAAAATAACTTCACCCTTTTTATATTCCCCTATAGTATCTACAGAAAGCTTTCAACAAGTAATTAAAGGATTAACCGTACATACAACATTGCGCTCCATAACTTTAAACGATTTAAACTAAAAAATAAAAATAAATTCTTAAAGAGAGGAAAAAGGAAAGAATGGGAGTTAAGCAATTACTGTCGGAGGCACAACGAAATGAGTTAATGGATTTATCACGTTTAACAGAATGGGATTTGGTAACATTTCATACCTTTTCTAAACATGACTTACATTTAATATTCAAGCATCGTAGAGGTTATAATCGTTTAGGTTTCGCTCTTCAACTGGCATTAATTCGTTATCCTGGATGGGCTTTAACTGAGTATAAAGATATTCCTATGTCAGTAATCCAGCATATCGCAAGACAGCTACAGATTCCTGCAGAAGAGTTTTCTAAATATGCCAATCGTAGCAACACATTATGGGAGCATCTTAGTGAAATTCGTGAAGAGTATGAGTACAGTAATTTTTCTTCTAAACATGAAGAGAATCTATTGAAACATATTACACAACAAGCTATGGAAAACAGCAATTCACTTCATTTAATTGAAATAGCACTGTCCATGTTACGGAAATCAAAAGTTATTCTTCCTGCCATGTATGTAATTGAAAATATAGTTTGGGAAGCCAAACAGCAAGCAGATCAAAAGGTATACAGTATTTTGTATGATGACTTAACATCTGAGCAAAAGAAAAGAATAGATGCTTTACTTCTACCCACAAACAATGGAATTTCGCCATTGGCTTGGTTAAAACAACTTCCCTCTCAACCATCACCAGAGTCTTTTCTCAAGGTTGTGGAGCGATTTGAATATGTAAAAGATATAGGGCTTGTAGTTGATACGAGCAAGATTAATTCCAACCGCCTTCGGCAGCTTGCAAGATTAGGATCAAAATATGAACCATATGCCTTTAGAAGGTTTGATGAAGTAAGAAGATACAGTATTTTAGTTGCCTTTATGCTAGAAATTACACAAGATTTAATCGATTATGCAATTGAAATACACGACCGTATCATGATGAATCTTCAATTAAAAGGAAAAAAAGCACAAGATGAGATGCAAAAAGTAAATGGTAAAAAACTGAATGAAAAACTTGTACAATTTATCAAGATATGTGGAGCACTTATTGAAGCGAAAGAAGTAGGGAAAGATGCTTTTACAGCTCTAGATGACGTTATGCCATGGGATAAAATGGTGGAATCGGTTGAGGAAGCCAAACAGTTATCAAGACCTATAAGCTATGATTATTTAGATTTGTTGGAGACTAGATATTCCTATATCAGGCGGTATGCGCCTGCCCTATTAAGGGTCTTCCAGTTTGGATCAACTAAATCGGCAGAGCCAGTACTTCAAGCGCTTCATACTATACATGATTTAAACATAAACGGAAAGCGCAAAGTACCGATGAGTGCCCCTTTGAATTTTGTATCAAATCGTTGGCAAAAACATGTGTATGACGACGAAGGTAATGTTAACCGACATTATTACGAACTTGCAGCATTAACAGAGTTGCGAAATTACATAAGATCAGGAGATATATTTGTTTCAGGAAGTAGACAGCATAAGGCATTTGATGATTACTTAATATCTGAAGAGGATTGGAGAAATATAATAAATGCGGAAAATTACTTGGCAGTTCCTTTAACGGTCGAGGAGTACTTAACAGAAAGGATTACTTCGCTAAACCAACGTTTGGACTGGTTATCAAAAAACAGTGAAAAATTAGAAGGTGTTGATATCAACCAAGGAAAGCTATATGTGGAGAGGTTAGATAAAGGGACTCCAGAAGAAGCAAAAGCATTTAGTATCCGTCTACATAATATGTTACCAAGAATAAAGCTCACAGATTTACTATTAGAAGTAGCCAGCTGGACTGGATTTCATGAGCAATTTATTCATGCTTCAACAAACAAATCTCCTGATCAAGAAGAGAAGAATATAGTATTAGCAACTCTGATGGCAATGGGAACAAATATTGGCCTTACAAAAATGGCAGAGGCTACTCCTGGAATCTCTTATAGACAAATGGCAAACACTGCACAATGGAGAATGTATGATGATGCTATGGTTCGAGCTCAGTCTGTTCTAGTTAATTTTCAACACAGGCGACAATTAGCAACATATTGGGGAGACGGTAATACATCGTCTTCAGATGGAATGCGGGTACCTATTGGTGTTCGCTCTTTACATGGTGATTCAAACCCGCATTATGGAACAGGAAGAGGAGCAACTATCTATAGATTTATAAGTGATCAATTTGCTTCCTTCTATTTAAAAGTAATTAATACAAATGCCCGAGATGCACTATACGTTCTTGATGGGTTACTTCATCATGAAACAGACCTCATGATTGAAGAACATTATACAGATACCGCCGGATATACAGACCAAGTTTTCGGATTAACACATCTTCTAGGTTTCCGCTTTGCACCACGTATTCGTGACTTAATGGATACGAAACTTTTTACTATTAATGGTGTGCAAGAATACCCTAATGTCCAAGCACTATTAAAAGGTAAAATTAATTTAAAGGTTATTCAAGACAATTATAATGATGTTTTACGTTTAGCATACTCTGTAAGAACAGGTAAAGTATCTAGTTCGCTTATCATGGGGAAACTTGGATCTTATGCAAGACAAAATAAATTAGCAACCGCCCTTGGTGAAATGGGTCGAATAGAAAAAACGATCTTTACCTTAGACTATATTTCAAGTAAATCAGTAAGAAGAAAAATACAAAAAGGCTTAAACAAAGGTGAAGCCACAAATGCCTTAGCCAGGGCCATATTTTTCGGGAAAAGCGGAGAGTTTAGAGAAAGAGCCCTTCAAGATCAATTGCAACGGGCCAGTGCACTTAATATTATTATTAATGCGATAAGTGTATGGAATACGGTCTATATGGAAAAAGCTGTAGAAGAATTAAAAGGTACAGGCGAATTTCGAGAGGATTTAATGCCGTATATATGGCCTTTAGGTTGGGAACACATCAATTTCTTAGGAGAATATAAGTTTGAGGGATTACATTCAACAAGTTTACACTCCTTACGTCCTTTGAATATGAAAGAGCCGATTTACTCTTAACGGGGTAAATTCTGGCTCTTTTCTTATATAAATTCTCTTAGCGTGGTTTTTTTCCGAAATGCTGGCGGTACCCCATCGCTATCAAGCTAAGCTTATACAAAGTCAATTTTAGGCGAGATTGTTCCTTTTTCTAAAGGGCAAGTGTAGGTGATTGAAAGATTTGCATACGAAATAAACCCTAACGGGTTTCACTTTTTTGAATTAAGCGGCTTGATTGTCCGACATAGTACAATTATAAACGACACCTAATATATCAAAAACTGTTTTCTTCTCATACCTATGGAATTTTCGCCCGTTTTGCTGTAGGAGATTGAACAGGCGAAGTAATACCTTTGATAGCTCTTGGGTGTTTTTTTGTATAGTTTGGAATAGAAGAAGGAAATAGTCTTTAATCATATATATGGCCTTATATTCACTCAGTTCTCGTTTCTTTTTCATAAGAAGTAATTGCCGCATTTGAAACATGGTAGAAGAACAAAGTAGAATGGCAATCAGTTGCCCATACAAATGGCATTCCAATCGTTCTCGTTTTATCTTTTTACAATGATGAATATGAAAGAATGATTTCCATGTTTTAAATAAAATCTCGATTTGCCAACGTAAAGAATACCAATCATGTACTTGTCCCATTGGGACAATATCTATAGGGGTATTTGTCATATATACATTGATACCGCTAAGTCGTTTACTACGAGCAGAATACTTCATTCCTTTCTTTTTTTCTCTTACCGTTTGATCGTGTAATCGTTTTTGTTGTTGTTCTTTTGTTAGTCGATGAACAATCACACGAGTTGGTACTTTATCAGTCATTCCTACATAAGCGTTGGATATTTCATATGTTTGTCCTGGCTGAAGAGAGTTCATTAAAACCTCCATATCTATTTGGATATACTCTGTACCCTTCTTAATTCTGCCATCTTGAAAATAATCAGGGTTTGGATTTTTTTGATAAATACGTGTATTCGATTTAATACGTGAGATATAATAGGCCTTTTTATCTTGTATATGTTGAAGATCTTTCAAATGAAAATAACCTAAATCTCGGATACATAAATCATTCGCTGTTACAGTTGGGGCACACAGGGAACCGTAGGTTCGATCATGTTGTTTACCTGGACCTGTATGAATATGAAGGAATTGTCCACTTAATAAATCATACTCAAGCTGTATCTTTACTCCCGCTGTATGGCTGCATCCTCCCGCACCAGGATAAACCGATGAAAATATATCCGGGAGTTGAAATGCAGTTGAATCTAAAATACGAATACGCTTGAAAACAGAAGTGTATGGAGAAGAAATCGGCATAGATGCGGCCAATTTTTTGCTTAGTAGTTCGGCTAGTAGGTGTTGTAAAAGTTGGACGGCCGCCTTATTAAACCGTTGATTCAGTCCCTCAGGACTGATGAGTACTTCTGTTGATGCTTCTAAACAGCTAGATAACTGAGTTAAAGAAGTCATAGCTACATTTTGGCTCACCCATACACATAAAGCTACTAAATCTTTTGCTTGGTACTTACTGGTTCGTTGTACAAAGCCAACATCTCTAGCAATATCTCGTAAGGCATTTGGAGATAGGGCACTTTGAATCTCTTGAGCAAATAGTTGTAATTCGTTAGACACAGAAACAGACATAAAAAACGCCATCCTTTCCTATGATTCTACAGAAAGAATAGCGTATTTTTTCATTTTAGGGGGCATTTCTTTTTATTAGCTTGATAGCGATGTGGCGGTACCCCATGCCCATCAACCTAAGAAAACAGATCAACCCCAAAACAAAAAATCCTTCACATAATATGTGATAGAAAAGGATAGATAAAGGCATTTTAGCCTTATCTATCCTTTTCTGTACTACTAATGATTACGTTTACTACTCAAAAACTTCTATTCCTATTTTTATACATCATAACAATTTTAATTAGGTTGTGGTGTACTTCAAAGGTGGTAAACTATCATACCTTAATAGTTTCGAATGTCTTCTAATAAAAGGAATAATCCACATTAATCCAATTGTTATTAGCACAATAGACATTAAAAGAATGATAGTTAATTCAGGTTGTGCTGAAGGTGTGCTTGTAGTTGTAGACTGTAAAGCAGAAAAGATATCTCTTGAAGCTACAATTATATTATTAACCATGTGAGCTATTATAGAAGGTAATAAACTTTTAGTTTTCAAGTACATTAAACAAGAAATAATCCCAAATATTGTGGTTCCAAAAACATTGCTTAGATGTAAAACACCGAAGCAGATGGAAGAGAATATAACTGCTTTTTTTATTCCGAATTTATACGTAAAACGACTAAGAATAAAGCCTCTGAACAAAATTTCTTCACAAACAGGAGCAATGAAAGAAAGAGTTATAGCTTTCATTAAAATAAACCACATACTTTGTGTTTTAACTACTTCGTTTGTATCCTCTAGCGAAGTGCCCTTTGGTATTAATGAAAATAGTATTACGATTAGCAATAACATACCTAATCCGAAAAGCATAGTCATAATTGCTGATGCAAAAATTTTTCTAAAAGAAAAAGAAGATGGTTTTGACAAGTAAGTTTTAAACGAGATATTATATCTTTTAAATTTAAAACCAATCCAAAACATAGGGATAGCATAAATTGAAATAATAAGAGCAATATTTAACTTTACATCTTTAGGAATTTCTTTGAATAATAAAGGCAAAATAAATATCATTATTACAAAAGAGATAATAGCCCACATTAAAATGAACCTTGTTTTCATATGATCAAAAATTTTATCCATTAATAGCCTCCTGTAGTTTTATGTTAGTATTCTAAATTTAATTATATCATTTTAAAGGGATATTTTGGTATTTCGTTTGATATAGGTTGTCAGCTATTTTGGGTCACATTACATCAATATCAGGCTAAGGTTTTACACTACCCATAAAGCAAAAAAGAAGTTATCCTTTCTATAGAATCATAGGAAAGGGTGGCGTTTTTTATGAATCTTTCGATTCAAAGTGAACTACAATTATTTGCTGAAGAATTATATGAACATCTTACTCCTTCATTTTTAGAAAATCTTGCTAGAGAACTAGGTTTTGTACAACGAAAACGTAAGTTTTCAGGGCATGATTTAGCTACTATCTGTGTTTGGATTAGTCAACGGGTAGCGAGTGATTCTTTAGTACGACTATGTAGTCAACTTCATGCTGTTACAGGAACAATCATGAGTCCAGAAGGACTTAATAAACGTTTCAATAAAAAAGCTGTTTGCTTTTTAAAACACATTTTCTCTACATTACTAAAAAGTAAAATTTGTGAAACATCAGCGATTCCAAGCTCTTCAATCGCTTATTTTCAACGAATTCGTATTTTAGATGCAACGATTTTCCAGGTACCAAAGCATTTAGCTAGTGTGTATCCTGGATCAGGTGGTTGTGCTCAAACAGCGGGTATAAAAATCCAGTTAGAATATGATTTACATAATGGCCAGTTTTTAAATTTCCAAGTGGAACCAGGGAAAAATAATGATAAAACCTTTGGAACAGAATGTTTAGCAACATTACGTCCTGGTGATCTATGTATTCGGGATTTAGGCTATTATTCACTGGATGATTTAGATCAAATGGACCAACGTGGCGTGTATTATATATCACGGCTCAAATTAAACAATAGGGTGTATATAAAAAATGAATTTCCTGAATACTTTCGAAATGGGACAGTAAAAAAACAGTCTCAGTATATCAAAGTTGATTTAGAACACATTATGAATACCTTAAAACCAGGGCAGGTCTATGAAATAAAAGATGCTTATATTGGAAAGGATAAAAAACTATTCACTAGGGTGATTATGTATCGATTAACAGGAAAACAACTTCGTGAACGTATGAAAAAACAAGTGTATACGGAAAGTAAAAAGGGCATTACATATTCGGAAAAAAGCAAACGATTAGTTGGCATGAACCTGTATGTTACCAATACACCTTGGGAGATTGTCCCGATGGAACAAATTCATGATTTTTACTCTCTCCGCTGGCAAGTTGAAATCATCTTTAAAACTTGGAAATCATTATTTCAAATTCATCATTGGCAAAATATTAAACAAGAGCGATTAGAATGCCATGTTTATGGAAAACTCATTTCCATTTTTTTATGCTCTTCTATTATGTTTAAGATGCGACAATTGATTTTACAAAAGAAACAAAAGGAGTTAAGCGAATATAAAGCAATTGGAATGATTCAAGATCATTTGTCCATTTTATATCAATCTATAGAGCAAAACACCCAAGAAATAACAAAAATTCTAATCCGCCTGTTCTACTTACTCCAAAAGAATGGTCGGAAATCTCATCGATACGATAAGAAAACAGTCTTTGATATTTTGGGTGTTGTCTATGAGTATAATGGATTGAGAAAACAAAAGAAAACTGCATAATCTTAAAAAAGTGATACCTATCTAGGTTTATTTGGTGTGCTTCTTTTTAAGAGCACCAAATATTTTAGAGGTGTTTCGTTTATATGAACGAAAGTTCATTTTGTTTTCATTCTTAAGTTGATGGGCATGTGGCGGTACCCCCTATAGCAAAAGGGGAGAAAAGCTCATTGATATGAAAAGGGAACAGTCTTTGATATATTAAGTTTCGTTTACAATTGTACCATGCCAACAATCAAGCGACTCAATTCAGAAAGGAAACCTATAAGGGTTTCTTACATATGCAAAGCTTTAAAGCACCTACTTATAAACTTTCAAAAATATGAAATAAACATGTTCATCATTGATGTTACATCAATCTAGCTTGAAAGCGATGTGGTGAAACTTCAATAAATATAATTGGAAACTCCTCTTCATATGTTTTTTCTACTAGTTAGTACAATAAATTCTTCTCCTTGATCAAATTCTTAATTACTGTCCATATATTTAATGTTAAATTACCGAACATTCTATATATTTATTATAAATATATGAAAGAACGATACTAAATCTCTTAGTATTAATCATTTGTTTTTTTAAATAATTTTATTTTTTACAGCTTTAGTATCTTTCTACTTTGGATAGAATAATTTTCAATAATACATCACAAGATAATGAAAAGTTTTATAAAAAGAAGGGATCTATTGATGCTGTTTCGAAACAATCGAAGAAGTTTTTATAAGAACGAGCAACTTCAAATGCAACAATTACAAATAAATGAACAATGTATTCCCTTGTCCACTGATGTGGATGAAAACATAAGGTTTCTTCGCTCCATGTATCAAAATTGCTTTGATGTGACCTTTAGGACATTTTTAATTAATGAAAAAATCAAGGCTGTCCTTGTCTATATAGAGGGTTTATCTAGTATGGAGGAAATCGAGAGTTATGTGTTAGCTCCACTTATGACAAAAACGGCAAATGAGGTTCATAGTCCTCGTGAACTATTAGAAAAAAAAATACATGTTTCAAAAATAAAGGAAATAAAAACAATTGAGGATTGTATAGAGAACATTTCTATCGGAAATCCTATAGTTTTAATAGAACAAGAAATACACGGACTCGCTTTTGGATTGGCCAAGTGGGAAAAGCGCTCCATTGAAGAGCCACAGGCAGAGGGTGTCATAAGGGGACCCCGGGAAGGATTTGTGGAAACATTAGGGGTCAACACTTCCCTACTCCGACGAAAAATAAAAAGTCCTAATTTCAAAATGAAATCGATAAAAATTGGTCGTTTTACTGAGACTAATCTTGTAATTGCCTATGTAGAAGGAATCTCGGATCCAACTCTTATTCAAGAAGTTGAAAAGCGCTTGCTACGTATTAATATAGACAGTGTATTGGAAAGTGGATATATTGAAGAACTAATTGAAGATAATCCTTTTTCACCTTTTCCACAGCTTGTTAATACAGAACGGCCAGATGTAGCAGCTGCAAACCTTCTAGAGGGTCGTGTGGTGATTCTAGTGGATGGCACACCTTCAGTCTTAATTGCTCCTATAAGCTTTTTTACCTTACTTCAGTCACCAGAAGACTATTACCAACGCTTTCTAATTGGTTCAGTCATCCGTTTGTTACGTTTTGTATTTATGATATTTTCTCTCCTTTTACCTTCGCTATATGTAGCAGTCCTTACATATCATCAGGAGATGGTACCAACAGCTTTACTAATTAGCATGGCATCTTCAAGAGAGGGTGTTCCTTTTCCGGCGTTGGTGGAAGCATTAATGATGGAGATTACGTTTGAAGCACTACGTGAAGCTGGTATTCGTCTTCCGAAACAGGTCGGAGCTGCTGTTAGTATTGTTGGCGCCTTAGTCATTGGTCAAGCTGCCGTTCAAGCTGGGCTTGTTTCTGCACCAATGGTCATTGTTGTTGCGATTACAGGCGTTTCATCCTTTATGGTGCCACACTATACACAAGGTATTGCGCTAAGAATGTTACGCTTTCCCATTATCTTTTTAGCTGGTTCCCTCGGCTTGTTAGGAGTAATGTTTGGAGTGATTGCCATTGTTGTCCATTTATGTGCATTGCGTTCGTTTGGGGTTCCATTCCTTACACCTATCGCTCCACTGAAAGGGCTTGAGTTAAAAGATACTTTAATCCGGGCTCCATGGTGGAAAATGAATACACGTCCTCATTTAACCGGTGAATTCAACAAATATCGCCAGTCATTTTCTGGTCAAAAACCAAATCCAGATAATGAAGATGAATAATAGGCAAAATACATGGTGACAAGGATGTGCATAAAAATGAAACTATTTCTAGTTCGAAATATCATAAAACTATTTAATATATTTTTTCTATTTTCAGCTAGTATTCTGCTTACTGGTTGCTGGGACAGAAGAGAAGTGAACGATATTGCAATAGTGTTAGGAGCTGCTATTGACAAAGCTAAAGGAAACAAAATTAAGCTTGCCGTTCAATTTTTAGTTCCCCAAGCTATTGATGGGCAACAAAAAAAGGGGGGACAAAAGGTATTGATGAGATCAGCGATTGGACAGAATTTAGCAGATGCTGCATCAAAGCTCCAGATACAGCTTCCTCGTAAACTTTTCTGGGGCCACTGTAAAATATACATAATTGGGAATGGGCTTGCTAAAGGTGGCAAGCTTAAGGATCAAATTGATTTTATAATTCGTTTTCCGGAAGCGCGAGATCAAGCTTATTTGTTTGTTAGCTCTGGAAATGCAGGAAAAGTTCTAGAATTTGAGCCGCTATCAGAGCTACATGTTGGAGAAGGGCTTCGTAAGATTTCTAAGCTGCATTTAGGTGTTACTACTACTGCAAAAGATTTTGAACAGAAGATAATAGGGGATACAAGGGTGGTAGTCCTTCCCTTAATAAAGATGATACCAGCTAAAAAGGGAGAAAAGGGAAAGACATTCCCTTTAATTTCAGGAGCTGCTATCTTTAAGCAAAATAAGGTGATTGGTCAAATCGATGCAAAAATAACTAGAGGTCTATTGTGGTTACAAGAGGAAGCTGAAGTTAATGCGATAACAATAAATTTTCAAAAAGGGGAAACAATTTCGTTAGAGCCCCTGCAACAGAAAACGGAACTTTTTCCTGTCATCGAGAACGGGAAATGGAAGATGTTGGTTAAAGTTGAACTAGAAGGATCAGTTATACAAAATGGAAGTACTCTTGAGATTAAGAAACCGAACATTACGAAAAAATTAGAGGAAAATGTAGAAAAAAAAGTTAAACAACTTATAAATACAACCCTCAATCAAGTACAGGTAGGATTGAATGCAGATGCATTCGGTTTCGCAGATGCGTTTCATCGGAAATATCCAAAAGAATGGGGAAAAGTGAAAAATCAGTGGGATAAAGTCTTGTCGCAAGTGGATGTAAAAATAGACGTTAAAGCGCGTATAAGCCGAACAGGTTTATCTTCTGCGCCAACTGGTTTAAAAGAAAAGGAGGTTCAAAAGAAATGAGATGGACAACAGTAGTAGGAGTAACAACATGGTCGATACTTATTATTTTGTACGAGTGGCCTAAAATGAAACAGAATCAAAAAAAAGAGAGAATAGCTATTTTAATCTTAACGGCAATGGGGTGGTTGACTACTATCCTTCTTCTTTTTTTTCCAGATATACCTGGTCCTACACAAGCTATTTCTTACATTTTCAAACCGTTAAGCAAAGTTTTTGAAAAATAACAGAACTTTGGGGTGATAATGAGAAAAAGGAGGATGAAAAAAGGATGGAAAAAGGAAGAATTTCTTCATTTCAAATGGCATGTATGATTGTACCAACAATCATTGCAACTGCTATTCTTATTGTCCCAACTATTACAGGCCAGTTTGCGGGCCGTGATATGTGGATTTCTTCGACTTTAGCATCATTCAATGGACTTTTCACGGTATTTATTCTGTATCGATTACATAGGATTTTCCCGAATAAGACATTTGTTCAATACAGTGAATGTATTATTGGGCGGATTCCAGGGCAAATCCTTGGATTTGCCTACCTGTTGTTTTTTTTACATATAGCTGGATCAATATGTAGAGAGTACGCAGACTTTGTTATCAGTTCATTCCTCCCAAAAACGCCAATGATAGTAGTATTGGGAAGTATAGTTATTATTTGTGCCTTTGCAGTACGTGGTGGTGTCGAAGTGCTTGGAAGAGCAGCGCAGTTGTTGGTTCCGCTATTTATACTTCCCTTGTTTTTGCTCATTTTAATCTTACCCGAATTGAAAGTAGTTAATATATTTCCTATCATGGAGCATGGGGTTATGCCTGTTATAATGGGCGCGGCTGTCCCGCAGGGGTGGTTCGCTGAAGTTTTTATGATTTCTATGTTACTACCTTTTGTGGCCGACCGTCAAAAAGGGATGAAATGGAGTATAATTTCGGTGATTGTAGCTATGTTACTTTTTACTTATACGAATATAATTAGTATTTTTCATTTCGGGGAATCTGTAACCAGTTATACCTATCCAGTGTTTTCTGTTTTCCGATATATTAGTTTTGGTAGCTTTTTTGAACATTTAGAGTCCGTTGTAATAACTTTTTGGATACTGGGGATATTTGTTAAAATTTCAGTGTTTTATTATGCACTCACTTTAGGGATAGCACAATGGTTACAATGCTATGAATACCGGCCTATCGTATTTCCAGTAGGCTTTTTGATAATCTTGTTTGGTATGTGGGTAGCTTCCTCAGAACAGGAAATGACTCAATTCTTAGGGAATGTTTTCCCTTTTTATGGATTTCTGATGTTGACTCTTATTCCAACAGTATTATTAGTTATTACAATCCTACAGAAAAAATGGAAGAATAAATCATACATTATTAAAGACTAAAATTCCCTCTTTTTATCTCTATAATTTTCAAATGTAATAGTTGTCCATGGAAAGAAGAAAGATGTTTAAATGAAAAAATAGTTTTTTCAACTTTTTTATCATTTTAGCCAAGAAGACTCCTTCCTCAAGGAGCGTGAAGGGGGAGTAGGTGGGAGATGAATTGGCTTCGAACAAGGGATGGCAGGAAGCCATCTTAATTGTTTGACATACATAAACTGTTACTTCACTATTTATCAAATGTACGTTTGATGTGTGATAGTCATATACCGAAATGGAGGTAAATTAAATGATGATTAATAAAGCCTATAAGTTTCGTATCTATCCAAATCAAGCACAAGCAATTCTGATCATTGAACTACTCACCACTTAACGTCCTTACGGACTTTTTGAAGTGGGAGATTCCTGCGAACACCAATGTATCCACCGGTTATCTTAGCAGGCTCTACCCGTAGTCCCTACGGTGAGAACAAAAGTATCTTGTACGTTGACGCACCACACTCCCTACTTTAGCTTGGTTTTCGCAACTTAGGTAAGCATGGGGCGATAGAACGTTGAAGATTTTACGGTTGCAACGTTTTTCTGCAACCAACCTCATAACTTCAGTTTTCGAAGAGCAATCTGTACAAGTAAATGATAGCAAACATGTTGGCTTATGCCAACCAACATTCATCTCCCACCTAAAATTGTTGTTTCACACCTTCACATTTTTGAGGAAGGAGTCTTCTGTCGGAGAACGATAAAACGATTGGTTGTTCTTGCTTTGTATTCAATCATTTCCTATCCCTATGGGATCACGCATACAAAGAGAAAGGACATGGAAAAGGTTTGACATATGGATACATGCTCTGCCAAACTTCCTGCAATGAAGAAAAAGTTTGTTTGGCTAAAAGAAGTGAATAGTCTCGCAATTCAGTCGTCTGTTCGCAATCTTGCGGATGCTTATACACGCTTTAAATCTAAGAAAAACAACGTACAATCTTATACCGCAAAACAAACAAATAGGAAACAAAATAAAGTTGGCGAAACATCAGGAGACGCACTTGAATGCTTGCAAAGAGAAGAACAACAGTGGAAGTTTCAAATGACAAAAAGACATGAAGAAACAGATAGAAAATATAAGGCAGCAAAACAAGCGGTAGATCGTTTATATGCAGATTACCAAGATCAACAATTGAATCTGAACGTAGAGATTACGGATATTACTGTGGCCCAAAACCTGATGTAGTCCATTCCTTATGTATATAATGAAATATTCTTAGAAATACCAGGGATGAACTTTACAAAATTTACAGAGTTAACAAATCGACTCCAACAAGTGTGGGGTTTGTATGATTAACGAAATGTCATACCAAATGGAGATTTCCGAAATGAATTAAGTAATTGGATTACAACATCTGGTGTGAATGTACAACAAATTAACAATATGTCTGTCTTAGTTATTCCAAATTAGATGCGCAAGTTTCACAACAGTTTACAGTTCAACCGAACCAAAGATATGTGTTACGAGTTACTGCGAGAAAAGAAGGGATAGGTAATGGATACGTGAGTATCCGTGATGGTGGAAACCAAATAAAAATGCTTACTTTTAGTGCGAACGTTTATTATACACAAGCGTCAAAATGGTATGTACAATGATTAAACCGGCTATATCACAAAAACAGTGACATTCATCCCATAGACAGATCAAGTTTGGATTGAGATAAGTGAGACCGAAGGAACGTTCTATATAGAAAGTGTAGAATTGATTGTGGACGTAGAGTAACGGTAGTACCCCTCCAGATACAGGATTCATCTGGAGGGTTTTTTTATAGGAAAGGTCTTTTTCGCACTAAATCATACGTTCGTATCGTTCGGATTACACATATTATAGAGAGGACATCGTTACCTTACCATATCATTTGTCTGATTAAATTGTATTGGAAATGCAATTGAGAAGAATAAAAGAAAATATTTTTTCTTTATACATCAAACTCTTTCGAAAGTTTCTCGTGAATGAGAGTGAATATTACCTTTTGTACTTTATTGAGGTCTTGTAATAAAGGAATCGTATTCACGCAAACTACTGGTATGGGTATGTCTGTGAAACCTGAAATATTTGTGATAATTAAATCATAGTTTTTTGAAACTTGTTTAAACGAGCTGAGATGTAATACATCAATCATAGATAATTGAATCAAATGCTCAAATTGATACTGCATAATATTATGAATAAAGAGAGTGTGTTCTATATCTGAATCACAAAAAATGCCGACATGAAGAACAGAGACCTTCTGTTTTAAGGCTTGTAATAAGTTTGTCCAATGTATGATTAAAATATATAGTGTTTCTGTAAAAAAATTCGCGTTCCATTTGAACTTTTCATGAAAGTGAAAGTGGGTTAATTCTTCTTTCAAAAGCAAGACAAAGTATGAAAATTCGTGAGAATGTTGTTCGGAAAAGAAACGTCTTTTATCATGCAAAATAAAACTACGTCCATAATTCATAGTTTGTAAATTGTATAACTCTAAAATAATTTTTTGTTCATTTTGGAGGGGAACTTGTAGTTTGTCTGAGAGTCTATGCAATAATCTTAGAATTTCAGGAACGATTTTCCATGCATCATTTAATTTTTGTTGTACCATAATTTCTAATTGTTCATATGTAAATGCATACTGATGATTAAAAAAAACAGAAAAGAGTTGATAAGCAGTCTCATGATTAAAATCAAGAGAAAAGGTATCCCGGAACAATTGACAAAATGAGCTGTTCTCAAAAATACTTACATCCAAAGGATTTGAAAAATTTACTGAAATGGTTTTCATATGTTGGTGTTGTAAACGAATCACATTCACCATTGTCCAATACCGAATCCGTATGAGATCTGGAAAATTTAGCTTTATCTGATTTGTTTGGGTGACATATAAAAAGAGTTGATCCAGTACTTGTATTTGATTGTCTTCAAAAGGAGTATGAGTCACTCCATATTTTTCATAAAAATAATGAACCATAATACTCCTAATGTTTTGTTCACTCCCCATGATTTTACAAGGGTTTACTTGAATATATATATCATATTGTTTGAGATACACATTCAATTTTGTAATAATCCGCCTTAGGGTGGAGGTACTAAGAAATAATTCCTCCGCAATTGTCTCTATGTCATCCCGTTCATCAAAAAATATCCGTTCGATAAATGAAAACTCAGGACTTACAGATAAGACCTTTTGATATATAAAATCAATAGAATACTGAGAAGGATAGGTTAACATAATCCCTTTTATGGATGTCTCAATCTGAAAAGGTGAAAATTCTTGATTAATAAATTTAATGTCATCCCTTAGAATTCTTTCGGAACAGTTCAGTGTTTGTGCACTCATTCCTAACGTATGCCATCCATCTTGTTCATATAGTAGTTCTAAAAATTGTAGTTGTCTGCGTAAATTTTTATTTAAAAGAGAACGCATGAGTAGACACCTTCTTTCATTCGTGAAATATCACTAGTTCAATTCAAATGATGCCGATTATAAGGCGTTTTATGAAATGAACTGTATGAATTCCTTTGATATAATTATAAAGCAAAAAGCCCAAAAAGAAGAAACTGTAGGCGAATTGTATGTCCATATCTGATGTTATAGGAAATGGATTTGAAATGTGAAGTAATTCCAACACCTTTTCAGACATATATAAATAAAATATAACTTTGTTTTTGGGCCGTGTTAAACCATGCACAAAATCTAAGAGAGTCTCATTATAACCTGTTTAGATTATGATTTGAAAATGTTTTATTTATATATATTATTTTGAGGTGTTTTTATTTTGTTGTTTTTTGATGAAACGACAGGATGTCGAAAAAACCGAATACAACTAGGACAAAAGAGGTGATTGTATTGCTTTTCTATCTATTATGTCTAAAAGACCCATATACAAAAGATCATAGTAAAAGGGTATCTATATATGCCACCGTATTGGCCAAGGAGGCAAAAGAATATAATTCAGAAGCTCTTACCAAATTGTATCATTCCTGTTTACTACATGATATTTGGAAAATGAGAATACCAAATAAAATTTTTAAAAAAACCTCTTCTCTCACGAAAGAAGAATATGATGTGATGAAGTCACATCCAGAAAGAGGTATATAAGTCGTAAATTTGTTTCCTTTTATCCCTGTTAATTCCTCTATTATTCTTTCTCACCATGAAAAATAGGATGGAAGTGGATACCCGAACGGTTTAAAAAAACAGGAGATATCATTAAGTGCAAGAATTGTGGCGATTGCGGATGCTTTTGACGCCATGACATCTACACGGATGTATCGAACAGCATTGACACCAAAAGAAGCGTACAATCAGATTATAGAAGGAACAGGTACGCAATTCGATCCAGAGTTAGTCACTATCTTTCAAAAGTATTCACTTCTTGGATAAAAATTATTCCAATGAATGGAAATGAAATACATCAAGTAAGACGATCTTGAACAGACTACGGCTATTTGTTCGTAACAATGTTCAAATAAAGAGGTAAAGAATTCAATTTTTAGTGAAATAGATGCATTAGTTGAAACCGTATGGCCAATCTGTTTTTTCAATAGGAATAGATGGAACGACAGACTCTTGTTTGTATAAGCGAAAGAGTAGAGGGCTATATATGAGTGCACTTGATCGTAGCACTCAAAATGGATAATGATGAGGTAAATATACCATTCTAACTTTCTTGTTATAATTTTTATTTCGTCAATTAAATGAATAGCTGGGAAATTCATTTTTAAATATCTTTGAATCGGGGGATATTTGACTATACAAAGTATGCCTTTGCATGAAATAAGTAGACTTCTTTATCTATTCGTAACAAATTACGTTTTTTCAGCCTATCATGCAATTCTTTTTAAGATAAAAAGTTTGCTTTCATTCAATTTTACATCACTCTTACTCATATATGGAGGATAAAATGGAGATAAAAAATTTTTTAACTGAAAATGAGCCAGATATAAAACGGAAAATCCAGATATTAGAGTTAATATCAACAGAAAAAAGATGGTATACCTATACAGAAATCTCTCAATGCATACATGCTTCACATAAAACAATCAAAAATGATTTAATCCATATAACGGAAGTTTTACCTACAACATGGCATGTGAAGATAAAGAAAGGGTATGGAGTGCAGATGGAAATCCCATTTCACGCATCTATTCAGGAGATGATTTCTTTTTTTCTCAGAGAATCTTTGACTTTCCAAATATTAGATGCTCTCTTACGTGATAAAACCGCAATCGTGTCTGATTTGGCTGAAAAGTTATATATTCAACCCGGAAAAATTGCGAAAATTATAAAAAAAATATCCCGTGAGATTCGTCATTTTGGATTAGAAATCAAAAAAAAACCGATTCGAATAATCGGAAGTGAAGCTAAGATCCTGTATTTATTTACGAAATTGTTTGCTAGTACGTATTTAAACGGGGAATGGCCTTTTCAACAAAGTCAAGAAATCATCCATATATTTATAAAAAAAATAGAAAAGCGACTCAATATTCTATTTACTGTAGGTAGCAAGCATCAACTTTCTTATTTTATCGCAATTCTAGTCATAAGAAAAAAGCAAGGATATAAAGTGGAATTGACGAACCCTTTTTCAAAATTCAATCTAGATACTCCGTTTTATTTTCAAGTGTCCACATTGGTGGAAGAGACAAAGCAGGATTTTCATCTCTGTTTCTCAACCTATGAAAAAGTTATATTGACTATTGTGTTGAAAAGTTTAAATTACAGGTATATAGATCCAACCCAGGAGAAAAAGCAAGAAATGCAAATCTTTCATCAACAAGACATACATGTGTATCGCATTGTAAAAGATTTTATACATATGTTAGATGAGCGATTGGGGTCCTGTTTTATCGAGGATGAAACATTTATTTATACGCTCATTCTCCATTTTAGAAAGACACTCTATTTTCTTCATATTTATACTTATATTCAACCCAAAGAAGAAACAGTCCATAGGTATATGCAGCAAAAATATAGTCAAACGTTTCTTCAAGTGAAAGAAGTCTATCATACATGGGTAAAAAAACATCGAATCGCTGATTATGTACCAAATAATGAAATTGTAAATATTGTATTACAGATCGAAGCATCTCGAATTCAAAATAAAATCACTTCAAAAAAAGTGTTAATCATTACGAAAGAAAGAGATTGTTGGAAAAATTACATGATCGCAGTTTTAGAAGAAAAGTTCGGTGGGAAGATAGAATTTATATCCTTTTCTTCTGCAGAACAGATAAGAGAAAATGAGTTAGCGGAAGCCCATCGCATAGACTTTGTAATATCGACAATTCCCTTACGTTTGAAATCGAATCCAGTGATTCAAATTCAGCCGATCCCGACAGAACGTGATATTTCCAACATTCAATTCTATGTGGATCAATAACATGTTTGATTGGATACATAATGTACTTCATGCGTTCCTCTAGACTGTAGGGAAGTTTACGAAGTACATTCATTTATCCCCTACTTACCCTAGGTAATCACACATAGCCTCCAAATCCCTCTATTATATCACAATATCTGCATGAATGACGTAAATAACATTACACCTCACTAACGGAATAATTGAAATAACATAATTTGATCGCGAAGTTTATAATCAAAAGTAAGTACTATCTCTACCTATTATATATAGCTGAAAGAGGTTCTGTTGCAAATTTTTTCAAACGAATTTAAACTGTATATAAAGCAAACAGGAGCATGATACATGAGCTATTTTAAAGGAAAATAGTTCAAGAAAGATATTATTTTGGTAGCCGTTGGCTACTATTGTCATTTTTCTTTAAGCTATTGTGATGTCTCTGAAATTTTGAAAGAACGTGGTGTTTCAGTTCATCCAACAACGATTATGCGCTTGGTTCATGAATATGGCCACCTGATCTATCCAATTTGGAAGAAGAAAAATAAAAGCGTAGAACTATCTTGGAAATGGGATGAGACCTATATAAAAATCAAAGGAGAATGGTGTTACCTGTACCTTGCAATTGATAAAAAAGGGTATACATTATTGGATATTCAACTTCGTAAAAAATGAGATTATCAGGCTGCATATGCCTTTATGGAAAGGTTAGTGAAAACGTTTGGAGAACCAATGGTCCTCACAACAGATAAGGCGCCCGCGTTATTTTGCGCGTTTAACAAATTAAAAAACAAGGCTTCTGCAAGAATACCACTCACCGTACAATCAAACATTTGAATAATTTCATCGAACAGGATCATAGGCATATCAAGCGACGTTTTGCCAAATCAGCAGGACTCCAAAGTATTCGTCATGCTTCACGTATCTTGAAAGCCATTGAAACCGTTCATGCTCTATATAAACGAAAATGAAGTTTGCAACAACCAAACTTTGTTTTTTCAACGTACAATGAATTACATCAATTATTAACGAGCGCATAAAATCCATCTGCAATCTTACTAACTTTTTATCTACTAAGAATCTTTGCAACAGAACCATTTAATGCATTTAAAACTGAATTCAAAAATAAAAAATATGAAAAGGGAGATATCAAAGATGACAACAATGCAATTAAATAAAGAAATGAACAAAATTTCAGAGGCAGATGTAGAATTACTTAAGATCATGGCTCACCCAGTTAGGCTACAAATTGTAAAAGAGTTAGAACATCGTAAGATTTGCAATGTAACCCAGTTAACGGAGCTATTAAATATACCTCAATCTACCGTATCTCAGCATCTTTCTAAAATGCGCGGGAAAATTCTCCGTGCAGAAAGAAAAGGATTGGAGATATACTACCATGTTGCGAATGCTAAAGCATGCCAGATTGTTGGGGTAATAGGTCTGTAATTCTAACTTGAAATAGGGTAATAGAAAGAGTTTTGTTAAATATAGCTGCAATAGCTGATGTACTGCTGCCCCACATCCATCAACTTAAGGATTTAGACTATTTTTGAAGTTAAAGCACGTTACTATTTTCTTATGTTAATGAGAAAGGGTGACGTGCTTTTTATGAATATGAATCAAAAACAAGAATTATCTTTATTCGCTGAAGAGTTATATCGATATATGTCTCCCGCTACACTTAATCAATTAGCCATAGAAGCAGGCGGGATGAAGCGAAAACGTAAGTGCCACGGGCACCATTTCTTATCTTTGTGTGTATGGTTAAATCAACAAGTCGCTACTACCTCTCTTACTCAACTATGTAGTCAATTAGAAACTTCAACAGGAGTTTTATTGAGCCCGGAAGGACTTAATCGACGATTTAACTCGGCTTCTGTAGCCTTCCTTCTTTCGAACTGTGTTTACTACACTTCTACAAGCTAAAATTGGAGGCGTATCTAAGATTCCTCATTCTCTTTCTTCCTACTTTGAGCGCATTCGCATCCTTTTCAATATGGACATCGAAAAATTTACAATGTAGGGTTAAAAGAAAGAGAAGAACCTGGATCGATGGAGAAAGTAAGATTGTTGTAGAGAATCTATTAAATAGAAACTTTCAAGCTACCAAGCCAAATGAAAAATGTGTTACAGACATTACATATTTGCCATTTGGTACAGCGATGTTTCGTTTTTTCGACGTACAACAATTACTAACGATCTCATAAAATCCATCTGCAATCATAACAACTTTTTATCTACTGAGAATCTTTGCAACAGAACCTATAATTTTATACATTGTAGTTATAGCAAGGATTCTTTAGGGGATTGTTGGTTTTTATTTGTATAGCATTCTAGGATATTATTTTGGGGATTTTATAAGTTGGAAAATTAAACGAATTAAATGTGTATGAATACAAACTTATTTAACATGTATTTCATACACATATTAAGAATGTATATATTTAATTAGTTTGAAAGGTTGGTGAAAATTATGAATAGATTTAACAAATGTAATCATATTAATTTCCCATGTGCATTTCCTATTCTGGAACAAGGCCCTACAGGTCCAACAGGCCCTACAGGTCCTAGTGGAACGGGAATAGGTGTAACGGGCCCAACAGGACCTCAAGGAGTTCAAGGGATTCAGGGTGAACCGGGACCAGAAGGCCCAACCGGACCTCAAGGGGTTCAAGGGATTCAGGGTGAACCGGGACCAGAAGGCCCAACCGGACCTCAAGGGGTTCAAGGGATTCAGGGTGAACCGGGACCAGAAGGCCCAACAGGACCTCAAGGGGTTCAAGGGATTCAGGGTGGACCGGGACCAGAAGGTCCTACAGGACCTCAAGGGGTTCAAGGGATTCAGGGTGGACCGGGACCAGAAGGTCCTACAGGTGCAACCGGAATAGGTATAATAGGGCCAACGGGTATTACAGGGAGTACTGGCCCGACAGGACCTTCAGGCGGGCCACCAGGACCACCAGGACCAACCGGACCAACGGGACCTTCAGGTGGGCCGCCAGGACCACCAGGACCAACCGGACCAACGGGACCTTCAGGCGGGCCACCAGGACCACCAGGACCAACCGGACCAACAGGCATTACGGGCCCCACTGGGGCTACGGGATTACAAGGGTTTCCTGGTCCAATTGGTCCAACCGGACCTCAAGGGGTTCAAGGGATTCAGGGTGAGCCGGGACCAGAAGGCCCAACCGGACCTCAAGGGGTTCAAGGGATTCAGGGTGAGCCGGGACCAGAAGGCCCAACCGGACCTCAAGGGGTTCAAGGGATTCAGGGTGAACCGGGACCAGAAGGCCCCACAGGACCTACCGGTCCTACGACTGTAGCGAATAACGCTTTTATTAATGGTAATTTCACAGGATTTGTACTTGTTTTATTAGATGAGCCAGTACCCTTTCTCACAGCAAATATTTCTGGAACGGATATTTCATATACTGCGGGTGACGCAAATATTTTTTTAGCGCCTAACAGACAGTATTATGTTTCCACTCGATCTACTATTTCGGTAAGTGAGCCAGATACCTCAGTTGGATATGTTCAAGCGGTCTTACTTAATGGGACTCGTGAGATACTTTGTGAACAAAGTTTTCCCCCGGCGACTGTTGGAGGAGGTTTTCAATTTCAAATGATTGCAGATGGTATCATTGTTACTCCTCCCGCAATTACATCTACCCTAAATGTTGTATATCAAGCACCGGTAGTAGGAGCAACAGTAAGTGTAGATAGTATATTTATGACGATTATTGAGTTGCAAGAATTTTAAAGAATGTTATATTGGGTGTTTTTGCACCCCCGAAAAAGAGTAGCACGTATAGCATTAAAAAAATTAAATGAAAATATAATCGTAGAATTTAAATGAAGAACAGTTAAAAGAAATCAATGGCGGTGGATTCTGAAAATATGTAGGAAAGCAAATCTATGAATGAACAGGATCTTATTTAACTGGAACACTTTAGTACGGAAAAAAATAAAAAATGATAGAAAATTAAAAAAATAGGCCTTCGCCTGACCAAAAAGTGTTAGGTGAAGGCCTATTTTTTTAATTTTGGCAAGCTACTGTGAGATATACCTACATTTGTACATACTTTAGCCCTCGAAATTAAGCGTATCAATAGCCATGTAGCATTTGGCATTGGCAATGCTTCACTCTGAAGTTGAACAACGTACTTTATATAATTTTTTATTTCGCTGAAAAGTAATCTGTGCGTAGTGGGCATACTAGGCTTAGTCACAGGGTTGCTGCTCTAGTCCGTCAGATGAATCACATAAAATGTAATTCATCTACTAGGCCTCACCGTACATGCCCATCAACTTAAGGCTTTTTACTACCCCCAAGTACAAAAAAACGTTATTCTTTCTTAAATAATATAAATGAGAAAGGATGCTGTTTTTTATGAATCTCTCGATTCAAGAAGAGTTACAACCATTTACAGAAAAATTACAGCGCTATATCACACCTGAATTTTTGAAAGGACTGGCAAAAGAGCTGAAGTTTGTAAAGAGAAAACGTAAATTTTCAGGATCAGATTTAGCTACCATTTGTATTTGGATTAGCCAAAGAGTGGCCAGTGATCCTTTAGTCCGATTATGTAGTAGGTTTCATGCAGTTACAGGTACTGTACTTAGCCCGGAGGGCTTAAATAAACGATTTAATGAAAAATCAGTGTTATTTTTAAAACATATCTTCTCTTTGTTGTTACAACAAAAAAATCTGTGAGCAAACTCACATTTCTAATCAACTTTTTTCTCATTTTAAACGTATTCGCATCATGGATGCCACCATGTTTCAAGTGCCTAATACTTTGGAACATATATATCCTGGTTCAGGTGGTTGTACGCAAACAGCCGGAATTAAGATTCAATTAGAATACGATTTACATAGCGGTCAATTTTTCAATTTTCAAGTCGGACCAGGAAAAAATAATGACAAGACCTTCGGAACAAAATGCTTAGATATGTTACGGCCAGGCGATTTATGTATTCGTGATTTAGGGTACTTTTCATTAGAGGATTTAGATCAAATGGATCAACGTGGTACATATTATATTTCGAGGTTAAAGTTAAATACGAGCGTATATGTAAAAAATCCAAATCCAGAATATTTTAAAAATGGTTTTATTAAAAAACAATCAGAATACATCCAAATTGATGTCCTACAGATTTTGAATCGCCTCCAACCAGGCGAAACGATAGAATACCAGCAAGCTTATATTGGTGATAAACAGCAGCTATTTTCACGTCTTATTTTTCATCGTTTAACAGAGGCACAATTAAAAAAACGCCTAGAGAAAATTGCAGAAAAAGAAAAGTCAAAACACAAAACCTATTCAGATAAAAGTAAATTAGCAGCAGGATTAAATGTATATGTGACAAATGCACCTTGGGAATGGGTTCCGATGGAACAAGTACATGAATTATATATTACGTTGGCAGATAGGCGTGTCCAGATAAGGACACATCGTCTAGTCGGTGAAAGTCCGACCGGGAGAAAAGACTCCACTCCTGTAGCCTGAGAGGCACTATGAAACGAAAGTAACATGGTGAAGCCCTCTGGCATCATACGCAAAAGGCGCATGGGCAAATCTCCAGGTTGTAACGTATAGTGAACGTAGATGTAGCCTCGTTACACGCAATTCCGGTGGCTGAGACGGTCTATAACGTGCGAAAGCAGCAAGAACTGACCGAAACGAGTCTGGAACGGCAGTTCTCACCGGCGACATGGAGAGAAAGATGATATGGAAACTGGAGAAGCCCTCGACACCCGATGAAGAAATCTCATCGAGGAGACCGCCTCTATAACCGCGATCGGGAAGTGAGAACGGTAGGTGTCAGGGTGGCGGAACGGATCGTAGTACCAGAGATCTGCGTGCAGCAAAACGCGCGGGGAGGAAAGGGTCCGAACCTGTAAACATTTCGTATGACTAAAGGGCAAGGGTGCCATGACAAAAACACCCATCACTTTGCAGGAACTAAGGCAACGAATCTATCGAAAGGCGAAGTCTGAACCTATGCACCGGTTTTGGGGGCTATTTACCCACATTACCAAAATGACAACCCTTCACGAAGCATATCAACAGGCGAGGAAAAACAACGGTGCCCCAGGCACTGGTGGAAAAAGTTTTGCTGATATAGAACTAGAAGGAGTTATCCCATTCTTAACGGGTGTTCAAGAGGAATTCAAGCTGGAATTTACCGACCACAAGCCAATCGAAAAGTAGAAATCCCAAAGGCAAACGGCAAAATGCGAACTCTGCAAATTCTGTGTATACGAGATCGTGTAGTACAAGGAGCGCTAAAACTCATATTAGAAGCAATTTTTGAAGCTGATTTCTGTCCAAACTCGTATGGGTTTCGGCCGAAACGCTCTCCACATCAGGCATTGGCAGAAGTACGACGCAGTATATTGCGCCGTATGACCATAATAATTGATGTTGATTTGTCACGCTACTTTGATACAATTCGACACAACATATTATTGGAGAGAATCGCGAAACGTGTCCAAGACCCACAGGTTATGCATCTTGTAAAACAGGTAATTAAGGTAACAGGTAAGATCGGTGTCCCGCAAGGGGGGCCATTTTCTCCACTAGCCGCAAACATTTACCTCAATGAAGTGAATTGGACATTTGATGCCATTCGACGCAAAACAGCTGAGGGCAATTACGAAGCTGTAAACTATCACCGTTTTGCCGACGATATAGTTATCGCTGTAAGCGGACACTCCAGTAAAAGTGGATGGGCTGAACTGGCATTACGACGACTGTGGGAACAGTTAAAGCCTTTGGGAGTTGAACTGAATTTGGAGAAGACTCAGATGGTCAATGTCCTAAAAGGAGAATCCTTCGGATTTTTAGGATTTGACCTGAGACGAATACCGAACCGAAATAAGAATGGAGTCTTCGTTTTCATGATCCCGAAGAAGAAAGCTCGCACGACAGTGAAAGCAAAAATTCGCGAACTCATTCAAAACGCAGGAGCGAAGCCAGCACAAGACTTAATAAAACAAATCAATGCCGTACTGACTGGATGGGTGAACTACTTCCGGGTTGGGAACTCTAGTCAAGCTTTCAGTGAAGTACGTGATTATACGGAGATGAAAATTCGCACACTGTTAACGAGAAGGAAACGACGACGAAAGCGTAGCATCGGATGGCAGAGATGGAGTAACGAATATCTCTATGGTGTACTGGGGCTCTACTGGGACTGGAAAGTCCTTCCCCTGAAAAGTGCAGAGAGTTTTCGATGAAAGTGTCTGCTATTTGATAGGTCTCATAACCCTTTTGATGAAGTTTATGGGGTGAGCTGCTTGAGGGAAAACCTCACGAGCAGTTCTTATGGGGAGAGGCTGGAAACGGAACACAATTGATACCGCGCCAGTCTTTTACCCGACAAGCATAAATATGACAATAGTCCATATACGATGATTAATGATCTATATCCAAATCGATTTAAAGAATGGGAATTTAAGGTGACACCTAGTGGCTTTTGGACGAGAGAGAAAGCGCTAAATGCATTACAGTGGACAAGTGAAGAAAAAGAAAAGCTGACCGATAATCAATTATTTCAGCAATACACAATGAAGTGGCTAAAAAGGCATAGACTATGGGCACCAGTAGTAAGATACTGGTGTCCATACGCAATGATTAATGATTTATATCCAAATAAATATTTAAAAAGTTCATTCAGAGGATATATAAAAAAATCTTAATATTATTAAACGTAATTTAATTAACATGAAAACACGAATAGTAAAGGATTTTGTTGCAAAGGTTTCTAAATGAGACTACACTCTAGAAAAAATCGTAAGGAGAAATACAAATGAGATACTTTAAAGGAAAATAGTTCAAGAAAGATATTATTTTAATATCCGTCGGTTACTATATTCATTTTTCTTTAAGTAATCGTGATGTCTCTGAAATTTTAAAAGAACGTGGAATCTCAGTTCACCCAACAACTATTATGCGCTGGGGTTATGAATACGGAAACCTTAGCCATCAAATTTGGAAGAAAAAATAAAAGAATACAAGTATCTTAGAAATTGGATAAGGCATATATATAAGTCAAAGGAGTATGGCGTTTTCTCGATCGAGCAATCGATAAAAATGGGCACACATTGGATATTCAACTTCGCAAAAGACAAGATTATCAAGCGGCATATGCCTTTATGAAATGACTAGTGAAAATATTTGGAGAACCAACGGTTCTCACAACAGATAAGGCGCCCGCGTTATTTTGCGCGTTTAACAAATTAAAAAACAAGGCTTCTGCAAGAATACCACTCACCGTACAATCAAATATTTGAATACTCTCATCGAACAGGATCATAGGCATATCAAGCGACGTTTTGCCAAATCAGCAGGACTCCAAAGTATTCGTCATGCTTCACGTACCTTGAAAGCCATTGAAACCGTTCACGCTCTATATAAACGAAAACGAAGTTTGCAACAACCAAACTTCGTTTTTTCAACGTACAATGAATTACATCAATTATTAACGAGCGCATAAAATCCATCTGCAATCATACCAACTTTTTATCTACTAAGAATCTTTGCAACAGAACCGTTGTTTTTTAGGTTCTATCATTTCTAAATATTTCCATTAAATGAAATTCAAAAGATGCCAGATTGTTGGAAATCCTTAAGGTTTTCTCAACAATCTGGAGAGAAAGTACACCAAAGTGTACTTTCTCTTTGGATGGTTCGATAATTGACTTGTTTCCAATTCAATAAGTCTGAGGACATAATACCAGCGCATTTAATATTATAATATAGCATTGATATGTTTATGTTACTTATTTTACTCTTTCCAAATGTAAAAAATGAATCTTTATAAGTGGGAAGTCGCGATATAATATTAATGATTTTTTAATTGTTTTAACGCACATTAAGGCTCCATATACGAAGCCTTTTCATCGTATAAATATTCTTTCATAGGAAGCAGAGTAAAATATTTTTATATATAAAAGCACAAATTATTATCTGTTGTATAGTACAGAAACATTAAAAATTAATTTTTTTATTATATTTTGAATATTAATACGATAAAATTAAACGATATTAATAACTTGATATACTACTTTAAGAAAGGAAGAAAATATGAATTTCGAACTAATAATAACGGCATTATTAAGAGATAATATTCATTATGAGGATGGTCTTGAATTAATCGGTGGTTTTATTAATAGGGCGATGCTTCAAAACAAGAAATTAAAAGCATTACACGAAAGAAAAGGCTATAAAAATTACGTTTACAGTAATTTTTATCCGTTCGAAAAAGATAAAATATACAAGCAAGACCGGGTATATATAATACGCTTAAAAAGCTTGGATTATGGATTCCTTAAGGATATAAAAGAGTCTTTGCCTACAATTAAAAATTATGTCATACAATGTTTTGCATTAGAAATTAAACAATTACCGCAAAAACATATAGTTGATCTATATACAGTTACTCCAGTTGTTATTACGGTAGATAATAAACCCTTTTTACCAGAAGATAGCTTAGATATATTATGTAATAGATTACAAGCTAATTTAGAGAAAAAATATAAAGCTTTTTACGGAGAAAAGTTATTCACTGAATCATTTATTCAGCGTATTGAATGTATTAACCGTAAACCTATAAAAACTAATTATAAAGGGATTAAATTACTAGGGAATAAATTTAAAATTACTGTGAAAGATGATAAAAAGTCTCAAATGTTAGCACGTGTAGCAATAGGAGCAGGAATAGGTGAGAAAAATAGCGCACTTGGTTGCGGATTTTGCTTCGCTAATTACCTATAGGTGGTGAAATTGTGTTAGTAGATTTAGTTAAGAAATTCCAGATTGCTATTAATAAAAATCCAAATATCGTATTAGATAACTATAAGTTAAAAAATGGACTTTATATTAGATTTGATGTTACCAAGACGTTTGAAGAGAATGTGCAAAATGCAAATCAAAATATCTATGTTCATAAAAACCAAGCAGATGAGGCTGTTGAAAAAATGGACCTTTATGAATGGTTTAAGATTAGAGATTTTTATAGTAGTATGCTAAATGATGATGCAAATAAATTAATTGATCTTCCGGGAAAAAAGGTACATAGTACAAATCCGCTTACATTTTTCATGAAAGAAGAATTGCTAATTGGTGAAAAGAAAATATATACTCCAGAACAATTGGCGATTTGCATTGAAGAATTCTATATAAAATTACAAAAATCCTCAACGAAGTTTTTAGATGCATATCCAATCGTAGCAAAGTCGAAGAAATTAAAAGAGAAGATATTGACAGAACGAGAAGAATTCTTTTATAGGTATTATCCACACTTAATGATGGTGTCAAAAGATGGAGAAAGGATACAAAGAAATGATAATTATAAGAAGTTTTTGCTGAAAAATTCACCTGGAATTATTGAATTATTTCATAAATTGAAAGAGGAATATGACTTTAAAAATTATATAAAAATTTTCTTTGATGCCAATGAAGATATTTATAGAAATGAATATGAATTATATATTTTACCAAGAATTTTTACTGTTGACGCATATAATTATGCTAATTCTTCTTCTATTGTTGGTTTACCAAGTGGGGATATGACAGTAAACAGTAAAAAACCATTTTTATTATTAAAAACATTAAAAGCTAATGTACCTTTACGTATTCCCGTAGATCAAGCAATTGCAAGAAAGGATTTCTATTCTTGGCTTGGGACAAAAGGGAAATTTAAAGAACATGTATTCCAAACTGATACAATTTTCACATCCAATGCTTCAAGAAAAGCAGGAGCTTATCATATTCGAATTGATAAAAATGGTGGTATCGATTTCTTTGAAAATGTACCATTTTCTGCTTCAGATAAGTTGAATGGGAATGGAATAGAATTCAAGAATGTAATAAACGTCACAGAAAAGGTGGATGATATTTTAATTGTGCGAGCAGATTATGAGGTGGATACTCGTAAAGACTTGCAAAGCCTTATTAACAAGTATTTTTTCAGAGGAAGGCTGCTAGGAACTTTTTTGAATACACAACCAGAAATTAAGGGCAACGATTTTACCAACAATATGTTGACTTGTTTTCTTAAAAGTAGACAAGCCTTTTATGATTTCTTTATTAAAGGGACCGAAGAACCATTGCGGGAAATAATTGATAAACTAACCCTTAATCTAATCGAAGAACGTCTATATGGAACTTTTGAAGGACCACATATTAAACACATGGCAGAAGCTTTTAATTTACGTTTAGCACTTTTAAAGTATTTTCGTATTAAAGGAGGAGATGAAATGGCAGATTGCATACGTAATGTAAGCGATATTTTAAAAAATAAAGTTAAAAGTAAAGACTTAGTTGTTTGTGAAAGTGACCAAGAGTTTTATTACTTAGCTGGGCAACTAGGGTATTATTTATTATCACAATCGCAAGTGAAATCGAAAACAATTGGGATGTTTGAGCCTATTCTACGCGCTAAATATGAACATCAAGTAAAACGCCTTTTAAAAAATCTACTAATAACATACGGACATGCTATTAGTATAAAAAACACTTCTTTTAAAAATGCCTTTGGAATGGTTATGGGGTTCGAGACAGATGGAGTAAGCAAAGGAAAAAATAAGGATATTTTACTGGCAGGTTTATTAGCAAGTAATATGTTTTATGAAAAATATGAAGAAGGAGTCGTGAAAGATGAATGAATGGAAGAAACGAGTCTATGGAGTTATTGGAGTTTCAACTATAATGTCAAACTGGAATGCTGATTTTACTGGTAGACCAAAATCCTTGAGTGATGGAATCGTATTTGGTAGTGACAAAGCATTGAAATTTAGTATGAAAAAGTACTGGGTTAATCAAGGGGAAAAGGTGCTTTATATTAAATCTTATAAGATAACTCCTAAAGAAGGGAGGATGCAACCAAAAGAATTAATCGAGCGTTATCAAGAAATATTTGATACAGAAATCTCAAAGAAATCAAAGACTGTAGATGTATTAAAGAATTTATTTTTATCAATAGATGTGATGAATTTTGGTGCAACATTTGCGGTAGAAGGCCAAAATATTGGATTAACTGGTGTGGTCCAAATTGGTCAAGGAATGAATAAATATGAAGATACTACAACAGAAGTACAAGATATATTATCCCCGTTTCGTAATTCTAATAAGGAATATGCTGATGCATCAAGTTTAGGGACAAAAATTGTTAGCAACGAGGCTCATTATTTTTATCCATTTTCTGTAAATCCAAATAACTATGATGTATATTCAACCTTCATTGATGATTTTGATGGATATACAGAAGAAGCATACATGAAATTTAAGAAAGCCTCATTAATAGGAGCAACTGCACTTAATACCAATAGTAAATCCGGTTGTTATAATAACTTCGCCTTATTTATAGAATGTAAAGAAGAAGCCCCTCTATATTTACCACCACTAGATTCATACATTGAATTTAATAAGCAAGAGGATTTGTACAGTATAGATATGAAGAAAATAGAGGAGCTATTAAAACCGTTCCAAAACAAGTTAGAAAATATTGAAATATTTTACAATCCTTTAAACACGTCCATTATTACCACTACTGATATGTTTGTACGAAAAAACATCTTCACTGAAGAAAAACTAGAAGTACTATCAGTATAGGAGTGAGAATATGAAAGCGATAGCATTTGAATTAAAGGGAAGAACCGCATTTTTTAAAAAACCAGATGTAAATGCTAATGTTTATTTTACATATAATCATATCCATAAAATTGCATTATATGGACTGTTAGGTGCAATTATTGGTGCAGGTGGATACACAAAGCAACAAAAAAGTATAAAAGATGAAGGGGATTCTAATCTTAATCAATATCCTGAGTTTTATCAGTTGTTAAATAAATTAAAGGTTAGCATTGTACCACACGGAGATCGTGGGTATTTTCCAAAGAAAATCCAAGTTTATAATAACACTGTTGGATATGCAAGTAAAGAAGTGGGAGGCAATTTAATTATTCGGGAACAATGGCTAGAAAAACCACACTGGACAATTTATCTCTGGAATGATGGAAGTTTGGAAGAAAAAACATTTACTAAATTGAAAAATCACTTAATTTCTTCCACTTGCAAGTATGTCCCGTATTTAGGAAAGAATGACCATCCAGCCAATATAGAACATACACGTCTTGTAGAGTTGGGCGAATTAGAAGAAGTGCGTGGAATTGAGTCATTGGTTTATTCGAAAGATGTTTTCTTTTCGGAAAAGGGAACATATGATAACAATCCGATATTTTTTTTCAAGAATATATTCCAATTCAATTAAATCCTGAATTGAATTATTATGAATTTGATGAGATTGTACACTCAAATCGAAAAATTAAACAAACGTCTTCTACATTGTCTGCTTTTCAAACAGAAGGACGAGTTATTGCATTCATTTAAATAACTGAGGTCAATCAATAATAAGAGAACTTATGAATATTATTTAAAAGGAAGAAAGGCGGTTCTGTTCTTCATAAAATAGTGCATGAATATAGTTTAAATAAACTTGAAAAAGGAATTTAAAATAAATGTACATATAAAATAAATATAACATATGGTAAAATGTTTAAAAATAAATTTAATTGAGTTAAACTGAAACATATCATGTATTTAAACTAGGTTAACCGTATTATTCAATTAAACTTAGATAAAGTTAAACCGAAACATTCGATGTATAAAATGATGGAATTATTTTAATTTTTTACAAGTTACTTATATAATGTATGATCGCATTATATAAGTAACCTTTCTTATTATACATATTTAGGGTACCGCCAGCATTTTGGGAAAAACACGCAAAGAGAATGTATATAAAAAAGAGACGAGTTTACCTTCATTTAGAGTAAATCGGCTCTTTAATATTCAAAAGGCGTAAAGATTGTAAAATTGTTGAATGTAAACCCTCAAACTTATATTCTACTAAGAAATTGATATGTTCCCAATCTTAATGCCATATATATGGCATTAAATCCTCACAAAATTCGCTTTTTCGTTTTAATTCTTCTACGGCTTTTTTCATACTGATCACCCACCTTTTATGCTCATATTTCATTCCCTCTTGGCATTTATTGGTAAAGAGTTACTATACTGGAGGTGAATTATGTCAAAAGAAAATCAATTCGATCCTCATGGAATCTTACATGGAGCTGCACTAGATCCAAGTTCTATTGGACCGACACTTCCACCTACACCAACATTTACAATACCTACTGGTACTACCGGTAGTACTGGGCCCTCTGGCGCCACTGGCCCAATTATACAATCTGCATTTAGGGCTATTTCTAATCAACCGCAAAATCTATCTGGATTTACACAAGTTTTATGGTTCTGTTGCAAAGTTTCTTAAACCTAGTTACAATCTAGAAAAAAGAGGCGAGGAGAATCACACATGCAATATTTTAAAGGAAAACAATTCAAGAAAGACATTATTTTGGTAGCCGTTGGCTACTATTGTCGTTTTTCTTTAAGTTATCGCGATGTATCTGAAATTTTGAAAGAACGTGGTGTATCGGTTCATCCCACACCCATCATGTGATGGGTTCATGAATATGGAAATCTCATTTATCAGATTTGGAAAAAGAAAAACAAATCTGCACAACTATCTTGGCACTTAGATGAAACCTATATCAAAGTGAAAGGTGAATGGCGGTATCTCTATCGAGCAATCGATAAAGATGGACACACATTGGATATTCAACTTCGCAAAAGACGAGATTATCAAGCGGCATATGCTTTTATGAAAAGACTAGTGAAAATATTTGGAGAACCAACGGTTCTCACAACAGATAAGGCGCCCGCGTTATTTTGTGCGTTTAACAAATTAAAAAAACAAGGCTTCTGCAAGAATACCACTCACCGTACAATCAAACATTTGAATACTCTCATCGAACAGGATCATAGGCATATCAAGCGACGTTTTGCCAAATCAGCAGGACTCCAAAGTATTCGTCATGCTTCACGTACCTTGAAAGCCATTGAAACCGTTCATGCTCTATATAAACGAAAACGAAGTTTGCAACAACCAAACTTCGTTTTTTCAACGTACAATGAATTACATCAATTATTAACGAGCGCATAAAATCCATTTGCAATCTTACTAACTTTTTATCTACTAAGAATCCTTGCAACAGAACCTGTTGACTGATCCAAATACATAATGCAGATAAATCTCGTGCTCCATACTTGCTTTTTCGTTTTACAAATCCTGTCTCCTGTGCGAGTTGTTGAAGAACATGTGGAGATAGGTGTTTCTGTAGTTCTTCAGCGAATAAATAAAACTCATTTTGAAGCGATAGATTCATACAAAAAACGCCAGTTATGTTATTCCGTTAAAGGGCCAGATTGTAGAGGAATAAAAAAGGATGCTAATCACTTGCCCATATAGATGACACTCTAAACGTTCTAGGAGTTCTTACAGAAGAACTACAGTTATTTTAGATCAGGAATAAAATAATACATTTTTCTGTTATGTAACAATAAGGGAATGTTGGAAATGTATATAACAATCAAATATAATATTTTTGACTTCTTAAAGAAAACGCTTGCAATAAAAAAAGTTCAGCTCTATAATGAAAATGTAATCACAAGAGTTAATAAATATTCAATATACAAAATAATGTATATTGAAAAACGGGAAATGGAGGAATAATAATGAAGAAAATTGTAATCGGTGGTCAAGTAGCAAAAACAGAATTGGGTTCTTTAGTTGAGAAATATGCAAACGGTGCTTTTACATGGGAAGTGAAAAGTGATTTAGATGCAGCAATGGCTATTAAAAGCGGCGCTGTTGATTATTATGTGGGCGCTTGCAATACAGGTGGAGGCGGAGCTTTAGCAATGGCGATTGCCTTATTAGGTGGAGATAAATGTGTGAGTTTAGGTATGCCAGGAAAGACTTTATCTGTTGATGAAATAAAAGCTAGTGTTGCAGAAGGAAAAGTTGCTTTTGGATTTACTCCACAGGATATGGAGTTTATTATTTCGAACTTAATGGAATGCCTTTTAAATAAGGGGGAATAGAAGTGATTATTAATATGTTAGTAATGGCGGCGCTTTGTGCCGTAACTACCATTATGTCTAACAAGAACATTGCCGTTTTCAATGATGCACTACGTCCAATCACTTTAGAATATAAGGAAAAAAGGGTAAATAGATCGGCCCTTGGAACAACAGCGTTAGCTTTTGGGATTGGATATATAGTTGGTTTTATTCCACAATCAATTGCGAGTGGCGTTATTATTATACACGTTGTATTGTTAGGAACAGATATTTTAGGAAGCTATTTACCGGATGGTGGGAAAAAATCAACTGTTATTGCCGGAATTGCTGGAGCGGTTTATGGTGTAATAATGGGAGCAGGTTTAGGTTTTATTCAGGATCTGTTTAATTTACTACCTTATAATTTTCTTGGAGACTTAGGGAAAGTATCTTCAATTGTATTATTAGCATTTGCCATTTTTCCAGCATTCGTAGTGGCACTTCAATATGGGTGGAAAAAAGGTTTAGTCTCTGCTTCATTCGTAGTATTAACACAAGTTTTAGTGACAAAGTTTGGAACAATTACGTTATCAAACGGTAATAACATTGATATTAATGCGAATGCAATGGCATTGATGGTAGGTATGATATTTATGATCTACTTCGCAATGACAGATTCTAGAGAAAAAAATAACTCTCAAGTGCAATTAGCCAGCTTATTTGCAGCAAGAGTATTAGAAATCAAAAAATATTGGTATTTATTTTCTCTATCTGGAGCGTTGATTGCACTAGCTGCATCTTTAGTAATTGTTACTGAATCAGCACTTTCTGCTCCATTATATCAAGAAGTGCAATTTAGTTCAGCAGCTCTTACTGAATTTTCTCGTGTTATTGGTTTCATACCGTTAGTTGTTACAACAGGTATTGCGACAGGAACGTATTCACCAGCTGGAATTAAGATGGTTTTTGTAATCGGTTCGATTTCTGCTAGCTTTGGAAATCCTATTTTAGGATTTGTACTTGGCGGAATTTGGATGACGATGGAAGTAATGCTATTAACGAAGTTCTCGGTCTTCTTAGATAAATTCCCAGGTATGCGTGATGCAGGGGATCAAATCAGAACAGCTATTACAAAAGTTTTAGAAATTGCCTTACTTGTTGGCGGTATAATCGCGGCAAGTGCTATTGCACCTGCATGGGGAGCACTATTTGTAGTCGGATTATACGTACTAAATAATACATTTAAGAAAAAATTTGTTGATTTAGCAATTGGACCAATTGGAGCATTGTTAGTAGGAATCATCTCTAACGTACTTGTATTATTGGGATTAATGACACCACCAGGTTTATAAAATAGATGGAGATGAAAATATGTCATTAGTAAATGGAATTACATTAGCTCATGAACATACAACAATTGATTTATCAGGATTGAAAAACAATGACGATTGTAATTTGAACTGTTTTGAAGAAACAATTCAAGAATTTAAAGAATTGTATCAACTAGGTGTACGAAATATTATCGATGTAACGGTAAGAGGGATGAAACGAAATCCTGATTATGTACGAAAAGTTGCTGAAGCTTCTGGAATAAATATTGTCCAAGCAACAGGATGGTATCAAGATAAGTTTTTACCTAATTATATCTCAAAGCATTCGATTGAACAATTAGCTGAAATACTGATTAAGGAAATTACAGTTGGAATCGATGAAACGGATATAAAAGCACGTGTCATCGGTGAAATTGGCACAAGTAAAGGGCATATGACAGAGCGTGAAAGAAAAGTATTTGAGGCAGCTGTTATTGCTCATAAAGAAACAGGTGTACCAATTACAACACATTGTACGCTCGGAACGTATGGACACGAGCAGGTTGAATTCTTTAAGGAGAGAGACGTAGATTTGTCAAAAGTAGTTATCGGTCATGTTGATTTAACTGGTGATACTGATTATGTTCTTCATCTCCTTAGACAAGGTGTGTATGTAGAATTTGATACAGTCGGTAAAGAAAACTATATGCCAGATTGGACAAGACTGAAGATGTTAAAAGCAATTGAAGCAGAAGGGCTTACTGATAAAGTATTTCTATCAATGGATATTACTCGTAAATCTCAATTGAAATACCTAGGTGGGCCAGGTTATACATTCTTATTGGAAAAGTTTATCCCAATGATTTTAGCAGGAGGGATTTCTCGAGAATTTGTTAATAAAATGCTGATTGAAAATCCACAACGCTTTTATATCTAACAAAAGTAAAGGAAGTTATTCATATGAAAACTTATCCGTTAAAAAGTTTAATTATTGAAGAAGCCATTCAGCTTCAGTTTAAATTAGTTGATTCAGTTACTAAAGAATTTAAAGGATCGGAAATCTTAACAAGAGGAGATTTAGGAGTTGTTCCTGGGTTAAATCAGCCACAGACAACGTATAAGGTCGAAAAGGTATTAGCGAACTTCTTTGAAGCAGAGGCAGCCATGCTTGTTCGTGGTGCTGGAACAATGGCCATCCGTTTAGCTTTACATGCAGTAATGAAACCAACGAACACGCTTCTTGTTCATAAAGCTCCAATCTACCCAACTACTAAGACATCAATTGAGATGATGAGCTTAAAAACAGTTGAAGCAGATTTCAATAATCTCGATGAAGTAAGAAAGATTTTAAAAGAGCATCAAATTGATGCGGCGCTGGTTCAATTTACAAGACAAAAGCCTGAAGACGCTTACGATATTGGTGAAGTTATTCAATGTATGAAACAAATTAATCCTAGTTTGCCAATTATTACAGATGACAATTATGCAGTAGCTAAAGTTCCAAAAATCGGCTCAGAATTAGGGGCGTCTCTAGCTTGTTTTTCTACATTTAAGCTTTTAGGTCCTGAAGGTGTTGGGTGTATAATAGGTGATAAGAATTATATTGAAAAGCTTAGAAAAGAAAATTATTCTGGTGGATTACAAGTACAAGGATTTGAAGCGATTGATGTTGTACGAGGATTGATTTATGCACCTGTATCATTAGCAATATCGGCAACTGTTTCAGAAGATGTGTGTGCTCGATTAAATCAAGGAGAGCTTGCAGGTGTTAAAGAGGCTTATATTGCGAACGCACAATCAAAGGTAATTATTGTAGAATTAAAAGAGCCGATTGCTTCAGATGTGTTGACAGAAGCGGAAAAATTAGGTGGATTACCTAATCCAGTTGGTGCGGAGTCTAAGTATGAATTCTCACCTTTGTTCTACCGACTATCGGGAACATTTAGGGCTGCCAATCCAGAAGCATCGAAAAATATGATACGTATTAATCCAAATCGCTCGGGGAGTGGAACTGTACTACGTATATTAGACACAGCTATTAAACGAGTGAAAAACTTAGATATATAAGAAAAAAGGAGAAAGTTATATGGGTAAAGATGATTTATATCAAAAAAGAGGCGTTGTTATTAGAGCAATTGCCGCAGAGCTATTAACATTAAATATTCATGACCGAATGCCGATTATTAGTGATTTTCAAAAAGAATACTCTATTTCTCGAGGAACTGTTCAGAATGCGATTGCTTTTTTGAAAGAAAATCAGGCCATTCAAACAGAAAGTAGAGGGCATTTAGGAACGTATATTACAGATATAAATTATGCGATACTGCAAGATTATGCTTTCGCCAATCAATTGTCAGCGACAATGCCACTTCCATACTCGAAGCTATATGAGGGCCTTGCAACTGGTTTATATTTAACATTTAAAAGCTATAACATTAAGTTGAATATGGCGTATATTAGAGGGTCAGAGGATCGAATTCAGGCTGTTGAACAAGGAATTTATCACTTCGCAGTTGTATCAAAGTATGCAGCTGAGAAGGCAGTCGATTCTGATGCAAAGATTAAGGTTGTGATGGAGTTTGGAAATAGGTCTTATTTATCTAAGCACATTTTGTTATTAGCCAATGACGCTTCGACACTAGAAGATGGAATGAGAGTAGGGATTGACCACGATTCTCTTGACCAACAAGAACTAACTAACTTTTTAATTCAAGGGAAAAATGTGGAGCTAGTTGAAATGCCATCAAATCAATTAATATATGCACTTCAAGAAAATCAGATTGATGCAGGTGTATGGAACTACGATGAAATAGTCGAGCGGAATTATAAAGATATAAACTATCAAGCCATTCCTACTTCAAGAAAATTCGAGGGAATGACAGAAGCGGTTATTATTTGCCAAGATGGTAATCAGTTAATTGAAACTATTATAAGGAAATATATTTCGATAGTGACACTATTAGATATTCAAAAACAAGTTAAAGAAGGAAAAATGACACCGCGATATTAGAAAGGGGTACCAGCATGATTCAAGAAAAATTAGTTGTATTACGGGATTCCAACACGATAGATGAATCTGTTTATGGATATGCACAAGCAACTATAAGTCTATTGAAAAATAATAATATCATTAAAGAAGATGATGAGGCAGATGGATTCATCACTCATTTAGCCATGGCTACTGAAAGACAAAGAAAAGGGGAAGCGGTTGATCCGATGGATTCCCTAGTTGCCGAACAAATTGAATTAGATCCTAATGCAAAACAAGCCAAACAGCAATGGGCAGAGATTGCGGAACTATCACCTATTTCTTTCCATGAAAATGAGCTTAATTTCTTATACTTGCATATTATTACTTTATTGAGTAATCGATAGGGGAGGCGTTCTTTTTGTTTTTAAAAAAAGTAATTGAACGGAATCCACAATTGATAGATGCGGCCGTTTCTTTTCATCAACAAGGCGTTATTTTACCAGATACGTATATTTTAGATTTAGATATGATTGAAGAAAATGCAAGAAAAATGGTTTCTTCTGCAGAAGAAAATGGTATTGAATTATTTTTTATGACGAAGCAATTTGGGCGTAATCCATATGTTTCAAAGGCTTTAGTTAAAAATGGTATAAAGCATGCTGTTGTTGTTGACTTTAGAGAAGCGTTAGTCATGATGGAAAATGATATTCCACTTGGAAATGTTGGACATCTTGTACAAATACCGAAACATCTTTTAAAGAAAGTTATGCATTACGGCACAAAGTATATTACGGTGTATTCACTAGATAAATTAAAACAAATTGAAACAGTTGCTAATGAAATAGGTATTATACAGAATGTTTTATTACGGGTTGTAAGTAATGATGACGAACTGTACGAAGGGCAATATGGTGGCTTTAAATTAGACGAGCTAGAAGCTTTAATACCATATTTCCGTGAACTAAAGCATGTGCAAATAAAAGGAATAACTTCCTTTCCATGTTTCTTGTATTCAGGTAATGATTTAGACTTAAAGAAAACTCAAAATGTCCAAACAATTAATTGTGCAAAAAAACTTCTTATAGAGAATGGCTTTGACTTAACGGAATTAAATGTTCCTTCAGCAACCTGTTCCTATACGATTCCTTTTATTAGAAAAATTGGAGGTACGCAAGGGGAACCTGGACATGCCTTGACGGGAACAACACCATTGCATGCGGTTGAAAATTTAGTGGAAAAACCAGCCATGGTTTATGTAAGTGAAGTATCACATCAATTCAATGGTCAAAGTTATATCTTTGGTGGAGGCTATTATCGCCGTGGACATTTGGATCAAGTTCTGCTGACGGATGGAATGACCCGTTCAATGGCTAAGTCTGGTTTTTTTTCTAATGAAAGTATTGATTACTATTTGGAATTAGAAAAGCAATGGCCAATAGGCCTGACTGCCATTATGTCATTTAGAACGCAAGTGTTTGTAACCAGAAGCGAGGTTGCTGTAGTAAAAGGAATTCAAAGCGGTAAACCAGAAATAGTTGGAATATACGATAGCCAGGGGAAACTACTAAGAAGGTGAGTAAATTGGGTAAATTCATAATAATCGTATTGGATAGCTTAGGTGTTGGGTATATGAATGATGCAAAGGAAGTACGTCCTCATGATGTGGGAAGTAATACAGCTTGGCATATTATTCATGAACATCCAACTGTACAATTACCTACATTAGAGAAGCTAGGTTTAATGAATACGATTGGTAAAGAGTCAGAACTACTTCACTATTCTTCAGAAGCAGTCTGGGGAACAGCAAACCTAGCTCATCAAGGCGCTGATTCCTTTTTAGGTCATCAAGAAATCATGGGAACAACTCCGAAAATTCCTTTGAATCAACCTTTTAATGAGATTATTGATGTTGTCAAAGAGCATTTAGAAGTCAGCGGATATTTCGTGAGAAAAGTAGGAGAAAAGAATGAACCAAAAATTCTCGTTGTAAATGAATGTGCAACTGTTGGTGATAATCTGGAAACTGATTTAGGACAAGTATATAATGTTTCTTCCTGTTTCGATTTAATGTCTTTTGAAGAAGTCGTTCAATTAGGAAAAACAGTACGAGAAGTAGTCAAAGTGTCGAGAGTAATTACATTTGGTGGTCTGAATATTAAGCTAGATAACTTATTATCGGCAAGAAAAATAAAGCAAGGTAAGTTTGCTGGAGTAGATGCCCCAGAATCCGGTGTTTACGATAATGGATATCAAGTTATTCATTTAGGTTATGGGATTGATCCAGAAGTACAGATACCCACAATTCTTGATTATGAGGGTATTACCGTATCTTTACTAGGAAAAGTAGCTGATATTATACAGACGAAAAGTAAACGGGTATTTCCAGGTGTGGATTCAGAAACATTATGGAACAAAACAATCGCTGAAATTAAGGATATTAAAGATGGATTCATTGCTTTAAACATTCAAGAAACTGATTTAGCGGGACATGCTGAAGATTCTGCGAGATATGCAGAACGATTAGAGTTAAGTGATCGCAAATTAGCTGAAATTCTTCCCTTACTAACTGAAGATGATATCATGATTGTAATGGCCGACCACGGTAATGATCCGACAATTGGTCATAGTAATCATACAAGAGAAAGAGTTCCTCTGTTAATATCTCTCAAAGGATTATCGAATAGAGAGATTGGTGAGCGAAACACAATGGCGGATGTTGCAGCCACAGTAGCCGAATATTTTAATGTGAGAGCTCCACAGCATGGGACATCCTTCTTACAGAAGTTAAAGTAGTCAATAAGGTCAGTGTTTAAAATAAGGCGTTGGCTTGAAACCAAGTTGAACTGCTTATAAAAACATCCATAGAAATTGGAGTTTATTATGAATAGAAAAAGCTATGAAAAACGTTATTCTCTCTGTAGAAATATACAGAGAAAATAACGTCTTTTCTTTTTGGGGAACAATGAACTACTTACCTTGATAGCGATGGGACCCCGCCACATCGGCATCAAGGTAATAAAAAAACAATTATAATATTCAACAATAGGGCGCGATTGTGCAATAACACTTAGATCTAAACGACTTTATTGTTGTATTTTTAAGTGCAGTGAAGTATTTCACATTAAAAATTAAATAACTTTATTGTCATTTTACATAATCCGCCCTTACGTTGAGTACATGTATTCAACGTAAGGGCCCTTTTAAATTCGTTTTTTAATTTTCTTAATTAAGATAACGTGTAAAAATAGGTCAGGTACTTACTTATACTTCCAATTAGATTGTTTATAAAACTGTTTTCTTTGTTTAAACTTTGATTTTTACATTGCAATACACATCATGATTGACGTGGTCAAAGAATAATTAATGGGGTAATTGGACTAAGGGTACCAGAGGACAAAATGAAGGCTAAGATGAGCGAATATATGGCAAAAGGACAACCTATCGACAGAAAAGAAAGAACTACAAACTCTGATTATGATATTGTTAGCCAGTTTCAAGCAGAATTTAGAGGATTTTCCTAATATTATCTGCTTGCCTACAATGCTCATCAACTCCATAACGTAAAACGAGTTATGGTATGGAACTCTCTCTCGCAAGAACATTAGCAAATAAGCACAAAACTACCATCAACAAAGTCTTTAAAAAATACAAAACGGTATCGAAAACAAAAAATGGGAATATAAGGTGCTTCATGTCGCAATTGAGAGAGAAAACAAAAAGCCCCTGGCTACTTATTTCGGTGGTATTGAACTAGCCTAAAATAAAACCGCTACAATCATAGAAAGGGAAAAGCTAAACGATTTGAAAATGGTCTTTCAAACTTGACCATACTGGTACTACTACTTAAAAAAGTGGGTGATCAGTATGGAAAAAGAAAATATATTCAAATAGAAACATTATCAGCCTGATATCATTGTATTAGCAGTACGTTGTTACCTACGGTACAACCTCAGTCTTCGTGATTTGGTGGAAATGATGGAAGAAAGAGGATTATCCTTGGTTCATACAACTATTATGCGATGGTTTCATCAATATGGACCTGAATTAAATGAGCATATTCGAAAACATTTGAAACGAACGAATGACTCTTGGAGAGTAGATGAAACCTACATCAAAATCAAAGGAGAAAACATGTACTTATATCGTGCGATTGATTCCGAAGAAAACACAATTTATTTTTATTTGAGTAGTAAACGCGATGCCAAAGCTGCTATGCCACAGGACCTCATTCTATAACTGCGGACGGAGATAAAGCCTATCCTGTTGCGATAAGGGAACTAAAAAACGAACAGTGCATACCACAAGGTATGCCACTTTGTGTAAAGCAATATTTAAACAATATCATTGAACAAGACCACCGGTTTATCAAAAAACGGATTCGGAATATGCTCGGATTGAAATCATTGCATACAGCTACAAAAATGATTGCTGGAATAGAAGCTATGCATATGGTCAAAAAAGGACAAACTCTCCAAGGGGAGAAGTCTGTCCAAAGGCAAATATATCTAATTAATGAACGCTTTGGTTTAACAGCATAACGTTCCATCCTGTTAGGAAACTTTTACTCTCCTTTCATATCCCACTATTTTGGCACCAGAACCTAACAGAGAAACTACAAACATTGTAAAGGTTGTCCCATTTTCAATTCCATACGAGAGAAAGGAGAGTAATTGAATTTTTTGTCGAAAAAGAGTACCTTTAATAAGGTACGAGAACGTTATATGGAAAATCCATTTAAGTATTTGCAGTATAAGGAGTACTCAATCACAGATGTAGTAAAAGAAACAGGTTTAACAAAGTATCAACTAAGAAAATTCAAACAACAGCTAGAGTGAGAGTTTCGGATGAGGTGAGAAATGGACTACGATAGGGTAGGTTTAACAAAAAATCAATTAGGCTATTTAATTAAGTATAAACAGATCGAACCTATCAATCTGGCTACCTGGAAAGCAGATGGCGGATATCGTTTTGAGCAAGAAGATGTAAAAAGGTTAGAGGAATTATACAGAGACTCTTTAACATTAAAAGAAGCAGCTGAATTTCTAAATAAGTCTAAGACTTACGTTCATAATGCGGCTAAAGATGGGATATTGCCCTTTAAAGAGATTGCTAAGGGGAAATCTACTGAACGATTGTACTTAAAATCCGATTTGGAAATTTTCAAAGAAAGAATTGAAAATAGATCAAAAGAGGAGTCGAAAGAAAAAAAGCAGCATTTAAGTCTATACCTTGATGAAAAGGTATTGGGAGCGATAAAGAAAAAGGCCGAAAAGAAAGGGTATAATGGCTACAAGAAGTTTGCTGAAGACATTTTAACCGCAGAAGTAAAAGAAGATATAGAAGAATAGAATATTCAACAAAAATAGACCCGTTAAAATAACGAAGTTCTTTTAACGGGTCTATTTTTGATTATAAGAAGCTTTTTTATTTTTAAATCAAATTATATTACCAAATCTACCAAAGCGGTTTGTAAGCGATTTTGAGAGGTCTTTTTTTTCGTGTTCACTTAAAAAAACCTTCAATTTACATAAAAAGGGAAATGATTCGTCAGATTTAGAAGGTTGACCAATTAATGATAAATGCATTTAAGGAGAGGTTATTTCGGATAAAAAAATGTAAATAGAGAAATAAGAAATGTAATTTAAATTGGTAATATTAATAACGTAAAATAATTAATTGGTAATGATACCAAGATTATAAATACAAAGACTTCTTTTGGGATCTGGTTACGAGTAGCTGCCAAAAAAGTGGATCTCAATATAGTTAAATTTTTAGTCCATAAAGATATAGATATTTCGATTAGATATACTAGAGAGAGTCTTCATAACACGAATGCCCATGAACACCCTATAGAATTTTGGAAAACAGAAATCGCCGAATATTTAATGAGGTAGGTGATGGAATACATTTAAAAGCATAAAAGTTTTAAAATAAGCTGTACAAGCTTGACTTGAAAATTACATCAGTGAAAGATAGCAAGTGAAACAAATATTTGCTATAAAGAAAGCTTGATTTAACATACGTTTCTATCCTCAGTTGATAGGTAAGTATGGTTAATCCCATATATAATTTTTTCGGTAATTGTGTAATTTATTCACAAAACACTCATCCGATAGTAGAAATAATCCCTCTTATAAGTTGAATAAAATTGAGTTGGAAATAAAAGTAATCCTATGACTTATTTTTACACGTTATCTTAACTAAGAAAATTTAAACCCTAATTTGATAGGGTCCTTACGTTGAATACATATATTCAACGTAAGGTAAATTATCCTTCATAAATCTTACCTCGTAGGCGCATCATTTCTTCTTTTAATTTTTTATTTTCGTCCTCCAATTGTTTAATACGTTTGTTTTTAGCGGCGAGTAATATATCTTTATTGGTATCGGTTATTTCGCGTTTAACTTGCTTAGGAGAAGATAGGCCTTGTTGTTGCTCACGAAGTTTATTTATACGTTCACGGATATCTAAATGATTATATAGGTATGATTTTGATACTCCGGCTGTCGTTGAAACGCTATTAAAATTAATTTTTTCTTTATTTTTTATTAACATTTGAATAGCTTGATTGACTTTAGTTAAAGTTAATTCACTTTTGAGTTTTGAGAAGTCTTTAATACCTTTGGTATTTTTATAGTTATTTGTGGCCATATACACTAAATTCCTCTCGATCATATTCTCGTCCCTTTTTTCCAGCTTTATGATGAATTTTACCTTGTATTAGAAGTTCATATATTGGTTTTAAACGCTCTAATTTCTCCTGATTCTTTTCTATCCATACAGGACGATTTATAGTCTTCCCACGTTCTATAACGGCCTCTGTATCTTTTATTTGACGTTCATATTCTCTTGCAAACTCTGGAGTTGTACATAAATTACGACAAGATAAACAGGGATCGGATTGCGTAGGGCAAGGCTGTTTAATCGGTTTTGTACAATAACCCAGTGGCATCCTGACTGCATCTAAATTCGAACGAATATATTCCCATTCAATTATATCTTCATTTTCAATATCCGAAGGATGTACTTTTACTGGTTTGCCAAAATCATTTATTCGAAATAAACCTTTTGCTGTAGCGTCTTCCCATGATTTTCTTAGTGTTGTATCTAATATTTTCGCATAGGTAAGAGTCATTTCCGGTGAAGCATGGGCTAACCATTTTTGGACATGTAAGATATTCATTCCATTATTAATCAATTCAACTCCTTTAGTATGCCTGAAGGCGTGGCTCTTAAAATGGAACACGTTTCCTTTCTCATCAATAATATTTTTCGACTTGGCAAGCTTATTTAAACTATTTTGAATTCTACGAGATTCTGGCGGACGACCTTTTCGTTTACCAGAAAGCCGAACAAATAAGAATTTTTTTGGATTATTGTCCAGGTTGCTTTTTTTCTTCATACACTCTATTACTGTTTGTACAATAGCTGCTACATCGTCTGTAATAGGTACACGATGATTTAAGACTTGTGTTTTCATAATATCACCACACAAATACCAGCCCTGTGCTGTTTGTTCTAAACAGGTATCATAATGAAGGGTGAGAATATCAGAGATACGCCAACCAGTTGCTCGAAGTAATATTACTACGGGAATATATTCTTTAGGAGTAAGGTGCTCTAAATGGCTTTCTAATTGTTGAAGGATTCCCTCCGGGATATATTTAATATCGTTTTCAGTACGTCTTGGAAGTTGGGGAATATCTTCCTTAAATAATAGTAAAGATGCTGGTATTTTAGGAGATTCTATATATTGTAATTTTTCTATGGTTTCCAAAAAAACTCGTAGAGTTATTAAATAATTCCGTTGTGCTTTTTGATGCAGTTCTTGTTCTATCCTCTGCCAGTCTCGGTAATTTTCCATATCCTTGCGAGATAATAAGGATAGATCATTCCAGTTTGGATATTTTTCATATATAAAATTTAAAAAAAGACTGATAGAACGAATATCAAGGCAACTTTGTCCGTGAGATACATACTGAATTCGAAACTTGATGTAACGTTTAATCATGTTACGAAACGGGCTTGGAATAGCTGTAAAATTTAATAGATAATGTGCTTCATGTTCAACCACTTTTGACTTTGCTATTTTCCTGATATCCCAAATGTCTTTTTCAAACTCATCACGTTCATCATAATAATCTTTATAAAATAAATAAATCACTTTTAAGAAGGTTTCATACTTGGTAAGTGAGCCATCCTCTCGAATTTTTAATCCTTTTTGAACTAACATAGAACGAAGTTGAATTATTGCTCTGTTTAAATCTATATCAATAATACTTTTGATATAGGGATAGAACTGATTTAATAACTCTGCAATGTGTTTGAATGATGCTGCATATCGTTTAATTACCGTCTGATATAAACGTACATCATCGACCTTCAAACGATTTAAAATAAAAAACTTTATTTCAGCTTTAATCTTGGATTTAAAACAAGAAAAATCAATTTTTTTATATGTCTTATCCCAGATGGTTTGTCGAAACTCATCAAAGGCTGAATAATCGGCACTCCATATATCATTTTCCCAATAGCCTATTAAGAAATCGTTGATTTCTTCCTGCTTTTCCTTTACGATTGCTGCTCCCATTATACTCATTTCTAACTATCACCTTTCTGTGAATTTATCTTCATTCTCTCTTGTGCACGTTCCCAATCTTTTCTTAGATCATCATCACTTGGATGAACATACATTTGAATTGTGGTTTGAATATGGGCATGTCCCGCACGTTTCATCAAATGTTCATCTTTCCATCCAGCTTTTCGTAATTCGGTCAGTGAAGTATGGCGAAGCATATGAGGTGTTACATGGATAGCTGTTTTCTGTTTTAATCGATTAAATAAAGATACAATATCCGTATACTCTAAAGGGCGGTGCTTATTCTCTCCTGATAACTTAATAAAAACGTGGTTAGTATCTACTTCATCTGTATGTATTTCAGCTATATATTCAAAATAAAGATCCATTAATTCTTCAGATACATCAATTATTCTTGGACTATATACAGTTTTAATTTCCGCGAAATTTTCAAGTTCGCCACGATCACAAATATGAATCTTTCTTGCATCAACTTTGAAATCCTCAAGCCACAGGGAAAGAGCTTCACCGATTCGCATAGAACTTTCCCATAATAATTGGATAAGAAAGCGATCACGTATGTTTGAGCAGGAGAAAATTAGTTTTGTAACTTGTTCTTTAGAAATAACCTTCGGTTTTTCTTTTGGTACTTTAGCTTTGAGAATATGAGCTGTGAATTTTTTATCTTTGTTAATATGATATAAGAAATCTTTAAAATTTCTACGAGAGCCGGTTATTTGTTTTTTTAGGCGTTCTGATAATTGAATAGAATAATCCTCATGACGCATTAAATAATCGTAAAACCCTGTTACAGTAGCTAAAACAGTATTAATTGTTCTTGGCTTTCTTGGTAGGGGCGAAATGGAAATAGATACTACTTTATTGTTCCCATATGGATTTTGTAGCCACCCCATAAAGGATGCCATCTGATCAATACCAATCTCACGGTAATCCAATTTTTCTTGCTCTAGAAATTCAAAAAATAATTTCAGATGAAAGCAATAAGACCGTAAGGTATTTCGTGCAGCATTACTATTATCTTTGAACCGTAAATAATGAAGAACAGGTTGAATAGGCTCTCCATCCTTATCGACTAGCATATATCGCGTCTTTCCGTTTGACAAAATGACCTGTTCTACTTTCACAATATCCCCCCAATACTTAAGCAATTAACAATGTACTTAGAATTGTTATCTGTACTTAGTACACTTCATTCACCCCCACCTTAAAATACTTTAAATACTCTGAAAAATCAATATAGTTATAATTTATTTGAAGATAAATAAAAAACCATAAGCCTTACTTAAAGAACTATAAGGTCTATGGTTTTATTTAGTATAGTTAATACACGTATCTTGGCTGTACCCCTTATTAGTTTTAGGGAGTAATATGTTTAAACATTAAAATAGAATTTAGTATCATCTTCAAAAAAGCTATCCCTTGATTTAGCTCACTTATATATATGAGTGAATAGGTTCAATGTTGAAAAACATAGTGAAATTTAATAATATATATTTTTATAAAATAATTAAGTCTTAATATTAATTATAAATGATATATTACTTTAAGAAGGTGTGAAAATTTGAATTTTGAGCTTATCATTACAGTTTTATTAAGAAGAAATATTCATTAAGGGGATAGTTTGCAATAAATTGGTGGTTTTATTAATAAGGCGATGCTTCAAAACAAGAAATTAAAAGCCTTGCACGAAAGAAAAGGCTATAAGAATTAAGCTTACAGCAAATTTTATCCGTTCAAAAAAGAGAAAATATACAAACAAGAACGTGTGTATGTAATCTGCCTGAAAAGCTTGGATTATAGATTTCTTAAGGATTTAAAAGAGTATTTGCCTGCAATTAAGGGTTATGCCGTACAATGTTTATCATTAGAAATCAATAAATTATTACATATATATACATATATATATATGTAATAGTATAATTCTTCGGCAAATAAAGACAAATTTTGGCATATTCATAAAAAAACATCACCCATCTTCACTAACATGAGAGTATAGAAATGTGCTTTTAACTCCAAGTATAGTCTCACTCCTTAAGTTGATTGGAATGGACACACATTACGAAGATTTAGATTTTTTATGCAGGTTTGAATCTTAGAGACGAATCAATGTGTCTCTTAACCGCAAGGTTTCAGTACCTATGAATCTCCCACTTCAAATAATTCGTTAGAACTGTTAAGCGATGAGTAGTTCAATGAATACAAGTAATTTCTGCAATTTTTTATGTGAATTAATTTAGCTGGTTTATTATGAAAATACTCATTATAAGATAACATTTTTCTGTATAAAAAAATAGGCTCCATAAATGGAGCCGCAAACGAATTAAAACAAATAACAGACACTTAATAAGATAGCATGATTTTTAGCTGATAAAAATGAAATTTTTGCTTTTGAAAAGTGTAGAATAACATCTATAAAAAACTCGAAACTGTATTATAATGTTACATGCGCTAGTATTATGTCATCAGACTTATTAGATTGGAAAACAAGTCTCTTATCGAACCATGCGAAGAGGAAGTACTCAAAAGAGTACTTCCTCTTCAACTAATCGGTTAGTTTTAGTTTATTGAAGTAGACTAATACTTAAAACCTACTCATTACTTAACGCCTTTATTTTGGTAACTACAACTTACTTCCTATATAATTTTACTTTGTATTCAAATTGTAATCAAAATACTTCACTGAATACCTTGGCAAGTTCTTCGTATTTAGCATATTACTTATTTGTATATCCTCAATAACAATTACATCAGGCCTTTTGATAGATATTAACCCAAGTGATCTTTTCTTACATTACTGATATGTTCATGGGCTTTTGCTACTTTCAAACATTGTATATTCGATTTTGAAGAGCCATATCTTTCTTTCGGAAAAATTGTGCTGTGCTGCCATTACCTTGCTTTCTAATGTACGAAACAATGTATGTGGCTCCGTTTGAGATATAGCAAAATCTTTTATTATGATACCAATCCCATCAGAAGATTTTATTTTTTGAAAATGGTGTCTCAATTAATAAAGATGCAAATTATTTACCAATTGAATTTCGTCTAACAGTAGTATTAAGAATCCCTCCTGTTACCTCACGGTATTTCAAACTTCAAAACTATGAATTTTAGGTAGTTTAATTCTATTTTCAATTGCAATAATTAATCTATTAGTTTGCTTTTGTGTGTAGGATTGAATTTTATTCTGTTTTGACTTCAATCGTGGAAAATCGTTCTGTTTCTTAAAAAATTATAAAAAATAACCTTCCATATTTTTTAATGTGGATTGAAACGCAATACTTTCTACTTCTTTTAACCATATACTATCATTTTACTATATATAATTAAGCTCATCAGAGCAAAATGAGGGGTAAATCCTGTTCATTTGTATATATTATTCCACACATTGAACTATCCCCACTTTCACTTCGTTTAGAAGTGAGGGATTCCTAAGTAAAGAGTTCTATCGAACTCTAATTGATTAGGCTAACCCCGCAGTCCTTGCGGTTAGAAGCCTTATCGCTTCATGCTTTAGATTGATACTTGCGTTAATATCCCTATCATGGTGTGTACGGCAAGAAGGACAGTCCCATTCACGTAGGTTTAGATTTTTAACGTCTTTATTTTGATATCCACAACAAGAACATAATTGGCTGGAAGCAAATGTTTTCGATACGACAATGACTTGTTTGCCATACCATTTTGCTTTGTATCCTAACATTGATCGAAATTGCGACCATGATACTTCACTAATTGCTTTTGCTAACTTATGATTCTTTAACATATTCGATACTTGCAAATCCTCTATACCGATAACATCGTGGTTTTTGATGATTTCAGTTGAAATTTTGTCCAAGTAATCTTTTCTAGCATTTGATATGTATTCATGAACTCTAGCTACCTTTACTCGTTGTTTATTCCAGCGAGAAGATCCTTTCATTCTTCTAGAAAGAACACGCTGTGCTTTCGCCAATTTCTCTTCTAATGATCGGAAAAACTTCGGATTTTCATAGTGTGTTCCATCTGACAAAATAGCGAAATCTTTTAGTCCTACATCTATTCCAATGTAAGAATGTGTTTTCGGAAGTTCTTGTACTTCGGTTTCAACTAATAGTGATACAAAATATCTACCAGAAGGGTTCCGTCTAACTGTAGCATTTACAATACGCCCCTCTACTTCGCGACTTTTGGCAAATCGAACAAGGCCTAGTTTCGGCAACTTTATTTTGTTCCCTACAACGGCAATGTTTTTATTTGTTTGTTTTGTGGTGTAAGATTGTACGTTGTTCTTCTTAGATTTAAAGCGCGTATACGCATCCGCAAGGTTGCGAACAGACGACTGAATCGCAATACTATCCACTTCTTTTAACCAAACAAGCTCTTTCTTCATGGCAGGTAGTTTGGCAGAACATATACCAAAGGTCAAGCCTTTTCCTGTCTCTTTGTATGCGTGATCCCATAAGGATAGGAAATGATTGAATACAAAGCGAGAACACCCAATCGTTTTGTTGATTAGAATTGCTTGTGCTTGATTTGGATAGATACGAAACTTATAGGCTTTATTCATCATTATTTGGTTTACCTCCATTTCCGTATATGACTATTATACACCAAACGTACATTCGATAGATAGTAGAGTAATACTTTCTATATGTCGAACAATTAAGATGGCTTCCTGCCATCCCTTGTTCGAAGCCAATTCATCTCCCACCTACTCACTGGACTGTGACCCTTCACGTTCCTTGAGGAAGGAGTCTTCTTGGCTAAAATGATTAAATTCTAGACATGTATATTTATGAATATTTATATCTTTTATAGTTGTAGCAAGAACATTATGGTTTTCTTGTATAGTTGTTGAAACGATTATTAATTTACGAGTTTACAATATTGTGACTTGCACATGTATTCGGAAGGAGGGTTTCTTTCGTATTATTCGTACAAAATAAAATTATATCAAAAAACAAAAAATAAATTTGACAACGGAACTTTTTACCGTTTTTCTTTTGAATCTAAATGATAGTCTTATAGAGGATAATTTTTAGAAAGGTGTGATGTGATTTGTTAGAATTAAGTTTTAGGGATATTGCAATATTTCTAGGCGATGAGTTAATTCCATCTTCAAATATTCAGAAAAAGTTCCGAATTTCATGGTAAAAATAATTTATAGATTTCATTTACTATTTTCACATGTGGGGGTTGATATGAAAAAATGAAAGGTAAGATAACATGAATCTATATTTTAAAAAAATCATAGCATTATTGATAATGAACATTTTGATAATGAGTACTAATTTAAATACTGTTTTTGCAGTAACAAAATCAAAAAATGTTCAATCAATAACATCTAACTCGGAAAACGTAAGTGATGTCGAAATGAAACCTTCAACTGATCAGAAAGGGAATACAGAAAAAGTCGATCTAGAATCTAAGACAAATAATATAGTAGAAAATGGAGAAAAAAATGGAGTTTCATCATCGTCAAAAAACCAGGAGTTTTTACCAATTGAAGGGAATTTTGAGATTCCAAGTAAGGCAAATTCTGTTGCTGAAGGTGATACAGTCCATGTAACCAATAATAATACGGGACAATTAGGTGCAGTTTGGTCTAAAAAGCAACTTGATATGACTCAAAACTGGAAAACCGAGATGAGTATACAATTCGATTCATTAAATCTTTTGAATGTTGCAGATGGTATGGCTTTTGTTCTTCATAATGATCCAAGAGGAATAAATGCAACAGGAGATAGTGGTCAATCACTAGGTGTGTGGAAGACATCTCCTGCGGGATCGACACAGGATTATATTGATAATGGATGGGCTATCGAATTTGATTTCTATCACAATGGAGATGGATTAGATGCTATTATCAACGAGAATTTTGGATATATGCATATAGCAAATTCAATGACCCGTTCAGAGTTTGATGGTAAAGGTATGGTGCATAAAAACCTACAATATATTTATTACTTAGTAATGCATGGACAGCATAAATTAGAAATTCAGTGGGATGCAAAATTTAAAAATCTAACGTATCGATTTTTAAATGAAATGGGAAATGTATCTTGGGAGGAAAATGTACATATTGATCCCATGGTGGTTTTTGGTAGTAATAATGTATTTTGGGGTTTCACAGGTTCAACTGGTGCAAAAGCAATGCATCAAACTATAAAATTTAAATCAATACCTCAGACAATTCAAGCAAAAACCAAAAGAAAGACGTTTGTCTTAGGTGAAAAAATTAAAATTACAGACGATAATATAAGTGAATTTCTTACAATTGAGAGTGGTGATAATGTAAAATTAAAAGATTCATCATATTCATTCTTTGCAAATGTTGTTGGTGATAATCAAAGTATTCATATCGATTTAGTAGACAAGTATGAGAATGAGAAAGAATATGTTATTCCTGTTAATGTTTATTGGGGAAACTCAATTTTATTAAGAGGCGATAATGACTATTCAATAGGAGCCTTTACAATAGACCATGATGGGAAGTCAAATTATATATCGGCTGCAGAGGGAATAGCTCGTGGAGATAAAGATGGGAATGTACATTCTCAATTTGCTGATAAACAATATTTTTGGATTGGACGTAAAATTCCAAATCAAAGTACTCAAAATCTAAATGACATAAAAACAGATATTGTTATTACCGCACTAGGAAATGAACTTGCAAAAGAAAAGATCCAATCTTTTAATAGTGGTACACAGCGAATAGATGTAAATTCAGGTGACATTATTGAAGTATGGCATGCCGAATCAGGAAAGAGAAATGTATTAATAGTTAATGGTGAAGAGACTGTGCAGCATGCAGGACTGAAAAACGTGTATTATGAAATATCAAAAACTACATTTACCCCCTTACATGTTAATCAGCTAACTCCTAAAAAAGTTAATATAAAAAATGGGACTTCTAATCAAGAATTGATAGAAAAATTAGGAGATAGCATTGATTTGAAAGGATATGAGAATATTAGGGTTGAACGTTTTAAAGATAAACTTCCCGATACAAAGAAAGATGGAGAACAATTAATAGATGTTGTGGTAAGTGAAACACTAAAATCAGGGAAAAAAGTAGAATATATTTATACTGTTACATATATAGTGAATCCTGTTGTAACCGAGAACATATATAGTAGTGACGGGAATTTGTTAGATACAATACAAACAGAGCTAACATATGGAGTAGATTCATTTTCACCTGAACCCAAAAATCGATTTGAACACGATGGAATACATTATAAATACATTGGCTGGTTAGCAGGAGATCAAAAACCCGGTGAAGGTGTCCCTCAAGCAGGTAAACCAAATACTGTAAAAGAAACGACAACGTTCAATTATATATTTTTGGACATGAAAAAATTGATTAAAGTTACGATTCCAATTGAAATGATTTTCTCCTCAAATGATAAAGAGACAGGAAACATTCAATCTAATAATTATTATATCGAAAATCATTCTGATGAAGTAAATTTGAATATAAAATTTGTTTCAATGGAAACAAAGGAAAATGCAGGAATAAAATTATTAACACCCTCTGATAAAAATCCAAGTTTAGGGATTGAAGAATCAATGCGGTTAAATTTAGTAGCAGATGGCATAGAAAGAATAAATAGTCTTAATGAAATAAGTGGAATTACAGAAATTGGAACACTGAACCCAAAAGACAAATTAATGATAAATTTTACAGGAACGTATTTTGGAAAAATAACAAAGGATAAAAAAAATACGAATCATAATTTAGTTTTTAAATTTAGTGTAAATTAATAATATACTCAGGGAGTTAATTATGCTAAAAGGTAATATTCACAAGAAAAATAAAAAAAGGAATTTACTTATTGTTTTTTTTCTCACCTTTCTAGGTGCTTTAACAATCTATACACTAAATACTAGATTTGCACCTGAAATCATTGCGGGAGATTTTTTGCCAGATGAAAAGGTAACACAGAAAATAGATAAGAATAAAATAGCGCAAGAAAAGGTTGATGCTTCACAATTTACCTTAAGTATCTATCCAGAGGCAATTTTTGAAGAAAAATCAGGAAAAGGATTCCTTCATATTAAAAATGAATCAAGTAATGTTTATCCAATAAACGTAAAAATAAAAATTGATAATACAAATGAGATCATTTATGAAACAGGTGCCATATATCCTGGAAATGAAGTTAAACAAGTAACTTTAGAAAAAAAGCTAAAAGCAGGTAAATACAAAGCCACAGCGGATGTTGATATATTTGATCCGAAGAGTAAAAAGAAACAAGGAACAACTCAAGCAGAAATGCAGATTATTATACAGAACTAGGTAATAAATATTAAATTTATTTAAATAGTAAAAACAGAAAAGAGGAATTAATATGAGAGTACAAAAAAAATTAGCAAGTATTGTTTTATTAGGTATGATGGCAATGGGAGGCGGAGTAAATACGTTCGCAGCAGAAGGTGAATATCAAACGATAGAAGGTCAAACAGAGGCAAATATTACAGCTAAGGGTGTTATTGGCGAAGCAGATAATACAGATCCTGGTGAAGCTATTCCAGAAGGAGATAACAAATGGATTAATGTAACACTACCAACAGATGTTGTATTTTTCTCTGATGAAAAAACAGAACATAAAACAATTGTTTCGCCAGAAAATTATAAAATTATCAATAACTCTGGTAGACCTGTAAAAGTATTTTTAAAAGGTTTTACTGGTAAAGAGGACACGGCAGTAAAAACCTTGAATCTTGTTTCGAAAATTGAAGGAGATTTTGAAACAAAAGAATTAATTAGGGATAATAAGATAGCTGTAACTCAAGAATCTGAATTAGTAAAGTTAGCAAATAACGAAGGGAAGTTAGATGAAAAAGATGCAAATAAAGAAGTAAGTTTCAAATTTACTGGAAATGTTGATGAAACGTTACTTGGAGAAGAAAAACAAAATGTCGAATATAAAATGACATTAAAGTTCAAAGCTCTAAAAATGGATGGGACCGAAGTTGAGTAAGCAGTTGGCATTAAAAATGAAAGGTAGAAGGACACATAAGAAAGCATTAATGAAACAATTGTTCTTTAGCATGTGCTTCATATTTATTCTTTTTGAAACAAATATTTCATACGCATCAGAAATATTAAATCACCAAACAACAAACACAAGAGTATATGGTATACTGGGGGAAGATACAAACAATAATAATGAAGTAGAAGAAAATCAACTCCATCCAAAAGAAGAAATATCGACTATAATAATAAATCCAGATAAAAAATTACCTGAAACCGGTGGGTACTTCTCTTTTATCTCAACCTTATTAGGAACAATGTTAATATTTTTAGGTATTTTAATGTCTATAGCGAAATGTATTAATAAAAAACGTAATTGGTCAGAAGCGATAAAATAGAAAATCTGGCATGATTATTTAAAACAAATTGTACATAAAGGGAAATTTTAAATAACAAAAATCCCTTTAGATCAATATTAAGTGAACCCGTATAGTGATATATGAAAAAAACACCTCCTGAATTCGCATACATGAACTACACCTCCAATTGTTAGACACAATTAACAATTGGAGGTGTAGTTTTTTATGGCAAATTTTTCATTAGAATTTAAATTAGAAGCTATTCAGGACTATCTTGAAGGTAAGGAATCTTATAGAGCCATAGGCATATCAAGCGACGTTTTGCCAAATCAGCAGGACTCCAAAGTATTCGTCATGCTTCACGTACCTTGAAAGCCATTGAAACCGTTCAAGATCTATATAAACGAAAACGAAGTTTGCAACAACCAAACTTCGTTTTTTCAACGTACAATGAATTACATCAATTATTAGCGCATAAAATCCATCTGCAATCTTACCAACTTTTTATCTACTAAGAATCTTTGCAACAGAACCACTTTAATTACACCACTACTTTGGAGGATATTTACAATATTTCAAGACGGAATGTTATACATATACACGGTGTAGTAGATTCAGAGTTTGCTGATACGACAATAGAAATTATGCCATTGATAACAGAGGCTATACAACAAGTAGCTCAAATTTTTACTGAGCTAGCATCTACAGTTTTACCGATATTCGCTCAAGCTTTTCAAACGGCATTCCCTATTATTTTACAAGTAATCCAGACGGTGTTTAGTATAGCAGGAATGCTGATTCAAGGATTTGGAGAGGTCCTATCTATCATAGCGACATCAATAATTCCGATTATTCTCCAGGCGGTACAAGCGGTCTTCCCAGTAATAGCTGGGATTATTGCTGCTGCGATTTCCGTTGCGATTCCGATTATTCAATTATTAGGTCAGGTAATCTCTATAATAGCGACTACAGTTATTCCTTTAATTTTGCAAATAGTCCAGGCGGTTTTCCCGGTAATAGTTTCTATAATTCAAGCGGCGATTCCTGTAGTCACTGCGATACTTGAAGCTCTAGCAACAATAATAAAAGGCGTAGTGATCCCGGCGATTCAATTTATTTTGTCGATTGTCCAGGCGGTTTTCCCCGCTATTATGGGCGTAATAACCTCTGCTATTGGGATAATCACCAACATAATAAAACTTTTCACTTCAGTTTTAAAAGGAGATGTTGAGTAATGGAAATTAGAAAAAATTTAGTTGACCCAAGTAAATATGGTACAAAATGCCCCTATACGATGAATCCAGAATTCATTACTATCCACAATACTTATAACGATGCTACAGCGGCAAATGAAGTAGCATATATGATTCGTAATGATAATCAAGTCTCTTTTCATATTGCGGTAGATGATAAAGAAGCTGTACAAGGAATTCCTTTAGAACGTAACACTTGGCATTGCGGTGATGGTGGTGGTAACGGAAATCGTAAATCTATTGGAGTTGAAATCTGCTACTCTTTAAACGGTGGAGATCGATATTATAAAGCAGAAGATAATGCGGCTATCGTTGTAGCCCAACTCATGAAACAATACAATATTCCAATTAGTAAAGTTCGCACACACCAATCATGGAGTGGAAAGTATTGTCCTTATCGTATGTTAGCAGAAGAACGTTGGAATAGCTTTATTGAAAGAGTCCAAAATGCATATAACGGAAGTAATAACCCAGTAATACAAAAACCTACTCCACCTTCAAACGACGGTACAGTAGTTGCTTATATTAACGGCGATAACGTGAATTTACGAAAAGGACCTGGAACTGGATATGCAGTTATTCGTAAGTTAGGTAAAGGAGAATGCTACCAAGTATGGGGTGAGTCAAATGGGTGGCTAAACTTAGGTGGCGATCAGTGGGTATATAATGATTCATCATACATTCGTTATACAGGAGAAAATGCACCAGCACCTTCTAAACCTTCAAATGATGGTATTGGTGTTGTAAAAAATGTGTACCAAAGCGAAAGATATCAGTCTTGGGGATATAGAGACGGTTGGTATAATGTTGGTGGCGACCAATGGGTTTCAGGTGAATATGTGAAGTTTGAAAAGTAAAAAAGCCTATTGAGGTGCACCCCAAGTTCTGCAAGGAACAGGTCGTATTTTAAAAAAAACATTCAAAAATCTTCACCCGTAACATCAAAAAAATGGTTTTATTTTAGGGTGAAAATGCTCTTTAAGTATTTATTTTTGACACTTGTAATGAAATTTTTTTGTATTAAAGGATTTAGTTTTAACGTACAAAATCTGTGGAATATTGATAATGCTTCATAAAGTAACAGGTATGTATAAATAAGGTAGGTATTAATGTAGAACTTTTTTAAATACATTTCATAAATATATTAAGTATCAATCCATTAAATCAATTTCTATTAATTTAAAAAGTAGGTGAAAAAATGAATAAGTTCGATAAATGTAATAATCTTCCTTTCCCGTGCGCATTCCCTATTCCTGAGCAAGGTCCAACAGGTCCTACGGGTCCACAAGGCCCAACTGGACCCGCAGGAACAGGTGAAAGTATAACAGGACCAATCGGACCTCAAGGACCACGGGGACCAACTGGACCTCAAGGAGTTCAAGGGATTCAGGGGGAACCGGGGCCAGAAGGCCCAACAGGACCTCAAGGGGTTCAAGGGATTCAGGGGGAACCGGGGCCAGAAGGCCCAACAGGACCTCAAGGGGTTCAAGGGATTCAGGGGGAACCGGGACCAGAAGGCCCAACAGGACCTCAAGGGGTTCAAGGGATTCAAGGAGAGCCGGGTCCTCAAGGGGATATAGGACCAACAGGTGCAACCGGAATAGGTATAATAGGGCCAACGGGTATTACAGGGAGTACTGGCCCGACAGGACCTTCAGGCGGGCCACCAGGACCACCAGGACCAACCGGACCAACGGGACCTTCAGGCGGGCCACCAGGACCACCAGGACCAACCGGACCAACCGGACCTTCAGGCGGGCCACCAGGACCAACCGGACCAACAGGCATTACGGGCCCCACTGGGGCTACGGGATTACAAGGGATTCCTGGTCCATTTGGTCCAACCGGACCTCAAGGGGTTCAAGGAATTCAGGGTGAGCCGGGACCAGAAGGTCCAACAGGGCCTCAAGGAGTTCAAGGGATTCAGGGGGAACCGGGACCAGAAGGCCCAACCGGACCTCAAGGGGTTCAAGGGATTCAGGGGGAACCGGGACTAGAAGGCCCAACCGGACCTCAAGGGGTTCAAGGGATTCAGGGGGAACCGGGAATTCAAGGGCCAACAGGGCCTAATATTCCACCTACATTTCTTAATACAGCTAAGTCATCAACTGAAACTGTTTTATCTTTACAGCCAATAACTAATTTTGGAACAATTTCAGCAATAACTAGGTCAACTTTATCATTTGATACTGTAAGTGGTACTGCAACAATTTTTAATGAGGGTACTTATAAATTAGAATATCATATTCTTACTAGTTTAGTAAATACAACTTCTCCAATGGTATTTGCAATCACTATTAATGGAGCAAATGATTTTTCCCAAAGTACAGGTACTTTCGTTCCTGGTAGTCAAATTTCTTTGGGAATTATTCGTAATTTAGCTGCGAATACTACTATACAATTAGTGAATATTAGTAACGAATCAGTTATACTTGCTCCTCAAATAGCAGCGACTGGTTTTACAAGACCAATTGTTATATTTAATGTATATAGACTTTTTTAAATGTACTTGTGAATGTGCTTGTAAGGGGGCACTATACATGCCCATCAACTTAAGAATTTTATAACATCCCAAAACAAAAAAATTTACATTTTCACATGAAGAAGTCAATTTTCTCGTTTTGGGGGTATTTGTATTTCTTAGCTGGATAGCGATGTGGCGGTACCCCTATTAGGGCATTCAAATTCATCTAGAATAAATTACTTTAACGAAAAGTATATAGATTATCAAAATAGATTTGATGAACAAATGGCATCAATATATAATGTCTTAACTGACTATTGTTCTAAAACATATTAATATATAAATAGTTATATGTTTAAACTATCTTCATTGAATTTTGATGTTGTTGAAAGAGTAATTATAATTGGACATTCTTTAGGTGATGTGGATTTTCCATATTTTAAAGAAGTTAAGGAACGTGTTAATGGAAATACAGAATGGCATGTTTATTATTACGATGAGAATGATATTGAAATTTTTAGAGATAAATTGACTCAAATAGGCATAATTGAACAATATATAAACTTTATTCACTGTGACACATTTTATGATTTACTTTTGATCAATCTTTTTTATAAAAATTTCATCATGTCAAAATTAAACCCACACTTTTTGATTAATCTTTATTCCAAACACGTGGGCTTCTTCTATTTATAAAACTAACGTTTGCAGCTAAATTTTAACTAAACTTTATTCCAAACCAAAACGTATCTATAGTGCCAAAAAAGACACCATAAAATGAAGTGACCCCTGTCAAGTAGACAGTATTCAAAAAACACAACTAAGCAACCTGAGTTCTATATTTATATGGACTCAGGTTATTTAGTTTCTTTTGGAACCTTTGGTGATTATAAAAGTGTATATATTTGCGCACAGCAAACTTAACCTCATCAGCTGTGCGGAAAGAGTATAAATGAAAACACTCTGACTTAAAGTGACTGAAGAAGCTTTCTATACAAGCATTGTCCCAACAGTTTCCCTTTCTGGACATACTAGCCTTCATCTGATATTTTTTGAGTAGTTGATTATATTGACGAGATGTGTACTGGAACCCCTGATCACTATGCAGGAGAATCCCTTTCACGTTTCGTTTTTTTCTTGCTTTTTTAAGTGTGTCTAGTACTAGTTTTAGGTCATTTCTACGGCTAATTTCATAGGCAACAATTTCATTGTTGTATAGGTCTTTAATAGCGGATAAGTACAATCTCTGTCCATTGAAAATCAAATAGGTAATATCTGTTACCCATTTTTCGTTTGGTTTGGAAGCTTGAAAATCCCTGTTCAGATGGTTATCTGAAATCACATAAGCTTCTTTCTTCCCGTAATAAGGTCGTTTTCTCCTAATAATAGCTTTGATACCTAGTTCACCCATCAACCTTTGTATACGTTTGTGATTAAAATGAAGGTTATAAGTGGCTTTCAGCCAAACTTGTACTCTCCTGTATCCATAAATCCCTTTAAGTTTTTTATGACACTCCAATATCTTCTTTTTTATTTCGGTATCTTCCAATTGTTTTTCAGAAGGCGTCAACTGTCGCTTAATCCATTTGTAGTACCCACCTCTAGTTACTCCAGCGATATCACATAGAATGGTAACTGCATAACCTTTTTCTGATAGCCCTTTGATGGCTTCAAACTTCCTCGTTTTTGGTACAGATTCCACTCCTCCTTTTACATCCCTAAGAGCTTTTTTAACATTGCATTCTCCGCTTCTAATCGTTTCATTTTAGCTTCTGGATCTTCTGGATTGTTTTTTGGTCTACCTATACCTGGACCTTTCGTTTTACCACGTTTTTCTTCTAGTCCTTTGATACCTTCAGCTTCAAAGTGTTTCACCCAACGTCTTACTACCGAGTGATCAATTCCTAATTCTTTAGCAACCGTTTTGTATCCCATTCCTTCTTTCAAGTATAAATTTACTGCTTTTTTCTTAAATTCTATATCATAAGTTACTCTAATTTTGCCCATAGAAAAATCCCCTCCATAGTAAACAGATTAATGTGCTTTCTTTTTACTGTCTACTATAAGGGGATCATATCAAAATCGGTGTCTTTTTTATTATTATTTCTTGAATAACCTTTGTTCTAAACGATCAACAGCCTCACGTTTCTTCTCATTATTAATATTTGTATAGATACTAGTAACCTCAACAGAAGTATGGCCAAGTTGATCACGTAATAATACTAGGTCCTTGTTTTCTTTATAGTGATTTGTAGCATATGTGTGTCGTAGTTTATGAGGGCTACGCTTCTCATCAAATGCACTTGAATATTTATCACATAACTTCTGTATAGCTCTAACAGTTAACTGTGTATATTTCCCCTTATAATTTGTTACGAAAAGTAAGTCTTCATCTTGAGGGCAGTTATATTTACCAGGACGAACCTTAATGTACTCCTGAATATCATCTAAGCAAGAGCGAGTAGATAATACGGAAGATCTCTTATTGCCTTTACGCGTCACTTTTACTTTCCCCTGACGGAAGTTTATACTAGATATAGTAAGACTAGCTACCTCAGAAACTCGAAGTCCAGTGCCTAAAATGAGGCTTATAATGGCTATGTCTCTTTCTTTATCACGCTGAAAAAAACTATATTTTTTTGGTGATATATCTTTCAACATTTCCCCATAATCATTTGCTAGAAATTGAAGAAAAGCAACATCATCTTTTTCATTAAATATCATGTTTGCAACGTCATCTGCTCTTGCTGCTGCATCTACTTTCTCCTTATGCAGTTCAATTTTCTCCATTACATTACGAGAGATGTAATTTTCCCCTTGTTCATTCTCTGTATTTTGAGCTAAGTACTTGAATAGGGATTTTAAAGCAGAGAAAGTTCTGTTTATAGCTCTTGTCTCAATACCTTCTCCCTGGAGATATCTTTGAAAAGTTCTAGCTTCATTTAATGGTAGATTTTCTAGTGTTGAAATTGGTACATCACACATATTAGTGACCACCTTACCGTTTTCAACGGCTAATCGATTACTTATAAGCCATTTTAGAAACTTTTCAAATTCAGTAATGTAAGCATATAATGTAGCGGGGGAGAGGGCTGTTTTCATTTCTGCATACTCTATGATATACCAGGGCATTTTACTTTTATGCTTATCAATTAGTATTTTAAACTTTTCTTTTTCTTGGTTACTCATGTTGTACACCTCAAATCAAATAATGTAAATCAATTTTTAAACTAATACTTAAACCGATATTTAAACTAACCATTCGAATTTTTGTGCTAGAATACTATTTTAATAAATAGCTTGATTACATATATGGATACCATACTAGTTTTTGAAAAAGAAGAGAGGTATCAATATATGATACCTCTACTATACTCAATTCTATGAAATCCATCAAACTGTTCGTTAAATACACTTTTAACGAATAGTTTGATGGATTAAATTATTGTAAACTGAAGACTTTTTGTTACATTATATATGTTATTGAATAGCCAACTGCTGTATGGTTAAATTTATTTTACTGTTAATTCTCCGAATTGGTCATATAGTAATTTAAAACGAATAGTAGGGTTTTCTTTTAAAAGTTCATAGGCTTCACGAAGTAACTTATGTCTTTTGTTATAAAGTGTAGAACATGAAAATGTGTTTGAATTACAACAAGGACAGACAATACCCATAATAGCCGTGTTAAAAGCAATAATGTTATTTTGTACTGGATTAATCTTACAAAATAGACGAACTGAGTTACCTATGTCTGGCTGTACAATGATTGTAACCGTGTTATTTTCTTTACGAATATTCCCATTAGAATCCATCTCTAAAGTGGCATTTGTTAGTTTCAATTACGTTCACTCCTTAATTTTATGTACTGTTAGAATTTTAGGAGTATCTAAATAAACGCATTATATATTTAGATACGTGCCATTACTTAAGTTTATACAATTAACATTATAACATCTATATATTTTAACGATAGTATATAAGTTAATTGAGAATTTAACTAATAGTTTGATGGAGGGGAAGTACACATCCCCTTTTACTCTAAATGTACAAAGAAATGAAAGGCTAAACTTTCATTTTCAGGGCTTGATTGGGATAAGAAAATCCAAACTGAAATTTTATATGTTAACAGAATTAAATACATGAAATCTTGTGTGAACATATAGGTTTAAATACTATGTTACTTTTAATTTATAAAGAAAAGACATCCTAAGATGCATTGTTAGGTTTATAGAAGAGTATTAGATAGTAAAACAAGAATCTCATTTCATTTTGCGGTTCTTGTTTTACAGTATTCTTGATAAAATGGTTGAAAATCCCTGTATTTCTTAGGTGTATATTCGGAAACAAGACTATAAAATTATCAATTATATTATTATATTATGAAAATAATGTGTGATAATTAGTAATCAGTGAGTAGATTATGAATATAGCAGTCAATGGAAATGAACAGATTCTGGGCTTATTAAATGATTTGTATGTGGAAATTCGTGCACGGCGTATAAGTAATGCGCATCGTTTAAAAGAAGAAATTGATGATAAAATTCAAAACATAGAAGATCGGAACTTATAATTATAATAATTATTATTAGATTTTCGTCATCAATATGTAATTGATTACTTAGGTGTTTCTAAAAGTGGTTTTGATAAAGTAGAATCTTTTGAGATTCCTTCTAACAACACTTTAAATTATTATTAACATTTCTTTATAGCTATCCATGCTAGTGGAACTGGTAGTTATAAGGTTGCAAAAGAACACTTTGATCAAGCCGAAAAGTTATTAGAGCTTTTCAATGATGAAGTTGTGAAAGCTGAACTTTATTATAAGTTAGGTGCATTCCATTTTGATATTTGAGATTCGCTAGTCTCTTTTCAGTACATAACAAGGGCAAAAGAAATGTTTTTAGACCATGGTGATTATGAGAGTAATGTCGGCTTTTGTGAGAACTTGTTGGGGTTAGCTTGTATAAATTTAAAAGAGTGGTCATTAGCAGAGGAACATTTTGCAGCTGCAATGGACAAGTCCCAAAAAGTCGGAGAAGAAAAGTTTATTATTATGGTGCTTCAAAACTTGGGTTGGATGTATTCTAAACAAAACCTCTCCTCTTTAGCAATTCGTTATTTATCTGAAGTCATTGGAAAGCCCCCAAACCATTACAAAGCTATGTATGCAAAGGCATTGGAACATTTACAAACTGAACGAGCGAGATGTCACAGCAGAACTCATTGAGAACGGTTTAAATATTAGTAAGAAACTAAATCAAGAAGAGTTCATACATTGATATCTCATTTTACAGGAGCTGAACAATACTTCACCTACTCAAATACTCGAAACGGTAATGTTAGCAGGAATTGATTACTTCTAAAGAGAAGGATTGAATAAAGATGTTCAAGAGTCTTATGAGACACTGGGAGCAAAATTTTATGATGAAAAGAATCATCATGCGGCGAGTAAGTATTTCCATTTAGAATTGCAAGCAAAATGAAAATTTTTTTGAGGAAGGAGCCTTAAAATAGAAAAACAGTATTGGGGTTAATGGAAATAGTTAACCCTATAACCTTGACTAAAGGTATAACGAATACAGCGAAGAACCTACAATCTTACGAAGTGATTCAAGGTCTTTCAGTAGGAGATCACAGTGGTTGATACACTAATTTAATGTATAATAAAAAGGACTAGGGTTTTTTATGACTAAAAAAGGTTCAACATTTAATACATATTCAGAAGAATTAAAGTTATTAGCTGTTCAAAGTTATTTAAACGGGGAAGAAAGTTACAATATGATAAAGGAAAAATATCAGGTTAGAAGCTCTACACAACTAAAAAATTGGATGAAAAAATATAAAGAATTTGGTGTAATTACAGATACTCGTGGAAGAAATGATGGAATGAAAGGTATATCAAATCTTCTAAAAGGAAGCGCATTCATTTCTAAAGGATTGAGGAGGAACGTGACTACTATATGGCACAGGTTGAATATTTAAAAAAGTAGTATCCCAATCTGTAAATGGGGGTGCACTAAAATATATGGACGGTGAGATATCACATCATAGAATAAATGGAGGAAATACCTATGAATAATTTTTTAAAAACTAATGAAACATTCTTGGGATATAATAAAGTGAAATGTAATGATTGTAACGGTTTTTATATCCTACGTTCAAGTGATTATGGTGAATTTGGCGGATGCACTAATTTTCCAAAATGTAAATCTAAATTATCTAAATCTAAGTTTATACTATCTTTCATAAAAGAAAATGGAATAAATATTTACAAATGGAAAAAGAAATGTTGGAAATGCAGAAAGAATACGGACGTCTATTCATACTATTTACATTATCAATTATTAAAAAGCTTAGGAAATACTACTGCATTAGTATTTGCCGGTATCGGAGATATTAAATCAGCCGATAACTACCTAACTAGTAAATATCCATCAATTCAGCTAAAGTATAGTAAAACAATTAATTCCATATACATAGCGAATACTTGTATATACTGTAATGCACTTCAGGGGAAAAATTATGTTGTTGATGATCCTCATGAGATTTTCGGTGATTTATACATTCAAAAATGTATGGAGAAGTATTTTGTTGAAAATGTTTCAAGTAAGTTATTAAATATAAATTTTGAAGAAATTAATAGACTTGGTATATTTTATGTGAATTAGCGATAAAAAAGCATTAATTGTAGAAAAAATACGGATCAATAATTTTAGAGAAAACGAATATAGCGGAATGGGTAAATTATTTATGTCCCAATGAAAAATAAACGTTACAATTATCTTAATCAAAAACTCATAAATTATGAATAATTTATTGTATAGTAAAAGTAAGTCATGATTTAAATGGTTTCTCTGCTTTGAATGTTGAGATAGTTTGTTATACCCTTTATGAATTGGAAGAATGCATGTCTAAGGTGTTGCTAAAAAATTCAAGGGCAAGCTTACTTAATAGTCAGTAATTCATCATTACGATTATAATATATTTATAATAACGAAACTAACTGTCATGAGATGATTATATCGATAAATTTTAGGAGTATAAGTATTTAGTCACTTTTATATAGGAAGGATATAAGTTTCGATTATATTTTATGAAAAGTGAACTACCCGCCACTTAACGTCTTAAAAGACTGTTTGAAGTGGGGCTTCTCGGTTAATCATTACTTTTGATAGCTAACCAATCCGTTCTAAGACAGTCGAGCTAGCTCCCTTATTTCAGAGGTTGTTTTATGCTATTTATGCCAACGCTCATACCCTTTATTGTCCCTTGATAATACTCGTTGTGTCTTTGCTAATTGGGCTAACATGTTACGATAGAACTTAGGATAATTGGGTTTCTCATCCTCAGAACTAACGTATAATCTATCCATCACAAAGTCTAATCCAACAACTGTTTCTACTTCTTTTTGTACAATCTTTTTTGTATTCAGTCAAGATGGATACATAATATTTCCTTTTACTCCATTCGTTGTATAAGACTTTCTGTCTTTTTTACTTTTGAATGTTGAGAAGTCATTTTAACCATTAAAGAAATTCTTATAGGTGGTTTGCAAGTGTAGTTGAGCATTTGCAAAAACCAATGATTGAACTAATCACCACTTAACGTCCTTACGGACTGTTTGAAGTGGGAGATTCCTGCGAACACCGATATATCCAACAGTTATCTTAGCAGACTCTGCCCGTAGTCCCTACGGTGAACACATAAGTATCTTGTACGTTGACGCACCACGCTTCCTACTATAGCTTGGTTTTCGCAACTTCAGCAAACGTGGGGCGAAAGAACGTTGAAGATTTTACGGTTGCAACGTTTTTCTGCAACCAACCTCATATCTTCAGTTTTCAAAGAGCAATCTGTACAAGTATATGGTAGCAAACATGTTGGCTTATGCCAACTGACATTCATCTCCCACCTAAAATTGGTGTTTTACAACTTCACATTTTTGAGGAAGGAGTCTTCTGTCGGAAAACGATAAAACGTTTTAAATCTATATTTTGAATAACATATACATAAAAAAATAAATTGTAGTTATCTTCAACTATACACCTAAAAACAGCGACTTATTAACTAGCTCTATTTTTGTTCGTTGTGTTTGTTTAGAGAAATCGCAAAACGAGTTCAATAAAGCAATTAATCTAGTTAATTGCTTTTTCGATTCATAACCTTATTTTTATTTTCTGTACAATACTTAGAATCCGGCAAAGATGAATTCGAATAATGCAAGTGGTATATAGATGAACCGTAACTTTAATATCGCTTATCTTTCCTTAACAACAAATAAGACGCTAAACCAATCACAGTAGGCCTAAGATAATCGCTATTACATGTTTATAACCACATTCAAGTGTCAAATTTTATCAATAAAAAGAGAGCATCCATAGCAAGAGATACTCTTAATGGGAAAAGAAGCGTTAACTGAGGATTAAATAGAACACGTTGATCGTCCTACATTTCAATATATGATATATGCTTGGCCTTCATTATGCCTAAATTAACCTCTAAATACGTTTATTGTATAATTTCTATACAACAAAGAAAAAAGCAAACGTTTTGGATGCTTTACCTTTAAATATAAGTCCCAAACCAATATTTATGGCTCTGTTGCAAAATTTTAAAGAGGAAGCTAAACATTTGCAACAGAACCCTTTATGTTCAGTAAATGTTGACTAGTCCAATTTTTTTAAGGGTCATCCAACGGTATTGCATTAACAATTTCCTCACTCAAATCAAATATGTTAATTAAAATTCGTTTCTTTTCTAGATTCGTTACTATTTCCTCAACTGTAATATTACCAGCTTCATTTAAATGAAAAAGTTTATTTCGACTAAGTGTAACAGCCTTTTTCCCAATGTTTTTACGAATAAATAAACTACTATTAAATGGGCTATAGTTTCGAGTATTTGCCCAACGCTCCTGTAAATATGAAAATTCGACATTATCAATCTCTAACCTACAGGTAAGTTCTTTCTCACTGTGACCCGTTCGAAATACAATATCCCACAAATCATTAAAATTCGGACATACCTTGATTGTAAAAGGTAGAGATCCTCCGATTGAAGGACGTTCTTGGGATAAAGGGACAATATCTTCAATCATTAAAATACCATCTACCAAATATTGTTGATCTTCAATTGTAACAATGACCGTGCCATGACTTGGACCATTTTCTGGTGGAGTAAGCCCTACCATCGATCCTGCCGCAGCGCGCACATCATATCCTAAAATTTTTATCAGACTGTATAAACCGATTGAATGTCCCCAACATGTCCCTCCCGTTGAATGTTCTAAAAAATTCGAAAAGAATTCTGAAGGATTTCCAATTGGTAATGGACCTGACATTTGATTTCCAAAATAAATCCTTTTATGTATATTATCTTGCGGAACATTTTTGCACCATGACTGATAAAGCATTCTCAGGTTATCTTCACTATTTTTAGGCCATTGTTGAAAACCCAATTTACTAATAACAGCTTCTATCAGCTCCAAACTTACACCAAATCCCAAGCATATTTCTTCAACTTTGTTAATATCCTTTTTTAATAGATTCACTGTATCAACTCCATTATATATGTTGAACATTTTATGAAAATTTATAGTGTAGCTATCCTCTTTTAAATAGAAAATAATGCATTAATTTAACATATTCATACTATTGGGGATTAATGCTCATTCTCTAGTATGAAAACATGTTCATTTTATGCAAATATTTTCACGTTAATAAGTAGTTTCCTTAATTTTGTGTATACAGCTATCATAATCGTATTTATATAAAAAATTAGTTTGGATATATTTTTTGTTTAAAGATGTCCTAATTTCTTTATTTACAGTGTTTTGAATATATACTTTTGTTTGTGATTCTGAGGGTGTCTACACATCTATTGTAACCTATATATTTACAATTATGTTATTTGATTTAAAAATATGCATATTTTCATTTTTTAGATGTAAAATTTTATAGGTGTTTTAGGAGTCTCGCCACATGCCCATCAAGCTAAGAAATTCTTTGTTCTCCAAAACGAAAAAATGAGTTAAAGGCTCATAGATCACTATAGAAAGATAAATATTTCATTTTGGGGATAATCTAAAATTATAGCTTGATAGCGATGTGACTAAGCCCGTTTACTAGATAAATCGGGGGATTTACCATTTATTAACATTTTGATAAATGGTAAATTATTCAGACCAATTATATCTTAACCTTGTATAATTTTAGTTTTGATGTAATTTAATTAATCTCCTATATTCTTGGGAGTGTTTTTATTCCTCTTTGCATGTGCTTTCCCATATGGTAAAAAATAATTAAATAAAAAAGAAATGTAACTGGTGATTTTGCAGTTAAAATTGTTGCGCATACCTTAGTTAGATATAAAATGTATTTAATTTATTGACTAGTATAAGTTGAGATTCAATTTCTTTGATTATATATAATAAAAAATGAAAGAATACATTTACTAACTAATTAATCAACCCCTTTTTCCATCATTATTACTATAGCAAGGATTTATTTTGTAAGATTGGATGAAGTTTTCTGCTAAATAAAGTATTAGTAACTAAGTTAATTATTTATTTTTAATATTTAAATATTTTATATATTTTAGACATTACAAGCAAAGATATTAAAGTTCTGCTATGTAACCTATTTTTTGTAATTGGTTAGTGTGCGCAGTTTGACATCGTTTAAGAAAATATGTTGTGAATATTACTCCACTTTACAAAGGAAGTTTTTTGGATGGAAATTATTAATATTAGTTTTATAATTGAGAGCGGATTACGATACAAATAATATTAAATAATAGCTTATTCATTTTAATAGGGAAAGTGAGAAGTATTTCTGATACTTGATGAGTAAATCTATATTACTATTAGAACCAGTTTGGAAGGAGGGGTAGTTTGAGGTTTAGAGAATATAATCTTAAGTGGGATTTAGTTACAGATGTGTATATGGAACCAAAGAATTTTGCCGAACTATTTTCTTTACTTGTACCTTGTTATCCAAAAGGAGGCAAGAAAAGGCGAACGATTTTATTGTGGAAAGAAAAAGAGTTTTATAAGGAAGAAAATTTAATCCCTTTTATCATATTTGGGATGAAAAAAGTTAAAGAGTTACCACAATTTCATAAAGATAGTATTCCTACTTTAATACGTATTATCCGTTTATGTCAGGAGATTGGATGGTATAAAGAAGCAAATGAATTTATGAGAAGTCAAGGATTAGATGATTTTGTACAAACTTCAATGCAATATGAAACTTGGGACCTTTTAACACAAGTGGTTGCTTTAAATTATTTAATTATTAAGTACCGTGTAGGTCAATTGGATAGTGCTGCTGTTCAAATATGGGAAAGAATTAAATTTAATGAAAAATGTATCAATAATTATAGCAGTCTACTTTTGCGTAAAGAAGTGTTGGAACTAAAATTCTTTTACATGTGTAAGCAGGCAAAAACACTATCAAAAGAACAATTAAATAATAATATAATGAATTTAGCAGTTTACTGTAATGTGTTTTTGTATGATTTATATAAATATGACTTGTTAACAAAGTATCGTAAATGCATAGATTTTTTATCTTATTATGGACCTAGTGAGGCTGTTATGGCTTGTCAGAAAGCTGTACTTTCTCAGATTACGGATCGATTGAATCCATTAAAGACAAAGCATGTAGATGATTATTTGTACGTAATTAAAGAAATGATGAAACATATGACGCAAGAATTAATGAATCAATATGAAAACTTTATTGGAAAGCTATTATCATATGTACCATTTTTTGAAATGATTGAGGTTCCACAACATTTATATTATTTTGAAGAATTAATGTATGTTTGTAAAGGTGTCAAATACAAGGAAGAGATTCTAAGAAATTATCTATTTGTACAATTACATGATTGCTTGCCATCATTCATGAGGCTATTTTTAAAAAATAAACGTTATGCCACAATTCACGATATCTTATTTTACTGGTGTGAAGACGAGCAAAGGATGAGTTTAGAGAGGAAATATAATCTTAGCTCAATTTATGAGAAATATGCTTATGGGTAATTATCTGAACTACTCACCACTTAACGTCCTTACGGACTGTTTGAAGTGGGAGATTCCTGCGAACACCGATGTATCCAACAGTTATCTTAGCAGGCTCTGCCCGTAGTCCCTACGGTGAAAACATAAGTATCTTGTACGTTGACGCACCACGCTTCCTACTATAGCTTGGTTTTCGCAACTTCAGCAAACGTGGGGCGAAAGAACGTTGAAGATTTTACGGTTGCAACGTTTTTCTGCAACCAACCTCATATCTTCATTTTTCAAAGAGCAATCTGTACAAGTATATGGTAGCAAACATGTTGGCTTATGCCAACCGACATTCATCTCCCACCTAAAATTGGTGTTTTACAACTTCACATTTTTGAGGAAGGAGTCTTCTGTCGGAAAATGATAAAAAAATGTTGAAATTTAGTAATAAATTATTAAATTTTTTTTGGTAGTTTAAGCCTAAAAATTAAGAGTTTTAATAATTAGTAAAACTAAAAATGTGAAAGGAAAAGCATGGTTTAGATTAATAGAAATCGTGTTCAAGATGACTATGAAAAAAGGATTATGTAATTTTGTATCTATCGCAATGGCATTACAGGTGGTAACGATTCCAATTATTTCTTTTGCGGATACCAAGAGCAGTCCAGTAAGTTGGAATAACAAAAAGGTTGAATTTCCAGATGTACAAAATACTCACTGGGCTTATGAAGCAATTATGGATTTAGCAAATAAAAAGATTATTGCTGGATATGACAATGGAAAGTTTGGCTTAGGGGATGATGTAACACGAGAACAAGTAGCAGCATTAATATATCGTGCATTAAACCTAGAATTAAAAAAAGAGAATAACAACCCATATCATGATGTGAATGAGGGTTCAACAATGTTTCCAAATGAAATTTTAACTTTAACCGAGATGGGAATTTTTAGAGGGGATGAACATGGTAATTTTAGACCAAAGGATTCCTTAACACGCGCTGAAATGGCTCAAGTTCTAAAACAAGCTTTTCGATTGGAAGTAAAAACAGAGCATACATTTAGTGATGTACCAACAAATTTATGGGCAAATGATGCAATAAGTGCCTTGCAATCAAACGGAATTACAATAGGGACAGGAAATGGAAAATTTGAACCAGGCATGATTGTAAAACGTGAACAGTATGCTCAATTCTTATATCGCGTAATGAATGTGAAAAGTGATGAGAATAATATAAATGCTACTTCATATATAGATTTAGATTTAAAATTAGCTGCAAATGTTAGCGGCAAAGAGATAGATAACTATATTGCGAAATATCATGCAGATAGCCCGCTAATTGGTCACGGACAAGATTTTGTACGTGCGCAATACGAGCATGGGGTCAGTGCGCTTTATTTAGCCTCACACGCGATTTTAGAATCAGGCTATGGAAAATCAGAAATTGCATATCGAAAACATAATTTGTTTGGATTACGTGCATATGATGTTGATCCGTTTAAGAACGCAATATATTTACCGACTTATAGTGATAGTATTTCTTATAATGCAAACTATGTAAGGAAAAGTTACTTGGAAAAAGACGGTGCTTATTATAATGGGCCAACATTAGCGGGGATGAATGTAAAGTATGCATCAGACCCAAAATGGTCTGAAAAAATTGCAAGTATTATGGAGCGTATAAAAGGATTTAAGTTAGAAGACTATAAATTTGCTACAGAGCTGCCTAAAAACATAAACACATTAGATGTTAACGCATTATCAAATGAGATACCATATAAGATATTTTCAACTGATTCAGTAGCTACAATCTTAAATCCGGAATTGTACTATCATGTACCATATCCATTTGACTTACAAATAAAAAGTGAGCCAAATATCGAAGAAAATAAGGTGGGATTACTAACTACTGGAGTACAAATAATCCCATATCGAGAAGATCCAAATGGATGGATTGAATTTTCTTTCATTACAAATGGTAAGAAATATTGGACATTAAAAAATAACATGAATTTGTAAGTTAACAAGAATAAATTAACCAGCAAAGGGGGAAAGGTTAACACGACACATAGAAGTATAAAACGTGTTAAGTAAAGATATGAATAAAAAAATTAGCAATGTTTTAGCAATAATTATGACATTACAAGTAGTAATGGTTCCAACTGTTTCATTTGCAGACCCAATAGGAAACGGAATAGCAGAATTGGGTGAAACACCCTCAGATATGCAAGTAATAGAGAATATTGAGAATAACATGAAGTACGAAAATGGTAAAGGAGTAAAGGTAGATGCAAATGGTGAAATAAAAGGAGATTTTCTTGTAAATATTCAAAAACAAACCTATTTATATGAATCTCCCAATGTACAGTCAAGTGTAATCTCCCAAATTCCAAATCAAGTTACAAAATCGACGAAAAAGAAGGGAGATTGGTATTATATTGAAACAAGTTCAGGGAATGGTTGGGTTTATAATAGTGAAAATTTAATTGTAGAAAGGGAGATTTATACTTTACCGAATGATTCAAGAAATATAGTAATCAATGAAGAAATAGAGATATATTCTTCACCATTTGATGGGCTTGAAGAAAATGGTACCCTGCAACCAAAAACTGTGGAAGCGATTGTACAAGCAGGGGAATGGTTTCAAGTGCAAACTGAAAATGGGGTAAAATGGATTAAATCTAAGGGTGTTAAATTTGAGGGAACGAAATCCTCGCTTGCAAAATCAAAGTTGAGTGCAAATACAGTATATGATGTACCTTTTACAGAATGGATTGTCCCAAGAGGGAATGAGAGTATTCGTCCAGGGTATGCAATGAATGCAAAATATATTACAATTCATGAAACAGATAATGAAAGCCCAGGTGCAGGCGCACGAAATCATGCACAATATTTATATAACCAAGCAACAGGAAATACAGATCGTGCAGCTTCGTGGCATTTTACAGTGGATGATAAAGAGATTTACCAGCATCTCCCGTTAGATGAAAATGGATGGCATGCAGGGGATGGAACAAACGGAACTGGAAACAGACAATCGATAGCAATTGAAATTGCAGTAAATAGTGATGGGAATTATAATAAAGCAGTAGATAATGCTCGTAAATTAACTGCTTATTTGATGAAAGAATTGAATATTTCTTTAGATCATGTAGTAAAACACCAAAAGTGGAGTGGAAAAATTTGCCCATCAAAAATGATTAATAGAAATGGCTGGGAAGATTTTTTAAACGGTACACAAGCCTACTTTAATTCCAATAATAAAGATGACATAACAGGTAGCTGGTATGAGAAAGATATTCGTGAGTTAGCGGCCCAAGGAATTATGTTGGGAGATGGGCAAGGCTCGTATTGGCCGGAGCGTCTTGTGACTCGTGGAGAATTTGCTACTCTTATTACCAGAGCTCTAAATTTACCTGCAGGTACATCGGATTTTTCAGATATTCATACTGCAAATCCTTCATTGATTGATGGAATTAATCGAGCCGCAGCAGCAGGGATTATTAGAGGACAAGGAAATAATTTATTTGCACCTAATGATACGATTAAAAGAGATGAAGTAGTTATTATGATAGATCGAGCATTACAATACAAAGGTATAATTGGAGAACAAATAGTATTACCCTTTATTGATCAAAATTTAGCATTTGACATAGAAGCTGTACAACGTGTTTATGGATTAGGAATTGTAAAAGGAAATGAAAAAAATGAATTTATGCCAAAGGGAACAGCGTCTCGTGGAGAAGCAGCAGCGTTTTTAAATCGAATGCTGAATGTAATACATGACGGAAGTAATAACAGTACGATAGGTGTTGTTACTGTAATGGGAAATGGAGTTAATTTAAGAAAAGGACCCGGAACCAATTATGAAGTAATTCGTAAATTAAACAAAAATGAGAAGTATACCGTATACAAAGAACAAAATGGATGGTTTAGGATAGGAGATAATCAATGGGTTTATTATGATCCTAGTTATATTATTTTCTCAAAAAATAAATAAGTTTTAGGGGGATTTTTTGCAAAAACCACTAGTTGTTGGAGACCTAGTAAGTAATATTGAAAAATGCTTCCTTACCTGTATATATTCTATTATTCAGGTAAGGAAGCATTTTTTATTTTAGGCAGCTACATTATTGTTTAAACATTTTTCTAATAAGTCCTAGTTTTGGACTTAATTTTATTTCCTTTAACGGCAATTTTCTCGTTTGTTTTTGAAAATGGTGAATAAAGACCTGTAAGGTTGCAAACAGACAATTGATTTGTAATACTATCTACTTTTCTTATAGCCAAACAAATTCGTTCTTTAGGACAGGAAGTTTAGCAGAGTATTTTACCAAAGGTTAAATTTTTTTCTATTTCTTTGTATGCATTATTCCATCGAGAGAGAAAATGATTGAATACAAAACGAAAATCGTTTTCTGGCAGAAGACTCCTTCCTCAAAAATGTGAAGGTGTGAAACACCAATTTTAGGTGGGAGATGAATGTCGGTTGGCATAAGCCAATATGTTTGCTATCATTTACTTGTACAGATTGCTCTTCGAAAACTGAAGTTATGAGGTTGGTTGCAGAAAAACGTTCCAACCGTAAAATCTTCAACGTTCTATCGCCCCATGCTTGCCAAAGTTGCGAAAACCAAGCTAAAGTAGGGAGTGTGAGGCGTCAACGTACAAGATACTTATGTTCTCACCGTAGGGACTACGGGTAGAGCCTGCTAAGATAACCGGTGGATACATCGGTGTTCGCAGGAATCTCCCACTTCAAAAAGTCCGTAAGGACGTTAAGTGGTGAGCAGTTCAATGATTCAAGTTGCTTGTGCTTTATTGATATCTAGTTTTTTCAATATACATTTATCGTACGATAAATGTATATTTGATAGGTAGTGAAGTGATAATGAGAAATTGTCCAGTAACACTTTAAATATGTCGAATAATTAGGTTAGATTCATACCCCTTGTCCGAAGCCAATTCATTTCCAACTTACTTATTGGGTTGTAACCCATCTAGTTTCTCTAGGAGGGAGTCTTCTTGGCTAAAAGGATAATAGATAATTCATTTCCTTAAATATTTTTGAAGAAATTGTAGGTGAATTTAAATAGAAAGAAACTAAGTTTTATGTGGGTGAGTTAAATTGATGAATTTTGGTTTGAGGTTGAAGCTGTAGTACTTTATGTAGGATTAGTTTGATATAATTTGTAAAATTTTAAAAAATAACCCTTTATCTGAACGGATAGGTTCAGATAAAGGGTTAATCTTTCAAATTTGATCTTTATTTTTATCTGCGTTAGCTAAAATTCAAAAAGAATGTAGAGTATCGGAAATCTCTGTGGGTTTCCGATACTCTGAGCGCTAATACATATTAGCGCTGTTAATAAGGGAGAAAAAATTTCGGATACAATTCAATTAACATTATCGACTCTTATTTATAATCTCACACATTCGAAAAGAAAAACACATCAAATTCTCCTTTTGTCACAGGTAAATTTGATGTCAAATAGGCAAAAGCCTATTCCAATGAAGAATGATCGACATAGGCTATTGTATAGAGAAGACGCTATAGAAATAGAAAAGAAGTTAACAAGGGACATCCTTTTAAGACACATCTAACATAGAAGGATGCTTGTTTGAAGAAGGTGGCCAAGATGTCATCCTTGCATACCTATAGAGGTATGAGATGGACGTATTATTTTAATGGAGTGGTAAAATTTTTTATTAGAGGGTGAAGGCGTATGAAACAAGAAAGAATATGTGAGTGTAACAATTGTAGGAAAAAAGGTGAGAAGAATCATCTTTGTCAGTATATAAAACGTGGGGATTGTATATGGGTCAGTTCCTTTGGAGGCAAGTTACAAAAAAGTGGAATTTTCCTGTTAATAAAAGATTCTTTTTTATTATGGTTTGATGAAAAACACCAATTAAATCAAACCAGTCTACAAGGGATTCACATTGAAAAAAGACAGTAAATGACGAAAGCGTCTCATTGTTAACGTAGTTTATCCACATATTATGTACGCATCGTAATGTGTATTTTCTGCATGTATCTGGTAGAAAAGAATCATGGTATTTGAAAGATGTATGCACACATCTTTGGTTTTTTTTTGAATACTATGAAAATAAACCTGTTATAATAGATGTACTTTCGTTAGTTTTTGCGAAATCCCTAGAAAGTATCGTGAAAAGGCCCTAACAATTTTGTTGGGGCCTTTTTATATGTTCTTTTTTAGGCATTTTTTTAAGTTCTTTATAGAGACAGATTGACGAAAATCCAAATAAGAAATTCAATCCCTTGATTTATGATGCATCGGATGCCAAATTATTAAGTACGTATCTTGCGTATATTGTACGAGGTCGAATTGAAGTAACAGAGGCACCTTTTTGGTCAAATTGACCAAAGGATAGGGTTCCTTGCATGAGTACTCATTGAAATTCCTTCACATGTTGCACGCCCTATCTTTTTTATGTATATATTTTTTGAAACTATCGTTATTCCTACCTTTGGTGAGAGAATTTTGTCAGTATAAGAAGAGCGAATGATTTATCATATGTCAAATAAAAAAGCAATATATAGCTATGTGCGAAAATAATCATCATATCAATAATGCCCGGTACATAAAGATAGATGGGGGGTCATTTTTGAAATGATTCGAAAAGACTCCGTTGATTTGATAGGAGGTGCACAGAAAAATGGAAGAAGGACAAGATCAGTCGGATGTAAAAGTTTCTAATCGTAAGGGGAAGAAAAACCATACAGTTCCCTTTCAGTGTATGGTTTCCATTCCAATAGGTTTTCAAATTCAAAAACCCAATACACCGAAACTTGTCTATGATGTAAGTCATTTATCTATGGCAAAAGAAATGTGTAAACGAACGATTGACGTAGAGGATTGTGGGCAAGTGGAGATAGATTTACATGTCTTAAAGATCAAAGGTGTTTTACCTTTTATCGTGAACGTTTCCATTGAGCCACTTAATATAGAACATGTATATACCACAAGTGGTAGAGACACATCCATATTTTTAAGTTGTCAAGAAACGGTATATGTGGATCATATTTTAAAATATAGTGTTGATCATGTACCGTATTATGTGATAGATGGCCATCATATTCAGGTACGGGATGTATCGATAAAATTAATGGAAGAAAACCCACAAACGGCTCAAATATCGGGTGTTTTTTATTTTGATTATGCATAATTACAATACAAACAAAAAAGATTCATCTGCATAGCATTCCCAAAAACATCGCAACATTGATTAGTATACAATAATTCGTTCCAAGAAAAACCGTAATTTTTTTTTATCTAACAGGAATTTTATCATCTACAGAAGAATATTCTTATCATGGTAATGAGGAGGGAGAGTGACAGAGAGGGGATAGACAATCAAAAGAGTATCTAGAAGAGTTTGTCATGTAAGAACAAAAGGAATCTATCGTATATGCTACTCAAAAGAAAGTGTAAAAAATCTTTGTATCTTGTGTATGTATAGGAGGAAAATAGATGAGTCCAAATAATCAAAATGAATATGAAATTATAGATGCGACACCTTCTACATCTGTATCCAGTGATTCTAACAGATACCCTTTTGCGAATGAGCCAACAGATGCGTTACAAAATATGAATTATAAAGATTATCTGAAAATGTCTGGGGGGGGAGAATCCTGAATTATTTGGAAATCCGGAGACGTTTATTAGTTCATCCACGATTCAAACTGGAATTGGCATTGTTGGTCGAATACTAGGAGCTTTAGGGGTTCCATTTGCTAGTCAGATAGCTAGTTTCTATAGTTTCATTGTTGGTCAATTATGGCCGTCAAAGAGCGTAGATATATGGGGAGAAATTATGGAACGAGTGGAAGAACTCGTTGATCAAAAAATAGAAAAATATGTAAAAGATAAGACTCTTGCTGAATTAAAAGGGCTAGGAGATGCTTTGGATGTATTGGTCTTACCCCTGTCAAGTAGACAGTAATAGATTAGATGCCTTTTCATTAAGCAGCCTTAGTTCCAAATTCAATAGGAATAAGGTTGTTTAATCTTTTTTGAAATCTTTTGTTATTGTAATAGCTCATATATCTTTTAGTAGCCTTAAAAACTTCTGCCTTTTCATGAAACGTATGTCTATAAAAGCATTCTGCCTTAAAATGACTAAAAAAGCTCTCTATACATGCATTATCGTAACAATTTCCCTTCCTAGACATACTTACAGTTATTTTGTTCTTTTTAAGTAATTGGTTATATTTTTTTGACGTATACTGATAACCTCGGTCGCTATGTAATACTGTTTCGTGGACTTTTCTTTTTCTCAAGGCTTTATTGACTGTATCTGTAACTAATTTTAAATTGTTGTATTCGCTCATTTGATAGGCCACAACTTCGTTATTGTAAAGGTCTAGTATCACTGAAAGATATATGCGCTTAGTATTAAAGGTAAGATAGGTTATATCTGTAACCCATTTTTCATTTGGTCTTGTAGTTGAAAACTCTCTGTTTAACAGATTTTCCGACACGACGCATTGTTCTTTTAAGCCAAAATGCCTCCACTTTTTCTTTCGAATCTTAGCTTGTAGCCCCATGCTCCTCATTAAACGATATACTCTTTTGTGATTTACCTGTAAACCATAATACTTTTTGAGCCATATACAAATTCTTCGGTAACCATAGCTACCATTTATATCTGGATCTCGTTCGCATTCTCCTATTTTAGACATGATAAATTGGTCCTCTTTCATCTTTTCAGTGGAATCGTTGATTCCTTTTTCCCACTTATAATATCCACTTCTTGAAACACCTGCAATTTCACAAAGCAATACAATTGAAAAATTCTGTTTTAAGGTATGAATGACCTCATATTCTACTGATTTACTTTTTTTGACCTCATCCCCCTTTTCGTAGCTAATAGCTTTTTTAAGTATGCGTTTTCCGCTTCTAATCGTTGTATTCTAGCATCTTGACTTATTTCATTTGTTTGTTTGGATCCTCCACGTTTTTCTTGTAGGCCCAGAATACCCTCATTTTTATATTTTTTAATCCATCTATCTATAACTGAATATGTAACTCCCAATTCCTTTCCAATTAACTTGCTTCCAATTCCTCTATGTAAGTACAATTCAATAGCTTTCATTTTAAAATCAATTGAAAAAGTTCTTCTAATTTTCCCCATAAAAAATCCCCTCCATAATAAACAGTAAAGTACCTTTCTTTCAACTGTCTACTATAAGGGGATCATATCATATATCAGCAGTCACTTGAAGATTGGCTGGAAAATCGCAATGATACAAGAGCTAGAAGTGTTGTTTCTAATCAATTTTTAGCTTTAGATCTTGACTTTGTTAGTTCAATTCCATCTTTTGCAGTATCCGGACAGGAAGTACTATTATTAGCGGTATATGCACAGACTGTGAACCTACATTTATTGTTATTAAGAGATGCTTCTATTTTTGGAGAAGAGTGGGGATTTACACCGAGTGAAATTTCTAGATTTTATAATCGTCAATTACAACTTACCGCTGAATATTCAGACTATTGTGTAAATTGGTATAAAATCGGCTTAGATAAATTGAAAGGTACCACTTCTAAAAGTTGGCTGAATTATCATCAGTTCCGTAGAGAGATGACATTACTGGTATTAGATTTGGTGGCGTTATTTCCAAACTATGACACACATATGTATCCAATCGAAACAACAGCTCAACTTACACGGGATGTGTATACAGATCCGATAGCATTTAACATAGTAACAAGTACTGGATTCTGCAACCCTTGGTCAACCCACAGTGGTATTCTTTTTTCTGAAGTTGAAAAAGACGTAATTCGTTCACCGCATCTGTTTGATATACTCAGCTCAGTAGAAATTAATACAAGTAGAGGGGGTATTGCGTTAAATAATAATGCGTATATAAACTACTGGTCAGGACATTACCTAAAATATCATAAAACGAATAATTCAAGGTTAATAGGCGTTAATTACGGTCGAATTACTTCAGAAAAGAATTCATTTGCACTTGAGGATAGGGATATTTTTGAAATTAATTCAACTGCGGCAAACCTAGCTAATTACTACCAAAAGGCATATGGTGTGCCGGAATCTTGGTTCCATATGGTAAAAAGGGGAACCTCATCAACAACAGCGTATTTATATTCAAAAACACATACAACTCTACAAGGGTGTACACAGGTTTATGAATCAAATGATGAAATACCTCTAGATAGAACTGTACCGGTAGCTGAAAGCTATAGTCATAGATTATCTCATATTACCTCCCATTCTTTCTCTAAAATTAGTGCTAAATCCTATGGGAGTTTCCCTGTATTTGTTTGGACACATGTTAGTGCAGATTTAAACAATACAATTTATCCGGATAAAATCACTCAAATTCCAGCGGTAAAGGGAGACGAATATTATTTAGGGAGTTCCGTAGTACAGGGTCCTGGATTTACAGGAGGAGATCTTCTAAAAAGAGATAACCCTAGCGGATTAGGGACCTTTACGGTTACAGTAAATGGGTCGTTATCACAAAGATATCGTGCAAGAATTCGCTATGCCTCTACAACAGATGTTGACATTTCTCTATATTTTAAATATGGCACATTATTAGGAAAAGGTAGATTTAACAAAACTATGGATAATGGGACATCTTTAACGTATAACACATTTAAATACGCAAGTTTCACTAGTGATTTCCAATTTCCGCAAACACAAAATACAATAAGTATAAACGTTACGAATTTTAGCTCCGGTCAAGAAGTTTATATAGATCGAATCGAATTTATCCCAGTAGATGAGACATATGAAGCGGAACAAGATTTAGAAGCGGCAAAGAAAGCAGTGAATGCCTTGTTTACGAGTACAAAAGATGGATTAAAGCCAGGCGTAACGGATTATGAAGTAAATCAAGCGGCCAATTTAGTGGAATGCCTATCAGATGATTTGTATCCAAATGAAAAACGATTGTTATTTGATGCGGTGAGAGAGGCAAAACGCCTCAGTGGGGCACGTAACTTACTACAAGATCCAGATTTCCAAGAGATAAACGGAGAAAATGGATGGACGGCAAGTACGGGAATTGAGATTGTAGAAGGGGATGCTGTATTTAAAGGACGTTATCTACGCCTACCAGGTGCGAGAGAAATTGATACAGAAACGTATCCAACGTATTTGTATCAAAAAATTGATGAAGGTGTATTAAAACCATACACAAGATATAGACTGAGAGGATTTGTGGGAAGTAGTCAAGGATTAGAAATTTATACGATTCGTCACCAAACGAATCGAATTGTAAAGAATGTACCAGATGATTTATTGCCAGATGTATCTCCTGTAAACTCTGATGGCAGTATCAATCGATGCAGCGAACAAAAGTATGTGAATAGCCGTTTAGAAGGAGAAAACCGTTCTGGTGATGCACATGAGTTCTCGCTCCCTATCGATATAGGAGAGCTGGATTACAATGAAAATGCAGGAATATGGGTTGGATTTAAGATTACGGACCCAGAGGGATACGCAACACTTGGAAATCTTGAATTGGTCGAAGAGGGGCCTTTGTCAGGAGACGCATTAGAACGCTTGCAAAGAGAAGAACAACAGTGGAAGCTTCAAATGCCAAAAAGATGTGAAGAAACAGATAGAAAATATATGGCAGCAAAACAAGCGGTAGATCGTTTATATGTAGATTACCAAGATCAGCAATTGAATCCGAATGTAGAGATTACAGATCTTACTGCGGCTCAAAACCTGACACAGTCCATTCCTTATGTGTATAACGAAATGTTTCCAGAAATACAAGGGATGAACTATACGAAGTTTACAGAGTTAACAAATCGACTCCAACAAGCGTGGAGTTTGTATGATCAACAAAATGCTATAACAAATGGAGATTTTCGAAATGAATTAAGTAATTGGAATACAGCATCTGGTGTGAATGTACAAAAAATCAACAATACGTCTGTCTTAGTCATTCCAAACTGGGATGGGCAAGTTTCGCAACAGTTTACAGTTCAACCGAATCAAAGGTATGTGTTACGAGTAACTGCGAGAAAAGAAGGGGTAGGAAATGGATATGTAAGTATCCGTGATGGTGGAAATCAAACAGAAACGCTTACTTTTAGTGCAAGCGATTCTGATACAAATAATGCGTATAATACGCAAGTATCGAAAACCAACGGATATAACACAAATGATATGTACAATGATCAAACTGGCTATATCACAAAAACAATAAAATTTATTCCATATACAGATCAAGTGTGGATTGAGATGAGTGAGACCGAAGGTATGTTCTATATAGAAAGTGTAGAATTGATTGTGGACGTAGTGTAATAGTAGTACCCCTCCAGATACAGGATTCATCTGGAGGGTTTTTTTATAGGAAAAGTTTTTTTCGCATACATCATACGTTTGTATCGTTCGGATTACACATGTTATAGAGAAGACATCGTTACCTTACCATATTATTTTTTCTTTATATATCAAACTCTTTTGAAAGTTTCTCGTGAATAAGAGTGAATATTACCTTTTGTACTTGATTGAGGTCTTGTGATAAAGGAATCGTATTCACGCAAATGACTGGTGTGGGTATGTCTGTGAAACCTGAAATATTTGTGATAATTAAATCATAGTTTTTTGAAACTTGTTTAAACGAGCTGATATGTAATACATCAATCATAGATAATTGAATAAAATGTCCAAATTGATACTGCATAATATTATGAATAAAGAGAGTGTGTTCCAGATCTGCATCACAGAAAATGCCGACATGAAGAACAGGAACCTTCTGTTTTAAGGCTTGTAATAAGTTTGTCCAATGTATGATTAAAATATATAGTGTTTCTGTAAAAAAATGCGTGTTCCATTTGAACTGTTCATGAAATTGAAAGTGAGTTAATTCTTCTTTTAAAAGCAAGATAAAGTATGAGAATTCGTGAGAATGATGTTCGGAAAAGAAACGTCTTTTATCATGTAAAATATAACTACGTCCATAATTCATAGTTTGTAAATTGTATAACTCCAAAATGATTTTTTGTTCATTTTGGAGAGGAACTTGTAGTTTGTCTGAGAGTCTATGCAATAATCTTAGAATTTCAGGAACGATTTTCCATGCATCATTTGATTTTTGTTGTACCATAGTTTCTAATTGTTCATACGTAAATGCATACTGATGATTAAAAAAACAGAAAAGAGTTGATAAACAGTCTCATGAGTAAAATCAAGAGAAAAGGTATCCCGGAACAATTGACAAAATGAGCTGTTCTCAAAAATACTTCCATCCAAAGGATTTGAAAAGTTTACTGAAATGGTTTTCATATGTTGGTGTTGTAAACGAATCACATTCACCATTGTCCAATACCGAATCCGTATGAGATCTGGAAAATTAAGCTGTATCTGATTTGTTTGGGTGACATACAAAAAGAGTTGATCCAGTACTTGTATTTGATTGTCTTCAAAAGGAGTATGAGTCACCCCATATTTTTCATAAAAATAATGAACCATAATACTCCTAATGTTTTGTTCATTCCCCATGATTTTACAAGGATTGGTTGAAATGTATATCTCATATTGTGCGAGATACACATTCCATTTTGTGATAATCCGCCTGAGGGTGGAGACACTAAGAAATAATTGCTCCGCGATTGTTTCTATGTCATACCTCTCATCAAAAAATATTCGTTCGATAAAGGAAAACTCAGGACTTACAGATAAGACCTTTTGATAGATAAAATCAATAGAATACTGAGAAGGATAGGTTAACATAATCCCTTTTATAGATGTGTCAATCTGAAAAGGTTGAAATTCTTGATTAATTAATTTGATATCCTCTCTCAGTATTCTTTCTGAACAATTCAGTCTTTGTGAACAAACTCCTAACGTATGCCAGCCATCTTGTTCATATAATAGTTCTAAAAATTGTAACTGTCTGCGTAAATTGTTATTTAAAAGAGAACGCATGAGTAGACACTTTCTTTCATTTGTAAAATAGTACACAGAAGTATTCAAATCATACCGATTATAAGGCGTTTTATGAAATGAACTGTGTCGATTCCTTTGCTATAATTATAAAGCAAAAAGCCCAAAAGAAGAATTTGTAGGCGGATTGTAGTTTCATATCCTATGTGATAGGATATGAATTTAAAATGTGAAGTAGTTGCAACACCTTTTCAGACATATATAAATGAAATATCATCTTGTTTTTGAGCCGTGGTAGACTATGCACAAAACCTAGGGAAAACAAATGATAACCTGTATAGATTATGATTTAAAAATGTTTCATTTATATATATATTGTTTCAAGGTGTTTTTATTTTGTTGTTTTTTGATGATGCGACAGGATGTCGAAAAAACGGAATACAACTAGGGCAAAAGAGGTGATTGTATTGCTTTTCTATCTATTAGGTCTGAAAGACCCGTATACAAAAGATCATAGTAAAAGGGTAGCTATATATGCCACCATATTGGCGAAGGAGACAAAAGAATATAATTCAGATGCTCTGAACAAATTTTATCATTCCTGTTTACTACATGATATCGGGAAAATGAGAATACGAAATAAAATTTTAAATAAACCTTCTTCTCTCACGGAAGAAGAATATGATGTGATGAAGACCCATCCAGAACGAGGCATACAAGTAGTAAAACTGTTTCCTTTTCTTCCTGTTGATTCCTCCATTATTCTTTCTCACCATGAAAAGTGGGATGGAAGTGGATACCCGAACGGCTTAAAAAAACAGGAGATATCATTAAGTGCAAGAATTGTGGCGATTGCGGATGCATTTGACGCCATGACATCCACAAGGATGTATCGAAAAGCATTGGCACCAAAAGAAGCGTACAATCAGATTATAGAAGGAGCAGGTACGCAATTCGATCCAGAGTTAGTGACTATCTTTCAAAAAGTATTCACTTCTTGGATAAAAATCATTCCAATGATTGGAAAGTAAATACATTAAGAAAGACGATCTTGAACAGACTAAGGCTATTTGCTTGTAAGAATGTCTTTATAAGGAATAAAGAAGTCGATTGCTCGTGTAATGGATAGGTAAGTTTGAAACAGCATAACTCTTCGATTGTTTCAATAATAACTGGTACGACAACGATTATGTGAATAAGTAAACAAGTGAGAGGGTTATATCTCCAATATTGTGGAACCTTGTTGTGCCCCGCATGACTTTTTAAAGAGGGGATAAACACACCTTTTTAATTTTCTTATTATATTTTATATTCAATCAACTGAATAGATACCTTGGAAATCTATTTTTAAATATTTCTGAATCAGGGGGTGCTTTACTATTCAAAGCAAATTTTTGTATTAAATTAAGTAGACTCCTTTCTCTTCAGCTTATCATTCAATACCTTTTAAGATAAAAAACATGCTGTTGTTCAATGTAACATGATTCTTACTCATATATGGAGGATAAAATGGAGATAAAAGAATTTTTAACGGAAAATGAGCCGGATATAAAACGGAAAATCCAAATATTAGAGTTGATATCGAAAGAAAAAAATGGTATACCTATACTGAAATTTCACAATGTATACGTGCTTCACATAAAACAATCAAAAATGATTTAGTCCATCTAACAGAGGTTTTGCCCCCAACATGGCACATTAAGATAAAGAAAGGGTATGGAGTACAGGTGGAAATCCCATACCACGCATCTGTTCAAGAGATGATTTCTTTTTTTCTTAGAGAATCTTTGGTTTTCCAGATATTAGGTGAATTATTGCGCGATAAAACTGTAACTGTTCATCGATTAGTTGAAAAATTATATGTCCAACCGAATAAAATTGCGAAAGTTGTAAAAAAAATAGACAATGAAATCCGTCATTTGGGATTAGAAATCCGAAAAAAACCGATTAGAATAATGGGTAGTGAAGCAAAAATTCTTTATTTGTTTACGAAATTGTATACAAGTGTGTATTTAAACGGGGAATGGCCCTTTCAACAAAGCCATGAGATTATCTATACATTTATAAAAAGAATAGAAAGACAACTAAATATTCTTTTTACTGAAGATAGCAAGCATCAACTTTCTTATTTTATCGCAATTCTAGTAATAAGAAAGAAGCAAGGGTATACAGTAGAATGGATACCCCCTTTTTCAAAATTCAATCTAGATACACCGTTATATCATCATGTATCCGTATTGGTTGAAGAGACAAAACAGGATTTTCATCTCCGCTTTTCAACGTATGAAAAAATTATTTTAACCATTGTACTAAAAAGTTTAAATTACAGCTATATAGGTCCAATCCAGGAAAAAAAGCAAGAAATGCAAATCTTTCATCAACAAGAAATACAAGTGTATCGAATTGTAAAAGATTTTATACATATGTTAGATGAGCGATTCGGGTCTAGCTTTATCGAAGATGAAGAATTTATTTATACGCTCATTCTCCATTTTAGAAAGACTCTCTATTTTCTTCCTGTTTATTCTTACATTCAACCAAAAGAAGAAACAGTCCATATGTATATACAGCAAAAATATAACCAAACATTTCTTCAAGTGAAGGAAGTCTATCATACATGGGTACAAAAACATCAAATCGCTGATTATGTCCCAAATAAAGAAATCGTAAATATTGTATTACAGATCGAAGCATCCCGAATTCAAAATAAAAACACTTCAAAAAAAGTGCTAATCATTACAAAAGAACGAGATTGTTGGAAAAATTATATGATAGCTGTTTTAAAAGAAAAGTTCGGTGGAAAGATAGAATTTATATCTTTTTCTTCCGCAGAACAGATAAGAGAGAATGAGTTAGCAGAAGTGCAATGTATAGATTTTGTGATCTCGACACTCCCTTTACACTTGAAATCGAATCCAGTGATTCAGATTCAGCCTATCCTCACAGAACGAGATTTCTCTAACATCCAATATTATGTGAATCAATAACGTAATTGTATATAAAATGTCCTTTACGAATCGCTCTATACTGAGAGCGGGGGAAGGACTTTTTTTTGTTATAAACTGTCACTTATTATATCATTTATTTCTATTATATTATTATATAGATTTTTGGTATATAAATAATATTCCACCTTTAAAGCGTAATAATTGAAATAACAAAAAATGATAGAGAAGCCTATAATTAAAAATAAGCGTTATATCTATCTATTTTAAATATAACGAAATAAAGTGTTAGGAGATGATAAAAGAATATACCTATAATTGATAGTAATAAAGAGAGGAGTTGATTTATGAACCAATGGATACGATCATGTAATACACATTCAAAAAGAAGTGTTCTAGCCATAATAAGTTGGAATGGAAGATTAATGAGATGAATTTTCTGTCAATTAAAGTGAGGTGGGGAATATGTTGAAAAAAAATATTTGTACATGCTTTATTTGTGTATCTACTTTATTGTTTATACCTATCTCGGGTCAAACTACTTATGCTCACAAAAGCGAAATGGTAGATAATCCAGGTTATTCTATTAAAATCACCGATAATGTAGTGGACTTTAAAGAAGATAAAGAAAAAGCGAAAGAATGGGGGATAGAAAGAGAAAAAGAATGGAAACTAACGAATACTGAAAAAGGAAAAATGAATGATTTTTTAAGTGATAAAAACAACATAAGAACAAACTATAAAGAAATTACTTTTTCAATGGCCGGTTCATTTGAAGATGAAATGAAAGATTTAAAAGAAATTGACAAGATGTTTGAGAAAGCGAATCTCACAAATTCCATAACCACTTATAAAAATGTGGAACCAGCAATGATTGGATTTAATAAACCTTTAACTGAAGGGAATACAATTAATTCTGAATCCTATCAAAAGTTTAAAGAACAATTTTCAGGACAAGATATTAAGTTTGATAGTTATTTAGATACGCATTTAACCGCGCAGCCGGTTTCCAGTAAAGAGAGAGTCATTCTGAAGGTTACAGTGCCGAGTGGAAAAGGTACTACGACACCAACAAAAGCGGGTGTGATTTTAAGTAACAATGAGTACAAAATGCTTATTGATAATGGGTATGTACTTCACATAGAAAATATATCCAAAGTAGTGAAAAAAGGATATGAGTGTTTACAAGTTGAAGGAACATTAAAAAAGAGCCTCGACTTTAAAAATGATATCAATGCAGAAGCACATAGCTGGGGAAAGAAAAATTATGAGGACTGGGCTAAAGATCTAACGAATTCTCAAAGAGAAGCTTTAGAAGGTTACGCTAGACAAGATTATAAAGAAATTAATGATTATTTACGAAATCAAGGCGGTAGTGGAAATGAAAAACTGGATACACAAATCAAAGAGATTTCTGAGGCTTTAAAAAAGAAGCCAATCCCAGAAAATATTACTGTATATAGATGGTGTGGTATGCCGGAATTTGGTTATCAAATAAGTGATCCTTTACCTTCAATAAAAGATTTTGAAGAGAAATTTTTAAATACCATAAAAGAAGATAAAGGATATATGAGTACAAGCTTATCGAGTGAACGTCTTGCTGCCTTTGGGTCAAGAAAAATCATTTTACGATTACAAGTTCCGAAAGGAAGTACGGGCGCGTATTTAAGTGCCATTGGTGGATTTGAAAGTGAAAAAGAAATTCTTCTAGATAAAGATAGTAAATACCACATTAATAAAATAACAGAAGTCGTTATTAAAGGCGTTAAGAGATATGTAGTCGATGCGACATTAGTAACAAAATAAGGAGATGAACTAGATGAAGAAACAAATAGCAAGCGTTGTAACTTGTACGCTATTAGCCCCTATGCTTTTTAATGGAGATATGAATTCTGCTTACGCAGCTAGTCAAACAAAACAGACGCCTGTAGCTCAGGTAAACCAAGAGAAAGAAGTAGATCGAAAAGGGTTACTTGGCTATTACTTTAAAGGGAAAAATTTTAATGATCTTACTGTATTTGCACCAACGCGCGGGAATACTCTTGTATATGATCAACAAACAGCAAATACATTACTAAATCAAAAACAACAAGACTTTCAGTCTATTCGTTGGGTCGGTTTAATTCAAAGCAAAGAAACAGGTGATTTTACATTTAGCTTATCAGATGATGAACATACGATGATAGAAATCGATGGGAAAGTCATTTCTAATAATGGGAAAGAAAAACAAGTTGTCCATTTAGAAAAAGGACAGTTTGTTCCTATCAAAATAGAATATCAGGCTAATGAACCATTTAATGCGGCTAGTCAAACCTTTAAAAATCTGAAGCTTTTTAAAATAGATACTCAGCAACAGTCACATCAAATCCAACTAGATGAATTAAGAAACCCTGAATTTAATAAAAAAGAAACACAAGAATTTCTAACGAAAGCAACAAAAACAAATCTTATTACTCAAAAAGTGAAGGGTACTAGGGATGAAGACACGGATACAGATGGAGATTCTATTCCGGACATTTGGGAAGAAAATGGGTATACCATCCAAAATAAAATCGCCGTCAAATGGGATGATTCACTAGCAAGTAAAGGGTATACGAAATTTGTTTCAAACCCACTCGATACTAACACGGTTGGAGATCCTTATACAGATTATGAAAAAGCAGCAAGAGATCTAGATTTGTCCAATGCAAAAGAAACTTTTAATCCATTAGTAGCTGCATTTCCAAGCGTGAATGTCAGCATGGAAAAGGTGATATTATCTCCAAATGAAAACTTATCAAACAGCGTCGAGTCTCATTCATCTACGAATTGGTCGTATACGAATACAGAAGGAGCTTCGATAGAAGCTGGTGGAGGAGCATTAGGCCTATCTTTTGGCGTGAGTGTAAACTATCAACATTCTGAAACAGTTGCACAAGAATGGGGAACATCTACAGGAAATACTTCGCAATTTAATACAGCTTCAGCGGGGTATTTGAATGCGAATGTACGATACAACAATGTGGGAACAGGTGCCATTTATGATGTAAAGCCGACAACGAGTTTTGTATTAAATAAAGATACCGTCGCAACGATAACAGCAAAATCCAATACGACCGCCTTAAGTATCTCACCAGGACAAAGTTTTCCGAAACAAGGTCAAAATGGAATCGCGATCACATCGATGGATGATTTTAACTCACATCCGATTACATTGAATAAGCAACAGGTAGATCAACTGTTAAATAATACACCCGTTATGTTAGAAACAGATCAAACAGACGGCGTCTATAAAGTGAGAGATACACATGGTAATATTGTGACAGGAGGGACATGGAATGGTGTGACACAACAAATTGAAGCCAAAACTGCTTCTATTATCGTGGATGATGGAAAACGTGTGGCAGAGAAACGAGTGGCCGCAAAGGATTATACGTACCCAGAGGATAAAACACCAGAATTAACGTTAAAAGAAGCACTGAAGCTTTCATATCCCGATCAGATAAAAGAAGTCGATGGATTGTTGTATTTTGATGAGCAACCCATCTATGAAGCGAGTGTAATGATGTATCTGGATGAGAATACGGCAAAAGAAGTGAAGAAACAAATCAATGATACAACCGGAAAGTTCAAGGATGTCAATCAGTTATATGATGTGAAATTGACACCAAGGATGAATTTTACGATCAAAATGGCTACTCTCTATGATGGCGCGGAGCAGGGGTCATACAAGGGACCTTTAGGAGACTGGCATTCAACTGCCGTTTTTGATACAGTTTCTAATACTGGGAAACATTCATATGCCAATATTTCTAGTACGTCATATTTAGATTTATCTTCACCAGCAAAAAGTAAACTAAAGAAAAATACTAGTTACTATCTTAGTATGTATATAAAACATTATTATGGTAATTTAGAGCCTACCATTGAAGTGCAAGGTGAAAAATCTACAATAGTAAGTAAGAAAGTAAAATTAAGCAACGATGATTACCAAAAAGTTGATATCTTAATACAAAACTCAGAGAGAAATCCGATTGATAAAATATATATAAAAAACGCTTCTAATTTACATTGGGATGATGTGTTACTTACTGAAGTTGCAGCCATGAAACCAAAAGATTTTTCCAATGACGATATTAAAGCAAAGTATAGTGATTATAGTGAAAAATTAGATACCTGGAACATGCGTTTAGATAATGTAGTCTTTAAAAATATATCTCCTTTTCAAAATTATGTAACAAAGTATAGAGTAAAATATGTGGGAGCCATTCCTCAATGGTCTTTCGATAAAACATTAAATAGTTATGAATTAAAATCGGATGGAAGTCTTATGGTAAACATCTTAGAATATAATGATGGTATGGGAATAGATATAAATTCTCCATCAAAAAACGTTACTATATATGCTGTTACAGATGATGGAAGAGAAATAGAAGTTTACCATAGAGTTGGAAGTTATTCATAATAAATACATTCTTAATTCAGGTGCATTTGAAATATAACAGATTTAAAGAGGGAAATATGAATTTTAATGTTGATAATAAATAGATATTTATAAGCGTAAATTAGCCCCAATAAGCAAAATACAAAATTTAAGTAGCTGATAGAACATGAGTCCGGTATTGTACCGGGCTCATGTTCTATAGTATTTCACTCCATTTTTTATGATTATAGTAAGTGATTATTCCTCTTATTTGACGAATCATCTATAATTCAGATGATTCACTACGTATGTGGTATTTTCTTAAAATAGATACAATACATATTTTTGTGAAAAATTCGAAAAACGGTCGACCATATTCCTTTATAACGAAAGAAAATGAACAGAAGAATACATTTCTATATAAATACATTTAACTATATATAGTTAAATAAAAGTTGTTAACGTAACATGTATGCAGAATTATATTCATGTTTGGTTCATAGCACAGGTTGCAAACCATTAAAAACTTATATTATCCAATATCAATGATTTTTTAAAATCATTTTAACTATATATAAACATATTGTTATAGAAGGGTTATGGGATGAACATGGACACAATTACTATAGAGGACATCTATCAGGAGATATTAGATGGAAAAAGAAATAGATTCCCACGAAATACTTGGAATTTAGATGAAAACAATGAAATGGCTAAAAGAGTAACAAGGTATTTAGTAACAAACATTTTAAATTGGAACGAAGAAGAGATAAAACAGAATTGGAATAACACAGTAATTGCGAAATATCGATTACGTGGCGTATTGAAGCATAAATATGACAATAGTCCATATGCGATGATTAATGATCTATATCCGAATCAATTTAAAGAATGGGAATTTAGAATGACGCCGTTAAATTTTTGGACGAAAGAAAAGGCCTTACAATTATTAAAATGGATAATTGAAGAAGAAGAGAAATTATCACCCCAAAAACTCTTGCAAATTTATGGGCAAAAATGGTTAAATGAACGGCGACTAAGTGCACCTTTAAGGGTGCTCTGGGATGGAAGCCCGTATGCGATGATTAATGATTTATATCCAAATCGATTTAAAGAATGGGAATTTACTAAGGCACCTAATAAGTTTTGGACGAAAGAAAAAGCGTTACAAGCACTGAAATGGACTATTGAAAAAAAAGAAAAATTAAATCCGGATCAGTTGAAGAATATATACGAAATTAAATGGCTAGCTCAATTAGGATTGAGAGGAGCCTGTCAATTATATTGGAATGATAGTCCATATGCAATGATTAATGATTTATATCCGAATCAATTTAAAGAATGGGAATTTAAGGTGACACCTAGTGGCTTTTGGACGAGAGAGAAAGCGCTGGATGCATTACAGTGGACAATTGAAGAAAAAGAAAAGCTGACAGATAATCAATTATTTCAGCAATACACAATGAAGTGGCTAAAAAGGCATAGACTATGGACACCAGTAGTAAGATACTGGAATGGAAGTCCATACGCAATGATTAATGATTTATATCCAAATAAATATTTAAAAAGTTCATTCAGAGGATATATAAATAAATCTTAATATTATTAAACATAATTTAATTAACATGAAAACTCGAATAGTAAAGGATTTTGTTGCAAAGTTTTCTAAATGAGGCTAAACTCTAGAAAAAATCGTAAGGAGAAACACAAATGAGATACTTTAATGGGACAATAGTTCAAGAAAGATATTATTTTAATATCCGTCGGTTACTACTTTCATTTTTCTTTAAGTTATCATGATGTCTCTGAATTTTTAAAAGAACATAGAATCTCAGTTCACCCAACAACCATCATGCGCTGGGTTCATGAATACGGAAACCTTAGCCATCAAATTTGGAAGAAAAAATAAAAGAATACAAGTATCTTAGAAATTGGATAAGACATATATAAAAGTCAAAGGAGAATGGCGTTATCTCAATAGAGCAATCGATAAAAATGGGCACACATTGGATATTCAACTTCGCAAAAAAAAATCATCAAGCGACATATGCCTTTATGAAAAGACTAGTGAAAACATTTCGAGGACCAACGGTTCTTTACAATTGCTACATTTTTTTGTATAGCTCTATCAATTTATTTTATGACTAAGGGAGGGATGTCAGATTACTTAGCTGTTTCCATTATGTATGCTGGATTACTTTTTGCTTCAGTGGCAGATAAAGAAAATAGGGTTTCATCAACAAAAAGTCATTCTCAACTAACTAATATCTTAGCGCAACAAAGAATTGAAATTGATGAGCTGAAAAAGATGCTAATTCAAATTGAAGAACAAACACGTCATATAAATAAATCAGAAGTTCATGCAATATATATTAATACTGACACAATAGAAGATAGATATATGGAATTCAAGCAAAACAAGAGTAACTCTAAATAAAATACATCTTTACTTAGTATAAATCTACATACTCTTATTTATAGTATGTAGATTTATACTAATATTTGAAAAAGCTATTTCATTTTGAACTGCACCCCAATTGTTAGACACAGTCTAACAATTGAAGGTGCAGTTTTTTGTATGACAAAATTTACGAAGGAGTCAAAGTTAAAGTTCGTCCAAAGATTTAATCCAAAAACAATTTCTCAAACAGAATATGCAAAACAGATGCATATTACAAAGGCACAATTTCAATACTGGTTGCGCTTATACGAACTCCATGGAGAAGAAGGTTTACACGAGGTCTATACAAATTACACCGTAGAGTTTAAACTAGACGTACTAAATTTTATGGCTCAATCGGGTATATCGTTAATGGATACAGCGGCTATATTCATGATTCCTTCTTTTACAACGGTTTATCAATGGAAGAAGCAATTTGAAGTAGGTGGCTTAGATGCCCTTGAACCAAAGAAAAAGGGGCGTCCATCCATGAAAAATAAAAACACAAAACATGATACGAAAAAAATTCCGGCAGAAGGTTCAGTTGAAGCGTTACAAGCTGAATTAGAACGCTTACGTATGGAAAATGCGTATTTAAAAAAGTTGAATGCCTTAGTTCAAAACAAGGAAAAATCACCAAACAAGACAAGGCACAAGTAGTCTATGAATTAAGGCGTGAGTTTCAAGTGAAAGAATTAGTACAGTTAGCGGGTATCCCTCGAAGCACCTATTATTTTTATGTAAAACAAATGGATAGAATTGATCCAGATGCCGATTTAAAAATAGAAATTAAAGCGATTTATGATGAACACGAAGGTCGTTATGGATATCGTCGTATTCGTGATGAATTAGCCAATCGTAATCAAATAGTGAATCATAAAAAAGTGCAACGAATTATGAAAGAGTTAGGTTTAAAATGCCTTATACGTATGAAAAAATATAAATCTTATAAAGGAACAGTTGGTAAAATTGCACCCCATATTTTAGAACGTAAATTTACGGCAAATACGCCAAATGAAAAATGGGTAACCGATATTACGGAATTTAAATTATTCGGCGAGAAACTGTATGTATCACCTGTATTAGACTTGTATAATGGTGAAATCATTACCTATACAATTGGCTCTAGACCGACGTATTCACTTGTTTCAGAAATGTTAGAGACAGCATTAGAAGGTTTACCTGAAAATCACCAACTACTGATGCATTCAGATCAAGGGTGGCATTATCAAATGAAACAGTACCGTCACGCATTACAAGAAAGAGGTATCGTACAAAGTATGTCTCGTAAAGGCAACTGTTATGACAACGCAGTAATGGAGAATTTCTTTGGAATCATGAAGTCTGAGTTTCTCTACATAAAAGAGTTTGAAAGTGTAGAGCACTTCAAAATAGAATTAGAAAAATATATAGATTATTATAATACAAAACGGATAAAGGCAAAATTAAAAATGAGCCCGGTGCAATACCGGACTCACTTTTATCAAGCTGCCTAATGAAATAACCGTGTCTAACTTTTAGGGGTCACTTCATTTAGAAATAGCTTTTTCAAATATCCTCATCAATTGTTTCTTCTAGTTGACGTTTTTCTAAACGCTCAATAGCCTCCCGGCGTTTGGAATCATCAATATTTGTATACAAAGATGTTGTTTCCATTGAATTATGTCCCATTTGGTTTGCTAACAAAACAAGATCCTTGTTTTCATTATAATGATTAGTTGCGTATGTATGGCGCAACTTGTGAGGGCTCTTTTTTTCGTCAAATGCTCTAGTATATTTCTCTGTAAGTTTTTGTATTGCATTAACAGAAATTTGCGCATATGAGCCTTTATAATTCGTTACAAATAGAATATCTTCATCATCAGGACACTTATAACGGACAGCACGTACTTTAAGATATTCTTGAACATCATCAAGGGCTGTTTGTGTTGCTAAAATAGATGATTTTTTATCTCCTTTGCGTACGACTTTAATATAACGAGTACGCAAATTAATACTTGAAATAGTTAAACTAGCTGCTTCTGAGACTCGAAGGCCTGTACCTAAGATTAAACTTAGAATTGCAATATCACGCTCTCTATCACGTTTAAAGAATCTTAATTTACCAGGAGCGTTTTCTTGCAGCATTTGCTCATATTCATTAGATAAAAAGCGCATAAATTTAATATCATCATTATTGTGGAAAATAACTTCTGAAATTTCTTTTGCTCTCGCTGCAGCGTCAATTTTTTCCTTATGAATTTCCATTTTGGCCATAACATTTCTATAAAAGTAACATTCTCCATTATCATCCTCAGTATTGCTTGTTAGGTAGTTAAATAATGACTTTAGAGCCGAAAATGTCCGTATAACTGCCTTGGTTTTATTACCTTGTCTCTCTAAATAACTTTTAAACCTTTTTACTTGTTTAAGAGGGAGGTGCTCCAATGTTTCAATTGGTACCTCATGTATTCTCGTTACAACTTCACCATCTGCTGTAGCAAGACGAGAGGAGATCAACCATTGTAAAAACATTTCATATTCAATTAAATATCCATACAAAGTAGCAGGGGAGAGGTTCGTTTTCTCCTCAATATATTCAATAATATACCAGGGCATTTTTTCTTTATGACGTTCTACACGTGCTTGATACACTTGTTTTTCTCGATTACTCAATTTTTTCACCTCAAACTTCAAAACAGTACATTGACTTTTTATAATCATTGTACTGTTTTGTCTGAATTTGTCTAATTTTACATTAAATACAATTTTAATTGATAGTCATATGAAAGTAACTTAAAATTGAAATCCCATTTAAATAAACTTTAAAAGGCATTAATTTATTACATAAATATCTCTAGATGTTGCATTGTCTTTTTCACATGATTATTTTTAAATACGTGTTTTTTACGTTCATTCCAACTATGGATATAATTTATAATCTTATCAAAATCCATTATTGAATTATTTCCGTATTTGATAGACCAATGGACAGTAGCTAGAAGTTCCATACCATACGGAGTTTCAAATCCTTCTATTAAATTTTTTACCTCTTGAAGCCTTTTTAAAGATTTTTTGTCATTAGAAATAAATTCTTTAGCTTCTAATATTGCATCTTCAAACAAGTTAATTTCAGATTTAGAATTTCGATCACCGTAACCACGAATATAATGTCCTTCCAAACGAATTAAAACGTGATTTAAGTTTTCTGCATACGGACCATATATATTTTTTACAAAGTTTAAACGTAGAGGCTCGCCACACTCTTGTAAAAAATAAGCTAATTTCTGTATTTCGAGGAGCGAAAGGTGATATCCCGGAGCTCTATATTGCTCCATTAATAATAGTAAAAGAGCTCTTGCTTTTGTCATTTTTGGCTTAGTTGTACCTATTTTCATGCTATATGAATCTGGATGTCCAGAAGGTTCATATAGATAAACTGCAGTATTTAAATCCTCTAATGACTTTATAATTAAGGGCTTTACTTCACTCCAATCCAAGCCCCCATTACCACATCCAAGAGGAGGTAGGGCGATGGATTTTATATTATAATTAATAATCTCATTTCTTAAAGAGGTAAGTCCACTCTTAATATCTTCAATTCTCGATTTATTCTTCCAGTGTCTTTTAGTCGGAAAGTTTATAATATATTCTGGTGACCCTAAAAGGTGTGTTTTATATATAAACATTTTCCCAGGCTGAACCTGATTAATTTTACATGCTTTCTGATAAGCGTTAAAATTATCAGGGAATGCTTGCTTAAATTGAAGGGCGATACCTTTTCCCATTACACCGACTGTGTTAACTGTATTCACCAAAGCTTGTGCATCAGCTTCTAACAAATTTCCTTTTGTTATTTTAATCATTTTCTGCCACCACCTTAATAATACCAATTAGACCTTAATTCAATCGGTAAAGAAACATTATGTACAGTTAATATTTTTTCAATTTCTTCCTTATATTTTTGACTATAAACTGCTATTCCTATAATACAATCAAGCGGGACATATTGATAAACAAGAAATTCTGCCATTCTTCTACGCTTTCTATCATTGTCTTCAATCGTGTCATGCCAATATTTACTCTTCATTATATCCCAATCAACATTGTGCAATTCTTTAAGATCATTGTAATACTCAGTGAAATGCATTATCCCATGCCCATCAGTAAAACAAAAAGGAACCCCATTTTGCTTAATTTTTTGCGCTGACGATACAAGATAAATAAGAGGCTCTTGTCCCTCAGTATATTGTATAACATTACCTTTATAAATACTGTACAACATAGGTGATTTAGGAGCAAAATAGAATGGAACATAATTATGCAATGTTCCAAAAGGTTCTACTGGAACTGAGTAAGAAGCTCGTCTATTTTGTATTTCATTATTAGCAATATTACAATATGTTTGTCCATTATTCATGATGTTAGAGACACAGACGAGACCATTTGAAGATAATATTTTTGATAAATTCCTATAATGAGTCATATGATATATAAATGTGTTTGAATGCATTAAGTACCTCACAATATAACGTTTAATTTTTATGTATATTATAACACAACTTAATTATCAATTAAACACGGTTTTAATGTAAAATTAATATTGGTAGAATAATTCTCCTTTTCATTACTAGTTGTATGAAGAAATAAAAATAGATCCTTTTTAGACAGGAAAGTGGCTACTTCTATTCAAATCTTATCCCTATTAAAAAATTAAGTTTATTTATTATGTCTTGGACATTTACACATATGTGGTTTGAATTTTAATATTTAATTCCTCGAGAAATTAATATTTAATCATAACAAAGCCCCCCCTAGGGAATGCCTTTGTTTAAATTCATTTTTTATTTGAAGACTGACTGTTTCCGCAGCTCTCTTCAATTGGACCAAGCTATATTCATTTTGCAGAAGATTTCTTCCACCATTTATAAATAAGCACCTTCATACCCAGATGTTCCATATAAATATTGCTTGACTAACCGTAAGAAAAGCAATATTTATAAATGTTTAACTTAGAATATAAATACAAAACAACTATTTAAGGTTCTGTAAACATTGAAAGTTGCAATTTTTTTAAAGGACATCTAACGGTATTGTCTTAATGATTACCCTATTAAGACTAAATATATAAATTTAAATTCGATTTTTTTCATGATTTGTTACTATCTTCTCAACTGTAATATTAACAAAGTATAATTAAAGTCATTACTTCACACATCTTTCAACTTAAAATTTGTACGTTCCCAAATTTTTTTGTTAACTAATTACAAAAAATTATACTTATTCATTTTGGTAATGACTTGTTTTCTCAACTTTATGATAGTGTACAATAATCTCTATGAGGTATTGATTATTCACACATTCTCCTTATTCCCTTTTTTATGATAAAATATGTGAGATTTAGTTATAAAAATCACTTTTCTTTAAATACTTATACAAACTCCCACTATCACAATCCAAAATTTTAGAAATTTGATAGTAAGACATACCTTGTTCTCTCATAACCACTGCTCTACGACAATGTTCCTTCCACTTTTCCCTTCTTTTTATTTTATCGTTTGCTTCTTTTTCAAACAACTTAATTCCTAACTGGTATATTTCTTTCCCAATTTCACATTTATTTATACAATATTTATAACTCTTTCCATAAAAATCACATTTTTTACAATGGTAATCTTGTAAATCTAAAATTTTTATTCTCTTTTCTTTTGCTTGCATATTTTTAACTCCTGAATATATAGCATTTAGTTTTTTATAAAATCTATTGAAGAAAAACCTAAAGTAATTCGAAACAATTGGTAGGTGCTATCTTATCATTATTAGCCATAAAAATTCCCTCTTTAGTAGCTATGCAAGTGTTTAACACCAACAAATATTTCGGTTGGATGTTTTTAAAATTCCCGCATTAAATACAGAAGATGTAAGATTATTTTATAAAGTCTAAATTGTAACACCTTCCCCGTTGTGAATAGAAGCTGCAGCAGAACGAGACCGAGCTAATTAGGAACAGTGTGAATAAATGAATTTTTCAACGTAAACTATCCTTCAATAGACCTAAATCATACATATTGTCAACTAAACTTTCAACCAATGAGCAGTTCTTCCCTTTGAAACTAACTTTATTTGACCTAATACGTGTAGATTAGCCAATGCTTTATTAATAGTACTCTTAGATATATCTGGATATATATCACGGATATTCTCCTTAGTAAAAGTTTGATTTTGTTTGAGAACAAAATTTTGAATACGTTCAAATTTTGTATGCTTGTATATGGAATCTAAAATTGTATCATACAAATCTTGAAAGGCCTCTAAAATAATAATTAAAAGCGTTTGTAGCCAAAAGCTAGTATTATGTTCATTATAGTACCAATTAACAGATGATTTATAAAGTGAATCATAGTATTCTACTTCATTCTTCTCAAAATATTTATCTAAGCAAATATACTTCACAAATGTATTTCCACTTTTTCTTAATAATAATTTTATTAGCATGAGCGCTAGTTTTTCATTTCCTTGGTTAAAAGGAACTATGCAGTAAAAATTCAGCATAAAACGCGCTATCAATATTAGTGAGTGAATCTCTTTACTACTAATTAAACAATTATATTGATTACATAATTGTTCCATAGTCTGTGGAATAAGTGTATGCGGTAGGGGGCGGTAACAAATAGTAGGAATTCCGTTTTCCGGAGTTCCTAGGATGGAAAGTGGTTTCTTACGCCATTTTGCAGTATCAGAGGTAATATAATTAAATAATTGGAAATGTAATTCTAGTATGGTATCTGGATTTACCGATAATGTACAAGTTTTTTTTTGTATTAAGGAAAGTGCTCGATGATAACAAAAAACTGAATCTTCAATGACAGTTTGAGGTACAGCATCATAGAATAATAATTCCTTTAACCTTATATTTGTAACTTTCTTCCTCACATAAATATCATTAAAATTTTTTACGTATTGACAGGATATACTCTCCTCTAAATCCTGAAATATATGAGGCAATTGTTCTTGATACGCGACTAATTTCCCTTTGTATTCACTTATTTCACTTATTAAGTTCATTAACTTTCTATTAGACTCATTATTATTGTAATTATCTTTGAAAAAATCCCTCATTTCATCCCTCCTAACAAACAAGTAACACGTTTTGACATAAAATTATTTATTGTACAAATCCTTATGTGAAAGCTATAAATATTAATCACCCTAAATACAACAACTCCCGCCCTGTTTACAATTTAATAGAGACTATTTTTACAGAATAAAATCTCATTTACTCTTTAATAATTTATATATTACTTTTATTCATTATTAATCAAATCAATAAAGGTAATAACAAAATAGTATTTATAGATAAAATAAGAATATTTTATATCAACAAATCTTAACAATACATTTGTTGATATATTTAATCAGTTAATTTAAGCTATTTTACGTTGTGATTATATCAAAATTAAAAGGGAAATACATTTCAAAAAATGCTTTATACACGGAATTATTTGAATGTAACCTGTTAATTAGTCAAGTAGGTATAATGTACATTTATTTTCAAATATATTATGATAATACTTTCCTCACAAAACTAAGTATCTACTAGTGAAATTGTAGGGAAATATAATAGACCAAAAAACTCAAGATATCAAAGATGTTAATTAAATATATGATTTAATCTACGTAAAGAATCGCATCGATATTAAAATTATAAGTTTAATAAACCTATAAATATAAAGATTTCATTATACAATCCGTTTCGAATATTTATGAGATTAATAAAATGACAATCGTTTACATAATAATATGTTAATAAAGTAATTAAGAGAGAGTAAATCCCCTAAATTCTTTCAAAATGGGACAGTAAAAAATGCAATCTTTATGTGCTTTACTTGACCTTGGAAATGTCATACATCAAAATAACAGGAGATACTTATGGAATTCAAAATACCTATGTTGGAAAGCAAGATTTCTCCTCGCAATTTGTCATATAAAGATTTAAATTAACTCAAGTTCATAAACGTAGGAAACAAAATTCTATTGAGAAAAGAATATAGGATTACATACTTCGAAAAAATTAAACGTTTAACAGAAATTAATGTTTATAGTACCAAAATTCCATTAGGATTTATTCCAATGGGACATGTTCACAAGATTTATTCTCTACGTTGGCAAGTAAATTTTGTATTTAAAACATGAATCTCTCTTTTAGGTATCAATTATTATCATAATGTTTAGCAAGTGCGTCTAGAATGTTATCTTTATAGACAGTGAACCGCTATTTCACTTTGTTTTTCTACAATGTTCAAAATACGACAGCTGGTATTACAGAAAAAACAAAAAGAATTAAACAATTTTTTTGATTTAAGATCACCTGTACTTAGTACATGAAGTTTTGAATCCCCCCCACTTATTGACCTTACGGTCTGATTGAAGTGGGAGATTCTTGGGAATAGAGCGTACTTATTGACCAAGCTATCCCCGTGGATTCCTACGGTTCTATGATTTTTCAAACCAAGGCTAATGTTCGTAAGCCCTCGGTTTCTGGTGATCTGATTTATTTTGTTAAAAGACTATGATTCAACTCAAGACATCTTCAATTTGTTTGAATTACTAGACATCCACTCGCTTTCCTATGTATTGGCGGAAGAATTCTATTTGTTCATTGTTAAGTATCGTTGCTTCTTTTTTTCTAAAGTCTAGATGGAATACATGACCGCTTGTTTTGTCTTCATGGCCATATTCTTTGTAAATATAATGAATCCCTGCAGATTTTAATTTACTAAGGAAAACAGGTTGAATCCCAACCACTCTATCATTAACACTACAAGTCACGAAAGAAGGAGGAAAAGATGACGTAATGTTTGACTGGAAATCCATTTCCTTTTCATATTTGTGAAATTCCTTTCCAAGGTAGTCCTTCATCAAAGCATTTAAAAGATTCCTGTACCATTTTTTCGTATCGTTGTTTTTTAATCTATCCAGAGGATCATACATTCCGTGATTTAATCCCATTGCCTTTATTTTTATATTTGGCATTTTGAAGTCAAAAAGTTTTGCATAATTTGAATTAGTAATGATTGCTGCATACTGACTTGCTATCTGTGCTCCTGCTGAATCACCTACAATGAACAAATTATTTAAGTCCATATGAAACTTTGTAGAATTGTTCTTTACCCAATGAAATACTGAATTTACATCTTCCAGAGCTGCTGGGAATGTATTCTTTGGTGCAAGACGGTAATTGAAGTTTACTACCGTAAACCCGTACTGGGCTAAATTCATGCAGTAGAATTGATAAGCCTCTTTATTCCCATACACCCAACCGCCACCATGAATCGATATAATTAATGGCAAAAGTTTTTCCGTATCCTTTGGATAATACACATCAAGCAAATGTTCTTCACTTATATTTCCATAATAATTAAGGTTGTCAAATCTTTCGATATTTTCTGGAGTAGTTAACCCTCTATCCCTTTTAGCATCCCCCTTTTTGAATAATATATTTAATACAGTAGATGTTAATGACATATCGACACACCTCTTTTATTGAAATAAGAATTTCTTAATGGATAAATGGAATAGGGAATGATCATATTTCCCTTACGATAGCTTTCTATATAATGAAGTGCTAGATACATTTGAAATTTGACAAGTTTGAATCAAAGTTATATTTCTTCGTATAGTTTTCACTGTATAATTCATTTCTACTTAATTTTTATGATATTTCTGCATAATATTTACTCACCCCAATGCCCATTAAATTTAGAATTTTATAACACTCCGTAACAAAAAAATGAAAGTTTCTCTTGGAGATACGATTTTTCGTTTGGGGGTATTAGCTTTTCTTATCTTGATGGTGATGTGGAGGGGATCTATTAATGAAATTTATCTAATGAATAAAATTTAACTATATAATAATAATAATAATAATAATAATAAGTATACTTTACTGTTTCTACAAAGGAGTATAGCCATGTCTAAAAATAAAAACAGCTTCGAAGAGATTAAAAATCAAACTGAGGATACAATCCAAACAAGTAACTTACAAGAACTTAACAATAAAGTGAACTATCCGCCACTTAACGTCCTAACGGACTGTTTGAAGTGGGGGCTACTCGGTTAATCATTACTTTTGATAGCTAACGAATTTGTCCTTAGACAGCCGAGCTAACACCCTTGTTCCAAAGGTTTCTTTATTGCTATTTATCCTAATGCTAATAGGCGTATTGCTTCATTTTTGATATTGATAGCTGCGTTATAATCACTATCGAGATTTACACCGCATATACACGAATAGATTCGTTCAGACAAAGTTATATTTCCACAATTGCTACATGTTTTGGTGGAAAGAAACCATTATTCTATTTCCACAAGTTGTTTTCCTTGTTCGTTTAATTTATAAGCTAAGAAAGAAGTGAACATATCCCATCCATTATCAGTGACACCTTTTCCGAAATGAAGTGCTTGCGACATTCCTTTCATGTTTAGATCTTCAATAGCTACGACATCAAAATGATCAGCTAACTTTTTAGACTCATGATGAAGGAAATTCTTACGTTGGTTAGCTACTTTCTCATGTAACTAAGCTATACGAATACGTTGTTTATGCCAACGCTCAGAACCTTTATTGCGCCTTGATAATATTCGTTGTACCTTTGCTAATCGTTCTAACATGTTACGATAGAACTTAGGATAATTGACTTTCTCATCCTCGGAACTAACGTATAATCTATCCTTCGCAAAGTCTAACCCCACTACTGTTTCTACTTCTTTTCGTACAATCTCTTTTTCATATTCAGTCAAGATGGACACATAGTATTTACCAGTAGGTGTCAAAGAAATTGTACATGACTTGTTTCTATAATCTTGTGGTATCTCTCTATGTTGTTTGATACGTACCATTTTCAGTTTTGGTAATTTGATATGACCATTCAGCAACATGATATTTCCGTTTACTACATTCGATGTATAAGATTTTCTGTCTTTTTTACTTTTGAATGTTGGAAAGTCATTATGACCACTAAAGAAATTCTTATAGGCAGTTTGCAAGTTTAGTTGAGCATTTGCCAAAGCTAATGAATCCACTTCTTTTAACCACTCAAATTCTGCTTTATATTTCGCGGGAGTTGGAGGCTTTTGTTTCTTTAGTTGCTCCTTATCATCTTTGTATTTTTCATCCGCTTCTTTTCGTTCAGCTAACATTCTATTATACACAAAAAGTACACAACCTAAGGTTTTACGCATAAGATATGCTTGTTCTTCTGTTGGATGCAAACGGAATTTAAATGCTTTATTGTGCTTTGTCATCTCATCTACTTTCCATATTATTCCTTCTGGATGATGAACACTCGTATTAAAACAAAAAAACACCTCCACTGAATTTTCATACGTGTGAAGTGACCCAATGAAATAAGACAAGGAAAAAACACCTCTTATACCGTATTTAATTTAAATACGAATATACGGAGGTGTTTCTTTTATGGGAACGAGAAAATCTTATTCAGAAGAAATTAAATGGAAAGCAATCGAGCTGAAAAAACAAGGATACACAAATAAAGAAATTATGGAACAATTAGGAATTAAAAATAAAGCACAGATTAAAACTTGGATGAAGTGGCATCGTGAAGGTGAAACGTATCGTTTTAGTCGCCCTGTAGGAAAACAAAGTACGCTACAAAAGGCTAGTGAAGAAGGTATAACTGAAATCGAGAAGCTTCAGATAGAGAATCGGAAATTAAAAATGCAACTAGATATTTTAAAAAAGTACCAAGAAATCGAGAGGAGTTGGTTAAAGAAGTAGTTGTAGAAGTAGTGGAGTTGATGAAAGATGAGTACTCCATTAAAGAGATATGTATATTAATTGGTATACCTCGTTCTACTTATTATCGATGGAAAAATAAAGTGAAAGATGTAAAGGAAGCAAAATTAGAACAGGCTATTTTGACAATTTGTATGACAAATCACTTTCGATATGGACATCGAAAAGTTACTGCTTTATTGAAACGAAAATATAATTATCACCTAAATCGAAAAACTGTACAAAAAATAATGCAAAAGAAAAATTTACAATGTAGGGTTAAAAGAAAGAGAAGAACCTGGATCAATGGAGAAAGTAGAATTGTTGTAGAGAATCTCTTAAATAGAAACTTTCAAGCTAACAAGCCAAATGAAAAATGGGTTACAGACATTACATATTTGCCATTTGGTACAGAGATGTTGTATTTATCAAGTATTATGGATTTATATAACAATGAAATCATTGCATATGAAATAAGTAACAGACAAGACGTAACACTCGTCTTAAGAACAGTTGAGAAGGCGATAAAACTGCAACAAAAGACTCAAATTATACTACATAGTGATCAAGGGGCCGTGTATACCTCCTACGCTTTCCAAATGTTATCTAAAAAAAATGGCATTACCACAAGTATGTCCCGTAAAGGAAATTGTCATGATAATGCCGTAATAGAATCTTTTCATTCCTCATTGAAATCTGAATTGTTTTATTCCCAAGAAAAACAAATACATTCAACTTCTACTCTCAAACAACTCATTCACGATTACATTGAGTATTATAATACGGAACGTATTCAAGAAAAGTTAAACTACCTGTCTCCTATAGAATACAAGAAACAGGTAGCATAGGTGTTTTTTTCATGTACCAAATTCGTGGGTCAGTTCACAGTGTATGCGAATTCAGGAGGTGTTTTTTTCATATATCACTATACGGGTTCACTTAATATTGATCTAAAGCGGTTTTTATTATTTGAATTTTCCCTTTATGTATAATTGGTTTTAAATAATCATGCCAGATTTTCTATCTTATCGCTTCTGAACAATTACGTTTTTTATTAATACATTTCGCTATAGACATTAAAATACCTAAAAATATTAACATTGTTCCTAATAAGGTTGAGATAAAAGAGAAGTACCCACCGGTTTCAGGTAATTTTTTATCTGGATTTATTATTATAGTCGATATTTCTTCTTTTGGATGGAGTTGATTTTCTTCTACTTCATTATTATTGTTTGTATCTTCCCCCAGTATACCATATACTCTTGTGTTTGTTGTTTGGTGATTTAATATTTCTGATGCGTATGAAATATTTGTTTCAAAAAGAATAAATATGAAGCACATGCTAAAGAACAATTGTTTCATTAATGCTTTCTTATGTGTCCTTCTACCTTTCATTTTTAATGCCAACTGCTTACTCAACTTCGGTCCCATCCATTTTTAGAGCTTTGAACTTTAATGTCATTTTATATTCGACATTTTGTTTTTCTTCTCCAAGTAACGTTTCATCAACATTTCCAGTAAATTTGAAACTTACTTCTTTATTTGCATCTTTTTCATCTAACTTCCCTTCGTTATTTGCTAACTTTACTAATTCAGATTCTTGAGTTACAGCTATCTTATTATCCCTAATTAATTCTTTTGTTTCAAAATCTCCTTCAATTTTCGAAACAAGATTCAAGGTTTTTACTGCCGTGTCCTCTTTACCAGTAAAACCTTTTAAAAATACTTTTACAGGTCTACCAGAGTTATTGATAATTTTATAATTTTCTGGCGAAACAATTGTTTTATGTTCTGTTTTTTCATCAGAGAAAAATACAACATCTGTTGGTAGTGTTACATTAATCCATTTGTTATCTCCTTCTGGAATAGCTTCACCAGGATCTGTATTATCTGCTTCGCCAATAACACCCTTAGCTGTAATATTTGCCTCTGTTTGACCTTCTATCGTTTGATATTCACCTTCTGCTGCGAACGTATTTACTCCGCCTCCCATTGCCATCATACCTAATAAAACAATACTTGCTAATTTTTTTTGTACTCTCATATTAATTCCTCTTTTCTGTTTTTACTATTTAAATAAATTTAATATTTATTACCTAGTTCTGTATAATAATCTGCATTTCTGCTTGAGTTGTTCCTTGTTTCTTTTTACTCTTCGGATCAAATATATCAACATCCGCTGTGGCTTTGTATTTACCTGCTTTTAGCTTTTTTTCTAAAGTTACTTGTTTAACTTCATTTCCAGGATATATGGCACCTGTTTCATAAATGATCTCATTTGTATTATCAATTTTTATTTTTACGTTTATTGGATAAACATTACTTGATTCATTTTTAATATGAAGGAATCCTTTTCCTGATTTTTCTTCAAAAATTGCCTCTGGATAGATACTTAAGGTAAATTGTGAAGCATCAACCTTTTCTTGCGCTATTTTATTCTTATCTATTTTCTGTGTTACCTTTTCATCTGGCAAAAAATCTCCCGCAATGATTTCAGGTGCAAATCTAGTATTTAGTGTATAGATTGTTAAAGCACCTAGAAAGGTGAGAAAAAAAACAATAAGTAAATTCCTTTTTTTATTTTTCTTGTGAATATTACCTTTTAGCATAATTAACTCCCTGAGTATATTATTAATTTACACTAAATTTAAAAACTAAATTATGATTCGTATTTTTTTTATCCTTTGTTATTTTTCCAAAATACGTTCCTGTAAAATTTATCATTAATTTGTCTTTTGGGTTCAGTGTTCCAATTTCTGTAATTCCACTTATTTCATTAAGACTATTTATTCTTTCTATGCCATCTGCTACTAAATTTAACCGCATTGATTCTTCAATCCCTAAACTTGGATTTTTATCAGAGGGTGTTAATAATTTTATTCCTGCATTTTCCTTTGTTTCCATTGAAACAAATTTTATATTCAAATTTACTTCATCAGAATGATTTTCGATATAATAATTATTAGATTGAATGTTTCCTGTCTCTTTATCATTTGAGGAGAAAATCATTTCAATTGGAATCGTAACTTTAATCAATTTTTTCATGTCCAAAAATATATAATTGAACGTTGTCGTTTCTTTTACAGTATTTGGTTTACCTGCTTGAGGGACACCTTCACCGGGTTTTTGATCTCCTGCTAACCAGCCAATGTATTTATAATGTATTCCATCGTGTTCAAATCGATTTTTGGGTTCAGGTGAAAATGAATCTACTCCATATGTTAGCTCTGTTTGTATTGTATCTAACAAATTCCCGTCACTACTATATATGTTCTCGGTTACAACAGGATTCACTATATATGTAACAGTATAAATATATTCTACTTTTTTCCCTGATTTTAGTGTTTCACTTACCACAACATCTATTAATTGTTCTCCATCTTTCTTTGTATCGGGAAGTTTATCTTTAAAACGTTCAACCCTAATATTCTCATATCCTTTCAAATCAATGCTATCTCCTAATTTTTCTATCAATTCTTGATTAGAAGTCCCATTTTTTATATTAACTTTTTTAGGAGTTAGCTGATTAACATGTAAGGGGGTAAATGTAGTTTTTGATATTTCATAATACACGTTTTTCAGTCCTGCATGCTGCACAGTCTCTTCACCATTAACTATTAATACATTTCTCTTTCCTGATTCGGCATGCCATACTTCAATAATGTCACCTGAATTTACATCTATTCGCTGTGTACCACTATTAAAAGATTGGATCTTTTCTTTTGCAAGTTCATTTCCTAGTGCGGTAATAACAATATCTGTTTTTATGTCATTTAGATTTTGAGTACTTTGATTTGGAATTTTACGTCCAATCCAAAAATATTGTTTATCAGCAAATTGAGAATGTACATTCCCATCTTTATCTCCACGAGCTATTCCCTCTGCAGCCGATATATAATTTGACTTCCCATCATGGTCTATTGTAAAGGCTCCTATTGAATAGTCATTATCGCCTCTTAATAAAATTGAGTTTCCCCAATAAACATTAACAGGAATAACATATTCTTTCTCATTCTCATACTTGTCTACTAAATCGATATGAATACTTTGATTATCACCAACAACATTTGCAAAGAATGAATATGATGAATCTTTTAATTTTACATTATCACCACTCTCAATTGTAAGAAATTCACTTATATTATCGTCTGTAATTTTAATTTTTTCACCTAAGACAAACGTCTTTCTTTTGGTTTTTGCTTGAATTGTCTGAGGTATTGATTTAAATTTTATAGTTTGATGCATTGCTTTTGCACCAGTTGAACCTGTGAAACCCCAAAATACATTATTACTACCAAAAACCACCATGGGATCAATATGTACATTTTCCTCCCAAGATACATTTCCCATTTCATTTAAAAATCGATACGTTAGATTTTTAAATTTTGCATCCCACTGAATTTCTAATTTATGCTGTCCATGCATTACTAAGTAATAAATATATTGTAGGTTTTTATGCACCATACCTTTACCATCAAACTCTGAACGGGTCATTGAATTTGCTATATGCATATATCCAAAATTCTCGTTGATAATAGCATCTAATCCATCTCCATTGTGATAGAAATCAAATTCGATAGCCCATCCATTATCAATATAATCCTGTGTCGATCCCGCAGGAGATGTCTTCCACACACCTAGTGATTGACCACTATCTCCTGTTGCATTTATTCCTCTTGGATCATTATGAAGAACAAAAGCCATACCATCTGCAACATTCAAAAGATTTAATGAATCGAATTGTATACTCATCTCGGTTTTCCAGTTTTGAGTCATATCAAGTTGCTTTTTAGACCAAACTGCACCTAATTGTCCCGTATTATTATTGGTTACATGGACTGTATCACCTTCAGCAACAGAATTTGCCTTACTTGGAATCTCAAAATTCCCTTCAATTGGTAAAAACTCCTGGTTTTTTGACGATGATGAAACTCCATTTTTTTCTCCATTTTCTACTATATTATTTGTCTTAGATTCTAGATCGACTTTTTCTGTATTCCCTTTCTGATCAGTTGAAGGTTTCATTTCGACATCACTTACGTTTTCCGAGTTAGATGTTATTGATTGAACATTTTTTGATTTTGTTACTGCAAAAACAGTATTTAAATTAGTACTCATTATCAAAATGTTCATTATCAATAATGCTATGATTTTTTTAAAATATAGATTCATGTTATCTTACCTTTCATTTTTTCATATCAACCCCCACATGTGAAAATAGTAAATGAAATCTATAAATTATTTTTACCATGAAATTCGGAACTTTTTCTGAATATTTGAAGATGGAATTAACTCATCGCCTAGAAATATTGCAATATCCCTAAAACTTAATTCTAACAAATCACATCACACCTTTCTAAAAATTATCCTCTATAAGACTATCATTTAGATTCAAAAGAAAAACGATAAAAAGTTCCGTTGTCAAATTTATTTTTTGTTTTTTGCAAAACTGGACGATATAAGTTCATTTTGTACGCAATATTTTTTGTGCGAATTATACGAAAGAAACCCTCCTTCCGGATGCATGTGCAAGTCACAATATAGTAAACTCGTAATTTAATAATCGTTTCAACAACTATACAAGAAACCCATAATGCTCTCGCTGCAACCATAAAAGACCGAGAAGTATAAATACGCATTAAAATATATTTCCGTAATTTTCTCTATTTTAATGGAATTATATATTTATACCCCATTATTAACATGTATTATGTTTTGAAATTTCCTTAGGTTAGTGGCTGATTTTTTGATCGGCACTATAGATTACTAATATATCCATTTAATTCCTTAGAAACTTACTTCAAACAGCCAGAAAAGAAGTGAAGTGGTGAGTAGTTACAATATTGTTATAAAATAAATTCGAACAATACGCGTATTAATCTAATCTACAAAATTTTACACTAAGCTAAATGAATAATTATTTGCATTGAGACACATTAAATAATGCCTACTTAGTTTATCATTTTCCTACAGAAGGCTCATATTCCTCAAAAAAGTGAAGTACAATCCATATTAATGAATAAATCATATAAACTTCGTATCTAATCAAATAAAAGACAAGACATCTTAACTGCCAAAACTATTGGATGTAATCAATTTTAATAGAATTACTTCCTTACTATATGTAATAATACATACAAATAAACTGGGAAAGAATTAATCTATCATTCTTAATCTACTGAGCTTACTCAATTATAAATAGCAAAAATATAGGATATGGTTAAAAGAAGTAGATAACATTGCGCTTTAATCCATATAAAAGAAGATAAGAGGTCATTTTTCATACTTTTTTAAGAAACAGGACGTGCCCCCGCGATTGAAGTCAAAACGGAATAGGACTCAATCTTACACACAAAAGCAAACAAATGGGAATATTACTATAATAGAAAATTGAATTAGACTACTTAAAGTCAAAGTTTTGAATTTTAAAAAAGTCGTGTAGTAATAGGAGGTATTCTAAATGCTATTATTAGTCAGGATTCAAGTGGTAGATAAATTTCATCTTTTATAATCGAGGCTGAATTTCCGAAAAATAATATCTTCTTTTAGTCCTAACAGAGCTACATACAAGAAATTGTTTCGTATATAAGAAAGCAAGTTATTGGCAACAAAACGCACTTTTTTCCGCAAGGAACATCCGTTTCCGGAAATCAAATATACAATGTCTGAAATTGACAGAGCCACAAACATATTAGTAATTCAAAAAAGATTACTTGAATTACTATCCATTAGAAGGCAGAATGTAATTGGTATTGGGATATACAAATATGGAATGTGCTAAATTCAAGAAACTTGCACAAGTAATTAGTAAAGTATCTTGGTCACACCTTCGAAATATACTGGATTACAAAGAAAAATGGTATAAGAAGCAAAGTCTAGTTAACACATAAATATTTGTTTCTAGTCAATTATATTCAAGTTGTGGTTACCAAAATAAAGACGTTAAATGGTGAATAGTTTAAAGAAGTCGTTATATACTTATACAAATTTTTTGTTATATAATCGATATAGCAGATGGACCCCAGAGTAATAATTGCTTTCCTACTGTTAATCAACATGTCTATTTTTTTAGGAATCGAGCTAATTTTTTTAACACCATTATATTCAAATGACATGAAACTAACCTAATATTTAAAAAGGAAGTATTTCTCAAATAGTTCGATAAGAGACTTGTTTTCCAATCTAATAGGTTTAATGACATAATACTAACGCATGAAATATAATAATACATCTGTGAGATTTTTAACGTTTTTTTACTCTTTTCAAAAGTGAAAATTGAATTTTTATCAGCTGAAAATCATGATATATTATTGTATGTCTGTTCTTTCTTTTAGTTCGTTTGGGGCTCCATTAATGGAGCCTATTTTTTATACAGAAAAATGCCTTCCATAAAAGAATTGAGTAAAAACTAAAGAACATAAGCCCAGTACAATATCGGACTTATGTTCAATCAGCTACTTAAATTTTTCGTTTTGCTTCTTATGTTCAATTTACGCCTATCTATTGTCAATATTAAAATTAAGGTTCTGTTGCAAAGATTCTTAGTAGATAAAAAGTTGGTAAGATTGCAGATGGATTTTATGCGCTCGTTAATAATTGATGTAATTCATTGTACGTTGAAAAAACGAAGTTTGGTTGTTGCAAACTTCGTTTTCGTTTATATAGATCTTGAACGGTTTCAATGGCTTTCAAGGTACGTAAAGCATGACGAATACTTTGGAGTCCTGCTGATTTGGCAAAACGTCGCTTGCTATGCCTATGATCCTGTTCGATGAGAGGATTCAAATGTTTGATTGTACGGTGAGTGGTATTCTTGCAGAAGCCTTGTTTTTTTAATTTGTTAAACGCGCAAAATAACGCGGGCGCCTTATCTGTTGTAAGAACCGTTGGTTCTCCAAATATTTTCACTAGTCTTTTCATAAAAGCATATGCCGCTTGATAATCTCGTCTTTTGCGAAGTTGAATATCCAATGTGTGTCCATCTTTATCGATTGCTCGATAGAGATACCACCATTCACCTTTCACTTTGATATAGGTTTCATCTAAGTGCCAAGATAGTTGTGCAGATTTGTTTTTCTTTTTCCAAATCTGATAAATGAGATTTTCATATTCATGAACTCATCGCATGATGGTTGTGGGATGAACCGATACACCACGTTCTTTCAAAATTTCAGATACATCGCGATAACTTAAAGAAAAACGACAATAGTAGCCTACGGCTACCAAAATAATGTCTTTCTTGAATTGTTTCCCTTTAAAATATCGCATGTGTGATTCTCCTCGCCTCTTTTTTCTAGATTGTAACTAGGTTTAAGAAACTTTGCAACAGAACCCCTTTCATTCTATTATTTCTCCCACGAGTATCCGTACTCCTCACCATATTCTTTATATTTTTCTACCCAATTTTCAAGCTGAATAGAGCTTCTAATCTGATATTTTTTCTTTATCATATCGTAACTTCCTTCTCCGTTTAAATAACTTTAATTCTTCTGAATATGTATTAAATGTTGAGCTTTTTTAGTTATGAAAATTCCCTCTAAGTAATAGTGTAACATCCATGTATTCACATAGTCCTTTTTACACTGTCTACCTAAAGGGAATAATATTACTTATATATAGAAAGAATTAGGTCCTTTTATAATTAAATTTTATAGATGAATTTTATGTTATTCTACTCCCACTTGATTCCAAGCCGTTTCTACCGCTTTATATGTTGCGCTATCATAACCATCATAATCTGCTGCAGATTGCAATAAAGCTGTACGAGCTTGTTTAAAGTCACTTGTTGGCATTAAATATGTTGTTAACGCACGATAATAAATTTCTTCTGCTTTTTCTATACCAATAGCATCGATTGTTAGATATGCAGCCTTATTCGGGATTCCACTATTAATATGTACCCCTCCATTATCACCTTCCTTAGTCGCCGGAAGTATTTGATAATCTCTCATATGAGAAGGTTGTCCATATTTTTCGGGATTTGATAAACTACGAAGTGCATCTCCAGAAATATCAGGCGTATATACAGCTTCTCCTATATCCCAATTTGCAGGGTCAACAAAATACCCAAATACGTCAGAGAAAGATTCATTTAATGCACCTGATTGATTTACGTATCGAAGACCTGCTGAATACTGTGTCACGGCATGAGTTAATTCATGTGCGACGACATCAAGAGAACCAGAAAGTGGAATGAATTCACTTCCATCTCCATCTCCATAAATCATTTGCTGTCCATTCCAAAATGCATTGTTTACATTCACTCCATAATTCACGCCAGAACGAATTTTTCCCCCTCTCCCATCAATACTGTTACGATTGTGAATATTTTGGTAGTAGTCATAGACTATTCCAGCATGATAATGAGCATCGACCGCAGGACCCTGATCTTTATTTATCCAAGCATTATCAGCATCAAGTAGACGATAGTTAACTGCATAATCTGCATCACTATGATTTAACGTAAATGTTTCAATATAGCCTCCATTCATAGACTTTGTTGTGTCTTTTAGATAGTATTTTCTCTTTACACTATCAAATGTTGTATTCAATTCTTTTCGATCCCCCAATACTCCACGTCCATACCCTTTTTGCGCACTCTCTACATCTGTAACTGCGTTATATGAATCTACTATTGTTCCATTTTCCGCATTCACATAAATCTGCCAATTAGCTCCGTAAGGTTTGATAAACTGCAATTGCACTTTAAACGTTAGAAAATACCCTCCGTCTTTTTCGTATACAACTAAATCTGCTTTTTCATTCGTAGATTCTAAGTTTTCTTTCACTTGGTCTAATGTATTTCCATCTACTTTTACTAATGTATCATTTTTTGTAAGTTTAATATGGTTCCAAGCATTTAAAAGAGCTGTTTCTTTTGTAATCTTTGCTTGTGTATTACCTTTCAAACTTTTTGCAGCAGCCGGATGAACATCTCCATTTACTGTGGTTACCTTACCCTCTTTATCTGTATGAACAATGAATTGTGCACCATCAACAGGTACTTTATTTACAGACCTTGTATAAACATAATGTTTCATACCTAAATCATCAGATTTCACTTCTTTTAGTGTTAGATCCGTTTGTGGATTTACCCTAAATAATTCTTTATTTTCTTCAAGAAACTCTTTCACTGCTTTTTGAGTTTCTACCTTCTTATCAGATAATTCACCTGAAAGAAATGATGGACTTCCTTGTTCCTCATTCCAATTTTTTTGTTGCACTTCCATTTTATCCATTACTTCTTTTTGGGATACTTGTTCTTCTGCAAATACAGTTGAAAAAGGCGCACCTAACATTGTTCCTGCAGCAAACAATGTTACAACAGTTTTTTTCATAAATTTTCCTCCTTTAATATAAGTAAAATATAAATATAATTACAAAATTAAATATACACTTACCTTTAAACTATTTATATAAATATGAATAGTTGCATACTAATATTTATGATATAATGTCTATTTCGAAAACGAGTTCAGAGTATTTCGTTAATTAAAATAAATATTGATTTATTAAAAAAATAGAGCTGAAGATATACCTTAGAAAACTGCACCTATAAAATATTCATTCAACCAAAATATGAAAGGAAGTTGCTATCCTTATCCCCAATCATTCCTTGAAATAGATCATTATTAGAATATAAAAAATGATTAGAGTACCAACTATACAAAAAGTTAATTGGTTATTTTGACTATAACTTGAAAAATTTTATAATACATAAAATATCAATCAATGAACAATCGTTGTCAAAAAAGATAGAAGTTTGATATTGTGGAAAATTATTTTTGAAATAGAATTTAAGAAGAAAAAATGTAACAAAATGAACTTTTATGTGAAAATCCGTTTAGCCAAGTCAATCTTTCGAATGAACTAAGAAAACTTGCTATGATTATAACTAAGTTGGTTTTACTAGTACCACCTAATCCAGATAAGCCAAAACGTTTAATGATAATTTATTTGAATACTTTGTATCTCCCTTTTTTTCAGAGAATGGGCAAGGATACTCTAAACTTGATTTGTCATTGGTTTGAAAGGTTCTGTTGCAAAGATTCTTAGTAGATAAAAAGTTGGTAAGATTGCAGATAGATTTTATGCGCTCGTTAATAATTGATGTAATTCATTGTACGTTGAAAAAACGAAGTTTGGTTGTTGCAAACTTCGTTTTCGTTTATATAGAGCGTGAACGGTTTCAATGGCTTTCAAGGTACGTGAAGCATGACGAATAACTTTGGAGTTCTGCTGATTTGGCAAAACGTCGCTTGATATGCCTATGATCCTGTTCAATGAGATTATTCAAATGTTTGATTGTACGGTGAGTGGTATTCTTGCAGAAGCCTTGTTTTTTAATTTGTTAAACGCGCAAAATAACGCGGGCTCCTTATTTTTTGTGAGAACCGTTGGTTCTCCAAATATTTTCACTAGTCTTTTCATAAAAGCATATGCCGCTTGATAATCTCGTCTTTTGCGAAGTTGAATATCCAATGTGTGTCCATCTTTATCGATTGCTCGATAGAGATACCGCCATTCACCTTTCACTTTGATATGGGTTTCATCTAAGTGCCAAGATAGTTGTGCAGATTTGTTTTTCTTTTTCCAAATCTGATAAATGAGAATTCCATATTCATGAACCCATCACATGATGGGTGTGGGATGAACCGATACACCACGTTCTTTCAAAATTTCAGATACATCGCGATAACTTAAAGAAAAACGACAATAGTAGCCAACGGCTACCAAAATAATGTCTTTCTTGAATTGTTTTCCTTTAAAATATCTCATATATCATGCTCCTCGAGTCATTTTCTTTAAATTTTAACTTCGCTTAGAAAACTTTGCAACAGAACCGTTATAACGTGCCCAACAAGGGCTGTCATTAGACAAGCGGGAATGTATATGTTTATCTTGACATTTACACTTCTTTTAAGATTATTGAGATCTCGTCTTGAAAAGGATCTTTGGTTGATTTTTCAGCCATTTCATTCCACCTTCTTTAAATTATTTAACTAGTTTGCCAACTACAACTATTCGTTTTTTACCATTGTTCGTACAAGTAATCAGCGTAACCAATGATTCTCCGTCCTTATCCTTTATGACATCGGTTTGGCTCGGGTTTATCACTTCTTTTTTTGTAACAACGTACTCATAAGTGTCCTTCCCATCGGATAGATAGATTTTTGTCCCGATTGATATTTTTTCTAGTGGCCCAAATAACAACTTCGAATTCTTCATGTTGTGACTAGCAAGAGCATAATTTCCTTTTCCCATCACTTGGCTTGGCTTTAAAGTTCCGCCACCTGTTACCATCGAACTATTTGATACACCTTCAATAATCGGCAGGTTGATATTTACACTTGGAATTTTAATTGTACCAGCCACGGGCATTTTCTTATTGATTGCTTCTACGATGTCCATCATAGAAATAGGAGTAACATCAGCAAAATTATACGTTATTTCTTTTTTATCGATGTCTCGTTGATCCATATTCCGTTGTTGTTCTTTTGATTTTTCTTTATCCATAGTTCTTTGATTTTCGTTTAGTTGTTGAAGATTTTTTTGTGTCAAATAGTGCACTGCAAAATCTTCCCCTACTGGGTATGCCATCAACGCTAGACTCACTAATAATACAATCACCATAATGAGATTTATTTTAATTTTCTTTTTCCGTCTTTCCTGCGAACGGTTGTCTAAATCGACCTTACGCATCCATTTTCTCCCCTCAATGAGAAAGAGCAGTAACTCTACTGCTCTTTTAAATGTTTTTTAATAGATTGGATTAATTAGTAGCTTTTTCTTCTATTATAGATGAACCAACCTGCAGCTACATTGAATAATACCAATCCCCCTATCATAATTGATAGAGTTGAATTTTGCCCTGTTTGTGGTAAATCAGAATCCGATGGATTAGCTTTTTCTTTTTCTTTAACATCTTCTGGTATCTTTTCATTTTTTACGGTATTCTTAATTATTTCTCCATCATTCTTAATTTCAAAGGAAAAGACTTCTTCGTTAAGCACATAACCATTCGGTGCAATTGTTTCTTTGTATGTGTATTCACCAAAAGGTAAATTTGGGAAGGTCGCTATACCATTTTCATCGGTTTTTCCTTTTACTACTTCATTTCCACCTTTATCGTAAATAGTAAATTCAGCGTCTGGAATTTTCACATTGCCATCAGCCGCATCTTCTTTGGTGATTTCCATAGTTCCCGTAATTTTCTTATTGGTTACTGTATGTTTAATTATTTCTCCATCTTTCTTAATTTCAAAGGAAAAGACTTCTTCGTTAAGCACATAACCATTCGGTGCAATTGTTTCTTTGTATGTGTATTCACCAAAAGGTAAATTTGGGAAGGTCGCTATACCATTTTCATCGGTTTTTCCTTTTACTACTTCATTTCCACCTTTATCGTAAATAGTAAATTCAGCGTCTGGAATTTTCACATTGCCATCAGCCGCATCTTCTTTGGTGATTTCCATAGTTCCCGTAATTTTCTTATTGGTTACTGTATGTTTAATTATTTCTCCATCTTTCTTAATTTCAAAGGAAAAGACTTCTTCGTTAAGCACATAACCATTCGGTGCAATTGTTTCTTTGTATGTGTATTCACCAAAAGGTAAATTTGGGAAGGTCGCTATACCATTTTCATCGGTTTTTCCTTTTACTACTTCATTTCCACCTTTATCGTAAATAGTAAATTCAGCGTCTGGAATTTTCACATTGCCATCAGCCGCATCTTCTTTGGTGATTTCCATAGTTCCCGTAATTTTCTTATTGGTTACTGTATGTTTAATTATTTCTCCATCATTCTTAATTTCAAAGGAAAAGACTTCTTCGTTAAGCACATAACCATTCGGTGCAATTGTTTCTTTGTATGTGTATTCACCAAAAGGTAAATTTGGGAAGGTCGCTATACCATTTTCATCGGTTTTTCCTTTTACTACTTCATTTCCACCTTTATCGTAAATAGTAAATTCAGCGTCTGGAATTTTCACATTGCCATCAGCCGCATCTTCTTTGGTGATTTCCATAGTTCCCGTAATTTTCTTATTGGTTACTGTATGTTTAATTATTTCTCCATCTTTTTTAATTTCAAAGGAGAAGACTTCTTCGTTAAGCACATAACCATTCGGTGCAATTGTTTCTTTGTATGTGTATTCACCAAAAGGTAAATTTGGGAAGGTCGCTATACCATTTTCATTGGTTTTCCCTTTTACTACTTCATTTCCACCTTTATCGTAAATAGTAAATTCAGCGTCTGGAATTTTCACATTGCCATCAGCCGCATCTTCTTTGGTGATTTCCATAGTTCCCGTAATTTTCTTATTGGTTACTGTATGTTTAATTATTTCTCCATCATTCTTAATTTCAAAGGAAAAGACTTCTTCGTTAAGCACATAACCATTCGGTGCAATTGTTTCTTTGTATGTGTATTCACCAAAAGGTAAATTTGGGAAGGTCGCTATACCATTTTCATCGGTTTTTCCTTTTACTACTTCATTTCCACCTTTATCGTAAATAGTAAATTCAGCGTCTGGAATTTTCACATTGCCATCAGCCGCATCTTCTTTGGTGATTTCCATAGTTCCCGTAATTTTCTTATTGGTTACTGTATGTTTAATTATTTCTCCATCTTTTTTAATTTCAAAGGAGAAGACTTCTTCGTTAAGCACATAACCATTCGGTGCAATTGTTTCTTTGTATGTGTATTCACCAAAAGGTAAATTTGGGAAGGTCGCTATACCATTTTCATTGGTTTTCCCTTTTACTACTTCATTTCCACCTTTATCGTAAATAGTAAATTCAGCGTCTGGAATTTTCACATTGCCATCAGCCGCATCTTCTTTGGTGATTTCCATAGTTCCCGTAATTTTCTTATTGGTTACTGTATGTTTAATTATTTCTCCATCTTTTTTAATTTCAAAGGAGAAGACTTCTTCGTTAAGCACATAACCATTCGGTGCAATTGTTTCTTTGTATGTGTATTCACCAAAAGGTAAATTTGGGAAGGTCGCTATACCATTTTCATTGGTTTTCCCTTTTACTACTTCATTTCCACCTTTATCGTAAATAGTAAATTCAGCGTCTGGAATTTTCACATTGCCATCAGCCGCATCTTCTTTGGTGATTTCCATAGTTCCCGTAATTTTCTTATTGGTTACTGTATGTTTAATTATTTCTCCATCTTTTTTAATTTCAAAGGAGAAGACTTCTTCGTTAAGCACATAACCATTCGGTGCAATTGTTTCTTTGTATGTGTATTCACCAAAAGGTAAATTTGGGAAGGTCGCTATACCATTTTCATTGGTTTTCCCTTTTACTACTTCATTTCCACCTTTATCGTAAATAGTAAATTCAGCGTCTGGAATTTTCACATTGCCATCAGCCGCATCTTCTTTGGTGATTTCCATAGTTCCCGTAATTTTCTTATTGGTTACTGTATGTTTAATTATTTCTCCATCATTCTTAATTTCAAAGGAAAAGACTTCTTCGTTAAGCACATAACCATTCGGTGCAATTGTTTCTTTGTATGTGTATTCACCAAAAGGTAAATTTGGGAAGGTCGCTATACCATTTTCATCGGTTTTTCCTTTTACTACTTCATTTCCACCTTTATCGTAAATAGTAAATTCAGCGTCTGGAATTTTCACATTGCCATCAGCCGCATCTTCTTTGGTGATTTCCATAGTTCCCTCACGAGATTCAAACTTCACTTTTAGACTTGTTAAATTCGCTGGATCAAGATAAATATTTAATCCACCTAATGGCTGTACCCTAAAACCATCTTCTAGAGTGTTTGATTTAGTCATCCAAGGTGTAAAATCAGGAAGCGAACCTCTTATTTTTCCAGTATTTAATGTCGCTGAGCTATTGAATGTTGCTTCAAAATGAAATTTATCTCCACCCTTTAATGTAACTTTTCCTGTATAGGTCTTATTGTCAGTGTGGTTAATCAACGAAACACTTTGTGGCAAAGTGAATGTAATAGTGTTCTCTGAAAATGCTTTGAATTCGATTTCGTCTGTGTATTGGATTTTTTTATCAGAATCATATTTAACTGTTGGTGTTTCATTTGAAAACATAATATTCGAGTAAGGTGATATTGTTGAGTTTTTAACCTTATTCAAAAGATCTTTATACTCTTTACGATCACTGAACCCATAGCCTCTGTCAACAAGGTCATAGTAAGTTACATTGTTTACACTATCGTAGTCAAAGCCGTCAATATCATCACCTTCATTTAGAAAAGCAGATGTTAATAAAGATGTTGCTATGATAGCATTATCTTTTTCGCTTTGACTTAGTTTATCATAATCTCCAAAGATACTCCCTGGCCCACCGATACCATAATATAACGCTTTTGTAACTTCATCTAGGTTTCTTATGCTATTACTATCAGGGTAAGGCATTTGATAACCTTCGGATGGTGTTCGAAGTGGATGATTTAAACAGAAAGCCAAGTGTCCATTTATTTTATATTCCGACGCATATGTCATCTTACCACTATCCCACCGCTCATACGGTATGCGACGTATAAATTCGATTTTCAGGTCTTTTCCGTCAATCGTACCCTCAAAAATCACATATGATTCATCATTTGCTCGGTGTTCGAAACTTTCTAATGAATTTACAACCGAATCGTTAATAGATTTAGATTTAGATAAGTCCATTGCTTGTTTAACTAACTCTAAATCACTTTCTTTTGTAGGGACAACTTTTCCGTTGTAAAGTAATTGTCCTTTGTCATCAAAAGATAAAGTATATAGAAAATCAAGTATGGCATCACCTCTTGTATCCTTTTCAGCAGCATAAGCCACAATAGGAGATTGGAAAATCTGAAATAACATGAAAAAGGGCATTAATAGCAGTACTAACTTATTTCCTAGACTTCTTATCTTTTTCAATAAAATTCACTTCCTTTTTTGGTATTTATATATAAACAAGAACAGAACCGTATAAACTGATTCTGTTCGTTGACGAAGTACTCGTACCTTCTTTAAGGCTAACGTAATAACAGAATAAGAGTTCCAAGAAATTATGTTCGCTTAATATTAAAGGTGGTGATTCCTATACATAAGTCAAAAAACAGTTAATCTTTGAAAAAATAACATTGCTAGAAAAATTCTAATATTAAGAAACTAATCAACAACGCTAAATATTCCGTAAATTTAATTCACAAGGTTTTCTGTTTATTCTCTCTTTGTAATTATAAGATTAGCATAAAAAAACGAAAAAACAACAAATTTAGATAAAATTCGACATTTTATTCACCCCCCATTTAACGTTAGAATTATCTGTTAAGAAACTTTGCAACAAAACCGAAAAAATCATAACGGGAAAAATAACGAGTGCAAAGAAAAATTGTTTTGAGAAAAAAACTTCCCTTTCAAATTGTCATCTTAAACCTAGAAAAACAGAATGACAATGCAAGCGTTAAACCAAAACACTCCTCCTAATCTTGCATCTTCACCCGCCGGTTTATCGTATTCCTCAGGTACATTTATCCTCTATAAATAATCTACTATTAGTAAATGTCAGGGGATAATTATGTAGTCAGGATACTTTGAATTGTCATATAAACTACAATGGTATACAAAAATCAATATATTTCTCCTTTTAGCAAAGGGAGAAATATATGTGTTTTTCTTAACAAATATATGAGACCATTAAGATGAATCGATTTGGTAATTGATTTGTATTCAAATTTTTTCCCCCTAATTAACGGCGCCACTATGTATTGGCGCCCTATTTTTTATCCTCATCAAAATAGAAAAATGAATAGGAAGAATAGAATTTTTTATTTTACACCTGGTTTGGAAAATGCATACAATTATCAAATTTTCTTTATAAAATACATATACTATTATAATTTTTCTACTCTTAAACTAAAAACACGATTTTTCCGTTTTACAAAGGGAAAAATCGTGTTTTTAGTTCTGATAAATATGATATTCTTAATTTGAGTGTTATCTTTATAATATAATCATGTATCAAAAACTTCTTTCTCAGAGTGTTGAGAAACCGTATAGGGGTACAGCCGAGATACGTATATTATCTTAACTAAGAAAATTTAAACCCTAATTTGATAGGGTCCTTACGTTGAATACATATATTCAACGTAAGGTAAATTATCCTTCATAAATCTTACCTCGTAGGCGCATCATTTCTTCTTTTAATTTTTTATTTTCGTCCTCCAATTGTTTAATACGTTTGTTTTTAGCGGCGAGTAATATATCTTTATTGGTATCGGTTATTTCGCGTTTAACTTGCTTAGGAGAAGATAGGCCTTGTTGTTGCTCACGAAGTTTATTTATACGTTCACGGATATCTAAATGATTATATAGGTATGATTTTGATACTCCGGCTGTCGTTGAAACGCTATTAAAATTAATTTTTTCTTTATTTTTTATTAACATTTGAATAGCTTGATTGACTTTAGTTAAAGTTAATTCACTTTTGAGTTTTGAGAAGTCTTTAATACCTTTGGTATTTTTATAGTTATTTGTGGCCATATACACTAAATTCCTCTCGATCATATTCTCGTCCCTTTTTTCCAGCTTTATGATGAATTTTACCTTGTATTAGAAGTTCATATATTGGTTTTAAACGCTCTAATTTCTCCTGATTCTTTTCTATCCATACAGGACGATTTATAGTCTTCCCACGTTCTATAACGGCCTCTGTATCTTTTATTTGACGTTCATATTCTCTTGCAAACTCTGGAGTTGTACATAAATTACGACAAGATAAACAGGGATCGGATTGCGTAGGGCAAGGCTGTTTAATCGGTTTTGTACAATAACCCAGTGGCATCCTGACTGCATCTAAATTCGAACGAATATATTCCCATTCAATTATATCTTCATTTTCAATATCCGAAGGATGTACTTTTACTGGTTTGCCAAAATCATTTATTCGAAATAAACCTTTTGCTGTAGCGTCTTCCCATGATTTTCTTAGTGTTGTATCTAATATTTTCGCATAGGTAAGAGTCATTTCCGGTGAAGCATGGGCTAACCATTTTTGGACATGTAAGATATTCATTCCATTATTAATCAATTCAACTCCTTTAGTATGCCTGAAGGCGTGGCTCTTAAAATGGAACACGTTTCCTTTCTCATCAATAATATTTTTCGACTTGGCAAGCTTATTTAAACTATTTTGAATTCTACGAGATTCTGGCGGACGACCTTTTCGTTTACCAGAAAGCCGAACAAATAAGAATTTTTTTGGATTATTGTCCAGGTTGCTTTTTTTCTTCATACACTCTATTACTGTTTGTACAATAGCTGCTACATCGTCTGTAATAGGTACACGATGATTTAAGACTTGTGTTTTCATAATATCACCACACAAATACCAGCCCTGTGCTGTTTGTTCTAAACAGGTATCATAATGAAGGGTGAGAATATCAGAGATACGCCAACCAGTTGCTCGAAGTAATATTACTACGGGAATATATTCTTTAGGAGTAAGGTGCTCTAAATGGCTTTCTAATTGTTGAAGGATTCCCTCCGGGATATATTTAATATCGTTTTCAGTACGTCTTGGAAGTTGGGGAATATCTTCCTTAAATAATAGTAAAGATGCTGGTATTTTAGGAGATTCTATATATTGTAATTTTTCTATGGTTTCCAAAAAAACTCGTAGAGTTATTAAATAATTCCGTTGTGCTTTTTGATGCAGTTCTTGTTCTATCCTCTGCCAGTCTCGGTAATTTTCCATATCCTTGCGAGATAATAAGGATAGATCATTCCAGTTTGGATATTTTTCATATATAAAATTTAAAAAAAGACTGATAGAACGAATATCAAGGCAACTTTGTCCGTGAGATACATACTGAATTCGAAACTTGATGTAACGTTTAATCATGTTACGAAACGGGCTTGGAATAGCTGTAAAATTTAATAGATAATGTGCTTCATGTTCAACCACTTTTGACTTTGCTATTTTCCTGATATCCCAAATGTCTTTTTCAAACTCATCACGTTCATCATAATAATCTTTATAAAATAAATAAATCACTTTTAAGAAGGTTTCATACTTGGTAAGTGAGCCATCCTCTCGAATTTTTAATCCTTTTTGAACTAACATAGAACGAAGTTGAATTATTGCTCTGTTTAAATCTATATCAATAATACTTTTGATATAGGGATAGAACTGATTTAATAACTCTGCAATGTGTTTGAATGATGCTGCATATCGTTTAATTACCGTCTGATATAAACGTACATCATCGACCTTCAAACGATTTAAAATAAAAAACTTTATTTCAGCTTTAATCTTGGATTTAAAACAAGAAAAATCAATTTTTTTATATGTCTTATCCCAGATGGTTTGTCGAAACTCATCAAAGGCTGAATAATCGGCACTCCATATATCATTTTCCCAATAGCCTATTAAGAAATCGTTGATTTCTTCCTGCTTTTCCTTTACGATTGCTGCTCCCATTATACTCATTTCTAACTATCACCTTTCTGTGAATTTATCTTCATTCTCTCTTGTGCACGTTCCCAATCTTTTCTTAGATCATCATCACTTGGATGAACATACATTTGAATTGTGGTTTGAATATGGGCATGTCCCGCACGTTTCATCAAATGTTCATCTTTCCATCCAGCTTTTCGTAATTCGGTCAGTGAAGTATGGCGAAGCATATGAGGTGTTACATGGATAGCTGTTTTCTGTTTTAATCGATTAAATAAAGATACAATATCCGTATACTCTAAAGGGCGGTGCTTATTCTCTCCTGATAACTTAATAAAAACGTGGTTAGTATCTACTTCATCTGTATGTATTTCAGCTATATATTCAAAATAAAGATCCATTAATTCTTCAGATACATCAATTATTCTTGGACTATATACAGTTTTAATTTCCGCGAAATTTTCAAGTTCGCCACGATCACAAATATGAATCTTTCTTGCATCAACTTTGAAATCCTCAAGCCACAGGGAAAGAGCTTCACCGATTCGCATAGAACTTTCCCATAATAATTGGATAAGAAAGCGATCACGTATGTTTGAGCAGGAGAAAATTAGTTTTGTAACTTGTTCTTTAGAAATAACCTTCGGTTTTTCTTTTGGTACTTTAGCTTTGAGAATATGAGCTGTGAATTTTTTATCTTTGTTAATATGATATAAGAAATCTTTAAAATTTCTACGAGAGCCGGTTATTTGTTTTTTTAGGCGTTCTGATAATTGAATAGAATAATCCTCATGACGCATTAAATAATCGTAAAACCCTGTTACAGTAGCTAAAACAGTATTAATTGTTCTTGGCTTTCTTGGTAGGGGCGAAATGGAAATAGATACTACTTTATTGTTCCCATATGGATTTTGTAGCCACCCCATAAAGGATGCCATCTGATCAATACCAATCTCACGGTAATCCAATTTTTCTTGCTCTAGAAATTCAAAAAATAATTTCAGATGAAAGCAATAAGACCGTAAGGTATTTCGTGCAGCATTACTATTATCTTTGAACCGTAAATAATGAAGAACAGGTTGAATAGGCTCTCCATCCTTATCGACTAGCATATATCGCGTCTTTCCGTTTGACAAAATGACCTGTTCTACTTTCACAATATCCCCCCAATACTTAAGCAATTAACAATGTACTTAGAATTGTTATCTGTACTTAGTACACTTCATTCACCCCCACCTTAAAATACTTTAAATACTCTGAAAAATCAATATAGTTATAATTTATTTGAAGATAAATAAAAAACCATAAGCCTTACTTAAAGAACTATAAGGTCTATGGTTTTATTTAGTATAGTTAATACACGTATCTCGATTGTACACCAAAATGGCTCAAAAATTCTTAGGAATACTTAATACAATCTATTTTTTAGAATGAATAGGGGGAACGAAGTGTATAGTGTGATTAAAATGGAGATTGATATCTTAATCCCCTTATTTAAGGATCTCTGTTTTAAGCAGGGGTTTTAGTAGCCCAAAAATAAAAAAAGGCTTATTTAGTTATACACACACTTATATGATGAACATAAAGTAACGTATACAACGCCCTAACTCCACATTAACCCATTATAGGGTGCTTTTAAATTTTTTGATATTTTGAAGAAGGGAATGGGTAACTGAATGAATTATAATTTTATTCAATCAAATACATGGATTTCTTTAGAAAATAATTATGATTGTCAAATTATCCATTGTAGAGGACCTTGTTTATATAATGTGACATAATATAAACAATTGTAAAATATAATTGAAATGATTGTTAGTAAGGGTATATCCCGTAAAAGGATCTTTGTTTTAAAAAACGAAGGTCCCTTTACGCGTGTTTTTGTCCATCCTTCGGGAAAATAAGACAAAATGACTGCTTCTACTCTCACAATAGGCCCCTTCCATCACTACAACGACTAATAAAAATAAATAAGACGATACTTATAAGTTCAAAAAATCAAGTCTGGAAGTAAAAATAAGACCATAACTCAAAAATTACATGTATCTCGGCTGCGCCCAAATCTGCTTAAGTTAACCTGGTTAAAATATCATCTTTATTGATGTTCTTAATGATTGTCTCTAAATTTACGACCGTTGAAGGCTTACTAAATCCATAACGCCCATAAAAATTGATATGTTTTCAGGCAACTGGTAAAATGTTCATCCTGATACCTTTATTCTGGAATTTCGTTGATAAATTCGGTAATGGGTGTTTTTGCCCAAATCCTCGATGTGAAAACACCCAAGTAACATTCAATCACCATAATTATATTATGATGATATTTGGTGGCTATACCAAATACACACTATTGATTCCATTCGATACTAAATTGGAGGGGATTAATATCCCACCAATTATTTTAAATGTTTTTTCCAGGCCTTTTTTATACTGCCAGATTTGGATGTTGGGATATTTAATTGTAGGGCTACCGTAGATAGTGAAGTTAACCCACCATTTATGTAACGAAATCCAGTATTTTTTCTTTGAATATATTCGTCATAAACAATTTGATCACGACCTGCAAGATATTTAGCAAAACAGAGCATACTCTCTTCTAATTCCGTAAGTCCAATTGATAAGTCCTTTTTAACCGTCTCTAAGGAAGATTGTATATTATTTTGTAATTCTTCTGGCACCTTAATTTGGGACAAGACTTTAGAACGTGTTGCAAATTCCTCCCTCACATTTAATGCTAAATTATATAATTCTTCCTCACTCAATTTCCCATTCATTTTCTCCATGTTATCTAATAATTCCATACTAGTAATAATTAGATCTGAAATTTTACTTTCAAAACTTAAAAAAGTCCGCTGCTCTGCGTTCATCTCCGTTTTAGCAAGTATTGTTAAAGGGAAGATTACACTAAGTAAACAACTTAACAAAATTACAACATATTTTTTTATATAAACCATGACTATTTACCCCCTATTTGAATTCTTTATTTCACCTAATTTTATGATATCCCAAATTAGTAATTTTATTTTGGATGTTTTTGCCCAAGCTCCGAAAAGACCTGCGGTAGTATGTCAAATGAAAAATAATACCGCAGGTCTTTTTCGGGGATAGGCAAAGATACCCCTTATTGGAATCCTTGATCACTGTGTAGGAGAATGCCTTTCACGTTCCGTTTTTTATACTTCACAAAATATTCAAATACCAAAATAAATCAGAACTGAATATTGTGTTAAAATCTAATTGAAAACGATTTCAAAAAATGAAGTATTAGGAGTGAGTTCAAGATGAAGAAAAAAATGAAGAAGCCTATGGTAGCATTGATGTTAGCCACCTCGATTGGCATACCTTGTATATCTGTACCTGGTAGTGCATTAGCAGCAGAAAATACTCCAACTAGTGTTAATGAAAATGTAAGAGTTGGTATTACAGATGTCCAATCTGAATTAAAGAAAATAGGGACATACTATTATACTAATGAAATTGCAGGTACAAAAATTGAATCCTGGCCTACACTAACTTTTAAGGCAAAGCCAGATAGTGTTGAGACAAAAGTTGATTTTAGTATTACGGATACCACAAATAAATTGAACTTTGATAGTAAAATCGTTGAATACATGGGAGAAAATGTGTTTGAGAATACTACTGATCAAACCCATAAGTTTTCAACAGCTAAATATACCAAAAGTGTAACAGAATCAATAGCGACAGCAACAACAAAAGGTTTTAATGTGGGAGGTTCGAGTAACATATTTAACATTCCATTGATCTTAAATAACGGTATAACAGTAAACGCAGGATTCAACTCTTCTACTACAGAGACACAAACAAAAGCTGAGCAAAAAACAATAGAAGCACCTTCACAATCCATTGAAGTTCCACCCCAAAAAACATATAAAGCAGACGTTATATTGGAACAAAGGAATTTTTGGGGAGATATTACGTTTACCGGTGTAGGGAGTAATCCTGTGACTACAATAAAGGGAACTGCATCATATTGGGCTCCAAATGGTATGGGTGCTTGGAAACAATACCCTTTTAGTGATAAAACAAAAAATTATTGGAATAAGTTAACAACTTCTCAAAAAAATAATTTAAATGGAATTAAATTTGAAAATAATGATGTAAAGGCAGAAGGTACAGCTAAAGTCGAAGGCATATTTGGTAGTAATCTAATTGTAAAGGTTTATGATATTACAGATAAATCAAATCCTAAGTTAGTGGAAACAAGAAGTTTCAAATAATATTTTGAGGAGGTTCCATCAAATTAAGTATTTGGGTTATTTTTAAATTTAATTTATAAGTCTTCGCCATTTTTTGTATTATCACCTGTAAAGGGAAGACTCCTAGTCAAGAAAACACTTTGATTAGGGGTCTTTTTTCTTATTCCCCCTTTTCGAGGGGATGGGTAAAAATGAAGTGAACCCCGAAAACGGGACACCAATCAAAACACCTAAACCACTTGTTCCCTAAATTCTTTAGGGGATAGGTGGTTTAATTTTTCTTGAATTCGCACACAATTGTAGTAATGAATGTATTCTAGCACAATCTTTCGCACAGTTGTGTTGGATACTTTTGTTATCTCTTGTGAATAGAAAGCTTCACTTTTCAAATGACCAAAGAAGCTTTCCATGACGGCATTATCATGGCAATTTCCTCTCCGGGACATGCTGGTGATCATGCCGTTTTCTTTGGCATACGCTTGAAATTCTTTTGCTGTATAAATACTTCCTTGACCCGAGTGAAGAAGGACATCTTTTACTCTTCGTCCTCTCATTGCTTGTTTCAATGTCTTCATCGCTAATGTCAGTGTTTGTGATTCGCTGATGACACAACTAATAATTTCACGATTAAAGGCATCCATGATCGTTGATAAATACAAGGTACGCTCCCAAAATAAGAGATACGTCACATCTGTAAACCACTTTTCATTTGGTCTGGATGCATCGAATTCACGCTCCAATCGATGAGGGGCTACCATTGGTTCCGCACCATTGATATATTTCTTTTTCTTTCGACGTACTTTTGAAAGAATGTGATTTTGTCTCATGATTCGTAATACTTTTTTATGATTGACACACAGTCCCATTTTTTGAAGAGTAGCGGTCACTCTTCGATATCCATACCGAAATTTATGCCTAAGACAGACGTCCTTTACTTTCTCTTCTATATCATCTTTCCAATCTTCCGTTCGTTGTAACCAGCGATAAAATGTGGAACGGGGTAATTCTAATACGTTACACAATTCTTTTATCGTTATTTTTGTTTTTACATTTTTCCATAAAGTAACTACAGTTTCTGGTTTCAGCCCCTTTCGATTTCCAGATACTTTCCCCATACAAGTAATTTTGTTTTTAGATGCTTATTTTCTAAACGTAGTTGTTCTAATTCACTGAGCTCTTTTGGTCCTTTTCCATAAGAATATTGTTTTCCTACAGGTTGTTGAAAACGATACGTTTGATCTGTACGATACCATTTCATCCATGTCTTAATTTGGGAAACATTTTTAATTCCGAGTTTCTCCATAATTATACGATTTGAATAATCTGAACTGACCCACGAATTTGGTACATGAAAAAAACACCTATGCTACCTGTTTCTTATATTCTATAGGAGACAGGTAGTTTAACTTTTTATAAATGCTAACTTAAATATGTACATTAACGCTTGAATAAATATGTACATTTTCAATTAGATTCTCCATACTGACCCTGAGGTGGTTAGTATGTATATTAAGCTAGATATTCAAACAGAATTTGAGGTTAAAAGTCTTTCAGACTTACCAAATTTGAAAAAACTAATGGGGAACTTAAAAATGAAGATAAATAAAAGTCAATTAGCCAGAGAATTGAATGTGGATCGGCGTACCATAGATAAGTATTTGAATGGTTTTACACCAAAAGGAACAAAAAATAAAACATCGAAAATCGATACATATTATGAAGTGATTGCAGCTCTCTTATCTAGTGATTCTAAACAAATCTTCTACTACAAACGAGTGTTATGGCAGTATCTAACAGACAATCACGGTTTAAAATGTTCACAGTCTGCATTTCGTTCTTATATTAATAGAAAGCCTGAATTTAGAAAATATTTTGATGAGGGAAAGCGTATTGTATCAGGTCATTCAGTGGGTGTCCGTTATGAGACACCTCCAGGAGAACAAGCTCAATTAGATTGGAAAGAAAGTATAAGATTTGAAACCAAAAGTGGCGATATCGTATATGTGAATGTAGCTGTACTTTTATTGTCTTACTCGAGATTTAAAGTCTTTCATTTGGATATTTCAAAATCACAAAGTGTTTTAATGTCATTTATGACAGAGGCATTTGAAATGTTTGGTGGTGTACCGAAGGTAATTGTCAGGGATAATATGAAGACGGTAATGGATGAAGCTCGAACAGAACACTTTACAGGAACGATTAACAATAAGTTTGCCCAATTCGCTCAGGATTTTGGATTTAAGGTACAACCTTGTATCGCAGGGCGACCAAATACCAAAGGGAAAGTAGAAGCGCCAATGAAACTTCTAGACGAAATTCACGCTTATCAAGGAAGATTCACTTTTAAAGATTTACATGAATTTGTGCAAAAATTATGTGCAAGAATTAATCAAACATTTCATCAAGGGACTGGTAAGATTCCCGTGTTTGCCCTAAAACAGGAAAAGAACCTCCTACAACCACTCCCGAAGAGCGCGATAAGAGATTCCTATATGATTAAGCATAAACTTGTAAAAATTAATACATCAGGCATGATATCTTACAAATCGAATCAATACTCAGTTCCAGCTGAATATCAAGGTAAGAACGTCGGTCTACAAGTATATGATAATCAAATATATGTTTATCATAACATGAAGTTAATTGTACAACATAAAATCAGCCAATCTAAGCTCAATTATAAAGAAGAACATTATAAAAAAGCATTGGCTAAGTCACTACCAAAATATCCGAACATTGACAATTTGGCGAAACAAAATTTATCAGTAATTGGTGAGGTATATAGAAATTAAGAATAGCTATCAACAATTAACAACAAACCTAGAGTATTTAAAATTAAAACAAATGGCACAACATTTAGGCGACATAGTCGATTTTAGCATTAATAATGAATTATCCTTCGTAGAAACACTGGTTAATCTGACAAACTATGAGATTGATGTACGAGAACAAAATATGATTCATTCTATGGTGAAAATGGGCGCATTTCCCCATCGAAAGGAGGGTGATGAGTTTGATTTCGAATTCCAGCCGAGTATTAATAAACAACAAATCTTAGATTTTATTTCTCTACGTTTCTTAGAGCAACAAGAAAACATAGTATTTTTAGGACCTAGTGGTGTTGGTAAGACCCATTTGGCCACGTCTATTGGTATAGCAGCAGCTAAAAAGCGAACAAGTACTTATTTTATTAAATGTCATGATTTACTTCAAAATTTGAAACGTGCCAAGATTGAAAATCGCCTAGAATCTCGTTTAAAGCACTATACAAAATATAAATTACTTATTATTGATGGAATTGGATACTTGCCTATTGATCCGGAGGATGCAAAATTGTTCTTTCAATTAATCGATATGCGTTATGAAAAGCGTAGTACCATCCTAACGACCAATATCAACTTCAAGTCTTGGGACGAAGTATTCCAGGACCCTAAACTCGCCAATGCCATACTGGATCGTGTCTTACATCATGCCACAGTGGTCAGTATTGTAGGACAACCCTATCGAATTAAAGATCATTTTAGCAAAGAAAATGATTGATTTTGTACATGCTTAAACAAGCGAAAATGTACATGTTTAGCTTGACATTTACAAACTTTTCTTGAATACGTTCCGTATTATAATACTCAATGTAATCGTGAATGAGTTGTTTGAGAGTAGAAGTTGAATGTATTTGTTTTTCTTGGGAGTAAAACAATTCAGATTTCAATGAGGAATGAAAAGATTCTATTACGGCATTATCATGACAATTTCCTTTACGGGACATACTTGTGGTAATGCCATTCTCTTTAGATAACGTTTGGAAAGCGTAGGAGGTATACACGGCCCCTTGATCACTATGTAGTATAATTTGAGTATTTTGTTTTAGTTTGATCGCCTTCTCAACTGTGTTTAAGACAAGTGTTACGTCTTGTCTGTTACTTATTTCATACGCAATGATTTCATTGTTATATAAATCCATAATACTTGATAAATACAACATCGCTGTACCAAATGGCAAATATGTAATGTCTGTAACCCATTTTTCATTTGGCTTGTTAGCTTGAAAGTTTCTATTTAAGAGATTCTCTACAACAATTCTACTTTCTCCATTGATCCAGGTTCTTCTCTTTCTTTTAACCCTACATTGTAAATTTTTCGATGTCCATATCGAAAGTGATTTGTCATACAAATTGTCAAAATAGCCTGTTCTAATTTTGCTTCCTTTATATCTTTCCCTTTATTTTTCCATCGATAATAAGTAGAACGAGGTATATCAATTAATATACATATTTCTTTAATGGAGTACTCATCTTTCATCAACTCCACTACTTCTACAACTACTTCTTTAACAAACACCTCTCGATTTCTTGGTACTTTTTTAAAATATCTAGTTGCATTTTTAATTTCCGATTCTCTATCTGAAGCTTCTCGATTTCAGTTATACCTTCTTCACTAGCCTTTTGTAGCGTACTTTGTTTTCCTACAGGGCGACTAAAACGATACGTTTCACCTTCACGATGCCACTTCATCCAAGTTTTAATCTGTGCTTTATTTTTAATTCCTAATTGTTCCATAATTTCTTTATTTGTGTATCCTTGTTTTTTCAGCTCGATTGCTTTCCATTTAATTTCTTCTGAATAAGATTTTCTCGTTCCCATAAAAGAAACACCTCCGTATACTCGTATTTAAATTAAATACGGTATAAGAGGTGTTTTTTCCTTGTCTTATTTCATTGGGTCACTTCATCATATATAAAGAGGTTTTTAATAGGTAAAGTCCTTAAATTAGTTAGTGATAGATAGTTATAGTATATCGAAGATTGCTTCTAACACTCTATAACTTAATAACGAAAATAATTTTAAGATAAATTACAAAGGATTCACAAACTTTATTTGGAGTAAAATCATTTAAAGTACAAATAAAGTAAACCTTATTAATATAAAATGTTTTATTTTAATATTGTGTTTAAAATAAATAAATTAATAATTTATGCTTTTTATCATTTTTAAACGATAAGATTTTTAAGTTTCCTTTTAAAAGTTTTTTGAATGAATTAAACGGTAAAAATGGTAATTCTATGCATAGTTACAAACATTTTTTAAGCAAGTCTAATTATATTAAATATAAGAATTGGTCTTCTTAAACCAGTTACCATTATGTCAGGAGAAAGTATAACTGGTCCATTACTAATATTTAGTAATTGTATAGTAGTATTTGCAGCTAAATTGCGAACAATTCCTAAAGAAATTTGACTACCAGGAACATGAATTCCTGTACTTTGGTTCACATTAGTTACTCCATTAATAGCAATTGCAAATACTATTGGAGTAGTTGTATTTTCTAAGCTAGTAGAAATATAACATTCTATACTATAAATACCTGAATTGAAAATTGTTGCAATACCAGTTGAGGAATCAAATGATAAAGTAGATTGAGTTATTAATACAGGTGTTTGATAATTGGTTATTGAATTTAAAGATTCAACAGTTTCCGTAAATAATTTACCTACATTAAGAAATGTAGGGGGAATATTCGGTCCTGTTGGTCCTGGTTCCCCTTGGATTCCTTGAACTCCTTGGGGTCCTGTCGGTCCGTCTGGTCCTGGTTCCCCTTGAATTCCTTGAACTCCTTGGGGTCCTGTTGGCCCGTCTGTTCCTGGTTCCCCTTGGATTCCTTGAACTCCTTGGGGTCCTGTCGGTCCGTCTGGTCCTGGTTCCCCTTGGATTCCTTGAACTCCTTGGGGTCCTGTCGGTCCGTCTGGTCCTGGTTCCCCTTGAATTCCTTGAACTCCTTGGGGTCCTGTTGGCCCAATTGGACCAGTAACTCCTGGAATCCCTTGTAGTCCAGTAGCTCCAGTGGGTCCCGTTGGCCCAGGTGGTCCACCTGAAGGTCCTGTTGGGCCAGTAACCCCTGTAGATCCTGTTGGCCCAGGTGGTCCTCTTCCTGTCCCAGCGGGACCTGTTGGCCCTTGTGGGCCCGTAGAACCTGTAGGTCCTTGTTCAGGAATAGGAAATGCACATGGAAAAGGAATATGATTACATTTATCGAACTTATTCATTTCTCCACCAACTTTTTGAATTAATTGCACTTGATTTAATAAATCGATACTTAATATATGTATGAAACATATTTTAAAAAGGTGTACATTAATACCTACTTTATTTATACATACCTGTTACTTTATGAATCATCATCAATATTTTACAGATTCTGTACGTTAAAACTAAATCCCTTAATGCAAAAAATTTTCATTACAAGTGTAAAAAATAAACAATTAAAGAGCATTTTCAACTTAAAATAAAACCAATTTTTTGATATTAAGGGTGAAGATTTTTGTATGGTTTTCTTAAAAATATGACCTGTTCCTTGCAGAACTTTTAGTCCTATCTATAAAATTGTGAAGGGCAAAGTGAAGAAAGCCAGTAATAATAAGGGTTTATAAGATACTAGTTGTCATGTTTTCATGACAACTAAAAAATAGAAAAACATAGAAAAAAGAATACAATAATAAATTGTATTCTTTTAAAACATATAAACAGGAAGTTTATGTTTTTTCTTTCCTTGCTCATGGATCAGCATAAACCGCTGATCCATTCCAGTACACTTACCATTGACTCTTACGTTTATCTTTCTTGTGCTCTTCTATTAAATGATGAATATTTATGTTACAATTAATATCCATCACTTAATCTACCTAAAGGGTTATATCCTTTTAAAAAAGTTCTTTATATATTTTATATAAAGAACTTTTTTATGTTTATTCATTTAAATTTACGATAAAATTAATGAGACTACATTTGAAGATATGGGTTCAAGTTGCTGTATTGGCTGAATTGTTTTTTTTGCGTATAATGAATAGAAATATATCTAGGCGCTTAAAGAATTTGATCTTACATAAGCTAGCTCACCGACAATAAAAAGAAAATTTTTTAAAACAACAACAACTTATATTTCTTTGCTTATAGCGACAATAAAATATGAAATTGTACATATCATCTAATCCATTAACAAAAATGGGAATAAATGAATTATAATAATATAAATGAAATTCCCTTTCAGTTTCCGATGAACTGTACTTTAGTCTGTTATTGATACGAAGTCTTTTATAAGACTTCGTACTTTTTTGTTTATAAATGTAAACTAATAAATATTAATTTGCATTCGAATTCCTTTAAATATTGATTTTCCTCTAATTCTCTTGATATCCTCAATTTATATAACTAAATTATACATTCAAAACACTGTAAATAAAAAGGTTAAAAAATCCATGAACAAAAAATCTCATCGATATCCGACCTATCCAAAATAAAATTCATTTACTATAAAATAACAATATTTATACTATTTTATAGCAATATTAACCTTAAATACGTTTGAAAAAAGTTAAGATTATTAATCGAAACAACATCTAAAGTTACCCCTCCAGTAGAATTTAATGCTACCAATGTAATTACATCTCCAGCATTTAGAAAATGAAAATCTAAAAAATAGAATTAACATTTGGGCGTGCTTTATTTGTAATATTTTTTGTTATTGCTACTCCGTTATTAAATAACCTAGCATTTCCAGAATTACTATCTACCTGTAATTGTACATAACTATCTATTAAATATGTTCTACTAACATTAGTTGTAATCAATCTCCTGCAAGACTAAACGATCCTAGTACTGATTCATCCATAGTCACAAAAGGATAAAGACCACCATTAAGTACTACTACACTACCTAAATCTGATGATCTAAAAAATGTTCCAACTATAACTGGTCCTGTTGGTAAAATAAATGATGGGATTGGTGGTAACGTGGGCCAATTAAACTTGGATCTAATCCAGCACCACTCAAATATTCATCCATTATGAAATCCTTTGAACATTTTCCATTTAACATAATACACCTCCAAAATGTTCTTATCATGATCAATAAATGTATTAATGACCCAAATTGTCACCACTCAAACATTTACTACTTAATCCCTATTACTAATATACAAAGTACTACATTCCCTAAATTCATTATCCTATAATAGTGCTTACTACAGTTTCGCCCATAAAGCTTATAAAAACTAGTTTTATTATCAATTTATTTTTATAAATTAAATATTTCAAAAAACATCACCCTTTTACATAATGTTATTCCATTACATAAGAAATTGAATGCTAAAAAATGTTCTTGTAAGAGAATTCTGCTCTGTACAGAATTCTTTTACTTTGTTTGCAGGATGAAGTATAGGTACCTTATATTTCATTTTTCTTACTGAACAGTCTCTCTTATTACTCATTGTCGAAATAACTTGAGTTGAAATGCAGAATATTAAAGATCTAGAGTATCTGCCATGTAAATATATTCTATTCCCTCCATCACTAGTACCGATGCCATTTGATTCAATTCCTCATTATCAAGTAATTTTCTTTCTGAAAATAAACTAATCTTATGAATAAAATGTGAGTATATAAAAATAATAAAGATACCCTATATCTATAAATAAAGAAGGTGTGAATCATGTCCTTAAATAAAAATAATGAAATTATTGAAAACATAAAAATAAACACCTTGCAAGAAGTTAAGAATACACTGGAAGAAATTTTTGATATTTGTGCGGATTTAATTGAACATCCTCTACAGTTAAAAACTAAAACCAGCATTTCACTTTATTATTTTGAAGGTCTTACAGACGGGATTGCATTGAAAGAACATGTTATTACACCACTATTACAAGAAATAACTGATGACATACAGGTATTTAATTTTAATGTAATTGCTACCTATTCAAAAACAGTATATACATGGAATGAAATTAAAAAGGGAATACTTGAGGGACAATGTGTACTATTCATGGAGGGAGAAAAAAAAGCTCTTCTTATAAATACAAAAGGATGGGCAGAAAGATCAATTCAAGAACCTGTTTCAGAAGTTACAATTAAAGGCTCCCATGATGGGTTTATTGAAAATGCCTCTAAAAATATAGGATTAATTCGTAGATATATTCCTTCTACTGAGTTAAAAATTAAGAAATTAACAATTGGAGAACGTGCTACTACTTCTGTATACATAATTTACTTAGGGGATGTAGCCAACGAAGAAGTAGTACAGGAGGTTGAAAAACGGATTGTGAAAATTAAAACTGATACAATTTTAAGTATTGGAGAATTATCTAACTTTACAAAAGATCAAAATTGGACTCCCTTTCCTCAATCATATTTAAGTGAACGTCCTGATTCCATTTCTCAACATATTCTTGATGGAAAAATAGCAGTGTTAATTGATAGATCTCCTAGTGTAATGATTGTTCCAATGAATTTAATTGGTTTTTTTCAAACACCTGATGATTATAATACGCACTGGCTCATTGCATCTTTTTTTCGCTTATTAAGATTTTTAGGATTTGTTATAGCTGTATTTTTACCGGCACTATATATAGCAATGGTTTCATTTCACTTTGAAACAATTCCTTTAGACTTATACACTTCTATTGCATCTTCAAGAATAAAAGTTCCTTTTCCACCCTTGTTAGAAGCTTTCATCATGGAGGTCACATTAGAAATGCTTCGAGAAGCTGGGATACGTCTCCCACAACCTATTGGACAAACAATTGGGATTGTTGGTGGGATTGTAATTGGACAGGCAGCTGTTCAAGCAGGACTTGTCAGCAATATTATGGTTATTATTGTATCTATCACTGCCATTGCATCTTTTATCGTTTCTAACTATGAATTATCAAGCTGTATTCGTCTTATTCGTTTTCCAATAATGTTACTTGCTTACTGTTATGGGATTGTTGGTGTGGTAAGTGGGTTAATGATTTTATTAGCCCATTTTTCGACAATAAACTCATATGGTACACCATACGGTCTTCCTATTGCACCTTTTCGTTTACAAAATTTAAAAGACTCTTTTGTGCGCTTTCCCAATTCCATGCTTACTAACCGCTCTAGTACAGGACAACCCAAACAGAAAAAGCGACAAAGCTAACATTAAAAGAAGGTGGTCCATATGGAAAATGTAAAATTTCGCAACTTAAATTTATTTGAGTATATTGTTTTTATCCATTCACTGCAATTTGCATCAGGTATGCTGATTATGCCAAGCCCACTTGCCAATACCGCTAGCACAGATGGTTGGATTTCTATTATCTTAGGATGGATGGTTACTTCTATGATTGGGGTACTCATTATTTTAGTATTACAAAAAAACCCTGATAAGAACTTTCTACAGATTCTTACAATGTATTTTGGAAAATGGTTCGGAAGTATATTTTTTATTCTATATATTTTTTATTTATTTTTTGCTGGATTTAACACTATATTAAAAGCAACTGAAATTGTAAAGGTATGGATTTTCCCTTCTACCCCATCTTATCAAATTGTTATATTATTACTGATTCCTTTTATTATTTTAGTAGCAAATGGCATTAGAGGTATTGTTAATTATTCTATGGTGGTTTTTTTCTTTACAGCTTGGATGCCAATATTTCTCATTTTTTCATTACAACAAAATTTTTATCCACTACACCTTTTACCAATCTTAAAAGACGGCTTATATCCTGTTGTACAAGGCGTAAAAGAAACCATTACCCCTTACGCTGGATTAGAAATTGCGTATTTTATATATCCATTTCTAAAACAAAAAGATAAGGCAATAAAAGGAATCATCCTAGCCAATACGGGAACGATGTTCTTTTATTTATATGTTACCATTCTTTCTTATACATACTTTAGTCCTGAAGGTATAAAAACAGTCATTTGGCCTGTATTTCATCTATTAAAAGGGATTCAGTTTTCTTTCTTAGAAAGGTTAGAGATTATATATATTGCTTACTATTTAATAGTGTTTTCTACCACTGTATATCCGTATTTATTTTTCAGCTTACATTCCATAACAAATTTTAAAAATAAGCTAACTAGTAAATTGCTTCCTTTGAGTTCTGTCTTACTAATAGTTATTTTTTTTATCCTTTTTAATCCTGATGTAAGTGAGCTAAAATCCATATATTTTTCTATGGATATTTTAAATTTTATTTTCTTTGTTCTATTACCAATCTTCTTTTACTTTTACAGCATTCTTTTTACTTGGTTTCATAGGAGGGAAGAGTTATGATTCGGAAAAGCATATTTATTGCAATTTGTTGTGTGTATCTAATCGGTTGTAACGAGAGGGTTCCCTTAGAAAAAGCCTCTTTAATTCTCTTAATTGCCCTAGATAAGACAGCTAATGGGCAAATACGGATAGGCACAAGTATCCCCATCTTTCATCCTCAGAAGAAAAATGATACTGTAGAACATTGGGTTCAAGCATCAACTGTATATAATGGAATAAGTAAAATAGATACAAAGTTAACAGGATTCGTCACGTCATCTAAAGCTGAAATCATTTTAATTGGGAAAAATTTCGCACAAGAAGCAAATTGGATAAGGCAACTTGATTCTTCTTATCGAGATCCTTATTCCAACATTAATGCTAAGGTAATACTCATTGATGGATTAGCAGAAGATTTCTTTAAAGTTAAAAGCCTCGATAAACCTGCTCTTCCCTCTTATATCAATAAATTAGTAAACTCTTCTGTTCAAAACAATCAGGCTGTTTCTCCTACAATTGAACAACTAATGCGGGAAAAAAATGAAGAGGGGCTAACACAATCACTGCCTATAATTAAGAAAACGAATGATGAAATTGATACTATAGGAATTGCATTTTTAGATCAGTATGGAAGATACTTAACTAGAATTTCTAAAAAGGATGTGAAGTTGTTCAATCTTTTAAATAAATCAAAAAAAACTGGTCGGATGATACTACACTTAGCTCTTTCTCCTAAAAAGTCAAATCAAAAATCTAACGCTTCTATTCTTGTACAAGATGCAAAAAGAAAGATAAACGTTAATTTTAAAAAAGGGAAGTTTATCTTTAATATACATGTAAACATGAATGTAGCATTAATCGAAAAAACCAATGGGAATCTAATTACGAATCGCTTCGATAATAAGAAAAACATAATTAAATTAGAGCAAGAAATCAAACAAGAGTTGGATAATAAATTACAAAACATATTACAGGATATACAAAAAAACCAAATTGATCCGCTAGGCCTTGCTTTATATGCTAGAGCTTTCCAATATCAAGAATGGAAAAAAGTAAAAAAAGACTGGTTACATGTTTTATCAAAGGCAAAAATAAATGTTAAAACAAATGTTAAAATAATAGATACGGGCACAATTAAAAGTTAAAGTATTTAAGTAACACTTTCACTTGTAGCACAGCAAAAATGAAAGACTATGCAATTAATCTCAAAGAAAAATCTATAGTAAAAGCCCACTCTATTTTAAAAATAGAGTGGGCTTTATCTTTATATTAATCATATGTATACTAGTTAGTTTTATTTAAAAATTCAAGAACCTTGTTGAAAGTATCTTGACCTGCTGAAGTATTCATTTTAAATTGAAATTCATGTCCTAACTTACCAGAAATATTTTTATCAAAGAAAAGACTATCTACTACTACACCTTCACTTTGTAAAGCAGAAACTAATGCTTTCCCTTGATTTTCAAATGATGCAGTATTACCATCCGTTATAAAAGTTGGTGGGTAATTTTTTGTAACATGATCTAAAATTGAGGCTATTTTCGTTTCGTTTAACCCTTCCCAATTTTTTTCACCTAAATACGCCCAACCAGCAGTACGCATAAATTCTTGTATTTCTTTAGTTGATTCTATTTTAGCTAATCCAGACATACTATATGGACCACAAAATAACAATACACCCTTTATTGTTGTAGGGTCAACAATAGGGTCAATTCTAGCTAACTTCGCATATTCTGTAGATGTTTGAATATTTACGAATTGACCAGATATTTGTGCTCCAGCAGAATCTCCTGCAAAATATACACGATCTAATTTCAAGTCATATTTTTTAGTATTTGCTTTTATATATTCATAAGCTTCACCTAATTGCAGTACTGGTGTAGGATATTGTTTTTTAGGAGCAAGAGCATAATTTATATTTACTACTGTATAACCATGAGCTGCCAGTTCTACCGCATAGCCTGTAATATCTGATTTATCTCCTCCGACAAATCCCCCTCCATGCACCCAAAAAATAACAGGAGTTCTTTCTCTATGATTTTTTGGATAAATAATATCTAAAGTACCGTCTGGAAATTTAGAATTATAATTAATGTCCTTAACAATTACTGTTTCTTTTAAGGCATTTTCATAATTGGTGAAGGGTTCAAATACTCCACCCTCAAAAGCTTTTTTGATTAAAAATGCTTTTGGAACTGGTGAAATATTCCAATAACTAATCCCGGCAAAAACTAAAGTTAAAACTATTATAAAAAATATAAACATTCTTTTTCTCCATAAACTTTTAGACTTTTGTTGTTTTATTTTCATTTTAAAACTTTCTCCGTTCCTTATGTGTCTAACTTCAGATTTTCCTACAAAAAATTCTTTTATTCATTTAGTTGCTGTATCGTGTGTTTTGTCTTTTCTAATTGTTTTACTGTCAATTCATATTGAGATGATGAGTAAGTGAAGAAAATAACATCAATTACTAATAGTTGAGCAAATCGAGAACTAGTTGCCGCACTGCGGATTTTCGCCTCAGGTGCGCGAGCCGTAAATAAAGATACGTCTGCTAACTCAGAAATTGGACTAGTTCCTAATCGAGAAAGACTAATTGTTTTTAATTCTAGCCCTTTGGCTACTTTCATTAACTCTATTACATCACTTGTTTCCCCACTATAAGAAATCCCCCAAAATAATGCATTTTCTGATTGCGTAGCCATTGCAACTGCTAACAAATGACGATCTGAAATTGCATAAGCTTGTTTGCCTAAACGAATCCATTTCTGCGCTACATCCTCTGCAATAAGAAAAGATGCACCTACTCCATAAATGTATATAACTTCCGCGCCTTTTAGGAATTCAACTGCTTTTTCAATAGATTTCGTTTCTAATTGCCCCACTGTATCATGAAGGGTTTGTGCTGTATTAGATAATGTTTTATCAATTATCGATTGCACTTTTTCATCAGGTTCAATATCAAAATAACCGACATGATGTATATGCTGTATTTCAGCATATAAACGTGCTTTCAAGTCTGGAAAACCCGTTACCCCTAATGACCGACAAAAGCGAACAACAGCTGCACTACTTGCTTCTGCATCTTTCGCTAATTGATGTATTGTCATTTGAGTTACCTCTTTTGTGTGAGAAAGAATATACTGTGCTATCTTTTTCTCGGAGACAGGTAGTTCATCTAGAACTAATTCTATTTGTGTTCGAATACTATTTACCGTCAATCATTCCAACTTCTTTCCATTTTTTATTTAACTCTATCATTTTATTTCTTCTATAAAAAATTCACCTATTACTCTCACTGGGTTTTACTTACCATTTTACGAATTTTTGTAAATGTAACGAGAACAAGTTTTTGTAATTGAATCTTATCCGATATCTATAGTATACAAAAAAACCTACATTTACGCCTACCGGCATACATCACATATCTAAAGTTGATGTTTCACACCTTCTCGTTTATGAGGAAGGAGTCTACTGTTTTAGAAAGAAAAAAGCACGACTACCCAAAGGGTTAATCATGCTTCAAAAAAATTCCACACTATTATTCTTGTTCCGCCATTGCTTCTTTTGGTACACCAAAGAAATATGTGAGAATAAATCCAGCAGCATAGCCTGCAAATAATCCAATAACATAGTTCAACCATGCTCCGTTTGCAATTAATGGAACTAGTGCCATACCAGAAGGCCCAATTGCAATTGCACCAACTTGTCCTAATAGACCTATAACTGCTCCACCAATACCTCCGCCTATACAAGCGGTAATAAACGGACGTCCTAACGGTAATGTTACACCATAAATAAGTGGTTCACCAATCCCAAGGACACCAACTGGAAGTGCACCTTTTATCATATTTGTTAATGATTTATTCTTTTTACAGCGAACCCATAATGCAACTGCTGCCCCAACTTGCCCAGCACCTGCCATTGAAAGAATAGGAAGTAATTGTGTTGCACCTGTTGAATTAATCATTTCAATATGAATTGGTATTAATACTTGATGTAGACCTAACATAACAAGCGGTAAAAATGCCGCTCCAAGCACAAACCCTGAGAATACACTACCATGTACCAATACCCAATTAATTGCACCAATTAAATTATTTGATATAAAACCAGCAAATGGCATAATCAAGAAAATTGTAATCAATCCCACGATTAACAATACAATTGTTGGTGTAACAATAATGTCTACTGCATCTGGAACAAATTTACGTAATTGTTTTTCGACAATTGATAATATCCAAACAGCTAATAGAACACCAAGTACCCCACCTTGTCCTGGTGATAATGGTTCACCGTTGAATATGTTGTTTATTGGAAGGTTTGATGTCACTCCCGTTAAAAGAGTCACCCCACCAATGACTCCACCTAGAGATGGAGTTGCTCCAAATTCTTTTGCAGCATTAATCCCTACATAAATAACCAAGTAACTAAATATTGCATTTTTAATAACATTAAAAATGGTTACATACTGCTGCCATGTAGCACTATCTAAATTCCCCGCCGTAATATTATTTGATAAAATCGATGCAATACCAGCAATTAAACCCGCTCCAACAAAGGCTGGAATTAAAGGAATGAAGATATTTCCGATTTTTCTTAGAAAAGATTTGAAAGGTGTATTATTCTTTTTCTTTTGTTCGGCCTTTATTTTGGCACCTTTTGTTTGTAAATCTTCAGCAGAAGATGTTGTCGAACTAACAGATTCTTCCTTCCCTTGCGCTACAACAATGTTGAATTGCTCTGCTACTTTTGTAACAACACCTGGCCCAAGAATAATTTGATAGGTCTCATCATCAACAACTCCAAGAACTCCGTTAACTTTTTTTACAGCTTCTTCATTAATTTGATCGCGATTTACCGGTGTGATTCGAAGACGTGTCATACAATTTGTATAAGATAATACATTATTACTTCCACCAATGGCTTCTAATATTTCTAATGCTATATTATTATATTTACTCATGATAAACACCTCGCTCGTTTTGGCTATTTAACTGCTTGACGAATAAAACCTTGAGTCTCTTCTAATCGCTGTATAGCTTCTTCTTTTGAAAAACCTGCTAAGATCATTACAATTGCAATCTTGGGCTTATTATCAGCTTTTGCTAAATATAATTCAGCTGTTTCATAGTCACAGGATGTAGCCTCCATTACAATACGTTTTGCACGCTCTATAAGCTTTTCGTTTGTTAATTGGACGTCTACCATTAAATTCCCATATACTTTTCCTAACCCAATCATGGATGCGGTTGAAAGCATATTACAAATTAGTTTTTGAGAAGTTCCAGATTTCAATCGAGTAGACCCGGTTAATACCTCTGGACCATTATTAACTTCAATCGCAATGTTTGCCTCTTTCCCAATTGCAGAATCTTTATTACAACTTACTGCTATTGTTTGTGCTCCAATAGAATTCGCATATTCTAAACCGCCAATCACATATGGGGTACGTCCACTAGCTGCAATTCCAACTACAACATCTGCATTGATTAGATGAATGTCCTTTAAATCTTGAATTCCTAATTCTTTACTGTCTTCTGCACCTTCTACCGCTTTAATAAAAGCTTTCTCACCGCCAGCAATTAATCCAACTACTTCTTCAGGTTCTGTCCCGAAAGTTGGTGGGCATTCAACAGCATCTAGCAAACCAATGCGACCACTTGTTCCAGCACCAAGATAGATTAAGCGCCCCCCTTTTCTTTTTGCCTCTATAATTGCTTCTACTGCTGTTGCAATTTGCGGGAGTTCCAACTTTACTCTGTCAGCTACTTTTGCATCCTCTTCATTCATGATTGTAAGAAATTCTATTATCGACATCTCATCTAAGTTCATGGTTTTATCATTACGAGCTTCTGTTGTTAAATTTTCTAACATATATACCACCCTTTTTCATGGAAATTTTTTATTTATATCCTTTCACGGAAACGTTTTCTTTATTACAAATATAGAATAGCATTATTGAAACTTAATTTCAATTATTATTTTTTTATTTGAAATTTAATTTCAAAAAATATTAAGTCCTCAGTAAAATGAAGGAGATTTTTTTGTAACATATGCACTCTAATGAGTGTCTTTCACTGATTTAATAACTATCGATGTATAGATAATGAAATGAATTTTCCTTACGCAAATATGTAACTACCAAAGGTTTCTAAAGAAATGAAATAACCTGAATCTATAAAAATATAGAATTCAGGTTTCTTAGTTTTAATGATGATATTAGGAATTTTTCGAAATCCTCCAACTCCTAAGATTTTATTATTATGGTGTATATGGATTTGGAATATTTTTCAATTTTGCAAATATTCTAATACTTATGTGTAAGATGACGTAAATATTTTTATTAAACAAACCCCCAGATCTAAATGCATATGATATACATGCTCAAATTACTTTCACTTCATAATTGTTTTTTCTGTTTATTCCTCAAACATCATTCATACTACCATCAAAATATTCTTGGTTATTATACGTGATAACTAAGTGAAAATAGTAACAGACAGCAACCACAATCTTGTTTGGATCTTTGAGGGAAACTAATTCAGATAATAATTGTTGATTTATTTCCATTTGGAATGATAAATTAATTAGATAATAGCTATTATCTAAATATATTCAAGCCTGAAAGTTCACAGGATTGGAACATTTATCCGAATGCAACTAAACTAAAATAGTAAATGTACTGATACTCTTTCAGCGAATGTATAATGGCCTTTGTTAGGATTTAATGTATAACTGCAAAAATCTTCATAAAGGAGCAGTACCCATCGCTATTAAGCTAAGGTTATGAAGTATCCTCTAATAGGTAGCACCACATCACCATTAAGCTAAGAAATACAAATCCCCCCCAAAACGAAAAAATAAGCTGTCTTCTGTCAAAAATACATGAACTTTTCAGCTTGAGGTGTTATAAAATTCTTAAGTTGCTAAGTTTGGGCAATTCCCCTATACGGATAAAGCGTAAAAAAGTAGTAAAACAAGCGATTATAAAAGTGTTAGTACTGCTATATAAGTAACAAATGTTATATTAGTTAGAACGTACATGCTACTTTAACAGCCTTTTCAAGACCTGTGGCAATAATTTTGTCTGCTTTATCTAGGAATTGGATGTGACCTTCAATCACTACTTTCTCCATATCTTTTACACCGAAGAAGCTCATCCTACTGATAAGAGAGGGAAAATTATTGTTTTGACCGAACGAGGTTGGTTAGTTGTAAAAGCGAAAGAGAAGATACTAACTGAAATTGAACAACGTTGGATTACAAACATAGGTACCGAACAAATGCAAATGTTGAAAGAGGATTTAACTAAATTAGTGTATGAAGCAAATGAATGTAATTTATCACCTAGGTTAAGGCCTGTTTGGTAAATATTGATTTTAAAAGGTGGCCTAACAGCACGCCCATTAACTTAAAAGCTTGAACTCCCCCCACTTTCACTTCGTTTAGAAGTGAGGGATTCCTAAGTAAAGAGTTCTATCGAACTCTAATTGATTAGGCTATCCCCGCAGTCCTTGCGGTTAGAAGCCTTATCGCTTCATTCTTTAGATTGATACTTGCGTTAATATCCCTATCATGGTGTGTACGACAAGAAGGACAGTCCCATTCACGTAGGTTTAGATTTTTAACGTCTTTATTTTGATATCCACAACAAGAACATAATTGGCTGGAAGCAAATGTTTTCGATACGACAATGACTTGTTTGCCATACCATTTTGCTTTGTATTCTAACATTGATCGAAATTGCAACCAAGATACCTCACTAATTGCTTTTGCTAACTTATAATTCTTTAACATATTCGATACTTGCAAATCCTCTATACCGATAACATCGTGGTTTTTGATGATTTCAGTTGAAATTTTGTCCAAGTAATCTTTTCTAGTATTTGATATGTATTCATGAATTCTAGCTACCTTTACTCGTTGTTTATTCCAGCGAGAAGATCCTTTCATTCTTCTAGAAAGAACACGCTGTGCTTTCGCCAACTTATCTTCTAATGATCGGAAAAATTTCGGATTTTCATAGTGTGTTCCATCTGACAAAATAGCGAAATCTTTTAGTCCTACATCTATTCCAATGTAAGAATGTGTTTTCGGAAGTTCTTGTACTTCTGTTTCAACTAATAGTGACACAAAATATCTACCAGAAGGGTTCTGTCTAACTGTAGCATTTACAATACGCCCCTCTACTTCGCGACTTTTGGCAAATCGAACAAGGCCTAGTTTCGGCAACTTTATTTTATTCCCTACAACGGCAATGTTTTCATTTGTTTGTTTTGTAGTATAAGATTGTACGTTGTTCTTCTTAGATTTAAAGCGCGGTGCGCTGTTTTGTTTTTTGAAAAAGCGCGTATAAGCATCCGCAAGGTTGCGAACAGACGACTGAATAGCAATACTATCCACTTCTTTTAGCCAAACAAGCTCTTTCTTCATGGCAGGTAGTTTGGCAGAGCATATACCATAGGTCAAGCCTTTTCCTGTCTCTTTGTATGCGTGATCCCATAGGGATAGGAAATGATTGAATACAAAGCGAGAACACCCAATCGTTTTGTTGATTAAAATTGCTTGTGCTTGATTTGGATAGATACGAAACTTATAGGCTTTATTAATCATTATTTGATTCACCTCCATTTCGGTATATGACTATTATACACCAAACGTACATTCGATAGGTAGTGGAGTAATACTTTCTATATGTCGAACAATTAAGATGGCTTCCTGCCATCCCTTGTTCGAAGCCAATTCATCTCCCACCTACTCACTGGACTGTGACCCTTCATGCTCCTTGAGGAAGGAGTCTTCTTGGCTAAAATGATAAATAAAACATTATATTTTATAAAGGGGCCTATATGATGGGAATTATTGTGATTTGTAATTGCTGTAATAGAAGAAAGGGCACTCATCCTTTTACATTTTTACCCTATGAAGAAACTGATTACTATTGTGAGAACTGTTATAATGATCTGGTTCTTATACAAATGCATGAAGAAAATTCAGATAAAAACATTATTCATTTGACACATAAAGATCAAAAATAATACACTTGCAAGTGTATTAACGGAAGAGAATTTATGAAACAAAAAAGTATTCATAGTGTTTGTAATATAAGTATGATCCCTGAATTGTATATTAATGAAACATTTGTAGACGGGATAGAAATATTTTTTGTTACACAAACTGGCCGACTGTACTTTTTTCACTACAAACTGATAACTTAACAGGTGGGTAGAAAGTGATGAGTATACTGGACCAGATATGACTGATTTCGAATTTAACATTTTTTGTAATAATTTCCTTTCATCATATCTAAAACAGATTTATATGCTTAGTGACAAGGTCGATCAAACTATATAAGCAGATGATCCATTCTACTCATTCGCCATATTATGCATAATAATCTATAAAATACGTATCTATAAATTAAAGATCTAAAAAAGAAAAAAATCTGAAACTCCTTCTGACGTAAGGAGTTTCAGATTTTTTTATTTTAGTAATACCCTTTGCAACAAGTTGCCATTAGGATAGTGTATCAGCAACTTGTAGCTATTACTATGAATGCTAGATTCCTCAAAATTATTCCATATTTTTTCATTATATTTATATTATTCTATGCTTTGTTCTAAATTATAATTCCATATTTATGGACAAAAGTTTAAATTTATGGAATTTTGTACAAGCTATTTATACATCATTCTTAATTAGGAGGGATTCTTTATGTTTGGTCTAGGAAAAAAAGAACTCCATTTGGTGAGTATTTAGATCACAGAGGAATCAAACAACAATGGCTTGTACAAAGAACTGGATTAAGTAAATCTCTGATAAGTGATTTAGCAAATAAAAAGGATCGTATTCCCACTTTAACATCTGCAACTAAAATCATTAGAATACTAAAAAAATTTGATAAGCATATTGATTATCAAGATTTTTGGAATATTGATATTTAAAACTTCTAGAATGTACTACACATCTAATTGTCTCTAATCCAATCGTGTAGATTACTAAAAACATAGATTTTTTCCTTTACAACTATTGATTATTTAACACTTATAATACAAAAATTACTTTTATTAAAAGGCATATAAACTTCTATTTAGCTCTGTTCATATCCCCACTCAAAATAATTAATGATTACATCCCACTTCATTTTTGACAAATCAATTCTTTAATAACATTTTTTGTTAGAAAATCTAAATTTCGTTGTTTTTATTCAGAAGCCTTAATATACATTTGATATTATTCTAAAATTTATAGCGCACTATTCGAACATTTTGTGAAAATCACCAAAAAACATCACAAACTACTAGTAGTAGGTATTAATTTCCTGTGTTTGTTCCAAACACCGTGTTAAACTGAAGGTGTTTAACAGATCTACTCTAATAACATTAATGAAATGGGGTATTTACTTGAACTTTCCACAATTAAAAATCGGGCATATGATGCCAAAGGTCCCAATTCTACAGGGAGGAATGGGCGTAGGCATTTCATTAAGTAAACTTGCATCTGCAGTTGCAAATGCTGGAGGAATTGGGATTATATCAGGAACTGGTATTTCCATAGATGAAATGAGAATGCATATTAGGAAGGCGAAAGAAAAGATTCGGAATACTGGTTATATTGGAGTAAATGTCCTTTTTGCAATGAATGATTTTGCTGAAAAAATGAAAGCAGCCATTGAGGAAAAAGTTGATTTCATCATATCTGGTGCTGGCATTTCACGAGATATGTATACTTGGGGGAAAAATGCCGGCATACCAGTTATTTCAATAGTTTCCTCAGCCAAACTCGCTAAATTATCTGAACGATTGGGTGCGGCTGCTGTTGTAGTAGAGGGGCATGAAGCAGGAGGACATCTGGGTACCGAGCGACCTTTATTCGATATATTACCGGAAGTAGTTGCAGCAGTCGAAATTCCCGTAATTGCTGCTGGAGGAATTATGACTGGGAAAGATATTGCTCATGCCTTAAAAATGGGTGCATCTGGTGTGCAAATGGGTACAAGATTCGTTGCAAGTAATGAGTGTGACGCACCACTATCCTTTAAGGAAAAATATATAAATGCTCGATTAGAAGATACTATATTAGTCAAAACAACTGTCGGTCTCCAAGGTCGTGCGGTTAAAAATAACTTTACTAAATTAATAGCTGATAATAATAAAAAAATAAAAATAAAAAAGTGTATAAATTGCTTAAAAAACTGTTCTTATCGTTTCTGCACGCTAGATTCTTTGATAACCTCTATGGATGGTGATTGTGAAAATGGTCTTGTTTTCGCAGGTGCACGAGTAAATGAAGTCAAAGAGATTTTGCCCGTCCAAACAATTATTAACAATATTATGATGGAATATAGAGCATGTATTTAAGGTAGCATCCATGTATAGTTCTTTAAAAAATATTTAATGTTGTAAATTCTTATTTTCCTGACGATACATCAACTAATAATTATGGGCATTATTGATCATAAAAAAGAACACCTACAAATGCTGTAGGTGCTCTTTTTTATTTATAATTGGATAATTTCTCTTATTTCTTCTATAGGTAACTTCGTAAATTTCGCAATATCCTCTACAGACATTCCGTTTTTATACATACCACATACCAATTGTATACGCTCGGCTTTTTTCCCTTCTTCAATACCCTTTTCAATACCTTTTTTAATTCCTTGCTCCTCTGCATGAGCAAACTTTGCAGCTTCATCCATTAAGGTTTTTTCCCTCGCTTCATAGGCTTGTCTGAAAGTCGAATCTTGACTCATTCGCTCCCACTTATTCATTGCTTTTTGTAAAATCGGATCTTGATTCATCGCAATGTCCTCCAATGTTTGAGTTAAGTGTTCATCTTCATTTGCCGGAAGTAACAGCAGCCAACGAACAAATGAATCTTCCCACGGATTAACTTTCTCTTCCCGCCATTGTTCCATTAGTTTAGGAAGCTCTATAACATGAATCTCTATATCATCACTAAACTGCTTTTGCTGTTGTATATTCCATAGCTTTCCCGTTGTATGAAATTCCTCATATTCAGGGGAAAGTACGAAGTTCAACAAATTAATAGTAATTGTTTTACGAAGAGAGCTGTACGGCATCCCTTTTTGTAACTGTGAAGTATATAATTTACCCCAGTAATACAAACTTCGTTTAATCATGTCGTGATTATTATTCAGCTGAATTTCTACGTTTACTTTAGTACCCGTGTCTAATGTGGCTGAGACATCTAAAATTGATAATTTATCATCCTCATGTTCTCGATGTAAATGTGGATCCTCTAATTGTAGCGACATAATAGGTGATTCTAATGAATTCTTTAGCATGGCATTTAAAAATGTGATAAGAATATCCTCACTACCACTTGTCCCAAATAATTGCTTAAAAGCAAAATCAATTCGTAAATTTACTAATGACATGGTCATGACTTTCCTCTTTCTGTCTAAGAAACTCTCTTTTCTTTATTGTACATAAAAATTAGGTAATCATGCAAATAGGAACATTTACAAAAGATAGCGCTATCATTCTTTTCAAAAATATATATTCACTAGAAGATAGAGGTAAAATTAATAGTTAATTTGGTGAATTATAACATATATTATCTTTAAATAATACTCATTTGAAAAATGGATTATTCGTGACATAATTGTTAAATTTAGGGATATAAAAAGGCTTTCTATATAAAAAATAGAAAGGTGATGGTGTACGGATAAAATATAAGGGGGATTTATATTATGTTTTCAAAAAAACAAAAATTAGTAACAGTGGTTACCACTCTGACGCTAGGATGTGGATTAGTTTTCGGATTAACTCCTACTTCCGCAGATTCTATAAGTAATCCTATTAAGGAAGAACAAGTAAGAATACAGATACCTTTTACTGGATATGTTATTTCAGCAGATGATAATTATTTAGTTGTAGCTGACACTAATACAAAAGAGGAGGCACTTTCTTATCAAAATAATTGGTGGGAATTAGCTTCTCAGAATAAAATTTTACGTGTTCCTATTACTAGCAAGGATAACTATAGCGTAGGTGAAAAACTAAATATATTTTCCGTAGGATGGACTCACTCTATTCCACCAATCGCTGTTATGCCTGTTATCGAAAAAATAATTGAATAAATTATATATTTTTTACAAAAGAAGATAGCCATTACAAATGGCTATCTTCTTTTAAACTCATTTATTCTAAATTGGACTAAAGAATTCTTGTTTGTAACTATCTTTATAAATTTATGCTATAACAACACTTGTGCACTTTTTTATTTACTGAACCATGTCTTGTTCTTCCTTCTTCATAGCTCTAATGGATTGAGCTACTTTAACCATCATAGAACATTCTATTCTCTTGCGGAAGATTTTACAGCTGAACTCATGTGTTCCCTTAAGAGAACCCGTTGCATGTATTGTATTAGCTGGACAACCGCCACTACAGTAAAGCTGTGCCCAACATTCCTGACATTCCGGTTTTGAATAGCAATTATTCTCCTTAAATTGAGACTGTATCTCTGTTTTTGTAATGCCATCCCAGATATTCCCCATACTATATTCTTCTTCCCCAACAAACTGATGACAAGGAAATATCTCCCCCCATGGGGTAATAGCTAGATATTCAGTCCCAGAACCGCAACCAGAAATTCTCTTTTGAACGCACGGACCTTCTGAAAGGTCGAGCATGTAATGATAAAATGTAAAACCATTTCCTTTTTCCTCAGGGTTTAGCATTTCTTTCGAGAGAATTTCATACTGATTGTAAATTTCCAGCAGGTCTTCTTCACAGAGCGCATATGGTTCTTGCGGATTACAGATAACAGGTTCCATTGAGATTTTGTTAAAACCTAAGTCAGCGATGTGATAAATATCATTGGTAAAATCAACATTATTATGGGTATAGGTTCCACGTACATAGTATTCTTTATCTCCACGCTTCTCAACAAACTCCTGGAACTTTGGAACGATATGATTATAGCTACCTTTCCCATTGACAGTTTTACGAAGATAATCATGAACTTTTTTTCTTCCATCAAGGCTTAATACAACATTGTGCATTTCTTGATTTAAGAATTCAGTAATTTCATCATTAAGCAACATACCATTTGTAGTAAAGGTAAAACGAAAAGTTTTTTTGTACTCTTTTTCTTTATTCCTTGCATAGGCGACAATCTGTTTGACAGTCTTCCACGCCATGAGTGGCTCCCCACCAAAAAAATCAACATCGAGATTTCGATGATTACCTGAGTTTTCTAATAGAAAATCTATGGCTCTTTTTCCAACCTCAAAACTCATTATAGCTCTATTTCCATTGTATTTTCCTTGGCTAGCAAAGCAGTATTCACACGACAGATTACATGTATGCGCGACATTAAGGCAAAGAGCCTTTACATAAGTGGGACGATTTATCAAATCAATTGAAAGGTCCTTATAATCATCCTCGGTAAAAAGCTTCCCATCTTTTTTTAATTCTTCAATATCCGCAATTGTTTCTCGAATTTCCTTCTTGGAAACGTGGATATCATATTTATACTTTTCCTGCATTATTGAATGGATTTCTTCCATAGGAGTATTCTGATATAGCATAATTATTTCATAAGCAAGATCGTCAACGACATGTACGGATCCGCTATAAGTATCTAACACGATATTGTATCCATTTAATTTATATTGATGAATCATACTGGATAACCAAACTCCTTTTTCATAAAGATTGCCACCTAAATAAAATATAATTGAATACTATACTTCTTATTTCCTATCTATTTATTGTATTTTCACACTTTTGATTTGCAACTCCACATGAGGTTTTACAAGCAGACTGACAAGATGTCTGACATGCACCACACCCACCATGTTTTATAGTATCTTGCAGTTTACAAGTGCTCAGTGTTATAATTCTTTTCATTGTTTATAACCTCCCTTTGAAATAATTTTGAAGAACTAAGGTATATATTTGTGAAAAAAATCACAATCATATACCTTAGTTCTTCAATTTCCCACAAATTATTACTAATATACTTATATATTAACAAGCTACTTTATTTTACTTTCCTTTCTTTTAACCTTAATTTAAAATATCACGAGAAGATTAAATATTATCTATTTAACAGTTACATATCGCAAAGCTACATATAGAATAATATTTATTGTAATTATTTATACATTTATAAATACGGTACGTGAAATTACAACATTTATCTTATAAAAAATATGGGCGTTTATAACTTTGTGCTACAACTATAAAAAGTCAATCCCATTGGAATTGACCTTTTATAAACTGTGGCAACAGAAGGATGTCTAAAAACTAGGATTTGATATTGTAGCATTTCACTTGTGAAAAGTATAACATGATTAACTAAGAATAGATGTGTCAATCCTTGGAACATTGGTTATAAGTTAATTTTTCAAGTATATATAATATTTAATGGGCCGATAGAATTCATCATACATCACTATCAATAATTAACGCTTTTTTAATAATGGCTCTGTTAATGTTGAATGTTGATAAAAAGTATTAAATATGGGAAGACACCTTAGAGTTGGTGCTTCCCTTAGTTGTTGATTATTCATATTCAAATCTAAAATAGGTATTTTCTAAGCCCATTCTTTGCTTTAATGTTTTGCCCAAAGCATAATTATTCGGCAATTCTTTTTCAATGACACAAATAATATAACCTGCTTTTCCTGTTGTTAAATTAGTTAGTTGTAAGTAGTTATCGTTGTCGTAGATATAAGAAATAATGTATTCGTAGAAATCATTTTCTTTGTCTTCTCTATTCATACCAACATTGTACAACCTAACTCTTGCCCCTGCCCAAATTTCCTCCTCATCATTAACATTACTTAAAGGTATCCATTTCGAGTTATCCAATATTTCACCCTTTTCTTTATTCGTTCGTTTATACACTGAATTTTGACAGAGGAAGAAGGTTCAACATAGCGTTTTACCCATTGAAACACTTGCTCTTTCTCTGTGTGTGACAAATTGCCAATATGTTTCAATAGATTACTGAACGCTTTGCTCAACCTTAAACACCTCCCGAATGTTTGTTCTTATACAATTGTACTAAGATTTCGGATAGGTTTCAAATATCAACATTTACCTTTAACAGAGCCTTAATAATAAAAAAGATGTCCAAAAAAATTATATTTTTTAGACATCCTTTTAATCTATTTTATTAATAATCCCGTAGGAGTAACTTGATATGTTTTTTTCTTACCCACAAATTCCTTTTTACTATTCTCAAGATTAGTAAGTGTGGCACGTGTCTTTTCCTTTTGTGCTTCTCCCTCTATATGAGTAAACTCAATATAATCTCCTACTTTGACGGGAACGGTTTGGCTCTCAGCAGCTTGTTGTCTATTTCCTACAATTTCGTTATTGTACAAAATATTGCCCGATGAATTTTGAACTTTAATGCTTGCATACGTACTATTAAAATAGGAATGAGGTATACCCACTTCTATTTTAATCTGCATTTTTTCTGTTGCTTTGTTATACTCTACTTTTGCGATTTCTCGATCATTATATCCCTTTAAAGACCACGCAAATTGATTTCCATCTAAAACTGTTGTTTCTGGCATTTTCTCTACTTTCTTTAGGCCTTCTTTTGTAACTTGATATCTTGCTGTTTTTCCAATGGTTTCATTTTTGTTATTTTCAAGGTTAATTAAAGTTGCTCGCGTTTTTTCCTTTGTTGCTTCTCCTTCTATATGGGTAAATTCAATGTAATCCCCTATCTTAACGGGCACAGTTTGGCTTTCAGCATTTTGTTGTTTATTTCCCACGATTTCCTTATTGTACAGAACGTTACCAGAAGAATTCTGGACCTTAATACTCGCATACGTACTAGCAAAATAGGAATGTGGTACACCTGCTTCTAGTTTTACCTTCATCCCTTCTACCGTTTTATCATAATCTACTTTTGCAATTTCTCTATCACTATATCCTTTTAATGACCATGCAAACTGGTTTCCTTCTAAAATTGTTGCTTCTGGCATTTTTTCTACTTTCTTCAGGCCTTCCTTTGTAACTTCGTATATGGCTTTTTTTCCAAAGCTCTCTTGTTTACTATTATCTACATTTGTAAAAGTAGCTCTATGTACACCTTCTAGATGTGTTAACTCTATATAATCGCCTACTTTGACTGGAACTTTTTGCGATTCAGCATTTTGCTGTTTGTTTCCATAAATCTCTTTGTTATAGACCACTTTACCTGATGTGTTTTGCACTTTAATACTTGCATATGTACTATCAAAGTAGTTATGTGGTACACCTGCTTTTAGATCAATTTGCATTTCTTCTGTTGATTTATTTAAATTTACTTTTGCGAATTCAAAATCTCCAATCCCTTTCAGCGACCATGCAAACTGGTTTCCTTCTAAAATATTATTTACATTAGGCATATCTAGTTTAATTGGATTAGAATCCGTCCCCTTCCAAATCTCTGCTGTTAAAATTGGATATCCTAATGCAGCTACTTTTTGAATGGTATCGTTATTTGGACGTAATCCCCACTTCTCAAAGAAAGGAATCAAATTTTGTTTGGCTACTTTTGATGCTGAAATCATAAATAATTGTTTTTTATTTTCATCAGTTTGTGGAAGTTCACTTGAAGGCATGTCTCTATACAATTGATGCAATGTAGGATAGAAATCCTCTCCATACGCTAACTGTAGTTGCCAAAGCATAACAAGCTTTACAAAAACATCGCTAATTTCATCATAATTTTTATTCACTTGTTCTAGATATTGAAATGCTTTTGGATAAATTCCACTTTTCTCTAAGTTGGATGGTTGATTAAATGCTTTTTCTACAGAAAGGCTGTATATATTATTTTGTACTTCTGTCATATTATAAAACTTCCAGGGCGATTGTTGTCTCAAATGTCCTGCCTCATGCCAAGGGCCCCAACCATCTGTTATAAATTTATTAATATCTAACACGTATTGGATTGCATCTCCTACATATGCTGTTCGATAAGAAGTTGCATACATATAATAATCAGGAGAATGATTTTCTTCTACGTAATGAACATAATGTTTATCTACTTGTTCTTCAGATAATCCAGCTACTTTGTCTTGAATTCGAGTAGCTTCATCCATCTTTTTTAAGAGTTGTACAGGATCTGTATTAGAACCCAACAAATATTTCTTAACACGTGCAGGGCTGGCCGTAATTAATACACGTTCGCCTTTTAACTCCACTGCATTTGCATTAGGATATTGGTCCAGCATGTTTATTAAATCTTGTTTCGTATGCTTTCCTAGTTCAAAGAAAGGCGTAGTCGTTCCACCTGTTGTGACTGTTGTTCGAATGGTGCCACCTTGTTGTTTATTATAAAAATAAATCATCCCCCATTTGGAGATTGAATGGTGTTTATACCGGGTTTTAATGTAAATGATTTTATTTTAGAATCTTCTCTCCAAGAAGCATCATACGAATATGTTCCAATATATACCTGAATATCTTGATTACCTTCTACATTAATCGTTATTTGTTCATTTGGTTTTGCATATAAACCAGTGGGTTCATATGGGCTAAATGCCATATTTTTTCTTTCCTGTTGTTTCAGTCCCTCAACATCCCCTTCCCCTGGGACTGTATATGTTCTATTTTCTGATTTAACTGGATTTTTATCTTGCAGTGATGTCGATAAATTTTTTTGCTGCTGCTTTTCCTCTGCAAAGATATCTGGTGAAGAAGCCATTCCAGAAGCAAGTATAGTTAATGTTGCAGTAGCTACAAGTATTCTTTTGGTTTTATGCTTTGATTTATTCCCCATAGTATCTCCCTCTCATTTCCTTGATAAATTTAAAAGTTTTCATTTCTCTAGCATGTGCTTACGTGCAAGAACAGTTCATGAACTTGTATTTATTACTTTTTACATAGTCCTCCCTTTATTCTGTTTATAATTATATTTAGATGTTATTTTATGACACATATAAATACAACTTTATAAAATATCTATCAAAAACGAGTATTTATGTTTTGATCTAGTATTTCTAACTGTCTTACAAATCAAGTAAACTACACAAAGGTAGTCATTTCGTGTGAATAATACTTTAAATCTAATTAATTACAGACTAATAATTCACAAAAAATTTATATTATATAAAATTTAAGAAAGTAAATAGCTATAGGCTGATTTGTCATATATATATTAATACCGCTAAATCATTTACTACCACCCAAATACTTCATTCATTTTTCTCTTATAGTTTAAGTTTGTAAGTTATTGGGCAATAAAAACGCTATCTTTTCCTAAGATTCCACAGAAAAGATAGCGTAGTTTTTATATTTTATTGAAAATTTCTCGCCCTCCTGATGTATTCATTTTAAATTGGAATTCATGAGCTAGCTCAGAAGCTAGGGCTTTGGCTTAATCTACGAATGATAGAGTATTTCCATAGGATTTTTAGTGATTCAAGCTACGATATTTCACATATTAAAATTATAATTGTATTCAAATTTTACATCTCGACCGTCAAAGTATGTTACATCACCACTTTTATAATGCCAAACAGCTTTAAGAACTGTTGGTTGCATGATTCCGTTAGATTTTTTATAGTTTTCATAAACGGCTGACCATGCTATCTTTTGCTTTATACCATCCGTTGAAATCGCAGCTCGATCTTTAGTGGTAAAACTTAAAGCTTCTCCAGTTTTAGAGAAAGTAAATATACCACTAGCTGAAATACCTTTGTAAGCTATCTTTGCTTTGACATGTGTATCATCTACCGATTCCCAAATAATATAATTTTGTAATGCGACATTTGGTATGACTAAACTTTCTGCAAGTACGGTCACTAAACTAGCTTGATCCATTTCTTGTCCACGTTGATTGAATAGATTGAAACTTTTAGCAATAACACCTTTCATATTACCACTTCCACCAATATAAGAATCGATTCCTTGAAAAGGAACTCCATAAAGCGCGGTATCTATAAATGCCAATCTGTTTGGTTCATTAACAAAATTATATTGTGTATAATCTATTTTCAACTTCGGTTTGTTAGGTGACATGATAAAATCAACATCTTGGAATTTCGCTACCATGTAGGACATTTTAGGAGTTCCGATGTAACCGCAATACTCAAAGTATCGTTTAACAGGTAGTGGTAAATAATCAATATCCTCATAAGTAAACTCATCATTAACCGAATTCAAAGTAGCAATTTGCTGACTTACTTTTTTATTAAATTCATTTTTCGTTTTTGAGTATGAAATATTAAAAAATATGTACGATCCAATTGTAATTATGATTATGGAAGTTAATAGAATAATAATTACGGTTTTCATGATGTATCAATCCTTTTTATAAGTATTTGTGGTATTCTCCATGTTAATAATGTTTTCCGCTAAATGATTAAGACCTTGGTATAATCCCGTTATCATATCTTCGTCAAATGAATCAAATAATTGATTTAAAAAATTTAGTTCATCCAAATTTCTGTTTTGAAAATAAGTAATACATTTTGGGTTTAACGTTATTCTTGTTATTCTAGTGTCTATATCATCTTTCGTTAGAGAGAGAAAACCTTGATTTTCAAGAATAAGAGCCATTTTTTTAACGTTTTGTCTTGAATTCCCGATAATTTTAGCAACCTCACTTAATGAAGGCGCTGGATGTTCAGATTTAGATATAGTAGCTAATAACAGCCATTGTTTAACCGTTATGTTTTCGTCAAACTTATCTCCAAGAATCTGTAATCGATTTGCCAAAGTAAAGATAGCACCAAAAATAAAGGCTTTTTCTTGAGTTTGTTTCATTTTTAAAAATCCTCCTCGAATAAATGTAACTAGTTACCTTTATTATAAGTGATAAATCACCTTTTTTCAAAGAAATCCATTAAATAAGGGTCCAACTCCTAATTCCGACATTAGTTTGTGAAGAATCACACTTAAACAAACGAGTGCGTTAGCTTAGGATTGGGACTGACCTATGTCAGTTCTTTTTTTATTAGTGGAGACGTCCATAAAAAAAGGATCTATTTTGAAAATAGATCCTTTTTTTATCGTATAACATAAACTTGCAAGTTCTTTTGATTGAAATTTTTATAAAAAGAAGAGGTACATCCCAAAAGAAAAGAATCACTTTAATTAATTTTTTTCTTATTCGACCTTTTAAGCAGATGGGTATGAATAACTAGGATAAAAAATTATCTGAATACCTATATGAAACAGGTCCATGAATTCTTTTTAGCCGCTCTCCAAAAGAATTTTGCGTCCTCAAACATGTAGGACGTGGTAACCTGGTACTACTATATTACACATTTATAGCTTGTTTAATTGACTGTGTCTTTTAGAATATATAAAATATACTATTACCCCTATAAATAACCAAATACCGAAATAAACCCAAGTTTTTAAAGGTAGATTTACCATTAAGAATAAGCAACATGTTATTGAAATAATCGGTAAGATTGGTACCAGTGGTACCATGAAACCACGTTTTAAATTCGGATGTGTTTTACGAAGAATGATAACAGTTACACCAACCATGGCGAATGTTAATAACGCTCCAATATTCGCTAAATTAGACAATTCTTTTAAATCGATAAATCCAGCAATTAAAGCACTACCAATCCCTGTTAACCAAGTTGAGAATACTGGCGCTTCTGTTTTTTTATTAATTTTCGCAAAAGATTTTGGTAATAAACCGTCACGGCTCATCGCAAAGAATACACGTGTTGCTGCATAAATGTAAGCGAAAATTACAGCCATAATACCAATTACAGCTCCAACTGCGATTATCCCCGCCACTTTATCTTGTCCTACAACTTCTAATACGTAAGCCATTGCTTCTGGTACATCTAATTCCTTATACGAAACCATGCCTGTCATAACAAGACAGACAATAACATAAATAATTGTACAAATAACTAACGAAGCAATAATACCAATTGGTAGATCACGTTGTGGATTTTTTACTTCTTCAGCAGACGTTGCTAACGCATCAAATCCTAAAAAAGCAAAGAATACTGCAGCTCCTCCAGAAAAGACTCCGCTTATACCGTACGGTGCAAATGGTATCCAGTTTTCTGGTTTCACGTAAAATATACCAACTGAAATAAATAAAATAACAATACAAATTTTTATTAATACCATTGCGTTATTCACTCGCTTACTTTCCTTCGTGCCTTTTGATAATAACAAAGTTAATATCAAAGTAATGATTACTGCTGGTAAGTTAACGATTCCACCTTGCCTTGGAATCGTTAACAGTGATTTTGGTATTTCAATCCCAAATCCACTTACTAAGTTGTGGAAATAGCCTGTCCATCCACCTGCTACCGCCGCAGTTGTAACTATATATACTGACAGTAAGGTCCAGCCCATTAAATGAGCTACAAACTCACCAATTGTCGCATATGAATAGGTGTATACACTACCAGATACTGGAAGTGAAGAGGCAATTTCTGCATAACATAGGGCTGCAAATCCACAAACAATTGCCGCAATCATAAATGAAAAAATAACTGCTGGACCAGCATCTCTTGCTGCTACTAATCCAGTTAATACAAGCACTCCTGTACCAATTATCGCGCCAATCCCTAGCATGGTAAGGTCAAATGCGCCTAATGTTTTTGTCAAAGTCTTTCTTTTACTATCTTCTAACAATTTCCTAACGGATTTTTTCCTAAATAAGTTGGCCATAACACACGCCTCCATTTATTTAAAAGGGAGCTAAGATATCTTCTCCTAGCTCCCCTTTAGTAAAATGATTCTATTTTAAAAGATTCTTCAATCGTTATTTTACCTCATTGGCAACAAAGAAATGCTCACATACACTTGAAATACGTTTTAAATCCACATTGCCGCCTGAAATAACCGCTACTACTTTTTTATCCTGCACATATTTATCAACTTTCCCTGCTAGAAGAGCGGCTGTAGCTAATGCTCCCGCACCTTCTACGACAGCTTTTCCGCGTTGCAGTAAGTCTTTCATTGCCACTTCTAATTCTTCTTCTGATACAGTTACAATGTCATCTACTAGGTCTTTTACAATTTCAAAAGTTAAATTTCCTGGTATTTTAACTGCGCAACCATCCGCTATTGTCGGAGACTCATAATGTTCTACAATTTTCCCAACATCATAAGAAGCTTTCATTCCATGAACATTATCTGCCTGAACGCCAATAATATTAATAGAGGGGTTAAATGATTTCAGTGCAACAGCAATTCCTGAAATAATTCCTCCCCCACCAATAGGTACAATAACAGTATCAACATCCCACATATCATCCAGAATATCTAAACCAATTGTCCCTTGGCCAGCCATTACTTCTACATCATCATATGGATGTAGGTATGTTTCGCCTGTTTCTTTTATAATCTCTTCACATTTCGCTTTTGCATCATCAAAGGTATCACCGTATAAAATAACTTCAGAACCATATCCTCTGGTCGCATCCACTTTAGCCTGCGGTGCGGAGGTTGGCATTACAATTTTACTTTTAATTCCAAGTAAATGGGAAGATAATGCAACACCTTGTGCATGATTTCCAGCTGAACAAGCGATCACACCACGTTCTTTTTCTTCATTTGTTAGTTGGAAAATTTTATTAAATGCACCACGAAATTTGAATGAACCTGTTAACTGCATGTTTTCTAGCTTCAAATAAATTTCTCCACCGGTTTTACTGGTTAAATAGAAAGATTTAACCAAAGGCGTTTTTCTAGCATTTACGTCAAGAATTTCTTTGGCTTTTTTAATGTCAGTAATATCTAACAATATGTTTTTGCTAATCATACTAACACTTCTTTCAATTGTTTAAAGTCCAAACCTAGCGTCAGACCTAAATTTTCGTAGGTAATAATACCTTTATAAACATTTACCCCAGATTCTAATGATGATTTATTTTGAATTGCATTTTCTAATCCATCTTTAGCAATCGCTAGTAAATACTCAATATTTCCATTTGCCAACGCCATAGTTGAAGTACGCGGGGTGGCACCAGGCATATTTGGTACTGCATAATGGATTACATCATGTTTAATAAATACAGGATTATCATGAGTTGTATAATGGTCAATCGTTTCTACTGTACCACCTTGATCTATTGCGATATCAACAATGACACTTCCTGGCTTCATAGATTGAACCATATACTCTTTAACAATTTTAGGAGGGCGAGATCCTGGTATTAAGATTGTTGAAATAAATAAATCTGCCTCTTTAATCGTTCGCTCTAAATTTTCAGTATTAGATTCAATTATATTTACTTCTTCTGTTGCGTATTGCTTTCTTAAATATGCAATTCTTTCTTGATTAACCTCTAGAATTGTAACACTACATCCAATCCCAATTGCCATATCACAGGCATTAGTTGCAGCATTCCCTCCACCTAGGATTACAACTTTTCCGGCTGGGATTCCCTCAATACCTGATAATAAAATCCCCTCACCTTGATGTTGTTTTTCTAAATAATAGGCTCCCATAAATACCGCGCGTCTTCCAGCAATTGCACTCATAGGTTTTAATAATGCTAAATTTCCATCCTCACTAATAGTTTCACCAGCAATCGCAGTAGTTCCAGCATTTCTCATTGCTTCCACACACTCTTTAGAAGCGGCAAGATGTAAAAATCCCCATACAATTAGATCTTTTTTAAAGTAATGGTATTCTGCTGGTAATGGTTCTTTTACCTTTACTACCATATCAACATCCCATGCTTCACCTTGAGTTACTATGCTTGCTCCTGCATTTATATATTCATCATTCGTATAACCAGAACCTAATCCAGCATCTTTTTGTACTAATAATTCATTTCCAGCTACAACCAATTTTCGAACATTTTCTGGAGTCATCCCTACACGAGCTTCCCCTTTTTTTATCTCTTTCACTACACCAATTTTCATATCAACACATCCTTTTTTAGAGTGAGTTATAAATTAAATTAACTATTGTCAGATAAATACAAGATTCATAATATTCACCTTTATAATATTTTTTGAATATAATTTAATTTATAACATTGGATTGCACCTACAAGATACCATTAGTAAAAATAACAGGTCAACAATTTTGTGAAATATTTCACAAAACGTTTTATTTAGCTGATTTTCTATATTTTATATCGGAAATATGATTGAATCTCTCAATACTTTGTGATATTCTTCACAAGAATATATCTTCTCTTTTGAATTTGAATTTATTGTTTTCCTATATCAGAATATTAAAATACCTCATCTATTCTTATTATTCATAAAAACGAAATCTCGTTTTCAAATCCATATTTCGGGTTAAATTAAAGAATTTCTTTTAATGTATAATTCATGAAACTTTACGCACCTCAAATCATGTGAAAATTTTCACATGATTTGAGGTGAAATTAAACTTTCTTTACCTATACGTTTAATTTCATTTTTTTTAGTATCTGAAATTTATTCAAATTCCCTATATGGTAAGGATGAGGGGCGGCTATTTGTATGGATACAGGATATACTATCAAATAATTTAACAAACAAGATAATGAATTCATAAGAGAATTTATATATTTTTCTAATTGGGAGTGATTATTTTGTCACAACAACAACTAAAAAAGGATATTGGTTTCTTTGCAGCATTAACCACAGTTATTGGTACCGTTATCGGCGCCGGAGTATTTTTCAAGCCCACTGCATTATATGGAGTAACAGGAACAGCGAGCCTAGGATTACTTGCATGGGTAATTGGTGGTATCTTAACCGTTTGCGCAGGACTAACTGCTGCTGAACTATCTGCCGCTATTCCTGAAACGGGGGGAATGATGGCATATTTAAAGAGGACTTATGGAAACTTAACTGCTTTCTTGCTTGGCTGGGCACAAACTGTCATATACTTCCCTGCAAATATTGCAGCTCTTGCTATTATTTTCGGGACACAAACGGTTAGTTTATTTGGCCTAAATGTTAATGAACACAAAATGCTAATTATCGCAATTGCAATTATCACAGCAACATTTGTAACTCTTATGAACTTTTTAGGAGCTAAAGCAGCTGGTGGAATCCAAATGGCTTCGACTATATGCAAATTGGTTCCATTAGCATTGATTATTATTTTTGGATTACTACACAAAAGTGACGTTACTTTTCAGCTTTTTCCAATTGAGGCAGGGCCGAACAAATCTATGATATCTGCCCTTGGATCTGGTTTACTCGCAACAATGTTCGCCTATGATGGGTGGATTCATGTAGGGAATATTGCTGGAGAAATGAAAAACCCTAAAAAAGACTTGCCTAAAGCAATCGTATTAGGATTATCAACAGTAATGGTTGTTTATTTATTAATTAATGTCGCGTTTCTAATGGTCATGTCTGCAACATCGCTCGCAGGTACTGATACACCCGCTTCTCAAGTAGCTACAATTCTTTTTGGAGCTATGGGAGGAAAACTAGTTACCATTGGCATTTTAATTTCCGTATTTGGAACGATTAATGGTTATATTATGACAGGAATGCGAATTCCTTATGCCATGGCTATTGAGAACAAACTACCATTTAGTAAATGGTTTGCTACATTATCTAAAAATAGTCGGGTCCCTTATAATTCTGGTCTATTTATGCTATTTATTTCAATTATTATGATGGCCGTCGGCGGATTCAATACTCTTACTGATATGTTGGTATTTGTAATATGGATATTCTACACAATGACATTCCTTGCTGTATTCATCTTACGAAAAAGGGAACCCGAACTTGTGCGACCTTATAAAGTTCCATTGTATCCTTTTATACCATTAGTTGCTATTATTGGCGGATTGTTCATTGTTATTAATACCTTATTCACTCAACCTCTGCTAGCTTTATGTGGAATAGGTCTAACTGCACTCGGCCTCCCTATTTATTACACTATGCGTAAAAAGGGACAATTTAGTTTAGAAAATCATAACGAGTAGACCAGTCTTTCTTAAAGATGTGATACAAAATTTTATGATTAGATTGCTATTAATAAATAGTCTATTTTACTTCTTTATCCTTCTAAAAGATACATTAGTCTAACAAATAATAAACAAGGAGAACCCTTTTGGGGTTCTCCTTGTTTATTATTTGCCAGTGTTCTAGTTTTTTACCCTAAGTTAATTTACGCTTTATCCATGTTGCATTTCTACCTTTAGAAACTAATTTAATGTATCCCTGTGAATTTAAAGCGTGTAATGTTTTATTTATAGTACTTTCACTTATGTCTGGATACATGTTTCGAATATTTTCTTTAGTAAAAGGATTATCTTGTCTGTCTATGTATTTTTCAATTCTTTTTCTTTTAGTATGAGTGCTAATACAATTTTTTATTACATAATTCAATTCTTTATATGCAACTAAAACAATATCTAAAAAAATTTTCATCCAGAAAACTACATTATGATCGCCTTGATACCAGTGAGCTGTAGATTTATACAGAGCATCATAATAATCTGATTCATATTCTTTGAAATATCTATCTATACATGTATATTTTACAAATGTAAATCCACTTTCAATTAATAACCATTGAATTAATATTTTTGCTAACTTGCCATTCCCTTTATTAAATGGATAAATACATAGGAAATTTAAGATAAATTGAGGAATTAGTAGGAGCGGATGAAAATTCCCTTTAGCCCTTAATGCATTATATTGTTCGCATAGATGATACAAATATTGCGGAACCATATCATATAAAACAACTGTACGTAATTTAAATTGATCTTTTAACTTTGGAATAGAAGATAATACAAGTTCGCTTTTTCTCCAATTACCACTTTCAGAAGTTGAATAATTCATTAATTGGAAGTGCAATTCTTGAATTGTTTGCGGTTTAATAGGTAATTTGTGGTTTTCTTTTTGCACAAGTTCTAATGTTTTGCAATAACAAAATAAAGCGTCCTCTTCCAATGTTTGAGGGCTAGCATGATGATCAACTAATTTTTTTAACTGTTTATTTGAGAATGTAAACTTTTCATATATATTAGGAAAAGTTTTAATATATTGCAGTGATATACTCTTTTCCAAAAGATTAAATATCTCTGGTTTTTGAGTTTGATATGCTGATATTGCTCCTTTATATTCACTGATTTTACTTATAATATTTATTAGTTCTCTTTTAAATTCTAAATTTGTATATTTTTCTTCAAAGAAATTTCTCATCTCGTTCCCTCCTTTCCCTAAGGTTTATTACCAACTTTGTATGCTCCATTATCCCCCTAATTTTCACATTTCCTACTGTATGCTCGTTGTTTTATAAACGTCCAATAAGAATGTAATTAAACGATAGCCAGATGCACATAGAAATCACTCTCTTTCATAAATGTATGTAATTTAATAGATTTCTAATGTTTATTAACAAATAAAAAGGCACTTCCTTAAACTTCTAAAAAAGTGCTTTTTATTTAATCAAATATATCTATCTTTAGTGACTTAAAGGAAACTATGCACAAAAAGGTATCAACCTTTTGTGAAAATCATAACATATTTAGCTATAAATAATTATGTCGCTTCTAAAAACTTTCAATCTTGATATGTTATGAACTAATGTCGTACAGAATCTTAATTTCTTAATAATGTTTATAAAATGATTCTTTACAAGATGAAAGTACTTTATTTCTATTTAAACAAACATTTTTTCTATACTATTTGCTTTCAGAGTATATTAGATTAGGTACCTTTAAACTGTTGCTAAGTATTTATATATTCGACATAATGTTATACGATAAATTCATCTTATAGTATTGGTGACATGGTATCTTTTAATGTATGTACAGAATGATTAAAGTTAAACTTTTCTTCCGCATTTAACTCAATTTCTATAATTTCTCGAATACCTTCGCGATTAATAACAGCAGGAACTCCTATATATACATCATTATGACCATATTCATTTTCAAGGTATGCAGATACTGTTAATACACTATTTTCATGATGTAGAATTGCCTTTGTTATACGTAATAAAGACATTCCAATTCCATAACAGGTCGCTCCCTTACGTTCAATTATATGATAGGCCGCATCACGTGAACGAACAAAAATCTCGTCTAAGTCACTTTGATTATACTGACTTTTATTTTCTAAAATGGTTTGTAGCTTTTGAACGCCAACTGACACATGACTCCAAACCGGAAGCTCCGTATCACCATGTTCACCAATTATATAAGCATGAACATTATGAGGATCGATCTCAAAATATTCTCCTAACATGTAACGGAAACGTGCAGAATCAAGTGTTGTACCAGAACCAATTACACGCTCTTTTGGAAGCCCAGATTCTTTCCAAGTCACATATGTTAAAATGTCTACTGGATTTGTTGCAATTAAGAAAATACCATCGAATCCAGTTGACATGACATTACGAATAATTTCTTTAAAAATCTTAGTATTTTTTTCAACTAAGTCTAAACGTGTTTCACCTGGTCTCTGTGGTAATCCAGCTGTAATTACAACTATTTGCGCATCTTTACAGTCCTCACAGCTACCCTTCCAAACTTTTGTTGGTGATGGTGAAAAAGGAATTGCGTGACTTAAATCCATTGCTTCTCCTTCTGCTCTTGCTTCATTTACATCTACAAGAACGAATTCTTCTGCCAACCCCTGATTAATCATACAATATGCATAACTACACCCTACGGCCCCTGTACCAATTAAAACCACACGATTAATATTTTTGTTCATTTATAGATCCCTCACTATTTTTGTTTATTATGTTTTTGTGCATCTCCGTTATTCTAATAAAAAGAGATTTAATTGATCTTGAATGAGCAAGTAATAAACACGAAATACATTTATGTTCAATACCAAATAGTTAAACTTAAATTCCCTTTTCATATGTATTTCCAGCAAATATTGCTCTAACATTATTTCTTATTTAACTCAAAAAATATTATGTATAGCTTCACTAGATAAGATAATTTTTCTTTATCTACATTTCAAAGATTCATAGACATTCTGTGAAAAATCTAGTTTATACATCTAGTTAAATAAAAATTGTTAACGCTTACATTTTTATTAAGATTCATTAACTGATTATCACTTCTCATAATGACACTCATGCTTATATTATCTTCATTCAAATCTAATTACTGCAAATTTTAATTTTGTATATCGAAGGTTATCTCACCTATTTTAGCAATAACCCCCTAAAAGCACTTCTATACCAAACAAACCTTTTCAAAATTCATTTTCTAGTAAACCTCCCACTAATTTTTTAGAGTTTTCTGTAATAAATTCGACATGTGATCTTGCATTTTATATTAACAAATTTAGGTCACATAAGTTGTGAATGTTTTTTGTATATTTTCCTTCTCTTATATGTCTAACAAAAACAAATAATATATTTTATAAAAGAAAAAAATATATTTAAAAGAATTATTAAAACGGTATTTCCGGCTAATTAGGCCAACTGATATAAAAATAGCATTCAAAATAATTATGTTATTTTTATACGAAAAAGATTATATTAGTAGCTCAAATTTTTATTTGTGTTTGTAATGGGATGTTTTCCTCACATTGAGATACAACTAAATCGCCCTTCTCTTCAGGGGTAGGGTTGTTTTGGGTTATATAATGATATACCATGCCAACAAATACAGATCCACCAATGATATTTCCAATTGTAACTGGAATTAAATTATAAATAGCCCCACTAAAAGAAATTGTATTGGGATGTGGCGATACCAGGGAGATTGCAAATAGCGATAAATTTGCAATGCTATGTTCATATCCCGATAAAAAGAATGTAAAAACCAATAACATCATAACAATTATTTTTGCTGTATCCCCTTTTACTTGAGAAGGAAGGAAACACGCTAGACAAACAAGCCAATTACATAAAATAGCTTTGAAAAATAGCTGTATTGTCGGAGTATTCATTTTTACTGCAACAACATTACTTATCAAATGTTCATATTCAATTTGATCAAAAATACCAGTACCATAAAATAATAACGCAAAAAATATTGCACCTACCAGATTACCTAAAAAACAAGCACCCCAGTTACGACAAGTATCTAAGACCGTTGTTTTTTTTCGTAAGGTCGAAATTGTAAAATACATTGTATTCCCAGTAAATAATTCCGCTCCACCATATATTATTAATATAAGTGCAATTCCAAAAAATAAAGAAGCACTTAAATAAGTTGCAGGTGAATTTACAACGTGAAAAAAATCCCCTAATTTAAAACATAATACTATAATAAATCCAATATAGATGCCGGCTAGTAATGCACGAACAAAATATTGTATTGGGTTTATATCTAATATTTGTTTCTTCTTTTGTGCAAGTTTTATAGCATCAGCTATCCCTTGTTCTAACATAAAAATACACACTCCTTTAGTTTATGTTTATTATAAATAATCCTAAGAATAAACTACATGTTTCAATATTCACTTTCAAGATTTTGTTCAACTTTTCACAAAATAAACACACTCACTTTACGAAATAATTCAAATGATGTGCAATCTGCTATATTTACTAAATCCTAGAAGGTGCATAATCCACGAATATACCTATTCAATATAGAATAAAAAATAATTAATCTGGTATAACAAGTTTTAATTTATCATGTTTAGGAAAAGCACTTCATCTTAATTTTTACTTACTTGTATAGTGACGCATCAGGAAATTCATTATATTTATACAAAAAACTTTAATTTTAGGTACAGTGTGTTTATATGCGTTACTCTTTAAAAATTGAAGAAATACTACTATCAGCAAACATATTCAACATTTTCTATCTGAAATATCTTAGTAAAATGTTAAAAATTTGGCTCTAACCTATGAATTTAATGGAATCCAATTTGTATCCCAATACCCGAATAAAGATAATTTTTTACATATTTTAAAATAAAATACATATCAAGCACTCTGTTTTTAAAATTGATATAATATGAACGGATATCATTGCTCAATATTTCACAATAAAAAGGAGAAATTGATATGAGAAAACGAAAACGCTTAGTAATAATCGGTAATAGTATATCTAGTTTACGCTGTATTGAACAAATTTTAATACAAAATCCTAATATGTATAGTATTTCTATTTTCAGTGATGAACTCTATCCTCTCTACAATCAAATAAACACTATTTCTTTAAAATTAAATATTAAAAATAGAATGCAAAAGCAATATAATTGGTATAAACAACATAATATTAAGCTTTTTACAAACGAAAAAGTAATAGAAATTGATCGTGAGGACGAGGTCATCGTTACAGATAAACGCCGTATTGTTTTCTACGATAAACTCATCATTGCAACAGGATCTACTGCTTTTATTTTTCCCGTTAAAGGACTGCAATTATTTGGAGTAAATAAACTTAGAACAACTGAAGAAATCCAATTTCTATTAAATATTAAGAAGCATGCAAAAAAAGCTATTATTATTGGCAATGGCATGCTCGGTCTAAAAATTGCACAAAAATTATTTGATTTTGGAATAGGCGTCCACGTAGTTCATTTCAGTTCACACTTAATGGCAAAACAAGATATCTTGGATTGTTCATTACTATGTAACAAGCTAAAAGCAAAAGGAATTCAATTTCTCATGGAAAAAAACACGGTTAAAATCCTAGGTACAGACTACGCAGAGGGGATCCAATTCGAAGATGGCACTATTAAAAAATATGATTTAATTGTAATACCTATTGGTAGGCGACCTAATACACATTTAGCAGAAAAAGCTGGCTTACATGTTAAACGTGGCATAGTTGTTAATAAGTATATGCAAACAAATGATAAATTAATTTATGCAATTGGTGAATGCACTGAACACAATGGTATTACATTAGGATTTCCAGCCCCCCTCCACGCACAAGCTACTGTATTAGCCGAGCATATAACAAATGTACAGACAAATACTCTTTTTGCATAATTTCTTAGTTAATTAAAACTAATTCTTTATAACTTTTATCTAAAAAACTCTTCTTAATAATTGTTTAAGAAGAGTTTTAATCCTTTGAAAACGTATTAAAGAGAACACTTTAATATTGACACATATGCAACCCCATTACGTATTAAATTAAAGTATTTATTTAATTAAGGAGACATACTAAAATGCAACGACACAAAAATATTTATCTATTAATTATTTTATGCACGGTATTATGTATAATAACTCTAGTCCATAAAGGTGAAAATAATAGCGCTAAAAATACAACATATGAGATGGATAAACTTGTTAAACTCGATAATAAAAAATCATACTCTAAAAAGAATAATCCTTTAGAAGTCCCTTTGATTCTACAAAATCCAGAATTAGAACGTGGATGCGAAGTTACAAGTTTAGCAATGCTTTTAAATTTTAACGGGTTATCCGTTGATAAATTAGAGTTAGCTGAAAATATTAAATATGTACCTTTTCAAAACAATGGATTTATGGGGAATATGGACGAAGGATTTGTTGGAGATATGTATGACATAGATATGCCTGGTTTAGGTGTGCATATTAAGCCGATTTTAGAGTTAGCCAAATTATACATATCAGAGAATTGTATTATAGATTTAACCGGAAGTAATCCCGAGGATTTATATAAAGCAATTGACAAAGAACACCCTGTTTGGATTTTAACAAACGCAAGCTTTCGCAAACTACCTGATTATGAATTTCGTACTTGGAAAACAAATATGGGTGAGAGACAGGTTACATACCGTCAACATAGTGTTTTATTAACTGGATACACCGATCAATATGTATACATTAATGATCCATTAGATACGGAAAAAAATAAAAGAATTGATAAGAAGGATTTTGAAGAAGCATGGGTTCAATTAGGCAGACAAGCCCTAACTATCATTCCTTAAAACCACAAAGCTATAAGTTGAGATAAACTTAAAATTACTAATTTTCTATTATATAATTATTATATAATAATACCTAGTTAATACGATAATTAATAACATTATAATTATATATTTAAAGGACACACCTATACCATTGGAGTGGTACGTAAGGTGTGTCCCTCACATAAATCAAAAATATAAGATTACATAATTTAAAATTTATTATTTAAGTTTGATTATAAGGCATGTGATATTTTGCGGCTCAAAAAATCCATATCTTATCAATTAAACCGGTTGGTAACACATATTCCCTTTTTTGTGATTTCCTCATATATAACGATTTTAAGAATTTATACAATTAATATACTTACTAATTTGTAATAACTCCTCTTTTATATTCTGAGAAAGGGTTCTTTTGTCAGAAACTGATAATTCTTCTAATAGCTAACTGATTTTTTATTATTATTTTCTTATTTCCAACAGAGGCCATGAGTCCTAAACTTTCAAACTTATTCAATTTACGACTAATAGTCTCTCTTGTTACCCCCGCATAATTTGCCAATTCCTCTCGTGTCAATGGCAAGTTAATAAGTATTCCATCCTCAGTACTTTTGCCATATTTATCACAAAACTCCAATAGTATGTGAGCAATTCTAACTTCAGGATTGTTTGTCGCTAAATTTTGCACTAAATTCTCTATCTTAGCTAAACGTTTTGTGACAACTTTTAACAACTTTAATGCAATACTTGGATTTCGTTCCATTATATAATCCATATTTTCTTTTTTTAGCATACAGATATGAGTATCTTCTATAGCATACGCACTAAAATTACTTTTTTCATCATAATTAAATATATTTAATTCACAAAAGGATTCACCACTTGTTAGTATATGCAATATTTGCTCTTTCCCTTGAAAAGTTAATGTACATAGCTTTACTTGTCCACTATTAATAATAAATAATGTATCTGATTTATCTCCCTCAAGAATTAATGGCTGGCCCTTTTTAAACTTCCTATGTTTTGTCATTGAAGCTATATTACTAATTTCCTCTTCGGAAAGGGTCTTAAAAATTAGTACTTTTCTTGGACAAAGCTCTCTTGATTTTTTATGATTATCGTCCATATTTTCTCACCTTACTCTAACTATAGAATTAAAAATATACTGATATCCAAGGTTATTATAGACATTTTTATCAAATATTGCAGTGACCCAAATCACAACTATATGTTTATGAAGACAGTGATATACACTATCCTCATAAACATATTTTGATATGGCATAGAAAAAAATATGGCCCTGAGGAGAAAGGGTGGCGCCAGGGCCATATAGAGTGTACCGAGAATGGCTGAATCGGTATAAGTATCTGCTACATAATTATTATAGAATTTTTTAAAGAATATTTCTGTGACCAGAATCACATTCAAAAATATAAAAAACAATGAGAATACTGTGCAGTATTCTCATTGTTTTTTCCTTCTTATTCATCTAGTGGTGCAAAATGATTTTTATCTTCTCCGCACACAGGACAAACCCAGTCCTCTGGTAAATCTTCGAAACTTGTTCCTGGTTCTATATCCTCATCTGGATCCCCTACCTCTGGGTTATAAATATATCCACATGGTAAACAAATGTATTTTTTCATGATTTCCTCTCCTTTTTGTACAGCTTTATATTTTTTCTTTTAACTTGCTCATTATTTCACTTATGTTTGTATTTAATAAATCTATTCCTTCTAACGATACATGCTTTTCAATCGCAGATTTGTAAGGAATAGATGCAGCAACTCCTTCTAATGAAATCACACCGACTATTTTATTATCCTTAATAAATAACCTTGTATACTTCTCCTTACCGTCTTCTTCAACAATTGTTGTATCACATTGCTCTTCATTAACAACTCCAATTGAAAATAAAGATACATTGAATGCGTTAAAAATAGTGGTTGGAATTTCTTTTTTATAAATGGCAGTTTTAGAGACCATATTACTACCTGCTACTCTTCCTTGTTCCAAGGCAGTCCCCCATAAGCCTTCAATTTCATTATTTACTTCTGCAACATCTCCCGCAGCGTATACGGAGTCTATATTTGTTCTCATCTTCTCATCTACAACAATACCTCTATTTAATTTAATAGCAGTATCATGTACAAGTTTAGTGTTCGGAGTAACGCCAATTGAGTAAACAATACTATCACAATTAATTTGAGAGTTGTCGTTCATCTTTATGCCAGTTACAGATTCTTTCCCGAGAATAGAATCAATAGAAGTATTTAAATACACCTTTACTCCTTCCTTTTCAATTTTTCGTTTCAAGAGAAGCGAAGATTTTGTATCTAATTGTCTTCTCATTAATAAAGGAGCTACTTCTACAATGGATACCTTTTTACCAGCTTTCAGAATAGACCATGCTGTTTCTAACCCTTGTACACCCCCACCAATGGTCACAACACTTTCTTTGTCCTCTAAATGACCTTTAAGCTCATCTGCTTCTTTCATGTCCCTAATAGTAAAAATATTTTTTTTATTAATTCCATTTATCTCTAATCTTCTATTATTCGCTCCTGTACAAATTAATAGTTTATGATAAGAAAATACCGCTTCATTGGATGTAACAATAAATTGCTCTTCTGTATTAATTTTTACCACCTTTGTATTTATAAAAACTGATATGTGATTATCTTGATACCACTTTTTCTTTTTAATTAACACTTTTTCACTGTGTAAATCTGAATACAGATCCTTTGATAATTTAATTCTTTTATAAGGTAGTAATGGCTCTTCACCAAAAATAAATATATTTGATCCTTTATCATACTCTCTAATAGTTTTAGCGGCATTTACAGCAGCTACACCACTCCCAATAATAACAAAATTCTTTTCCATGTTTTCACCTCCATTTTTCTATTAAATAGAACTCAATAATAAATCTGTAACAAATGTTGTTGCATGTTGAATTTTCTTTACTTTCCCCTCATCTTTTGGAGAGAATCTAATCCGAATAGGAAATTCAACATGAGTCATACCTGTAGATTGGATAACTTTTGATGTGCTTTGTACATTCATATTTGTTTCATTGAGGTAATCTTGTATCACTTCAATTGCCTCTCCACTCCAACCATATGAACCGAATGAAGCTGCAATTTTCCCTTCTAGGTTCATTTCTGTCATTTCTTTTAAAATGTCTTCTAAATTACCAATCATATCTGCATATCTAGTTGAAGATCCTATAAAGACTGCATCTGCTTCTTGAATACTCTTTAAAACCTCTAATTTTTTTGATTTATCAACGTTAAATACTGATACGTGAATATTATCTGCTTCTAAAGTTTCTTTAATAATATTTGCTACTTTTTTTGTATTATTTTTAATTGTTGTATATACAATTGTTACTTTTTTATCTTGATTCGTATCTCTACTCATATCCGCATATAATTTAATATACTTCTGTATATCTTGACGTAAAATGTAGCCATGTGATGGTGCAATCATTTGTACATCCAAATCTTTTAGAGCTTCTATTAATGTTCTTACATATCTTCTATGTGGATGGATAATGGCATTATAATAGCCAATAAAATCTTCCGTAATATCTACATTCGCTTTATCACTGAAAATCTCGTCATTTGCTATATGAGTACTAAAAATATCACAAGGAAATAAAATCTTATCCTCTACACAGTAGGTAATCATTGTTTCTTCAGTATGAAGATATGGCGTTTCTTTAAATTTCAATGTTTTTCCACCAATATCTAATGTATCACCGTCTTTTACTATTAAAAACTTTCGATTATGCAGCTTATACATCTCTTGTATTTCTGGTACTGCAATTTCTGTACATACAATCGTTGCATTAGTAGCTCTTGATGCTAATGCTGCCAATCCCCCTGAATGGTCGGGCTCTGTATGATTCACTACGATATACTGAATTTCTTGTGGATCAATTAATTTACTTAATGATTCTACAAATTCTCTTCCAAACTCTATATCAACTGTATCAATCACTGTTGGTTTTTCCGTTTTTAGCAAGTACGCGTTATAAGTTGTTCCTTTTGCTAAGATTAAACGATGAAATGGAACTTCTCTATTATCAACTTTTCCTACCCAATATATATCTTTAGTTAACTTAATTTCTTTGCTCATATAACTCAATTCCTCCTCAATCAGATTCGATTTACCACTGAATTATATAAACTTTTTTATAATTAAAAGAGGACTAGAATCACATTTTAAAAAATTAATAAAAAAACACCTGAGTAACAGCTTTTGAAGTGAACCCGAATAGTGGTACATGAAAAAAACACCTCCTGAATTCGCATACTAAGTATGCAAATTCAATGGAGGTGTTTTTTCGTATGACGACAAGAGTTCATTACCCAGAAGAAACAAAGTGGAAAGTAATTGAAATGAAGAAAGATGGTTATTCAAATCGTACAATTATGGAGAAACTCGGAATTAAAAATGTTTCCCAAATTAAGACATGGATGAAATGGTATCGTACAGATCAAACGTATCGTTTTCAACAACCTGTAGGAAAACAATATTCTTATGGAAAAGGACCAAAAGAGCTCAGTGAATTAGAACAACTACGTTTAGAAAATAAGCATCTAAAAACAAAATTACTTGTATGGGGAAAGTATCTGGAAATCGAAAGGGGCTGAAACCAGAAACTGTAGTTACTTTATGGAAAAATGTAAAAACAAAAATAACGATAAAAGAATTGTGTAACGTATTAGAATTACCCCGTTCCACATTTTATCGCTGGTTACAACGAACGGAAGATCGGAAAGATGATATAGAAGAGAAAGTAAAGGACGTCTGTCTTAGGCATAAATTTCGGTATGGATATCGAAGAGTGACCGCTACTCTTCAAAAAATGGGACTGTGTGTTAATCATAAAAAAGTATTACGAATCATGAGACAAAATCACATTCTTTCAAAAGTACGTCGAAAGAAAAAGAAATATATCAATGGTGCGGAACCAATGGTAGCCCCTCATCGATTGGAGCGTGAATTCGATGCATCCAGACCAAATGAAAAGTGGTTTACAGATGTGACGTATCTCTTATTTGGAGAGCGTACCTTGTATTTATCAACGATCATGGATGCCTTTAATCGTGAAATTATTAGTTGTGTCATCAGCGAATCACAAACACTGACATTAGCGATGAAGACATTGAAACAAGCAATGAGAGGGCGAAGAGTAAAAGATGTCCTTCTTCACTCGGATCAAGGAAGTATTTATACAGCAAAAGAATTTCAAGCGTATGCCAAAGAAAACGGCATTATCACCAGCATGTCCCGGAGAGGAAATTGCCATGATAATGCCGTCATGGAAAGCTTCTTTGGTCATTTGAAAAGTGAAGCTTTCTATTCACAAGAGATAACAAAAGTATCCAACACAACTGTGCGAAAGATTGTGCTAGAATACATTCATTACTACAATTGTGTGCGAATTCAAGAAAAATTAAACCACCTATCCCCTAAAGAATTTAGGGAACAAGTGGTTTAGGTGTTTTGATTGGTGTCCCGTTTTCGGGGTTCACTTCACTTTCTACTCAGGTGTTTTTAAAATTTATTTTGTTGCTACAATTACTAATGCCGGACCATCAAGTGAATATATTTTTTTATCAAAATTAGCGTAAGTTTCTACTGACTCAAATCCACAATCTATTAATATGGGAAGTAATTGTTTTTTTGTAATTGGATATAACTCTATACTATTTGAGAATTCTTCACCACTTTTATTTAATGTTACAGTAAATAGCACCTTGTTTCTCTCTATTGCATAATCTCGTTTGAATGAGAAATGTTCTTTCTTAATTACTGGAAATATGAAATTTTTTTGATTTAATACTTTTTCATAGTTTACAATTTGAACTATGAACTTTCCATTTTTCTTAAGTTTTTTAAAAGAACGTTGAATGAAATAAGTAATTTCCTGTACATTGTCCAAATGAACCAACGTATTTCCAATACAATAAATACCATCAAATATCCCAGGCACATCGTCTATTTGCTGCATTCTAAGTGTATTTACAAAAAGTCTTCCCTTATGGGTTATAGCCTTCTCAGAAATTTTATCAGCCATTTTCTTCTCTGGTTCCATCGCAGTTACAATCATTCCTTTTTCAACTAATGCATTAGCCACATTCCCTGTTGCCGCACCTACATCAATTACGGAGTCCCCCTCTTGTAAATATGAAGCAATAAAATTCAATTGTTTTTCATTTTCTGGAAAAATTTCATCATAATACGGCATTAATTTTTGGTAAAAAGTCATTATTTATACATTCCTTTCTACATCCAGGATTGGAGAAAACATTAATACAACAATTAATCCAAACGAATTAATATATGAATATAACATAAACAATATGAATCATTATTAGTCTTTACGAGACAAAATATTTAAATACTATTATTGTTGTAATAAAAACGTAAATAGCATTTATACTCTCTAAAATCCCCACTTTTAAGATTGAAATATTTCTTCCATACAGTACTATAGACCGTATCAAACTTGGGATAAAAATAATGGTAATCGTTGGTGATAAAATAAGCGTAACAATCACAAGTAATAAATGGTACCACCATGACAGAATGCGATACGTTGGATTCTTTTTTTCACGTATCATTGTTTTTACATAAAACGTACTTCCTATAAAATATAAAAATGTTATAGTCGCTATTATCAATATATTTTTATCGACTGTTTTCATTGTGAAGTAATAACTTATAATGCCCCCTATACAAAACAAAAGAATTGCACATACATCATTTAATAAGGCTCGTTCATTTTTTTTGCTAGAAAAATAAATGTTTATACAAAAAAACGGGAGCATAATAATAGAAAAGTAAACTATACGCCATTCATAACTAAGAGCAATAGCTGTACATATACAAGCCTCACCAAAGTAAAGAAAAAAATAATATAAATAATACTTCTTTCGCGGCTGTTTTACATACATTAATAAGGGATATGTAGCTAAATACACAAAAAACCACGCTAAAAAAAGAGGTATATGATACCATGTCCATTTACCAGTTAAAATACCTAAAACAAATGGAATAAGCAGCATTCCCCAGGCTCCATGCTGCTTTGGAATAATTAACTTCATTCTTCCACACCTCACATTTAATTTTTTATCAAAATGTTACGTAAGAATGATAATAAGTAGCATATATATCATTAAATTTATAGATAAAAAACTTTACCAGTGAGAGAATCCCCCCACTGGTAATCATACTCCACCAATTTAGGGAATACCCATCCCAAATAGTAAAATATAATGAATTTCTCATACTCACTCTTCTCTTATAAGATAAACTATGTTTTTAAAAAATACTGTGAGTGAAATCACTGCATTTTATTTTGTATGCGTGATCCCATAGGAATAGGAAATGATTGAATACAAAGCGAGAACAACCTATTGTTTTGTTAATTAGAATTGCTTGTGCTTGATTTGGATAGATACGAAACTTATAAGCTTTATTAATTATCATTTGATTCACCTCCATTTCGGTATATGACTATTATATACCAAACGTACATTCGATAGGTAGTGGAGTAACACTTTCTGTAAGTTGAACAATTAAGATGGCTTCCTGCCATCCCTTGTCCGAAGCCAATTCATCTCCCACCTAACTCACTGTGCTGTGACCCTTCACGCTCCTTGAGGAAGGAGTCTTCTTGGCTAAAATGATAAAATAAAACATTGTTCAGTGTGTTTTTACTCTCTATTGATATCCTCACTCTTTGAATCTAAAACAAAAGAATTTTTATCTATAAATAATTGAATCATTCTATATCTTTTTATTTTTTATGAGCAAGGTAATACGATAAACTTCTAGATTTAATCTCTTCTAAACAGAAAAGATTACATACTTCATTTATTAGTACCATTGCAGAAAAACACTGTATATAGTATTATTTATCGATGTTATATACTATATATTGAAATGGAGTGAATTTGATGAACAACTCAGACAATGTAAAACAGCAAAAAAATACTTTATGGACAACTTTTGATAAAATTATAAACAGTAACGATCAAGACTTAATGCAAGAAAATGCAAATGTTGATGGTCGATCTCCAATGGGAATGATGGGAACATTTGCATCAGAGAGCGCAAAACTTTATGTAAGGGAACATTTGCTTTCTAAACAAGTAAAACAAGCTATTAATCAAAATATTTTATACCCACACGATTTAGATTTTTATGCAACAGGAACAACCACTTGTTCACAAATCCCTTTAGCACAATTGCTGAAAAAAGGGTTCCACACTGGACATGGCCATATGAGACAACCACAAGATATTAAAAGTGCATTAGCACTCTCGTCTATTATTCTTCAAGCTAATCAAAATATGCAGCATGGTGGGCAATCTCTTGCCATGTTTGATATAGATTTAGCACCATATGTGAGGAAAACATTTGAAAAAAATAAGAAAAAGTTAAAAGACTATCCGCTAACAAAGGAACAAATCGAAGTGTTTGCATGGAAAGAAACAGAAAACGATACATATCAAGCATGTGAAGCATTTATTCATAATTCCAATAGTATGCATAGCCGTGGTGGTGGACAAGTTCCGTTTATTTCAATTAATTACGGAACAGATACATCAAAGGAAGGAAGGCTATTAATTAAACAATTACTACAGGCAACACAAGCGGGATTAGGAAAAAGTGAAACTCCTATTTTCCCCATTCAAATTTTCAAGTTAAAAAAAGGTGTGAATTTTGAAGAAAAAGATCCAAATTATGATTTATTTGAACTTGCATTAGAAACAACAGCAAAGCGATTGTTCCCTAACTTTTCATTTTTAGATGCGCCATTTAATGCAGCGTATTATAATGGGCACCCAGAAAGTGAAGTATGTTATATGGGTTGTCGTACTCGTGTGATGTCTAATATTCATGGTGAGGAGACAGCAATTGGCAGAGGAAATCTATCATTTACCTCTATTAATCTAGTAAAATTGGCTTTAATAAATGATTCAAAAGAGGGATTTTTCAAATCGTTAAATCATTATATCAAACTTGGCATTCGTCAATTGCTAGAAAGATATTCATATCAATGTACAAAAAAGGCAAGAGATTTTCAATTCCTATATTCACAAGGGATTTGGCGCAATGGAGAAAAACTACAACCAGAAGACTCAGTTACTGAGATTTTAAAGCAAGGAACATTGAGTCTTGGTTTTATTGGACTTGCGGAATGCCTGGTTGCCCTAACAGGAAAACACCATGGGGAAGATACAGATTCATGGCGACTTGGAAAAGAAATTGTTACCTTTATGAGAAAAAAGATGGACCAAGCAACAAAAGAGCATTGCTTGAATTTCACCTTAATTGCAACTCCTGCCGAGGGACTATCAGGGAAGTTCATCAAAAAGGATCGTGCTGAGTTTGGAACTATTACAGGTGTAACCGATCATGATTACTATACAAATTCATTTCATATTCCAGTTTATTATCCTATTCAAGCAATTAATAAAATACATTTAGAAGGACCGTTTCATGCTCTTTGCAACGGTGGTCATATTACTTATATTGAACTAGATGGAGCGGCAGCACATAATCAAATGGCTTTAAAACAGATTGTTCAAGCAATGGCTCAGTATGAAGTAGGATATGGTTCAATTAATCACCCAGTGGATCGTTGTAAATGTTGTGACTATAATGGAGTGATTGAAAATGAGTGCCCTAGCTGTGGAAATATAGAAGATCATCATATTGAAAGAATTCGCCGTATTACTGGATATCTTGTAGGGGACATGTCAAAATGGAACAATGCAAAGCGTAGTGAAGAAGCAGATCGTGTGAAACATAAATGAAGGTAATGAATATTATTCATGATAGTGTAGTAGATGGTGAAGGGCTACGGACAGTTGTGTTTTTTGCCGGTTGTCCGCATCATTGTTTAGGTTGCCATAACCCCAAATCATGGAATCTTTATAATGGTACCGAGATGAGTGTGAAAGAAATTATAAAAGAAATTTCCAAAAATCCTCTCACTGATGTAACATTTTCAGGGGGTGACCCATTTTTTCAAGCTATCGAGGTCAAAGAAGTTGCAAAAGCCGTAAAAAGCTTAAACAAAAATCTTTGGATTTACACTGGCTATACACTAGAAGAGATACAGAATTCACAAAACAAAGATATGATTGAGCTGTTACATTATGGGGATGTTTTAGTTGATGGAAGATTTGAAATCGAAAAAAGAGATTTGACTCTTCCATTTTGCGGAAGCTCAAACCAACGTATTATACGCCTAAAATAAATATAATTTCCTTGATTTTTTTTCGATTATTCGTTATCACTAATCCAATATTTATGAGCAGAAAGTATTTGCTCATAAATATTGGAAATACACAATAAAAAAATTTATAAAAAGGGACATGCTCAATTCTTACACTTTTTTTGCAATGCTCTTGGAACATATACACAAAAAGGTTCGCTTTCCATGTAATCCCCCGTCATCGCAAATGCCCTAGAACGAGATCCCCCACAAACATATCGAAACTCACAAACACCACATTTGCCTTTATAATTGTCTGGATTACGAAGGCTTTGAAAGACAGGAGAGTTTCGATAAATTTCAGCTATCGGTGTTGATTTAATATTCCCGGTTTTAATCGGCAATAGCCCACTTGGGTATACATCTCCAATATGAGAAATAAATACAACTCCATTCCCATCATTTACTCCTTTTGGAGCGCGTCCAAATTCATTAAATCCGTCCGTCATCCCTTCCATCAATACATCTCTATATTGAATAATTTGATCTATCTTTTTAATTCCCTTCATTTTTTCTTGAAGAACAACGCGTCTATAGTGCTGAGCAGCTGTGGTTTTTATATCAAAAGAAACAGTTTTACTAAGCTGATATAGCCAGCGGAACACTCTTTCATGTTGAATTGGTGAAATCATATCTTTCTCTTTACCACGTCCTGTTGGGACTAAGAAAAATACACTCCACAACACACAACCTAATGCTTCTACTAAATTTGCCATATCTTTAAGTACACTCAAATTATAATTAGAAACAACTGTATTAATTTGAATAGGGATTTTTAATTCATTTAAATGATGAATTGCATCCATTGTTAATTTAAATGACCCCTCTGTTCCTCTAAAATGATCGTGTACTTCAGCTGTTGGTCCATCTATACTAAATGCCCATCTAGCAATCCCAACATCTTTTGCTTTTTTAATCGCTTCTTTAGTAACCTTTGGAGTAGCACTGGGTGTCATGGAAACCCGAATACCTTTCTTCACCGCGTATTCAGCAATATCATATATATCCGAACGCATTAATGGATCCCCACCAGTAAAAACCAGCATCGGATTATCCATTTCATATATATCATCAATTAGTTTTTTTCCTTCTTCTAATGTTAACTCAAAAGGATCGCGATAATGCTGAGCTTCAGCACGACAATGTAGACATTTTAATTCGCATGCTTTTGTTAACTCCCATATTACAATAAATGGGTTTTTATTATAATCACGATTTATCAAAAAGAAAGCCTCCCATCAACTTACATACTATATTGTAAAATTATATGTGCATTTATGTTGTGAGATTTATCACGCATAAGTTTTTAGCATTTAAAAAATCCCTCCTAAAATAGATGAAATTAAGATAAAAAAGCACTCTCCTATTTATAGGGGAGTGCTTTTTATTTTAAATATATCTTAAATATTTATATTTTATTGCTTTTTTATATAAATTTGATTTACTTATTATTTCTATTAGATTTCATCAAATCATTTAGTAATAAATCTAATTCTCTACTATAACAAATTACCTTTTCATGAGTGAATCCATACTGCTTAACAAGCGATATTAATTCTTCTTTTTTTTCAATTACTTGATTTAACTTCTTATAATTAGACATAGTTTTTGTACAATCCCGTCTTACCTACATACAGGTCATCTAGGCAGCATTTTTGTTAGATGCTCTATTTAGAACACAGCTCTTTATAATATTTATTTCCCCTTAACACCCATATACAATATATTTACAAATATCAAATACAAAATCTATGAACTAAAAAAGTTATACCTACTTAACTTATTACACACCTTTATATGCTTGTTTATATACTTCTTTTAATTCTGAAATCAATGGAAGTTTCGGATTTGCTGGTGTACATTGATCTTCAAATGCTCTTTCCGATAAAACATCCACAACATTTTCAAATGCTTCTTGTTTTACTCCTTGTCCTGCAATACTCATATTAATATTCAATTCTTTTCCAAGGCTGATAATTGCTTGTACCAGAGATTCTACCCCTTCTTCTACTGTACTTGCTGGCAGCCCCAATGTTCTTGCAATATATGCATAACGTTCATCTGCCACAAAATGCTCATATTTTGGGAACAATGCATGTTTTCTCGGCTTAATAGCATTATAGCGGATTACATGCGGCATTAAGATTGCGTTAGCGCGTCCATGTGGAATGTGAAATTCTGGTCCAAGCTTATGCGCCAAACTATGATTAATACCAAGAAATGCATTTGCAAAAGCCATACCTGCAATTGCAGAAGCATTATGCATTTTCTCACGTGCTTCTTCATCATTTCCATTTTTATATGCTCTCGGTAAATATTTAAATACTAGATCAATGGCTTTTAAGGCCAATCCATCTGTATAGTCATTTGCCATAATAGACACGTATGCTTCAATTGCATGTGTTAACACATCCATTCCAGTGTCTGCTGTTACATGAGGTGGCACTGTCATTACAAACTGTGGATCAATAATCGCTACATCTGGTGTTAATTCATAATCAGCAAGTGGATATTTTATATTATTTTTTTTATCTGTAATAACCGCGAATGGTGTCACTTCTGACCCTGTTCCTGATGTTGTTGGAATCGCAACAAATTGTGCTTTTTGCCCTAGTGTTGGAAATTTACATGTACGTTTTCTAATATCTAAAAACTTTTGTTTGATTCCAAAGAATTTTGTTTCTGGATATTCATAAAATAGCCACATTCCTTTTGCTGCATCCATTGCTGAACCTCCGCCCAATGCAATAATTACATCAGGTTTGAAGCTTCTCATCATCTCAGCACCCTTGAATACTGTTTCATCTGATGGATCTGGTTCTACCTCTGAGAAAACACCTACTTTTACATCATTTAAATGCTGTTGTAAGTAATGTGTAACTGTGTCCACATATCCCAGGTCTACCATTCCTGGATCCGTTACAATGAATGCTCGTGAAATGTTTGGCATCTTAGCTAAATATTGTGTCGCATGTTTTTCAAAAAAAACCTTAGGTGGTAATTTGAACCATTGCATATTATTTTTTCTATTCGCCAAACGCTTTACATTTATTAAATGTGTAGCTGTTACGTTTTGAGAAACAGAATTTTTACCGTATGAACCACAACCTAATGTTAAAGATGGAATAAATGCGTTATATATATCACCAATCCCACCTTGTGCTGATGGTGAATTTACAATAAGGCGACAAGCTTTCATTCTTAAACCAAATTGTTTTTGTACTTCTTTATTTGTAGAATGAATAACCGCTGAATGCCCTAAGCCACCTAAATTTAACATTTCTTCACAATATTTAAATCCTTCTTCTTGTGAATTTGCTTTGATACAAGCTAATACTGGGCTCAATTTTTCACGTGATAGTGGATATTCTGCACCCACTCCCTTAATTTCAGCTACAAGTATTTTTGTATCTTCTGGTACCTTAATGCCTACTAATGATGCAATATAATGTGCTGATTTCCCAACGATATCACTATTTACTGCACATGTATTTTCATTAATAACAAGCTTCTCTAGTTTTATTCTCTCTTCTTCGGTAACAAAATAACAATTGTTGTCTTGCATTTCTTTTTTTACACTATTATAGATTTCTTTATCTACAATGATTGCTTGTTCAGAAGCACAAATCATACCATTATCAAATGTTTTTGATAAAATTAAATCATTTACAGCTCGTTTTACATGTGCTGATTTCTCTAAATAACAAGGTACATTCCCAGGTCCTACCCCTAAGGCCGGTTTCCCTGTAGAATATGCTGATTTCACCATTCCAGCACCCCCGGTTGCAAGAACAAGTGCAACCCCCTCATGGTTCATTAATCTTTTTGTTGCCTCAACAGAAGGTTTTTCGATCCATTGAATGCAATTCTCCGGTGCCCCTGCCTTAATTGCAGCATCTCTTAAAATTTTAGCCGCTGCAACAGAGCATTGCTGAGCAGATGGATGAAAAGCGAAAATAATTGGATTTCGTGTTTTCATTGCAATAATTGCTTTAAACATAGTTGTTGAAGTAGGATTCGTTACTGGTGTCACACCAGCAACTACACCTACTGGTTCGGCAATTTCGATGACTTCTTCATGTGGATCTTCATGAATAATTCCTACAGTCTTATCTTTTTTTATGCTATGCCAAATATATTCAGTCGCAAATATGTTCTTTGTACATTTATCCTCATACACACCTCGACCAGTTTCCTCAACCGCCATTTTTGCTAATGGCATATGTTGATCTAATCCAGATAGTGCCATTTCATGAACAATATGATCTACTTGCTCTTGCGTATAAGATTCCATTGCTTTTAGTGCTTCTTTTCCATTTTCAACTAAAGTATTAACAACTTCTTGTACATCATTTTCATCTTTAATTACTACGTTGACCATTGCTTGTACTTCTTTTTCATCTGTCTTGTTTGTCATATTAAAGCCTCCAGATCACTATAAAAATAGATTTAAAATGTTGGAACTTATTGTTTTCATCTTGCCTATTAAGTAAAGTCTTAAAACATGTGAAGTATTTCACAAATAATAATATGAAATTTTCAACTACTCCCACTATACATGAAATGACTATTTTTTATTGTGTATTTTTTGTGAAGTATTTCACAAACATTTATAATAATTCTAATCAATAATTACTTATTTACACCATCAATATATACAATTACATTCTCAGTTGTATTATTTCTCAATTCAATGTACACCTCAGCATTAAAATACAATATTTGTTGATGCCTTAATATCTCAATTTCATTATCAATTATAACCATTGTTTCACCGAAAACTGCATACATACAAATATCCTTGTTCAAATATTTTGGTATGACAACATTACCTGACGGATTAATGAAAAAAAATGATGGAAATGTATTTTCAGTTTTATTAATAATTGTTTTGAATACCTCATCATTTAATCCCATAGGTGTTACATTTTTTAGTTGCATAAATATCACTCCTATTCATGTATAAAAAATTTAATAAAGTATAATAAATTTATACTCTATTTTTACAAACTTATAGCGAGGATCTCGACTTTGCCTATAAGTTTATAACTATTAATTTCCTAAAGCAACAGTAATTCATCTTCTTGTAAAGGACTATTAATTTGTTATAGTATGTAAATTTCTTTGTTGTGATAACTCTACTAAAGAAGACACTTAACACTTATATGTAATTTATCTAGTAGTATTTTATGTGTATAGTAGTTAGAACTTTTTATTAATAAATTTTGAAAACATTAGTATATATAATATAAATTATTTTTTTATTTAAAAATATTTTGTTTGTCCCCATCCTCTCTAAAATATTCCCCCTTTTCTTAAAATCTTATATAAATATATATCTTATATATATTAAAAATATAAAGATAAAACTTTTATAGGTTCATAAAATATAGAATAAAGCCTGCTATGACAATGTTTTTAACATGCCCTACTGTAAAAAATCATAAATGGTATGTAATGGGAGTGTGAAAATAGACTTTGTTGTATCATCCTTTCTACATAAAATCATAAAATAATACCACTATACCTACATAAAAAATGAAGAAAAATAATTCAGTAATGAGTATATTTATTCATTCGTAAATAAGAAGACATTCTCGATATTTGTCCCCAATTTGTAGTCATTTGTACACAATCTATACACAATGATCATTATTTAATCCACTTAATTCAGTTATTCATATTTAATCACATAAAACTTGATGAATTTTAGTAGATTTACTTATAGAACCCTTATATAGCAACAATAGTATGATATTTTTATTCACAAATGATACTTTTTATAAACATATCCACTAAAAATTTAATTTTTCTTATGATTTTATGTAGAGTAAAATCTCTATTCATATAGGTATTGGATGCCTTTTCAAGTTACTATTGTGGAAATTAACAATGATGAATAACTTTTATTGTATAGAAGTGCATAAAAAAAGATTCTATTTTCAATAGAATCTTTTAGAAAAGTATATAAATGGATCTAATAGAAAGACTTTGAATGATAGAGCCAACACGAATAGCCCTCTACTTTGATTTTTTTCAAATATAGAGAGCTGAAAATGATTACATTTCTTCCATTACTTTTAATACCTGTTCAGTTGATGTTACTTGAATTCCAGCACGTATCAGCTGTTCCAAGGCACGTATAAAGGTAATTAAATTTATGCTACCAGGTACTTCAATTACCCTTAGCTTTTCTTTTGGTAATTTATCTATCTTTTCAATGAACAATTCACGTACATCACTAGGAATAAAGCGTTCTTTATGTCCTTTTATTTTTAGAAGTTCACGCATTTCTATTTCTAAAGCCATATAAGCATTTAGATTTGCACCTTGTTCATAAGCGTATTTTCTAAATAATGTTTCTTCTTGATATCTTAGATAATTACGATGGTAAGATTCCTCTGTAACAGGTACGGCAAATTTGTTCTTTAATAACTCAAATGTTTTACGGAACAGCTTCTTGATGCTTCGGCGAGAGTACATAGAGAAATGCAATCCGAAATCAAATATAGCTTGTTCTTTTTGTTTTGCTGGTACGTGCTGTGTAATAAGAGGATAAACCCCTTCTTTAGCTGCGGTATCAAGAATATGATACTGTGATGTTTGATTCAATAATTTTTTCAGTGTATATACTAACTTACTTGGATATTTTTCAGTGCGATCAATCATGTCACGCAAACTATGTATTACACTACGGATTTGTCGATGACAGGTATTTTTAAGTACATGAATAAATTTATTCATGTCTCGTGTAAATTCCCCAATATGCATTTCTTGTAGTGTAGATTCAATAAATCGGGCTTTACGGGCATACGTAACCTTTGGAGTAAAAGGATCACGATACTGTAGTTCGCCTGATTCTTTTCCACATAAGAAGTCTGAATGAATAGATAAAAATAAAGTCGTGTATTTTTTCTTGTTTTGAACCCCTTTTTGTAGTTTACAGATTTTGAATAGTGGAGTTCCTGTACAAGGCAATACAGTCGTTAGTTCTTTCATAACTGCACGAATTTGATGTGGATACTTCTTATGTAGAAAGCGGTACATCCCACCAAAGTGAGTCTTATTACCTCTTTCATCCTGTTTGTCTAAAGAACGTTTTAATGTAGTCTCTCTATGCTGTTGCATAGCAATATCTAAGAATAGCTTCTTAGATGCTACTGAAAGTTCAAAGAAAGCTTTTGTAAAGACTACAGGACTAATGTAAACATAAGGATTTGCTTTTTCTGTTTCTTCATTCATAAAATGAGTTATTTTAATTGTGTATCGACTATCTAATTCATTTTCAATCGTAATAATGTTATGTAGGCTTAATTTTTTTAATGCAATATAGAATTGAGAATGCTGTATACATGCCAATTCTTCTTTGTATTGCTTATAGTCTTCCCAAAGCATATGTACTGTTACGTTTGGAATAATACCATTCGTATAGCATTTTTTATGTAGGTAAAGAAATACTTCAAGATCTGCATTTGTAATACCGTACAATTTATGTTTTCTTCCCATTGTCTTTGAAATAGTATGACGTGAAAAAGATGGCTTTGCTTGTGCAACAAATCCATCGATATCCGCAATACGTTCTTCATACGACATTTGATTAATAATATCTTCAAGGTATGTATCTTTATAGCTATAGTATTTTCCTTCCAATGCATCAACAAGTGCTTGCCAAGATTTTAATGTAACTATAACCGCATTAGTAGATTGTCCATCTAGACTACGTTGATTACGAATAACAAATGATTTGCTCATCTTTTTCACCTCCTATACAAATTAAAATATACATATCCGTACAATATAAAATATACCGATTTTAATTATAGCAAATCAAAAGTTGATGAAATGGGCCCCTTTAAGAGCCAACATGAAAAAATGAAATGTACGTTAATCCCTTTCATACCAAGGGGTTTCGGGTTTTGTTCTATTTTTTTTATGGACATGATATCACTATGGATTTTCATGTTCCGAATAAATAAGAAAATGAGTTGTAAAATGCTAATAAACGTTGTTCTAATGGGGATGGAAGCTTATTTTCACAAAAATATAAGGGACATGATAGAGCTGTAGATTTTCATATTTCTATTTATTATAATTTACATGAAAACCGTCAATAAACATTGATGTTAAAGGGATTTATATGAAATTTGGTATTTATAAAAGGAACATGATACCGCTAGGGGTGATTCATCTTTTCAGATAGAAAGGGACATGATACCGCTATGAATTTTCATGTTTTATAATTCCCTGAAATTTGTGGAGATGTTGTATAAATGTATGGTATATAAGGGGTTTAGGAGGATTTATGAAACAAGAAAGGGACATGATACCGCTATAAATTTTCTTGTTTCATACCTTGAATATAGAAGAAACCCTTTTGTATCAAGGGTAAAAAAGATTATGAAAAAAATATATAGTTTAATTTCATGAAACATTTAAGACTGGATTTTTTCATGTTTTAGTCAAAAGGGACATGATACCGCTATGAATTTTCACTTTGTATGCAAACTTTAATGAGTATTACCATATATACAAGGGAAATTTTAAAACATGAATAACCTAGCTTTTTCATGTTTAATCAAAAGGGACATGATATCGCAAAAGAATTTCATGTTTCAGCTAATTCCTTGAAAAATATTAGGTTTCTTATAACGTCTTACCTTTTCCAAATGGATACAGTCTTGTATAATCAGTAAAAGAAGTGGTTAGAAGCATACGTGCTAGATTATCACTAAAGGATGGTTGGATAGAACTTACTGTATTCTTTTTTATTTTCATGAATAGGAACATCATAAGGCTATATAGATTTAAGTTTAAATCATTCTCAATTGTAAATTAAATAAGGAGAAGGATGTATATGGATAATGTTCTACAATTGTTTAAAGATGCATTAGTAATATCAGCACCTATCTATAAACATAATGAACAATTGTGGTATAAATGGAATGCTTATTACTTAGAAGTTAAAGAAGATACTAGTAGGATCGTAACTTCGGACTATTTTTCCCCATCATTTTCAATGCTTGTACAGTGGCTTGAACAGCAACAAAAAAAGGGAATCTCCTCTTTGGAAATATTCACCAACATAGAAGCTTACCAAATTGAAATTGATGTGGCGATAGGATTATTTGTGGAGCAAGAGTTTTCAAGAGCTAACAATGAAACCGTGCAGGAACCAAAGGAATCTAATACAAGTTTAGAGCACGAGAATTACTATGAAGTGAATAATTCTGCGGTTTATTATAAATTAAGAGATGGCATAGCAAAGAATCAATTTGAAGAAGATGAAAATACAAAGTTGAAATCTTATCCAATTGAAACGAAAGATAGTAGTGGAGTTGCACAACTTTCTTCACATAAAGATGAAGATTTAAGATTAATAAATATTGAAGAAGCTGCTCGTTGGAATACATTGGTTGATGGTGTAATGAGTAATATGGATGATTTAACTGCTGACTGTTTAGATGCAATTACTATCCAATGGTTAAATGAGGCAAAGTCCCCTGATGAATTCATAGACTTTTCATATAATCAGGTATTAGAAATGTGTAGCATACCTAAAGCAAAGGCTAATAACACAGAATATTATCGAGCAGAAGATAAAATAAAGGTTGCCAAACGAATTGCTGCCTTAGCAAGTATTTTTATCTATTTAAATGATGATAATGAGGTAGTTGTATTAAATGATCGAGCTGAAGCAGGTAAACATTATGAAGTAAAGCGAGAAGTTATTAAGAGGCTTTTTGTATTAGATTCTGTGGTACTCTGGAGAGATACTAACACTAACGAATATATGGGGATAGAATCTTGCAGGATTAAGCCAGGGAGCTTCTTATCAAGTTATTTATATGGTTCTAGTAGTACAACGGCACTATTATCAAAAAAAGCGTTAGAATATAATAGTTATAGACATAAATATCATAAGAGATTGATTCGTTATTTAACTTGGCAATGGAGAATTCGTCAAATGTTCTCTAGTTTAAAAAGGCCTTACTCTATAGGAGGAGATAAGGGATTACTGGCTGTCATGGGTATAAATCAAAATCAAAAGCCAAATCGTATTCGTGAACAGTTAGAAAATGTTCTTATTGATTTAGAGAAGGAAAAGGTAATATCACATTGGGAGTACAGTGAAGATTTAAAAGAGGAAATGTTAACAAAGAAGAATTGGTTTAAGAACTATTATGCTCAGTTAGGTATAATAATTTTACCGCCGAAAGAATTAATGAATTCAATAGAAAAAATAGTGAAGAAAAAAACAGTAGAGATCATACAAGAAGAGTCTCCTGTGAAAATAGAAAATAACACTTTAGATGTTGATGAGTATGAAAATTCAATTAGAGAAAAAATATCATACTTCCATATGAATAAAAATATTACAATGCGAGAACTTTCAAAAGAAATAGGTATATCACAACCTACCCTTTCTAGGTTTTATAATAAGAAAACAAAACGCCTTTCAGGCACGGCTAAAGATAAATTAAATCAGTGGTATAAAAGACAAATTATTATCGATAAGATGTAGAAAAAGTTTAACTCCATGATAAAAAAGAGTCCCTATTTTGAAGTGACCCCTGTCAAGTAGACAGTCTTTAAAAAGCACAATTAAGCAACCTGAGTTCTATATTTATATGGACTCAGGTTATTTAATTTCTTTTGAAATCTTTGATAATTATAAAAGTACATATATTTGCGCACGGCAACTTTCACCTCATCAGCCTTACGGAAAGAGTATAAATGGAAACACTCTGACTTGAAATGACTAAAGAAGTTTTCTATACAAGCATTGTCCCAACAATTTCCCTTTCGTGACATGCTTGCCTTCATTTGATATTTTTTTAGTAATTGGTTATATTGTCGAGATGTATATTGAAACCCTTGATCACTGTGTAAAAGAATTCCTTTTACATTTCGTTTTTTTCTTGCCTTTTTCAGGGTATCTAACACAAGCTTCAAGTCGTTTCTACGGCTGATTTCATAGGCGACAATTTCATGATTGTATAGATCTTTAATCGCGGATAAATATAGTCTCTGTCCATTGAAAATTAAGTAAGTAATGTCTGTTACCCATTTCTCATTCGGTTTGGAAGCTTGAAAATCTCTGTTTAGATGGTTATCTGAAATCACATAGGCTTCTTTCTTTCCGTAATAAGGACGTTTTCTCCTAATAACGGATCTGATACCTAATTCCTTCATAAGTCTCTGTACTCGTTTATGATTAATATGAAGATTATAGGTGATTTTCAACCAAACTTGTATTCTTCTGTAGCCATAAATTCCTTTCAGTTTTTTATAGCACGTTACAATCTTTTTCTTGATTTCAGCATCCTCCAATTGTTTTTCAGAAGGTGCTGAATACCGCTTTACCCATTTGTAATATCCACCTCTGGTTACACCAGCAATCTCGCATAACATGGTAACCGTGTGCCCTGTGTTTATCATCTCATGGATAACTTCAAATTTTTTCGTTTTGGATACAGCTTCCATTCCTCCTTTTACATCTTTAAGAGCTTTTTTAGCATTTCATTTTCCGCTTCTAATCGTTTTATCTTTGCTTCTGGATCTTCTGGCTTCGTTCTTGGTCTGCCTAAACCGGATCCTTTCGCTTTACCACGTTTTTCTTCTAGCCCTTTGATTCCTTCGGCTTCAAAGTGTTTCACCCAACGCCTTACGACCGAGTGATCAATTCCTAATTCCTTGGCAACAGTTTTATAGCCCATTCCTTCTTTTATATATAAATCTACTGCTTTCTTCTTGAATTCCATATCATAAGTTACTCGAATTTTACCCATAGAAAAATCCCCTCCATAGTAAACAGATTAATGTGCTTTCTTTTTTCTGTCTACTATAAGGGGATCATATCATTTTAGGGACTCTTTTTTATCATGGAGTTATAACGCTAGTTACCAAATAAATTGGCCGTATCCAGATCTTCATATTCATCTTTTAGTACTGCTTTTTCAGTTGTTGATTCATTTTCTATATGTGTATCTTTAGAAGTAGAATTCTTTTCATTAGATGAGATTATTCTATTTGAATCGGCTACCTCTTCTTCATTTGCTTGGCTTTCTTTTTGAATAGTAAGGTTTGAATTATTTAAAAGTATACGCTTAACATCATTTAAAAAGTCTTTATCTTGAAGTAAAATTTCTTTTTGCATTTGTTGCTGTATCTTATAATCAGCCACGTCTTGTAATCCGTGTTTATCAATAAAATAGCAAACAAGTTTATACAAAGAATCGGCTATATTGCTTTGTGACTCGAACCATTTAAAGAATTCTTCATTCTCAATCTTCTTGAGGTTCCAGAAGAAGGATTCTCTTTTTTTGTCGGACATACTATTTCACCTTTTTTCGAGAAAGAATTTTCTTGATAATTTGCATCCCCTTAGCATTCATATCTACAGCGTATTTCTCTGGAATCCACAATAAGTACATTCCAACTCGCTCACAATACTCTAATAATTGATTATATAATTCATCTTTAAAAGTAATACTTCCCCCACCATACACACATAAAACTTCAGCTTCACTGGCTGTATTGTTTACATATTTTTCATCTGTATCTTCTAGGATTAGTTCAGCTTGTTCCACTTTTGTAATATTAAAGTGGGTTGTTGCCTCTTCATGGTATTTATGATCTATATCTTGAAGAATCTGAGAGAATTGTTGGCGTTTAATGTTTGTGCCACGTTCTTGATTTAATAATTTTACAGCTTCTTCTGTAGCATGACCGACACCACGTCTTTCACCGCTACAAGCATCAATTACAGGGTTCACGCCAACTGTATAGATATACTCAGTTGTTCCATCCCCAATATCAGAATGTAAAATCTTTTTGTTTTTAAAGAAGGAGCCGTCAATTTTTTTGATTTCAAGTTTTTTTGCATATAGTTTAGTGAAATCAGTAAACATCTCCTCTTCCCCTTCAAGAATTGCAAATAACGGAGGAACACCCTCTTGTGTAATGTTTGCACTATTAAATGTTAAGCTAACCGTTACCTGCTCTTCTCCTACATAAACCACTACAACATGATTTGAATTAGTAAAACGTTGTTCTAAATGTTTAGCGTTTACGGGTGTCCATTGGCTTGCTGGGATAGCTGAAATAAGGTCAACAGTCACATTAATTGATTGTGGCAGTTGTTCTGTTCGTTCCCATTCAAGTTGAACTGATTTGTTTGCGATTAATCCTAGCATATTAATTAGTGGTAAATCATCATTGTATTTTTGACCGACTTTAATGTTCATGTTTTTAGGATTTTTACCTGTTAACATAGCACGATTTCCAATGAAATACATCCCGGATCTTCGAATTGATTTACTAGCAATATTCACGAACATATTATCTACTAAATTAACTACGTTTTTTTGGATGTTTGTCTCTGTAACATTAGGCATTGAGTAAACACTTTGATATACATTTTTCATTTTTATGTATTCACCATTGATGTAACCTTTAAATGAATCGTTCCCAATATCACCTTCTATGTCTATATGAAGAGTTTTGCCTTTTAAACTTGCCATTATACATCACCTCTATGAAATTTATTTCTAATTTATATCTAATAAATATATTATAACCTATAAAACCTTTAACAACAAGGGTTTTATAAGGTTTATGAATAAAAAAATATAATTAAAATATAAAACAGATATAAAATAAATATAAATTAGATAATAAATCGAGATGGGTTGGGTTATTTCGGGATATTTCTGATCCTTTGTATTTTTAGATATATATATTAGATATCTTTTAAATATTTATAAAATATAAAAGGCGTTATTGGTGGGAGGAATACGTTTGTCGAAGATGCCTTTTAAAATATCATGTTGTTTCTATGGTTTACGGATAGACTATTGATGATATATTTTGGGAATCAAAGGGATATCTAGTGGAATGAGGTATACATTTTAATCAGGAGGAAGAAAATTAGAAAGCAAATAAGATTAATTACGAATATGACTTATACATACTTGAATAGTTAAAATGGTTAGCCGAATAAACGTTATAAAGGTGTTATTTCGGTGTTTGATATTATGTGAACGCTAGGCGTTATTAATGCGTTAAACCCTTTCATATCAACGATTTCAATGTTTTTTATAAACAAATAGCTGATAAAAGAAATGAGATTGGAAGATTAGATGTTTTTTGGTGTAGTAACGCATTGAAAGACGGTTTTAAACTGAGATCTTTATTATATAAGTTTGTTTTTGGCTATTTTGATGATAACTATAACTAAAAGACTAAAAAAGTAGTATGCAAATTAACCCTCTACATATCAAGTTACAATATGTATTTTGTTGTATATGTTCTATTTGAATCTGCAGCACTCCTTTAAAAGAATAGAGAATCTATGAAATTTGATTTGAATATAAAAATTGAACAGGATTAATTACAGATTCATATATATTTGCTAAATAAACGTTATTATGGTGTTTATGTGGCGAACTTAGCAGATGAACACTATGCGTTTTTAAAGCGTTAAACATTGTAATAGCAGTGTTTAAAGTTAATTTTAAAGAAAAAATAGTTTACGAAGTGATAAAACCTATAAATTTTATTTTCGAGCTCGATATAGAAAAGTAGTTTGGTATATGTTGTAAAGAATTTCAATTTAAATATTTCTATATAAATAATGAGATAGATATCAAAGTAGTTTCTATATACTTGCTTAGATCATAGTAGCAATATAAAGCTATGCCTAAAAGTTGTTTTTAGAGAATCCATTGGTAACATACTTTAAAAAGTAAAACTTCTTTCTGAAGCACTAATATAATAAGATTTTGGATTGGGTATATATTTAGGGTGTTGTTCGCCTTGTGTACTTGTACTGTTTTTTAGTAGGAAGGTAGTAATTGATTCTCCGTGAACGCTATGCGTTCACGGAGAATCAATTATACTAATCGCAGGAATGCTGGTTTAAAGTTTAAAAGTAAGATATTTAAATAGACAATGAATAATCTGTATTGCTCTTGTTTTAATTTTGAAATTAACTCTAAATTTGTATGGTAAGATACCAAATTCTTTAACAAAAATTTTATATCATCGTATATTCTTCTCGGAGTACATATTTAAGTTTCTTAAGTTGAAGTAAATGTAAAAGTCTTATTTTATGAACGTTTTAGAAGTGTTATTTAGGCGTTGTTATTTGGTGATGGGGCGTTCTTGAATCAATTTTTAGTGGCATATGTATATAGTAATTAATTCGATGTTTTTGATTGGTAGAGCAGAAGCCTTGGCTAAGAGATAATATGATTACAATTTAATAGGAAATTCTTTTCTTAAACATATGAAGATCTGGAGTATCAACCTTAGTTCCGAGGGGAGTACGGTAGACGTAGGCATATGTTTTTTTGAAATGAATGACTCTAGTCCAAATAAAACAAAATCTTCCACAAAAAACAAACGAATGGAAATATCGTTATAATAGGTGATCAAACAAAAATATCTATAGTAGAACGTAGTTTGCGAAGGTCATGATTTAGTACAACTGTTAGACGGTATATAAAAGAATTAATGAAAGTTTGTACTTCTGTTGGAAATGATATGTGATTAGGAATTAAAGAATTTTTCTAGTTATAAAAAAACTAAATTCGTTCGGACAGTAGAAAATAGCTAGCAAAAGCAAGGCGCACTCTTTTCAGAAGAACGAAGGATTCTGAAAACTGGCATATGTAGCATAAAGAAGGCAATAATTTTTGAAGTATCTTAGATACAATTTTCAGTAATGTTGAAACTCAAAGCGAAATGGAATGAGGAGAAAGTTATAGTTGTATGTGATCTCGTGTTTCTAATCACTCATTTAAGAGGTTTTGCGAATAAATTTCTTGCTTTTAGGTATATATCATAATAGATATATTAATCTAGGATTAACTAAAAAAACAAATCAATTTATTTCATTTCACAGCTGTACAATATAGTTATAAAAAAAATGTAATATAGATTTACGGATGTAGTTGAAATTTCTATCATAAATTGCGGGTTCATGAACGTTATAAAAACGGTCATGTTGCTATCAAAATATATTTTTAACACTACTAACTATTCTTTTGTATAGGATGTATTTAATATGAGAATACTATTAATATTGAACTACGCCCACTTAACAATGTTGCGACCCATTTAATTTATTAGATTACGGCTTTATCTTGGATTTCTTAATTTCGTCAAGTGTGGGACGATAGAACGTTGAATGTTTTACAATTGCAATGAGTTTTCTGCAACCAACATTCTAATAAAAAAGTAATCTGTACAAGTATATGGTAACAAGACAATCTGTATGCGTCGCCCACCTTCAAATTTTTGAGGAAGAAGTACTTTGTAATAATTTTGAGAATATTACTTTTAAGCAACTATGTTTTTAAATGATGTCACCAAATCGAAGACGTTACAAATTAAAATTATTAATCTATAAAGGTTAAGATTAATAATTTTAAGGAATCAGGATTCTTTTACAATTCAAACGTTATCGAAGTGTTATTTTAGTGATAATTTTCACGTGAACGCTATCCGTTATTTTACCGACTAACCCTTTAACTACAACGTTAGGAGTTGTTTAAAGTGCGTTACTCATAACAGGCGTATCAATTAATAAAATAAGTATATAAATGATGTTGTGTTCCATTTATATGATAAAAGCAATCTAAAATATATAAGGTGTTCTATAATTAGTACTGAATATTATAACAACAATTCCAACTAAATGTAGTAAAATTATATCGTATTAAATTCTTTAAACAGGAAACAACTTGCTAGAGGCAAAGAATAATCTTCCAAGGGCATATTTTAAAAAATGCCCTAAGTTTTGCCGTGTTATAGATGTTAATGAGAGTGTCCTTCTTATAACACACATTATTACAAAGGTATTAGTACAAGTTTGAATCATAAAAACGAAGTGGTTCATTTATAAAGCATAGAAATTACGAGAATAGTCACCTAACAAACTAAGAAGTTTACTTAGTGGATCTTGCGCCTTAAACATTCTTACAGACTGTTTAAGGCGCAAGATGTTTAATACAATAGGAAGAAATAAAACAGATGAGCGCTTGAGAAACGTTAATTTAACGCTTTGCGAAATGTGAACGCATAGCGTTTAAAAGAAATTCCCTTCATTAATATAATACGTTAAGATATATTTACATCTAAACGTATTATGTGATTTTAGGATCGATATGTTTTATTAAACAGTGTTCATAAGTCTTATGAATTAGTAATAATGAATGCTGCGATTGTATAATGCTGCTTTATTATTACAGATCTTAAGATTTATCTTAATTGAATGCTACACTTCATATAACAAATACAATCTGACAAATATATTAAATCAGGCTGGAAATATATGGAATATCTTTTGGATCCATAAGAAAGGACAAAAAAATATGTAGTTGTGGTTGTGCTGAAATTGTCTTCAACTTAAATGTAATCGAGTGTTATTTTAGTGGTTTTCAATGTGAACGCTACCCGTTATTTCAGCGTCTATCCCTTTAATATCAATACTCTGAGTTGTTTAAAGGACGCAATTTATGCTAAAGCAATATATAAAAATGATAACAAGTGTATCAATTAATAGTTCGATAATAAAGTTGTAGGTTTCTATGTTGTAATAACTAATGAACGTTATAATAACGATCCTGACTAAATGAAGCATAGAGCTTCACAATGCTATATGTCATGAAGTATTTAAAGCGAAGTGGTATGAAAAAAAGTAGTTGATGTTAGCTGACGATGTTCGAAGTATGATTACGGAAACATAGACATTAATGGGCGTGTTCTTCATGTTGCAAATATCTTAGTAGCAAAGATTTAAATTATAAGAGCAATGTGATTCGTCTAAAAGGCCAAGGAACTATGTGATAGCGGCCTAACAAATTAGAGAATAGAAGATTTTCTGTGTTTAGTGTCTTGAATCCGAAACGATCTGTAAGGATATTAGATGGCAAGTAGTTTAATACAATAAGAAAAAACGAAATGAGCGCTTACAAAACGTTAATTTAACGTTTTGTAAATGGTGAACGCATAGGATTTAGTAATAATGAATGCAGCAATTAATGGCAATGTATATAAAAAATCTAATCTGGCAAAATGAATTAAAGAATACTAGAAAAAGCATGTGGTTTCCTATAGAGGGTTTATTATGTAGTTGAGGAATTAGAGGATTAGTCAATCCTCCCTAAAAATCGGCAAAGAATACACTTAAGTAATTTTAGAAAATAGGATTAACATGTTGATATTAGCAATATAGAGTGTTTTTGGAATCCATAAGAAAGGTCCAATAAGATATGTAACTGTGGTTATCTTGGAATTCATTTAACCAAAATATGTTGAACCACTCAGCACTTAACATCTTCGCGGACCGTTTGAAGTGAGGGATCCTTAAGTACAGAAACCTAACGCTTTCTAATTCAGTAGGCTATTCCCATAGTTCCTAAGGTTAAGAGAGAAATTGATTCATTTCTATGGTTGAACACTGTGTTACGATCTCTATCATAATGTGTGCCACAATAAGGACAATCCCACTCAAGAATGGTTAGATTTTTAGCATCTTTGTTTTTGTAGTTACAATTGGAACATAATTGACGAGAAGCAAATGTTTTAGATAATACAACTAATTGTTTGCCATACCAATTTGCTTTATATTCCAACAGTGTTTGAAATTGTGACCAAGAGCTTTTGCAAGTATTTTTGAGCATGCCACTGAATCGTACGTATTCTTTACCAATGACATCGTGCTTTTTGATGATTTCAGCAGAAAGTTTATGTAAGTAATCAGCTCTTGCATTTGCCACATGTTCATGGATTCGTGCAACTTTCACACGTTGTTTATGCCAATTGGAAGAACCTTTTGTTCTTCTAGAAAGAATACGCTGTGCTTTCGCTAACTTTTCTTCTAATATACGGAAGAATGTAGGGTTCTTATATGTAGTACCATCAGAAAGAATGGCAAAATCTTTTAGTCCAACGTCAATTCCACAAGTGGATTCCGTTTTAGGCATTTTTTGTACCCCTGTTTCGACGAGGATAGATACAAAGTATTTACCACTTTGGTTACGTCGAATCGTCGCATGTAGAATACGACCTTCTACTTCACGACTTTTGGCAAAGCGAATAAGGCAATTTTATTTTATTGCCTGTAATTGCAATATTTGCGTTTGTTTGCTTGGTTATGTAGGATTGAACTTTATTCTTTTTAGACTTGAATCGTGGCATATCATTCTGTTTCTTGAAAAAACGTGAAAAAGCATCTGCGAGGTTTTTTAATGTGGATTGAAGAGCGATACTATCTACTTCTTTTAGCCAGATCGTATCCTGTTGCTTCTTTAATTGAGTAAGCTCGGCAGAGCAAGAAAGATAGGTTAACCCTTTTCCTGCTTTTTTATAAGTATCATTCCACCGAGCGAGAAAATGGCTAAATACAAAACGACTGCAACCAATCGTTTTAGCAATTACTATTTCTTGTTTTTTATTCGGATAGATTCGAAATTTATATGCTTTATTTACTAACATCGGTTGCACCCCACTTTGTTATAGGATATCTACAGTATACAAAAAAATGTAGGCTTACGCCTACTGACATTCATCTCCCACCTACCGTTGAGTTAGTCCACTTCACATGCTTGAGGAAGGAGTATTCTGTCAGAAAACGATAAAAAAGTACATTCTCAAAATTAAACAAGAAATAAAAAACATATTATAAAAAATTTTTTTACTCAATTAGATATGTATTGGATAAAAAACGTATATCTGATTTAATTTCGATTAAAAAAACGTTGAATGAACGTTTTTTTGGTGTTATCTTGCTGTTCTTGGCGGTCTTCATTCAATAGTTCAATTGCTTTATCCAGTTTTTCTTGTAATAACTGAATCTGTAAATCCTTGTCTTCTTTTTCTGAGCGTTCCTGTAATAATAGTTTAATGATATCTTGGTTCTGCTGTACAATTTTATCTTGTTGCTCAAACATGTAAGAAAATTTTTCTTGAATCATCAAAATATCTGTTTCTGAACGTTTTCTGAGCGTTACTTGAACTTCATTTTCCTCATGAACGCTATCCGTTTTCTGAGCGTTCTCTTCAGTGTTTTCCATGCTTCTTGTTGCAGCTTCTTCTAGTTTCCAGTTTTGATTTAAGTATTCTTTCATTTGCTTTAAGATATCTATATCATTCTCATAGTAAATTCGTTGATTACGCTCATTTCTTTCAAATATATATTCCATTTTTTCTAGTTCAATTGACCATCTGCGAAGTGTATTGGTGTTTATATCTAGTTGTTTTGCTACTTCTTGTGCAAAATATCCATATTCCAAACTTCACACCTCCATTATTTGTGTATTAGATATTGATTCGTTCTTGAAAAGATCTTTCCTTTAAGAGTAAAAATTTTATAGGCAGCCATCTAATCATTTGTACTCATATCAGTTTGTTTGTATACATACTTATATATTAAGTCAGTCTATACATCGAGCGTTAATGTTTTTTCAATAATAAACGCTATTCGTTCTAATAGCGTTCATTGTTGGAAGTGAACAAGTATTTATACAACATTAATGTAAGTAGGAAATTATTTTAAAACTAACTATTAATATTAGAAGTTTGTTGCTGATATAAGAATTTTACTAGATATTTGCAATAGAATCAAAGCTTTCATTAATAGAATTAGCAATTAAGTACTATTTGTTAATTACAAATGTCTAAAATGCAAAGAGAAAACTTCATTTATATGTGAACGCTATGCGTTAAAGTAGCGTTTATTGTTGTATTGAAGCTTGCATAGTATGTATTACTTGGATTTTAAAAAGGTACTGATATTATTTGTTTGGTTTTGAATCTCAAACGGGGTTATTTTTGTAAGTGAAAAGTAATGAGGATTATTCGGAGTTAAAATGTGTTGTTTAAATATTAAATAGTTATTGTTAAAAAAACATAATTTTGGGTTTCATTTGTATTAGTATGGACCAGATTTCTGAATAATATACACTAATAATTTGATATGAGATGTAGATGTATATAGGGAGAGGGAAAGGGGGCAATAAATCTAGAAGTTTATTAATTTGAGAAGGGTAATTGTAATTAAAATAAATTGAAAGAAAAAGTATAAGGGAAAATTTAATGTTATTTTGTTGATACTTACAGTAAATAAATCTTGTTTAAAAAAAGTGAAAGCTATAAATATATTAAAATGAAATTTCGTCTCGTTAATTTTACTCTATCAAATAATGATTAGCATGAAAAATTTCAAGAGTCGTTAAAATTAATAGAACAGATGTTGGAACAAAATGTAGATTGTACAGTAGTGGAAGAGGGGGACGAAGAAACTTGTATAATGAAATCAGTTGTTAAGACAATGTATGAAACAAGTTATTATACATTTTAAAGAGTGGAAATCCATGAATACGAAGCTTTTAACTTTTAAAGCACATAGACAAATTAGAACAAATTAATCAAATACTATTAAACAAGATTGATGAATAACAACTGGCTATTGATTCCACTCAACTGGTAGAATCATAGTCTAACCAATTGTTTAAGAAGTAAGTTATGCCAAATTAAATAAAAAATTAGGGAATCCTTTAGAAGGTATGCTAAGCTTCCCTAAAAAGTTACAAAAAGATGCAAAGTACTATATTTAATAAATCTTGTTTTAGAAATTAAAATAAATATAAACATTAGAATTGATTTTTGGCTTGTGATGTTTAGTGTATCAAGGTATTAGAGATTTATACTTAGTAAATTTCTAAGTAAATAGTTTAGTAAATAATTGAATATATTATATTCATAAGGTGTAATTTTTTTAGTTGAATTAAAAGAAAAATAATTATAATCCATAGAAAATGGATATTATTTTTGAAGTTATTTTATTGAAGATTAATAAGGCTATAGAGAACTAAAGGAAGTCATTACAAATAGCCTTGCTGTATATGTTTTTTTCAGCAAGGCTATTTGTAATTAGATTTTTTTGATTTTAATTGTGCTCTTCTAAAAAATTATAAAAAACAAGTGTATGACTATTATTTGTATCTAAGAGTGAGCTTGTATTTTGTGCATTACGTTTTCTACGATTTTGATTTTGTTTAGATTTTTGATTAAGCATTTTTATGAAATGTGCAGGATTACTGTTTTCAGCTTTATTAAACTGGAACCATTGCACACATTCTTCAAAATCCCATCGTATGTAGCGATCAATATCCGGTGGCAATCTTAAAGCAATTGTGTATGCATCATTTTCAGATAGGTATGTTAGCTCTTGACTCAAAATGTAGTAATACGCTTTTTTCTGATCTTCACTCAAATAATCATTTAAGTCTTGTAATCTATTATTTTTTCCTTGTTCCTCATGATTAACAGCAGGTTTTGATTGCTCTTCAATGCCGAAAAAATCTAAGGAAGGTGAAGGTTTAAAATTGTTTTTTTGCATAAATTCAAGATCTGTCACATTAGACTTTTTACTAATTTTGTTCTTTAAAAATCTAGTAAAAGTAGCACAAACATCAATTGCTACAGCCCATTTTATCTTGAAATATTCAACGATTTTTAAATAATTATTATGTATTGTTAAGATGTAAACAGAGGGGGCAATCTTTCCGTGCCGTCTTACCTTTATTTGTTGACATACTCCTAAATCTTGCAGCCAATTAAAAATGTAATTAATAATAGGTTTTGAAATTCCAGATTTTTTGCTAATGTGTTCTTGTCTAACTTGACTATAGCCTTCTTGTACTAAATAAGATAAAACAGTCTCTAAAGCTTCGTATTTCCTTTTGGTAAGATAATCTTTAGTGGTAGCACCTTCACACTCTAGGACAACACCATCAATATAAGAAGTTATTTTCTTGATTGCTTGATTGATAGCTCCAGGAGTTTTGGATAAGTGATGGATGTGGGGACTTAGTTCCGCTTTTGCTCGACTAAGCAAAAAGTTTCGCAACAACACTGAAAAAACCTCCTATTTTTCCACCGCAAATAAAAAGGAAAAACTGAGGTTTTATATTCACATTGTATATGCATTATGATATAATTTTAATATCAAGTATGATACTAAAGAAAAACACATATATTTATAGTGTGAATTAAAACCCTATCATAGAAGTTTTTAATTGGTTCCGGTCGCCAAACTAGAAGCCAATTAAAAACTGGACGGTGGGGTTTTATTTTTTTTGTTTTCTGAAAAACTTTCGTTCATAGGTAATTTATTTTCATTTTACAACTGTATGTACATAATATCAACACTCTAAGTTCACATTTGAAGAATTGGTGCAAAAATAGAAGTATTTCACATTTATTTTCATAAAAAATATCAGAATATTCACTTAACAATTGAGCAAGAATTTGTTTCTAGGTACTGTGGTATAATTTTCTTACTTATATGTACATTTCTGAATATTCGCGAAAAAAGACGAGGTGAAAATACATGAAGAAGTTATCTAGGGAAATTGATAATTATTTATCTTCTAAAAACAAAACATATACCGATCTTGCAAAAGAAATTGGAGTTGCTAAATCTACTATCTCTAATTGGATTAACAGGGATAAAGAAATATCTGTATATACATTTGCAAAAATTGTCTATGTGATTTTTACAAATGATAAGGATAAACAAGAACAAAAAATAATTGATTATTTAGGTACTTTAGAGGATAGATTGAACATAAATGTTAAAGTTGCATTTGCCCTTGGTCATTTAAACGATCACGTATTATTAATTGAATATCTCGCTGGAATATGTAAAGAGAGCAAGGATTTAGAAATGAGACGATTTGCAGATATATTTAATTTATATATTGATCGTTTGAAAGGTAAAAATGTCAGAGAAGTGTACTTGAATATCCAAAAAGCTAGAAATTCTAATGCTGATGTAGAAATCTTTTGTGATATACTCAGTATGTTAATTCTTTGTGATTTAGGTGATTTTGGATTAATGCAAGGTTATAAAGAAAGAGTCGAGAAGAATATTAGAGATGATAAATTAGTAACCAATACTTTCTTAAAGAGTTTATACGGATTTTGGGTAAAAGAACTTTGGAGTTATTCAATATTAAGAAAAAATAACTCTCTACAATTTGTAATAGAAAATGGTGAATTAAGAACTTATAAGGATATTGATTTCTTCCCTGTTATGGAAGCTTTGTTGAACATTAGGAGTGGAGAAAACCTTATGTTTTCTGACTATAAAAAATCTTTATATTTCTTTCGAGAAGCGTTAAATGTATTGAAAGGCGCTAAAGGTAGTTTAAAATACAATATAGCTCTAAATGATATTAACTTCATTAGAATCTTTTGGTGGAAAGATCTAAATAAAATTGATTTCGATAGATTACACCCAGCTGAATACGCTTTGTTTTTAATTAAAAAGGGAAAATATCAACAAGCGATAAATATACTTGAAGAAATTAGATCAAAAAGAAAAATGTTAACACCACTTCAAACGTGTTACTTGGGAATGGCTAAACAAGATATACATTTAATTAAACAGTCTATTGATATGTTTAAAGTAAATAATGATTTTCTGTATGTAAAATTTGCTGAAGTAATATATGATGAATATGCAGAAAATATAATTTAGTTGTCAAGGGATGGTGAAAAAATGGTGAAAAAGTTATATGTATTAATAGTAGCCGCTATACTGTTATTAACCCTAGTGAATAGTTCACTAGGTAAAATGGAAACACAACAGTACTCCCAAAAAGCTAAAAGTTCTGGGAATCAGTATATGGTGTATAGAATGATGGTCGATCCCGGCGGCGGTGGATAATTTTTCCGTATTTTATTTAAAATATATATTTTACAAAAGACATCGTTTTGAACGGTGTCTTTTGTGATTTTATAAACTGTTTTATAAATCCCTAGACGGGGAATTATGAAATTTTTGTATTATTTTTCACAATATAAAAGCAAAAAAGGGAGGGGCAACAATGGGGAGAATGGGATTAAGTGTAAATGAATTATTGGAGATTGTAAAAACAATTGATTTACAAACTTTTAGTGAAATTGTGGAGTTATGTGCGAGCTATGAACAAGAGGAGTAGGAGATACCTTATTCCTCTTGTTCAACTTGCGCTTTTAATTGGCTAGCATATTTTAATAATTCTTCTTCAATACGGGGTTTATGTTTATCTGGTACACCCATGTATCGTTCATAGAGTAATCTGGCTAAACGCTCAACTGGATCTTCACCTTTAATACTTTTTAAGAGATCTTCATCCGGAATTTCTTTTTTTAATAAAGAAGAGACACTGACATTTAAATAAGTAGCAATTTCCTCTAATTTATTTAAGCGTGGTGTTTTTTCTCCAGTTTCCCAACTAGATACAGTTCTATATGTAGTATTTAAATCTTCGGCCATTTCTTTTCGGCTTACTCCTTTTATAGCCCTTAATTTTTTTATATTTTTCCCAACAATATTTTCATCAATTGTCATTTTATTTATCACTCCAATTTTATAATTTTGCATAGTAACATAAGATTTCCGAAAGTAATTAACACTAAAGGTGTTAAAAATGAGAACTTTAGATGTTGACTTTAGGCTTAAGGACTAATAAACTGTATATAGGGGGTGAGGCACTTGACAGTTTTAAGAGAATTTCGTGAGTCAAAAGGCTATACGATTAATGAGGTTTCAAAAGGTTCTAAAATTCCAGTAAGTACATTGTATGATGTTGAGTCGGGTAGAAAGGGTTTAATTTCTAGTCGAGCAAAAAGTATATCGGATTTTTTGGGAGAACCAGTTGAAAAGCTTTTTTTGGCAACATATTATCGAGCAAAGTTGGAATGAATTATTTTCATGAAAAATAATCATACATTTATATTGTAAATGAACAATCTATAAAAGGTACAATTTTATAATTATTTTTTAAAATATAATGTCTGAATTTATTAAGCATACAGTGAAGGATTAAAAGGAATCGACACCGCCTAAACCAGAGACCACAATCAGAACAACCACAAAAGCCACAAAAGTCACAAAAACCAGAGCAAACAGAAGCACCGCAACCGCAGGTATCGGAACAACCAAAAGTAACCGAAAATCCTGTCATTTCACAACTAGAGAAACCACAACAGATAGTTATGAAACCACAACTAGAACAAACACCAAAGAAAATCGAAACGTATCTTCCGACAACAGGCGGTAAAGCTGAAAATCCATACATAAAATGGATCGGTCTTGCATGTGTCGTACTTGGCTTAATTGGAGCTGTATTTGCGGTAAGAAAACGGAAGAAAGCTCAATCTTGATATGAAAGAATATGAAGCTCATTTTAGTAATGTAGATGAAAATCCATTAGGCTTTGCTATTGGATGTCGGAATGCATGTATACTCGTAATTCCCATTTGGACGGTTATTTTTTGGATAGGGAGCAAGATATAAGAAACCGAGAAGGAGATGAAATGAAATGTCAGAAATCTACGGCGGTGGAATGAAAAATTTAGGGAAACCTGGGGAAGGCGTTATGCGGCGCAAGAGTGCTTGGTTACCTGAAGAATTGATGCAAGCAATTTCAATCGCTCAAACTGTAATTAAACCATTAAAGCAACATGATTATTGGATAGAATCCGCTACAAAATTATTGGCAGGAAGTATTTTGTATCTGGATCAACGGCATAAAAACCTATATTACCTAGATGAGAAAAAAGTTATTGAGTTCACGGAAAAAATGTATCAGAGTGAAGCGAACTTGGTAGAGGTAGTAAATTCGCTCGAAAATGAGCATCCAGCATATCATATCTTCCATGAGCTAGGTCTTTATTCAAAAGAAACAAGGGATGCGATAACTATCACTTTGCTATACATTCTTGAAAAACATCAACGTGAAAAGCAAGGGGAACAAAAAGAGTATTTTTGGTTTCAGTAGTAGTCAGAATAGGAAAATGAAATAGGAAGGAGTACAATACATGTTAGGCGTAGCTAAGAAGTATACAAAGGTGATTAGAGCGTTGAAAGAACTGAATGAAGGGGAAAAGGTTGTAGGTGTGATAAAAGCTCGTTTTGGAGCTTATAAAACGGTCATAGAAGGTTTGAAAGAAAACGCCAACGATTTTATTTTCATTTTTGATCCAAAAGGTATCTTTTATGAAGATACCCATCACGAAAAACGAAAACAAGGGTATCACATAATCAAACATGATTTATTAACTGGTTATGAAACACTACAAATGGATCTAAAACAAAAATCCGTTGTGTACATCAGTGTAGAAACGGAAACAAGTACGTATCAAGAGAGAGGAGAAGCATTATCTAATTTTCTTCAGTATCTAACAGAATGCAAGAACATAAGACCAATTCACCTGGTATTTCATCAATATGATTTGTACCCGATCCCTCATATGGAGCAGTTTTTAAAAGAAAGCGCAACATACCACATTCAGCATTCAATCGTAGTTGAATCTCAATCCGCATTACAGCACATATACGGAAAAGAGGCAGCACAACGCATCATAACCTCGTATAATACAACAATCCTAGCATGATATGAAGCACTCGTTCACTATTTCATCCTATCTAGATGGCTAGAAAACTATACATGGGAGAAGCGTTTTTCTCCCTTCTTTATCAAAAATAGGAGGCGTTCATATGGGAAAAGAACAAAGACTCACATTTTATGATATTGCCGCATCACAAGCTCATAGTGTTAAAACTTTTGATGGAAAAACATACGAACTGAAAGGCACCATTGCAATTGAAAATAGCACAGGAAGCATTGAAAAAGTAGCTCAAATTTATTATCAAGTTCGTTCGGTGAGGGATGAACATCAAAATTTAATTGCCAAACGGAAACATAAACAAGCGGAACTAGTAGCTGTAAAACAAAAGTGTAAATAAAAAAAGCGATTTTGAAGTGTGCTGAGAACATAGCACAAAGTAATTTGCTCTTTGACAATTTAGATATATATTGCGTATATCTTCCTTTCAGTAATGATGTAGAAGGATGATATACGGCTTTCAATATATATGCGTGCCTCCCTTGAAACGGTCACTAGAGGGGTTAGGTATACGATTATCGTTAGAAGAGTGCGTACGTAAAACTCATATCTGTGACCATTGGAAATGCATTGTATCAAAAATCTGTTTGCGCTAGTGATCGTGAGGAATATCCCATTTTGACATTCTAAAGAAGCGATAAACCATACAAACAGTAGATACATAAGGTTCTACGTTCATGCCAAAATACGTAGTGCGGTATTGGGCATATAGAAGCTAGGTCGGGGTTAGTTTCTATACGCATACCAATACAGGGTTCGTCATTCCAGCCATAAATGATATTTCCATTTTCTATCCCACTTTCCTTTAAATGTTATAAAATAAAGACAGATGTTGAAGTTTAAAAGTGTCTCATCACACTTCAAAATCGCTTATTAAAATATGACATAGGGAGGAACATACATGAGTCGTAAAGGGTGGATCATTTCCGCTGTTGTTGGACTGTTAATTGCAATTGGTATTGGTTCAACATTTGTCTTTAGTTCGGGAAAAGGGGAAGTAATGGAACTTAGTCCGTTAGAAATGAAGAAGTTCATGAGTGAGGATGGCACAGGTTTTGTTATGCTAAATTCCACTAAGAAGAAAAGAGAGAATTGGCTTCACATTATAAAAAAAGCAGCGCAGCAAGAAAAAGTTCAGATACAAGAATTGAATGAAAAGCGTGAAGATGTACCAGGTTCAAGCAACCCTTATGATTGGGGATTATCACAAAGAAGAGATTCCCTGGCTTATTACGAAAAAGGAAAATTGAAAAAAGATATTGATTTTTCCACATTTAAAGAGTCAGAACTTGAAAAAGAAGTTACCTATTTTGTTCAAAATTGCAAAGAGCAATATCAAAAGTAATCACATAATCATTGAAAGACCAACTATGAGAAGTCAAGGAGGATTTTTTATATAAATAGGGGGTGTTTCTCTAAAAAAGGGCGTATCAAATAAACCTAAGGATTTTCAAAAAAATGAGAAGTTCATGTTTCTGTTGTGTGTGGTGGAATTTCATAAGGTTTATTGCTTTTAAGAATGGCATAGATAATGTAACACAGCTTTCTAGCTACGGCTCCTATACAAACATAGTAGTGCTTTCCTTGTTTTCGTTTCTTTTCATAAAAGGCTTTTAATACAGGGTCATGTTTATGAGCTGTAATAGCCGCCTGGAATAAGGCTCTACGCAAATGAGAAGAGCCACGTTTGGATATAGACGTACCTGAGGATTCAAATTGCCCAGATTGGGACACAGAGGCATCGATGCCTGCGTATGCGACAAGTTTAGATGGTTTGTCAAAGCGGTGTATATCCCCAATTTCACTTAGTATAGTGGCACCTAAAATCGGTCCAACGCCAGGTATTGTCATGATAGGAGTATCTAAATCAATTAAAAGTTGTGACATTTCTTCTTCACACTCTTTGATTTGATCTTCGATAAAACGAATTTGCTCCATCAACATTTTTAGTTGAAAGGAAAAAGCGTTTTTACAGAAAGTAACACCAAACGAATTAGAGGCTAATTCCATTAGTTTGTTGGCTGTTTTCTTCCCAAGTCGGTTACGACTGGTTTGCTCAATTATTTGTGTTAAATCATCAATAGATATCTGTTCATAGTCACTAGGAGAGGAATATTCAAGTAAGATTTGTGAAGAAGTTTTACCAAAAACATCCGAAAAGATGCTTTGGTACTCTGGGAAAGTCTGATCTAATACGACAAGAGCTTTTCTTTTTAAATCACTCATATTACTTACAAGCGCATTACGAAAGCGGCTCATTTGTTTTAGAGCGAACATTTTCTCGTCCACAAGTGGAGTTTCAACAAAACGGCCGAATCGAATGATATCGGCAATCATAGTGGCATCAATGGCGTCTGTTTTCCGCTTTCTAATTTCTGTTCCTTTTCGCCAGGCATTGGTTTGAATTGGATTTAATACAACGACTGAGAAGCCATGATCCAGTAGAAAAGAATAAATGGCTAACCAATAATGTCCTGTTGCCTCCATTCCAATCATTATTTCTGTAGGAGACTCAATGTATCGGTACATCCAATTTAATAGTGCTTGTCCACCTTCTTTGTGATTCTGAAAGGGAAATGGCTTAGTAATAGGTTTTCCAGTTTGATCGATAATGGACGCATAATGTTTATGTTTAGCGATATCAATACCTAAATAGAACATAGCTTACACCCCTATTTTAATCAGTGTTAGATAGTGTTGTCCTCCTCTGAACTAATAAGCGCTACTACCTCGTAAGAGATACGAAGAATGACCAATGGTCATCAACATCCAACTCATTCGTAAACTACTTATTAGACAGAGGTACCATTCTTTCAACCGAATACAAAGATTCAAGGAGGTGGTCGGCAACACTCTATCTACAAATTTAAGTATCTCATAAAAATAGATACTCTTGGGTTTATAGGTACATCCCGTCCCTAAAAAACCTAACTTAATCATACGAGGTGGTGATACAGTGGCGATAACACAAAGGAAATTAAAAAAAGAAAAAGATATGGTAGCAAACCTATTAAGAGCCAATGGTCAGGATTATAACCATTGGCTTCATTTACATCATCAGAAATACATTGAAGAAAATCAAGATCTAGTAATGAAGGCTTTGCAAGCTTATAAAGCAATATCAACAGAAGTAAAAGAAGACAGCAAGGCGAATGAATCAAGTCAGCTTAGTAACGTATAAGCATTTAAAAATGAAAAGGGAGTGAATGTATATGTCAATGTTGGAAACATTATCTCAAATGTTAGTGTTAGGTGATGCGATGGATGGTCTAATTAATACAGGTAATTCTTTTATTGCATGGATGCAAAGAGGGGCAATGGTTAGTACAGCGATTGTATTTTGCTGGGGCGCTTATCTATTAATTTGGGGCGGTGAACGAGGAAGGCATAAATGTATTTGGTGGTTTCTTGGTGGGGCAGCCGGACTCGTTATTGTAATGGGATGCCAATACTTAGCAGAGAGTGTAAATAGCAATGTGAAATTTGGTCAAATCTTATTCCCGTTTTTCTGGATGAAATAGTGAAAAAATATAATTAAGGCAATGAGGAGGCTATGCAAAGGGTATGGCTTTTTTTGTTGCCTTTTTTTCATAGAATTTTAGTTTTATTAAGCAATCGGGGTGTTAATTATGAGATTACCAAGTGTATTGGAGAGCGTTTCGGTTATTGGTAATATACAACCGATCATGACAGTACCAACAACAGAAGGGCTGTTAAGAGCTTTGACATTCTTCATCGTTATTTGGGTATTGATTTCTGTTTTTTGTATCTATCATAAGTACGCAACCCATAAAGCTGAAAATAGTAATTCAAGAGATCAGTCGAAGTGAATTTAAAGTAAACGGAAGAAAGGAGAAGCCATGTTTGTCATTTTTAAGAGTAGCAATGGAACAGAAATTGAGTCGGGTAAGCAATATTCGTTTCATGAAGCTTATATCTTAACAAAACGATTAGAACGTATTTATAGAGAAGCTGGGCGACAAAAACATATTGATTTCGATTTGTTAGATGGTCATGCTAATGAAATTTATAACGGTACATTATCACTTGGTTCGAGGTATGCAGATCACATTTTTGATCACATTTCTAAAAAAATGAATGTGATGCAATTAGATCCGGAACAAGAGGAACAAAAGAAGGAGCTGTTAGAAACATTAGAAAGAGAAATCAATGATTCTCCTTTTCATGAAGAATCATCAGAAAGGAAGGAAGAACCCTCTTATAGTCCAGCGGATGAAGTAAAAACACTAGTAAAGCCTGGAAAGGAAAATAGAAAAGGATTCAAGATTATTGCGAGTGTCATAGGAAGCGTGGTGTTAATTGGAGCTGGTGCCATATTTGCCTTTAAGTTATTCTCTTCCGAACCAGTTTCGAGTGCAAATGCTGGCTCTGAACAATATGTAGTAAAAGGATTACAACAGGCAGCCATTCAGCAGTATGGAGAAGCCGTTAAATACTTCGATAAGGTCAATTACACAGAATTAGATAAAGATAGTCAGAAGGCAGTTCTATTTACTTATTTATTAAATGGAAAGGCAAATAAGGCATTACAATATGAACCGAAATTTGCAGAAAGTGTGGTTGCTTATTTTATTGGGATAGACAACATGAATAAAATCAATGAAATTGATGTCAAAAATGATGTAATCGACTTTGAAAAAGCAGCACTTAATAAGAAATATGAGGAGGTAATTAAGCTTAAGGGTAAAGTCAATATGGACGGTAGACGTGAAAAACTTATTGTTGAAGCTTTTGTACATCTAAAAAAATATGAAGATTGTTATTCCTTTGCTAAAACGCAAGGAAATAAAAATGTAATGAAAGAGGTCAAAGAATTAGAGAAACGAGATATTCAACAATCTACGATAAGTGAAGAAGAAAAGAAAGCTAAGATTGAAAAAATTGATAAAGATCTACAGAACATCTAAGGGGGAGAGAATAACATGCCTTTAAATTATGAGAATCTGTACAAAAAAATGGGAATTGTTTTTCTTGGTGGTTCATTGATATTAAGTACGACAGGTTGCAGTTGGTTTGGAAGTAAGGAATCATCAAAAAGTAAATCAGCTATTACAAAAAAAGTAGATAAGAATAAGCCGGATGAAAAGAAAGAAGATCTGAACAAAAATGATTTTGAAGCAATTACAGAAAACGCAATTCAAAGTAAGGATAATGAAGTTGCTTATGTACTCGAAGAGCTGGATAAATCAAAAATTAATTTTAAAGAAAAATCTATTGTAAGTAATCTTCAAAATGGGGATGACACCACTTCTCGTGTTCTAGCACTCTTTGATAAAGAAACAACAGATAAAACACTTCAAGATACAACAAAAGATAATGTGATTGCAGCTATTACAGATAATAAGCCACAAGTCACCGTGAATGGAGATCATTTTGCATTCGGCGATCAAAATATTGATTCTTCAGTAGCGAGTATAGGAGATATTCTTCCACCAGAGAAGAAACCAGATGCAATTGTGAACCCACCAATTATAACGGAGGGTGAGAATGGTAATACGGAAAATACAGGGGCAGAAAAACCAAAGCCACCTATAGAGCCGGAAAAACCAACAAATCCAGAGAAGCCAACAGAACCAGAGAAACCAACAGAACCAGAGAAGCCGACAGAACCGGGAAAACCAACAGAACCAGAGAAACCAACAGAACCAGAGAGACCAACAGAACCAGAGAAACCAACAGATCCAGAGAAACCAACAGAACCGGGAAAACCAACAGAACCAGAGAAACCAACAGAACCAGAAAAACCAACAGAGCCAGAGAAGCCAACAGAACCAGAGAAACCAACAGAACCAGAGAAACCGACAGAGCCGGAAAAACCAACAGAGCCAGAGAAGCCAACAGATCCAGAGAAACCAACAGATCCAGAGAAACCAACAGAACCAGAGAAACCGACAGAGCCGGAAAAACCAACAGAACCAGAGAAGCCAACAGAACCAGAGAAGCCAACAGATCCAGAGAAACCAACAGAACCAGAGAAACCGACAGAGCCGGAAAAACCAACAGAACCAGAGAAGCCAACAGAACCAGAGAAGCCAACAGATCCAGAAAAACCAACAGAACCAGAGAAGCCAACAGATCCAGAGAAACCAACAGAACCAGAGAAACCGACAGAGCCGGAAAAACCAACAGAACCAGAGAAACCAACAGAACCAGAGAAACCAACAGAACCAGAGAAACCGACAGAGCCGGAAAAACCAACAGAGCCAGAGAAGCCAACAGATCCAGAGAAACCAACAGATCAAGAGAAACCAACAGAGCCAGAAAAGCCAACAGAACCAGAAAAGCCAACAAATCCAGAGAAGCCGACAGAGCCAGAAAAGCCAACAGAACCGGAAAAACCAACAAATCCAGAGAAGCCAACAGAACCGGAAAAACCAACAAATCCAGAGAAGCCGACAGAACCAGAGAAAACAACGAATCAAGAAAAGCCAGTTCTGAAACAAAATGAAAAGATGGTAGCGAGTAAATAAAGAAAAAACAACTGGGATTGCCAAAAAGGTACTCATAAAAAGAGTACCTTTTTAATTTGAAGCTAGATTGAACAGAGGTGATACTTTGATATGTATAGTGAAAAGATATCAATCAAATATAAATTAGCTGAAAAAGAAGTACTCATTCCATTGAGTGCTTTTTTGTTTGTTGGAATGTTTTTGATCGCTAATTTTTTACTCAACTTATCTTTAGAGCTGATAGAAACAACATTTAGTGATTTATTACATCCTAAACCATTTCATATGGAGGTAGGATTTCTTTTTCAGATGCCAATTGCAGAATATCCAATTTACTACATGCTTGTTTTCCTTGTAGTGATTGGAACTATAGCGAGAACAGTGTACAAATTGAAATCTTCCTTTAAAAACTTAAATAATCATCAGAAAGGATCTAGTCGTTTTACAACAGTTGAAGAGCTGAAAAAACAATATCGAGCTGTACCGGATCGAGAGGAATCATTTAAAGGTGGCGGTGGTGTTGTTATTTCACGATTAGGTGACAAGGTATTTATTGATGATAGTCCGGTAAACAATTTAATCATTGGTACAACACGCTCTGGTAAAGGGGAAACCTTTGTATTTCCTACAATTGATGTCTATTCTAGAGCGGAACATAAACCATCCCTAATTTTTAATGACCCAAAAGGTGAGCTCTTCAGTGCATCGAAAGAAACACTGGAAGAGCGAGGGTATCATATTGAAGTTTTGAACTTGTTAAAGCCACTTGATTCCATGAGTTATAACTTATTGCAGCTTGTCAAAGATGCTTATAAAGATGGGGATTATTCAACGGCACAGGCATTATGTAAAACACTCTCACACACTTTGTTTTATAAACCAGGTGTTAAAAAGATCCTTTTTGGCAAGATTGTGCTATGAGCCTATGCAACGCTATGGTTTTAGCTATAACAGATAAATGTATTGCAGAAGGAACAGAAGAAAAAATAACGATGTATGCAGTAGCTAACATGTTATCAGAACTTGGTTCGAAAGAAATAATAATAGATCCAGAGGAACCACCTAAAAATGCATTAGATTTATACTTTGAAGGCTTACCAGCGGATAGCGTTGCGAAAATGCAATATGCAACTTCTAATTTCTCAAAAGGGCAAGCAAGAGGTGGGATTTTCACTCAAACAATGAACGGACTTTCTATTTTTACATTTGATGAAATCGCTAAAATGACAGCGAAAAATAGTGTGGATTTGAAACGTGTCGGTTTTGGAAAAACGATAAAAGGAAAAGTGACACCTAGAAAACGAGTAGAAATTGTATTTTCAGATGGCTCAAAGGAGTCTATCAAAGCAGATATTACAGGACGTTTTGCATTAGATTTTAAACAAGCAATACAAGTTGGAGATACCATTCAATGTAATGAAAAGGAAAATCCTCAAACGAAAACATCTATTACTGTTACAAAAATAGATAAAAAATCGGGTCATACAGAATTTAAAGTAGTAGAAGAAAATGAAGATATGGAAATAACAAAAGTGGATTATTTCGATAAACCAGTGGCTATTTTTATGATTACACCAGACTTTGATTCTTCGAATCATGTGATTGCTTCTATTTTTGTAAGGCAGCTTTATTTTATATTGGCAAAGGGTGCGTCCCTTGCTCGTGGAGGGAAATGTCACCGTGAGGTGGTTTTTTGCCTAGATGAGTTTGGAAATATGCCGAGTATTGAAGGAATGGCAAATATTATTACAGTTTGTCTCGGTAGAAATGTTCGCTTTAACCTTATCATTCAAGCATATTCACAATTAAAAAATAAGTATGGTGAGGATGCAGATACGATTGATGGAAACTGTGGGAATACCATTTACATTCTAACTAACGATCAAGAAACCGCCGAAAAAGTGTCCAAAAAACTAGGGAATCAGACGATTAACCTACCTTCTCGAAGCGGAAAAGGTCTTTCTACTGATAAAAATAAAACGGAAGGTTTAGATCAACGCCCACTGTTAACAGCAAATGAACTTATGAATTTTAAAGAAGGAGAAAGTGCCGTTATTCGTGTTATAAAACGTCAGGATAATAACAGAAAACGGATCAGACCTCGCCCAATTTATAATACGGGAGAAACAGCCTTAAAATACAGATGGGAGTACTTAGGCGTAGAATTCGATACAGATAAATCTATTTTAGATATAGATATTGATTCCCTACATGATGACGTAAATCCAAATTCACTCATTGTAGATTTTTTAGGAGAAAGAAAGGAAAAACCATCAGAGCCGGAACAGGAAGATTTACCACCAGTAGAGACACCGCAGCCAATAGAAGAACCAACCATGATGGGAATTGATGAAGAGATTCCGGAAGAGGCGTTTCAGCAGGAAGATAGCCCGTTTGATTCTCTCACCATTGAAAATTGGAAGGGAAAAACGGTTAATGAATTTTTTGAATCTGATTTAGCGGTTTTAAAACTGGTCGATAAGTTCTTTTTAGCGCAGTTAGGCAAATCAATAGATGAAGTTGAAAGTCAAGAAATGGGCGAGTTTTACAGTGAATTTCAAATGTTAGCTCACAATGACCACATTGACAAAAGTGTTTATCAAGCAGTCGAAAATAAGATTAATCGAATCTTGCGTGATTTAGAAGAAAAAGAAAAAGTAACAAGTTAGAAAGCACTCAAATAATTGAGTGCTTTTTTGATTCCAAACATAAAGGAGGAAGAGGGAATGTGTGTACCGACAATCACGGATAAAATGCAATTGATTTTAGATAGTTACTCGCCATTTGTAACAGAAGAAAATGAGGTCATTCTTGGTCTAGAAGATGCGGTTCTTTTCCTTTCAGTAGATCGGGAACAAAAAGGTAAATTGATTATTCGTATTGACAGATTGAATGAAAGAGTGAATTGGACAGTAAAAGAAGTATTAGGGAAGTAATAAGCATGAGAGGAGGATAAATAGTGAAAGATGAAGAGATTTTAAAAACTATAGAAGCGTTCTCGGATTATCTTCAAGTAGGAGACATCGTGAATTATGTATTGCGTTGGCTAGGATGGTTCCTAATTGTAGGCTTATCTTTAGTTGTAGATGCTTTAGAAGGTGTGACAGATGCCATACTGGGTATTAAAGGATTCTTTAATTCACCGGAAATACAAAATTTTGTTGATATGTTATATCCATTGTTTGTCGTTCTTTTAGCCATATCATTTTTATATATTGGCTACATGTTCATTATGAACAAACAAATGAACCGTTCTCAAATTATCATCAATATTTTTATAACACTGAGTGTACTTTGTTTATTAAGTACTGGTATGACAAAGGTTGATAAGTTCACCGATGATGCCATAGCAGTTGTAAAATCAGAACAAAAAGGCTCGTTAAGTGATGAAATTATTAAGAAGAACATAACAGATATTGCAGTAATAGATGAAAATAAATGGAAAAAGAAAGAAGACATGAATCCGAAGAATCATATTCCAAAAAAAAACATTAGGCAGATAGATATTACTGAAAAAATAGATAAAGATTTTGAATTTGCAAAGGATAAAAAGTTATCAGATGATGGACAAGAAATTTTGAAAAATAAAAGAGTAATGGATGGGATGGGAGTTGCATCTTTAGCTGAATTAAAAGATGGATGGTTTGATTTCTTCCCAGAAAAGTATTATCGCTGGCATTGGAATTTTTGGAACATATTCTTTACTTTACTGATAACAGGATTAACTTTGTTATTGGTGAGTATTAAATTAGCTAGGTTATTTTATGAATTGGCATTTAACTACTTGTTAGCAAACATATTAGCACCAGCCGATGTTGCGAATGGTCAAAAGTTAAAAGCCGTGTTATCCAATATTCTCAATATATTTATAGCAACGATTATGATATTCCTATCTTTGAAGCTATATATAATGGGAACGGCGTTTCTCCATGACAAATTAAGTGGTGTTCCATATCTTATCGCATTAGCCGCATTTAGTATGGCAGTTTTAGATGGCCCGGCAGTCGTAGAAAGGTTATTCGGGATTGATATTGGATTAAAGAGCAGTTGGGGTATGTTAGCAGGTGGTTTCGCACTTGGTAAAGGAATTGGCAGTCTTGCAAATTCTAAACCAATGAAGGGTCTAGGAAATATGATTGGAAAAGGGGCGAAAGGTGCAGCAGAAGGAACTGGTGTTGCGGCAGCTAAAACAGCAAGTGCGGCAGCAATGGCAACAGGTGGCATGACTGGTCTTATAAGTGGCTTGAAAAAAGGGAATGATTCCGAAAATAAAGAGTCCTTGCAAGATCAAATGAAAAAAGCGGATCAGAAAAAAGCTAATGGTAATGATTTAGCGAAAAAAGAAAAAGGGAACTTAAATAAGGAAGAAGGTAAAAAGAATGGTGGTATGCCATCTATTCAAGAAGATATGAAAAAAGAAGGGAATGAAAATCTAGGGGTAGCAAATGGTCAAGAATCGGGAACAACAAGTCTTCAAGATGAAATGAAAGAAGCTGGAAAAACAAATGGAGAGAGCGCAGGAAGTCAAACACCAGGAGGCGTAAGACAAGGAGCAAGTGAAGGGAATCAAACACCAGGAGGTGTAAGACAAGGAGCAAGTGAAGGAAATCAAACACCAGGAACGGTAAGACAAGGAGCGAGTGAAGGAAGTCAAACACCAGGAACGGTAAGACAAGGAGCGAGTGAAGGAAATCAAACACCAGGAACGGTAAGACAAGGAACAAGTGAAGGAGTTCAAACACCAGGAGGCGTAAGACAAGGAGCGAGTGAAGGAAATCAAACACCAGGAACGGTAAGACAAGGAGCGAGTGAAGGAAGTCAAACACCAGGAACGGTAAGACAAGGAGCGAGTGAAGGAAATCAAACACCAGGAACAGTAAGACAAGGAACAAGTGAAGGAGTTCAAACACCAGGAGGCGTAAGACAAGGAGCGAGTGAAGGAAATCAAACACCAGGAACGGTAAGACAAGGAACAAGTGAAGGAGTTCAAACACCAGGAACAGTAAGACAAGGAGCAAATGAAGGAAGACAAACATCAAGCCCGGCACCAGTAGAAACACCAAAATCAGTACCAAGTGGAAGTAGCTCGGCACCAATGGAAACACCAAGATCAGTACCAAGCGGAAGTAGCCCGGCACCAGTGGAAACACCAAGATATCAGTACCAAGTGGAAGTAGCCCGGCACCAGTAGAAACACCAAAATCAGTACCAAGCGGAAGTAGCCCGGCACCAGTAGAAACACCAAGATCAGTACCAAGCGGAAGTAGCCCGGCACCAGTGGAAACACCAAGATCAGTACCAAGTGGAAGTAGCCCGGCACCAGTAGAAACACCAAGATCAGTACCAAGCGGAAGTAGCCCGGCACCAGCCGACATTGTAACAGTGACACATAGTAGTCCAATTATTCCTTATGAAAGTGATAAAGAAGTGGCAGCAAGTAGAAGTCAAGAAACACGGACATTAGGACAATATACAACCGATAAAGTTAAAAATACAACATCATCTGTGAAACAAAAGGTAAGAGGAGTGCAAGAGCGCATTCATAATTCTGAAACGGTACAGAATACAAAGCGTTTTTATCAGATGGGGCAAAACACGGGTAAAAGTTGGAGAGATATTGTAAACAAAAATAAAAAGAATACAGATGAAAAATAAGCGTAATCGTACGCTTATTTTTTATTGTCGAAAAGGAGGGAATCTCGATGAGAAGCTATCGGATTCCGAAGGAAATCAGTACAGAATTAAGGATTAATAAAGTACTTTATTTAATAGATTTCTTTTTATTAATTGGCTTATTAGTTGTAACGATGATTCTTAGGAACTTCGTACATGATTCCTTTCAGTTACCATTTATTCTTTTCATGGTAGCTATTGCAATTATCATGATTTGGCGACCAAGTACGAATCCTCAAAAACGAATGTATGAGGTATTGATTATTACTTTGCTAAGAAGGAAAGGTGCATATTGCGCCATTGATAACGATCAATAAGGGAGGGATCACATATGGCGTTATTCAGTGAAAAAGATGTAGAGAAAGAAGAGCCAAAACAATTAGAAAGACCGAAGAAAAATGCATTTCGATTTAACGAAAAAAACGTAAAAGAATCACTTTCTGAACCAAAAGAAATTGTGAAAGTGGTACCCAACAAAAAGAAAGAAGAAAGAACAAAGGCAGAACCAAAAGTAAAAAAACAGAAGAAAGAAAAGCCAAAGAAAGACACTTCGAAAAAGAAAAATCCAAAACTGTTAGGTTTTTTATCTAGAAAAAAGAAAGAAGCGCCACCAAAGGTAAAGAAAAGTATTGCGGAAATTATGCAAATTGTAGACATGACGGAGGATGGCATATTTGAACTGAAAAATGAGGAGTTTTTAGAAATTCTTCAAGTCGAAGGTGACGATATGTTCTCTAAGAATAGTGATGAACAAGCATTTGTTATCTTCTCACATGCGTATTTTTATCAAGCCTACAAACAGTCCATTAAACTCGTTTTTTTAAACTTCCCATGTCAAACAACCGAACAACAACGATATATTGAGAAGAAAATTAAAGAATGTACCAGTCCTTTGTATGAACGAATTTTAAATCAAAAGTTAAAAGAACTGCAGTTTTTAGAATGGGGCAGAACCAATCGGGAAGCCTTCTTATTTATTTACGGAGAAACGGAATTAATCGTAAAAGAACGTGTAGATGCAGCAAAACGATATATCAAGCGCTCTACTGAACTATTAGAGGTGGATGAAGAGAAAAAGTTAGAGCTTATGTTTAAATTGTTCAATCAAAATGCAAAATTAGGAACGAAAAATATATGGTAGTAAGGGGGCAACAATATGTTTGCGTTCAAGAGTAAAAAATCTAAAAAAGAAAAACAAGAGGAACTAAAAAAGAAGAAAGGTTATAACCCCTTTTTAGTAGCTAGAGTTCAGCCACAAGGGGGAATTAGTTTTAAAGAAAGTTATTTTCAAACAGGTGATGGATTAGGTACTTGCATTCATGTCTATGATTATCCAACAGAGGTAAATGATTTTTGGTTAGAGCAAATTATGAATATGCCAAATGTGATCACAACATTAGATGTCATGAGTGATAATCGAAATGAAGTTGTTGAATCGATTAATAAATCCATGAGTGAACAAAGTGTTCGGCATGATACAGCGAAAGATAATATAGATCGGATCGATGCGAAAAATGAATTTTTAGAGCTGGAAGCTCTCTATACGGATTTGAAACAAGGTGAGGTCATGAAACGTATTCACATTCGTATTTATGTTTCCGCTAGAACAATAGATGAGCTAGAAAAACAAGTAAAAGAAATCCTGGAAACATTAGAATCTTATAACTTTCGAGGAGCTGTCTTTTTAAATGAACAAGAGTATGAATGGGATGCACTCGTAACGAGCTTTGATACACAAAAAAATTATGTGAACCGAAGAAAAGGGAAAGAAATTCCGGCAGTCAGTTTGGCTGGTGGGTGTCCGTTTCATTATTCCTATTTGCACGATCCATACGGTACGTATTATGGAACAACGAAAACAAAAGGAAATGTTATTTTTGATATCTTCCATAAAGACAATCAAAGAAAGAGTTATAACGGTGTAATGATTGGGAAGTCTGGTGCGGGGAAATCAACATTGTTAAAAAAGAAAAGTGTGGATTATGCAAGTAAGGGTCATTTTGTTCGGATATTTGATGTTGTAGAAGAGTTTACAGATACAGTGAAAGAACTAGGAGGAAAGACCATCTCATTAGACGGTTCTCAAGGTCAAATTAACCCACTTCAAGTGTACAAAACAGCAGAACTTGAAGAAGTTAGTTTCACTCAACATCTATCTAAATTGACAATTTTTTATCGATTCATTGCGCCAGAAGCAAAAGATGATGAAATTAAAGAATATGAAAATTTGCTTCGTAAATTATATATTCGTATGGGATTATGGAATGACGAAAAAGGAGCGAAAAATGAAATTACAACAAGAAAATCAAAAGAATATCCGATTTTCTCTGACTTTTTAATGTTTGTTCGTAAAGAATTATATCAAGATGTAGAAGCTAGAAAGCATCATGATAATTTAGGAGACAGTAGAATTCATCGTTTAGAATTAATTGAATTAAATCTTACAAATTTAGTAGAAGCATATGCAGAATTATTTGATGGTCATACTACAATTGAAGATTTCAAGAAAGAACAAGTTGTATCCTTTTCCTTACGGAATATATCCAGCTTTAAACCAGAAGTATTCCAGGCACAGATCTTTAATGTGTTAAATCTCCTTTGGGATGAAATGATTTCAAATGGTGCACCTCAATTAAAAGCCTTTAACAAAAAGCAACTTGCTTTTGAAGATGTAACTCGTTATTTCATTATTATTGACGAGGCGCATCATATCATCAACACGAAAAAAGAAAGCGCTCATGCTCTACAATTTTTAACGAAACTTAGCCGAGAAGATCGAAAATACTTTGCAGGGCTTTTATATGCAAGTCACACGATTCGTGATTTTGTACCGGAAGGATCTTCACAAGAAATGATTGATGAAATTAAAAAACTATTTGAACTTACACAGTACAAATTTATCATGCAGCAAGATAATAACAGTTTAGATATGTTACGAAAAGTATTTGCAGGACAGTTAAGTGAAAGTGAGATTGCAGCGATTCCACATTTACCAACAGGGGATGTCATTTTAAGTATTGGAGCTGTAAAAAACATTCACTTCCATGTAGAAGTAACAGACGAAGAATTGATGTTATTCGGGGGAGGTGCTTAATACCATGCATCTAGTTTTGAAGGTTATACCAAAGAAATGGCTCATCACTTTAGCGCTACTTGTGATGGGTCTTTTTTCTTTTCTTTTACTTGGAGTCGTTAGTATTTTCATTGCGGCAATGGGGAGCGATAGCGGAACGGACACGGGTGACATTACGTATACAGGTGAAGGGCAAGTGATGAATGTATCGCCCGAAGTTTTGAAATGGGAACCTACGATTCGGAAGCATGCGAAAGCCTTTGGCGTGGAACCATTTGTTGCTTTAATGCTTGCACAAATGATGCAAGAGAGTGGAGGACGTGGTAGTGATCCGATGCAGAGTTCCGAAGGCGCATTTAATACGAAATATTGTAAATCACCAAACTGTATTACAGATCCAGACTACAGTATTTGGGCTGGTGTACAGGAGTTTAAACATGCGATAGAAAGAGCCGGAGTAACGAGTCCTGGGGATATGGATCATATTAAAACAGCCCTTCAAGCCTACAATTTCGGGACAGGATTTTTTGATTTTGTTGGCGCAAATGGTGGCAAGTACACGAAAGAATTAGCAATTAAATTTTCACAACAACAGTATCAAAAAGTAAAACATACCGGAATGTATCATTGCCTTAGACCAGAAGCCGTACCATATCAAGCGTGTTATGGCGATATTGTGCGCCCATAAGGGGACAAGGAAAAACGGTGATTGCAAGCCGTTAGGTTAACCTTAAATGACCTAGTATCACTTGGTTTACCTTGGAGGGAAACTGAAGGGGGACAACAGCATGCCAAGAAAGCCGTAAGTTGGTTAAGCATCAAGCCACGACTGAACGGCGAGATATAAAATACGAATAAGGATAAAAGCTAGACTGCTTGAACGATAGCACAAGGGAGGCTACCGTAACTAATCTCGGAAGATGCTTACAAACGAGATTTAACAGATGTCATGAGGATAGTGAATGTCATCCTACATGAATAAGGTCATCTGTTGCCCGCTTCTATATGGAAGAAACGTGTGAACGTCGTATCCGAAATTGTATGTGCAAGTTCCTTGTCTACTAAATGGGGATTGCCTAAGTCAGAACGCCCAAATGGCTATTAAGGATAACTTCAAGACCCAACAGTCAAGAAGTATGGCTTATGAATATCTGATATGGCAACGGAGCCTTCATAGTAGTCAGAGCTAGGGAAAGCCTAGTACAAGGCGAAGGAAGGCAGTCTGTTAGCTTATTACCAAATTGGGGAGGTGCGAAAGGCACTATGCAATGTCCAAAAGTAGTATTAAGCAATCTGCGAAAGAAGAGTCTTGATAAAAAGTATCAATATACAAGACTCTATCGAAATCTTTACAATCCAGATTTCTTTTTACTGGCATACAATAATCTAAGTAAAAACGATGGCGCATTAACTATGGGAGTAGACCAAAGGTCTATTGATGGATTTTCTATGGAAGAAGTAGAACAGCTCATTGAAGTGCTGAGAAACAAGCGTTATCAACCCTATCCGTCCAAAAGAGTTTATATACCGAAGAAAAATGGTAAGAAAAGACCCTTAGGAATACCAAGCTTCTGTGACAAATTAGTGCAAGAAGTTATTCGTATGATTTTAGAAGCAATCTATGAACCGAATTTTTCCACTTCTTCACACGCGTACCGGAAAAATAAAAGTTGTCATAGCGCTCTATTAGAAATAAAGCGTACTTTTACAGGAAGTAAATGGTTCATAGAAGGAGATATTCGGGGTTTCTTTGATAACATTGAACATCATACTTTAGTGGAGATTCTGCGAAGAAAAATCTCCGATGAAAACTTCATAGAACTCATTTGGAAGTTCTTACGTGCGGGGTATTTAGACGAGTGGAAGTTTCACAACACATATAGTGGAGCTCCACAGGGTGGTATTATCAGTCCGATACTCTCAAATATTTACCTTAATGAATTGGACGTATATATGGAATGTTTTAAGAACAACTTCAATCAGGGAAAGAGACGAAAGAAAAATCCTGAATATGAAAACGTGCGAAGTAAAATGCGTAGGCTTGAGAAGAAAATTGATAATACCAATGAACATGATGATTCTGATAGTATCGAAAACTGGAAAGAAGAAGTGAAGGTACTGAAGAAAAAGCTGAAACAAATGCCTTACAGCGATCAAATGGACAATGAATATAGAAGACTTACCTATGTAAGATATGCAGATGACTTCTTGATAGGAATTATCGGTTCAAAAAAGGATGCCCAACATGTAAAAGAAGAAATAGCAAAATTTCTCAAAGATAAGTTGAAATTGGAACTGTCCATGGAAAAAACGTTAATAACAAATGCATCAAATAAACAAGCCCAGTTTCTTGGATATGAAATCAAGATATTCAAAAGCCAAGCAATTCGTACGGATAAATTAGGTAGAAAAATAAGATTGTTAAATGGCAAAGTCCAATTAAAAATGCCACATAAAGCATGGGTAAATAAGTTACAAAAGTACCAAGCCATCCAAATGAGTGCCAACGGCACTTGGAAGCCTAAACCAAGAAATTACTTTCAACGAAATGAAGACTTAGAGATTGTTTCCCAGTATAACAGTGAAATACGTGGATTGTATAACTATTATCGACTAGCCGAGAACGTGAGTAATCATATGCATAGGTTCACTTACTTCATGTTTTATTCGATGTTGAAAACATTCGCTACGAAATATAGAAAGCGTACCAAACATATTCGGAAAAAGTACATGAAAAATGGACGCTTTACAGTGGAATATGAAACAAAAAGAGGAATAAAACAAATCCACTTTATCGAGCGCAATTTTCCGAGAATAAACGGAATTTCTAAAGAGCAAACAGATGTTGTGCAAAATACTAGATACACAATGAGTACAACAAGGCTCTCAGACCGAATAAAAGCAGAAACGTGCGAATCATGTGGACGAAGCAATACAACCATACACATGCATCACGTTAAAAGGTTGAAAAATCTTCGGGCAAAGTCGAATAAATCATATCTCGAACAACAAATGATAGCGAGAAATCGTAAAACAATCGCTCTTTGTAAGGAGTGTCATTTAAAAAGACACAAAGGCGAGATATAAAAATGCAGATGACAGATGGAGAGCCGGATACATGGAGACATGTAAGTCCGGTTCGGAGAGGAGCATTTGGAAACCTATCACAGAAACGTGGAAAGGCGCTGGGTGCTTACTCTACTTGTACGTTGACGCAGTTTTAAAATATTATCAGCCAGGTTCTGTCGTTTCTGGTGGCGGAGGAAATCCAGGAAGTGGCGGAAGCAGCGGTTCGAAAGTTGCCGATGTAGGTCGCCAATGGATAGGACGTTCTACCTATGTATTTGGTGGAGGACGTAACACGAATGACATCGCAAGAGGGATTTTTGATTGTTCAAGTTTTGTACGCTGGGCGTTCGAACAAGTAGGTATGTATACCAGTCCAATAGGAGCTGTAAGTACGGAAACATTAAATAAAATTGGTACAAAAGTATCAGCAAATGATATGAAACCAGGTGACGTTATTTTCTTTGATACCTACAAACATGACGGACACGTTGGTATTGTAATTGATAAGAATACTTTTATTGGATGTCAAACGAATAAAGGTGTTTCTATTGAAGATTTAAATAATCCGTATTGGAAAAAAGTCTTTTCTGGTCATGTAAGAAGGTTCTAAAAACCGAAAGAATAGGAGACTAAAAGAATGAAAGATAAACGAAAATCTTTGTTTATTGTGTTTGTCATTTTAGTTGTAGGTGTAACAGCTTTTAATATCTATTTGAGCAAAAAATCAATGAGTGATGGCAAAGAAAAACAGTTAAAACTTTCAAATGAATTACTAACAAAACAAAATGAAGACTTAAAAAAACGACTGGATAAGGTACTTCCTTCCGCACAAGAACAACAGAGAAGGGCGTATTTATCGACAGCCGAAACGTTTATTCAATTATCATTTCATCGAGAAAAAGAAGGCTACAGTGAGCGGAAAGAAAAAGCAAAATCCATTATGAGTGAAGAACTTTTACAACAATTTTATCCGACTGATAAATACGAATTAGGAGATACGTATAAAACAAAACCAATAGAAATGAAGTTTTATTTACAAGAAAATGAACCCGATAAAGAGGAGGTAAATGTGTTAGCTGAATTTATAAATGTCACGACAGATTCAACGCAAAACCGAGAAGAAAAAGTAAACAATGTGTTACGAATCATCATGAAAAAAGAAAATGAAATATGGCGAGTTACAAGTGTGGAAGAGTTAAATATGAAAGTTTTATAACGAAAAAGGTGGGGTGAGAGTGTGATAGGAGCGATTGGTAAGAAGAGTGAAAGAATCAATCTAAGAAAAAATAAGTCGTGGATTTACTTAACAATTATCAGCTTTCTATTTTTGGGTTTTTTCGCTTTCTTGACATCAAAAATTTACATGCCAAACGATGAAAAACTATTCCATACAGAGACAAATAAAGTAATTAAGTTGTCGGGTATGGGGAAATTGATTGTAGAGAAAAGGGAATACAATCCACACAAAAACTTTATACAAATTTACTTTCGATTAGAAGGATATGAGGAAACAGGATATACATTTAAAGCACAGCAAAAAGCAAATCCAGGTGTTCAATTACCTGTCAAAGTATTGTACGAGGAGAACGGAAAATACGTTGTAGAAGTAAAAGACTTATCTCCGAATTGGGGAGCGTTAGCTTTCGATATTTACAATAAAAATGGTGAGAAAGAACAAATGGATATTCGTAAATTCACACAAGATGTTAACGAAACTGAAGAAGAAAATGCAGCAACAAAAAGTCCGAATAAATTAGTTCAGACGATTTTTACCGATCAAAGAAAAACAAAAGCGAATGACGAATTGATAGCTGAAGATAAAAAAACATATGAGCTAGATTTTATAGAAAGAGACAAAAAGGATATCGAAACAAAGATAAAAAATTATGGGAAAGCAATCAAACTGGAAGAAGAAAATGCGAAGACAGTTTATGAAAAAGTAAAAGAATTACAAGATGAAATGAAGTATCAAACGGAAGCAGAAAAAACGGAAACACAATCAAAAATAGCATCCTTAGAATCTAAAATAAAATCATCAGAAAAGAACGTGGAATTGTTTAAAGGAGAACAAAAAATTGCACGAGATAAAATCAAAAAGTTAGAGCAAAAGGCACAAGAAATTAATAAAAAGTGAAAAAAGATATAGGGACACAATGGAGACATTGAGGTGAAATAAGGGGACACGAAAGGGACATTAAGAAAAAATAACGGGACATGGTGGAGACATTAATAAAAAAAGTAGGGACGTAATGGGGACATTCAACTTCTTTTCTTGCCCCCATCGTTTCGCTAGGCTCCGCCTAGCCCCACACCCTCGGTGGGGGCAGAAACCCCTTATGCTCTTCTCGCTATTTTTGATCTCTACCCAGAATTGCAGAAAGGAGCGGAAATTGTGAATCTAAAAATAAGAGATATAGATCCAGTTGCCTTAAAGAAAATAGATGAAATCGCAAAAAAGAAAGGATTATCCAGACAAAAGTTTTTGAAAGCTCAAATTGAAATGTTGGCATTCTTTCAGCAACAAAATAAAAGGGAAATGGAGTTAGAAAATCTTATTGAAAAGAACATCCATATGATGAGTGATTGTTATAGCGCAATGGAAAAAATGAATGAGTTTATTCAAATGATGATGCAGGATGTTGAAAATGAGTAATGCGGTTCCTGTTCAGTCTTCCGTCACACCAGGTGTTGTTTTAAAAACGAAATTTGTGTTACCAAGTTCCGATGCGTTTCAGAACTATATTGATTATGTAGATCGAGAGGAAGCGAAAAGTGAAGTGAAGCTGAATCCGAAAATGTTCGAAACGTATCAAGACTATATGGGGAATTCAGAAAAGACATCGGCACTATTTACGGAACACGCAAATCGTTTAACAGAAAGTGAAAAAAAGTCCTTAAAGGAAATGTTTAAAACCGCCCATGAGAATGGAAGTATCATGTGGCAAGATGTCATTTCTTTTCATAATCCTTGGTTAGAGAAACAAGGAATTTATGATGAGAAAACAAAAACATTGGATGAAAAAAAGTTAATGGATGTAACACGGCTTGCGATGAAGGAAATGCAAAAAAGAGAGGGTTTGGAAAAAAGCTCTATCTGGTCGGCAGCCATTCACTTTAATACGGATAATATCCATATTCATGTTGCAACTGTTGAACCATTTCCAACGAGAGAACGTGGCAAAAGAAAACCAAAAACATTAGATGCAATGAAGGGTAAAGTCGTAAATAATTTGTTAGATCGTAAGCAGGAACAAAAACAAATTAATGATCTGATTCGAAACAATATGGTGGGAAGGAAAAAAGAAGATTCCGTTTTTGATTGGCGTAATCAACATTTGAAACCATTGTTTTTACAAATCTATAAACAGTTACCAAGTGATAAAAGACAGTGGCAATATAGCTACAATACGATTCAACCATTAAAGCCGCAAATTGATGAATTAAGCAGTCGGTATATTCAACATCATCATAAAAAAGATTACGATCAGTTTCTTCAAAAGTTAGATAAAGAAGTGAAAGTTTTTAAAGAAGCATATGGGGAAGGAAAGTATGATAAGAAGCAATATGAAAATTACAAGACGAACAAAATCAATGATTTGTATAAAAGAATGGGTAACGCTTTTTTACAAGAAATGAAGGCATATGATAAAGAACAAAAAAGAATCCATCACATGAAAAAATCAAAGTCATTTCGAAAATTTCAGCAGAATGTATCTATTCAGTATTCTATGAGGAAAGTGGAAAGTGCTTTTAAAAGTGAATATGAAAGTTGGAAAAATCAAAAGTATTATGAGCGTATGCAAAGGGAAAATGCATATGAAAATGAGAGGGGTTAGATCATGGAGAATAAAAAAATACGAATGAAGTTATCGTTGAATGAAAATGTCCATCAATACATTCAAGACTACATGGATGAAAATAATATTACTCATCCTGGTGATGCTATATCAAAAATTTGTATGGAGCATCAAGCATCAAAAAGTTCAGAATGGTCATTGAATTATATTTCCGAAATTGTATCAAAGAATCTACACGATGTGTTGAAAAGTGAACTAACAAAAATTCGTCTTGGTGCAAATAGTGCGGATAGAAATACGCAAATTTTAATTGAGTTATTAAATGGTTATTTCTTTTTAGAGGGTGTAGATAGTCTTATTACGACTGATAAACAAGAGATGGGAAGTGTGAAGATAGCAAAAGAAGTCGTAGCCGAACGGATTAGTAACGCAAGACAAAAACGTTTAGATCATGAGGCATCAAAGAACAATGTAACGTAAGCTACATTGTTTCTTTTTATAAAAAAACAGGAGGTTATTAGGATGTTATTATTTCGTGAAGATATCGCATTAGGGGTCATTAAAGAGGTTGGAGAAGGTGAACTTATTTTACTTGTAAAAGAGGAAGAACTAACAATCAAAATTACACGAGAACAAGAGGAAGAACTTGCAGTTCATGTCATGAATCAAGAGAATATGTTAGTTCCGATCAATGTAAAAACTCATGAGCTTTTCTTTGATACAGCTGAGAGATGGAATGAAGAAGATATGGAAGAATTATTGGAAGCATCTAAAGAAAAGTAAAACAATAAGTTACTGTATTGAAACTAGATGGCAAAAAGTTATCTAGTTTTTTTATTTGAAAAAGGAGGAATTGGCATTGAAAAATTTATATTTAATCACAAGGGATACTGAATCAACTGAGGCTGGAAAAGAACATGATGAACTAAATTTATATACCCAAAATAAGTACCCACATTTCAAAGAAATTCCATATAAAGATGGTGAAAAGAAATGGACACATTCTTCCTTTCAGTTTGAAATGGTAGCAACGGCAGAGCAAGAAATAGAAATAATTCAAGTGGCATCAACTTTCGCAAAAATATATGGGTGGAAGGGCATTGATCTTTGGAAAAAAGAAATTAATGTTCAAGACGAATATGAAGATGGAGTTTATATAGAAGTAAGCGAAAAAGGCATACCTATAGGTTACGAGATATTTTTAGGGTTCACTGACAATTGGAATGTAAATTTTGATGAACTAATAAAAAATTAATTACGTAATGAAGGAGTTCTTGAATCATGGCTTATAAAAAAAAATATCCAGTAAAATCTGTAGAACAGAAAAAAGAAGAAGTTCAAGCACTTACAAAAGGAATGGAAAACAGCATTGAAAGCTATTTTCGTACAACAGGAGATTTGAAAGAGTATCTATCATTTATGGCAAAGTTTTATCACTATTCACCATCTAATATTTCATTAATACAAAGTCAATTCCAGGGAGCCAGTGCAGTTGGTTCCTTTTCTTTTTGGAAAGAAAAAGGATTTCCGGTTAAGAAGGGTGAGAAAGGAATCAAAATTCTTGTTCCAAACCGAACTGTAGCAAAATTTAAAGACAAGGAAGGCACTTGGAAAACAGTAACTAAAGCAAATGAGGAAGAGAAGAAACAAATTGAATCTAAAAGCGTAGAAGTGATGCCTGGTCGTTTATATTTTGCTGTCGGTCATGTGTTTGATGTGTCCCAAACAAACGCAAAAGCGGAAGATCTTCCTCGTATTTTTCCGAATCGTTGGCTAGACGGGAGCGTAACAGATTACAAGAGTTTGTAAAAGGGAATGGAAGCCATTGCGGAAAAAAACGGTGTGAAAATTATTCAGCCGAAGCAAGAACTTGGGGTCGCAAAGGGAGTTAGTTACACCTTAACAAAAGAGGTTGCTTTGAATCCTAGAAACAGTGAATTACAAAATGTAAAAACACTTCTTCACGAATTGGCGCATGCCAAACTTCATACAGCAGAGACACATATGAATTACACAGCACCAGAAAAAGAGTTTCAAGCAGAAATGACAGCATATGCCGTTTCTTCTTATTTTGGAATTGATACAAGCGAATATTCGTTAGGATATTTAGCGAACTGGACACAAGGAAAAGAAGTGAAAGATAAAACCAAGTTGTTGAAAGAAGTACATGAAACTTCAATTGAATTTATTGAAACAATTGAAAATACGTTAGAAAAGGAAAAAGAAAAAACGAATGAAAAGGGAGTAGATAATATGTCAAAACAAGTGTCTGATAATGGGAAAGAGCATGTAGTAACAGTTGAAATACTAGATAAGGATATAAAAGACGGTGAGATTGCAAAATTACACATGGTGGATGCAGAAACCAAAGAAGTATATCATATGGCAATTTATGATCCAGGTGTATTAGACCGTGATGAATTTTATAATGGTGAAAGGGATGTTTCTAATATTGAACATATTTTTAAAGGAGATGTTTATGAAAAAGTAAAAGATACTCTCCTTGATAGAAACGAAAGTCAATCATTTACTGTACGTGAAGAAGATTTGCTTATTCCTTTAAGTGAGTTAGAACAAGATGATCGATACGCTATATTATTTCATACAGAAAAATATGAAGCGGCTAAAATAAAAGAAAATGAAAGGCAGAATGAAAATAGAGAACAGAATGAAAGTGAAAAAAATATTTTACTAGTGCAATACATGAGTTTAAGTAATACGACACAAGAACTCATTTCTGTTAACGATTTAAGAGAACAAGCAGATAAAAATCGAGCGTTTGAGCCTGTAGAAGGGGCAGAAAAATTGAGTGATAAAGAATTTATTAAAGCATTTAATGAGGCGAATCAAGAAAAGTATGCAGCATTAAATCAGGACGAAATTAACCGTCCAACTATGCTAGTTCAATGGAGCGACAACGAAACTTTTAAGAATAATCAACTGATTCCATTTGGAGAAGCAAATGAAAAAATGGCTGAAGTTATTGCAAATATTGAAAAAGCAAGGGAAGAAGCTAGAGAAAGAGGTGAAACCATTCCTTACGATCAAGCTCGTTATCATATTGCCATTCCGAAAGAAATCGATAGGGATTTTGGGAGAATGGAGCTTGTGAGTATGGATCGTTTCAATATGGGAGATGGGGACTACAAGACACCATATGAACAAGTATTAAACGAGAAAAGGTATCTATCGGATGAAGTGAAACAAGCGTTACGAGATGAGGTAGTGAACCATAGAAATAACAAAGAAATACCGATGGAAAAAGCACAGGAAAGTACATTAGAAAAATCAAAAGAGACACCCAATCACTTAGTTACAATTGAAGTATTAGCAAACGGTGTTCACGATGAAGAAGAAGTTGCAAGAATCCACATGATGGATGCTGTTACGAAAGATATTGATTATTTGTCTGTATGGAATCAAGATTCAACAAATCGAGAAGATTTATCTGTTTTCCTCATGGAAAAGAACGGAAAACGGGAAGATTACTCCTTAGATAACATTTTGAAACCAGATCTATATGAAAAGGTTCAGCGTTCTATCTTTGATGGAAGAGGGAATTTGTCATTTGTTGTTTATGAAAAAGATGCAAATATGAGTCTAGATGAAATCGTAAAAGATGAACGATATGGACTCTTAGTTGATAAAGCGGAGGGACAAAAAGATTACTCATTTAATGAAAAAGAAGTGGAATTATATAAAGAAATGAAGGCAGATGGATATGCACCTATTGCTTCTCTAGATCAACAAATTCAGCCTTTAAAAGAAAAGGAGCCAACTACATTAGATAAAGATTTAAGCCGAAAATTCGAAGCATACAGACGTTCACAATATGAAGAAACACCAGATAATATTGATAGTATTGTCACTCGTGTAAAAGCTGAAGAGCGATATTATACAACAAAGTATGTTTCGATTGATAATGAGTTGGTAAGCCAAGAACACGTTGTGAAATTAGAAAATCGAGTGGATGAGAAACTTGGGAAAGAAGGAATAATGGTGAATCAGTCTACAACTTCAAAGGAAATGGATGTAGATAAAAAATTTCAGCCATTGAACGGAAAACAAACGAATCATAAAGAAAAAGAAAAGGAGCCAGAGCCTGGTAATGTAGAACAGTCGAAGGCTACAAAGAAATCAGGTAAAAAAAAAGAAACAATGGAAATGGAACGATGAAAAATTTTATAACAGGAAAAGCAGATTAAATCATTTTTTGTTACTCAATTGAGATAACGGAGAGTGATTTTTTTATATCTAAAAATGAAAGAGGGTAAAAGGAAAAGCCCTCTTTCTTATTTATAGAACGAAAGGAGAGAATGCCATGAATGTATGGCTGTTTGCGGGCTGTATGTTCCTTGTAGCTGTCTTTTTGAACATGTTGCTACTTATTTGGTCACAAAATAATGAAAAAGCGCAGAAATAAGAAATGGAAGCGTAAAACTGAAATTGCAGATTAATAGGAGGTAATACGTATGGGAAAAACATTATTTATTGCAGAAAAGCCGAAGGTAGCTGTTGAATTATTAAAATCACCTAGATTTAAAAACTCAAAAAGATATCCAGGGAGCAAGCCTTATTATGGTTACTATGAAAATGAAAATTACATTATTAGTTGGTGCCGGGGGCATTTATTAGAACTAAAACATCCGGAGGAGATGGACGAGAGATACAAAGAATTTAAATTTGATCACTTACCCATTATTTTAGAGCCGGAATATAAAGAGAAATCGGATAGTCTAGAACAAATTCAAATATTAGTTAAGTTGTTAAATCGTCCCGATGTGGATCATGTGGTCAACTCTTGTGATGCAGATAGAGAGGGTGAGCTTATCTATCGTGAATTATATGAATATGCAGGTGTGAACAAGCGAGAATCCCGTCTTTTTATCTCTTCCTATGAAGCCGCAGAATTAGAAGGAGCATTAAACCGATTAGAACCAGGAACAGACTATGACGGGCTTGCACAATCGGCTAAAGCAAGGCAATACCTGGATTATATTCTAGGGATTAATGTTACAAGAGGCTGTACATCAAAACTAGCCAGAAACCAATTCTTATTGGCTTCTGGTCGTGTTCAAATGTGTATCTTGAATGAAATCCGTCAAAGGGAAATCGCTATTCAAAAGTATAAAGAACAAACCTATTACAATTTAAAGCTACTAATGGAAAACGGTTTATCACCAGTAATGAAAACAGAAGATCAACTGATAGATCCATCGCCACTACAAAAGCTTGGAGATAGCTTGAAAGAAACGAATGTGATTTTAACGGAATTTAAAGAAAGCAATAGAAAAAAGAAACCAAAATTATTATATAACTTAACGGATATCTACAAAGATGCTCACGCCAAGCTGAAGATAAATGCGGAAACAGCAAAAAAGCATATTCAGAGTTTGTATGAAGAAGGCTTTATCACATATCCTCGTTCTTCATCCAGGCACTTACCTACAGAACAAGTGGAACGAGTGAAAGAAGTAATGGCAGCATTAGAAAAAAGCGCCTATGCAAATCTTGTACAACAAGTATCTACATCTTCTATTACGAAAAAACATTCTACTTTTAATGATGAATTAGTCAGTAGTCACTTTGCCATCATCCCAACAACAAAATTATATGCCGGGACCAACCGAGAACCATTAGAAAAACAGTTATATGACTTAATTGTAAAACGATTTATCGGGAATTTTATGAAACCAGCAATCTACCTGGTAAGAGAAGTGCATTTTATAGATCAAGAGGGCAACACATACAGTACAAAAGAAAAGATCCTACAAGAGAAAGGGTTTCTAAGTGTGTTTCAAGAGGATATAGAAGAGGGATCAGTTGAAGCATTCCAGATACCTATTTTACAAGAAGGAGATTCTTTCAGAATCGTTCAGTATGACTTGATTGAGTCTCGAACGAAGAAACCAGCCTTTCATACGGAAAGTTCCATTTTAACCTTTATGGAGACGGCAGGGCGTAAATTAGATGATGAACATTTGAAAGAACTTATGAAAGGAAAACGGATTGGGACAGTCGCAACGGAAGAAACGTTTATTCCAAAACTGTTAGAGCGAAGCTATATTGATGTTACCAACAGTCAGATTCGAACTACTAATATTGGTCGTGCGTTTATAGATGCTTTTCCGGTAGGTGAAATCAAAAATCCAGCTTATACGGCTGAAATGGAAGGGATGATCTACATGATCGAAAAGAATGAAATGAAATATGAGGAATTTGTGGAGAAAACAAATACGTTTGTAAAAGACACAGTGGAACAATTAGGCGCAATGGATGATAAGGTGTCGGATAGCATTATTAATACCTGGAATCAGCAGATTGAGGTGTGCAAATGCCCTTGTAGAAAAGGAAAAATCCTTCATAAAGGAAACTTTTACGGGTGCAGTAATTATCCGGAATGTGAAATCTCCTTACCGAAAAAAATTAAAGAAAAAGCGATTCCAGAAGCGCAAGCGAAAAAGCTTTTTGAGGATAAAAAAACAGATCTTTTAAAAGGATTTAAGTCCAATGAGAAGGAGTTTTCCGCTTATTTAGTGTTACATGAAGGAAAAGTTAAATTTCAGTTCCCAACACAAGAAGAGCTGTCATTTGGTAAATGTCCAAAATGTAAAAAAGGGGATATGCTTCATCGTAAAACATTTTATGGATGCACAGAGCATAAAAATGGATGTGATTTTATGTTACCAGCCAAAATGAAAGGGAAAGCAATCCCTGGTAATCAAATGAAGAAGCTACTTCAGTATAAAACAACAGATTTTATCAACGGCTTTCAAGGAGAAAAGGGAGAATTTACAGCAGCTATCTATATGGAAGCGGACGGAAGTTTGAAATTCCGTTTTCCAACGACTGAAGATCGTACCATTGGTAAATGTCCATTGTGTAAGAGTAGGGTTCTTGTAGGGAAAAGTAACTACTTATGTGAGAAATACAAAAAAGACTGTGACTTCATTATTTTTGGTACATTCTCTGGTAAAAATTTAAGTAGTAACCATGTGAAAAAGTTATTAGAAAAGAATGTAACGGATCAGATTAAAGGGTTTATTTCGAACAAAAACGGAAAGAAATTTGACGCTCGCTTATCATACAGCGTACAGGAGAAGCGATTAAAATTCTTATTCGGCAAATAAAAATGAAATGTATCAACTATAAATGTAACAAGATAAAACAGTTCTTTACTATATAGGAAAAATAACGCAAAAGCACACATGACAAACCTATTATCATTCATATTATACGAGGTTAAGTAGAAAATTACTTATAGAGGGAGTATCTCAAAACATGCGTCATAAATACACTAATTTCTTACATATAAATGGTATAAGGCTTGTCTTATAAAATTAGTTTTTGCAAGAAAGGAGATATACCTTGAAGAAAGTATTGTTATTTGGCGATCCAGGTATTGATGATTCTCTAGCTATCATATATGGTCTACTAAATCCTAAGATTGAAATTGTTGGAATTGTTACAAGTTACGGTAATGTTACCAAAGAACAAACAACTCGAAATGCCTTATACCTTTTGCAATTGGCTGGAAGACAAGATATCCCTGTTATAAGTGGTGCAACTTTGCCATTTTCCAATGGGTTTACTACTTATTATCCAGAAATCCATGGCGCAGAAGGGCTTGGTCCTATTCGGCCCCCTGAAAGTATAACAACTATGTCTGTTCATGATTTTAGCTTAATCCCTAAAATTATTGAAAAGTACAAGGAAGAGTTAACAATTATTGATGTAGGAAGATCTACTTCCCTTGCGATGGTATTAAATATTTGGAAAGAACTAATGCAAAGTGTAAAGGAAGTATATATCATGTCCGGAGTGTTCTTACAACCAGGAAATGTCACATCTGTAGCGGAAGCCAATGCGTATGGTGATCCTGTTTCAACACAGTTTGTAATTAATCAGTCAAAAAATTTAACAATGATTCCTTTAAATGTAACAAATTCGGCTGTATTGCTCCCGAACGAAGTGAATTATATTGTGGAACATACAAATAGTCCATTCAAATCATTAATAAAACCAATTTATGATTATTATTACAGTGCCTATAAAAAATTGAATAAAAGTATTAAAGGGGCTCCTTTACATGATGTAGTTGCAATGAGTGCAATAGCTAATCCTAGTTTTGTTCAATATATGTATCGTAAAGTAGAAGTTGATTTAAAATCTTTCAGAGGACAAACGATTGCTGATTTCCGTCCAGGTGCAGAAGCTACAGGGGTTCGCATTGGATTAAAATTAAATCAAAAAAACTTTATTAATGATTTTATAGAGACAATGGTTGGGAATCACAGATATTAAATAGAACAATTCATTTCCCTATATAGTAAAACCCTATGAAAAGTTAAATTTGAAGCCGAAGATAATTATATAGTAAGAAATAAAAAAATCTATACTCATTCAAAAATGCGGTGATTTAGCGTCTTGTTAGTATAGATTTTTTTATAAAGACATCAATTAAAAATTGAATATATCAACTATAAGTAGCAAAAGAGGACTAGGAAACGGAATAGTCCTCTTTTTTATTTCATTTTATAGAGTAAAGGGGGGATTCCGTAATGGCATATGTCAGTGCGGAGGATGCGATGAAAGCAAGAAACGTTGACTTGATTTCATATCTGGAAGCAAAAGGAGAAACGTTTAAGAAAGAAGGTAACTATTATCGTCATACGGAACATGATAGTCTCATCATTAAAGGAAATCAGTACGCCTGGAATAGCCGAGGGGAAAAAGGATATGGAGCGATTAGCTTTGCGATGATGTACTATGACATGACATTCCCACAAGCTGTGATGGACATTCAGAAGGGTGACTACAAAGAGTTTGATCGTTCAAAAGCTGAAGAGGAGCGCAAAAAAGAGCAGCAGCCTTTTAGTTATCCAAAACACTTAGAGGTGTCGAAACAAACAGAAATCAAGCAATACTTAATTGATGAGCGGAAAATAGATCCTCGCCTGGTGAACTGGCTGATTAAAAAGGATCTTATCGTCCAGGATAAGAAAAACAATGTCGTGTTCAAATGGAGAGAAGAAGGTGGCAAAGGGCAAGTAATTGGAATGAACCGTCAAGGCACTGTGAAAATGGAGAATAAAAGAGGCAGCTTTAAACAAATCGTCCCGAATTATGAAAAAATCAATGCAGGTTTTACGGTTGATGTGGGTAAGCCGGATAAGATCTATTTTTATGAAGATCCAATCGACATGTTATCTCATTGGAGCATTAAACAAAATAATATCCAAAACGCTCGCCTGGTTTCTATGCATGGTTTGAAGTCCAAAACAGTGATTGAATCTTTAATGGATGCGAAAAAAGAAGGGCACGATATTAAAGAGGTCATTATGGCAGTTGATAATGATAAGGCTGGGAGAGACTTCATTCAAACGATGAAATGCTTTGTAGATCTTAAAGCGGATATTCCAAAGAATGAAAAAGAAGATTGGAACGATGTCCGGAAGAAACAAGTGAGTGAGCAACAGGTAAAAGAAACAGCACAACCAAAGAAAGTAAAACCAATTAAAGAGGTGGAAAGAAGTGTCTAATCTACCAAAAATGCCAAACATATTACAAATTTTGATTTATGGTTTTATCCTTTATGTTCTTTTCCGTATTTGTAAATTTATGTACCGAAAGTTTCGGGAGCGAAGAATACTGAAGCGAATGGCTAAGTCCGGTATTCGCTATATAGACAAAATGGACGGACATCAATTCGAGGTATATCTAAAAGCTCTCTTTCGAGAGTTGGGTTATTCTCCAACAGTCACAAAGCAGTCAAATGATTTCGGAGCGGATCTGGTATTGAAGGGGAAAAATCGTATTGTAATCCAGGCGAAACGCTACGGGATGAAAAATAGAGTCGGCATCAGTGCCGTACAAGAGATATATGCAGCACAAGCTTATTACAAAGCACACGAAGGCTGGGTTGTAACAACCAGTGTATATACAAGACAAGCAAAAGAATTAGCGGAAGCTTGTAATGTGAAACTAATAGATCGTGTAGAACTTCAGAAATTGATTAATAAAATTAATCCCGAATATTCGGCTGAAGATGTGTATCAAGGGGTAACACCTGCAGAACGGAAATGTCCAACATGTAAACATGATTTAGTGATTCGTAATTCAAATAAAACAGGAAATAAGTTCTTTGGTTGTTCTCAATATCCTACATGTACACATACAGAACCAATTAATACATGAGCTGTGATGAAAATCCGGCTCTTTTTTCATTTGTTTAAAGAATACATGAAAAAAATCAGTTTAACTAAAAAATGACTCTTCAGATTTTGTTGTATGAGATTTTGATGGGTTTATGAATACAATAAGTCATATTTTCTATAAAAACGCATGTAAAGGGAGAAACGGACTTTACATGCGTTTTTAGGTTTTTCAGGAATAATAAAAAGGGTAGTCATTATTTACGACTTAACCCTTTGTCTACGATCTGACGAATTGCTTCGTTTCGATTCTTCAGCTTATTTTCATGCCAATAATTTTCTATTTGTTCCACTTGTTCTTTTGTAAAAGTAACTAAAATTTGAGTGTACTTGTCTTTATTAACAGCCATATAACAACCTCCTCTATAAAAAATATTATAAGTTATATAACTTATATTGACAACCAGAAAAATGAGTAATAGAATAGTTATATTAGTTATATAACTTTATTGAGGAGGTTATTACATGGAACGGAAAGTTAAAAAGATGATGGCTGATCTTCAATTTATTATGAATCATGGTCAAATAAGTGTAGATTTTATGGATCTAGGATATAAAAGAATGCTTTTTAGTGCATTAGAAGCTACGGGAAAACAGTTCAATGTGCATACCAATGAACATAATGAAACAACCTTGTTCTTAGAGTTAGTTTAGTAAATTTACGCAATGAGGAGCTGTTAATGATGGAGCAGTTAACTATTTTTGACGTAATGGATGAAACTAAAAATAAGCTTTATGAGGTATTAGAGAAAAATGGATTAACTTATAAAATTCATAAATACTATTTATATTCGAATTATGAGGGAGCTGTTCAATATTACTATATAAGAACAACTGATAATACAATTATTGATTTGTGTATCTCTGATTTTCCAGAAATCTTCGCTGTCCATGAAGGGTTTAGCGATAAACAAATTAGAAAGATTTACAACTGGAACTTATAAGCTATATAAATAACAAATTTAATTATTGGAGGAATGAAAAATGAAAATTGGTGTATCTGAGTGGAAAGCATTGAAAAAAGAGACAAAGTTAAAGCTATTGCGCTATGCGATGTTAGAAAGTAAGTATAAGTATGCAAAATAAAAGCTCTTCATTTGCAAAAGCAAACAAAGAGCAAAGTCATGAGTGACCGTCTGGGAAAGAAATTGGCAGGTTTCTTTCCTCTATATTTTACATATAAAAAGTTGTAGAGAAAAGGGGCATGTATAATGGAAGAAGGGCGTATTTCCTTTCAGCAAAGGTTTAAAGAAATTCTGGTTATGATCGTTAGTTTTTGGATCATTATGTTTCTCGTGTATGGAGAAAGCCTGTTACAATAGTAAAGAATAACTTGGGTACAAATTGATAATGAAATGGGGAAATATGCTGGATGAAAGCAACCGGAGTAACTAGAAAAGTGGATGAATTAGGGCGTATAGTAATTCCAAAGGAACTTAGAAATACGCTTGGGATTAAAGAAAAATCACCATTAGAGATTTTTGTAGAAGGGGAAGACATCATTTTACAGAAGTATCAGCCTGGTCATGTTTGTGCATTAACAGGAGAAGTGTCAAATCGGAACATAGCATTAGCAAATGGCAAGATAACATTAAGTCTAGAAGGTGCAGAACTATTACTAAAAGAAGTAGAACAATATCTTGTAAAATAAGTGCTCCTTTCAAGGGGCTTTTTTGCAAGGGGAATATATAATTTCACGTACCGTAATGTTTAATAAAAAACAAAATACATAATCAATAGTCTACATTTAATTCTATGCCTAATTGCTCCCCTTAAAGGATATTTATAGTAAGTTCTGTTCATAATATACCTGTAAAGACAAATTTAAAAGGATGGTATGTTATGAACAAAGACAACTCAAATCGACTAAAATTTAATGGTGGAATCAGTTTAAAGTTACAGCCTAATAATGAAATTACTGATGACAGACCCTACCGTGTTTATGGTATTAACAGAAGTGAATATCATGTCACTAAATTTCGTATAGTAGGAAAGCCCGTAGAAATTGTTCTACCCGAACCACTTAAACACACATGCGATTTAGCAGATTGTAAAGCATGTCATGATGCCCAAAAGTATGAGATTTTTGCAGTTTTTCAATGTGATGATCCAACAATGGAAATCCAATTGTACCTCAAACATCCAACTAACGGAAATGAGGGATGGGGACATCCAAATTGGACAATTGAACCAGATTGTAATTATGCGGGAGAAGTGCAGTGTATTAATGAAATCAGCTCTGAAGGTTAGATCTTCTATTAGGGGTCATCATATAAGCTCAATAGTCTATAATTGGAAATAAAGTAAGACTATGAACTATTTTCGTATATTATCTTAACTAAGAAAATTTAAACCCTAATTTGATAGGGTCCTTACGTTGAATACATATATTCAACGTAAGGTAAATTATCCTTCATAAATCTTACCTCGTAGGCGCATCATTTCTTCTTTTAATTTTTTATTTTCGTCCTCCAATTGTTTAATACGTTTGTTTTTAGCGGCGAGTAATATATCTTTATTGGTATCGGTTATTTCGCGTTTAACTTGCTTAGGAGAAGATAGGCCTTGTTGTTGCTCACGAAGTTTATTTATACGTTCACGGATATCTAAATGATTATATAGGTATGATTTTGATACTCCGGCTGTCGTTGAAACGCTATTAAAATTAATTTTTTCTTTATTTTTTATTAACATTTGAATAGCTTGATTGACTTTAGTTAAAGTTAATTCACTTTTGAGTTTTGAGAAGTCTTTAATACCTTTGGTATTTTTATAGTTATTTGTGGCCATATACACTAAATTCCTCTCGATCATATTCTCGTCCCTTTTTTCCAGCTTTATGATGAATTTTACCTTGTATTAGAAGTTCATATATTGGTTTTAAACGCTCTAATTTCTCCTGATTCTTTTCTATCCATACAGGACGATTTATAGTCTTCCCACGTTCTATAACGGCCTCTGTATCTTTTATTTGACGTTCATATTCTCTTGCAAACTCTGGAGTTGTACATAAATTACGACAAGATAAACAGGGATCGGATTGCGTAGGGCAAGGCTGTTTAATCGGTTTTGTACAATAACCCAGTGGCATCCTGACTGCATCTAAATTCGAACGAATATATTCCCATTCAATTATATCTTCATTTTCAATATCCGAAGGATGTACTTTTACTGGTTTGCCAAAATCATTTATTCGAAATAAACCTTTTGCTGTAGCGTCTTCCCATGATTTTCTTAGTGTTGTATCTAATATTTTCGCATAGGTAAGAGTCATTTCCGGTGAAGCATGGGCTAACCATTTTTGGACATGTAAGATATTCATTCCATTATTAATCAATTCAACTCCTTTAGTATGCCTGAAGGCGTGGCTCTTAAAATGGAACACGTTTCCTTTCTCATCAATAATATTTTTCGACTTGGCAAGCTTATTTAAACTATTTTGAATTCTACGAGATTCTGGCGGACGACCTTTTCGTTTACCAGAAAGCCGAACAAATAAGAATTTTTTTGGATTATTGTCCAGGTTGCTTTTTTTCTTCATACACTCTATTACTGTTTGTACAATAGCTGCTACATCGTCTGTAATAGGTACACGATGATTTAAGACTTGTGTTTTCATAATATCACCACACAAATACCAGCCCTGTGCTGTTTGTTCTAAACAGGTATCATAATGAAGGGTGAGAATATCAGAGATACGCCAACCAGTTGCTCGAAGTAATATTACTACGGGAATATATTCTTTAGGAGTAAGGTGCTCTAAATGGCTTTCTAATTGTTGAAGGATTCCCTCCGGGATATATTTAATATCGTTTTCAGTACGTCTTGGAAGTTGGGGAATATCTTCCTTAAATAATAGTAAAGATGCTGGTATTTTAGGAGATTCTATATATTGTAATTTTTCTATGGTTTCCAAAAAAACTCGTAGAGTTATTAAATAATTCCGTTGTGCTTTTTGATGCAGTTCTTGTTCTATCCTCTGCCAGTCTCGGTAATTTTCCATATCCTTGCGAGATAATAAGGATAGATCATTCCAGTTTGGATATTTTTCATATATAAAATTTAAAAAAAGACTGATAGAACGAATATCAAGGCAACTTTGTCCGTGAGATACATACTGAATTCGAAACTTGATGTAACGTTTAATCATGTTACGAAACGGGCTTGGAATAGCTGTAAAATTTAATAGATAATGTGCTTCATGTTCAACCACTTTTGACTTTGCTATTTTCCTGATATCCCAAATGTCTTTTTCAAACTCATCACGTTCATCATAATAATCTTTATAAAATAAATAAATCACTTTTAAGAAGGTTTCATACTTGGTAAGTGAGCCATCCTCTCGAATTTTTAATCCTTTTTGAACTAACATAGAACGAAGTTGAATTATTGCTCTGTTTAAATCTATATCAATAATACTTTTGATATAGGGATAGAACTGATTTAATAACTCTGCAATGTGTTTGAATGATGCTGCATATCGTTTAATTACCGTCTGATATAAACGTACATCATCGACCTTCAAACGATTTAAAATAAAAAACTTTATTTCAGCTTTAATCTTGGATTTAAAACAAGAAAAATCAATTTTTTTATATGTCTTATCCCAGATGGTTTGTCGAAACTCATCAAAGGCTGAATAATCGGCACTCCATATATCATTTTCCCAATAGCCTATTAAGAAATCGTTGATTTCTTCCTGCTTTTCCTTTACGATTGCTGCTCCCATTATACTCATTTCTAACTATCACCTTTCTGTGAATTTATCTTCATTCTCTCTTGTGCACGTTCCCAATCTTTTCTTAGATCATCATCACTTGGATGAACATACATTTGAATTGTGGTTTGAATATGGGCATGTCCCGCACGTTTCATCAAATGTTCATCTTTCCATCCAGCTTTTCGTAATTCGGTCAGTGAAGTATGGCGAAGCATATGAGGTGTTACATGGATAGCTGTTTTCTGTTTTAATCGATTAAATAAAGATACAATATCCGTATACTCTAAAGGGCGGTGCTTATTCTCTCCTGATAACTTAATAAAAACGTGGTTAGTATCTACTTCATCTGTATGTATTTCAGCTATATATTCAAAATAAAGATCCATTAATTCTTCAGATACATCAATTATTCTTGGACTATATACAGTTTTAATTTCCGCGAAATTTTCAAGTTCGCCACGATCACAAATATGAATCTTTCTTGCATCAACTTTGAAATCCTCAAGCCACAGGGAAAGAGCTTCACCGATTCGCATAGAACTTTCCCATAATAATTGGATAAGAAAGCGATCACGTATGTTTGAGCAGGAGAAAATTAGTTTTGTAACTTGTTCTTTAGAAATAACCTTCGGTTTTTCTTTTGGTACTTTAGCTTTGAGAATATGAGCTGTGAATTTTTTATCTTTGTTAATATGATATAAGAAATCTTTAAAATTTCTACGAGAGCCGGTTATTTGTTTTTTTAGGCGTTCTGATAATTGAATAGAATAATCCTCATGACGCATTAAATAATCGTAAAACCCTGTTACAGTAGCTAAAACAGTATTAATTGTTCTTGGCTTTCTTGGTAGGGGCGAAATGGAAATAGATACTACTTTATTGTTCCCATATGGATTTTGTAGCCACCCCATAAAGGATGCCATCTGATCAATACCAATCTCACGGTAATCCAATTTTTCTTGCTCTAGAAATTCAAAAAATAATTTCAGATGAAAGCAATAAGACCGTAAGGTATTTCGTGCAGCATTACTATTATCTTTGAACCGTAAATAATGAAGAACAGGTTGAATAGGCTCTCCATCCTTATCGACTAGCATATATCGCGTCTTTCCGTTTGACAAAATGACCTGTTCTACTTTCACAATATCCCCCCAATACTTAAGCAATTAACAATGTACTTAGAATTGTTATCTGTACTTAGTACACTTCATTCACCCCCACCTTAAAATACTTTAAATACTCTGAAAAATCAATATAGTTATAATTTATTTGAAGATAAATAAAAAACCATAAGCCTTACTTAAAGAACTATAAGGTCTATGGTTTTATTTAGTATAGTTAATACACGTATCTCGGCTGTACCCTTAATACATACTGGATTTATGTAAGTATTTCTCGATATTATATTATTACTATGTAAACTATAATATAAGTAATTCTTTTTATTGTTTATATTTTGTTATTTTCTGTTGCAGAATCCTTATAATATTATAAGGATTCCTTTTTTTGTATCAAAAATCTACAAATAAAAAGATAAGATCGTGAAACACGATCTTATCTTTTAAACATGGGGGTAAACAAAATTGATAACCATCATATTTTTATTATATATTATTTTTTTGATAATTTAGAATGTTAATTCCGGAATTAACAAGTATATCTATATTGAGAAATTTATTACAAAATTAGTTATAAAATGATTCAAAACTCCAATGTAAACTTTTAGCCAAAAGTTTACTTTCGATACCCCTAAATCATTGAACTCACACCAAATTTCCTGATATCCTCAAAATCAACAAAAAAAGTATACATTCAAAACATTGCAAATAAAGAGGTATAGAACCTTGTGAATCAAAATCCGCATCCCTTGATATCCAACCTAAATGCAAAAATGGAGAAATACCAGAAGTGAAGTTTATGGAAATCGTAGAACTGAAGAAAAATTTATTTTATAAGGTAATAAAAGAACATGAAAGTACATTAAATTGAATCAGTCATAATCTGGTTCTTTTTTTAGTGAAATTCTAGATTAGCTCCCTATTAGCTATTCGCTTCACATACCACTTAAATATAAAAATAAAACGGACTTATAGTATATTTTATATTCTTAATATAGCGTTCTCTAATACGGAATATATGCCATTTAAAAATTGAGGGGACAGGCTAGAAATTACACTAAAAAATATATTTCTCAATTCTAGATTAGGAGTTTGTAAATTATACTGAATGGGTATCAAAATAACCAAATTAAGGGAGATGGATTGATTGTTGAACTTGTATTCTACTTTACTATGTACAGTTTGAAGTTCGAAATATTGGAGGTATTTGTTGCTATAGAAGGAGTGCGAACAATAATATAATTTCATTTTATAAAATAGAAAGGGTGTATTGTTATGGTAAAAAGAGATATTTCAGCAAGAGATCTTGGAGGTAAGGAGGATACTCCTTTTTTACTAAAAAAAGATGAATGGATTAAAATTCAAAAATACACCGGTGATGGTGCATATTTACCTGTAAATGTTAATGAGATGCGTAAAGCTTTAGCGTTAGAAAACACAGCGGAGCTTCCAGATTTCGGAGAGCTGTATACGGTTAATTCAAGCATTAAAGGACATTGTAAAAACTGGAACGATACTACCTACAGAGAAATTCTTGATGTTGCGAGTCAAATTGTTAATTATTCAAGAAGAGCGGAAGTTTTCTATGCACCCTTACTTGTATATTTACCGGATATTTTAGAAGGTGATACTGTGGCCTTAGAAAAATTCCAGAAAATTTGTAAAAAGTTAGCGACTGAAGCAAAAGATTTCAGTGACCATGCCGAAACATTAGCGAAGACCGTTGAACAGTTCGCTAATGATACAGCAACCGATTATAAAAACTTAATAAATGTTAAAGATAAATATGATGCATTGTATGGAAAAAATAGCGAAGAAGAAATAAGACTTAGAGCGGAAGTCGAAAAGTTGCGGGAAGAATTAGAAGAATATATAGAAGATTTAGAGGATTTCGAAGAGGAAGTTTGGTTATCTTTATTGCTTGGTCCTATTTTTGGTTTTGTTTTAAAGGAAATTCTCGAAAGTACGAAAGGGAAAATGTTACAGGCTAAAATTGATGCTACAAGACAAAAAATCGAAGCAACATGTGCAACTATACAGCGAAATGTTTATTTAATGTCTTTACTCGATAAGGCAGATGTTGGAACAGATAAAACCCAAAAACAAATTGAGGAAGCTCTTCCTGTAATTAATAAAATCAAGGCGATTTGGTATTCTCTTCATACTGATCTTTTAACACTTTCAAATATTACAATGAAAGATATTCATGATGATCCGGAATTTGCCGACCTTGGAATTGAATTAGCAATTATGCAATGGGTAAAAGTAGGTAAACAAGCCGATGATTTCCGAATTAATGCAGATGTAGGATTTATAGTTGATCAATATATTGCATAATTATGAGGACATTGAAAGAAATTAATAGGCCGGAGCAACTAGAACATAACTATGTGTTATCTCAAATAAATAATCTTTATTACGTAAGTATAACAAATGAGCGAGTACAACAAAAAACTTAACCGTTAATGTAGGGGGAAAAGGAGCTAAAGAAACAGAGATTGAATTTTCACTTGTGTAATATTTAACTTCTTTTGTCCCTAATTTTATGTAGATGGGGGAAATACATGTTAGCCCATAAAGTGGATTATAAACAACTATATGAAGAGTTATTGAATAATCAACATATCCCAGGAATTTTTTACTCAAGTACTACGAAAACAAAATATGAAATTCGCAGTTTATTTGTTGATTTAGGTGAAGTATATAAGTTTATTGAGGAAAATCAACTAACACCAAATATGATTTCGATTTTTGCAGATGTTGTTCGAATTCCTGATAAATTTAGCTGTACTTTAAGAGATATGCAACTAGTTATCCGAACAAGGCGTGTGGAAATTGAATCAGATGGAAAAGCAGAGATTCGACTAGATTACAAAGATGGAAGTAAGCTCGCACAATTGACGATTTATGGACTTGAGCTTTCTGGAACGTTACATGCTATTCCTATCTACAATCAAAGTTCCCCATCGCCATACCCAATAGAACTGAGAAATAAAGGCGTACGTTTGTCCGATAAAGATGGTACATTCACCCAAGAAGAAATTACGTATGTAGTTCCTACACCTCAATTCCCAAAACTATTTACGTCTGTTTTCCAAGTAGCTTGTCTATTTTATGAATTTCAACCGGATATTGCAGCTGATCAGTTAAACTGGTTGAAAGCTTTTACAGCTCAATATAAAGATTTAAGTTCATTGTGTATACAAAGTACTGCGTTACTTACCATTTTAACTGCTAACCATGGTGAGAATACGTTTGTTCCACTTCTGGATAAAGATCTTTATAGGGATGAAATTGCTGCTTTCTTGGCGGCAGCACAACAGTTTGAGGAACAATATCACCGTTACTTAGATAGAAACCTAGCAATTGCAGATCGAAAAGCAGCAGCTATTCTTATGCTCCAGCATGAACAAGATACATTGTTATTTAAAGAAACACTAATTAATCAAGCAAAAGATAATCTGAGAAGTGCTCAAAATGCTGTTGAATCATCTTTGCAACAATTCGAAAAACAGCAACATGCTGTAACAATAGCTAAAATTGATTTTGAGTATGGGCTTAAAAAGTATCATTATGAACAACAAATGAAAATGGCTTTTAAAATGTTGACCGCTGTTCTCAATTTTGCAGAATCTATAGGATCGATAATTGCTACAGGAGGGACTGCAGCACCTGGAGAAATTATCGATATAATTAACAGTTTAAAAGAAGTAATAGAAGCTGGAGGTCAGTTAGCTGCATTAGCGCAATCATTAAAAGAATGTATGGAGAAACTTAATGAATTAGTTGAATTAATTAATAAAATATATGCACTAACTGCAGAGATATCAAAAGCATCTACGGATATGGATTTCTCAGAAGAACTCTTAAAAAAAATTCAAGAAAATGAGTGGGAACTTCCTAAAGAGGATCTAACTGGAGAGGCAACGTGGAAAATATTTCAGTTAAAAATAGCCGCTGCTTTAGAAGATGCTATTAAGAAAGAAGTTGAGGGGGCTAGAGAGTATCTACTATCATTAGATATTCTAGCTGTTTATGGTCAAACACTTGCTTCGAATCAAGTTACTATCATTCGCTGTAGTCAAGAGCTATTTCGTCTGTTGCTAGAAAAACATATTAATCAAGCAGATCTTGCGAGATTGAAAGATTATATTAAGAATCTTGAAGGGCAAGAATCTGAAAACGAAGAAATGGAACAAAAATTATATCAACGATATTTAGATATGAAGCAAATTCTATTTGTAGCTTTAGCAAATTATAAACATGCTTATAAGTATTGGGCTCTTCGCGATTCAGATGTAAATCCTAATATTTTAAAAGATGTATCAGAATTAAAAGTGGATGTTGCTACATTACAAAAGGACTGTATGGAGGCTTTAAAACAGTTTAATCCACCACCTCAACCATTTCAAAATCGAACAATAGAGATTACAGATTCAAGTGCTTTGGAAACCCTGAAGGAGACAAGAGAAGCTTCTTGGGAAATTAACCTAAATGATTCATTTTTTGAAAATGAGTACCGTGTTCGGCTTAAATTAATGCGAATTTGGTTAGATGGAGTTGACGCTACTTCTAAAGTGCAAATACGGATTACGAATTCGGGACATTATTATGATGATTATAAAAATAAAAAGTTTCAATTTAATACAGAGCCCTTTAATCGAGGTTTTAGCTATGTAGGTTCAACGATTATTACTGATGGAACGATAGCAGAAGAATTTGCTTATGATTACTTTATTCCAAACCCTTTTACAACTTGGACAATAAAAGTACAGAATGGGCCAGATCTTTCTAAAGTTACAAAAATCCGAATGGAACTAGCAGGATCTCTTGTTGCTAATTACAAGAAACATAATCCTGTTTTAAATGGTTTAATGGAATCTTTCTAAAAAAGAATAAGTAAATACAACTCAAAATTATCTAGAGGGGTGTTCATATGAACCATTTAGCCTTTTCTCCACGTGAATTAGGAGGGAAAAGCTCTCCTTTTCTCCTTACAATAGAAGAATGGCGTTCATTCGCGCATTATTTGAACAGATGGATCTCAGCACCAACTAGTATCGATCAAGTCAGGGAAAGAATATATTTCATACTCGACGGGAAAGTAAAAAATAATTGGGATAGACTCATAACAACTTCTATTTTTCGTGAATTAGTTGAAGAAGCAATTGCAACTAAGTTAAACGTTAGAGAAAAATGTAGGTTCTGGGACAATGGAGGACATAAAGACATACTAATCCTTTCTCAAAACATTGTAGCCTTTGCAGATTTAATCTCTATTAAATATTATAATGATCTTAATCAAGTAATATTTGAAGCTCAAAATGGTAAATTAACTCCAAATACTAAATTCAAATTCATAAATATATGTAAAGATTTATCTAATCACGCACAGACATATTATCAACAGTCTCAATCTATGGCAATATCTCTCTCCGAATTTTATTCGGAAATTCAAAAATACGAAGAAACAGTACAAACGTGGTCGCATCGGATGTCATATTTATCACTGCATGACTCAAATGATTTCGTTGTCGCACAAAACACAGTTGTCTATTTAGTAGCTCCAGTCATGAATTTGGTTCAGTCTAAAGAGTTCGTGTTCCCTGTTATTCGAAAAGTCCATAGGATATGGAGCGCTATATCTTATGATTTAAAAGAACTTGCAGATAATATTGATGATATCGAAAATTTAGAGGAGTTCATTGCTGCTTTAGAACTTGAATTGGCCTTTGAAGATTGGAAAGCAATTCGTGATGAAGCTGAAAACTTCTATAAAAACGCAATTAACATTTCTTGAGGCTAATTACTCTTATTATAAATGTAGGGTATTGCTCTATCAGCTAAACGAACAAGACTGGTTTCAGTTTTGTTTTAATTTTAGGATTTTTAGAAAGTATTACAAATGAAGACAATAAAATAAGTTTAACAAAACTAAGAAAATGTTAAACCCATAAAACCCCGTTGTATCATGTGTATGTACTGATATAACGGGGTTTTTATATGAATATTTAACTGTCTATTTTACTAATTATAAAAAACATGAACTTAGTTTTACTTTTTAGGGGTACTACTTCATGTAAAATGGACATTTTATTTATATTTTTGATAGATTTCTTGTGAAATATGTACCTAGAGCGGTATTTAAATTTAAATGTGATACGATTGTTGTATAGTAGCAAGTATTAAAAGAAAAGCAGATAAAAATAGGGGGTGCATTTCATGTATAACTTACAACAAGATCTGTATGAACAATTAAAAGAGAAAAAAGGGGATATCACTATATTTTTAAAGAATGGGGTTCCCATACGTGGGCAGATCCTTACAACGGATAAATTTACTGTTCTTATGATGGTTCATGGTAAGCAACAACTAGTCTACAAGCAAGCAATTTCCACAATTCTTAAGTAATTCTTTTTCCTTTTTCAAGGGAAGAGGAAAAAACACCAAAAAAAAGGAACAGATGACAGATTACTACTCCAACTCCTAACCAATTATAATTAAGCGTGTAGTGATATTCAATTCATTCTCAATTTTCTCGATATTTTAGTTTTATTATCAAATTATAATATAAGTAATTCTTTTTATTATTATATGTTTGTTCTTTCTTGTTGCAGAATCCTTACTATAAGGATTCTATTTTTTTGTCCCAAAAGGTACACCTTTTGATGTAGTGTGAAATCTACCTGATTTAGTGCTTCGAAAGGTTCAAAAATGCATTTTTAAAGTACTAAATAATTAATGGTACCTTTTGAAATGTTTTCGGTCTCATTTCATTAGAAACAATTCCGTCTATATAACTAAAAAATGTGATATAATATCTATTGAACATATGAATAGGATAACAACTACCTGCTGTTGGCAAGTAGCAATTTATCTAATGAAAAGATCACTTGTTTCCAAGACAAGTGATCTTTTTGTATACATTCCCTATACTATTTTTGAAATCGAATAGATATTTTAATCTGTGTAATTACAATAGACTTGATTAAATTTAAAACTGCAAAAAGCATAATATCGTTCATATTTGTAGTAAGAAATATATGAAAAACACCTTATTTGCGTTAAGGTGTTTTTGACGTATTAATATTTCTCATATACTGAGGCAACTTTTAGAGCTTTAGATAGTTTTTTTGTTTTTAAGATTATTTGATTTTTTATAGGCATAACATAGAATGTTGGTTCTATTGTTCCTTTATCCTTATTGAAAGGAGCGGTTATTAAGTAATTACCACTACTGCTAATTACAATTTGGTCTTGATTGTTTTGATTGAAGATTAAATATCTCCTTTGTCTTTCAGCAGATTCTGCACCTAATCTAAAAGAAATGAACCCTAACACCAAAATAAAAACTATAATTGCAATTGTTTTAAATGGTTTAAATGGTGATAAAACCACCTGTATATATTTTTGTACAATGGGAGGAAGATAATAATATGCCAATGTAAATACATAAATAATACACCAGATTGATATGTACCAGTTACTATATATATCTATTATAAAGACCCACCCTATTAGAGGACTGATAAAGAATAAAATCATCAATGATAGAATTATTTTACTTTTAACTCCTTTCCGCTTTAACAGTAATTCTGGTATAAGGAAAACATATCTTGCAAAAATATAAATAGTTAAAGTAGTTGCTAACCAAGGAAATATTTCCAAAAAATATCGAGTTAAATCACTTGTATCTATTTTTAATAAAGAATAATCAGTTAAATCATAATAACTATGGTATCCATATTTAAATAAAGCAGCATAAGCGTAGGCTAAAGCTGTAAATACTAGCACTATAATAGCAGCTTGATTAAATGTGGTAAGAATCATATTGCTTTCTTTTGAGTTAGTATTTTCAGTTGATACAGAAGAAGTGTTTGAATTTCCTTGGTTACAGCTTTGAACATTTTGTGTTTTTGAAGAACGTTTCTTTTTTGCCAAGATATGACCTCCTATAAAATTTAAAATATTTATATCAATATATTAATCTAATTAGATTAAATGGTCAAAATAAAGGATGCAAATGTTACTTTGATGTAGTGATAGATAAGCTCTATTTGACTTTGTAGCTTTGAAAAAAGATTTGATTAAATATAGTCTACAAATCCTTGTTCTCTGGCACATAAAATGAATGCATTTTGAAAAAGAAGATTGTTTAAAACTTATATAGAATTCTTTAGTGGAAAAGGAATAAAAGAAAAAACTAATTTGTTAGACAAACCGTTTTTTCTTTTTATACTTTTTTCTATTTGGTAAGCTAGGAGGATTCTTCATTGTGTCAACAGCATGCATGAGCGTGAGATATGGATGTTTTAAGATCATTCTCGGTCCACTCCTTTTCATAACTTCCTTAACTAAACTTTTCATATCTGGTTTATAACAATGAATTTTGCAATTTTGACATGCTGGTTTCTTTTCTTGAAATGGACTTTTTGATAGACGGAAATAAGCATAATCTTTTAATTTTTGACATTTTTCACATATTGTATCTTGTTTATGTTCGTTTTTACAATACATATCAATCATTATGCTAATTGTTTTCTCTTCACGTTCAATTCGATTCATAGGTTGGTGCCTCCTGTTTCAAAGTCTCACTGCTTTGATTGTAAAACTTTTTTAGAGAGTGTACTTGAATTTTTATTGACAGTTTTTCTAATGTTTATCTCTTTCCTAAGACTTAAATATACATCTTTCTTTTTCTTATGAGCTTTGTGTGTCTAAAGGTCTTGAACAGTAAGAGTTCACTTGATTTTTCCAAGTTATTAATTGATTCTATTGGAAGGTGGGGAGTATTTGAAGTTTACTGCTATATCAAATAATTCAGCCTTAGAGCACGCAATCAGCGTTTTGTTTTAGGACGACTATACAATTTTTAAATTAATGAATATGTGGTGGTACCGCTTTTTATAAAATTGGATTTTTAGCGGAATGAATGTTAAGTTAACTTCACATTTTGTTAATTATGGTATACATTGAAGGTAAGAGGTGGTGAACTTGACTATTTTTAACAAAGTAAAGGAAATTAGAGCTCGTTTTAATTTCACACAAAGTGTATTAGCTGAAAAAGTTGGAGTGATGAGGCAAACGATCGCAGTAATTGAAAAAGGGGATTACATCCCGTCATTATTACTAGAATTGTCAATTTGTGATGTGTTTGATTTGAAGATGGAAGAAGTGTTTGTATTAAATAAGGAGGAAGAAGAGGATGAATAGATTGATGATTTCTTATGTGATTAATGTACTTATTATGGCATTAGCATGTTGGGTATTCATTGAACTTTATTACGGCATTATAGAACTTGCCAATATTATTGAAGCTAAGAAAGTAGCCTTTGAAGTATCATTAAATATTACACCAGTCTTATTCTTATTAGTTATAGGTATTGTAATAACAATTTTTTATAAAATACAGAGGAAGAAATATAACGCCCTTTCATATCTGATGTATCCACTATTGTTTCCCCTAGAAGACGAACGTGAAAAGTTAATTACTGAAAGAGCTTGTCGTACAGCATTTGTTTCAGTATGGTATGTGTTAATCATCGCAATTGGATTTTTAGTGCTTTCTCCTATTTTTAATATGTATATTCCAGGATATCCCTTATACATTGTATTTAGTGTTTTCTTTATTCAAATGACAGTTTTTTATTTATCTTTATACCGAAATAAAATAATGTAAGTGAGACCCTCTTGTAAAAGCAAGAGGGTTCCTTTATATGCATGATTTATAGTGATTCCCTTAATAATTTTCTATTTTCTAACATATCATTTAATAGAATCTGTCCCATCATCATTGCAAAGTTATCCCTGGTCTTTGTATAGTAGTCATTAAGTTTTAACAGATAGTCTTTCCTGGGGACATAGGTGATTACAAATCCACGGTTTATTTCTTTAGGAAAAGGAATATATATTCTTAACATCCTGGTTTGTAGTGTTAGAATTTTTAAATACTAAATCATTTAGATTACTAAAAAATACTTTTCCATTAGAGATAGGTTGGATTTTTTTAGCTATGTGAACACCATTATTATTTTTATTTGAAGCTATTCCCCATATAATTACACCACCAGAAACATGAGAAAAAAACGATATAGCTTTTTCGTAATTCTTTTTATCATCTATTGAAAGGGTACTATTTGTACAAATTTTTTTGCATTGAAATGTAAGGAATATATTCTCTTCTTGCTGTGCAATGATCATTTTTTGAATGTATGAAAATCCTTCTTGTTCAAACTTTATAAAAATTTTCTTCGCATTCACCTAATCAAACATTCTCCTTTTCTATTTGTAATAAAATATTTAAAAGAGTAATTCAAAACAAGTAAATTTGTATATAAAATATATTTTTTAAAATTCTAATGCATTTGATTTGTTTTTGATTGTATTAATATCCTGGCATTGCTGGGAGAGCTGAGCGCATTCATGAAAAGCAAAATGCTTACACCCTTCACATTTTGCTGTATTCAAATGCCTTAAAGCACAGTTAATTGCGTCTCCTGTATGATCAAAAAAATTCTCTTTTCCAATCTCAGCGTATAATCCATTTTTAGTTAGTGTTGTTTTCAACTCTGATTGTGTCCCCGAAATAAGAAGTACGCCACCTTGGTTTTTAAAATGTTGAACAATATTTCTAAAGTAGGATTCGCCTGTTGTATCAATAAAAGGAACCTTGCCCATACGTAATATTAATATTTTGGGTTTATAATGAATCGTTGCTAAAATGTTTTGTTCAAAAGTTTGTGCAGCTCCAAAAAATAATGGCCCTTCTATTGTATAAATACTAATTTGCGGACAATCATGAGCTTTATTTACCACATGCGGTAATAATTTTTCATTCTTTGTTGTATGATCAGGAAGAACTTTTGACATGACAAGCATATTACTCATACGTTTTGTAAATAAAATAATAGCCAAAATAAGACCGATTTCCACAGCTGTTGTCAAACTGGTAAATACAGTGAGGAAAAAAGTTACCAATAATACAAGAGAATCCCCTGTCTTCATTTTAAGTATATGAACAAAATGCTTTTGCTCACTCATGTTCCAAGCTACAACCATTAAAATAGGAGCCATGGTAGCAAGTGGGATGTGCGAAGCGTATGGAGCTAGCAGTAGAAGTGTAAATAACACAAAAAATCCGTGAATCACACCGGACATGGGTGAAACAGCTCCACTTTTAATATTAGTTGCTGTTCGCGCAATAGCTCCAGTTGCCGGAATTCCTCCAAATAACGGAGTAACAATATTAGCAATTCCTTGACCAATAAGCTCTTTATTACTGTTATGTTTACTATTTGTCATACCATCTGCGACAACAGCAGATAAAAGAGACTCAATGCCCCCCAACATAGCAATAACAAATGCAGGGCCAATTAAATGTTGGATACGTTCTACTGTAATCTCAGGTATATTGAATTGCGGTAGTGCATTTGGAATCGTACCATATGCTGTACCAATAGTAGGCACATGACCTGAGAAAAATATAGTTGCAATTACAGTTGAAATCACAATACCTACTAATGAACCGGGTAGTTTTGGCAAAATTTTGGGTGTTATGAGTATAATGAAAAAGCAAATTAGAGCAGTCACTACACTATAAAAATTAGTGGTACCGATATGAGTACTGATTTCTTTCAAGTTTGCTATAAAAGCCTCATGTTTTTTTATGCCTGTTAAACCTAAAAAGCTAGCAATTTGCCCAGTGAATATAATAACAGCAATACCTGACGTAAAACCAATTGTTACAGGACGTGGGATGAACTTAATCAGCGAACCTAATTTGAAAATTCCCATAAGGCATAAGATAATTCCAGCAAGTAAACCAGCAAGTAGTAAATCTTCATACCCATAAGTAATGACAATTCCTAAAAGTATTGGAACAAAAGCACCTGTAGGTCCTCCAATTTGATACCTTGAACCACCAAATAGAGAAATAAGTATTCCTGCAATACATGTTGTATATATTCCATACTCTGGTTTTACACCAGAAGCTATAGCAAAAGACATAGCAAGAGGAATCGCAACAACTCCAACAATCAGTCCCGAAAGAAGATCTTTTTGAAAATGACCTAATGAATATCCTTCGAACCTTCCCGTAAATAAACCTCTCATTACAAACCCTTCTTTTCTCTTTTTAATACATCTAGATTACAAATGTGTTTTCAATTTGCTTATACAGGAGATTTTTATTTTCATAAAAGAGAACGAACTCCTAATATTTACTATAGGTTTTGCTTAAATGACGTTCTAGTTTCCCTATATCTCCACCTTGTTGTACATGGAATTGTAATTTTTCCGCTAGAAGTTCTCCAGCCCGACTATCTAGCTTTTTCGTATCAATAAACGATGTGACTTTTACTTTATCTGGGGTAATATCTCTACGAAACATCTGTCCTGGAATAACAGCCCAAAAACTATTCCATTCTTCTAATAATCCTATTTGATCAAACAAAAAGTTCTGAATGCCGCATAACCATGCTGTACAAGCTGTGTTCCTTTTTTGACATCCAATACCATCTTGTAAATGTTGACATGAAACGCAACAAGAATACCCACTTTTAATGCAAACATTACAAACATGATGAGCTCCTATAGAGTGAAATATCTCAATTCCATGTTGGATGATATCTTCTCTTTTAGCCTCAATGCTCAATTTATTCCTCCTTTATCATTTCACTTTCTGCTTCATCTAGCTCTTCTAACATAGAAATTGTATCAATTAAATGATTGTTAAAAATTTTCCGCGCAACCACCAATAAATTCATAATCATAGGATCTCGAAGGGAGTATAATACTCGTTTTCCATCTTTAGTGCCAACAACAATATTTTTCGCGCGTAATACACTTAATTGTTGAGAAACTGCAGAACCTTCTTTTTTAAGAATGCTTTGAATTTCATTTACACTTTTTTCCCCTTCTGATAGAACTTCCAAAATCCCTATTCGTAAAGGATGCGATAAAGCTTTAAAGAAATCTGCTTTAAATTGTTGCATTTCAGTTCCCATTAAACCACCTCTAGTATTTATTTACATTTAACATTTCAGAAGTATTCTATACATCTTCAAATGTTTGAATATGTATAGAATACTTCTAAAGCCAAGAATTATCAATACAAATTTAGAAACTTAAAATAGGTAAATAAATGGTTTTTGGTTGAAATTACGATTCTTTCTTTCGTACACAAAAATCCCATGTGTCCTAGACTATATTTCTAGATAAACCTTATACCGACAGGTTCAGAGGCTATTGAATAAGGGAGAAATAATGAATTTACATGAATAGACTCAAATAACATAAAAGCATTAAAGGAAAGAGGATTTACGGATTTATAAGAACGGAATATTTATGCAAGTAAAGGTGAGCTGTGAAAAAATGTAACAATCTAGTTATAGTATGAAGAATAAAGAAAAGAACCCGTTAGTAAAAAACGGATTCTTTTCACTAGGTGTGCAAGAAATTCAAGGTGACTAGAATAAAATCACTTGTATTTTTTTAGGGCACGCACAAGTTTGAAAAAAATATTTATTTGAACGTAAAAAGGATTTATTCAAGATAAAGAAGCTTTTTGAAAAAGTAGGTGAACGCCTAAAGGGAATTATTGAAAGACAAATTAATTTTGGTGGGTTACTTGAAGAGTCGAGGGCAATTGTTATACACATTGATAAATAGTTGGTTACTTATATATTTTCTGAATTAGTAATTATAGAAATTAAAGAAGATGTATAAACTTCATATCCCTTATTCAGATTCACTATATTTGATAGATTACCTGTATTCGTAAAAGAAATATTAAATACAAAAAGGTATTAATACTATAAAAATACAATATATAAATTCAAGGTGTGTAAATCCATAAAAAGGCGATAATTTAGTAAGTTTACAAAAACTAGTAGAAATTAATATTAATGTTTTGTTTGTTGATGTGTATAAATGGAATTAATATTAATAATATTCAATATTAATAATATCAATTTACTATAGTTTACAATTATGTAAAACTATAACCAAGGTGGACTGTTCTTTAAAACTTATCACTAATAAAGATTTAAAGAAATTTTTGTTTCATTTGCCATCAAGAAGGAATGGATATTTACATATAAAAAATGTATACCAATTTGGATGTTACGTAAGTAGTTTGAGTAAACAGCTAATTTAATTTGGATTGTAAATAATTAATTAAAAGTTGTGATAGAAGGGATAAGGAATAGAAGTATTAATGGCTTTCTTAAAAGAATTATCTGAAATACTAGTAGGAATTGCAGATAACGCAGTAGGATGTGAAAATTTATCAAACAAAATGAGGTGAATGAAACATGAAAGAAGTTGCGAAAAAAGCACAAATGATACGATTACAGAGGGAGGAGCATTGTAATCGTCAAGGAGATACAGAAGAGTATAATGCCGAGCAGGGAAATCTAGAAAGAAAGTGTATCAAGCTAGACAAAAAATCAGTTAAAAATCGAACGACAGAAGAAAAATGGGATGAAAGATGTAAACAAGCAGTTCAATTATTTAATCAAGGGACTGAATATCCAGATATTGCGAAAATAGTAGGGTGCAAAGTGAGTAGTTTGTATAGAGAGCTGAAGAAACGTGGAGTATTAGAAATGCCAAAGCAAGCAGCACCCTCTAAAAAATTAAGGTCACCCATAATACCAGCAAAAACAAAAAAATCGAGGTTTGAACGATATAAAGAGTATTATATGTATAAATAGAAGGATTAAAGGCTATATAGTTGTTTATCTGAAAAATAGCTGCATCTAAGATTCTCTATTTTTCGATTTATCATAAAGTACACTTTTAGACATTACATTTAAAATTCTTATCAACTCAGCTTTGGGGGATTAGTACAGATACCAAAATATTAAGGGATTTTTGAGCATTTGATCCTTAATGTACGCTAATATTTAGTGCTACACACTCTTCTAAAATGTATTAATCAAGCTGTACGCCACATATAATTAATGGTCGTAATATATAGGTATATATATGATTTCTGTAAATGGCGGAGATTTATAATGTTAACTGAATTACAAAAAAATTTTCTCGAAATTAAAAATTCCACCAAGAGAAAATGTGAAATTTGAAGATTTACATACAATTCTTTTACAGATGGGGCACTTATTACCTTATGAAAACATAGACATTATGGAAGGAAATACGAAAAAATTTTCTAGAGAAAACATTGAAGAAAAGTTGCTTTTAAAGAAACGTGGCGGATTATGCTATGAAATTAATTCTTTATTATATTTTTTTTTGTGTGATTGTGGATTTAATGTGTATCGAATAGCTGGAACTCTTTATGATCCAAAAACAAGAAAGTGGAACCCTGATGATGGCCACGCACTTATCGTTTTACAACACCAAAATCAAAACTATATAATAGATGCGGGTTTCGCATCCTATCTTCCTTTATATCCTGTACCTTTTCATGGTGCCAGTATAACTTCTGTAACGGGTGAATATCGTGTTCGTAAACAAAATACGGAGAAAGGAACCCATGTGTTTGAAATGAAAAAAGGAAAAAATGGAGAAACTTCGCATTTTTTTGATTCGGACCTTACCGATACCTGGTCTATCGGTTATGCTTTTTATTTAAATGCAATTAATGAAAAGAAAGTGAATGCTATACAAAACATGGTTATAGAGCATCCAGAATCGCCAGTAAATAAGGCGAATATTATTTGCAAATTAATTGAACACGGGCATATTGCACTTACTAAGCAAAGTTTTACAGAAACCCGGCATGGAAAGAAAATTAAAAAAGAAATAACAGAGAAACAATATCATCAAATACTTAAAAATGAATTCAATATTTTTTAGACAAGTAAGATGTAGAAAGTAAACTATAAGATTTTCAACGCATTACGCCCTCATTTGTAGAAAAATGGGGGTTTTTAATTAATAAGTGCTTAAAAAGTTCTGAAATATTTTTATTTTTATGAATTTTTCTATTGTTAATAGGATAAATTCAGCGATATATAACTTAAATTTATAACGAAATACTATAAATGCTTATTGAATAACAGTGAAAATAACATCAAATATATCCATTTTATTAAAATAGTACTACATTCATGGGGAATTTGTTCAATTGTATATAGAGAGATATTATTTTAAATAGTTATTAATAACGAAAGAGGAGAGGGAAAATTATGTTCAATCAAAGAACAAGAAATGGCGTCAAAAAACTCCTAGCAATTACAGCAGCTAGTACGGTGTTTTCGATGTTTGGATCATCAATTTCTATCATAGAGGCGGCGTCTGCTCCAGGAGTTTATGTTACACCTAAAAATAGTGTTTCTTCAGATATTATTAGTATAGACTGGTCTCCTGTTCAAACAGCACCTTATACATATTGGGCCGTACATAACTGGAACCAGGGGGGAGAAGCTGGTGGGTATGCTGGATTCCAACAACAAAGCGGTTTTGATGAAAATGGAAAGCGTACTTTGCACTTTGCAGTTTGGGATCCTATTTCTTCTAAGGAAGCAATAAAAGCAGAATATGTATCCCCTACATCAGTTGCAAGTAATTTTGGTGGAGAAGGAACAGGTCTTAAAATTCAGACGACATATGATTGGAAGAATTATAATTGGTATCGCATGACAATGCGTTCTTGGCAAGAGAATGGACACACAAAATTTGGACAGTGGTTAAAAGATGTTTCAAAAAACCAATGGAAGCTTATTGGGATTATGGACTTTCCAGTTCCTAACGTTACATTTAACTATGGACAAACGCTGTTTCAAGAAGACTGGCTTGGTAATGGACAAGATGTAAGAGAGGCACGTGTAAAAAATGGATATGGAAGAAATATCTCAGATAAAAAATGGACATCTTGGAATACTCAATCAATAGAGGGGCAAGAGCCATTGAATAATAATTGGGATGGGGGAGCTACTTCAGAATATCTTTGGTTTAAGGCTGGGGGAGACTCTCGATCAACTATTGAAACAGGAAAAACATTTACGTTAAATCAACCTAGCCAACCTGAAATAGGAAAACTAGATTATGATGTAAAGTCTATGTATTATGAAAATGAAAAATTAAATATAACTTGGCAATTAAAAGATAGTAGTACACCTCAATTTAAGGGAAAAATTGAAATTTATAATAATGAAAATATGACGGGCCAACCGATTAACGTAATTAATGATATTAAATCTTACCAAAATGGAATCAGTCAATCTATATCATTACCAACAAATACTTATGCAAAAATTGTATTAACAGATATATTTGATCAAACTGTGGAAAAAAAGGTGAAAATCAAAAATGAATCTCCAAACATTTTAGAAGGGAATCGGTTTGCATGGTCGATGAAGGGTATAGGAGATTTTGAATTTGCAAAACTTGATTTAAATAAATCAACAGAAGAATTGCAAGTTAGTTTAATAGCAGGTATACCACACAATTATTTTGATAGTACGTATGCAAGTATTAAAGTACAGGATACATCAGGTAAAGTGGTATATAAAAAAGAGGTTTATGGGAATACCCAACAAAAAGCTGAATCAAAAACAGTCCCAGTAAAAGTGGGCAATTTTATTGAAATTACACACCTAGAAGGTGAAGAGAGAGCAATATTAACAAATCTGGATAATAATAAACGCGAAAGCTTTGATAAAAAAGTAATATATGAAGTTACAAAGGATGGCCTGAAGAAAGTAAATCAAATTGTTAATCCGAAACCGGACACAGAAGCTCCAACACAGCCACAAGGATTATATGCAAGCAATGTTGCATCAGACAGTGTAGAGCTAAAATGGAATCCTTCTACAGACAATGTGGGTGTAAAAGAATATCAAGTGTTACGTGATGGACAATTGATTCAAACGGTACAAGGAACGACGTTTACTGATCAAAACTTAACAGCTAATAAGGAATATAAATATGCAGTGAGGGCTGTAGATGCAGCTGGAAATACATCGATTCAAAGTGATATTCTTCCAATTAAAACAAAAGATCAAAATGTATCTTATGAAAAATGGGATCCGAAAAAGGCATATACAAAAGGGGACAAAGTAGAATATCAAGGGAATTTTTATGAAGCGGTTCAAAGCTATCAAGGAAATGGAGATCCTACTTGGATATTTGCCTTATCTTTATGGCAACCATTTTATATGAAATAAAAGTTAGTTATTTAAACTTTATATATTAGTTTAGTGGTCGCAAAAATATGTTTAGATTTTAGAATAAGATTTCAAAATGGTAAGGACAAAACTTGAAAACTTAAAATCTATATATAAAGTAAAAATACGGAATTGAATTTTGTTAAGCAAATGTAATAAAAGTATTGATAACATGATGGGGAAAATAGTTTTATCACTGTGATAAAAAGCCCTGCACACAGGACATCTAAAAAGATACCTTAGCAATAACGACAATTAGGGAGAAGTATTAACTAAGGTATCTGGGTGGATGGTTGCATAGTAAATATGCAATTTTGAGCATTGTTGAATGTATTGGGATATTCAACAAGTTCAGAGTAACACAAAGTTTCTGTTAATTCAGCCGGTAAATTTGTCCAAAAATACGGATCTATAAATCCACTATTCACCTCAAATGTGGATTTATAGATCCTAACAAACGTGTGATTTGAATTTAAAAGAATACTTTTAGAGACTTTTACTTGTCTATTATGAAAATTATACGATTTAGGGAAGTTCCTGGGCATATCGTTAAGATTAGGCCACAGGATATATATAACCCTTAAATCATGAGATTCGAAAATATCTATGCATATCTTGTCATAACACCAAGACTTTTTGTAACTCTTTATTAATTAGGGGAGAGGTCATGTTTGATGAGAATGATGATCTGGTTAGGAGGCATAGAGATGGAACTAACTAAATTGGAAAAGGTAATTGTTATTAGTACATTTGTTCAAGGGTTAGGTGAGGAATTCCTGGAAAATAGCAAGGACAATCATTCTTTAAAACAGCTACTTAGAGAGATAGAAAAGGTGTTTAATGATTCAACATCAAATCAAATGCGAGAAGCAGCTGAAAGTGTACTAGAAAAATTTATTTATGATTTAATAAAAGAAAACAATCTGCCACTACCAAAAATAAATTAAGATTTATTGGAGAAAGAGAGGGCAGTAAGGAAATACCTATAAGGAATCGCTACAGTTTCCCTATAAAAATCAATATCAAGCTTGCATAAAGAATAATATATAAAGAGATTATTCTCTTTATATATGCCAAAAGTCAGTTACTTGTTTTCGAGAATCATGTTTTCTAACTATCTTCATTATTTTCTGCATTGTATTTGGTGATGGCACATAATCCTTGTCATTACACAGTTGACCTAATGTATTTCTGTTTACCTTACTAGCTTTAGAAAAATCCTGAATTGAGTAATTGTAGCTAGCTAAAAATTTAGCTAGCTTTGTTCTATGTCTCCCAATACCTCTACCCCACACGTTAATCTCCTCCATAATCTTTTTTAATCATCCTTGTCCGAAATGCAAAAAACTATACGCAATTGCACAGAAAAATTTGCATATTGTACAAGCTATTCACAATAAGATGTATCAAGGTTGCTACCAAAGTAGCTATCAAGGTAGCTCTACAAAACTTCTAAGTTTGTAAGTCCATGTATCATCGACATTCAAAATTCTGTTTATAAAGGGGAAATTTATATGTTAACTACATTTATCTCTTTGGGAGCTTTAGGAGTAACCACAATTGGAGGGGCGCTGTTAGAAAAGTATCTTGTTAAAAACGATCATGTTACAGCAGCAAAACTTGTAAGCGATGGAATATATCATGGAATAAGGATAGGTGGAGTTTGTTTCATTGGTTATGTATTCATTCAAATTGTGGTGATGTTTTAAGGAGGAAATTACATGGGGATTTTAAAGGATTGGCTTCATAAACAAACTTTGAAGAATCGACTTATAGAGGTGTTTGTAAAGGCAGGTTTATATGTAGATCATCAAACACGAGGTGGGAAAGTACCCATTTACCCGAAGATACATGATACTTCTTCCTCAAAAGAAAAGGTTCGATACATATTTACCATTCCAAACGGATTAGATCCGAAAACCATTGAAAAGAAGTGGTTTTGCTTTCAACAAATATTAGGGCGTAATGTAGCAATTGAAGGTGATATTAAAAGATTTGTACTTAATGTGTTTCATTCGGATGCTGGGCTACAAGCATACAATTACAGTTATAAGAAGTGGCAGCCATTACTTATACAACATCATCTTCCTGTAATTGTAGGGCGTGACCAATTTGGAAATATGATTACGTATGACATGATTGCTTCAAACACGCCGCATCTTCTAATTGCAGGAGAGACGGGGAGCGGGAAAAGTAGTATGGTACGCGTTGTACTGTCTACACTCATTCAATATATGTCTCCTGATAAATTACATTTGTACCTGGGCGATTTGAAGAATTCCGAATTTCATTTCTTGCGAAGGGTGAAACACGTAAAAGAGGTTTGCATGGAAGAAATAGAAATGAAGATCATGCTGCAGAAAGTGTGGAAGGAAATACGCGAACGTAGAAAATTGATGGAAGAGTATGAAGTAGATCATATTGACGAATACAACAAATTAAATCCTGATAATCAGAAACCATATATCTTACTTGCTATCGACGAAGTGGTCATGTTGCAAGATGAAAAAGAATGTATGTCTATAGTTGAAAAAATATCGGCAGTCGGAAGGGCACTTGGAGTTTTTTTAATGCTAAGTATGCAACGCCCTGATGCAAAAGTGTTGGATGGTAAGTTAAAGCTCAATATGACGGTTAGAATGGGCTTTAAATGTGATAGTACAATTAACAGTAATATTATGGGTACTCCTGGTTCAGAACGCTTGGAGCAATCTGGCCAAATGATATTAAAGTTAAATGGATTAAAGAAAGTACAATCTCCTTTTTTAGAATTAAGTAAAGCCAAGAAGATAGTTGAACCTTATCGTGTTCCGAAAGAGAATATAAAGTTGCAAAACCCACCACAAGAAGAAAATCAATTATTCGGGGTGTTAGATTATGAGGAATAGAGACAAAGCCATACTAAACAATTTGAAACGTTTTAGATGCATGTCTCGTGATGACATTATTGATTTGCATTTTCAAGGATTAAAGAACGCGGTGACATGCTGTAATACAGTGATGAAGCGATTAAGAAGAGATGGTCATGTGGATGCCAATATCTCGCAACAGCCATACATTTACTTTCCTCAATCCAGCACACTTCGCAAAACTAGTCAAAAGATTCCCCACTTTCTTGGCATAGTAGATGTGTATAAACAGCTTATCTATTATGAAAAACCTAAACTGTTTAAAGTGGAGCCAAAGTACGGTAAAGAATTCATGGAACCTGATGCATTTACAATTTGGCGTAGATCTCCATTCTTCATTGAAGTCCAGAGGTCAGTTTACAGCAAAAAAGTTATGCAAGATAAAATAAATAGGTATGAATTATACTTCCACAGTCAGGAATGGCATAACGAATCTTGGCAGCCAAAAGAATCTAAATACTTTCCATCAATACTTATAATTACTGAAAAGTATTATAATATCAGCTCTTTTAGCCTACGTATTTTTCAAGCGTCTTCAATTAGTAATTTCTTGAATAGCCTTGCTGTAAAAGCACAGTAACAGTCCCTAATTAGGTTTTTTCTCTAAAGAGGTTTCTTAATTTACATCTACGTTTATTAGGTCATCATTGACTGAATTAGTTCATATATTATTTTGCCAATGTGAATTCTAATACAGTTTCTGTTATTAATACAAGTAGCAATGCTGTTATCGCGACAATTTCAGTATATACATTCCTTAGTGGTATTTCTATAACACTAAATGGTTAAAAAGCTTTTGTAGTAATAGAAGTATTTTGCGGAATCTATTTCTTAACGATTCGCCTCTCATCAATAACATATGATAATTGATATTAATCAGTATCTTTTATTTGATACAATCGTTTGATTAGGCGTTCTTAAGTAGTGTTTGTTAACTTTCCAGGAACATAGTTACTTTCAGCGCATCGTCTCTTTAGTTACCGAATCAATTCCACATACTTTTGGTAGGAGGAATATTACCTGGGATTTCGAAAAATGTTTACATATCCTTATAACAATAATTGATATTGGATGTTTTCTACCTTAAAAGCTAGTTAGGCGATAAAAATAACATGAATGGACATAATAAGTTTGGTAAATTCATGTATTACTTTTTTAATCCCAGGTATTATATTGCTTATAAAAGGATGTGTTAGAAGTGAGAATTGGAGTAGTTAAAGAGATAAAAAAGGGAGAAGCACGTGTAGGAATGACCCCTGAAAATGTTCGGAAGTTAGTTGAAGAAGGGCATCAAATCTTAGTAGAAAAAGATGCAGGTATTGGATCAGGATATACAAATGATGAATATACAGGCGCAGGTGCAAATTTAGTAGCACAAGGAGAAGCTTGGGAAGTCGATATGGTAGTTAAAGTAAAAGAACCATTACCTGAAGAATATCGTTACTTTAAAAAAGATCTTATAATCTGGGGTTTTTTACATCTGGCTGCGTCGAAAGAGTGTGTCGAAGCACTGAGAAATGCTGGTACTACTGCAATTGCAGGAGAAACAATTAGCGAAGATGGTGTTTTGACATTATTAAAGCCAATGAGTGCAATTGCTGGGCGTCGTGCTGTATTTATGGGAGCATATTATTTAGAAAAACAACATCAAGGAGAAGGGATTTTATTATCAGGTATTGAGGGAATCCCAGCCGGAAAAGTTGTAATCCTAGGTGGAGGGAATGCTGCAACTAATGCCTGTGATATGGCAATTGGAATTGGATGTAGTGTTACAATCCTAGAGGTTAATCAAGAAAGAATTGCATATTTAAGAAAGCAATACGCAACAGAAGAAGTAAATATAATTGAATCTAATACTGAAAATCTAGAGCGAACGATTAAAGAAGCAGATTTATTTATTTCAACAATTTTAATACCAGGATCCCGCCCTCCTAAAATTGTTAAAGAGTATATGGTTCAATCTATGAAGCCAGGAAGTGTGATTGTGGATATTGCAATAGATCAAGGTGGTACGGTAGAGACAGTCGATCATTACACAACTCATGATAATCCTATATTTATTAAACATGATGTAATCCACTATGCAGTACCAAATATGCCTGGTGCTACTCCACGTACTTCTACTATGGCCTTAGCAAATGGAAATATTGAGTATTTACTAGAAATAGCTAAAAATGGATTAGAGAATGCAATCCAAAATAAACCGGCTTTAGCGACGGGGATAAATATTTACAAGGGTACGATAACTTATGAGAATTTAGGTGCAACACTAGAGTTAGATTATAAGCCATTGAAAGAAGTGTTAATATGAGTAATGAAATTTTACCACTCAACATTGGGAATATAAAAAAAGCACAAAAAATTTTAGATGGAAATGCTAGAAAAACGCCTTTGGTTAAATCTTTCTATTTAACCAGTAAAACCGGTGGAGAAATTTATTTGAAGTTAGAAAATATGCAGTTAACGGGTTCATTCAAGTTTCGTGGTGCATTTAATAAAATTTCCCAACTAACAAATGAAGAAAAAGAACGTGGTGTAATCGCTTGTTCAGCTGGAAATCATGCACAGGGTGTTGCATTATCTTCTCATTTACTTAAAATTAAAAGCAAAATTGTGATGCCAACCTCTGCACCGCAAGCTAAAGTGGATGCGACGAGAGGATATGGTTCTGAAGTTATTTTATACGGTGATACATTTGATGATGCAAAAGCAAAATGTGAAGAGATTATAAAAGAAACAGGCGAAACATACCTACATCCATATGATGATGTAGAAGTAATGGCTGGCCAAGGGACAATTGGGTTAGATATTCTGGATGATATGTGGGATGTTGATACTGTTATTGTACCTATTGGTGGAGGAGGAATTATTTCAGGGATTACTGTAGCACTGAAATCATTTAATCCCTCCATTAATATTATTGGAGTTCAAGCTGAAAACGTACACGGTATGAAAGCTTCTTATGATGCTGGAGAAATTGTATCACATTATAAAGCTCCAACAATAGCGGATGGTTGTGCAGTTAAAATCCCTGGAAATTTAACCTTTGAAATTGTAAAAAACCTAGTAGATGAAATTGTAACTGTATCGGAAGAAGAATTAGAAGTAGCGATGAAAGACTTATTGCAACGCGGAAAGGCTGTTGTAGAAGGTGCGGGAGCGTTAGCCACAGCCGCTCTTCTGGCAGGAAAAGTTGATAAATATGTACAGGGTAAAAAAGTAGTAGCGGTTATTTCAGGTGGCAATGTAGATTTAAAACGTATTTCAAGTGTATGTGAGCATTTCTTTGTTGCCAATGAAGTAAAATAATGATTGAGGAATGTATATAATAAGTTGATATTGCTAAAAAAGAGCTAGGATGAAACATCTTAGTTCTTTTTTGTAATATCAGGATAATATTGAGACAGAGTTTGTTTAAAAACAAACTCTTATACAAGGGGTACAGCCAAATGCCCATCAAGCTAAAAATAGATTTTCTATGAAATTCCATTTTTTTAGTTTTGCCACTATTACCGTTTTTGCTTCGTTATCAGATAAGCTCAAATTTCTTCCTCATCTTAAAGTGGAACAAATTTATTACTTAAATTGTCTATTTAGTACACTTTTTAAATATGAATATATTTCTTAAAGTGGCTTCAATAATTTTAAGTAAATCAACAGGAGAATTGAAAGGCAGGAGAAAGTAGCATGTCAGAAAATTATCGTTCTCGAGAGGAGCGACGACAAGTTAAAAAGAAAAAACAGCCTGCTGCTAAGAAACAAAAAGCAAAAGGTAAAACATCGTTTTTTCGTAAGTTTTTAGTTAGTTGTTTATTACTTGGTATTGTGGGGTTAGTCGCAGGAGTTGCTACCTTTTTCGTTATGATCAAAGATGCTCCAAAACTTGAGAAAGCAAAACTTGTTAATCCGTTATCCTCAAAAATTTATGATAAAGATGGTAAATTGATATATGAATATGGAAAAGAAAAACGAACGAATATTATGTATGATCAGATTCCTAAGTTAGTAGAAAATGCGTTTTTAGCAACAGAAGATGCACGTTTTTACGAGCACAGTGGCGTAGACTATAAAGGTACTGCACGTGCAGCCTTAGTCAGCCTAAAAGGGGATTACGGTTCTCAAGGTGGAAGTACGATTACACAGCAAGTTATTAAAAATTACTTCTTATCAATGGAAAAAACGTCAAAGAGAAAGGCGCAAGAAATATATTTAGCGTATAAGCTAGAACAACAGTATTCAAAACATGAAATTTTAGAAATGTATTTAAATAAAGTTTACTTAGGTAACCGTTCATACGGAATCGCAACAGCAGTCCAAAATTACTATGGTAAGGAATTAAAAGATTTAACACTACCAGAAGTTGCAATGCTTGCTGGTTTAATGAAAGCTCCTAATAACTATGATCCAACAAAAGAACAAAATATCAAAAAAGCAACAGAAAGAAGAAATGTTGTACTTAAATTAATGAATCGACATGGTTATATTACAAAAAAAGAAATGGAAGAAGCATCAAAAGTTCCAGTAACAGAAGGACTTAAGAAAGCAACTGAACAAAAAGAAATGCCCTATCCAGCTTTTATGGATGCGGTTGTGAAAGAAGTTGAAAAAGAGTTGCCGGATGTTAATATAGGATCTGACGGTTTAGAAATTTATACAACATTAAATCCAAAGGCGCAGGATTTTGCGGACAAACTTTTAAATAAAGATATTATTAATTATCCAAATGAGAAATTCCAAGGGGCTTTCACATTTATGGATACAAAAACAGGAGAAGTGCGTGCAATTGGTAGTGGACGTGGTGAAAATAAAGCTGTTTTTAAAGGACATAATATTGCAATTGAATTAAATCGCTCAGCAGGTTCAACGATGAAACCAATTTTTGATTACGCTCCTGCAATTGAATATTTAAAATGGGCTACTTACCATCAAATTGATGACTCTCCATTTAAGTACTCAACAACGGGACAAGAAGTTAGAAATGCTGATAGAAAGCATTTAGGACTAATTACAATGCGTGATGCATTGAAGACGTCCCGAAATATCCCGGCAATAAAAACTGCAAAAGAAGTAGGAATTAATAGATCAAAAGGTTTCTCTGAAAAGCTAGGTATTACATTTAATGTAGCACCGACCGAATCAACAGCGATTGGTACAAATGAAGCGTCACCGACTGAAATTGCAGGTGCTTATGCGGCATTTGGTAATGATGGTAAGTATACGAGGCCACATTTTGTTAAGAAAGTCATTTATTCAGATGGTAAATCAAAAAGCTTTGAGCCAAAGCCAAAACGAGTTATGAAGGATTCTACAGCATATATGATTACTGATATGCTTCGTACTTTTGTTTCATCCGGTTTGGGTACAACAGCTAATATAGGTTATTTAGATATAGCGGGTAAAACAGGGACAACAAACTATTCTTTAGAACAAATAGCACAATATAATCTACCAGAAAGTGCAACTCGTGATAGTTGGTTTGCTGGTTATACACCACAATATACGATGGCAGTATGGACAGGATATACAAAGGATAGTAAAGATGATTATATTAGTAGTAAAAATACGAAAATATCTCAATTGATTTTTAAAGAAATGATGAGTAAGTTTGCTACAGATAAGTCACAATTTAAAATGCCGAACAGTGTAGTTCAAGAAGGTAGCGAATTACGTATTAAAGGTGAGAAGCATGATTCTCCTCCAAATACGAAAATAGTAAATACGACTGAACAGCCGAGTGAAAATACGCAAAAAGAAAAGCAAAAGAAATTAGAAGAGCAAAAGCAAAATGAACCCAACAATTGGAGTGACCAAGGAAATACACCACCGCCAAACAATGGTAGTAATCGAGGAAATACACCGCCACCAAACGATGGTAGTAATCGAGGAAATACACCACCACCAAAAAGTGGTAGTGACCAGGGAAATACACCACCATCAAACAATGGTAATGGCCAAGGAAATACATCACCGCCAAAAAGTGGTAGTGACCAGGGAAATACACCGCCACCAAAAAGTGGTAGTCACCAAGGAAATACACCGCCACCAAAAAGTGGTAGTGACCAGGGGAATACACCACCATCAAACAATGGTAATGGCCAAGGAAATACACCATCACCAAACAATGGGGATAACCATGGAACGCCACCACCAAGTAATGATGGGAATACAGGAGGGGAATCAGCTAATAATGGATAATAAGTAATCATATAATCAAAAAAACGCTATTCTCTTTGTAGAAAAATACAGTGGTCTGACCCCATTTGGTGAGACAAAGAAAAAACACCGAGATAACATGTTTCCTATAAGCTATAGGTGACATATTATCTAATTTTCTCTGAATCCGTTCATTATTATAGTAGTGGATGTATTCATCCACAGTTTGTATTATACTAGCATTATTCGATTGTTTTATATTTTGCGCATAGAATCCTTCGGATTTCAAATGAGAATGAAAAGATTCTATGAGGGCATTATCATGGCAGTTTCCTGTACGAGACATGCTTGTGATAATGCCTTTTTCTGTGGCATATGTTTGAAATTGTTTTGATGTATACACCTTTCCTTGATCCGAATGTAAAATCGTATCAATCACATTTCGCTTTCTTAAAGCCTCTTTTAGAGTATCTAATACAAGAGAAACATCCTGTGTCTCAGCTATTTTATAACTTACAATTTCATTGTTAAACCCATCTATAATAGATGAAAAATAAAGAGTCTTATTGCCGAACATCAAATACGTGATATCAGTGAACCATTTTTCATTAGGCTTGGTAGCTTTAAATCTCCGTTGTATTCGATTTTTAGCTACCACTGGTTCATGACCGAGCACAAATATCTTTTTCTTTTTTCTAACCCGAGATAATACGTTGTATTTTCTCATGATACGCAATACTTTTTTATGATTCATTACGATGTTAAATTGATCACGTAGACAAGCTGTAACCCGACGATATCCATACCGATATTTATGATGTTGACATATTTCTATTACGGTTTTTTCTTCATGATTAGTTACTGTTTTCTCCTGCTTTTTCCAAAGATAATAAGTAGCACGTGAAATATTAAATATGGAACACAGTTCTGCAATTGTAAAAATTGATTGCCATTCCTTTATCATTTTCATTATTTCTTCTTTTCCTCCCACCTCCTTAAGATTTCTTGGCACTTCTCCAGCAATATAATTTTTGCCTTTAAATAACGTATTTCTAATTCTTTTTGTTCAAGTTCTGTTAACCTTTTTAAGCCTTTTCCATGTGCAGATTGTCTTCCAATAGACTGTTCAAACCGATAGGTTTCGCCTTCACGATACCATTTCATCCAAGTTTTAATTTGAGCCACATGTTTAATTCCTAAGGCATCCATAATTTCTTTGTTTTTGAATCCTTGGTGTTTCATTTCAACTACTTTCCACTTTATTTCGGCGGGATAATGCGTCTTTTTCCCCATAAGAAAACACCTCCATTAAAATCATAACTGATACTTACGATTTAGAGAGGTGTTTTTTTTCGTCTCATTCTAAGGGTTCACTCCAATAGGAAAGGATGGCGTTTTTTTAACACTTGGGGGTAAAGAAAATTCTTAAGTTGATGGATATGTGGTGATACCCCACATCGCTATCAAGTTAAGATTTTGCACTACCTATAAAGCGAAAAAGACGTTATCGTTTCTGTAGAATTATAGGGGAGGAGGGTGTTTTTTATGAACCTTTCAGTTTTTGACGAACTTCAACCGGTTGCTGAAGAATTGCAACGACATATGTCGCCTCATGCACTAGAACACCTAGCCAAAGAAAAAGGATTCGTTCAGCGAAAGAGTAAATATCAAGCACAGGAGTTAGTTGCTTTATGTGTATGGCTTAGTCAACAGGTTGCAAGTACATCACTCACACAATTATGTAGCTGTCTTGAAGCATCTACAGGTGTTCTTATCAGTCCTGAAGGACTTAACCAACGATTTAATGCTTCCGCAATACAGTTTCTTGAACAAGTGCTAGCTAACCTTCTAACTCAAAGAGTTCATTCAATAAAAGAAATAATTCATCAATATACCACGACCTTTAAGCACATTCAGATTCTAGATTCTACGACATTCCAGCTTCCAGATAAGTTTTCTCCACATTATCAAGGTTCAGGTGGAAGTAGCCATACGGCAGGAGTTAAAATTCAATTGGAGTATGACTTGTTGAGTGGAAAGTTTCTGCACGTTTATATAGGAGAAGGAAGAGAAAATGATAAAACCTTTGGTTCAACAAGCCTACAAACCGTTCAATCAAAAGGCTTGTACATAAGAGATTTAGGCTATTTCGACTTACATGACTTACAGAAGATCCATGATAAAGAAGCTTACTATATCTCACGTTTGAAATTAAATTCTCGAATCTATCGTAAGAATGATAAGCCAGAATATTTTCGAAATGGGATTGTGAAGAAAGGAACACTCTATATTCAGTTAGATATGGAAGAACTCATGAATCAATTGCTCCCTGGTCAAACAGTGGAGATTTCAGAGGCATACATTGGACAGTATCAAAAATTACCAGCTCGTGTTATTATTCATCGATTAACAAAAGAGCAAACAGAGAAGAGATTGAAGGAACAAGCTAAAAAAGAAAAAAAGAAAGGTATTACCTACAAAGAACGAAGTAAACGATTGAGTGGAATCAACGTGTATATTACGAATCTTTCTGCAGAAAATGTTCCAACGGAACATATCCATGACTTGTATTCATTACGATGGCAAATTGAAATTTTGTTCAAAACATGGAAATCTTTCTTTCAAATTGACAAGTGTAAGGAAATCAAGAAGGAACGTTTAGAATGCCATTTATATGGGCAACTCATTAGTATTTTACTCTGTTCATCGACGATGTTCAAAATGCGTCAGTTACTCTTGGATAAGAAAAAGAAGGAGCTAAGTGAATACAAATCCATCTATATGATAAAGAATTATTATCTATTGTTTTATGAAGGATTAAAGAAAGGCATCCATGAATTATTAAAAGTTTTACTGCGTTTGTTTTGTCTTTTAGAGAAAAACGGGAGAAAATCTCATCGGTACAGGAAGAAAACAGTTTTTGATATCTTAGGTGTCGTATACGACTTTACTATGTCTCACAATCATGTAGCATAATCAAAAAAATGAAACCCGATAGGGTTTATTTCGTATGCAAATTTTTAAAGAACTTACACTGGACCTTTAGAAAAAAGAAAAAATCTCACGTAAAATTAAACTTATATAATCTTAGCTTGATGGGCATGTGGCGCTCCCCCTAGTAGTTAAAATTTCATTGTGTTTGCAGCTAGTTTTAAAAGGTACCCACTTGGTTGTTGTCTGTATGTGAAAATGGATACTAAATAAACTTTCCCCGTAGATAATTCAATATATTACACTATAAAATAAGTTCCTACTTTCATGTCTTTTTACACTTTTCGTGAAAAGACAACGTTATTTCACTCACGCTATCTTTGGGGTCTGTGTAGCAATGGAACCAAATCACGCAATAAACATTAGCGGACATGAAGGGGTACGGCAACGATTCAAAGAATGACCCGCCAATTAGTACAGAGTACAGAAACATCTAAAATAAAAATAACAAGCAATAATAGTGATGTTACGATTTTTGATGCTTAAGATATGGATTCATACAAATCTATTAGTATTTTGGTTGTGAGCATTTTAGAGAGTAATTAAGCAGAATGAACTAATTTGACTCAATGACTTGTTTTTTATTCAAATCAAGAGCTAATTAAATGAAAAAACAAACAAAACTGAAAATGGCATAAAAAGAAGGTTTTGTTATAATAGCAGATGGTATATATCTGGAGGTGAAAAAATTGGGTGCTTATTTATTCCCGATTAAGACAGCGATAATTACATTTCCAATCGCTGGTTTTATTTTATTAATTCCTTTTTTAATTTGGCAGTATCGGAAGCATGGGTATATTAATTATTTACGTATGTTTGTTTTGTACTCTTTATTATTATTTTCAATGACGGCTTATTATTTAATTATTTTACCGTTCCCAGCAACGTTTGATACGTGTAGTATGCAACGTCCAGGAACACAGCATTATCAAATAACACCTTTTACTTCAATTATGGACATCTTTAGAGAAACAAAGGTGAATTTTGCGAACCTGATGTCATACATTGGTATTTTGAAAGAGCGTGCATTTTTACAAGTGGCATTTAACTTTCTTTTATTGTTACCATTAGGCGTTTATTTACGATATTATTTCCGTCGTAACTTGTTACAAACAGTTATTATTACATTTTTTGTTTCCTTATTTTTCGAAATTACACAATTAACTGGATTTTATGGATTCTATAATTGTCCATATCGTTTGTTCGATGTTGACGATTTATTCTTAAACACGCTTGGTGGATTTGCTGGATATATGATTGCACCAATATTTACTTATTTCCTACCAGATGTACATGCGATGGATGAAAAAGTTGATTTTGAAAATAAACCAGTTCGTATGACACGACGTTTCGTTGCTCTTTGGATGGATTGGTTTGTTATTGGTATTGTGACTTCTTTAATATTTAATGTTAAAGTTTCCATAGCATTTATATTTAACCCTTCCGAGAAATTGGACGAGCTTTTATTTGTATTCGTTTGGATATTCGTTTATTTTATTCTTTTTCCTTATTTTACGAATGGGAAAACAATTGGAAAATGGATTCTTCATATTAGGGTAAGAGGGCAAGGCGAAAGACTTACTTTCGTTGAATTATGTAAACGCTACGGTCTGTTATACTATGGAATTGGTGGTATCAATTATATATTAATTGCTGCTAGGGTATTGAACGAGAAATTAGAGATCATTTTCCTTTTACTATTCTTTATTTTCAATGGCTTAATCTTATTGCATTTTGCACTGCACATTTTCAAGAGAGATAAACGTTTATTCTACGAGAAAATGAGTAGAACATATAATGTGATAACCTTTAAAAAGAATAAATAAAAAAGGCTAGGATTTCTCCTAGCGCTCAACGTATGGAAAGTTAAAAATTTGCATCTTGATTATATAACTTTTGCGAAACAAATGATGCGAATGACAGTAATCTTAACAAGTGTTTTACGTTGTATCCATCAGATGTTTGGATTAGCAAAAGAAGAAGGGTTCCTATCGGAACCCTTCTTCAGAGTGTTGAGAAACCCTTTAGGGTTTCCAACACTCTGGCATCTTTTAAATTTTATTTAACGAAAACAATAATAAAATGATAGAAACTAAAAAAATAGCCCTTCACCTAACCAAAAAGGGTCAGGTGAAGGGCTATTTTTTTCATATTTTGACAGGTTGCTGTGAGGTATGCTTGCATTTGGACATACTTCAGCCCACGAAATCGAGCGTATCGATAGCTATGTAGTTCTTTGGCGTCCGCAAAGCTTCGCTCTATAGTCGAACAGCGTACTCTAAGAGCTTTTTTAACATCTCATTCTCCGCTTCTAATCGTTTAATCTTAGCCTCTGAATCTTCGGTGGCCTACCTAAACCTGGCCCTTTTGCTTTCCCGCGTTTTTCCTCTAGTCCCTTGATACCTTCAGTTTCAAAGTGTTTCACCCAACGACTTGCAACTGAGTGATGAATGCCCAATTCTTTCGCAATAGTTTTATAGCTCATGCCTTCTTTTAAGTATAAATCTACTGCTTTTTTCTTAAATTCTACATCGTAAGTGACTCTAATTTTACCAATAGAAAAATCTCCTCCACAGTAAACAGGTTAATGTGCTTTCTTTTTCTTGTCTACTATAAGGGGATCATATCATATAATGAAGCCTTGTCTTTTTTTATAATTAATAAAAATAAATTATTTCAATAAGAATTAGAATGAAAAGTTGGATGCACAGAAATACCACGGTCTTTCAGAATTTCAGAGACATCATGATAACTTAAAGAAAAACGACAGTAGTAACCGACGTCTACCAAAATAATATCTTTCTTGAACTGTTCTCCTTTAAAATATTGACTTGTGATTCTACTCACTTCTTTTTTCTAGTTTGTAAATAGGTTTAAGAAACTTTGTAACAGAATCAAAATGAGTGTATGTTTTTTAGATAAACTTAAATACCCAGCCATTTAATAGGAGAGTTTTATGTTTATATCATACATTCAATAGGTTTTTTATAGCTTACAAAATTGTAAGATTAGACTACATTTGTTGTAAGAGTATATTTTTTTATAGTTGTTATAATAGTCGTATAGCACCAGCACCGAAAGAACATACAAAGAAGGAGAGAATAAAATATGAAGAAAAGATTTTGTATATTAATAATGGCCATGGTATTTAGTATTGGATTAGTTGGTTGTGAACAATGGGATCGTTATAGTCCTTTTGCAAGTAAAACAGATGTTTATGGAATGGTAACAACGGAACCTGAATTAGACTCTAAAGCAAAAGAGAACGATGTTGTAGCTTATGACTATAATTTAAATGGTTATGATAAAGATTTAAACAAGGTTGAATTAGGGTTTGGTTCACCTGTGAAACACCCAATTGGCACTTATATTAAAGCAGTGAAAAAGGGAAGCGATACAAGAATGCATGATGTAAAAGTTGTCAAGAAAGAAGATGTTCCGAAAAATATAGTAAATAAATTAAATGAAAGTCAAAAATAGCTTTTATCAAGAAGACACAGCAATTTTGCTGTGTCTTTTTATGCAAAGTGATTTAGATTAGATGGAACGATATACTACTATTTGTGCAAAAACTTGTGCAGCCTAAAATAATAAAGAATTTTTAATTCCCAATGTAGACTACAGAATTTGCTCAAACTTAAATTTAAAATCATTACTGGTAAATATTTATGTATTACAAAAATGTAAGAGAACTGTAATGTTAGTTGATTGCAGATTCTGTTGAAAAGATGCAAAATGGGTTAAACAAGCTAAACTTTGGAGGATAAAATAATGAGCAAATCAGTTGTAGACGTAAAGAACGTCCAAAAAGTGTATGGCAAAAAAGGTGAAAGTCAATCTCATGCATTAAAAGGTGTTTCATTTTCCATTCGTGAAGGTGAATTTGTTGGAATTATGGGACCATCAGGTTCAGGCAAAACAACGTTATTAAATGTCATTTCAACATTAGATAACTTAACGGGTGGTAGTGTTGAAATTGCAGGTACAGATATTACAAAAATGAAGCAAGGAGAACTTTCTGATTTCCGTTCGCAAAAATTAGGATTCATCTTCCAAGACTTCAACTTATTAGAAAACTTAACGGTTTATGAAAATATTGCTCTACCACTTTCGCTTCAAGGTGTTTCATCGCGTAAAATTGGACCAAAAGTAGAAAAGGTAGCAGAAATGTTAGGAATTTCAGCAATCCTACAAAAATATCCATCTGAAATATCTGGTGGACAAAAACAACGTTCTGCTGCAGCGCGTGCACTTGTTCATGAGCCAGCAATTATTTTAGGTGACGAACCAACAGGATCACTAGATTCTAAAAATGCAACCAGTCTTTTAGATGCAATGACAAACTTAAATGAAGAACAAGATGTTTCTATTATGATGGTGACACATGATCCATTTAGTGCAAGCTACTGCCAACGTATTTTATTCATTAAAGACGGAGAGCTATATAAGGAACTTCATCGTACGACTAATCGTGAACTATTCTATAAAGAAATTTTAAATGTACTGGCAGACTTAGGGACACAAAAAGCTTAACAACGGAGGTAAACACATGTTATTCAAACTATCTATGTCAGGTCTAAGAAGTAAGCTGAAAGATTATATTGTCTTACTTGTTGGCCTTATTATGTCGATTTCTATTTTTTATATGTTCGAAACTTTAGCACTAAATGAAGCATTTCTTAAATCGAATTCTCCAATTGGAGCTATCGGATTCATCTTTCATGCAGGTACAGCCTTATTAACGATTCTCACTTTCTTCTATATTTTGTATGCAAATTCTTTCTTACTATCGCTCCGCCAAAAAGAATTCGGTATGTATATGATGTTAGGAGCAAAAAAACATAAAGTGACAACTCTTATGTTTATGGAAACCATTGTATTAGGGCTCGTGTCTCTTATAATCGGGATTACGATTGGTATAGGACTATCTAAAGGGGTGGGGCAGTTATTAATGAAACAGCTTGATTTTACTGCCAGTGGTTATCAAGCACTTTATGCTCCATCAGTAAAAATTACTTGTCTTTTCTTTTTTGTATTATTTGTTCTTTCAGCGATTATGAATAGTATTAAATTATCACGTATTTCGGTCCTGCAACTTGTACATGGAGGTTCTAAAACAGAACGCGTGTCTATAGGAGGAGCGAAAACGGCAGTTATTGCAGTTTTATCCATTATTTTGTTAGCAATTGGTTATGCTTCAATGATTTATATGGATAAACTAAAGCAAAATGGAATTATCATAGCACTAATCACAGTCACATCCGGAACGTACATGTTATTTGGAACATTCCTACCACTCATTATTAGAAGATTAAAGAGTAATAAAAAATGTAGTGAAAAAAGACTGAATGCCTTTACTTTCGCACAGTTAAGCTTCCGTATTAATAGTTTAACGAAAGTACTTGCGACAGTAGCAATGTTAGTAGCGCTTGGAGCGGGTGCGATTTCAGCTGGTATGGCATTTAAGAATGACGTTACGTTTAAAACAGATGGTTTTAACGCTTATGATGTAGTTATTCATAATCCAAACGCTGAAGAAAAGAAAATTTTAGGTGGTATTACATTTAAAGAGAAAAATGAATATCGTTACAAAACAGATGATAAATTTGTTTACTATTTAAAAGAAGACTTAGAGAGGAATCGTCCGCTAGTACGAGACGGGAAAGGACTAGAAAATGCAGGTAAATTCAAACGTATTTCCGAAGAACTTCCAATAGGAGCTGTTTCAGGAACCAATGTAGAACAAGGGCCTGATGTAAAAGAGATGCCACAAATGTGGAATGAGGGATTTCGTACAATAGAGCCTGGTTATATTAACCCAAATCATACCATTAAAATTGTCAATCAAAAGATGTATGATAACCTAAAAGGTATAGAGGGAATCGTGTTACTTGGAAAATCAAATGATTTTATAACATATAAAAAAGAATGGAAAAAAATTGATGAGTTGCAGTTAGTCAAATATAAAAATGTGAAAGAGAACTCTCTAGAGAGTAAGTACAATTATTATACCCTAATTGACGGTATGTTCACCGGAATTGTATTTATGGGTTTCTTCTTAGGCATAGCGTTCTTAGCAATGATGGCAAGTTGTTTAATGTTTAAAGTTTTATCTGGGGCATCAAACGATATTACGCGTTACCAAATGCTTCGAAAAATTGGTGTTCGCCAAGAGTTATTAACGAAATCAATTTATAAAGAATTATTCTTAGTATTCTTATTCCCTGCAATCGTTGGTATCACTCATGTATTAGTTGGTATGAACATCTTCTCATACTTTTTAGTTAATCCGTATTTCCGTATTTGGTTACCCATTATTATTTTCATAGTCATTTACGCGATATACTACTTCATTACTGTTCAATTATATAAAGGTATTGTTCTTCCAAAAAAAGATTAAGGTTTGAAATTGAATCTGTCCAAAAGGCTATTTAAATGATGCGCCTTTTGGACAGATTTTTGTCATTATAGATAATAATCAATTATAAAATTAAGCATGGTTAGAAGAATGGAGAAAACTAAAATAAAACTTACCACATTTAAATGACGCTTACGATTTATTACAACGAGTGCAATATATTCCCGAATCATTGCATTTGGCCAATAATAGAAGGCTGTTTTCGATCCAATTCCTTGACTACTTAGTCCGGCTTGTTTTGCGTATAATCCAGCACGGAATAGATGGAAATTATTTGTTGTAAATATGCTATTATATTTGCTTTTTAGCGTATCCATAATTTGTTTTGAGAACAGCATGTTTTCATACGTATTAACAGAACGGTTTTCCTGAATGGTATGTTCAATTGGAATTCCTTTTTCAATGGCATATTTTTGCATTGCTTCTGCTTCCGGAAGGTTTTCATCGGGGCCTTGTCCACCAGAGAAAATGATTGTTGGTGGCGAACCGACAGACATCTGTTTCCAATAAAAATCAATTGCTTTATTTATTCTGCTTGCTAAAAGTGGTGGTACTTTATCATTAATTAATCCGCTACCTAGGACGATAATAAAGTCTTGGTTGTATTTTGGTTTGTTAAATTGATACAAAAAGTAAGATGTTAAAAAAGTTAATACGTGGATAAAGAAATATAAGCATATTAAATAAATACCACCAAAAATCGGGCCGAAGTTCGAAGGGATAAATCGTTCTGGATCAACTATTGAAAGGACTAGGTATAATAAAATAAAACTACCCAAAATTAAAGTTAAAGAATTGGAAAAGCGCCTGCCTTCTTTTTTTCTTAAAACTCTTGCATTGAGAAAAAGTCCTATCATTAAAAAGAATGCACCAAAGGTTATCATTAGCCCAATGATTACAAGTGGTACAAGTGCGATAATTCTCCAAATTATATGTTCGAAAGAGAAACCTATGTACACAGTAAGAATAAGAAATGAGCAAAAAAACAGATTGAAGAGAAAACCAATAAGTAAACTTCTGGGATCTCTTAAATAAAAGAATAGAAAAATAGCGAATAAAGCAAGAGTAATAATTAATAAAAATAACATTTTTTGTATACACCTCAATATATAGAAAAATAGAAAATAGATGACTTTTTGTAAATAAATACAGATTTTATTGTACATTAATGGATGCTATAAGGCAAAAGACCTCTAGTCTTATGCTGGAGACCTTTTACAGACGGAGCCTATATGTGTTAGGGACAAATACAGGTAGAATTTTGATGTAAATATATAATACTTCACGAAGGGGGATCCGATTTGATCAATCATTTTTCAAAATGGATTCTGTTGAAAAATTTTAAAAATGAGGCTAAACTCTAAAAAAGTGTAAGGGAATCGTATATGCGATATGGTTCTGATGCAAAGATTTCTAAACTGAGATGGCCTATAAGGGGTAGCACCCCATCGCTATCAAGCTAAGCTTATACAAAGTCAATTTTAGGCGAGATTGTTCCTTTTTCTAAAGGGCAAGTGTAGGTGATTGAAAGATTTGCATACGAAATAAACCCTAACGGGTTTCACTTTTTTGAATTAAGCGGCTTGATTGTCCGACATAGTACAATTATAAACGACACCTAATATATCAAAAACTGTTTTCTTCTCATACCTATGGAATTTTCGCCCGTTTTGCTGTAGGAGATTGAACAGGCGAAGTAATACCTTTGATAGCTCTTGGGTGTTTTTTTGTATAGTTTGGAATAGAAGAAGGAAATAGTCTTTAATCATATATATGGCCTTATATTCACTCAGTTCTCGTTTCTTTTTCATAAGAAGTAATTGCCGCATTTGAAACATGGTAGAAGAACAAAGTAGAATGGCAATCAGTTGCCCATACAAATGGCATTCCAATCGTTCTCGTTTTATCTTTTTACAATGATGAATATGAAAGAATGATTTCCATGTTTTAAATAAAATCTCGATTTGCCAACGTAAAGAATACCAATCATGTACTTGTCCCATTGGGACAATATCTATAGGGGTATTTGTCATATATACATTGATACCGCTAAGTCGTTTACTACGAGCAGAATACTTCATTCCTTTCTTTTTTTCTCTTACCGTTTGATCGTGTAATCGTTTTTGTTGTTGTTCTTTTGTTAGTCGATGAACAATCACACGAGTTGGTACTTTATCAGTCATTCCTACATAAGCGTTGGATATTTCATATGTTTGTCCTGGCTGAAGAGAGTTCATTAAAACCTCCATATCTATTTGGATATACTCTGTACCCTTCTTAATTCTGCCATCTTGAAAATAATCAGGGTTTGGATTTTTTTGATAAATACGTGTATTCGATTTAATACGTGAGATATAATAGGCCTTTTTATCTTGTATATGTTGAAGATCTTTCAAATGAAAATAACCTAAATCTCGGATACATAAATCATTCGCTGTTACAGTTGGGGCACACAGGGAACCGTAGGTTCGATCATGTTGTTTACCTGGACCTGTATGAATATGAAGGAATTGTCCACTTAATAAATCATACTCAAGCTGTATCTTTACTCCCGCTGTATGGCTGCATCCTCCCGCACCAGGATAAACCGATGAAAATATATCCGGGAGTTGAAATGCAGTTGAATCTAAAATACGAATACGCTTGAAAACAGAAGTGTATGGAGAAGAAATCGGCATAGATGCGGCCAATTTTTTGCTTAGTAGTTCGGCTAGTAGGTGTTGTAAAAGTTGGACGGCCGCCTTATTAAACCGTTGATTCAGTCCCTCAGGACTGATGAGTACTTCTGTTGATGCTTCTAAACAGCTAGATAACTGAGTTAAAGAAGTCATAGCTACATTTTGGCTCACCCATACACATAAAGCTACTAAATCTTTTGCTTGGTACTTACTGGTTCGTTGTACAAAGCCAACATCTCTAGCAATATCTCGTAAGGCATTTGGAGATAGGGCACTTTGAATCTCTTGAGCAAATAGTTGTAATTCGTTAGACACAGAAACAGACATAAAAAACGCCATCCTTTCCTATGATTCTACAGAAAGAATAGCGTATTTTTTCATTTTAGGGGGCATTTCTTTTTATTAGCTTGATAGCGATGTGGCGGTACCCCTATGACGGTGACAGTATCAAGTCATTATGCGAAACAGATGGAAATGGAAACGTCCTTCGTCACTATGTATACTCAATAGACGGTGTACGTCTCGCAATGAAATCACAAGGAACAGACGTTATTCTATCACTATAGCCCACGTGGTGATGTAGTAGCGATAACAGATGTATACGGACAAGTAGTCGCAAACTATGAACACGATGCATGGGGCAATGTTTTAAAGATTGACACAAAAGGTATTGCAGCAGAAGTGAGGGAATTTACAGGAAAAATCTAAATAGTCTGCGAATGGGATTAATTATTTAATCAAATCTATTCAACAAGATACTCATGATACAGTTCGTGTCATGCAAAAAGAAGAACAAAAAGCAGCAGAAGGATAAGAGGAGGCCCACAAAGCGGATCAAACATTCTCATCTATTATGAGAGATATTGATAAAATTATAAGTCAAATTCAAGAAGTCTCTGCAGCAACAGAAAAGATGTCTGGCGGCACAGAAGAAGCAAATGCGTCTTTTTCACTAATAACTGATACTGCAAACACGAGTAGAAAGAGAAACATCTCAAACAGTACAATCAATTCAATCACAAGCAGTTTCAATTCAAGAAATTTCAAATCAATTCAACAAGATGAAAGAAAAGGTGAATGCATTAACAAAATTGCTTTGAAAATTTATTATTGAAGAGAAAACAAACGAGAATTAAAATATATCATAATAAAAGTTGTGAAATAAATTTCTGTTTTGTTTATTTTTTCTGAATAATACATATTGACAAAACGACAGCGTCAATATAGAATTGGTTTTGTTCACCGGTGAACATTTTGTAAGATTTTTGTTTAGTATCATTTATATTAATTATTTTTAACATCAAGATATTCTATCTTTTTTGCATATAGTTTGAAATATTATTGGTTATTTAAAATCAATAAAACGATTTATATTGATAAAATTATTTAAAGGGATGATTTTATGACAAATGCTATAGCGGTAAGAAATGTACGAAAGTTTAGTTCTCACCCCTTATCTACTAATTGTGCTGAAATATTAAAACGTAGTAAGCATGCAATAATAGGTATTAGTCCGTTTAATAGTAGATTTTCTGATGAATATATTAATAAACTCATTGAATGGGCATTACATACTTTTGATGATGTTAGTGTTTTATTAGCTGGAAAAGAAGCTGCAAATTTACTTGAGGCTCTAGGAACACCAAAAGGTAAAGCGGAAAGAAAAGTTAGAAAAGAAGTATCTCGAAATAGAAGATCAGCTGAAAAAGCACTAAAAGAGCATGGGGGTAATGTAAATGCTATCCATACTTTTTCTGATTTTAGTGACAATTATGCATATAACAGCATGAGAGCAGAAGCGGAACATATCTTTGTAAACGAAACTCATTTTCGAAATGCTTGTTTAGAAATGTCACACGCTGCCATTCTAGGTAGGGCAAGGGGTACCAATATAGATATTGATCAAATTTCAAATGACATGCTAAATATTGCAGTAGAATATGTCATTGCAGAACTTCCATTTTTCATTGGAGGAGCTGAAATTTTGGGAACTCAAGAAACTGTACTTATTTATCATAAACCATGGGAACTTGGTGAACAGATAGTTAGAAATGATTTTTCTATCAAGATGAAACCAAATCAAGGATATTTGATGGTTCAAGAAACGGAAGATTTATCTTAATAAATATAAAGTATCCAATACAAGGGGGAAGTAATATGTCAAATACAGTGCAAACGGTAAATATATTATCAGAAGAATTTCAAGAAGATCCATATAAGTATTTTTCATACCTACGTCAGAATGACCCAGTGCATTATGAACCTGAGATTGATAGTTATTTTATTAGCAGATATCAAGATGTTCGTAATATATTAAATGATACTGATACATTCACAACAAAATCATTAGCTGAACGTGCTGAACCAGTAATGCGTGGGCCAGTATTAGCACAAATGCGTGGAAAAGAGCATGTAGCTAAAAGAAAAATTGTTTTAAGAAGTTTTATGGGAGATGCTTTACAAAAATTAATGCCCTTAATTAAAAAGAATGCAGAAGATTTACTATCTCCACACCTTCCAAATGGAAAGATAGATTTAATTAATGATTTTGGCAGAACATTTGCTGTTTATGTAACAATGGATATGATTGGATTAGATAAGAAAGATCATAAGAAGATAGGTGAATGGCATAGCGGTGTAGCTGAATTTATTACCAGTATAAATCAACCACCGGAGGCAAGAAAACATTCTCTCTGGTGTAGTGAACAGTTAGCTAATTATTTAGAACCGATTATTAAAGAGCGGCGGTTAAACCCGCAGGAAGATTTAATTTCTAAATTATGCAGCGCTAAATATGAAGGCATAGCTATGACTGATACTGATATTCTAGCATTAATTTTAAATATACTATTAGCTGCAACAGAACCTGGTGATAAGACTCTTGCTTTATTAACCTATAATTTAATTAACCAACCGAAACAATTGCAAGATGTATTAAATGATCGTTCATTAGTACCCTTGGCTATTGCGGAAACTTTACGTTATAATCCACCAGTGCAATTGATTCCTCGTCAATTAGCAAAAGACACGGAAATAAGTGATATCCAATTATCAAAAGGAACTACTGTATTCTGTATGATTGGTGCGGCAAATCGTGACCCTAACGCATTTGAAAGACCTGATGAATTCAACATTTATCGTCCGGATCTTGATATTAAAAAGGCATTTAGTGGTGCTGCAAGACATCTTGCATTTGGATCAGGTATTCATAATTGCGTAGGGGCAGCGTTTGCAAAATCAGAAATTGAAATAGTTGTAAATGTAGTCTTAGATAATATGGAAAACATTAAATTGGAAGAAGATTTTCAATATGTTGAAAAAGGACTTTATACACGTGGACCTATTTCTATGCCTATTCTTTTTGATAAGTTAGTTTAAAAATCATTGCTATTTTGATTGTTAATAAAATCCGATTTTTGCTAAGGGGCTAAAAGCCCCTTAGTTTTTCTATTTTTATGGAAAGGTTAAACATATATATTTTTTAAGCTGAAATAACAAAACATTAAATACATTTTTTCCAAGCTTCTAAAAAATTAGTTACAACTTGTAACTCGGAATCATTAAATTGTTGGAATAACTCATTGTAACGTTCATGTGCAATTTTGTGTAACCTCTTATGAACAATAGCTAACTGAATTCCTTTATCAGTTAAAGTATAAAAGATTTCCTTTTTATTTTCTGCATTTTGATGCGTCAATAAAATTTTATCATCTATAAGAACGTGAATAGCTTTAGAAATAGTTGCTTTAGAAATATTTAATTCCATAGATAATAGAGTGTTATTCATTTGTTGTTTACTCTCATGAATTACCGAAACTATATGTAGTTGCGTCAGAGTCCAATTTTTATTTATGTTCTCAGATTCACTAACTAATTCTTTTATCATTTCTTGAGATGCATATTTTTTCTTTTCTCTTGTTATGACAAAGTCTTCAATAGCTTTTAAGGTTTGTTTATGGACCAAATTTGTCATAATAATTTCCCCTATCTAAAATTATTATTTACCAGTTAACAATATAAAGTTTACCAGTAAACAATAATTAGGTCAACAATTTAAAAAAGGACTTTTATGCATTGGAACTAATTCTTTAATATAATAGGGCTTTATTAGGTTAAATTATGAAAAATAGATATATTAAAGGTGTTTACATAATTAGTTAAATTCCAACTTAGCAATTGACAATTGCTAAGTGAAGATATAAAATCAAAATAGTTTACCGGTAAACAAAAAGAATAAAATAGATAAAGAAGGGTAGAAGCATTTAAATGAATAAGGGAATAAAACAGAAATTTTACGATAATTATCTACATTTGTTACACCTCAATGAACAAAAGGCAGATAAGGATATTGAGACTTTTTTTAAGCAAGCAAAAATGGATGAAATAGAACATGTACCGACAAATATGACAAGTATACACGTAATTGCCTGTATTGGTGAGAATCAACCAATAAATAATATTACAATTGCAAGGAAAATGAATTTATCTAAAGCGAATATCACAAAAATTAACACCAAATTAATAAAAGAAAATTTAATCACTCGTTTTCAGTCAATTGATAATAAAAAGGAGGTATATTATCAACTGACTCCGGCAGGACAATCACTTTGTGAATTACATCAGAAAATTCATGACCAGAAAGAAAATGAATTTTATCAGTTCGTTGATTCATTTTCTGAAATTGAACAAAGTGCAATATTGAAGTTTTTACAAAATATAAACAATAAAATGTTGGGGAAATAAAGTTATTATAATTTAAATAAATTAGCTAATTATTAATAATTTTTTAGGAGGGATAGCATGAACCGTGTTAAATCAAGTGCTTCTTTTCTTTTATATTTGTTGTGTATTAGTGCTTTTTTCGCTTCTTTAAACCAAAATATATACTCTCCAATAATCCCCATAATCCGGGATTCATTCCAAGTATCTATAACAATGGTTAACCTTTCGGTTTCCATATTTATTTTTATTACGGCAATTATGCAAATTGTTTTTGGTTCTATAATTGATTTTAAAGGTGCTAGGACTATTCTTATTCCGAGTATTATTTTAACAATTATAGCGAGTATTGGTTGTGCAATTACAAGTAACTTTACAGTGTTTTTAATATGTAGAATTTTACAGGCTGTAGGGACAGCTGCAATACCACTTATTGCGGCAACTACAATTGGTACTGTATTTCAAGGAGAACAAAGAGGAAGTGCAATGGGTACATATCAAACCATGTTATCCATTGCCCCTGCTGTTGCACCTGTGTTAGGAGGTTTTATTGGGGAAAAATATAATTACCCAGGTGTTTTCTGGCTACTTGTAGTAGTATCTATAATTTTATTTATTACTAATTGGTTATATTTCCCTGGAGATCGTAAGGGGAGTAAAAAAGAAATGAGTGGAAAAACACTTATATCTCACTATGCTTCTATATTTAAGAGCAAAGTGGGAAGCTCCATATTAATATTAAGTTTCTTTGCATTTTTCCTTTATTTCTCCTTCATTGTTTACTTACCAATTTTATTAACAGATCATTATCAATTAAGTTTACAAGTAGTGGGTTTACTTTACTTACCAATGGCTATAAGTTTAATAATTGGCAGTATGACCTTTAAAAAAATTCAATCAAAAATTTCACAAAAAAATCTTTTTATAACTGGAAATGTAGTCTTAGCTTTAAGCGTAATATTATTTGCTGTGACACACTCGAATACTTTAATTGGTGTAACAGTTGCTTTAATTCTCCACGGAATATCAATTGGTATCCTCACTCCTTTATTCGCTACTATGATTGCAAATGAATTTGAACATAATAGAGGAAGTGCAATGGGAATGTTTAATTTTATTAGATATATGGGAATGGCTGTCGGACCCATTGTTTCGGGATTATTATTAGCACATTTCAAGCCTACAGTTGTATTTGCTCTATTTGGCGGATTTTTTATTTTTCTCTCTTTTTGCATGCTTATAAGGATTAGTAAGAGATCTATTAAAATCGTGCAAAAACAAGAAAATATAAAATAAGAAAATGATTTATTATAAAGAATTAATAGCATATAAACTTTATAGTTAAAACATTATTCATAATAATATTATGGTAAGCTAATAAATGATCTTGTTCATAATAAAAGGTGTAATACATTATTTCTTTTTAATTTTGAATAAGGTAATTAGAAATTTCAATAAGAGAAATTAGATTTAGTAAAGTAATAAAGAAGGTTTAGAAAGGTTTTATCGTAAAAAGACAATCAAGTTATTTAATTTTAAAACCTAAAACAAGCATAACCCCGTTCTAATTTTAGAACGGGGTTAAAATATAGTTGTTTAATTTACGATATAAGATATTTCACTGTACTTAAAAATATAACAATATAGTTGTTTAAAAATCTATTTTTTGCTCAACAATAGCGCCCTTTTATTGAATAATTGGTTAAAGTTTTATTTGGAAATTAATTAAAGACAGTGGTTCTCTAGGATAATACTAAGCATAAATAATATTGTAAGTCGGTTTGACAACTCCACTAGGGTACTGTTTCATGTCCACTAACTTCAACTTAAGACGCGGCTTTACACTTCCGAATAAAGAAATACCTTCACCGACTATAATTGGATTAACCTTCAATACCAATTGATCAATAAGTTTATGTTTAATCAACGACCCAGCTAATTCTCCGCCCCCACATAGCCATATTTTACCGTTCCCTTGCTTTTTCAGATTCTTAATATATTTTATAGCATCACCTTTAATAAGTTCAACCTCTTCGTTTGACTCAAACTGCATGGAGTTGGAAAATATGTAATGTTTTATGCCCTTATAGCCAGGTTCACCTGGTTTAGCACCGAATTGAAATCCAAACTCATATGTTTTTCCACCCATCAATACGGCATCGTATTGATGAATATCTGATAAAAAGTCTGGGACATGATCTCCATCAAATAAAAAGCTAGAATTATTAATATTTCAATCAATCATACCTTGATCTGCAATAAAGTTATCTAGTGAAACTGCAACATGATAAATCAATTCGGCCATTCAGTTATCCCTCCTGTAAAATGAATCACCTAATTAATTCCATAAAACTGATTTTATTTCCTTTTCTTATTAAACAAGCTGTCCCGGTTAAATCAATTAGCTTTATTCCATTAAATGGCCCAATTATGGAATAACATGATTGGCGTTTTTAAACAACTTTATTATCTCTGTACATTTATTTTTACGCTTTTTTATTTTAATAACAAATTTATTGCTATTCTAAATTTACCATATAAGATTTTACAGCTTGCAATAGGAATTCTTCCTGTCCCATACCAGTATCCGCTGCCATTTGCACTACTTTTTGCTTGAATTCATGATCTGCATGAAAAGTTAATGGCTCTACATTATTTTTAAAGTAAACTCTTTCTACATGTGGAAGGACCGTACCTGATTTCATATGAGAATGTAAGTTATTTAATCTCTTCTTGAAACTGTAATGGATCAACTTGTAATACGAAAGGTTTAATTTCTAATTTAATAAATATCAGGTGAAATACTCAATCGCATATTTGTGACACCTAGCTCTTTGTAAAATAAATTTATTAGATTATAAATAATGGAATTAAATAGCTGCGTTTTTTTTTATAAAAAACATAAATACCCTCGTTTGGTAATTACACCTTGTATATGGAAAGGTTCAAAGGAGTAATCATGTTCCTTATAAGTGGATAGAGGCAAAATTTCTTCGTCTTCTGTAAGAATCTTGCCGTCTGCTCCATTGATTTCTATTACTCTAGCGGTTTTCTCCAATTTTTTCGCGATTACTATAGGTATATTTAAAATAAGTCATATGTTCTCCGTAATTAAGTTCGGCTAAGTTTATTTCTATTTTCATAGCATCTAATATTATAAATAATATCATCATGATTTAGAATATCCAAAAATTCGACTCAAAAAAGTTTGCAATATACACCTAGATTGTAAATGGACTTAAGAAACTTTGTACTAGAATTACCTATTTACACAATGGCTGAGTGATTATGTATGAAATTGGCTGGTTTCTATTTTAAATACAAACTGTATTATAAAGATATAAATAAATAGATTAGGGAGTTACTAGTAATATGAAAGAGATAGAAATTATAAAATCAACAGAAAAAATAACCATTACATGGCAAAGCGCAACAATAAGTATCCCATTAAAAGATATAATTGAGGTTAATAAAAATAATACGTGCAAGAATACTAACAAAGCAGTGGAAATCGGTAATAAGTTCAAGCATTCAGAAACTATCTTTATTAGAACAAAAAAATTGGATTATATATTATTTACAACTAATAAATTAACGCTTCTAAATAAAATCGCATTCTAACTTATGATTAGTTAGAATGCAATTTTTTCTAAGTATTTTATAATAGTGCATGTTAAGGTTTCTGAAAATATTACATATTTATAGGAAACCTTTGCGAAGAACTAATGAATGTGATTATGAGAAAAGTAAAAATAAATAGAAGGTAAAACGGTTTTAATTATATAAAAAATACATAACTATAAATAACAACATTTAACTTATTTAATATTAAATTATAAAGGGACAATTTAAAATTCGTCTTCTAAAATTAAATTACCGGCATCATTATCTTTCGTCAATCGCTGATTTAGGTAATTTTCTTTCGTAGTACGATCATTTTTATGACCTACTGCAGCTGCAATAATATGAGGTGGTAATTTCTTGTAATCATATAAGTACTGCACATAAAAATGTCTAAAGAAGTGGGGAGTAATTCCAATATCCACTGTAAAGGATAACTGGGTATCCTTTATGATTTTAGAAATATATTGTGACAAATAATTCTCTCTATAAGGAGTATGGTTTTTAGTTTGAAATACTGCTCCACCATTTCTATTTCCAATGTCTATAGGTAATCTTCGCCGAATTCGAAATGCTACAATCCGATTAAAAATCTCCTTATTAATAGAAACAATCCGTTCACTATCACCCTTTGTATCAACCTTTAAATAGTATCGTCCTCGTATGGCATCATACTCAAGATCTTCCCACTTTGCATGTGCTACTTCTGCAACACGTAACCCTGTAGTAGCTAGAACTGACAATAAAGCGTAATTGATTTCATTATCCTTGTAGTAATGAAGTAACTGTTTTACTTCCTCATATGATAACTCACGTTTAGGTTTATGTTGTTTATTTACAGTTGTACTTAGTATTTCAACATGTAGAGGATCCTGAATATATTGGATTTCATATAGCCATTTCAAATATGAACGAATAACTCCAAGCTTTCTACTAATTGTAGATGGCTTGTATTTATCTTTTGACTGATAGGAGATTGCCTCTTGAGATAACCATTTTTGATAATTACGGATATGTCGTTTTCTAAGATTTCTCCATACTTGACCAAATTTATAATCCTTTACATCTTTCTGTAGAAATTCCTCACTTTGTTTAATAAAGAAATAAAACTGACTTAAATCACGTGCATATAGGATTCTTGATGCATCCTTGATTCGTTTTCCTTGGTCAAAATGTGTTTGTCGATTCAAGTAGTAGTACAGTATTTCTTCATCTGAAAATCCTTCATAAGTATATGAATCTTCTCTTTCGTTATTTTCCTTTTTTACTTCCGCTTCATTTATATAATCAGGGTTCCATAATGCAATTAGATTTGTGAAATTTTGTTTTTGTTTCTCTATGTTATTTAAAGAAGTCTCACTATGAACAATATCTAATTCAAATTTCAATGTTATTCAACTCCTTATAACTTCCTTTTATATTAAATATTATACCGTAAGCAATTATAAATTAAATTACATATTAAAATTAAATTTTATGAAGTAATAAGTATATAATAACTGTAGAAAATCTCCCATTTTCTATGGTTATTATTTAATTTTAAAAATAGTGTTTTTATTATATAGTTTAATATTTTATAAAATTAAATTTAAAAAGAAAGTTAAATTAGACATTACTCTAATTTACAATCTAATATATATAACGATATATGTTATAATTTATTTAAAATGTAAATACTATAAATTTTAATTTACATAATATTATTATGTAAATTACGAGGTGTGAGGAGGAATTAGAATGATTAGCGCATATGAAATGACTATGACTACAAATGAAGTAAAAGATTATTTAGATATAAGTCACTTTATTTTTAATAATTTAATGAAGCAAGGAAAGCTAACACCAATCAATAAGGATACGTGGCGTTTAGATGGTAGTTTTTTATTTAGTAGAGAAGAAGTAGAAAAAGTAAAAGAAGAACGTAAAATTGAGGGGATTACTTTATATCAAGCAAGTAAAGAGTATCATATTAGTATGAATCAGCTTGAAAAATGGATAGAAGAAGGAAAGTTAGTTTATTTTTTAATAGAACATCGTAATCGACAAACGAAATTTGTGAAGAAGGAGGATGTTCGTGAACTTGTTCAGCAAGTAGAACAAGCTAATCATATATATACATTTTCGCAGAAATATAATGTAGTATTATTTCAAAAGTTTGTAAAAGGCAATACATTGGCACGTGTTATTTCTATTCCAAAACGTGGTGATATTATAGTTCTTGATGAATTTGGAACTAATATGACACTTAGTGAGGCATTAAAAGCAGGATATGAGTCCGCTTATAAACTGTCGGATAAACCTAGAAGTCATCATCAAAGGTTTGTTAAGTTTCGTTTTCCTAAATCTGCGCAATTACGAAACAATATTTTTCACATAATCGATAATATATTACAGTACGTATCTCCAAGAAATATAAAGATTTTAGAAGAAGAAACATTTTGGTATTTTGAGATTCGTCAATCATTAATTACATTACCACCAGGAATTCAAATGGAATGGATTGAGGAGTTAACGCCTTATATAATAGAAGGGAAAATTGTTCCAAGAATGAATCATAGCGTATATTTGGATAGTAATACAGTAACGAAGTCTGTCATACTTACAAGTAAGGAATACAAATACTTGAAAGAAATTACAAATGAAACAAATAGCTCTATTGAAGAATTTATAGCCATTGCTATTAGAGACAAGATTAATGGGCACTTACTTAAGTGAAATCGAATTTTTTAATGAATTAAAGCTAAATCTAGGTATTTTCTCTTTTACTTTTATTAAAACTCTTTAGGTGAAATGGAATATAAATGCTAAGTTCCTATTACTAATAGTTGGGATATAAAAACTGAATATGTAGTTTTTATATATTTAATACTTCCTATAAAGTCTGTTATCAGACTTTCGGAAGTATAGAGAAAGAAAAAATTCAAAAATAGTTGTATGAATAATGTAGCGACAAATTATCTTTTTATGTATTATGTAAAAATATCTATTGTGTATGTGAAATAAATTTATATGTATGTTTTAATTATTAATGTTAAAAAATCACCCTATATTTTTTTGATATTATTTATATTTTTGTTTTAGTCCAAACTGCATTACGGCCTTTTGATATTAGTTTAATTAATTTTTCTTCTTGTAAACATGCAAAGGCTTTATTGATCGTGCTTGGTGAAACATCTGAAAATACCATCCGTATTGCTTCTTTTGTAAAAGGGATTTCTTGTTTTAATATATACTCTTTAATTTTAAAGCTTTTGTTCCCTTTCAGTTGGTAACTTGTAATATGTACGTCTAGTTCTTTATATGCTTCTAGAATAATATGTAATAGACATTTTAATATAAAGGATACATTGTGCTCTTGAAAATGCCAATTTGCTGAAGATTTATATAGGGCATCATAATAATCTCTCTCGTATTTTTTTATTATTTTATCTAGTGAAATATATTTCACTAGTGAATGTTTACTTTGTAATAGTAATAAAGATATAAGTAGACGTACCATTCTTCCATTTCCAGATTCAAAAGGAAAAATACATATAAAATTAAGTACAAAATTACAAATTAAAATTAGTGGATCAATATCTTTTTGATTTAATAAATAATTATATTCTTCACATAAATTTTTTACTGCTTCTGGGATTTCTTTAATCGTTAAAGGGCGATAGCAATAAAATGAGAAATTAAGTTGCTCATGTTCTTCAAGTAAGATGTCCTGTTTTCTCCACGTTCCACTATCCGAAGTAGCATATTTAAAAAGTTGAAAATGTATTTCTAAGATTGTACTTGGATCAATAGTAAGCCTTTCATAGTTATTATGAATGAGTGATAGCGCATCAACGTAACAAGATATTTCATCTTCAATCATTGTTTTTGGCGACAGATCATATGTAATTAATTCTTTTAACCTTTTATTTGTTATTTTTAAGTTTTTGTACATTGCGACAAAATCTTTGGTATGTTGAAGTTGAGTAGATATTTGCAACTTTTCTAATGTACTTGGAAATTCCTTCTCATAGACCTCCAATCCCCCTTGGTATTGCTTTATTTTTCCAATTAGACTTGCTACATCTAAATTTACCAATAAATTTGTGAATTTTTCGCCAAAAAACGACATATTTTTCCCCTCCTATAATATAAAACTATACAATACTTAACTGTATTTAAAGTGTTTTTTTGAATAATTTTCTAAAAAAAATTAAAAATATAGTTTTTTATGTGTGAAAATTACAATAATTAGGGTCTTTTTGCCTTATTTTGTGACAAGATTTAACATCAGATTAAATAGTTTCATGTTAAAAAGCAGAATTTTATATTGTGTAATTGCTTTTTATCAATAAGTGAGTCATTGCATATGGGGAAGGGGGAAGTCCTTACTAATGAAGACTATTGCTTTTTACTTACCACAATTTCATGAAATACCTGAAAACGATTTATGGTGGGGAAAGGGTTTTACAGAATGGACCAATGTAAAAAAAGCAAAACCACGTTTTCTGGGACACTATCAGCCTAGGGCTCCATTAAGGGATTATTATTACAATTTGTTAGATTTAGATGTACATAAGTGGCAAATAAATTTAGCAAAACAGTATGGTTTAGATGGTTTTTGCTATTATCACTATTGGTTCAAAGGGAAAATATTACTAGAAAAACCAATAGAATTGAGAAATCAATGTAAGGAAATTGATTTCCCATATTGCTTATGTTGGGCAAATGAATCTTGGACAAGATCTTGGGATGGGAAAGACCAAGTAGTATTAATGCGACAAGAATATGGGGATGAGTCTGATTGGAAAGAACACTTTAATTATCTATTGCCATTCTTTAAAAACAAAAACTATTTAAATATTAAAGATAAACCGATATTTGTAATTTACCGACCAGCTTCTATACCAAACCTAAATAAAATGTTGAGTCTATGGAATGAATGGGCTCAATCTGAAGGGTTTCTAGGGATACACTTTGTAGAAATGTTAACAATTTTTGAAGATAAATCAGACTTTCCTTTTGATGCTGCTATAGAGTTTGAACCTATGTACACTTTAAAAAAACTAATAGGTAATACAACTTCACTACATCAAGAAAAAAAAGATTTTCACTTAAGTTATGATTTTGTATGGAAAAGAATATTAAACCGTCAAATTAAAGAACGTGAAAACATATATAAAGGAGCTTTTGTAGATTGGGATAACTCTCCAAGAAAAAAGAAAGCGCTTTAATTATGAAGGGGTCTAATCCCGATAAGTTTAAGAAGTATCTTTTACAACATAGTAAGGACACTGATTTTTTATTTATTAATGCTTGGAATGAGTGGGCAGAAGGCACATACCTAGAACCAGATGAAAAGTATGGATATAAATACCTTGAAGCTTTAATGGAGATAAAGAAGAGTCACTTCTAATAAATTGTATCAGCAAGAAGAAGGGGGAAACATTATGACTGATATAAATACTATGATTTCCATTCGAAACATTAAGAAATCATATGGAGATTATACAGTTATTAAGAATTTAAGCATAGATATCCGTAAAGGTGAAATTATAGGATTACTAGGACCGAATGGAGCTGGAAAGACAACACTTATATCGATTTTATCTACTCTTACTCTGCCAGATGAAGGGTATGGTACAGTATGTAACTACGACTTGTATACTGAACGGAATAAGATTAAAAAAAATGTGAGTGTAGTACCTCAAGATTTAGCGCTATACCCGACTTTAACTGCATATGATAACTTATCTTTTTATGCCGATTTATATGGATTAAAGGGGAATAGGAAAAAAAGCCGCATAAAAGAAGCTTTGCAATTCGCACAGCTTGAGGATTGGGCACATAAGAGAATTGATACATTTTCAGGTGGTATGAAAAGAAGAATTAATTTAGTGATCGGTTTGTTAAATAAGCCAAAAGTTATTTTCTTAGACGAACCAACAGTGGGAATTGATCCACAATCAAGAAACCATATTTTTAATTGTATTCGCCATCTCGTAGAAGAACTAGGAATCACTGTCATATATACAACTCATCATATGGAAGAAGCTGAGATGTTATGTCATCGTGTAGCAATTTATGATAAGGGTGAAATATTAGATATTGATACCCCAAAAAATTTAATAACAAAGTATGGGGAAAATTATTTAGAGATTGCAATATCAAATATTCCGGAAGAATTTATACATAAAACAAAAATGATTGCTGATGTGAAGTCCTGCACTTTGGTAGATAAAAAAGTCATCATTCAATGCGTAGATAGTTTTAATGTTACAAGAGAAGTTCAAAAGTATAATTTAAAAATCGAATTATTTAATGTTAAAAATTCTAATTTAGAAAATGTATTTTTACATTTAACGGGCAAAAATTTAAGGTCTTAAATGAAAGGAGATGTTAAAAATGAAAGCTTGGTATATAGCTAAGAAAGATATACTTATTCTTTTAAAGGATATTCCTGGTCTAATCTATTTATTTATTACACCTATTATAGTTATTGCAGTTGCTAGTTTTGCATTATCAAATGTATTTGATAGTAAGACAGAAAAATTCAAGATTCCTATAGTAGTAAATGATAATGGAGAACTTTCTAAAAGGGTTATTGAGGAATTGAAAAAAATCCCTGCCCTTGAGATAGAAGAAACTTATGAACTAAATGGTAAAAAGAAAGCATATACAGAAGAACAAGTGAAAAAGGAAGTTCAAACTAAAAAAGCGGCAATCGTTATTCCTAAGGATTTCACACAAAATGTATATTCAGGGACAGAGGCCAAAGTCATCATCATAGAAGATGAAGTTGATCGCATTATTCCAAGTGTTGTTTCAAATGCTGTAACTCAAATTGTGTCAGAAATACAAAGAGATATGACTAAAGAGATTGTAAAACAAGCCTCTGCCCAAATGGAAGTAAATGTGAAAGTAGAGTTTAAAAAATTAGCATCAGATAATGAACATAAACCCACTCCATTTGAATCTAATGTACCAAGATATGCCGTTATGTTTGTACTTTTAGGTACTGCTGCAGCTGCAGGTGCATTAGTAGAAGAGAGAGAGAATGGAACGTTAAGAAAGATTCTTACTTTACCTATTAATACATTATCAATTATTTTTGGAAAGATGCTCTCATGCTTTATAACAGCTATTGTTCAATGTGCAGTCCTTTTTAGCGTAGGACATTTTGTATTTGGAATGTGGCTAGGGAAAAGTGTATTAGGAATTATATTGCTAGTGATATGTACTGCATTTGCAGCTTCAAGCCTGGCAATTTTATTAGCTTCTATATGTCAAACAAGATCACAAGCAAATGGTATTTCTATTTTAATCGTGTTAACTATGTCTGCTTTGGGTGGATCTTGGTGGCCACTTTATATAGAGCCTGAATGGATGCAAAACCTAGCGCATATTACCATTACAGCTTGGGCAATGGGAGGCTTTAACGATTTATTAGTATATAACAAAGAGTTCTCCTCTGTTCTTATTCCATCAGCTGCATTAATTGGTATGGGAATTTTATTTTTAACAATCTCCATACAAAAATTTCGACGTTCTTATGAAAAGTAGGTGAAATAAGTGTACTTAGTAAAAAATGAGGTGAATGTTCGTTTTGGGGAATGCGATCCTATGGGAATTGCTCACCACTCTCATTATTTTCATTGGTTTGAGCTGGGTAGGTTTCAAATGCTAGATATGACTGGTATAGACCAGTATTTAAAACAGGAAAAATTGTATTTTCCAATTATTGATATAAGATGTACCTACAAAAAATCAGCTCGTTTTCAAGACGACTTAATTGTAGAGACCTATCTTAAGAATGAAAGTAAAGTTTATATAGAATTTGTTTATAAATTATTCCGCAAGAGATGCCGAGTTTTGTTAGCGGAGGGATTTTCAAAACACGTTTTAACAAGGTCGAATGATCAATTAATCAGTAGATTACCAGAAGAAATTTTAGAAAAGCTTCAATTTGAAAATAGCGGGGGTGTCATATGATTACATTTATTTTTCCGGGACAAGGGTCTCAATCCGTAGGGATGTGTAAAGGGTATTTAGATAAATACCCAAACATATTTGTCCCATTATTTGAGGAAGCAAATGATACGCTGGGATTTGATTTAAAGCAACTATGTTTATATGGGCCAAGTGAAAAATTAATAGAAACCAGTGTTACACAACCAGCTATTCTTACGGTAAGCACAGGGATATCAAGAATTTTACATTTGCACGGTATAAGGGCATCTAAAGTAGCGGGGCATAGCTTGGGACAATTCTCCGCACTGGTAGAAGCAGGAACTTTACAATTCGCTGATGAGTAATGTAAAGCAAGAGGGGTGTATGTTAGGAATTGTGTCGAACACATATCAAACATTATTTGAAGTTGTAGAGGAATCTAAACAATATGAAATTGATATTGCTGCCTATAATTCCCCTACACAGGTTGTATTTTCTGGCGAGAGTAAGAGCATTCTTAAATTTCAAAAGGTACTAGATCAAAAAAATGGTATAAAAACTAAAATACTCTCAACTAGTCATGCATTTCACTCACGTTTAATGGGAGAAATGGTTCTTGAGTTTAAGGAGTATTTAAATTTATTTTTGTTAAAAAATGCTCAAATACCAATTGTTTTAAACTGTTCAGGAAAACCAACTACAGATAGAATCAATATTTTACAAGATATAGAAAGACAATGTGTAGATCCAGTTATGTGGCAAGACACTATCTACACTTTATTGAATGATGGTACGAAACACTTTATAGAAGTAGGTCCCGGAAATACTTTAACCAAGTTATGTCGCTCCTTTAAGCAGAACATATCTGTATCTTCTACAGAAACACCGATGTATTTAAAAAGAAGCCTTACTACAATAGAGAAAGAATTTAAGGGGGAACGGGTCTATGTTTAATGGAAACGAAGTGGCATTAGTTATCGGAGGATCACGAGGCATTGGTAAATCAATAACAATGGACCTAGCCAAACAGGGCTTAACTGTTTACTTTACGTTTCAAAGTAATCAAAAATCAGCAAATGAAATAGCAAATACTATAGGAGAAAAAGGTGGAAAAGCGTTTCCTATGCATGTAGATATTACAAATGAAGACTCTATTCATAAATTGTTTCAACACATACGCTCAAAGGAAAAAAGAATAGATATTTTAGTAAATAATGCAGGAGTTATAAATGATGGATTTGCTGCGATGATGAGTGAGGAAAAGTGGGATCATGTGGTGAATTTAAATTTAAAGGGAACATTCCTTTGTTGTAGGCAAGCATTAAGAATAATGATGAGACAGAAAAGGGGTTCTATTGTAAATATCACATCGACGAGTGGAATAATGGGTGCGAGAGGCCAATGTAATTATTCTGCTTCAAAGGGAGGGGTTATTTCTTTGACCAAAACCTTAGCATTAGAAGGCGGTGAATTCGGCATTCGAGTTAATGCCGTTGCACCTGGTTTTATACAAACCGATATGACAAAAGGCATGGACCAACAAACTTTAAAAAGGATGTTAGAACTAGTGCCACTTGGAAGAATTGGAGATCCTAAAGAGGTAGCTTATCTAACAACATTTTTATCTTCTAATTATGCAAGTTATATCACTGGGAAAATTTTCACAGTGGATGGCGGATTAGTTAATGGTTAAACATTAAATGACGAATTTTGAGTTGAACAAGGAAAAGGGGAAAACAGATGTTTACGTATGTAGAAACAAAAATAATTGCTGAAAAAAGAAAACAATTAACTACCAGAATTAAAGAAATTATTACTGAGCGATTAGATTTAGAAATAGAACCGCATTACATCACTGATGATCAGCCATTATTCGGAAGAGGTTTAGGAGTTGACTCTTTAGATGCATTAGAGTTATTTCTGGCGATTGAAGAGGAGTTTGGGGTTGCTGTATATGACGAGAATATGGCAGTACTTGGTTCTATTAATAAAATTGCTGATTTTATTGAAGAAAATAGGGAGGATGATGTGCAGTGAGACCGGTATTAAATGCAGATCAAATCCGAAATATCTTACCGCATAAATGGCCATTCCTTTTCTTAGACAAAGTGATCCAACTTGAGCCAGGAAAGAGTGGAATTGGTATTAAAAATGTAACTGTTAGTGAACCTTTTTTTGAAGGGCACTTTCCAAATGAATCAATTATGCCTGGAGTGTTAATCATTGAAGCTTTGGCACAGATGACGGCTGTTGTTTATGTTACAGGGGAACTAGCAAAAATAGATACACTTGGTGCATGTTCACCTAAAATAGATCCGAGTTCATATGTGGGTTATTTAGTTTCTGTACGTAATATGAAATTTTTAAAACCTGTAGTACCAGGAGACCAGCTAGAATTACATGTCCAAATTGGAAGATCTCTTGGATTAATCTCACAAGTGGAAATTACGGCTTATGTGGATAAAAAGAAAGTTGCTACTGGTAGTATCCAAGTTTCTAAAAGAGTTGAGGAAATATGATCCATGGTATGGATGTTCAAGTTCGTGAGTGTACAGAGGCAGATAGTGAGAAGTTAGCTCACTTTTATAATAAATATCAGTATGGTCCCATTAAATATGGGTATCCCTTAAATACGCAAGACATCAAGCAATTATTTCGAGAGCGGAAGATACAGTTATATTTAATTGCTGAATATGAAAATGAAATTATAGCTAGCTTATTATTTTCTAGTTTATCAGGTCAAAGAGCAGCAACTCCAGATGGAACCTGGGCAGGATTCTTTTTAATCCATCCAGAATTTCGTTCGGGAAATATACCAGATAAATTATTTGCCTATGCAATTAAAAATCTTATTCAACAAGATATTAAGTATATTGATACAGAAGTGAATCCGGAAGATAAAGTAGCCATGGCACTTTATAAAAGAGTAGGGTTATATCAAACAAGTAGGTCGTATATAGACTATGATGGCTACTTAAATTTAAGAAGCTATTTACCTTATGTTATTAATTATCTGTTAGATGCATTTAAACCAATTATTTCAAAAAGTGACCAAGATATATGGCTATCTAGGGGTTGGAAAACGGTTAGGGGATTGAAATCCCTACGTTCTATTCAGAGTAACGCCATAACAAGAAATGGAATTGAAGTTGTAAAGTATGCTATTAATCTTGGAGCAAAAGATGTGAATTGTTGGGTTGATATAAAAAGTGAAAAAATTACTGAGGTAGAAACAGAACAAGTAAGATTCACTAGTTATATTTTAGAAGGAAACAATTTAATTGTTGGAGAGAAGATTCATATCTGTTATGTATATGAAAATCATTTTTCAAATCCTATTGAAGCTAGTATTACATCCAAGATAGGGGACGATTACTTAATTGATTTAAAGAAAACTTTTTATCCAAATAAAAAGTACGAGTGGGAAGAAGTTATAACAGTTACTAAGGAAATTGAGGGAGAACTTGTTACTAAGTTAAAAGCAAAAGAACTAGAACTAACTGTTCATTTTGGAGTAACCATAGCAAAACCGTTAGAAATAAATGTTGCTAATTATCCTAAGTTAATTAATGGAAAAGAATCTGCATGTATCGTTAATATAAAAAATAATTCTTTAGATAGATTAATTTACAAACTAATTATTCAACAAGGAAACTCGAAAATACTAGATTTCAAACTGCTAGAAAAACACCAAATCTGTATCATAGAACCGGGTGAAATAAAGAATCATCCTATTTTATTGAATCCTAAAAAAATTGGTATCACTAATATGACACTTTCGGCTGTTAGTCATCAAAATAAAAATATTGGGGAATTAAAGACAATAATTCCGATTCATGCGTATGGGAAAAATCATGTTTATGAAACAAAAGAATACTTAATTCTAGAAAATATGTATATAACTGTACAAATAAGTAAAAGTACTGGTTGTTTATATATATATGACCTTAGAAAGCAGCAATTATTGGCAAAAGAAGCATGGCCAGATCTAGATTATCCATTTTTAAATGCAGTAAAAGAACCGAAAGTAAATGAGCTGTCATGGGAAATAAAATCTGATTCATGTTTTGAAATTATTCATGAGGCCACAAAATTAAAGAGAAGCATTTGTTTTTTGTCAGATAAGATAGTTCAAATAAATGATTTCGCACAGGAAGGAAAATATATAAAGATATATCCTTGGTGCATGTTATATGATGCGAAGATGACGGTACCATTAAAGAGTGGGTTAGTTTCTAAACCTATGGTATATGGTGAGTATCCATATGCACTACATGACTATGAATTTGTAAATCAATTCGATCTACCTAGTCATCCAAACATGTATGAGCGAAATTATACATTGTTTGAATCACAAAATATTAATATTGGATTTATATGGAAAGGAAATATAGAGCGTATCCTATTTGGATTAAGGTGGATGCCAACGGTAATATTTAAACAGAGTGAAAAAGAAAAATGTATAACAAAAACTCACTATTATACTTTATGTTCTCATGATAGCAAAGATGAAGTGGAAGAAATCTATAACGATATTACTAATCATACATCCAAATTTATATCTAATAAGATTCCGTACTCAATTGAGACTGACCAATTTCATATTATAAATGAAAACGGGGAATTTCATATTCACGGAAGTCTAAAAAACTTATTTTCTTCCATATTAAAGGGGAAATTAACATTATTTTTCCCTCAGACATCTTACGAACAACAATTGTTTATACAAGACATAGAATCTATAAGCAATTTTAATTTTGAATTTAGTGGAAAGGTTAATTGGTCAAAAGCACATTATGCCGTACTCACGTATCAAGATGAATTAAATAGAAATGCGATAACTAAAAAAATATATCTTTTCCTTAAAGGAAGAAATAAATTAACATATAGCGAAAAAAAACAAGAATATCTAGTTCAAAATAATGTACTAAATTTAAAGATTAAAGTAAACCAAAGTAGTAAAATAACAGAATTTATGTATAAAGATAAAGAGATTTTAAAAGAAAACTCAGTATTAAGTTCTTATAATTTTTTACCCGGTGTAATGATACCAACAGCTAATTCTTATACTCCAGATTGTAGGAAAGATTTGAGCATTAATTCAATATATCTCAATAAAAGTAATCAATCAGTAGTAGCGACGGAAAATACATATAAGGAATTTATTAATCGGATTTTCTGTCAATCTGATGAGTGGAAAGTTGAATATACAACTGTATATGATCTACCTGTCTTACAAATACAATTGAAAAGTCTACAGAAAGATAAAATGAAAACTAGTGTCTTTCACTTATTCTGGGAGAAAAAAGGAAAAACAAAAATTAAAAAGATGTATTATTGGCAGAATGGAGAGCAAAACACGTTAATACCAAATGGCAAACAAAGAAAGATTTATTTAGATAATAAGGTAATTCTCGAATTATCTAATGGGTTATTTGTATCTATTTTAGCATTATCACATAGTACAAAATGTTTTATATACGAATGGCCCAAAAAAGGGATACAAATCGGAATATATGGTAATCAGAATGAATTTAATGATGGAGATATTCGCTTTAATATTGCAGTTGGAGAAACTTTACTTGATAGTGAATACTTTTCGCAAATTTTAGTAGAGGGGAATAAGACATGAAAGTATTGTTTATTGCACCTAGTCATTTTAGCATTGGTGAGTTGCATAATGCCTTATGTCTAGCTAAACAAATTCAAAAAGATGGGGAAGTTTATTTTTTAACAAGCGAAAAATTCGCATGGTATGCCAATAAAACTGTAGCCAATGTTACATCACTAACAAAGGGGCTAAGACAAAAAGAGGTTATAAAACAAATCACTAATTCATTTCAACCTGATGCTATTGTTTTAGCTGATTACCATAATTTATTTTTAGAGTCTCCAATTATTGATCTTGATTATCTATTAAACCTACACATACCTTGTTTCTCTATTGATTCTTTGGCTTGGGGTAGTGAGGATAGATTATTAGAAAATAAACTTTTTAAAAACGCAAACTACAATAGCTTAAAGAAAAGGTCATTGATAAAACTACCTAAAATTCCGGCTCAATTTAAGTTAATTAGAACGTGCCCAGTAAATAGTTATAAAGAAGATAATGAGAAGATTATTTCCGTCAAGTTGTATAAAGAGGCTTTACAAGTAGATGAAGAAAGAAAAATGAAAATACGAGCACAACTTGGTTGTAGAGAGCAAGATAAATTGATTATGATTGCAAAATCATCATGGGCCAACTTATTAGTAAAAATGAGGCTCATGGAGAAGAAACAGTACAATGATGCAAGGTTTAGCTATGAATATATATTACAAGAACTATTAAGTCTATATCTTCAGGACTTTCCGAGCGATACATGTATTAAATTAATTGGGGTTTCAGATGAGACTAAATTTGTTTCTATGAAAAATGGAGGGAAAATAGAATTTGTTTCACTACCATTTCTTCATTTGGAAGAATACGAGCAACTATTATTATCGTGTGATTTATTTATCACTGATAATATAACATCTTGTTCAATGGGAAAAGCAGTATTTGGAAAAATACCTGTGATTAGCCTTGTAAATCATATGGGATATGAAGAATTAAAAGCTCAAGGATACAGCCTTAATCCTACATTAAAAAGCATTATAGAAAAATGGAATTATATAATGCCTAATGGACTTTATCCATTTCTTGTATTCCCAAATGGTTGGCATAAAGAACTAGCTCCATTGATGGAGAAAAATGATTATTTTAATTGTGTGCATACTTGTGAAATTTTTGATTTAAGGAACACCAGTAAAACAATATTCAATATGTTATATAGCAAAACTGAGATTGATAAATTAAAGAAAATGCAACAACTATATATAGATAATGTCTGTAATTTACCGACAATAATTGATGTGATAAAGAGAGAATTGGGGGCACTTAATCATGAGTAATCAAATTAATATACAAAAAGAAAAAAATGAATCATATGATGCAGTACGTAGCGGAATAGGTGTAATAGATTTATCGGAAACAGGAAGAATTGTTGTAAAAGGGGAGGACCATGTAGAGTTCCTAGATCGTTTAGTTACGAAAGATATTATGTTTATGGAAGAAGAAACTACACTCTTTACCTTATTGTTACAAGAAGATGGGACTGTAATCGATATAATTAATCTATTTAAAAATGAGGATTCTATTACAGTTATTACTACACCGCATAAAAAGGACACTGTACTAGCTTGGTTAGAAAATCAAAAGACGAATGGCATTGAGATTATAGATATAAGTCAAACACATTCTCTCCTTGGATTTGAAGGCCCTTATGCATGGAGATTAGCTCAACAATTTTTAGATTTCGAAATATCATCACTACCATTTCAATCATTTGTGTTAAATCAACTATTTGGAAAGGAAATTCTATTGGCAAGAACAGGTGTAACAGCAGAGTATGGTTATCAATTATTGTTTGAAAAATACTTAGAACCAATAGTCGTTGAAACCATAAATTCTTTTAAAGATGACGATATTAACTTAAAAAAAGTGGATTGGGAAACATTAGAGACGTTAATGTTAGAAATTCGACATCCATATTTTGAATTTAAACATTTAGAAGAACTAAATATTTTCGAAGCTAGTTTAGAATGGTTTATTGATTTTTATAAAGATGAATTTTATGGAAGAGAATCCTTAGAACAGCAATCGGAAGCTGGAGTTAATAAAAGAATTGTGGGATTCACGACAGGAATAGAGAGTCAAATTACAGTTAATGATGAGATTTTTATAGAAGAACAATTAATTGGTAAAGTTATTGAACTTAAAGAAAGTCCTGTATTAAACATGCGACTCGGGGTTGCTTTATTAGAGGAACCATTTGCTGTTTCAGGAATTGGATTTTATGTGAAAAATAAAGAAAATGCTTTGTATGAGGCACATACTCAGTCCTCACCATATATTCTACCTAAATCATGGTCAATCAAAATACTGTAAAGGTGATGGCATATGAACATGAATAATCAACGAGTCGTCGTAACTGGCATGGGAATTATTTGTTCAAACGGAAATAGTGTAAAAGAATTTTGGGATAATATTAAATCTGGGAAATCTGGTATTAAAGTAATCCAAAATATCGATATGGCTGAAATGGTAACAGATTATGGTGGAGAGATTGAAAACCTTCAGGTAGATGATTACTTCTTTAAGGATGAAATAAAGGATATGGATCGCTGTGGAAAATTAGGTGTCATGGCGGCAAGAGAAGCGGTAGAAAACGCAAAATTAAAAATAGAAAACTTTAATCCATACCGAATTGGAATATCATTAGGCACATCTTTAGGAGGCATGTTGAGCGGGGAAGAATTTCATAATCAGTGGATTAAAGATGGAATTGAAAAAGCAGATGAAACGTTACTTTTTAAGTATCCAATCCATACTCCCTGTGACAATATTACGCGAGACTTAAAAATAAAAGGGCCAAAAATGATTATTTCGAATGCATGTGCCGCTGGTACAAATTCAATTGGATTTGCACTGGATACAATTCGAAATAACAAAGCAGATATCATGATAACCGGTGGTGTAGATCCCTTATCTAAATTGTCAATGAGTGGTTTTAATAGTTTACAAGCACTTGCACCAACGCCACCATCGCCTTATAGCAAGAGTAATGGCGTGGTAATCGGAGAAGGTGCAGCCATTCTTGTTTTGGAATCATTAGATCATGCGGTTGAAAGAGGTGCAAATATCCTTGCTGAAGTAGTGGATTATGATTTATCTTCAGATGCATATCATCAGACGGCCCCAGATCCGGGCGGGGAAGGTGCTTTGAGATCCATGCGAGGTGCTTTAAAGAAAGCCAATATAGATGCTAAGGAAGTAAGCTATATCAATGGACATGGTACAGGTACACCAGCAAATGATGTATCAGAACCAAAAGCAATTCGCACTTTAATTACTGAAAATAAGACACCAGTTTCTTCAACTAAATCAATGATAGGACATATGTTAGGAGCCGCAGGGGCCGCGGAAGCAGTAACAAGTATTCTTGCTATTCAACATGGATATTTACCCCCAACTATAAACTTTGAAGTTGAAAGTCAAAAGTTTAATCTAGATTTTGTACCTAACGTAGGTAGGGTAAGTGATTTGAGTTATGTACTATCAAATTCATTTGCTTTCGGTGGGAACAATGCAAGTATTCTATTCTGTAAGTACAATGAGAACCACGAGTTATCAGCGAAAAAGGAAACGCTAATTAAAGAAAAAAAAGTCGTAATTACTGGTGTAGGGGGACTTGCTGGGAATTCTTCAAACCTTAAGGAAATTAAAGATTGTATGTTTAAGGGAAAGAGTGGTACCTCAAAGATTAAACAGTGGAATGACAATCCTAAGTGCATACAAGCCGGGAAAATACCAGAACAAAACTATCGAAGGCTAATACATCCTAGTTTATTAAGGAAGATGGACTCAATTAGCAAACATGCAGTATTGTCGGTGAAAATGGCTATAGAAAACGGGAACTTAAAGATAGATAAAAATAATAGGGACAAGATAGGAATTATTTTTGCAACTGGTACAGGACCAGTTGGAACGGTAGAATCATTTAACCGGATTATTATCCAGGAGGGTGTTAAGGCCGCCAATGCTAAATTATTTCCAAACACAGTTATGAACGCAGCAGCTGGACATATTTCATTAAACTTCAAAATAAAAGGGCCTACTTCAACTATTTCATGTGGCGGTGTTTCTGGTATTAGTGCACTATACTATGCCTATGCCATGATTCAATCTAGTGATTATGACACATTCATTGTGGTAACGGCAGATGAAGTAAATGATCCAATAATAGAGGGACACTCAAAAATAAAAAGATACTTAACAACTGAGAATATAAGTCCTTTTGATTGTAAAAATAGCGGTACCATACTTGGTGAAGGGAGCGTTGCCTTTATTGTAGAAAGTGAGGAGGCAGCGTTAAAAAGAAATGGTAATATTTTAGCTGAAATTAAAGGTTTTGGATTAACATCTGATGATAGTAAAATAGGGGACTTAAATCATCTAGGAAAGGCATGGGAGGAATCTATGCGTTTAGCAATGAAAGAGGCGATGATTTCTCCAGGAGAGATAGAATATATTTGTGCAGCCGCCAATGGTCATACATATTTTGACCGTATTGAAGAGAGAGTTATAGAACGTATATTCGAAAAAGGAGCTCCTGTTAGTGCCATAAAATCTATCTTTGGAGAAACTCATGCAACTGCAGGCCTTCTTTCTCTTATTAGTGTAATATGTGCCTTTGATGGTGAAATACCAGCTACGCAAAATGTAAAGAGTCATAGAGGAAGAATCGATCTCGTCACAGGAAATGCTCGTAAGGCTCCGGTGAGCAATGCCTTAATTAGTACATATTCTTATGGTGGTAATTATAATTCTGTTGTAATAGGAAAATATCTAAATTAATTATTTATGTAGGAGGCCACTTTTATCAAGTAAGTATTGGTCTCCTGCATAATAAGCTATATAGTTTTTAAACCTTAAGCTCTTAATTGAGCATATCAGAAAAACTATGAAGGAGCACAATGCCATGAAAGGTATCATTCTTGCAGGTGGGAGCGGTACTAGATTGTACCCCCTTACCCAAATTGTATCAAAGCAATTATTACCTATCTATGATAAACCCATGATTTATTATCCTTTATCAGTACTAATGTTGGCGGGTATAAGAGAGATACTAATTATTTCAACGCCACAAGATATTAGTAAATTTGAGCAAATGTTAGGGGATGGTTCAAAATATGGAATTACTCTTTCATATACTGTTCAGCTTTATCCAGAAGGTATAGCACAAGCATTTATTATAGGTGAGGAATTTATTGGACATGACAATGTAGCTTTAATTCTTGGCGATAATATCTTTTATGGTCATGGACTAACAGAATTACTAGAAAAGGCTGTTAAGAAGACTAGGGGAGCTACAGTTTTTGGTTATTATGTCAATGATCCAGAGCGCTTTGGGGTAGTAGAGTTTGATTCTAAAAAGCATGTGATTGATATCATGGAAAAGCCAAAGGAACCAAAATCAAACTATGCAGTAACTGGCCTGTATTTTTATGATAAACGTGTGATAGAAATAGCAAAAAATATTAAACCATCTAATCGTGGGGAATTAGAGATAACAGATATCAACAAAGAATATCTTGAAATGGGAGAATTAGAAGTTGAATTATTGGGAAGAGGCTATGCATGGCTGGATACAGGTACACACGAATCATTATTAGAAGCAGCACAATTTATAGAAACAATTGAGAAAAGACAGAGTTTAAAAGTAGCTTGTTTAGAAGAAATTGCATTTAAAAAGAAATATATAACCAAGCAACAACTATTAAAAATGGCAAATTCGGTAAAGGAAAATCAATACAGCCGATATTTACTAAGAGTTGCCCATCAATAGCATTTAAATGAATGGAGAGAGAAGAATGCGTAAAATTCATACAGCATTAGATGGTGTTTTTATTATAGAGCTTGATAAATGCAGTGACAAACGTGGTTACTTCATAGAAACATATAACAAGAAAAAATTTGAACTTTTAGATTTACAGGGAGACTTTGTACAAGATAATCAATCATTATCTGTTCACACAGGCACGATACGTGGGCTGCACTATCAGTTGAATCCTAAAGCCCAAATGAAGGTAGTGAGCTGCACTTCTGGTTCTATTTACGATGTAGTGGTAGATATCCGAAAAGGCTCTCCAACGTATGGGCAATGGTTCGGAACAATTTTAAGTGAGTATAATAACCGTCTACTTACCGTTCCTAAAGGGTTTGCACATGGTTTTTGTACTACAGAACCTAATACTATTGTCCAGTATAAAGTAGATGAGTATTATTCACCTAACCATGAAGGCGGAATTCTATGGAATGATGAAACGATAGGGATTTTTTGGCCAACTAATCAACCAATTTTATCAGAAAAAGATAGAAAACTACCTAGTTTAAAAGATACTAATATCAACTTTGTTTATGGAGATGATTTTAATTGAAATTATTAATAACGGGTGGGGCAGGATTTATTGGTAGTAATTTTATTCGGTATATGTTAAAGAAATATCCTCAATACCAAATTGTAAATGTAGATTTATTAACATATGCAGGGAATTTATCTAATTTAAAGGAAATATCACTAAATCAAAATTATAAATTCATCAAAGGGGATATTTCAAATGAAATATTCATAGATAAGCTATTTAAAAAAGAGAAATTTGATTATGTATTAAATTTCGCAGCAGAATCTCACGTTGATAGAAGTATTAAAACTCCCCATATCTTTGTTCAAACTAACATATTAGGTACACAAGCCTTATTACACTCAGCATATAAAACAAAAGTGAAAAAGTTTGTACAAATTTCTACAGATGAAGTATATGGGACATTATCTCAAACGGGGGCGTTTACAGAGCATACAATAATAGCTCCTAATAGTCCTTATAGTGCAAGTAAAGCTAGTGCAGACTTAATGGTACGAGCGTATCACGAGACATTCGGTTTACCTATGAATATAACTCGTTGTTCCAATAATTATGGTCCCTATCAGTACACGGAAAAATTAATACCATTAACAATAACTCATGCGTTAAATAATAAAAATATTCCTCTATACGGTGATGGATTACATATAAGAGATTGGCTTCATGTAGAGGATCACTGTGTAGCTATTGATTTAGTTCTGCATGGTGGAGCAGATGGGCACATTTATAATATCGGAGGAGATAATGAATATACAAATCTAGATATTGTACAAAAAGTACTCAAATTCCTAAATAAAGATCAATCGCAAATTACATTTATCTCAGATCGCTTAGGACATGATAGACGTTACGCCATGGATGCTACTAAGTTGAAAGAAGAATTAGGTTGGAAACCACAATATCTATTTGATGATGGACTCAATCAAACAATTAAGTGGTATATAGATAACCGTACGTGGTGGGAATGAATTTTATTAGGTAAAAATTACATAAGTTAAACGAGGAATTTTAAAATGAAGATACTGATAACAGGAGTAGATGGGCAACTAGGACAAACTTTAATACAAGTACTCAGCAGAACACAGCATAAGCTATATGGTGTGAATCGAACCACGTTAGATATTACAAATAAAATAAGAGTTAGCTCTTATCTTGATAGGCTAAAGCCAGATGTAATTGTACACTGTGCAGCATTTACAAATGTAGATGGGGCAGAGAAAAATAAAGGACTGGCATATGAAGTAAATGTATTAGGTACCAAGTATATTGCTCAAGCTGCAGGAAGAATAAAATGTAAATTTGTATATATTAGTACGGATTATGTGTTTGATGGCGAAAAGCATACACCATACAATCTTGTGGATCGTCCTAATCCATTAAATATATATGGAGAAACAAAATTGGCTGGAGAACATTTAGTAACAAAATACACGAATAATCATTTTATTATTAGAACTTCGTGGATATTTGGAAAGGGAGACGGTCACTTTATCGCTAAGATAAGAAAAGTAGCAAATCTATACGGTGAAGTCCGCGTGGTATCTGACCAGTTTGGTTCACCTACCTATGCACTAGATTTAGCAAATTTTATTGAAGAAATAATAGAGACGAATCATTACGGATTATATCATGTGACAAACGAAGGAATATGTTCATGGTATGAGTTTGCAGTTGAATTTTTTAAAGACTTTAATAGAGACATCAATATCATTCCTTTAACAACGGAAGAATTCCCGCAAACAGCCAATAGACCTAAATATTCAGTGTTAAGCAAAGATTGCATTATTCTGAATGGATTAAAACCATTAAGACATTGGAAAGAAGCATTAAAAGCTTATAAGGAGTAATTAAATAGTGGATAATTATCATATTTGTATAGTGTTAGCGAATAAACTTCACTTCATTATGGACAGACTTGTCCCGTAAAATAAGTTTGCCTTTTTTAATAATATACATCGCTTCTATTCCTGAAAGAATGGATTTAGCTGTACGAAAAGAGTTCAATCCTAGCATTGAACGAACTCTCTTTTTAATAAAACGATGATCTTGCTCTACAATGTTATTAAGGTACTTTACCTGCCTTATTTGGATGCCTACAGGCATCTTTTTCTCTGTTTTCAACTCTTTAATCGCTATAGGATAGGCCGGGTTTTTGTCCACTGTAATCACACGGGGCTTTGAAACATGAAAAGTGGAGGTTTTATGTTTTATGAGGTTAAATGCTTTTCAATTAAAGACTTTCGCGATGATCCTTATGTTTATTGATCACGTGTATACTTAAATTCCAGGTATGCCAATGTGGATGCGTCATCCAGGACGTATTGTAGCACCAATTTTCTTCTATTTTGTTGTGGAAGGATTCTTTTATACACGAAGCCGTACAAAGTATGCTACGCGTGTGTTTATATGGGCAGCGATTATGTTTGCAGGTTCAGCACTCATTCAGTACATGTTCCCAAGCGAAGGTGTACTCCACAATAATGTTTTCTTGTCGCTTGGGTTTGGAATAGTTTTATTATGTGCGATTGATTATACAAAGCATAAAAAAATTATCTATAAGGAATTCCAGCTATAATTATTGTGGCTACATTAGGAATGCTTACAGAAGCAAGTTATATAGGCGTCATCATGACATTAATCTTCTATTTGTTTGAATGATTTCAACATTTTTATTATTTTTAAATGATTAAAATTTATTCATTAGTTTGGTATGTTTTTTCAAGACAAGTTAAACCAATTAAAATTTTTCATTATT
>NZ_JBBOUN010000003.1:0-490896 GCF_038006085.1 Bacillus sp. FSL K6-0073 | reverse complement strand
TTGTCACCATCCCATAAACTTGGAATGGAGCAAGCGGTGACATACTTACCATTCCATAAATAATTAATTGTCTCAACGATAGAGACCTGTGCAGATGTTGTTCATTCATACAACTATCAACCTCCAACTTTATAAATTTTTTATACACTCAAATGCAGAATCTATAATAAACATCGTTCAATATGTTTCTATCTACAACTGCTGTCGTGCTTAGTTATATTAGCATGATTCGACAACGTTCGTCAACTATAGTCAATAAAATATTTTTAATTTTATTTTGGTCAATGAATTTTTATACATTTTTTACCACAAGGTAGTAGATTGTATTTTTACTCGTATAATATAGGTTATAAAAACTATGAAAGGTTACCGAAAAATTGTCCAAAACAAAAAAGTTACCGTTTTAACGGTAACTCCTTCAAAAAAAAGTATGAGATATAGAAATCTCATTCTTCTTTCTTCAATAAATGTTTGTAAAAAGCAGTACGGATAGGATTTTTTAGAATATCTTTAACCTCATTTCTAATTGATTCATTTAAATCCGTATTTCCTAACATCAACATGACATACTTATCTTGACCACTTTGGCTTGTTCCGATAAAATCACCTGTTCCCCTCAATTCTAAATCTTTTTCGGCAATGAGAAATCCATCAGTTGTTTCACACATCGTTTCTAATTTCCTTCTTCCCATCTCTGTAGCTTTATCAGATAATAATAAGCAATAGGATTGATAACTACCACGTCCAACTCTTCCTCTTAATTGGTGTAATTGAGCTAACCCAAAACGCTCTGCATTCTTAATAAGAATCACAGTTGCATTCGGCACATTCACACCAACTTCAATAATCGTAGTAGATATAAAAATGTCATATTCTTTATTTGCGAATTTATCTAACTCAGCATCTATATCTTGTTGCTTCATTTTACCTGTAGCCATTCCTACTCGTATTCCTTTTGGTTCAAAATACGTTTTTGCTTTTGCAAATGCTTCTTCTACACTTTCCACATCTTTTAGCCTGTCACTATTACTTTCTTCTACTAAAGGACAAACGACATATGCCTGTCTTCCGCTCTTCACTTCCTCATAAATCCTTCGATAAGAATCTTCTTCTACGGTTATCAACGTGGTCTCTACTGGCTTCCTTCCTTTCGGTAATGATTTAATATTCATCACATCTATCGAGTCACCATGTATCGTCAGAGCTAAACTACGAGGAATAGGGGTCGCAGACATTGATATGGTATGAACACCTTTACTTGCTTTTAATTGAAGTAACTCCCTTTGTTTGACACCAAAACGATGTTCTTCATCTACAATTGTAAGTGCTAACGATTGAAACTCTACATCTTTGCTTAATACCGCATGAGTTCCTACGACTATATCTACTTCTCCTTCGTTTATGGCTTTAACAACATTCTTTCGTTCTCTTACCTTCATGTCTCCCGAAAGATATGCTACCTTAATACCAAAAGAGGAAAATCGTTCCGTTATCTCTTCATAGTGTTGTTTTGCCAACACACTTGTGGGACACATTAAGGCTCCTTGATAGCCATTTTCTACTGCCATTAATAAAGAAAAGATAGCAACCATTGTTTTTCCACACCCTACATCCCCTTGGATTAAGGCATTCACTCTTTCTTTATTTTTCATTTTCTTTGAAATCATTCTTAAAGCATTTCTTTGTCCCTCTGTTAATTCAAAAGGCAATTCTCCCATTAGTTGTTTAGATAATTCGAATTTATCTATTTCAAATGGAGATTGCTTCATCTTATTATTTTCATTTTGTAATAAATTGAGGTTAAAAAAGAATAATTCATCAAATAAAAATCGACTTTTCCCTTCATTTATCTCCTCAGTAGTTTTCGGGAAATGAATATATTGAAGTGCTTTACGAAAATAAATCATATCAAATTTTTTAATGATACTATTTTCAAGATATTCATCTGAACGCACAATCGAATACGCACTATTCATACATCTTTTTAAATAATCGTCACTCATTCCTTTTATTTTTGAATAAACAGGTAGAATTCCAGGATTTAATTCTGAAGATGGTCCATGTAAGATAGGATTTGCCATAGAAACAAACTTTCTATATCCATACGTCACTGAGACTCTTCCACAAAATATATAAGACTCATTAATAGTAAACTTCTGAGCAATATAGGATTGATGAAAGAATGTAACATAAATAATAGATGCTTTACTATCTTTCACTTTTAAAATAACTGCATTGGGCTTCGTCTTTATTTCTTTCACAATACCTTTTATAGATTGATATTCATCAGGAATAGCATCTTGTATTAAGGTTATCTCCCTAAAGTCATAATATTTACGTGGAAAAAATCGAATCAAATCCTCTACTGATTCTATTCCCTTCTTTACAAACTGATTTTCTTTTGCTTTTGGTATATTTAATAATTGTAGTTCGATAGCAACCGCCTCCCTTTTATTTTTCTATTATTATGTTATTAACATAACCACAAAAATAAAAAAGGTATGGTGCATAGGTGGTTCTACCATTTTTATTTATACTTCACTTCCATTTTACGTACTATATTCTATACAAAATGAAGGTGGTGGTAGAAATGAAAGACTGGTTTTTAAAACTATTCAATAAAAATCCCAAAGATACGTCTACATATTTAAAATATGAAGATGGTGAAGTCATTCCATTAAAGACGACAAATAAAAGTAAATTAAAAGACGATTTAATAGAAGAAGAAAAACAAAGCCAAACCGTTTTTAGAGAAGATGAGCTCCCTAAGACCCCCTCTTTTGGAGGAAATAGACCAACGCAATCACAAGAAAGGAAAAAGAAATTTTCAAAGGTCATTATGTTGATATTTATCATTGTAATATTCGCTTCTTTTTGCCAGTTATTTTATTATTTCCTATCTAAGAACACGACAGTCATCAATAGCAATCATAAAATCGACAGCATAACAAAGAGTGTAAAAAATCAAAAAGAAGCAGAACCGACTAAAAAAACGGAAACTTCTGTAGAGGATAAATCTGTTTCTAAAACTGACCATTCTGAAAAAGAAAATGCAAAAACAATTGACGAGAAACCTATTTTTTCTTTTGGCCAAAAGGACTTAAAAGTTAAAAGCATGACAGATGAAAGAAAATCACTTCTCTCACTCTCTTCAGATACACACAATTTTATTTTAGATTCTTTATTAAACTTAAAATCTGAAGTTATCTTTTATGAAAAAGGGAAATCGAATAAATATATCTTTACGAACGAAACGGACCGATTGGCACAACGTATAAACAATGCTAAATCATCACTACAAGCAAAAGAAAAAGAACTATCTAATGAAGACATGTCTTCAATCTTTACAAATCTAAATGATAGATTAATTGCTTTAGATATATTAGTTCAGACACTTAGAGCCATTGATAGAGAACAAATTATTGATACGACAAATGACTTCATTGAGAAAGAAAATAATACTTCCACTATTTATCAAGATGAATTCAAGAAGGTATTGGATTCTTATGGTGTTACGTACAAAACAGATGAAGGAAAAATCACATATGCACTCTAAACATGTAGAAAGGAGTTTATTATAACTCCTTTCTATTTTATTTGTTATATAGGTTTATGTTTCGGAGGGGTTTTGTTTTTTGTTGCGTATACAAAATATCATGCGCATAATATGTTTTCAAATAAAATACTATTTTCTATTAATACATGAAATATAAAATTTTATACACCTTTTATTGACGTTCTTTGATTTTTCATAGTAAAATCAAGTAAGACGTTAGAAACATTAAGGAGGATTCCTTTCATGACTAAAAACTGCGATAGAATGATTATTGTAGACCCAGGTAAAAATGCAGTAAAAGTATTTTCTGTAAAAGAAGATGGTACTTTAGATAAAGTATTCAGCTTCCCTTCAAAGACAGAGGCTAAACGAAACTTCCGTGGAATTGATGGCTCAAGTGCTCTTCAATTCAAGGTAGAAATTAATGGTCAAAAATACATCGTTGGTGAAGGTGTAAAACGTACATACAACTTTGAAATCACAAAGAACAATGACCATCATAAATTATGTGTTCTTACTGCAATTGCTAATATTGTAGAAAAAGATAATGAAAAAATTGATTTAGTAGTTGGTTACCCTTCAAGTGATTTTGAAAACGAAAAACAACGTAAAGAATTTGAAGAATTACTTTTAGGTGATAAAAAAGGTGAAATTTCTCTTCACTTAAATGATGAAAAGAAAACATTCACAATCAGTTCAATCACTGTAAAACCAGAAGGAATGGCTTTATTCCCTCGTATGCAATCAAAAGAACAAAAAAACTTCCATATCATTGATATCGGTGGACAAAATGTAAACTATCGAGAATACGATGCAAAAGGGAATACTATTAACTCTTGTAGTTTAGACAAAGCAGGTATTAACCACTTAGAGCAATACATTAAAACCGAATTACGTAAAGTTGTACAAGCCGATGAAATTAACGTATCTGAACTTGATGTTTTACAATCCATTTCAGATGGTAGAATTGTAGAGGTTAACAATATTGATGGCTATAAAGATAGTGCTGAATTTATCGAAGATGTTGTATGCAACTTTATCGAAATTCGTATTATTGATGAATTATCTGGTCGTGGAGTTAGTATTGAACAAAAAGGACACTACATCATTTTCACAGGTGGAGGTTCATTACGCTTAGAAAACTATTTAAAAGCTCTATTACCACACAACACTTCCAATATGGACTTTTCTAAAACTGCAAAATGGGATAATTGCATTAGCTATTCAATGAGACATATCCCTGAAGTGCAAAAAGATAAGAAAAAGTTAGTTGCTATGTTTGCTAAAATCGTTTCTCAAGTAAAAGAAAAAGATTTTGAAAAAAGTCGAAATCCTTTCCTTAAAGAAGACGACAAAGTAGCACTTTAAGAAACAGGATATTATCCTGTTTCTTTCCATAAAGGAGAATGCATATGGATAAGAGTAAATATAAGAAACATATAAATGTCTCCCTTCAAAATAAAAAGTATTATGATTCAATTAACCCTATATTATTAAAATGGGCATCTAATAGTGAAAACATGTCAGAAAAGGTTAGTGAGTCTATCCTAATGGCAGTCCGATTAGAATCTTCAATAGGGATAAATAAATTAATGAACACGTTTGAAATGATTGAAAAAACACTTCAAATTTATTTCCCTGAAAAAAATAATACTTATAACGAAGCGGTAGAAAAAGCATTTGAAAAAATCGTTAATGTAAATGGTGCTATGCTATCTGATTTCATAACAAACCCTGTTCAGTTCTCAGAAGCTCAATTACAATCTTCTCAGAAACAAGAACCAGTTACGTCTTCCCCTACAGCATCTATAACAGAACAAAAGCCTGTTAATAATCCTGTTGTTAAAACAGAAGAAATAACAGAAAGTGAAGAAAAACAAGAAGTTACAAATCACAAAAAAGAAGAATCTGTTATGGATGAAGGCGAAACAACTCAAACAAATGAAGAAACACCTAAAAATGTAAAAGCAGAAGAAAACCAAAAAGACGATATTAAAATCCCTACTCCTAAAGAGTCTAAAGAAGACGAAAAACTTAAAAAAGAAAATCTTCCTGAAGAGCCTAAAGAGGACGAGAACTCTGAAAAAGAAAAACTCCCTGAAGAACATAAGGACGATAATCAAGACGAAAATGAGGAAGTAGAAATAACAGATGCAGATGTGAGTCTATTATTCGGAAATTAATTTCAATAAAAAGAAGCTACTTATTAAAGTAGCTTCTTTTTTTGTGCATTTTATTATAAATCTTTCATTTTCGAATAAAATAAGTAGATTATAAAAAAACAGGTAATTTAACAATTTTATTTCTAAGGAGAGATTATGATGAATCAAACAGTTTCAGGAGATACTCAACAGGTCGGAGAAAATACACAACAAACAAATCAGGTTTACAGTACAGTTTACTACCAAGGAGAAGATGTAGAAAATGCCCTGCTAAATGCAACGGAAACAGATTTACAAATTTTCAAAGGGTTAAAAGAGTTCACACCTAAAGGTATGGTGTATACAGTGAAAGAACGCTATACACAAAAGAAACCTAAACACGGGGAGATTTGGACTGTCGATTTAGGAGTTAACGTTGGTTCTGAAATGAACAAGATTAGACCATGCGTTATCGTTTCACCTGATAGTTATAACGAATCTCAAAAAATAGTAGTTGTTGTACCTATCACTCATGCTGATAAAAGTTTAGATTGTCACATGAAAGTAAACTCTGAGTTACTTATAGATAAAGATTGTTCTATTAATGGGATTATAAAAACAGAACAAATTCGAACTGTTTCTCACGGACGTTTACATAAGTACAAAGGAACATTATCAAAGCCAGGATTAAGTGAATTAAAACTTAAAATGAAAAATTTTTATTGTTAATCAATTCACTCGTATAAAATGATTTTTAAATTAAGTGGAGGTAACGGAAATGACTTATTCAGAATGGTTAAATAATAACAATATGGTATCTGATATGGTATTAAAGGAAAGATTATTGCAAGACTGCTTTTCTCTTTCTTCTGTCAAAAGAAGAATACAAGAAAATCACGATATGTATGAAGAATATTGTCAGAAAAACAATTTAACACCAATTTATAACTGAATAATTCTTTTATGAAGGGATTGGAGAAAATGGCGAATACATGTAATTGTGGCGAAATATATAATTGTTGCGATTGTGGTGGCAATGATTGCGGTTGTGCTTATTGTTGGTCTTGCAACGCTTGTGAAGATTGTTTGAATGAAGATTGATAAATAGTATATTTTGTTTAATAAAAAGATGTTTACTTATTCTTGGAGGTAATGAAAAATGAATAATAAAAAGTTGATGGCCAAGTTAAATGACTTATATACTCAATTCTTAGCAACCAGAGAGCAGAGCCGAAGAGTAATAATGCAAAGCGGAATTATTAGAAGGGCTTTTGGTGTGAAAGAATATAAGATTGGAAAACCCGTTAAAGATTATGAGCGAGAGCTTGTCTTATCTGATGATGATATTAGACATGAATTTAACGAGCGTATATCTTTTTGGAATTGGGCTAAAAAAGAAAATGATATGGACAGAGCAAAGGAATTCGAAAATATAGTTCATTATTTCATTGATGCTGTAAGATTTTTCAATGAAAGTTTAGCAGATGAATTCCAGAAATCTGTTACTTGTGAATAAAAGGTTCCCTTTTTTACTAATTGGAGGTTTTAAAAATGGATTTTAATTATATTCTGAATTACGTTGAACAAAAGGAAAGTTTTGAAGACATTTTAAATTACGTTCAAGCAAACGAAAGTGATTTAACGGTTTTAAATGTTGGTAGTTGTTATTTTACAGCAGAAAACAAAGAAGGTTATAGAGCTGATTTTGAAATAGGGAAATTTGAAATGGCTTTTATAACTTATGAAACTGGTAATGCCTACTCTCTCAGAGACCGATTTATCACTACTGGGAAAAACGCTACAATTCATAAAATTGTGGAATCGTTGTATAAAGCATTAGAAGAAAGTAAACGTAGAACTGATAAAAATAAGAGAATCAGAGCATATAGAAAAGCTCAGAAATGCAAATGTGAATATTTATAAAAATGATATTTTTATAGTGAAAATAAAATGAACAGGTGGAATAGAAATGAAAAAGATATTAAAAGATTTAGCGAATACTTTAGCAGAGGCTAATGAGGAATTAACACAACTCGAAAAGTTAGATGGTAATTTTCATATGGACAAGAATCGTAGAATTTATAAAAAGATAGGTGAAATCAGAGGTCTTGAAAAAGCCATTGAGATAGTTAAAGGTGAGCAACTGTAAATAGTTGCTTTATCTTTTTTAAATTAAGTATATCCAAAATATATATTAGATTAATAAAAAAATTATTTGGGAGGAAAAGAAATGTTAACATATGAAATTAATAATATTAATGTATATAAAAAAGGCGACCTAAAAGGTTATATGGATGGGTTCATCACTTTTAAAGATGGAAATCATGAGAGCACACATGAATTTCTATATAGATTTGATGATATCGAAAACGGAAAAAACTTCACATTAGTTTCTATTGATTATAGTTATAGAGTTCCTGGAATAGATAATATATACGAGAATATAGAAAATGATTTAAAACGAATTGTAGCAACAGAACAATTAAAAACTATATACCCATTACATTTAATTGAAACTGTTAGACAAAGTTTAGGATTACAAAAGGATGATACGTCAATGGACAATACCATTTTATATATGCATAAGTCCGAAGTATTTGCGTGTGTCGTTCAATGGAACGGTTTATTAGGTGGATATGATGTAACAATTAAGGATTGGATAAAAGATATTTATGGATTTGATTTAGACGAAATCGCTAAATGATAAAAAATAATTAATTTTAACCAACGGAGGTTATAACATGGAAATTAAAGTTAAATTTGTAGGCGAGGATTCTTGGGGAAGAAAGTTATATCAAAACATAAAAAACAAAAATGTTTATGCAGTTGTAGATAATTGGTATTATACAACAAGCAAAGATGGTGAACCCGATTGCCCATTAAAAAAAGAGATTTGTATTGTTATAGTTGAATAGATAAGCTATTTTTAATGAGAGGTTTATATACCTCTCATTTTTTATTTGTATTGATTCAATCAATAAAAAAGATAGCTAAATATTAAACTATCTTTTTCGAAACAATCTTATTCAATTCTTGTACAGAGCTTTCAAAGTTATTATTTACAACTACATAATCTGCATGTATGTGATTCATTCTCTCTTTATTTTTAATACAATATAGAATTCTATCTTTTATCTTGCTAAAAGAATCCCCTCTTTTAAACATCCTCCATGCCATACGAATCAAGGAAAGAGAAATAAATATAATCGTTACAATTTCACCATATGCCTTTTTAACCTGCATAGCCCCATTAATATCAGTAATAACATAGATTCTATCGTGCATCGTTAATTTACTATCTATCTCTTCCCTACTGACACAATATGAATTCCCTGCATATACAACACTTTCTATTTTATCCAATTCATCAAACTTTTTATTTGAAACGAAATAATAGTCTTTCCCATCTACTTCCCCTGCCCTTGGCTTTCTTGTGGTATGAGAAATTACTTCAGGGATTCCCATTCTTTTTTCTAACGTTTTTCCTAATGTTGTTTTTCCACTTCCTGATGGTCCCACCAAAATAAATATTTCTTTTTCCATCAAATCAATCCCCTGTCGTCTTTCACTTCTTCTTTGGGTTCCAAGGTGTTAAAGTTGCCAATGAAACTTCAATTTCTTCTTCCCTAATCTTCTCTGATGAACGGCTCACAATTCCAATTTTAACATTCGCCATTAACTTCTTTTTATCAATCGAAACAATTCGAGAATTCGCAAAAGAACCCTCTATATATTCACACATTACTAAATCTCCGACTTTAAAATTAATTTCTTTTCCATTCACTTTTGTTCCTCCCAAAATTACACAATTATTATTATTAGTATAATACCTTTTGTTAACTATAGTCAACAAAAAAAGGAAGGTTTATAAACCTTCCTTTTCAAGATAACTAATGAATCCTTTTAGTAATCCACTATCAAATTGTTTATCTGATTCCACAACCATTAGCTTCAACACTGCTTCTTTTGTAAATGCTTCTTTATAAGAACGTTTGTGAGATAATGCATCATATACATCAATTATACTCATGATTTTAGCGAGTGGATGAATTTGTTTTCTCGTTAGTGAGAAAGGATATCCTGTTCCATCCAATCTTTCGTGGTGTTGTTGAATAATATCCTTAACATCATCATTAACCATTACATTCGGAATGTTAATTGTATGTTTTTTAATAATAGCAAACTCTTCTTCAGACAATCGTCCTTTTTTATATAAGACTTCTTTTGGTAATAAAAACTTCCCTATATCATGCAACAAAGCACCTACAATTAAATTATTCAAATCCTTTTTAGATAATCCTAAATACATACCAAATTTACTTGCCAATACCGCACAACGAATAGAATGTTGCACTGTTTCGTCTTTAATCAGTAATTCCATTTTTTTATTAATATGTAGTAATTTTATAATTTCTTTTTTATATACAGTAAGCAAATAAGTCACTCCTCTTTTATATTTTCGCTTCTGTATTATATAGCGTTTTATTTAGTATATAACCAGATATCCATATAATTCATATTCCGAATTATCATATACTAATTAAGTAAAGTCAATAAAAAAAACAAAATATCATTTACTGATAGACAAATGATATTATACATTTTATTGACTATAGTAAATAAACTATGTTATTTTAAGGTGACAGAATATTTGAAGGAGGCTTTTATGGAACAAATAAAATCACATCCAGTTAAAGATATTTATCGTATATCAGATGGGTTGTTAGTTGAAATCCATAAATACGAACGCATCGGAAATGTATGGATGCAAGAAACAAAGCAAACTAAAGGTGTTCAAGGTTGTAGAGGATTGCGAGTATTAACGGAAGATTACGGAGATAACATTCCTCAAGGAACTTTCATTCTTAATTCTGTCCCTATTCGAGTTGTTACAGATGTTAACTTGTTTAAAGCTGAAATAAAAACAAATGGTAGCGGGTTATACGGTAGTATTCCAGAGTTAGAACGAACATTAAAAACGATTCAAAATATTTTAGACTCCTATAAAGAGTAATTAGAGTTCGAATGAATATCAATCTCAGAATCTATAATAAGTGTATTTATAAAAACAGGTATAGAAAACTATAACATGAAAACGGAGATGTTTGAGCTATGATTATTGTTGTTACAGGTCATCGACCAAAGAAATTAAATAATATCTATGATATTTATCATCCAATGTATGTTTCTATTGGAAGAGAAATGAGAGATTTTATTTTGGAACAAATCACATTGTTAGAAGATGGCGAAAAGCTAAGGTTAGTAACTGGTATGGCGTTAGGAATTGATACAGTGTTCGCTTTAATTGCATTGAAACTAAAGAAAATGTTTCCTGAAAAAATTATTCTGCATTGTGCCGTTCCTTGTGCAAGCCAAGAAGACCCTTGGCGTAAAGCTGACAAAGATAGATATCATCGAATTTTGCATGAGGCAGATGAGGTTGTTTTTGTCTCAAGAGAAAAGTATGTAGACGAACAAACTATGTACGATAGAGATGAATATATGGTAGATATGTTAGCTGTTGAACGAGGCTATTTACTTGCAGTTTGGAATGGAATCCCAAATGGAGGTACTTACCATACAATCGAATACGCCCAAGGAAAAAGTGAATCAATCCAAACAATTGACCCAAATCGACACATGCAATGAGACCAATATTAATTGGCCTCATTTTTCTATGTGTTAGATTATATAAGGAAAGGATGGATTCAGATGACTTATGAAGTGATTCATTACTGCCATGTACTACCTACTTTTCACACTGTAGAATCTGGACTTACTTTGAAAGATGCTCAAGATAAAGTAAAAGAATTAGCAACAAAAAACAAGTACAGTAAACACGCAATGGATTGTTGCAAATTCTATGTTCAACCAGAAACAAAATAATACAATGCATAAAGGATTGAAATAAAATGACTAAAGAAAAAATCAATGTATATTTAGACGATAAAAGAGACTGTCCCAAAGAATTTACAATTGCAAGAAATATGGAGAAAGCAATTGAACTCCTTACAAACTATGATGTTCAAATTCTTTCACTTGACCACGACTTAGGAGAAGATGAGAATGGGAAACTACTCCCTACTGGTTATGATTTCGTAAAATATTTCTGCTTACACAATTTATTTGCTGAGAAAATTTATATTCACACTGACAATCCACCAGGTCGTCAAGCTATGTATGAGACGCTGAAAGGTGCTCAAAGACGAGGATTTATTGATGAAGATATTAAAATACACCATTACTCAATCACAGTGAATAGATACTCTGGCGAATAAAACGTGCTCGCAATAGGACTTATTAATAGTGTACTTCATTTTTCACTAAGATACATTAGATATTTTATTGAGAGAGGATGAACATCACTATGGCCAAGCAAAAAATAATAAAAGGAACTGTTGGAGAAAAGACAGTTGAATATAAAGAAATGTCTATGAAGGAAGCTTTTGTAGTATTTATCACTACATTAGTAGGTTTTTCTTTCCCTACAGCTTTGATTGCTTTTGTACTTGTTAAAACTACCGAGTTAAACATCTTTTCAGCCGTTGTTATCGGATTACTAATGATGATTTTATTAGTTATTTCATTCGGATGGCATAAACCTGCTTATAAAAATGAAAAGAAATCAGATAAAGATGATGATGATGACGATGATTAAGAGGTGTATCTATAATGGTACATCTTTTTTTATGTTCACAAATGTTAAATCATGATAGTCCCTACTATTTTACATTTTGGTTACATTACCTATATAAATTATATTTATTTGATATAATAATATCTGAAATTAACGAATATAGGAGGTTTTATTTTGGCTAATAAAAATAGAACTAAGCAGAAACAAAATAATAAATCACAAAATACTCATCCAGTACAAGAAACACCTGATTCTGCCTCTACAAAAATCAACAACAATGAAACAAAAAGTAATAATGAATTCTTTAAGATTATAAGTCAAGCAACCCTTATTGTGTTGTTGTTAACAGCACTAACTTATTCGTTTACAGCCCTGTTTAAATCAGGATATCATCATTATTATCAATTAAATGATTACTCCTTATTAACAATTGATACAAGTGATTTTGTTCATTTCTTTTTAGTATCATTTCGTTATCTATTCCCCCTGACAGTAGCTTATGTTGTTGTTAGATACATATTCTTAGCACCTGAATTTTTCCTCAGAAAAGGTGGAGTGAAAAGTATAACAATTGCTTTTGTTATCATTCTTTTCTTTGTCCCCATCTTTATATCTTGGATTTTTAACATAGACAAATTCGATGGGAAATATATATTGGCATGGGCATTTGTTACAAATTGTATAGTTTTTTATCAGTTTTTCCCACCTAACGTCCAATCTAAATTGCAATTCCTTTTAACACCATTGAAACCTTACCGTGTCTTTTTCATTCTTAGTGCTTTTATATTTTTAGGAATTGGCTCATATAGGTTAGGCGGTGATACAGCAAAAAAACAAGAAGAATATTCAATTGTTACTCAGGGTGAAGAAGACCTTATTGTAATTAGTACCAAAGGCAACAGTTTAATTACAGCTCCTTTTAATAAGGATACAAATACAATAAAATCAACCTTTACTGTTATTCCTATGAAAAATCAAGTAAGCTTAAAGACAATGACACTAATCAAACCTTTAGAAGTTACCTCAGAAGATAAATAATACTTACATATAAAAAACACCTTCAGGCAAATAAGGTGTTTTTTATGTATTTCGCACTCTTCTATTACTTATTAAACTAATATTTTTTCTAATGCGTTACACCTAAAATATATAATAGAATGATATAATCATATTAACAAATCATCTTAAAATGTTTAGGAGGAACACTGTTGATTGAAACATTATTAATAAAATTTTACAAACAAAAGTTGAGTAATTATGCTTTAGCATACAAACATGTTCTCATTAACATCATTATTGTAGGTATAATAATTTTTCTTTCTGTATTAATTCCCGCCCCCTATATTATTTATAATAATCAAGACTTTCTATTATTATCTACATTTTTCTTTATTTCCTTAATAATATCTATTATGTCACTAATTTTATTGATTAATCTTCCTGCAATAAATTTTACCAGGAGATTTTATAAAATAAAACTACATAGTACAGAGTGGGAACTTTTTCGTTTATTTTTGTTAAAAGAATATTTAGTTGAAAATAAATTCATAGATACTGAGAATAAAAATACAAAAGAAAACAAAGAAAAAATTGAAATGCTTATTTCTTTATTTCAACAAAAACTTGATAATCGACAAAAGAATAAGCCTTTTGCCATTTTAGGTTCATACTTCAACACTTCTATTGTATTCTTAATTCCCATCTGGGCCGCATTTAATAACCAAGTATACTTTAAAGAAGTTACTCTAAATGAAGCACTCCATAACATAGGAACCATTTTGGCGGTTTTACTGTTTTTATTTGTTCTGTTCTGTATGATTAAAATCTTTAAAATACAATACAATTTTCTTTACCTTGACTACAAATTGCAAGAAATTATATACATGCTTTCACAATTACAAATCATACATAATAATGATAAATTTTCACAAAAACATATCTCTCAAGACCAAAAAGACAAAATTAAAACCATGATAAAAGATTATAATAAAACAAGGAATAATCAAAAAGAAAAAAATACCACTTCATTTTTAAAAAGATATTCTTATTTCAAATGGAAGTGATAAAAAATAAAAGCACCTATTATTAGGTGCTTTTTTAATACAACTTCTTCCCCTTTTAGACTGAAATCGTCTTATATGTATTCCCGTCAATAACTAATCCATTCAGTTGACCATCAAAGACTGCTCCACCATCAATTCCAATCTTTGTCTTACATGGAGATATCCAAACATCATTGGACTTATCTTCATTTAATACTCTTGTAATAGTATGACCAAATACAATTGTTTTTCCTGTTTCATTTATACCATAATGAAATGGTTTTCGAATCCAACTAAAATCCTTTTCGGATGTGTTTTTCCAATCGGATAACGCAAGATTCACTCCTGCATGTACAAATATAAAATATTCTGTTTCATAAAAATAAGGCATGTCTCTTATAAACTGAATGACCTCTGGATATTTCTCTTTCATTAAGTTTGCAAGATATTCAGGCATATGTCTAATAGATGCCTTTTCTCCTAAAAACGAATCTATTGTAGCATTTCCACCTTGATTCAAGTAAAACTCCCCCTCGTTTACAGGGTCATCTATAAAATTCAAAAACAATTCTTCATGGTTACCTTTTAAAAAAATAGCATCACATTGTTTCTTCAAGTACATAGCTAAAATCAATGTTGATTTTGATTTTTTTCCTCTATCGAGCAAATCACCTAATTGTATCAGTCTATGTGTACCTCTATCCCATTTTTTTAACAGGGTTGTAAATTCTAATAAACATCCATGAATATCCCCGACCACAAAAAATCTATCTAATACTTGTTTAGATTGGGTTATCTTCATAACTTCTGAATGGTTCATTTGTGTATCTCCTATCATCTATTTTAGTTACAATAAAGCTTAGTTTGTCATTTCATTTATAGCTTGTACAAGCAAAATTTCATCACAATCATACAAACCTGAAGTATTAATATTGTTGTACTCAACAACTTTAAATCCATTATTCGTCTCCGCAATATCAATTACAAATGCATTTGCTAATGGGAATTGGTTAATCATTTTCATTGTGTAAGAAAGTAATTCATCAGAAGGTTTATGGACAGTGCTCATGACTTTATTTTCTTTATAACAAGAACTGGTCACGATGTTCTGATTGATGACAAAGAAACGATATTCAGCTTGTATTTCTTGTATAGGAGAAATCATTAATTTTTGACCAAGATAAGGACTATCCTCCTTACATTCTCGTTTCTGCCATGCCAAAAATTCTTCTCTTGTCACCGTTTGACCTGTAAATAACTTTGTATTCCCTGTAGGTCGAATAAAGAACTCCTCATCTATCGGATTTAGCTCCCATAAATCACCTACAATAAAATCTTTGTTTAATAGTTCATCTCCCAATACTTGCTGAAATACTTCAAATTCAAATTGGTCATTCACAAAAGAACCAGGCTCCAAATTCATTTCTTTTGCTATGTTTGCAAGAGTTTTAGAGCCATAGACCATTACCTGCTCATTACAAATAAAATCCTTTAATATCCTATCAGAATTATCTCTTGGTATTTTCGTTTCCTTATCAATCACTGTTAGTGAATTATCTTTGTTTACCCTTACAATCAAACACTCTATAGAACACTTTTCTAATGCTTTTAGAATCCGTATTGTATTGGGGTTATAATTTAGAAACTCTTGTACTAACCATTTCATTTCCGATTCTCCTTTCTTAGTATCATGTATAAAATGCAGAAGAGATATTGTTTTCACTTCCACACCTTCTTATTATTACGCTGAAAACCTCAAAGTTTCAGATTCACTAATTTTAAGGGCATGTAAATAGCCACCAAAGACCGCTCCCCCATCAATTCCAATTTTGGTTTTGCACGGAGATACCCAAACATCACAATTATTATCATCATGATGTAGATACGGAGTAGGCGTATGACCAAAAATAATGATTTTTCCTGTTTTGTTTTTTCGTTTATGAAATGGTTCTCGAATCCACAAGAAATCATCTTCCCCTGACTCTCGCCAATCCTGTAGGATTAAATTAACACCTGCATGTACAAAAATATGACTATCTGTTTCATGATAAAGAGGAAGATTTCTAAGGAACTCTACTTCTCTTGAAAATTCTCGTTTTATGTAGTCTGCAACTTCTGTCAGATTCTTAAATTCATAGCCTTCTAAAAGTGTTGAAAGGGTTTCTCTTCCTCCATTTCTGAAATAGGATTCTGCATATGAATGTGGCATGTCTAACCACTGTAAAAACATAGCTTCATGATTTCCTTTTAAAACAATAGCTCCATACTCTTCTTGTAATTTCATGGAAGTTAGAATACACCCTAAACTATCTGGTCCCCTATCAATTAAATCACCTAATAAAATAAGTTGCTCTGTTTCTCGATTCCAAGACTTAAGTACTTCATCTAAATTCTCTTTACACCCATGTAAATCACCCACTACAAAAATACTTTTCTTCATTTTTATCACTCCTCTAAATTTTATATTTTTATTCCCTTATAGATAAATAATTTAATTTTTATTACTGAATTTCTCTTGGTAATCTTTAAATACATTCTCGAAATACGATAAACTTTCGTTTCCTCTTTTAATGAATTTTGATTGCCATCTTAATTCCTCTAATAATTCTTTCCAAAAACGCTCATCTGACTTTGTAGCTCGATTTTCTACAAATTCCTTTTCTAAATAAATTAATTTACTGATAGTCATTCTATGTAATGCTTTAGCTTTTAACTTTTGCATAATTTTCATTTGTCATGTCTCCTTTTGATAAAAAGAAAGAGAGAATTATCTCCCTCTCTTTAATAGTTCACTCGACAATTTTGTTTCCCTACAATTTCTTGCATCTGTGTAATCATCGTTAAATTAAAATGAGTGTAGTTTACTTTGTAAGTATTGCCCCCAAAGATAAAATAAACAGGCACTGTACTATCTTCTGACTCATATTCCTTCAAATAATCTCTTACTTTTACAAATTGTTTTCGTGCATTATTCACGTTGCGAGACCCTAAAAGAACAATCTCTTTTGGATTCCCATCATTACCAACATCATGGATATCAATCACTCGTTTTACCATGATTTGTGTGCCTCGGTCATCCTCTTCAAATTTACCTTCAACCGCAATGATACTACCTTCATGTAACAGACCTGTACTTTGCTCTAATACGTTAGAGAATGCAACACACTTAATCTCCCCTGTTGTATCTTCTAATTTAAATACATTAAGAGGTTTATTGTCTTTTTTCGTGTAGTACGTTTCAATTTCCGTAATAATACCTGCAACACGAATAGATTTTTTATAAGAACGAACTCTATCTGCTTCATCTTTTTCATCTGTATCTTGTAAGAACCCAATCTCACAAAATTCTTCTTCAGCTAACAATGTTTCATACGAATCAAGAGGATGTGCTGAAATATAAAACCCTGCAAACTCTTTTTCCTTTTCCAATTTAAAATCAATGTTAAACTCTGTTAATGTAGGAGTTAATACCTCTCTGATTTTATCTTGGCTTAATAACGGAATATCAAAGATAGACAATTGTCCTGATTGATAGTCTTTTCGTTCTTGTGAAGCTACCAATAGTAAAGCATCTAACATCATTAATTTCGAATTACGTGTACCTTCAAAGCTATCGACTGCACCTGAGAAGATTAATGCCTCTAATACTCTTCTATCCACTTTTTGATATTTTGCCATTCGAACCGCACAATCTTGGAAATTACGGAAGTCTCCTCTTGTATCTCTTTCCTCAATTAAACGAATTGATATTTTACCCATATTTCGAATACCTTGTAAGCCAAATCGAATAGAATTCCCTTCAACCGTAAATACTTCTCTTGATTTATTTACATCTGGTGGTAAGACATCAATCTTTTGTCGTTTACTCACAGCCATGTATGCTTTGATTTTATCTGACATTGTGATAAATGAATTTAAAGTAGCACACATATATTCTGTTGGATAGTAATACGCTAAGAAACCTGTTTTAATCGCAATATTCGCATAACCTGTTGCGTGAGATTTATTGAATGCGTAACGTCCAAATTTCTTCATTCGTTCCCATAAAGCAATTGCAATATGTTCATCAATTCCATTTGCAACACAACCTGTAATTCCTTTTTCCTCTGAACCGTGTACAAAGTATTCACCATACTCATTTAAAAGAGCTTCTACTTTCTTTGCCATCCCTTTTCGAATGGTATCTGATTGTCCTCGTGTAAAGTTTGCTAATTCACGAACGATAAACATACATTGCTCTTGATATACGATGATGTTGTAAGTCGTTTCTAAAATAGGTTGCAACTGAGGAACATCATATTCAATTCCTTCAGGCTTTAACATGTTTTTAATGTAATTCGGAATTTCATCTAAAGGACCTGGGCGGTACAACGAAATCCCTGCAATTAAACGTTCAAACAATTGTTTCCCCATTTCAGCATCTAATGTATGTGCATCTTGGAATAACTCCATCATGAAGTTTGTCATTCCTGCACTCTCTAATTGGAATACCCCTGCCGTATTACCTTTTGCAATGTATTCATAGACTCGTATATCATCGAGTGGAATACTTTCAAGTGTAATGGGTTCTAACCCTAACTCTTTTCGTTTCTTATTAATATCAATAAAGGCTCGTCCCATAACACCCATTGTACGAAGACCTAAGAAGTCCATTTTTAGCAAGCCCATCTCTTCACATTCATCTTTGTTATACTGAGTTGTATGCTCATAGGCTCCTGTATCTGTGTTCTCTAATAGAACCTGAGGAATATGGTCTGTTACGGCACTTGGGGCGATTATGACACCGCAAGCATGTTGTGATACGTTACGAGGTAAACCTTCAATACGAAGAGCAATATCAACAATTTCTTTTACCTCTGCATCAGAATGATACATATTATAGAATTCTGGACTCTCATTCAATGCTTTGTTTAATGTCATACCTGGTTTTTCAGGGATGGCATTTGCAATCATATTTCCTAATGGTTTATCTAATACACGAGCTACATCTCTAACAGATACTTTTGCGGCCAATGTACCAAATGTAATAATTCGAGAAACTGCTTCTTCTCCATATAATTCTTTCACATAATCAATTACTTCTTCACGTCTTGTATCCTCGAAATCAATATCAATATCTGGCATTGAAATTCGGTCAGGGTTTAAGAATCGTTCAAAAATAAGTCCATATGGAATCGGGTCAATATCCGTAATATCTAAGGCATATGCAACTAAAGAACCACAAGCAGAACCACGACCAGGTCCTACTAAAATACCTCTCTCTTTTGCAAATCGAATAAAGTCCCATACAATAACGAAATAACCTGGGAACCCCATGGTTTTAATTGTTTCAATCTCAAAGGTTAATCGTTCTCGATATTCTTTACTTTTAAATTCTTTCTGCCCTTTAAATCGTTTCGCAAATCCTTCCCATGCTAAATGTTCAAAGTAATCCGCTTGCGATTCGAATCCTTCTGGTAGAGGGAATTCAGGTAGATAGATTTCTCCAAGTTGAATGTCAATGTTGATTCTTTCTGCAAGGTCAAGTGTATTATCAAGTAGCTCTGGCATATCCCAAAACAAATCTTCCATTTCTTCAGAAGTGTGAATGTGATAACCACTCCCTGGAAAGACCATACGATTTGGGTCATCCATTGTTGTTTTCGTTCCAATACATAACAGGATTTCATGTACAGAAGCGTCCTCAATTTCTGTATAATGGCTATCTGAAGTCGCAATTGCTTTTAAACCAAATTCTTCAGCCAATTGAAGCAACGCAGGATTTACAACCTCCTCCTCTTCACAACCATGTCTTTGGATTTCAATGTAGTAATTTTCCTTACCAAAAATATCAATCATTTTTTGTACTGTTTTACGAGCTAAATCCATATCTCCCTTAATAATCGCTTGAGGGACAAGCCCCCCTAAACATGAGCTTGTTGAGACAACACCTTCACTATATTTTTCTAACCATTCCAGTTTTACATGAGGTTTATAATACTTATTCTCAAATCCCATACTTGTTAACTTAACAAGGTTACGATAACCTGTTGCGTTAATCGCAAGTAACAACTGATGTTTACCTTCTTTTTTGCCATCTAAATTTTCAATATATGCTTCAAAACCTAATATCGGTTTTTTATTTGCTTTTTTCATTTTTTTATAGAAATCTAACGTCCCGTACATAACACCGTGGTCAGTAATCGCACTTGCCCACTCCGTTTTTGCAACCATTTCATGAATTTTTGTTGCACCATCCAATAAAGAATATCCTGTATGTCCATGAAGGCTGACATAACGTACAACATCTAATACATTTCCATTTACAACTGCTCTAAACATTTGTCTGCGTTCGAATAAGTTTCGATTGTTCTTTTCAAATTTATTTAGAGGCAATGTACAGATAAGTTCAAAATTATCATCTTTATTCTTTTTTACCGCAACTTTATCTCCTTCGAGATGCAGTTCAACGATAGTTCCTTTTTCAATGCTTAAATTAGGAAATACAACTTGCACATTACTCTCTCCTCTCCTAAATTTACGTTGACTATAGTTAATATAGATTCATTTTACATTAACTATAGTCAAAAAGTAAAGAGGAAAGAAAACTTCAGATAAAAGAAAAAAGAGCCGATGGATAACTTCCATACGACTCTTCTACTTATTACCTTGTAATTTCTCTTTTTAAAACTCTTGTTAACTCTTTGTTAATATCTGATGGGTCACAAGAAATTACCGATTTTTGATACATATCATTATATACATCTATCGTTTCTTCTCTATGTCTTTTGCTTCCGAAACAAATAGATACAACCTTTATGCCATTTTTCCTCGCTTCTTTCACAGCATCTTTTACATCTGCTTGTCCTAACTTTTGCGATGGGTAAGCAGATGGTAGACCATCTGAAAGAATCACTAATAAACGATTTCTTTCTGGACGTTGTAGTAACTCCTTAATAGCGATACGAATAGAAAATCCATCCATATTTCCACCATTAGCTTCGAAATACGCATTCCATGATTCATTGAATTTACTATCATTTGAAAACTCACTTACAGTTGTATGCATTACATTTCTTCCACTTGCTCGAAAGATAGTTGATTTAAAGGGAATAAAACCTTTTATCCCTTCTTCAATTACTGCACAAGCCTTTTGAGAACAAGATACTTTATTATTGTTCTCATCCACCCTATCCATCATAGAACCTGAACCATCAACTAACATGTATGCTACATAGTCCGTTGTTTGTGGTTGTCCTTTTTTCAAGAATACATTGTAATCTTTTGTCCCGACTTTCCAAATCGAAGACGTATCAAGTATTCCTTTTCTTCTATGTCTGGAATCATATGTTTTTTTATTTTTAAATATTTCCTCGATTTCTTTTCTAAATCGTTTTCCATCTCTTTTTATATCTTCCGTTAACTCTCTATTTCTCTTTGTGATGGGAGATATAGTAAGTGTTGGCTTTTGTTTTCCGTATTTATTATCACTATATGCCTCCTGTACATCATTTACTTCTTTTTTTGTCACACCTTTATCTATCTTGGCCTTTTTCTTAGATTCTTTCTTTTGCTTATCCTCTTCCTTTTTTGCATTTTTTAAAGCAAACTCAGCATCTTTCATTGCATCTTTTCGTACATTTTCAATGATATTTTCTACAATACTATCATCTGAAATTGAATTCGATTTAGATTCATCTTGTTTACTTGTATTGTTTACATCGGATTCCTCTTCTGTTCCTTCTTGTGTTTCTTCATTTTCAGCAGAATCTTCACCTTCCTTAGAATCCTCATTATTTTCACTCGTTGAGTTAGCTTCACCTAAACGCTCTTCTTGTTTTGGGTCGCCTTCTTCTCCCTTCATATCACCTAAAATACCATTGCCATCCCCCTCATTTTGTTCCTGTTCTTGAGAAGAATCATCCTTAGATTCTTCCTCGGATTTAAAATGAACTGAAATTGCATTTCCTGGATTTTCAGATGATGTTGTATCAGGATTTTCACAAGTATATTGTGTGTAATCTGACATGTCATCTACAGACATCTGATTTCCTTCATCCTTTAACAACTCTGCAAGATAAGGAGCTGTGATTTCAATAATTCTCATGCATCTATTTGCACAACCTTGTGCAGTAGACTCATTGATTCCTTTAATCGTCATTGTTTTTATCTTATTTAATTCTTTTTCCATTCTTGTATTTTTATAATGTACCTCAAAATCTTTTGGGAATAGACCTGTTACAGAATAGCTTGTAATGGAATATAAAAAATCTTGTAATTCATTTTCTTTTCTTATAGGCTGTTCTTTCCAAAGAGTAGCATTTAAGAATTGAATATGTTTTTTATATCCTTTTTTTCTATTACACAGGCGTTTTTCGATACGACCATCCTCTACCGAGTTTAGTACATGTTTCGCAATTTTCATCCCATGATTTTGATGGATTTGAAATTTTTCATTTAAATACTCAGAACCATCTTTTAAGAACATTTTTAGAACCCTGTAGTCAGAGGATTTTATATGCTCTGATTCATGTCCTGTTAGAGCCTTTAATGCTGAAAAAATCTCTTCATATGAAAATGATTTCTCTACAAAAATTTCAGGAAGTCCCACCACGATTTTCTTAAAATCGGTATAACTACTTCCCCCAACATTTAAACTAAATGGAATGTCTGTTCTTCCTAATAAATTGAAAATAACCATGTTGAGTTGATTATAAATGGATTTTCTGTTAAAATAATCTATGATGTTTTTTGTTTTGTTACTATGTTGTATCATAACGAAAAATATCTCCTTTTTAATTGATTTTTTGAATACCTGTTGAAGACGGAGTGACGGAAATCACTCCGTTTTCTTTTTATGCAAGTTCATTATCAATTACATTCATCACGTAATATCTATAGTCCTCATCTTCAATTCGGTTTGCCACATTATCAATGATTGCTTCTTTCAATCCTAAATCCTCTGCTACTTCTAATGCAGAAATAAACCCTCGAATTGTTAAGCAATTTTTTGAGATTTGACCACCTTCTACCATTGCGAAAATATTTTTATAAATCTTATCCGCATCTTGAATATCAATTAACGTTGCAGATGGAACACGTACTCGTAACGTTTCAATAATGCTTTTATTAGATGGGAATAAAATTGGTGTAAATCTATCCATAGTCGCCTCGTTCAAAGGATTGGTTCCTATGTAATCTTTATTCATTGTTAGCATGACACCAAAGTTTTGCCCCGCTTCTACCCAACCATATCCAGGCACTTGCATAGCTCCACGGTCATCAACTGCTGAGTGAATTTGCACTAACACAGATGGGTCAACAGTATTCACCTCATCTAAGTTTATAAAAGCTCCAATTTCCATTGCTTCTACAAATGCTTCTTTCTCAAAAATCACATTTGAAAATGGTTTTCCGTCTTCATTTGTTCCTTGTTCAAAAGACTTAGAACCAAGTAAATCCATCTTATCGAATTGGCTATTTAAAGACACTTCAAACAATGGCCTTTGATAAATCCACGCTAAAGTTCGAACAAACACGTTCTTTCCTGTACCTTTTTCTCCTTCTAAACGTAAATGTTTTCCTTTGTTTGTATACACGACAGCTTTTTTCACTGCTCCAAACGTATCTTTGAATAAAGTCTCAGGTTTTTTAGGAATACGGTTTGCCACATCCTCGTCATACTTTCTATATGTTTCAAAAGTAAGAATAATATGTTTTTCCGAAACATCATTACTTCGAAGATATGATTCAATTGCTTCTAACTCCTCTTTTTCAATTCCTACTTTATTCATCACTTCTTCTTTTACATCTTTTAATGTATTTACATCATCTGTTTCAGCTACTTGGTTAAAAATAGACTCATCAATTTTAAAAGAAACTGTATACGTAGTTGGTTTGATATCTATTACTTTACCCACTACTTCATTTAACACTTGTAACCCTTTCTTTAAAGATTGAACTGATTCATCATTACTACTCAGGTTTACTTCACCTGCGGGCTCACCTTGAAATAACGTAGTGATTTTATCTGTCTCTTTTTTAAATGAAACTAACGTTGTATCACCTTGTTGAAAAGCTTTTATCACTTTTGTTTTCCCTGTATATTGTCTAAGGCTTCCTTTCACAATTACCTCACGTTCCAATATTTTAACAGAATGACTCATATCTTTATCTACAGCTCCTTCTTCGTTCTCCTCGTCAATCATCACACCTATAGTCAATCCAATCTTACTCATCCATCCATTACTTGATTGAATGGATGGATGAGATTCTACTCTACCTTCAATGCTATCATTAGTCATTTTAGCATGTAATTCTTTATTTGATATGCCTGTTAATGAAAGGATTCTTCCTGATACGTGACCTAATTTATTACCTCTTGAATCTACACATTTTACTGCAAATTTATCTTTTGGATGATTTGGGTCTTTTATCAATTCTACCTTTGTACCCACTCTAACATAATCCAAATGCTTTGCTCCTACCACTGCTACCTGTACCTTTTTCATTTTCATTCTCTCCTTTTTATACAATTTATAAAAATACCTGTTTCTTATAATCTCTTTATTATAGTAATATGAAACGTTTTTTACTAAAAGTTATGAAGGTAACTTTTATTTGAATTACAAAAGAGAAAGGCAGGATTTTACCCTACCTTTTTCTCCATATATTCACTTCCAAATGATGTTTTTTTCTCTACTACAATACCTAAACGAGTCATCTTAGTTAATTCGTTAGCAATATCAACCATTGATACATTTCTTCCTGCTCTTTCGTTAATATCTTCATGAATTTTTGGAAGTTTCCCCATTTTAATAGGTAAAAACTCTTTTAATACTTTACTTAAATCATTCTTTTCCATATCCTCGATAAACATATGAAACTCGTCAAATGGGTCAAGCATATGTGGTGATTTTGTAAAGGTTGTACGGAATCGAACCGCAAATGTTTTAGGTAATGTTGCAGAGGAGACAAAACAATGACCTGATGGTAACTCTGGTAAACGTTTCATTTCATCTTCTGTCAAATTCGTTTCTTTTCGAACCATTTCCATATCGTCTGCTGTATTTAAACGATAGATAAATTTTGTATTCAACTGTGCCACAATTGTCGGGTCTAAAGCATCTGGTTTTTGTGTACAGAAAATCTCAAACACACCATATTTACGAGCTTCTTGTGCAATCTTTTTCAACACCTTTTTCGTAGGTGAAGAATGACGTGGTGCAAAGTTATGTGCTTCATCAACAATAACGAAAAACATTGGAAAGAACTCAGGTCTCTCTCCACCATGTTCTTGATAATCTTGATAGTCTCTACGTTTTTTATAGAGTTTTTTTAGAATATATGAAGCTACCATTTGTTGTCGTAACATATCTCCGCGAATCACTGCAATTTTCCCTTGCTTCATCGCAGATTCTACACCATCAACATCGCCTACAAAAATATTTGTAGATTCTAAAGCATCCAATTTCCAAGATAATGCTTGTAAGGTTTTACTTCCTGAAACCCTATTTTTATTTCTTGTGTAAAGTAACACTTGCTCATCTGTTAATTCATCTTCAGGTGATGTTTGTTTTCCAAATTTAGTACTTGGTTTGGGATTTTCATGTACCTCAAAAGCTACTTTTAAATTGATAACTTTGTTTTTCAAATGTGCTAACGTATCTCCTTTTTCATATAAAACTTCTAATGCCCCTCGTTGTGGTTCTGTTAATTCTCCCACGAAATCAAATAGACTCATCAGTTCATCCAATTTTAATTCATGGAAATTAATCCCCACATCTCTTCCAATATAAAAAATTTGGTTTCTATCTTGAAAATCATGAACAAGATTACTATCTAAAACATTTAATCCATCCATCGGCTCCACAAAATTCATTTCATTATGAGGGTCAAATGCTACACCTGGAATACGAATCTTTTGAATCTCCTCTTCAATTACTCGTAATCCAAATGTTTTACCTGAACCTGATGTTCCAAATACACCAATATGGGGATATTCTCGGAATTTGCGATAGTTCAACACAAAAGGAACACCCTCTTGATGAACGGCTCCACCGCCCTTCCATAGAGGAGAAATATTTGTTAATTCTTGCGGTAAATTGGATTGCATTTCTTCTGTACCTAAGATAACTCCTAAAGTTAAAGCATCTAATGGTTTTGCATGAATTAATATTTTCTCCATTTCCTTAAATGTGGTATCTCGAACAATTTCATTTGGCGTTACTGGTTTTGTTAAAGTCTTCAAAACTTTTACTCTTGCAATGTGAGTTTTTCTATCATTTACAATCTCTTTTGATAACCCTTTTACAATATCCAATGCAAATCCTTCAGGCATGATAGACTCTGATAAAAATGGAACTGTAGTTGTATTTAAAACTTCAACAGGTAAATCCCCATGTAATTCATCATTAATCATTAAATATTCGTTTTGAATAAATGGCTTATCTTGTGAAACAATGTATACTTCTCGCACTGTGGTTTTCCCCATTACAAATCCTCTATTTGCCACGTAAAAACCTCTCCTTTTCTATTTATCGTGTCTTACTCTACTTTTAATTCTATTTTCTTAAAGGAAGCAGGGAGATTAATCTATCTTCTCTGCTATCGTTGTTCCGTTTTCATCTAACTCCATACGAAATACGCTGTCAGACACAAGAGGCATATACGTATCCTCATGTGATACGAGGAAGGTTTGCCTTCCCGTATAGTCAACTAACTCCCTAATAAGATGGGCTGTATTCTCTGATGGCTCTTTGGAAACATATTTGGTAGGCTCATCTAAGAAGAATCCTGCTTTATTATTGTCTCCTACAAGTAAATTGACTGATGCAAAAGTAGCTAATGAGACAATATCCGCTCTTCCCCCACCATCTTCTTGAGCAGGGTCTGTTTCCACTACTTCATTTGGATACTGTGCTTTTACTAATACGTCTGCAACGGGAACACCACGGGCACTATCTAACTGAATATCTACTGAAAGATTGTCACCCATAACCATTTGCAAGGATGATGTAGCTGTTTGCGAAAGAATCTCTTTTCCATTCTCTCTTGCTTCTTTTGATGCCCTTTCTAACAACTCTTTCATCATCGCATGATGTTCTTGTTTACCCTTTAAACTCTCTAAAAGACTTTCATTTTCTGCGAACTGCTTTTTATGTAAATTTAATGTACCTAAATCGGTATGATATTTGTCTTTCATATTACCCAATTCCTTGATAATGTCAGAATAATTCATGTCATCCACTCCCTTTTGTTAAAAATACAAAATCTTTAAAATATGCTTCATCTATTGTTATTAGCGGGATTTTTGTCTCTTTATCACATACAGTACATATTGTTTTATTAGCGATTATCTGATAAGCCATCGAAGAAGAGTTGTCCTTGAAAAACGATAGTCCAAGCTTCCCCCCACATTCACATTTCGTAATCATACTGATACTGGATATTTTTCTTTTATATATTTAATCACCTTATTTGCATCTACTTTGGCAAAATCCGAATCAATATCAGGTAGCTTCGCTTTGTCACCATCATTTACGTTTACGTCTAAAGGAATCATACTTGGTACATTATCTAAACTTTCCGCATACACAATATAAGCCATTAAGCTAAACGATTTCTCAATACCATTTAGGTCTACAACCATCTCATGATTTCGAATCATATTTCGATTATCCTTGGTTTCTGACCAAACTTCCCCATCTCGTGAGATAAAGCCACTCTTTCTAAGTTCTCCTGTATATACACAGTTAATGCTTTCAATGTAATTACTCTCATCGGATTTATACCATACACGAATTCTTTCATTTTTCTTAAACCCTTTTACTATTTCATATAGGTATTTATAGCTTTCGATGATAATCCAATTCTCTATCAATTCTTTTACTGACATACCTAATGTTTTGCAACGTGTATACTCACCGTTTTTAAATGTTTTATAATGAACACTGTATCCGAAACTTGAAGGAGTTAAATGACCTACAACATCACTGTTCCTATTTTTTGCATATACCATATCCACCACTCCATTTTATTATTGACTATAGTATATAACATATATACTTTTAAGTAAAATATTTTTTATATAAAAGGGAGCTCTTTTTTGAGCTCCCTTTCCTTATTTATGCTATTTCCTTCACATTTTCAATTATTTCTTCCTCTACAAAGCGAATTCTCATAAGAGCTTGTACCATTTCAACTTGGATTTTTTCTCCTAATTCATTGAATAATTTACTACTTGCAAACAAGAATTCTTCTATTGGTTTCTTCTGATTGTACACTGCTAATTTAACATCTTGTTTCAAATCTGTTAAAGAATCAATATGATGAATCCAATTTTTATCCACGATTTCTAATAGAATTTGCTTCATTTGTTCTTGAATTTCATTTTGAACCACAAGCTCTTTTTTCACTTCAAAGGCATCCATACAATTCTGTAATACAGATTCTTTGATTTCTTCAATATCCTTCTGTAATGCATCATCCACATTGACTACACCAACCATTGAATATTTCATTTCTAAAGTACGTTTCATTTCTTCCAATGCAGGTTGTAAATCTTCATCTTGTCCAAATTCTTCATACTTGTGGAGTTTTTCAGCAATTACTGATTCAAAGACATCTCTGGCCATACTGTCTAACTGTCCTACGATATCAAAGTTTGGTTCTAATACATCGTCCCTTTGTTGATAGATGACTTTTCGTTGTTCGTTAATAATAGAATCGTATTTCATCGTTTCCTTACGAGCATCATAGTGCATTGCTTCTAAATTTCGTTGGCACTTACCAATCGCTTTTGTAAGGAATTTATTTTCCACTGCATCATTATCATCTTTAGGCATAAGTGAAATCATTTCCTTAATTTTATCTGATGCAAATACTCGCATTAAATCATCTTCAAAAGAAACATAGAAACGACTAATCCCTTTATCACCCTGACGACCAGAACGACCTCTTAACTGGTTATCAATTCGTCTATTATCATGACGTTCAGAACCAATAACTTTTAAGCCACCAACCTCTGTAACACCTTCGCCTAACTTAATATCTGTACCACGACCTGCCATGTTAGTAGCAATTGTAACTGCTCCTTTTTGTCCTGCATTCATAATGATTTCAGCTTCAATATCATGAAACTTTGCATTTAAAACTTGATGAGGGATTCCCTCTTTTGTTAATAAGTCTGATAACTCCTCTGATTTTTCAATTGTCGAAGTACCAACTAATACAGGCTGTCCCTTTGCGTGTGATTTTTTAATATCTTCCACAATAGCAATAAATTTTGCTTTCTCTGTAAAATACAACTTATCTTGTTTATCTTTTCGTTGCACAGGCTGATTTGTAGGAATGACAACAACCTCTAAACCATATGTTTCACGAAATTCAACTTCTTCCGTTTCTGCTGTACCTGTCATGCCTGATAATCGCTTATATAGTAAAAAGAAGTTTTGATAGGTAATAGAAGCTAATGTCTTGTTTTCTTCTTGAATTCGAACACCTTCTTTTGCTTCCATAGCTTGGTGTAATCCATTCGAATATCGTCTTCCTTCTGACACACGTCCTGTATGCTCATCAATAATAAAGACCTCTCCATCTTTCACTAAATAATCTTTATCTCTTTTAAAGAAGTAGTGAGCTTGTAGCGATTGGTCTACATGATGACGAATTGTAGTATTCTCTAAATCCGCATAGTTTTTCATACGGAACATCTTTTCTGCTTTTTCCATACCGCTATCAGTCAACATAACAACTCGAATCTTTTCATCTACTGTATAGTCATCCTCATGTAAAGAACGGACAAACATATCTACAATTGCATACCATTGAGAAGGTTCTTCGCCTGGTCCTGAAATGATAAGCGGTGTACGTGCTTCATCTAATAGAATGCTATCCACTTCATCGACAATACAGAAATGTAGAGGTCTTTGCATCTTATCTACTTTTCTCTTCACCATGTTGTCCCGTAAATAATCAAATCCAAGTTCTGAATTGGTGATATAGGTAATATCTGAATGGTAAGCTTCTCGCTTTTCTTCCATTGTTAACTCTCCTGTAATTACAGAGCTACTTAGTTGTAAGTAATCATATAGTGGCTTCATAATACCTAAATCTCGTGTTGCTAAGTAATCATTTACTGTTACAACATGTACTCCTTCACCACTAAGGGCATTCAAATATACAGGTAGTGTGGCAACCAATGTTTTCCCTTCACCTGTCTTCATTTCTGCTACATTTCCTTCATGTAAGATAATGCCACCAATTAATTGAACCTCGTAATGCCTCATTCCTAATACTCGACTGGAAGCCTCACGACATACAGCAAACGCCTCTGGCAATAGGTCATCAACCGTTTCTCCCTTTTGAAGACGTTTTTTAAATTCTGCTGTTTTTCCTTGCAATTCTTCATCTGACAAGGATTTCATTTCATCTTCTAATGCAACAATACTTTTGATTTGCTTTGTTACTTTCTTCACTTTGCGTTCAGAATTTGTTCCAATTATTTTATATAAAAGATTCATTTTATCCGCTCCTAACTACGTTCTTTATTCCTTTATAGTATCACTGCATATAGACTTTAGTCAATGAACATGTTATTTTAAGTAAAAAATATTTTACATTATACGTTTACTATAGTAAAATATAATTATGAATAATAATGAAGGAAGTACAATACATGAATTCTCGATTACTTAGAAAGTTTTACTGTAGATAATAAATAATTTGTATTACAAAGGAGATTCCATAATGAAAGAACCCAAGTTCAAAGGATTTAGCACAAAAACAAATCAATGGCATTTCGGATTTGGATATTACATTAACCATTACACTGATAAATTCAAAGCAGAGAAAGGTATAACTGATAACATCACTCTCTACACAGAATGTAGTCCTGTCATTGTTGAAATGGAATCTGTAGGTCAATATGCCACTACGGTAACAGATATTGACCATACCCCTCAAGAATTGTTTGCAGGAGATATTATTCGTTTTCGATACAAAGGTGAATGGAACCCTTGGTCTGAACCTATGGTGATTGAATGGGGTGGCGATGAGTATCCTGCATTTGATGTAAAAGGTCATTCATATGATTGCAATTTACTATCACTATTCGTTAAAAGTGGTGAATATGAAATTGAATACTTGGGAACCGCTTATAAAAATCCCGAACTACTAACCTCTTATAAATAAAAAAAGTAAAGGATGAAGAAAAATGTTAAATTCGAAATCAATTCAAGATATGGCAGATAGATATACAGCATACCAACAATGTTTTCAACATGGAGAATCAGAGAACCCTTGGGATAAAGCTTACGAAAAAGCAGTAGAGTGTATGGATGATATTCCTAAATTAATTGATGACGTAACCTACTTGCGAAGTCTAATTAAAGGATTGCAACGGGTGAAAGTTCATACATGCACAGTTCCATCATCTGACTGTTGGTATAAAAATAGAATACACGAAGAGTTCTTTTTATGTCCTTTAACAGAAGGATATTCCGATAGATATCATGTACTTGTAAACGTTGAAGGTCAAATAAAAATTTGTCCAATTAAAAAAGAAGATGTTTCGTTAGTTGGACAACTACTATTACTTGATGAAGCTCATTTTCCACTTATTAATCACAACCGTAAATAATATATAAATCAGAACAAAGACCTATTGTTTATTACAATAGGTCTTTCTCACTTATATGTAAAATATACAAACTGTAAGAGGTGTATACACTATAAGCTATCATTTATGAATTTTTAAGCCCCAAAGAACATTGCCCCTCTCATCATCCATATAAATGGTGTAAAAAATAAAACAGTATTTAATATCATTCCAAATTTCGACCATGAACTTTTCTCGTTTTTAAAAGAAAAATGAGCTAAAGCAAATCCAATTGGACAAAGTATCAGCGGAAAGAAAATAGGCAGTCCTTCCAAAACAGTTGGGATAACCTCGCATAAAAAATTAATAATGAGCATTGTTAATACAAGGGGTATTAATATGGATATAATCGTTCATACATTTTTTACATTCACCGTAGCATCCCTCCTTTCACCATGAAAAGTATAATTATTGTTATTGTACATGTTTTAGAATCTACCTATAACCTTCTTATATACAATAGCAACCATTAATTAAAATTCATTTCATATTCGTCATCGTTATACCTATCAAAAAATCCCATACTCCTAAAAGTAAGGGATTCTATTAGTCTATAAAATTAGAATCGCTTGAATCCTAATAGATGTTTCTTCCAATATGGACTATTAATATCTGAAATTGCGATTGTTGGTTCTTTCGCATTAATAAATTCATGGTCATTTAACATGATTCCAATATGAGAAGGACCCGCTTTGTATGTGCCTTGGAAGAATACAATATCACCCGCTTGAGGTGTTGCAACTTGTGTGAATCTATTAGAATCCCAATATCCAGTTACATTCGTTCTACCAATACTAAATCCTGATTGATTCAATACATAGTAAATGAATCCACTACAATCCATTCCTCCTACACTTGGATTAGAACCACCCCATACATATTTCATTCCTAAGAATTTCTTGGAGAATTCTAACATCTGTTGTTTATTTCGACTTACTGGTTCTGACACTTGTCCAGTTCCTGTTTGTCCATTATTTCCAGACGTTACATTCCCTTGTTTTGGTGACTCATTTGTTTGAATGGCAAAATCTTTACTAATAAACCCTTTTCGTCCATTGAATGAAATTTCTAACCATCCATTCACTTCTGCCGTAGACGTTACAACCGTCCCCATATGTAATTTACCAAGAATCGTTGAGGCAGTCGTTCCACTCTCACGTACATTCAGCGTTGTTGTATTTATCTTGTAATTGCTTGTTTTAGAAACTTGATTAGGAGTTTCTTTATTACCTGCATCTACGCCAATCTTCACAAAATCCTTACTTACAAATCCTGATGTATTATCAAATGAAATTTGATACCAATTCCCTGATTCTCCAGTAATTGTTACATTTTTCCCTCTTGTTAATCGACCAACCTTTCCAAATTGTGTACCTGCTCCTTCTCGAACATTTAACACGTCTGCCGTTACAATACCTTTTTTACCACCTGTTGTAGCCGTAGGATTTGTTGTAGCAGGCTGATTAGGTTGATTATTACCTTTGTTTTGTGATTGGCTATTAGAGACAAATTGAGAGCTTACAAATCCCGCTTTTCCATCGTAGTTAATTTTGTACCATTCTCCTTCTTTACCTGTAACACTAAGATAATTCCCTTCAAATAAGCGACCAATCTGCTCAAACTGTGTACCTGCTCCACTTCGCACTTTTAACACATCTGCTGTTACTACATAACTACCATTTGAAGATACTTGAGTTTGCGTATTACCTCCTGTATGAGGGTCTGAAACAACTAACTTATCTCCAACATGTAGTACGTTCGATTGCAAACCACTCCACTCCCGAACTTTGTTGTAATCTACACCATATTTATGGCCAACATCCCAAAGTGTATCCCCTTTTTGTACAGTGTGAGTCATCGCTTCTGCATTTACTGTTTGACCAAACATCCCTAAAGCACCTACAACCACGCACGTACCTAATCCTACAATTGACTTTTTCATTTATTACAGCTCCTTAATCCATTTCGTTCATTGACTATAGTAAATATATTAACATGCACAAAAACTATAGGCAATGTATTTTTAGGAAATAATAGATAAATAGTCAAAATGAATTTAAAAACAAAACCCCTCCGAAACATAAACCTATATACACAAAAAAAAGAAAAGACCTTCTTTTACAAAAAAATAAACAATAAAAAAGGATAGTAGAACATATTGTCTACTACCCTAAATTTTATGATGCTAACCAACGAGAGAAGAAGTTTAGCAGTTCTGGAGCGAATAACACACCAGTATATACGAAAACGGAAATCCCCATTCCAAGAAGACCTTTTCCTACGAATCCAAATAAAGCCACGATAGCAAAAATGATAAATGCAATTACAGCTAATGGCTGAATAAAGGTTTGTAAGAACTTAACTACGTCATATCCTTTTCTTTCAGCCCAATTACTTGCTTGGTCAATAGAAACTGATGGCACTTCTTTATCTGGGGCATAATCAAATTTCCTACTATTTGTTTTAATAGCATCTCTATTGATTGCCTCTACCTTATTAGTTGTCACGCTCTCTTCTGCGTGAGCCTGTATTTGGACAAGTGGTAAAATGAGTAATACCGCAATCCAAAATGCAAAGAAGAGATTTTTTGGTTTTTCAATAACATGCATAGTTGCCACCACCTTTTTATTAAAATCTATATATTATAGATATAAAGATAGGTTTTCATAACCATGCATTGTCGAATTAACTCAAAAAAGAGTATGAAATTTTAAATCTCATACTCTTTGTGTTTCATCATTCTTAATCCATATTGTCTGGTATTAATTCTTCCACTGTTTCATCAACTAATTTCCACAAATAATCATTTGAGAATCCCCATTGTTTATAAATAATTTCCTGACATCTAATGCTTAATATAGCTCTATTACTCTCTTCATTTGAGAAACTCATTTTTTTAAATTCCTCTTTTACTAAAGTTATTACTCTCGTATCTAATTCTGTATTGTTTATTTCTCTTCGCTGTTCTTTTTCCAGAATCTCCACTAATCGCTCTTTTTCAGTAGTTGTTAAAGACAATAATTGACCACCTTTGATTTTATTAATCATTTTAGTTATCATAATATTCTCTCCTCTTTAAATATAATTTATAAATTATAAATACCTAATTTTTACTCTGCTCATGTATTTTAGATTAATAAATCGGAATTTATAATTCATATCAATTAACAAATAAAAAAGAAGTGCAATACCCTATTTTTGCGGATTCTTAGCACTTCTTAGTTGCTCTCATTTTCACAATACAGTAAGCGTTTCATCTATTTGCACGTCTAAAATTATTATTCTATAAATAGAAAGTATTATCTCTTATAAGGAGGTAATTCTTCTTCCAGTTCCTCTACATCATTCATTAAGTCATCTACCCTATTTCTTAATCTTTTTGTTCTTTCTTTTTCCAATTTAAGTGCTGTTTCAAGTTCTTTTGTAATAAAAATAAATCTCTTAGCCAATTCTCGCAAGGCATCTTCTGTATATTTCTCAGTTCTTAGTAATTCATCTAATTCTTCGATAGATAAATTTATCAACTTTTTTGTATCAACAATGACTTCGTTCATTCTTTTTCACCTTCTTGCTTTAAATCGACTTTATCTTCACTCTCTTCTTTAGTATTTTCAGATTTTTCTCCATAAACATTTTTGATAGTGGTATTCCAACTCTCAAACCAATTATCAGATTTCTTTTTTTCATCTTTCATGTTATCAACACTCCAATTAGTAAATCTTTACTTAATTTCTTCTTTTTCTTTTATTAAGTACAGAAGAACCCCCACAGCTAAAGCGGTGGGAGTGGTTAGGTTACTATTTTTAATCTTAAATCTTTTCATTTCTTTTTACAATCTATTGCGACTAATTCCATTCTTTACACAAGTCATCATCATCATCTACTTCCTTATGTATTTTATTTTCTACACAAATCAATTGTGTACCCGTAGTCATGGAATGCGAACACGACAAACAAGAATAGTCTGGCTTTCCAATCCAACGAGAATCATTTTCTTTTTTCAACTCTTTGATTAATTCACCCTTAGTCATTTTTGTATTCCCTTCCTGTTATTTCCCATTTTACATCACTATACGTTCCCTCGCCTCGAATGATTGACGGGACTTCAGGTTGCGTCGCATCAAACTCTGCCATTTGTTCAATTGTCATACCTTTATCATAATCTTCCTTATTAGGCTCATATTCCCATGTTACAGTCATGGTTAACTTAATCCTCTCTGTCATTACATTCCCTGCTTTCACTATTTATACTCGTTTTATTGTGCTTTAATTATTCTTTTTCTGTTTTTTTGTTATATAACATGACATATAATCCACCATCCTCTGGATTTTCTATCCCATGTAAAATAATTGATGTCCAATAACCATCTAAAATCATACGTTTAATAAATAGTCTATCAAGACCACCATTTTGAGGGAATCCACTGTACTCAAACTCTTGCTCATCCAATGCATGTGAGCAATTCTCCTCGAATCCATAACATCCAAATATTCCTTGAAAGACATCTTCTGTATCACTACTTTTTTTGAAGCCATTTTCAAAGATAACTGTTACTTTGTCCGTAGAACAAATTTTTTGGAATATTTCTCTATATTCACCTTGAAAATCAATCAAACATGTCATTTTTCTGTTAGGCGTACTATTCCTTGTAAGGGACGAAACAATCTCCCAAGCTTCTTTTGGTAATACATAATTCAAATCATTATTTGTATAAGAAATCATAATATATTCTCCTCCATTTAAATAAATATTAATATTTTCATTAACAATAGTCAATTAAATATAAACATATATTATCACTCAATCACTCCTCTTTTAATTATTTCAATGCAAAATACCTGTTTTATATATTTGTATTATCATATGCAATTAAGATGTAGACATTCTATAGAGAAGCAAAGGTTATCTTCATAACTTTAGTACGTTTCGTATTTTGAAACAAAACATACTTTTATTACAATAAAAAAAGAGGGAGAATGTCTCCCTCTTACCTTATTATTTCAATGCACGTCCTACACTTGTAACACTGCCCCAATTGTTAATTTTAGAAACTTTGATTCTATCATTTGATTGAGGAGCATGAATGTATTCATTGTTACCAATATACATTCCTACATGGTGAGCAGGTTTTCCCCAGAATACTAAATCTCCTGGTTGAGCTTGGTCTTTTGCGATATTTGTAGCCCATGCTTGCTGTTCTCTTGCAGTACGAGGAATGTTCACTCCTGCTTTTTTATATCCATATTGCATGAATCCTGAACAGTCAAACCCTGGATATTCTACTGGATATCCTCCAATCCAAGCACCTGTTTTTCTTGCAGGTTCCCACTCTCCATTTGCTAATTTCTTAGGTGGTGTTGTACCACCCCAAGCATACCAAGAACCAATAAATTCTTTTAAGTATCCATAGATTTCTTGAGCTTTTTGGCTACCTTCAATACTCATTGGTCCTCCCCCACCTGGAGTAGAAGTACCATTACCTCCACCACTTTGTGTACCTTCTCCAGTAACAAATGGTGTTGCATCTACACGTTGCCCTTTATAAACAACTTCCAAATGCATGACTTCTCCACTTTCTGTGGTACCACCTGCTGTACCAATCTTATCTCCTTTTTTGATTTCTTGTCCTTCTTTAACATCAACAGTTCCCAGATTACCGTAGATTACAATAGCATTTTTATATTGAACCTCTACCATTTTTCCTAAATATCCACCTTCAGCATTACTGATATTTATTACCTTTCCTTTATCTGAAACAGATTTTATTTCCGTTCCACTTGGAGCAAGAATATCTATCGCTTGATGCAATCCTTTACTTTCTCCTTCAGGCACTAAACCAAAAGGTTTTACAATAGTTGGAGGGTCAATATCTACTGGTTTACTAAATCCATCTGGGAATACCTTGTTTACATCCAATCCATTTTTTTTGCCTCCCCATGATGTACCTAATGGGTTTTTAAATAATTGAGAAAAACGTTCTTTCCACATTTCATCTGTCATATCATCAAACTCAGATAAGTATTTTTGTTCCTCCATAACAAACATCATATTAATAACGTCTTGTGAACGATTTTCTCTTATCTGGTTTTTATACATAATCCCTGCTTCAATTGGTTTCATAGGGTCATGTAATGGTTTATCTGGGAATAGGGTACCCCAAAATTCTTTTAATTTCCCAAAGATGTTTTTGATTAAAGCGCCGAAACCAAAGTCTCCACCGCCCCCTTTTACTTCTAATCCACTTGCTGAACCAACTTCAAGATTTCCATCAGCCATTACTTTTGTTCCATCTTCTTTCATTACCCAAGGTGCTTTACTTTCAGGAGAAGCATAGTAACGTAATACATGTTCTATGTATTTTGCATCACCGTAAGTGCTACCACTCCATTTAAAGTATTTAGAAGGATTGTTATGAACCTCGTCACGGAACTTCATCCATCCAGTGTCTCCCGTATTCTGTCTAATTTCATCAGATGTTTTACCTGTTTCTTTTGCATACAAATCCACAATGGCATTTGTACCACCAGGTCCATAATTGTAGGCTTGAATAGAAAGTAATACATTGTAGAAATTGCCTTTTAATCGAGAAGCAAATTCCATTGTACCTGCTTTAATATTCGCATCCACATCCGTTACATCCCCAGGACCACTTATGTTCATAGTTTCTTCTTGCTTTGTTTGGAAGTTAAATGCGGTTACACCTTTGATAACCTCTCCAGGTTTTTCAACTTGCATTAAGCCAACCGCCGCACCATTGTATCCTCTACCACCTGGTAAGCTTCCTTCGTGGTCACCACCTGATTCTTGTGAGGCTTTAGCAACTAATAAATAAGGGTCTACACCAAACATATCTCCATATTTTTTGAATATCTCAATATATTGAAGTGATTTCTTGTAATTCTCAGAGTCAGCTCCTTCTCCTAACTTAAACTCACCCATATCTACTTGCCCACCGCCTTGTTGTGCTTGAGCATCCTTTTCATCATGTTCTTTTAATAAGGCTTCTAATTCTTTAATGTCTTTATTTGTACGAGTTTCCACATTAAACCCTATGGCCGCATCTATTGGAACACGAGATTTAAAGTTTTGTAGATAATCTTTGAAATAGCGATTACCTGTAACACCTGATGTATCTGGTTCTCCATCGTATTCAGGGGTTTGCTCCCACATTGTTCCTTCTGCATATCTAAACATAGTAACTTCTTCTTCATACCATTCTTTTTCTTCGTATGTTTCTGTAATTGGTTGTGAATTTGGTACAATTGTTTCACTTCCATTAGCATCTTTGAATAACGGAAGACCTACTCCATTTGTTTTAGCACGAGTCTTTGTAACCATCTTCCATTTTTTAACTTTTTGTTTAAATGATATTTTTTCCTCGTATCGTTCTCCTGTATCTTTCCACTCATTTGTAATTTTATTTGAAATATTTCCCGCAGGAGATGCGACTTTATCAATCATCCAAGTCTTCTTTGGAAATCCTTCGACAGCCTTCTTGTGTTCTTCTTGCTTATCTTCAGCGATATTTTGCTTTTGAACAACCTGCTGTTTTTCTTCATCCCAAACATCTTCATAAAGAACTTTCCCTCTTCCTTCTTTTTGTTCTTCATATTCTTGGTAATGAAGAATTGGAGCGAACCCATAATCCCAGACACCTTTTTCTTTTTTATCAGCTATACGCACATCTTTTGTATCGTAGCTATTACTTTCTGCAACTAACAAACCTTTATCATCAGTTAATGGCTTTGCTTCTAATGTTTCAGGGTCATGATAGACTGGTTTTAAAAATTGCTCTGGAAATCTGAACTTATTCTCAAATAAGAATTCGTCAAGAGTCCATAACATGTTGGGACTTAAATAAAACATTTTTTCCCTGTCATTCTTGTCTTTAATATTTCTACTTTTTATTTCAGGGTCTTCTGCTGTATACAGTTTTTTTTCATCGCCTACTGTTATGTAATATGAGCGGTCAGAAAAGTAAGTATAAAAGGCTTTTACAACTTTATTACCTGGAGACAGATTAATCGCTTGCCATTGTCCTTGTTTGTTCTTTTTTAATTTATTATCATGCTTTTCGTCTTCCATTTGATAGCCCTGTTCTTTCCCTCGACTTTCAAAAATAGTGTCAAAAATAACAGTAAATAAATAGAATATAAGAATAGCAATTAGTAGATACGGAAGAATAGCAATTACAAGTGATTTCAAGGCACCAAAAACTGCTTTTAAAATCATTTTCGCTCCCTTTTTCAATGCCTTCATTGCCATTTTCCCTGTCTTTTTTGCACCCTTTTGCATCGTTTTATTCATTTGTTCTTCTGCTATTTTCGAGGTGGCATCTGTACCATTTTTATTCTCTTCATTCATTGAATTCTCCCCCTTTCAAAGCTTTATCTCTATTCTATTCTTTTACTATTATTGTTATCTATATATAACGAGTTCTACCAAGTTTTAACTATAGTGAAAAATAAAACAAATAAAAAAGGATAGACGTTAGCAAAGAAAAATCGCCATTGTCTATCACTCTCTTATTCCTTTTAAAAACACAAAAAGGGCTCCATCACCAAATAGGTAACAGAACCCTTTCATGTTAAAAATCTATTTTTATTTGAACTGCAAGAAAAATAGAAATCTTAATCTTTTAATCTTCCCATTTCTCGCAAGTATTGTTCTCGATTTCGTTTTAATTTCGGTCTCTCTTTCAATTGGTATATACCTGCATCAATAATTTTGTACAGAGAGTACGCAACTAAAAATATTAAATAACCATCAAGTAATTCTTGTAACATACTATCATCTCCTTTTTTTGTAGAGTTATCACAAACCCTTCCTGTTTTTTTAATATTTATTTATATAATTATATTATATACGTTTAATACTTATTCGTCAATTATTTTTTTCTAAAATAAACTAATTATTTAATGTAGTGAATATAAAAAGAGACTTATCGTTTTTCATACGACAAATCTCTCTTTCTAAATTCGTTATTTCTATTTCTTAACCTTTCTGTAATTTGGTATTTTAAGCATTTCATTATTGGAGAAGTTCGCATTCATATCTTTTTGAATAATATAATTATTTCCAGATTTTGATACGTTTTTATATCCAAATGCTTCTTTATCTACCCACACACCAACAGTTCCTTTTTCTTTATTTACTGTAGCATGAAGAATGCCTTTTGTTTTGTAATAATCCATTGCATGCTTATCATTGTTTTTGAATGATTCCATCACAGTTGCAAGGTTTTGTTCTTCTTGCGTTCCATTTAAGTTAGAATTATTAAATTGTTGAGTCGTTTCATCAAAGTCGTATTCTACATACATTTTGTTGTCACCTACATCAACCATTTGTTTAATTCCAGTATCTTCTTCTAACCCTTTTACATTATGATAACGAGTAACAGCTCCATTGTTTGCGATATCTTCTTTCATATATCCTTCTGCTTGTTGTGTGTAAGAATCTAAACTATCAGGTGAGCTTCCTGTTGTTAAATCCTTCATTGTGCCCAATGCAGATTTAATGTTTCCATTCCCATTTTCCTTACGTGCAGTAAAGCTATCATTTGCTTTATTAAAAGTTTGCATACCTTTTTGTTTTGCAAGGTCAGTAGCTAATCCCATACCTGCTCTATCTCCAACAGCACTTGAACCTGCCATGACACCACCAACTGCACCTACCTTTGCAGTTGCCATTGCGATTCTACCCATACCTTTCGCACCTTCTTTAAGAATTGATTTTTTCTTTAAGCTTGGTGTAGGGCTATTGCCACCTGCTGTTCCATTCATTCCTCTCATCTGACTATTCATTGCATGAGTTTGTTTACTATCTACATCTGCCATAGAATTCGCCCCCATATTTGCACCGCCAGAACCACCTGCTCCAATTCCATTGAAGTTTTGAGCTCCTTTTTTGTTCATTTGTGAACCACCACTTACAGATTCCATAGTTTTCTTACGGTTACGTTGTTCCATATATCCTGCGGTAGCTCCTCCTACCATATTCATACCCATACTTAATGCTTGACCACCAATTTGACCTGAGATACCACCGCCAGAAAGACCCATTAGGTTTTGACGGAACCATTGTGTCATTGGTACAAAGGCAATAAGTAAGATGATACTTTCTATTAATCTTGTTTGACCTAATGTAGTAACATTAGCAAAGAAAGCTATCATTAATGCATGGAATGTTTGCATATAAATGTTTGATGTTAATTCTTTCATATAGTTACCAAACAATTGCTTGTATTTACCACCAAATGCAATAGATACAACAAATAATGGTGCAGTTGAATATAATAATGCCACTGTAATTGCCCTCATGATATACACAAAGTTAAAGTAAATCATGATGATAAAGAACGCTATGTTAATTAAAATAGCACCTACTAATCCTGAACTCATGGTATCTGCTGTTCCAAATGCATGAGAATAATTCGATGCACTTCCAAATACAGCCACTAACTTGTAATTGATAATAGCTAATATATGGAATAAAGGACCAATTAAAGCTAACATAAACCCAGTCATTAACAGGTTTTGAATGCCATCAATTAAGTTTACTCGCATCATTGGATTTACTGCGGATAAGTTTCGAGAAACTAATAATTTTACAATTGCTCCAATGATAAGTGCCCAAGCAAGACATTGACAAACCCAGAATAAAGATTGTGCAGAATCAAACCAAGTTAAAGGCATAATCCCTTGATAAGTTGTCGCTGAACGTTGACCATCATTTAACATTAACTCTTGGAAACTATATAATCCTAATAATTGACGAATTGTTCCTAAAACACTACTAATAAACTCACTAAAATATTGTTCGATTTTACCTGGTTTAGCCAGTTTATCTACTTGAGAAAATGTGATTTCGCTTTTTACATAGTTCGTGTTCCCTTGTAATACAATTCTTTTCCAATCTAAATTTTTAACTTCAAAGTCTTTTACCTTTTTTTGAGCACTTTTTGGTAATGAAGTTGCCAATTCTTGTCCTGGATAGTAGCCTTTTGGAACCATCGCAACGAAGTATGCAGGTTCAGCACCTTCCCCTTTGATTTTTACATAATGAGCTTTGTCCGTACCTTTTACAGGGTTAGGAACATCTTTACCTGAGGAGAATGCAAATGATTTACCATTAAATTCTACACTTCCTGAGTTTCCATCCATAGCAGAGTCAGAAGCATTCGCAACGTTAATAGCTAATTGAACAAAATCTTCTCTTGAAAACTCTTTGTCAGCTTCTTTTTTGCTAAACCCTGAAACAGACATGATATAAGAGAGTGCATCATTAAATGAATTAACTAATGTATCTGCAACCCAATATGCCCTTTCCCTATCTAATCCAGTCGCCGCAGTAGAATCTTCCGTAGTACCTGTATGATAACCAGGGAATGTATATACCAAAGGCCAGTCTTTTCCTGCCATGTCCAATTTCCCAACATCAGGAACTATATCATCATAGGCTTTTTTTACTTTATCCTTTTCTCCACTTATACTCGGTATTTCAAAGCTACTTGTTTTTGCTTTTTCTGCGAATATACCGATTTCTGACTCCCTGTGATTTGATTCAATTGTTGTATTGTCATCAAAAGAAACAACGGCATTATAACGATTAGAACCAAAATCAATAGCAATCCCCATAAAATACGCATCGTGAGCGTATGCTTTAATAGGTGACATTAACAAGGTGGTTGCCGTTACAGCAGTCAAAGCAAATTTAGAGAGGGTTTTAAAAAACCCTCCTTTTTTTCGGTCACTCATAAGTATCCCTCCTTACATCAAGCGATTTTTTTCTTTATTTGAATGTGGTTATGATTCTCTTCTACTTCATCCAAAGGTTTCGCTTGATGTGCTTTTTTAATTAAGTCCACTTCAAATTCAAATGGCATTACATAAGCAACAGAGCTTTCTCCATTCATACGAATCAGTAACTCGCCTCGTTGTGCTTGTAGTAAGAAGTTTCTTTCTCCATCAGATAATTTGAATGTGTCTTGTAATAAATCAATATCCGTACTATCTTGACGTAAGAAGATATTGACTACAGCATTCGTTAATACCGCTTTACCTTGCTCATTATTCGCAAATTCGATAAAGTTTTGAGATGCTACTAATAATCCACCGTTACGTTTACGAATACGTCTTGAACAGTTTTCTAAGAATTGAGATGTATATTCGAATCCTGCCATATTTTTATTTACTAACATCCATGCTTCATCACAGACAATACGTTTTTTGATATGTGGATTTTTCTTAGCAAATTTTTCCCAAGTCCAACTCATCGAAACGAACATACCAATTGGTCGAAGTACACTTTCTTCTAATCTACTAATATCAAAAGTAACAATTGGTGCATCTTTAAAGTTTGCTAATTCTTCAGATGTATAACAGTCGAACATGTCATACACGCCACCCTCTTTAAAGATTTTTAGTGCATTTGCTAAACTTTCTAATTCTTTATTCTGTTCTTTTCTTGCATAAGACTCGAATTCATCATGGAAGTCTGTAAATCTTGGCATTTGACGTTTACGACCTGTTTCTGAGAACTCGCCAGTTAACTCATCAAAGTATGGTTCATTGTCATATAACGAATCAGGGTCTGATGTAAAGCCTTTATCCTTATATACTTTTGCAAGAATGTGACCTACAATCGAACGTTGTTCAGGTGTTAATCCCCCTGCCATAACCGCTACAAGGTTTAACAAATCGGCAACTTTCGATTTTAAATCAATCTCCTCTTTACCAGTGTCCACATTATATTCTGACTCTACATCAAACGGATTAAGGAAGTGTTTAGAGTCAGGTGCTACATAAATATGCGCTCCCCCTAATGCTCTTGTAAGTGGCTTGTACTCTCCCTCAGGGTCAATAATTACTGTACGTACACCACGTAATGCACTTCTCATTGTTAATAAGGACACGAAGAACGTTTTACCAGAACCCGCTTGACCGAATACCGTAATATTAGAGTTATTTAATTTATCTCTATCATAAAAATCAATCAATACAGGTGTAGACGTTGATAAATTCACTCCACAGAAAATACCTGTTTCATGAGAGATTTCAGAATTATAAAACGGGAAACATGCTGTTAGGGCTCCAGAGTTGAAGTTTCTGAATGAATCTAATATATATGTTTTTCCAAATGGAAGAGCTGATTTATAACCATCATCTTGTCTTAAATAGGTAGGCATCATATAAATCTTTCTACCCTTTAATTTGTTGTCTAATTTTTGAGATTCCTTATTCAATTCTTCTTTAGAATCCGCATATAAATTCGATGTGACTTGGATGTAAAAGAGGTTTTCATAATTTTGCTCTAATTTTTCACGTTGGTTATATAATTGAACAATCGTATTTCTCAATCGTGTAATATCACGAATATTCCCCTTTTCTGTTTCGATTTGTAATTGCGATTCGAATTGCGTAAGTTTATGCGTTAATTCATCAAGAGCTGTTCTATCATCAGCAGGTTCGATATATAACGCTGTATCTAAATCACCTTCATAGCTATATAGTAAATCAAGCCAACCCACAGATACGTTTGTAGGAAACCCTTGCATAACCATATTACGCACATATTTATTTCCTACTTTTAAACAATCCTCAAAACTTCTGTCAAAAGAAGGAGGAGCAACAAAATCCTTCATATTCCTTGTCCCTCTTTCTAATGTATCTGTTTGTTCTTCTTTATGATTGGCATTTAAATCAATAATTGCATCTCCGTTTATTTTATTTTTTGATTTTTTCTTCTTAAAGAATGACATCTTTATCAGCCTCCATCTCAGGAATATTTGGAATTTCTACAGATGGTGTTTTGTAGTAACCTGCAACAGCTTCTCGAATTTTATTGATTTCTTGAATCGCTTTATTTGCTGAAGATTTTACATCTGTATCTACTCCGTTGCTATCTAACAATTGTTTTTCTAAGCGAATTTGAGCTTCATATAAAATCCAATCCAATTTCCCTTCTGGTAATACCTCTTGTAATGGATTCTTCTTACCTTCCACCATAAGATTTAAGTATTCACCACTTACAACACCTTCAGCATGTGAATGGTTTTGTCTGTGATAGACACCAAATATTACTTCTGCTACTTCATTCGTTTCTAAAATATTCCCCTTTACACCAATACCTGCTAATCCATCAATTAACATTTGGCAACGTGTATAAAGTTCTTTTGCAGAATAATCGTATTTTTCCTCATCCGTAGCTGTTGTTAACTCATTCGCTTCCATATAAGGTACAATGATATATTTTTTCTTTTGTTTGTTATTACCAATAATTGTTGGTAAATTCGCCATTTCTGAATAATAAGCGTCTCCATAACTTTCTAAATTTGGATAGTCTTTTATTGTAGTCAGAATATCATCTTCTAATAACTTCAATGTTTTCGCATTATCAATAGTTCTTGTATGAACAAAGAATGTGATTGGGTGCGATAATGAATTTAAGAAACGTTGGAAAGATAAATCAATAATTTCTTTTTCTTTTTCTGTTTTTAAATCATAGTTAATAGAATTGCATTCAATAATCGCTCTATAGTGATGTTGACCTAAATCAATCATTGAATCGGTAATATCTTTATACGGCAGGAATTCTTGTGCATTTTGAATGTCCTCCCTTGCAGATGTATCCGCTTGTTTTGGGTCTGTTTTCTTCAATTGATACATAACAGCCCATCCCATACCACCAAATAGAGCAAGTAATAAAACGGTTCCTATAATTACTCCTGTCATTCTTACACTTCCCTTCTACGGTTTATTAGTTTTTTTGTTTTTCTCTTTAAAGCACGTTTTCGATTGATATACTCCCACAATGTCATGTCCAATTTTTTCTTAAAGGCAAATGGTGTTCCTGACAATAAACCAATAAGCCCTAAGAAACAGGCTATAATTCCGTTTCCAATTATGACAAAGCTCAAAATGAAGAATAGTGCTCCAAGACCGAAGCCACCTAATAACCAGAAAAATTGATTCAAATTTAATACGCCCCCGATAACTTTTTCCTTCTCTTTCATATCAGGAGGAACTGGATAAATCTTCATGGGAACTCACCCCTTTCATTGACTATAGTTAATGTTATATGATATATAATAGATAGTCTACGGATTACTATTCCTATATGGTTCGACTATATGGGAGAAGCTGTTCTACTAAATACATAAACGAAACACAATATAAACGAATAAGAAACGAGAGGGTTTTATGAATAAAAAAATAGTAATTATGGAGTATAGTGATGGGCAACTCGCCGTATTGTTTGAGGATAAAACGAGAAGGTTTATTAGTAGAGGCGAATTAGGTCTAATTCAATTAACTCAACAACATCGTAAGAATCCTAAAATAGAATATATGGAGTTAACTGAGCTTGAGGTTGTTATTAGATTAAGCTTTATTAGAAGATTTATAGAAAATAATGCATTAGATGGTTCTGTGGATGAAGTTCAACTAAAACATCACATTGAGAAGTTGAAGTTTTACCAGAGGTATGGAGTCATTTCTGATGAAGATTTTGAGGATTATATGAGTCGAATAAAGGCATAATATTGAAATCTAATGAGTTTTCACTTGAAATGCGATTGATTTTTTTCTTGTGCTTATACTAATTACTTTTCATCAGTTTATACGAATATAACAAAGAAAAGCATACTTAAATACATAAGTATGCTTTTTGGCTTGTTCTTTGCTTATTTGAATGCACTGTAGAAAAATCCTACGATGATTGTAACCGCACCTAAACCTGCGGCCGCAACACCACTCCAAATTAAGCCTACTAACGCTTGAGAACGAGCTTGTGGGTTACTTGAATTCGCACCAAGTTTCATGAATTGGAAAATGAAGAACATAATCATTGAAACTGCACCAATACCAGAGATACCAACGATAAAGTTACGGTATTTTTGGATGAAAGAAGTCCAAGCAGAACCACTGTTAGAAGTATTGCTCATACCTCCACCCTTAAGTTCTAATTTACCGTCACTACCAACTTTAACTTCAACATCACCGATTTGTCCATCTGCATGTGCTTGCATCACAGGTAGCCCAAAGCCCATCATCATAACAAGAGTTAAGAAAAAAGCCATAATTCCGTTTTTTACGGAAAGGTGTTTTCTTTCGATAGCTTCTGTCATGGCGATACACCTCCTACTATTTTGTTTTAGTCAAATGATTTTTGACATTTTTATTTTTTCTATAGTCAACATCTTTAATGTTGATTATGTTATATAGTAGTATTTATCACTCAATTTAATAACTAAAAATGAAGAAAATATGTCGTACCCCCTGTTCTACCCCCTAATAAAGGTTTTAGTAGCTACAAACTCCGTCATATCCTCATTTATAAGCATGTCATACAATAAATCACTCATTTTTTTCGCCACAATTCCCTTCATTCCTCGTGCTCCTAAACCTTTATGTAAAGCTTCTATAGCAATGTATTCAATCGCTTCATCTGTAAAACGTAAATCTTTTTGTTCTTCTTTGAATAGCTTTATATATTCAGGAATAATAGCCCCATTAGGCTTTACTAAGATATCCATTAAGTTTTCTTTCGTTAATGGGTTTAGTGTAAGTATTAGAGGAATACGACCAATGAATTCAGGAATCATCCCAAACTGTATTAAGTCCTCAATCCTTATAGGGCTCATTTCAGAATCATCCTTACGTATCTCTACTGTATCTGCATTCGTAAATCCAATCGTTTTTTTATGCTTATTCATTCGTTTATCAACAATCTCTTGCAATCCATCAAAAGCTCCTCCAAATATAAATAGAATATTAGAAGTGTTAATGGTCACAGTTGTTCGTTTAATAGATTGTCTATTTTGTTCGATTGTAAAGTTAGTACCCTCAATCATTTTTAATAAGGCTTGTTGAACACCCTCACCTTGTGGGTCTTTTGTACTTGTATGTGATGTACGTTTTGCTAATTTATCGACTTCATCAATAAAAACAATTCCTTTTTCAGCAGAGGAAATGTCTCCATTTGCTTCTTGTATTAAAGAAGATAGAATACTATCTACATCTTTTCCGCTATATCCTGTTTCTGTAATCGTAGTAGCATCTACGATTGTCATGGGAATATTAATGATTTTTGAAATCGTCTCTACTAAATGCGTTTTTCCACAACCACTCTCACCAATTAGTAATATGTTGTTCTTAGGAATGTTTGTTTTTACTTTGCTATGAATTCGTTTGTAATGATTATAAATTTCGACTGTCAAAACCTTCTTTGCATCGTCTTGTCCAATTACATCTCTATCCAATTTATTTTTTATTTCATGTGGTCGTAAAGGACGTGAATACATCAGAGATGCTTCTTTTTTATTTGCATTCCCCTTATTATTTTTATCTATTTCCCCATGAAAATGTTCGTAAGCAATTCGTGAACAATTCTTACAAAGTCCAACACCTTCATGTATAGCAGGTAAGAAATCTTTTTTTTCAAAACCACAAAATGAACATTTTTTCTCCATAGACGCATCCCTCCTTATAAAATGAATTACTTCATTATATGAATATATTTTTACTATAGTAAACAAAATAAATGTTCTATCTCTTTCAATACAACAATTCACAAAAAATAAAAACAGCACATCAAAATGTACTGTTTCGAAATTTCATCATATAATATTTGCGAACCTACTTAATGCATTGATTCTTAAGTGTAGTTCTTGTTCTTTTGGTGTAATAGAATTTAGATTACTTCTCAATTCCTTTGCGAAAGATAATACTTCCATTTTATTCATCCTATATATTTGACCTATATCATCCAATAAATAGGTAAAATCCTCTTCTAATACGTTCAGTTCTTTAATTTCAATTAAGATTCGAACAAACATTGTATGTACAACCAGTTCTCTTTCTTGAAGCACAACATCTGTAGAACAAAAATGTTCTTGTAGTACCTGATGTTCAGGATGATGAATCAGCAAATACTCAAGGAAGAATGTCTCAGCTTCTTTACATAAGGAATATGTATATTCGTCCGAAATATCCTTATCTAATGTCTTTACTTCTGCTTCCCACATATGAATATCTTTTGAAGAACTCATTCCCAATAATAATTTCCAAATTAATTCTTTCATTCGCTTGTTTTCTTCTCTGAAAAATAAAGAGTTTTCTTTATGTAATGTATTCATGATGAATCACTCCCCCTTCTGTATACCTCATTATAGTAAGGGTTAATAGATTTTATCATTTGGTTCTGTCACACTATCAGCCCAAGTCTATTCATAATAAAAAGCCATACCACGTTGATATGACCTATACTAATGCATATAAGAAATCTGTTTCTTCTGCACTGCACTCTTCTATTCGTACTGATTGAAACATCAACATGTTTTCTCTTACCAAAAATGTTAGAAATACATTTCCATACTTTGAAAAAGATGAAAATATAATCGTGTTTAATTCTTCAGCTATATCATGTTGAATGTCCACTCTTCCAAATTCGTGTTTCACTCGTTGTAAATCCATATGGACATTACGAGATTTCATAAATAAAGTTTCTTTAAATGAATTCCATCGTTTTGTCTTGTGAACCAACTCATTTATATGGATAGATTCCCCTTGTAGAGTAACTTGCATACTTTTTATCTGATTCTCAATTAGAATTGTCATTATCATTCTCTCCTTTTTAAAAGTTATCTTCATAACTCGACTAAACTAATGCATACACCTGTTTATAAAAATCTGTTTTAATTTCATTAAATGTTAATTCATTACTGTTAATCTGATACCAAACTTCAACATGACCGTACTTGCTGTAATAGAAAAGTCCTAATTTATCTGCGTTTCTATCAGAATCTGTTATAATTTCAAAGTCCATCGTTTCCTTATGAAGTCGTTGAAATGTTTTAAACAAACGTTTGATTAATAATTGCATATGCTCACAAAAGACACACCAACCATAATCCTCACAAACAATATCAATCATAGAAAAAGACTTTTTACACACTTCTTTTTTTAGTTGCTGTACCTTTTTCTCAATTAAATGATTACTCATGCCACCTATCTCCTTTTTAATTAAAACGTAAGTTCACCTGTTTATATATTCCATGTATTATAGTTGTTTTTACGCTGTTTCATAAAAGAGCAAATAAAAAACGCAAGGAAGTATGATTCTCCTTACGCTTTTACTTTATGACATGTTTTTTGATTTGATTTTTTATAGGTTTTTGGATTCGATGTTTTTGGGTTTTTTAACAATCTATCCATTTGCCTCTTTAATGGAGGCACTTCGTTTTTTAAAACGTCCCACACTAAATCTAAATCAATCGCATGATACACATGAATAAGTACATTTCTAAACTTAACCCACGCCCACCAAGAAATATCTTTATGTTTTTGTTGATATTCTTTTGGAATACGATTCATTGCTTCACCAATAATCTCTAAACTTCTGATAACTGCTTTCATTGTCTTCTTATCATTTTTAAACTCCTCAAATGACATACCTTCTACAAATTCCTCTGCATCCTTTGCTTCTGTTAAAATACCTTCAAATATTATCCTGTAATCCTTTAACATATTTAACATCCTTTCTCATATAGGGCAGAATCTCTGGCTTCACGTTCTCTTCCGATACCAAATCTACCTCTTTTAAAAATAGTTCCTCTACAAATTGTTCTAATCCCATAAAACGCTTAAAATTCTTTTTACCTTCTTTAAATCGTACAACCATATCTATATCACTATCTTCTCGTGCTTCATTTCTTGCATGAGAACCAAATATTCCAATTGACTCTACCTCAAATTCTTTTAATGTTGAAATATTTTCTTCTAACTTGTTTAGTATCATTTCACTTGTTAACATTTGTTTTTCCACCTTACTAATTTCATTTGTTAACTATAGTTATATCTCAACCAGGTATAAAAAAAAAGAGGCAATAAATCACCTCTTCAAATTTAAGCAACTACAAGAGCAGTAGTAGTTGTATTGCTGTGCATTGCTTCATTGTAAATAACGTTCTCCATGAAAATGCCGTTTAAATATTTTTTGTCCCCATCAAAACAGAAAACATAAACACCATTTTTAAATACTTTAAACATTACATCAAATGATTGTGCATCGCCTTTTAATAACTTGTAACCCATTCCGTTTAAATCTTTCATATCTTCATCTAATTCAATGTCTACTACTTCAACTTCAGTAAAATCATCGGCCGTATGATTTTGAATTGCAGTAATTTGATTTTGTGTTAAATGAATAGATACGTTTAATGTTGAATCTAAATCAAATACAGACAGTCTTCCATCTTTAAAGTTTTTAAATGCAACATATGAATCATTTGTTTTTGTAAAAACAAAACCTCCGCTGATTAAAGATGCTTTTTTCTTTAAATTAGTTTTATCAAATAAATAAGAGCAAACTGCACCAACTGTAGCTAACATAATACTTACCAACCCGAACATTTTTACCAGACATAATCCAAACAAACCTAATGCTAATACATAAGCAACCTTTTTCATATCTAAACCTGTTGTTTTCATTTTATTTCTCTCCTAATATAATATTATTTATTATTCCGAACTTAAATAGCTTTGAATAGAAAAGCTACAAGTACAATTCCAACATATACTAATAGAATACATCCGATTGAGCGAGCCACTTGTATAGGATGTTTCTTTATTTCCTCTTTAGAAAAAGTCATCAAAAACCCAGCTATTATCATAATACATCCAAAAATAATTGCTTTTACCATTTTTATTCCTCCGACTTATAATCCGTTTAGTTTAATACTAATTGTTTAAGTTTTAAAAGTTTCACTTTTACTTCATATTTTTTATATGCATAATAACCAACTGAACCAATTGTAACTGACATAACATTATCAAAACCAAAAGTATCAATTACATAATAAGCTAACACACCTAATGCAAGTCTAAATACATTCTTTTTTGTAACGATTCTTTTTAATCGACTTGTAATACCAAACTTTTTAATTGCTTTGTACATACCTAAAATAAATAATCCACCAATTAAAGCACCTTCAATACCTACCCAAGATAATAATCCTAATACTAATAACGCTCCTAAAATTTGTTTTACCTTACTAACCTTTTTTAACATACCGAACATAATAAATAACGCTCCCTTTTAAATTAAATTTTGTCAAACACCTGTTTTATAAAATATCCATATATTCTATGTAGTTTATATAGAATTTAGTCATTTCTTCGACATTAAAATTCCGTATCATTTGCCATTATTCTTGCTTCATTTCGATTTCCTGTTTCGTGAATTACATTCCAATTACAAGACATCTTTCTCGCACCAGACTCAATTTCTTGTTTTAATGAATGCTCACGTACATTTGAAACACAAAATAAAAATGGGATGTTTCCTCCAATAACAAAACCTTCATATACTCGATATACTAATTTATTCTCAGCCTCTTTATTCATCATCCTTAACACTCCTTACTCATCATTGTTTTCACACGACTATATAAAAAAATACCAATACCTACCCAAGAAACATATCCGATACTACAAATCACAAATTGTAGAAATTCACTATCTATCATCCTTGCAACATTTGAGATTCTATCACTAATAATTACATAACTCATTAATATAAAAATAATTGTTAAACTCCTATTACGCACTATCCTATCCCCTTTAAAAGTCATTTTTCAAAATACCTGTTTTTTATAATCCCTATATTATAGATAAGATTCATAGAAAATATTTGTAAAAACACTTTTCATTTCAAAACGAATGATGTATACTTTTCTTTGACAATAGTCAAAATAATTATTTGTTATCATTTATAGTTAAAATAAATATTATATAAAGGTATATATAAAAGGTATTCAAACTGAATTTATTTTAAGGAGATGTTTTTAATGAAAAAACAAACAAAACATATGTTAAATCGTTGCAAATCTATTTATCTATTCATTCGCAAGGAAGGCAGTGTAACTACAAAAAAATTGCAAGATGAATTTGGAGTTTGCCAACGCACGATTCAACGAGACATGTTAGTCCTTCAACATAACGCTCTTGTTTCTCACGATAACCGAGGAAATTGGAAAATCACAGATAGAAAAGTAAAAGTTGCCTAATTCATATTTCGCAACTTTTCTTTTTAACATTGGATTTTATTTAAAGCGTTTTAGAAAGGACGGAAAATCGTATGGTTCAAGAATTGGAAAAGAAATTGAAAGAAATTTTATTCTGCAAGAAATGTCTAAAAGAAACAATATCCTTATGGAGTCATGAAACTATCGAATATGTAAAAGAAGATAAGCAATTTATGTATTTTGCTATTTCCTCAGAAAACAAACCTTCTGTTTTCTATCGAGTGGATGACGATATGGATACGTTTAAATTAGAAAATGGTGAATGGAAATATATCGCCACCATCTAATTTGCAAGAAATAAGAATTTATGAGGAGTTGATTCATTATGGTGATGTTCGTTCTACATATGGATGATACTCCCTTTTTTAACTTTAATATTGATTGTCAACAGTTTAAAAAAGGTGAAGTCATTACAAATGCTCATTTAGATGGTTCATATATAGTCGTCCATTGCGACCCTGCAACCGTCACAGTAAAACCTGTTTCATAAGTGATGTATACAGAAAAACAATATATCTAAAAAGTGAGGAATTATAGATGGAGATTTATAAAGTTGCTGAAGTGGATATGTATGGTTGCGAGACAAAACCACAATTCTTTCAATTATGGAATAACGCTGAAGAAGAGTTCGATAAACGCATGAAAGAATTGCAAGAAAAATTAGATGTTGCAAAATCCGATGATGAATTAATGTATGGTTCACATCCCGTTCATATCAGAGCAAAAAAGGATGAGATTCTGAATCACCCTCCTGCTCTAAAAGAAGGGGTAATTAATTATTGGTTTTCTTGTAAGGGTGATTGGGACATGGCTTATATAACAGTTGTCATTGAGCCAATTCAAGTTTCATAACAAAAGCATGTATGTAATAGCTTTAAATTCTTTAAATAAGGAGTGACTTATGATGTCAAAGATTCATATAAACGTTACAGAAGGTGATTTCATTTTTGCTGAATGGAAAGATGAAGACTGGAAACGGTTCAAGAAGAAAGTTCATGAACTACAAGTAAATGGTTATCGAAAAGTAAATGAATTTAATGATTTTCTTAACTCTTATCAAGTTTACAGAAAAGGGAAATCGAAAAAACGAGTTACTGTTACAATGATGCGTGTGTAATATTTAGGTAAATGAAAAGGAGGATTACTAATGAAAGTAATATACGAAGAAGAAGAATTAAAAGTATTAACAATTGACTTCTCTAACTCATCTTTGAAACTCGACAAAGGAGAAGGATATTTTGTGTGGGTTCGATTTGATGAGGTGATATGTACAGAGGTTCAATTAACAGAGTAATTTTGGATTTAGATACAAGTAAATGATTTACTGTCATTTGTAGAAAAAACAATAAATAATTTAAGAAAGGAGTCTTTACTATGAAAAATATCACAAATGGAAAATTCTCATGTACCTGCACAAGATGTGGAAAGGACAATGTAGTAATGCGTATTTCTCATGTTACTACCAGTAAGTATGGTGAACCTGAAACCTTTACGAAATTAAAGCTATGCTGTACGAATAATGATTGCAAAGCAGAGTGGGAAGAACTTTATTAAATAGCTTATAGAGGTGAAAATAAATTGTTAGAAAAACATGACATGATTTTAGGTGCAATAGCTTGTGTTTTAATTGTTTTACTTGCTATAGGTTTAGGTATAGATAGTTATAACAGTCCAAAACAAGTATATAAAATTGAGTATATTGATATTAACAATCAAAAACAAATCATATACGCAGATACATATAGGACAGACGATGGTTACATTACCTATAAAAAAGTTAATCATTCAGAATATAAGACAATCAGTGGTCGCATTGAAATAGAACCTTACAAACGTTTGACTTATAAGGAAATGGAGAAACATGAATTCCCCAAAAATAAGTAAATACAATATTTACGATATAAGAAAATGAAATGAGGAATTATTTTGAGAGAGAAAAAATTTCGTTATACATTCAAACATTTTGCTACAGATAATATTGAAAGGAAAATATATACGTTAAGTCAATTGGAAACGCGGAACATATCTGAATTATCACCTTGTTTCAACTCTGAATTTGGTTATGAGCTTATAGGAAGAGATGAATTCACAGGGCTTAAAGATAAACTTGGTAATGATATATATGAAGAAGATTTAATTGAACGAAATGATGGGCAAATAAGACGTGTATACTGGCATGATAAATTTGCTGATTGGGTTGCTACTGATTTTGGAGACTCTTTATACCTATTCGCAGATGAGAGTGAAGTAGTTGGTACTACACGAGGAACAATGAAAATAGCATATATTATTAACGAAGATGGAACATCAAATGAAAATTTCATCGTTGAATTAAAAGATTATAAAAAAGGAGTTATCCTCGAAAACTATGGTGAAAAGTTTAAAGTTGTAAGTGATAATACTTCAACAGTAAGTATCCATAGAATTAGTGAAGAAAACAAATAATTTATTTAGGTAAATGTATTATTCGAATAGTTTAGTATATGATTTTGATTTTATTAAGGAAAGAGGAATGAGACATGGAAGTTATATATACAAAATGGCATAACAATTATGATAACCTGGTTTTAAATGAGAAATATACAGCGACTTTATATAAAAAAGGATGGTTACTCATAGAAACAGGATTGTACCAGAAAGCATTATATCGTGAAGAATGCTTTACCGTAGTTAAGTAATTTTTAATGAAATTGTTATTAATAATACAGTTTTAAACTTTATTACGAAGAGAGGTAATAAGAATGGGTTACAATTTATATTTTTCTATTGATGAGGATGATAAAGCCATATTGCTACATTTAGGCAATGGCATTATTATTTCATTTGCGACTTTAGGTGAATACGAGGATTTTATTAAGGACATGGATTCAATGAAAAATGAAATTGAAGAGAATTTATAACAAATATGAAATTTGTTTTGAGCAAAAAATACATAGAATAGGTGATTATATGGAAGTAAAAGAAAGAAAAACGTTAGTTGTTGGTGATAAATTGATGGCATTGCATGATGAAAAGTTGTTTGACCATGTTACAAAGGACAAAGTATATCCTGTTATGAAGGTAACTGGTACTGGGTTTTACATCGTGAATGATAATGGAGTTGAGTGTTTTCCTATCGGAGTTCGCTTTAAAATTATTACTGAATAAAAATATTCTTTTGAGGTGAGTGAAATGAAGAATTTATTAAACAAAAAACTTCCACTTAACGGATGGACTATGATTACTATATTTTCAATTATTACTTTGGAAATCATATTTTTTGTGAACTACTTCAAATTTATAAAATAGAGAGTATTTATGTAAAAAAAGAGCGTCCTGAAAGGATACTCTTTTTTTTACTGTTTACATCGCCATATGATTTACTCTTTCTTCCTGCTTCATATGTTTTGGCTTCATTTTATCTACAAGTTTTTTAAGCTTCTTAAAACAAAATAGTTGCACCACGGAAATCACACCACACATTGCTACATATCCCATATCCCCATTTAAGAAGTTATTGAGAGCATGTAATCCTGTATATGGTATTGATAAAAGAACGTTTGTTGGTAATATTTTTGCTATTTTATATTTCAACATTATCTATTCTCCTTTTCCGCTATTATGCTTGCACACTATTTGTTTTATTTTGAGTAGAAATTACCTTGCACTCAATCACCTCCCACATTCGCATTACTGCTTTTGTAATAGTCCATTCAGGGTTTCCTGCATATTTTAGTATTACGTGCTTTCTCACACTTCCTAAAACATCCTTACCTGCTATACACTGAACTACATACAAATTCCTCATTCAATCAATCTCCTTTTTTTAACTAAGTGTTTGAAACTACCTGTTTTATAGTTGTCCATTTATTATATGCACTTACTATTCTTTCAATAAAAAATAAAAGCAGACAAATTAAAATTGTCTACTTTGTAAAAATTATTCATTTATAATCTCATAAAAGACTTTTGCCAGTTTTCTTAATGTCATTTCTTTTTCTGTTCGCATATATTGTTTTGGTGTTAATGAAATTGTCTTACTACTTCCTATATCCATCTGTTTATCTGCATCCGTTAGAGAAATCTGCAATTCATAGATAAATTCCCCTTCACGGACATCCATTCTTTTCGTTAAAAACGCCCTGTATTCTGCTACACATTCTTGTTCTTTGTATAGTTCTATTTCAATCATTGTATTATCACTTAGAAACGGTAGTCATTTACACGCTAACATATCCTCATTTTCCATCGTCATAAATACCCATTTATCATCTCTATTATATTTTTTGATTTTCATGGTCGATTCCCCTTTTATATATTTAAAAAAAACAGGAATGTAACAAACATCCCTGTATATGTGTTTTCTCAATATGAAAATACTTTATTCTCATCATTAATTTCACAACCGCATTCCCCACATTTTTTACCATCAGAATATTTATTAGTGATACTCTTCTGATAGTCTCCATCTTCAAAGTCCCATTGAATAGTTTCTCCTTGATGCTCAGTGATAGAAGTCATGCCTTTACCACACGCAGGACAAACGTATTTTCCATCTAACTGTTGTGCTAAGTTATTAGACACAGTAAAGAAAAATCCTAATTCATCTTCTCCCATAATTACTTCACAAATACTGGTCCCATTCAAATGAGGATGTGTTTCATCAATCTTACGGCCCTCTTCTTCTTTAAACGTGACAACAATATCCAATACAGTATCATTTTCTGTTTCTTTATCCTTACCATAAAGTACAGCATCTATTGTACCAAATAAGCCTTCATAATCCGAATCCTTTAATGCTACAACTTCCATACCTGATTCTACTTGAGGTAATAATGGATATGCTTTTAATTCAACCTTTGTAAATGTGTTTGTCATAACATGACACTCCTTTTTAATTAAGTTTTGTACTACCTGTTTTCTTTACAACTTCTTATTATATGCTCTGTTTATATATGTAATAAAAAAACAGATGAAAATATCCATCCGTTTTTGAAAGTTTTATTTTAAGTCCTTACACAAATACTTCTTCTCTATAACCTTGTCCACATCAGTATCTGGATATGGAATGCGGTTAGTGTTCAGAAATCTATCCAAGATACTTTTATGGATTGGGTCAATTCCTGCATCTTCCATTAGCCTTCCGTACTTAGCTTTTATAACAAGCATTTCCTCATAAACTTTCTTATATTTCTCTGGTATGTTACTTCCTTCATGCTCTCTCTCATATCCTCTTCCATTAATACTATAATCTTTTGATACATTTAATGAGCAACGTTTGTCATCATCGTACTTACTTTGTACTGACAATTCCATATCTCCTACATTTACATTGACATACAGACCATTTCCCCATGCTCCACCAATTCGAATTCGGAATTTCCCTTCTTTAAACTCTGCTCCATGAATACTATTGAAATATTCATATTGCGTCATACCATGGTAGATTTCACGTTCAATGTCTCTTTTGCAATCCTCAATTTTCGAAGCAATATTCCTCTTCTTTTGGTCTAAGATTTGTGCTTCTTTATCAAGCTCCATTAATTCATTTTCAAGATGTTTCTTTTCTAATTTTTTAGCCTCAATAGTGTTCATTTTTCTTTTCCCCTTAGAATCAATTTTTTAAAATACCTGTTATTTATATAGCTATATATTATATGCTAACACAAATATTACATCACCTGTTTACGAATCTGAATTATGTTATTCAAATAAAATAATTAATACTTCAAAAGAATTGCCAGATAAAAATTACATACGAAATAGGATATTTTTTACATCAGAGGAAGAAAAACAAATCACTAAGGAAACTTGTAAGATGATTGATGCTAAAAACCAAGCCTAATTGAAAAATATAAAGTAAATAAGAAAAAAGACTTGTGAATAATTACAAAAAATCGTGTTGATTAAGGAAAGTATTAAGCAAGGAAAAATGTCTACAATTCCTTTTATATCAGTAGATTTCATAGATTTTATTTTTACAATGTATGTAATATCGTAAATTTGATGTTCAATATACCTATTAACATATATTAATTTAGATGAAATATTAATATACAATGAGAATTCCTGTTATTGACGAAATATTAAGTCTTAATTGAGCAAATAAAAAAACTTCTATAAGAATAGAAGTTTTAAGATGCGTAAAATTAGCTAAATTTCTTAACCAATTCTGCTACATATGTTTCTTCATGGTTTTGAATTTCAAGCCATCTACGTCTATTTGTCTGAATCATTTCTACAGATTCTTCGGACTCAACTTTTTCAATTAAACCTAAAAAGTGTTGATTTTTTTTCACAATCATATACTCTTTCTTAATTGATTCAATTAATTCTGCCAATGCTACTAATGAACCTGCTGAACCTTTATTTATAAATCTTTTTATTTCTTCTTTCTGCATTAACGCACAAACAACAAAAGAAGTATGTTCATCTGTTTTTACGATATCCCTAATATGTTGTTCCCATCCTTTCAAAAACTCATTTACCATTGTTTGTTCATTATTCATCATCATTCTCTCCTCAATTATTGAATTTTTTTAAATACCTAATTTATATAAACTATTGTATAATACTTAGATTGCAGAAGAGATATAACATATCTTCCTTCACATCCATAAAAAAATACGGTACAATTTTTTATAAGAATGTAATAGAAAGGAGCTATTTCATTTGTTTGAAACAGACGTCCTAATCAAAAAAGTAATAGATAAGATTTCTAAAACAACATTATTAGAAAAAATGGAAGACAAAAATCTTGGTGATATTGAGGATATCATTTCTTACATATATAAAGAACATTTTGAAAATAAAGATGCAAAAGAAACATTAATTAAGGTAAAGAAAGATTCCGTAAATCGAACAAAGAGAAGATGGACACAAAATGCTATCAAGGATTATGACAAGAAAGTAAATCGAAAAAATAAAAAGGAACTTCTGGGTGAGTTCGAGCTACTAAACGATTATTATGAGAAGAATGGTAAAGAGCTTTTCTTAAAACAATTCAATAATCATCCAAATCCCGAATCTGTCATTGAAGAACGCAAACAACTTTTACTGGTATGGAGTGAATCTGATGAGAAATCACTTTCCAGCTACCCTTATCTTCATCAAAAAACAAAGAAACAAGTGGAAACAGCTATTTTTACAGATATTACAATGATTGTAGGAATGACATTATTAGAGGAAGAACGGAATTCTTATTCTACCAATATTGTCGTAGAAAGCCCCTTCTCTGCTATTGAGTATCCCATTTTTGGTAATGTAAGAGGTAAGGTAAAAGTAAATGACCATAAAGAAAAAAATACAAATGAATCTGATTTTTATGCTGATGAATACAGCCTATCAGATGGAAATAAATTCGATATTCTTATCAGTAAAGACTATGTTGATGAGTTAAATCATAACGTAAAAGATTTAGACCCTTTCGACTACAAGTTATTCTTAGAAGTGATGAGTCATAGGGATGAAACTTTTACTACACAACGTACAATCATTGTTACAATTGGTGATTTAGTGAAGAAGCTATATACATCTGACGGGAAAAAGAACTACACCGCAGTTTCAGAACGATTGCTCAAGATGGGTAATTTTAGATTTACAAACATGAAAGATGATGGCGAGGTTAACTTAGTTGGTGTGTTTTCAGATGTTAAACTAACGCCTATATCAAATGGTAACGTGGTTGCAAGAATTGTAGTTGCGGATAGTATGTACCAGAACTATATACAACGCCAAACTGTTTTGGTATATAAACAAAAAGTTGATGAATTAAAAGTTGATTTAGCCCATCATCTGGTTTTTGTACTTCAAAAAGAACGAATGATATGCTATCAAACAAGTGGTTCATATAAAATCTCAAGAGATTTAATATATTTTGCAGGAAGTATCCGATTCAAGAAGAGAAGTAAGCCTGAAAATATAAAAGAAATTGAAAAAGCATTTGACGAAATTATAGAGAAACAAATCATTGTAAAAGCATATAGAAGGATTCGTGACACGTTCCATATCGAATTCTATCCAGTGGAAGAACAGGAAGCAAAAGACTTATTAGAAACAAATTACAAAGACATTCCGATGGGATTAAACACACCGTTATAGGGTGTGTTTTTTATTTATTTGAATTTTTTGCTCTGCTAATGTGTATTTTTGCTCCTAACTCCCGTACCAATACGTAATTTTGCTCTTAACCTCCGTACTAATATGCAGTTTTGTTCTTAAAACCGCTAATTCTCCGTACTAATATGTATTTTTGCTCTTAATCTCCGTACTGATATGCAGTTCTTTATATTCTTGGTCTTTTTTTTAAAAAAAATTGTGAACATTTTGCGTCTAAAAACTCGTGTTTTCCATGATATTGCTCTCTATTTCCGTACCAATATGCAGTTTTGTTCTTAAAACCGCTAATTCTCCGTACCAATATGTAATTTTGCTCTTAACTTCCGTACCAATATGCAGTTTCTCTTGAAAATTTGTGATTCTCCCCTGCATCAATTGTCAGTTTTTTCTAAAACTACACACATTTTTGCTCTTAATCTCCGTACTAATATGTAATTTTGCTCCTAATATGCTTAATTCTCCGTACCAATATGCAGTTTTGCTCCTAACTTCCGTACCAATACGTAATTTTGCTCCTAAACTCCGTACTAATATGCAGTGTTGAACAACAAGCTATGAAGCCTGTTGTTATCACGTTTCTACAAAAAATGCTCCTAACTTCCGTACTAATATGCAGTTTTACAATGTTAGCCAAAATTTACTATACTAAACCGTAGATTAATGTCGGAGAAAGGAGGAATTTGAAATGAGCAAACCTACACTAACAATTAAAAGACATACTTTGATTGCAAATAAGCTCTTAGTACTATTCAGTGGTTTAAGTCGAAATACAAAAGTAGATGATAAGTACTATTACGAAAAACATGCTTTCGGGATTGACAGTAAGTTTTTACCTATCCCTGGTGAATTCAAATGGACAAGTTCTTTAATTAAACAAGTAATCGCATATGTTGCTAAATCAAATAGTGAAGGATTCATTTCTTTCCTTTCTGAAGAAGAGTTAGCGAATACAATTCACTGCTCTGTTCGTACTATCCGCAATAACAATAAACTTTTAGAAGATAAAGGCATTATTCGTTGGGATAGAATTTTTGGTGAATATATCAAGGTAGAACTGGTGGATTATTTATTACAGTTCTTAGACCTCCAACCCAAAGATATTGCAAACATAAAAAAAGATGATGTATTTGCAGATGTAAAGGAATACATAGCAAATGTGAAAGTTGATTTATTAGGTGAAGAATTAACTGATTATGTTTCAAAAGGTGGATATACATCAATTTCCGATGACGTTATTTATGAGTTGTTCAAAATTAAAGATGTGAACGTGCTTAGACTGGCTATGAGGGCTCTTTATTCCTTTGAAAAAGAAGTAAATGTAAAAGAGAATTCGGAAGCTGTCGTTTCCTACAGTGAAATTAAGAATGTATTACCTCCGTATATTGGATATAAGTCTGCTATTCGCAAGATGGCCGACAAACTTTCGCATATCTTCCAATTAGAATTATTCGAAGGCAATCAATGTATTCGTACCTTCTTTGAAGAAAAGAAAGCGAATAAATCAATCGAAAATAAAATCAAAGATGGTTTCGTCTTATCCTTTAACCTTGTCGGAACAAAACATAGCAAACAACAAAAGAGAACTGAAGCAATTCTCGGTGTATTTGAGTTCAACAAATTTGCTCGTAACATCGAATCATGGGGTGGCTCTTTAGATATTACAGAAAAACAAATCAAATCTCTTGTTTATGAGTTTGGTTTAGACTCTCTAAATAAAACAATCGTATCTATTGAAAAGAACATTAATGAATCTATTAAAACATTAAACGATTCAAAAGGATTCCTCGATAGAATGAAAGAGAATACATATGGTTTCATACGCAATATTGCAAATGGGTATTATCAGGCAAAAATTACAGCTTAAATACCCCTTCTTTCCCATGCCCTTTTTTAAGAAATACACCTTTTTCTCGCTTTTTAAAGTCGGAATATTTAGTCTTAAAAGCATTTCATTTCCGTATTCACACTAATTATACCGAAAAAAATTTTGAACATCGTACAAAATAGGATTTATTTTACATCCAAGGAAAAAAATCAAATTTTTAAAGAAGAATATAAAATTATCAGAGATAAAAAACAGATAGAATTGAAAATTATAGAGTGAACAAGAAAAAAGTAGTGTGAATAATTACAAGAAATGATGTTTATTATGGAAGGTATCAAGCAAGAAAAAACAACGACAAACCCTTTTGTATCAAGGGATTGAAGATATTTTATTTTTACAATGTATTTAATGTGTTGAATCTGAGTCTCAATATACCTATTAATATTTATTAATACTAATTAAATATTACTTATAAATGAACTAATGGGTGTATTTTCTGAATACTTCGATTTCCTTTATGTAAGGACCTTTCAAAGATATATAAAACTGTAAAATGTTATATAATAAAATCAAGATGTATAGGAGGTGATATAGATGAAGTTTAAAATAAAACACAGTCCAATTCCTGTAGCAATAGCTTTGATGTTTATGCCTTTAATATTTAATATTCTGTTCAGTAACCACAATAATATTGGTTCAGTAAGTTTAATGCTATTTAGTCTCATTACATTCTTATCTGTCTTTACATCTTCTTATGAGATTACTGATAAAAGTCTCATTTTAAAATACATGTGGTTTAATAAAGAAATTCCTTTTGAAGACATTCGTCATTTACGTTATTCAGGAAAACCTTCCAATTCCCCAAAATGGTCCTTGCAGAAAATAGAGGTCATGTATGGCATGTATGAAACATATTCTATTGGTGTGCCACGAGAAGAGGAAAAATTTCTTCAAATGTTACAAGAAAAATGTCCTCAAATGAAGGTAATGGATAGACCTGTAATATAACAGAAAGTTTTAGAGAATGAAAAATAGCCATCCTTTTAAAGGAGTGGCTATTTTATTTGATTACTTTTGCAATTCGATAGTTGCATAAAATTCCTTATTATGAAACATGTCAAATCGACCTACTATGTAAACTGGATATTCTTTAATCGTTAATAAAGGCTTTGATGAATCAAATTCTTTATTAACCACCTCTGCTAATTTTGAAATCAACTCTATAAATAATTCTTTTGATGGCTGTATTTTTGCTTTTTGATTAGATTCCATATCCCCAACATAAAGGATATCTTCATTTGTAAAGGAAAAACGTACAAACCCTTCAGTAATAAACGGACCTAAAAAACTATCATTTAGAATCTTCAACAATTCCACACTAATAGCAGTGTCCACATGCATTTGAGGATTTAATTTCTTTTTCAGTACTTGTGAAATGTCTTCCATATTCGCTTTTCGATAATGGGATGCCGTTACATCAAAAGCTCTGGTACTTTCATTCAAGATATTTTTCCCATAATAAACATCACCAAAATTTTCGGTTAAAATTTCTGTGATTAGATAAACACTCTGTTCATCAGTTGCATAAATAAATTCATTTGCATTAAATCGCATTTAATACCCCTCCTGCCCTTCTGTAACCAATTTATTTTTGTTTAGTAGTTTTGTATCATGTAAATAGCAGAATCCCCTATATGGAGCTCCTGCTATGTTTGTAGAGCGTATGTTTAATTCATAAACTCATGATTCCAACCAGAGTGAATCATCTGACTTGCAATTTTAGAGATATTACGAGCATCATCAATTCCTCTATGATGAATGCCCTCTAATGGTAGATGATGCCTTTTTAAGGCTCTTTCCATCCCCATAGGTCGTTGTTTTATCCAAGTACCATGTTGATGCTTTAGACTGATATGCAAATGCCCAAATGGATAATCTACGCCGAATCTCTCACAAACCTGTTTAAATTGTTTCTTGTCATAAAATCCCCAAGAAGCAAATACGCAATCATATTTGTTGTATAATGAAGCTATTTCATTCATAGCATCTTTAATGGATTTTCCATTGTTCACTTCATCCTGCCTAATCGTAGTTAAATGCAAACAATATTCGCTCAAGGTAGGAAATAAAACAGGCTTCACAAAGGTCTGATACTCTTCCACAATTTCAAAGGTTTCTGTATTTAACACTACTGCACCGATTTCAATAATTTCTGAGAAAAAATTGCGAGGTTCTGTTCCTTGTTTGAAGCAAGTAGATTCTAAATCAATAATTAGTAAATGTTTCATGTTGTTCCCCACTTCCTATTGTTGTACGGGTAATATTTCAGGATTGTCATATTCATTCCCTATTACTCTTGCACCTTTTCCGATTATATATTTTAAAAATCGCACTCCATTATCACGAAAGCTAAAGATAGCTTTATCTTCTTCATCAACTTTGTAGTATTCACATTCAGTCAAAAATTGATTATTTCGTTTTAAATATCCCTCATACTTTACTTCCATAACATCTGAAACGAAAATATGAATAATTACTTCATCAATATTATGCTCTTTCATTATTTGCCCTGCATTTGAGTTCCAAAACCCATCATTTTCATCAATTAATTTTCTTTCTAAAATTAGAAAATCCCCTTCAAAAATTTTCTTTTCTTCAGCAGAGATTTCGTTAAGTCCAATCCACTGGTTTACTGTTTCAGGGATTACTGGTGCTGATTGATGGTGCTCATCAATAAAAAACTGTTTTTCCGTATAATTTGAAATGAGAGAGCCGTATAACCAACGATTATCAGTTGTACTTTTCCCTCGGAATAATACTTTTTTCATTTTTATTAACTCCTATTTAATATAGTTTTATATGTATTGTTTATTGATAAATCTTTAGCTACTAAAAAGAAGAGGTTTGTACCTCTTCTTTTCTGTTTAAAGAAATTCTTTTAATTTGCTTTAAAGTTATACACTGGTTTGATAATTTTTTCGATACGAACAGAGTCTTGAATATTTGCAATGATTTCATCCATAGGTTTATAAGCCATAGGACTTTCATCGAGGGTGCTTTGACCAACAGATGTACTCCAAACGTCTTTCATTGTTTCTTCAAAATCAGTTAAAGACAATTGTTCTTTTGCTTTAGAACGACTCATCAATCGACCTGCCCCATGTGGACCAGAGAAATTCCAATCAGGATTTCCCTTTCCATAACAGATTAGACTTCCATCTCTCATGTTGATTGGGATAATAACCTTCTCATCTTTTTGAGCAGAAATAGCACCTTTACGTAAAATCATGTTATCTATGTCAATGTAGTTATGAATAGTCGAGAATTCTTCTACAACTGTTAAATTCATACGTCTAACTACTTCATCCATCATCGCTTTTCTGTTTAACCAAGCAAATTTCTGGGTAATTCTCATATCATGTATGTAATCATTAAATGCAGGTCCTTCTAAGTAAGCTAATTCTTTTCTTACTTTTGGTGTTGCTACTTGTTGTAAAGCGGTTTGAATTTCAGACTCTCGTCCTTCAGCTTTTAGTTGCTTGATAAGTTCAGCCTTGGTATTTGAAACAGAACTTAATATGTCATAGGCTTTATTTTGATAAAGCTCTGCAACCTGTTTCCCTAAATATCTACTACCTGAATGAACCACCATGTATAAGTTGCCTTCATCATCTCGATTGCACTCATAGAAATGATTCCCTCCCCCAAGACTACCGATACTTAACATTGCTCGTTGTAATTTAACATGGTCTGCACAACGTAAATCTTTCAAATTGATTAATTTTGCAAATGGATGTTCTTTTTCACGAATAGAAAACCCAGATGGGACATACTTTCTAATTACGTCATCTAATTGTTCGAAATTGATTTCTTTTTCTTTTAGTTTAACAGTATACATGCCACAGCCAATATCAACCCCTACTAAATTAGGCACGATTTTATCTTGGATTGTCATCGTTGTACCAACTGTACATCCTTTTCCTGCATGTGTATCAGGCATAATGCTGATTTTGCTATTCTTCGTGAATTCTTGGTTACATAAGTCAATGATTTGTCCAGTTGCTTGCTGTTCAATATTATCTGTAAACACTTTTGCATTTGCATATTTCCCACGTAGTTCTATCATTTCAACCACCCCTTCTTGTTAACTATAGTATATAATTTTATATAAAATTAGTCAATTATTTTTTACCTGATGTACAAAATTAGTTACTCCGTTTACTATAAATGCTAAAGATTATGCTACTATCTGCATAGGAGTTCTTGTAATTACAACATCATCACAAGGAACGACTTCCTCAACGTAGCAAATCCTTTTTCTATTTACGTTCTTTAATTTATCACTAAAGATATATACATTTTCAAACTTTGTGCCCTTATCTTTTTTCCCTTTTGCATCAAGATTTGTAACCCAATCATATAATTCAAATAACTCAACATCGTATCCTTTAGAACTATCCCATTCTACCAATACGTGTTCCATCTCACGTACCTTCTCAATACTAACTAAAGACACATGACTTTCGCTGTTCCCAATTCGGTCAATGTTGTATAAATAAGCAAATAAATTAGGGATTGACTCATCTATATAAAATACAAGATGTTTTACATTTACAAATTCACGGATACCGACAGTTGTTAAAGCGTTCACATCGTCAAAAGTTTGTACCTTGTCTGTATCTTTACTTCTCATAGAGTTGTTTGTAAGCATGGTAATCTTTTGTTGTGTTTTATGAAATTTATCTGGATGCTGAATGAAAATTTGAGCATTTTTAATTTTGTAGAATAAATCTTCAGCTTTTTGTTTGCCACTTCTCTCAATAACGGAAGCTAAGATTGCTCCACGAATCGTTGATAACATCGGATGCTCATAACTACGAGCAAGCAAATGACTATCTTTGTATTTTTTTAATGAAAATAATGATTTCACTTTATAAGTAACTTTTAGCATGTTCTATCATCCTTTTTTATCTGCGCTAAACATAAGGCAAGAAGGGATTAAATCCCTTCTTTCACCAATTCGCTTTATAGTACAATTGTTCTTTTTCTAAATCTCGGTGTTCAAATCTAAATTCAGTTTCTCTCCTGTTATCTTATTTGCTTGTTTCTGCAAATTGAGAGTTAATAAAATTCATGTTTCGTTCAATCATAAAGTCAAGGTATTCATCAGCTAATACTGTCTCCATGACTTTGTTGAATTCTGTAATATCTTTGAACTCATGAGAAACCTCAGATAAGTCTTTATGAATGCTGATAAAATCATCATTTAAAGCAGAGTATTTTGTCATTAAATCTACTGCATTTGTTTTCTCCGTTACAATACCTTTTACTTTAATTAAGTGAGGCATGTTACTGGAACATTTTGCACCATGAATATCTAAAATTGTATTACGGAAAGCAATTAGAGCTTTCTTGATACGACTCTTAATTAGCTCTTTATCTTCAGAGATGTATGTTTGACGTTCATCATCAAAACCAATACGAGATAAATTCATTTGTGTTCCTAAAGCATATTCAGAAGAACGCAATGTGCCATGGAATAACATTTGTGTATTTTGGTCTTTATTTGTATTTGCATCGGATGTTGTATCTTCTTTTTGTTTTGGTTTTGCATTCTTTTCTGTAGGGTCAACACGACTATGTAAGACTGTATATGGAGCAGGCCCTTTTGACTGAATGCCCCAAGAGAAGCTAACTGTTTTTTCACGTTTCTCATTTGCACCTTTACCTGCATTCATAAAGCCCATGATGTCATCAATTACACAGTTTTTCACTCGATTTCCACTCGCGGACAAAGTAGTATCAATTTCACGAACTGCCCCATTTCGCATGGGGGACATGATTTTACATGTACTACAAATTTCATCTACATTTGATAAAGCACGTAGATTTGATGCGAATACATGACTTAGCATAGGTCCAGATAGTGCATTTCGGATATCTCCATCTGTTAAAGTAACAACTCTTCCTTTTGTCACGTTACCAATTGTATCTTCGTTATTTAAAGCCTCTGCCACAAGTTCTACTCGTAAAGCAAAGTGCAATTTCCACATATAATCTTCAGTTGTAATTTTCTTTAAATCTCGTTTCATGATTCGTTTCCTCCGTATGTATGCTTATGCAACGTTTTTTGTTAGCTTTTGATTTTCTTCCACATTTTTATATTCAGGGTTCCCATTTTCATCTGTTAGAATATAAGCCTGGTTATTATCTAAAGAAATCTTTTCATTCTTCTGCACTTTCTCTTTGTAAGTGTTTGAAGATAATAGAATGAGGTTTGAAAGTGTTTTTAATTTCACACCATCATTTAAAAGGCTCATTAATTCATTCATATTTTCGTCATTTAACAAGTACGTTTTGTAATTCCTGTTATATAAGAGAGACATTTCTTGTAATACCTCAATAAGGTCTTCCTCATGTACACATGACATAAGAGATACCTGTAATGAATATCCCTTTTTGTCCCGAACTAAACGATTTAAGCCTCGTCCTAATTTTGTAATTACTTCAGCGTTATAAACGTCTTGGAATGCATTCAATTTTAATAACTCCTTTGCAGTGTTCTTACTAATCGTTTCATTTCGTTTTACGTATTGCTGTATCATTTTAAACAGGCTATCTTCATCTGGATTTAAAACATATGAAGCAGTTGCATATTTACAATCCCGATTCACAGTAGAATAGGTAACTTTTTTCAATAGTTCTTCTAATGATTTTTCGTTTAAATTAAGAATGGTAAATACCTGCACCTTATCCATTAATGGTTTGTTATTTGTGGGTACAACCTGCATCACCCATAATCCGTCATAGTTATTTGAAATTTGCTCACCTTTCAAATATTGAATGATTTCCAGATAAATACGTGACAAGGTAACCACCTTTGAATCATCTCGGATTTTTCTAAGCGATTTTATCTCTCCCGTTTCTTTGTCAACGTAAGAAAATAATTCGATTTTTAAAACATCTTCAATTTCTTTTGGTTCTAACAACCAACTAATTTCAACCTCATCACTGAGACGCACATAACTGGATGCATAATGAAATCCTAAAAAAGAAAGGAATTTTTCAAAGGGATAAACCCTTTCTGATTTAGGCGCTTTATAAGAGCGAAGTCCTTTGCTATAAAAACAAGTCCCTACATATAAAGCCCCTTCATCACGTTTGTACGATGAAATAATTGATTCATCCAATGTTTCATAGTATTTGAAGATGTTGTCCAGGTTCTGTTCACATTCAAAAAATTCTTGTATTTTTGCTAATAATTTTTCGATTTCAGATTTATTAATAGTAGAATTCAAATTATTTACTTTTTCAAAAGGCAAATCATCCAAGAAGAATTCAACATAATCCACCTCATCGTAAATCTCGATTAAATAACATGCTTTCTTGTTACTTAATTTACAAGAAACATCATTTTGTCGAAGAATGGCTAATAAGCCGTAGGCAATACAAAGTTCTTGGATAGGATTCTCTACCTTTAGAATCTTTAATTGTTTCATTTAAACAGCCTCCCAAAGTAATCCATGAGCGGTTGCTGTATTTTCACCAAATCCAACTTCATAGAGAGCCTGAATTGCTTCATAGTCACCTTTGACTAACAAAACAGATTTCCATGATGGGATATAGATGTCGTCTTTGTAATGAGTAGAAACAGGTGTTTTTTGAATGATTTCAAAATGAATGTCACCATCAATCCCCAATACTTTTAATTTTCTTTGAGAAATTTCTTTTAAACGTTCCTCAATTTCTTTCTCATCTTCAATGCGTACTTTTGTACCATCAATGGTATAGCTTGTAATGACTTTTCCTTTTAAAATATATTTCTCTTTTTTAGGCAATTCAGGGATTGTAATAATGTTTGTAATAGAAAGCATCATATCTCCAACTCGTTTCATGTTGGATACCTCGATACTATCAATAACCTCTTGAATCAAATGGTTCATTCCTGATAAATAAAAATGAAAAGTATCCTCATTTATGTAGATATTTGAAAATGTAAACAATCGAAACTTTTTAGATTGCTGATTATGAATTTTTTTCGCTCTATCAGGATTCATCGTTCCTAATAACATTGAATACATTTCATGAGTATAAAATACTTTCTCATGATTTGTTTTAGAAAGAATCTTGCCAGAAACTTTAATCCTCATATATAAATACCTCCTTCAGTAGTTAATGTGTATGTCAAGACGAAACTTGTCCTATATATTTTGACTATAGGGGAATTATAATATTTTCATTAACTATAGTCAATGAAAATAAAAGATAAAAGGGAACCTTATAAGGTTCCCTTTTATTTCTTAATCTATTTTTCGTTAACTTGTTTTTAGTTATATATCATTTTACAAAAAAACAGGTATTATATTTTCTCAGTTTCTTTTCCACCGTATTTCTTCATGAAGTCTTTGAAAGGTAATTTGTCTATTACGGTTTTTTCGTCCATTGGTGCAACAACTTCCTGCTCATCAAAGACCCCTTTTTTAGCTACCCTTGAAGAAATATCAACTGCTTTATCAGATAGAACAACTATAACAAAACCCCGTAATCTCTTTTCTGCAAAATAGGCTGAACCGATTACATCAGTGCTTTTTGTAAATGATGACCAATGATTATTAAAGTCAATTGCTTCAATATTATTGTCAGCTCGCCAATTTTTATGTGCTTCTTCAAAGACTTTAGGATAATTTGGTTGGTCATCATAATCAGTTCGTTGTGGTTCGTCATTTCCACCAGCATGAACTCTAAATAGCAATGTTTCAGGCTCAACTATTAAATCTTTTAACTCATCATTGTTATACTGTAACTCTTCAAATACTTTTGTCCATTTTTCGTCAAATCTGGTCGAACTTTCATCATTTTTAACACCTATACTTCGTTCGTGCCAGTCAAAAATTACTTTCTCTATTTCCTCTATTTTCATATGTATTCACTACCTTTTCTCTATATAGTTTTTGGCATTAGGTTTTAGGGGTAAGTTTTCTATATCAGATTTTTAAGGCAGGTTTAGTTAGGCTTTACTTAGTATATCAAAACTAAATAACAGGTTTTTCATTATCGAATATGATGCTTTTGATTGTCCTATAAATCCTCTGTTTTAAACTCTGTATAACCCTCATAGTAATAACTTGCGTCAATTCCTTTAAACAGACTTTCCATGCTCAAGTCGTCCGTCAGAGCGTTCTGTACAAGGTATTTAAGCTCTCCAGTGCTTACACTACTTCTAATCATGGCATTCAAATACTCGTCTTTTTCTATGATATTCCAGTCCGCGATTTTGCCCAGTTCCTGCTTGAGCATGCAATCGACCCATATTCGCATTGAACGACCATTTCCATCTCGGAAAGGGTGTGCCACATTCATATCAGCGTACTTGTCAAGAATTTCGTCAAAAGTCTTGTGTGGCAATTCATCAATGTATTTCAGCGACTGCTCTAAGAAAATACGAGGTGCAAACTGAAAATTACCTTTTGCAATATTCACATCTCTCACCTTGCCCGCAAAGCTATAAATTTCAGAGAAAAGCTGTTTATGTATCTCAGCTAAACCTTTGAATGTACCGACCTCGATTTTATCAATTTTGCCCGTATCAAATAGCTCTTTGGCTTTGATTTTTGACAAGCGTTCTTCCTCACGAGCAAGCTCGGTTGAGTTCGTCAAACCAAGTTTATTTTTCAGTACCATTCTTAACACCTCATTTTTCTCAACATATTACTCTTAATGGTTATTTTAGCATGAAATGAAAAGCCAGTAGATACATTCTACTGACTTTCTAAAACATATTGATATATATACTTTCTTTGGTTAGCTATCATTCTGTTTAATATCCCCAATATTGAATATTGAATCCATTTGGTGTCAGTGGTTTATCGAAAACTATTAATCGAAACTTATCATTTCTAAACATAATAGGTTGATTATTTTCATCAGGTATAAGCATATTTTGTGTGCTCCTTTCAAATCCTTTCAGTACATCTAAACAATCATTTCCTTGAATGACCCCAAAATCCTCACATTGTTCATTTAAAATTCCATGAGTAACAAGTCTGCCATTTCTAATGATAGGTTTCTCTAACTCTTTTACAACCCCAAGGAATAAAGGTTTTCCCTCAATGATACAGAATTCTTTTATATTTTTATTAGCATCCATTAACGCCATTAATTTTTCATATGTTAAAGACATGTCCCTCATCTCCTATACAAACATCACCTTCTCACCTTAATAAGGAGAAAAAGATGATGTTTATTATTTATCACTCTGAAACAAAAGTATTACTCTGCTTTTTCTAACACCATAAAGAATGTACTATCAGGAAGTGCTACAGCATTACCAGACATATCTTCGAAATCAATTTTTTCTCTCAAGTTAATTGTGTACCCTTCTTGTAGATAATTCACAGCTTTAACAATCTTTACTTTGTCTCCGAAAATATTAGTTACGAATTCTTTATATTCATTTGGTGTGAAGATACCAAATTGTTCTTGCACTTCATGAGCAAATGAATCTTCCCCCCATGTATATGTATATAAAAATTCCATAGCATCATTAATAGGCATCTTCACTGCATTGTCTGAAAGCACTTCATATTGAATCTCACGACCTTTAAATTCACGAGCATATTCTTCTAAAAACTTCAGACCATTTTCATCTTTAAAACGAACCACACGCATTAAATCTTTATCTTCGGTCATAATCCCATCACGAATGATAATTCGACCACCTGGTTTTAATGCTTCATATGCACTCTGTAATCCCTTTTTAATCACTTCCTTATTGAACTTCTTCCCCTCATATTCAATATAAGAAAATAGCTCATGAAAAATAGAAGAATATACGATTGTATCTACCGATTCTTTTTTGAAAGTATCAGCGAAGTTAAGAGCATCGCCTTTTATAACATCCCATGAACGAGACTCATTTTGTTTTTTCTGCTTCAATGAATTAATAACATTCTGTGAAATATCAATTCCATAAATATCTTTTCCCTCTGTTTCTTCTTCTATCATGTCTAACATGACTCCACCGCCTGGTCCTACATCGACAATGGTATCGCCTTTTATGTAATCCAGAATAATTCTTTTGTCATCAGCAGAGCTGTTCATATGTTCCAAATAAAGCTCTTCATTATGGAATCTATCATATGCATCCTTACGTAATCCGAAGAAATCAAATAAAAGTATATTTGCACGATTATGCATCATATCAACTTTTTCTGCTTCTACACAGAAAGTAATTAATGCTTCACCAACCGCAGAAAATTTAAAGGAAACATTTGCAGTCTGCATAGATTCATCCAACTCAACATGAAAAGAGACATGAGTATTGTCAGGATTTTTATTTTTGCGATATTCATGTAGGTATTTTTCGATAACACGTTTGCGATATACGTTATTATGTTTCTTTCCTTTAAAATCATAATGTAGTTGTTGCATTAGTGTTTCAAAGTGAATGTGATGAATCTTACTATCAGATACAGTATCTTTTATCATCAAGAAAATCGTCCAAATATCTTCGAAGCTTAAATCATGCATAGCAGGTTCAACGTACCATAAATCTTTACCTGTTAAGAAATTCTGAACGAGAAGTTCTTCATCTCCCATGATTCGTTCTTTTTCTGCTACCGTTTCTCTATGTTTATGTGTTAAACGATGCATTCGAGAAGAGAATGGTTCTACATTCCCATTAAATAACCCGTCAATTACAGCTTTTACATCTTCTTTCACCTCATTCCACAAAGATGGTGAAACACCCTCGATAATACACAGGTTTAAGTAATACAGAATATTTTTAAGTTCTTCTTCCGTGTATCTTTCATAGAAACGATTAATCATGCTTACATGTGAATCAAGACGTGCTTCGCCTCGAATATATTGACCGATTAATCCATGGGTTAAAATTAAATCACCAATTAAAAAACGTTCTCTTCTTTCATCTATATTTTCTACATGTAAGGCCGTCAAATTTTCTTCCCAATAAATACTTTTAGAGCCTTCATTATGAATCATGAGGTTAAAGCCATTTTCTAACCATTTTCTCCGTTGTCTCAATGAACCACCTTTTCCTACCTCGCTATAAACCAATACTGTTTCAAGGATTCGATATGTTTCTTCATCAACAGAAAGTTTTTCTAATGATTCTAAAGTGCGTATCACATAACTTAATAGACTATTTGTAGAAAGCTCACTAAGAGATTCTACATTTTCATAGTTTTGATGAATTTCTTCAGTCTCTACTAAATACTTTAGCCAATTAGGGATTTTACGAGTTTTACCCGAAAGGTATGCATTAATAATTTCAATGTTTTTCATGTGTATTATCTCCTTTATAACAACAAGTTTTATTTTAAATTTAAGAATTATAGCCTTGAATATTTATGCCCTTTGAATAACAGATAGTTTATTTTCAATTAGAATAAATGTGTCTTTCTATGTTTTACATTCTTTATACTTTGTATATCTGATTGCATTAATGTCCCTAAGAGATATACAAATAAAGGCCAGTCATCATCTCCAGGTGTTAAAAGGTTTGCATCTACAATCTCACCTGAGTCTGCTTTCGTAATTACTTTTTCAGTCCATCCGAGCTCACGTAGTAAACAAGGAGTCTCCTTTATAAGTTGATAAGAGTTAACCCTTTGAATACTGCCACTTGGCATAAATCGTCCATGATGTTGCAAGATAAGATTAAATTCTAATTTGTTAACAACAGGTTTTACAGACAATGCAGAAACTATATTATGTTTCACTCCACGAATCAGACCTACTTTTCTCGGTTGAAATGGCATGTGAGCCAATGGAATGTCTTCATAACCAATGTACTTTTGCCAAGCAGTTGTTAACTTTCCTAAATCATGTATACCTGCAATGAGTGAATATCGTTCTATTTCATTTTCTTTCTGAATGACACCATCCCTAATCAAGGTTATCTTCATAACTTCCTTTATTTCTTTCGAATGTTCAATCCATGATTCTTCTATATAATCTTCATATTTTTGCTTTTCTACTTTCTCCTGATTCTCTGAAAAAGATAGACAATTCAATCCATCTTCTAAGCGAAATCCACAAGCATCATAGAAACTATTGAATCCTCGTATGACTAAAGAATCACCAATACGGACAGAATGAGGGTGAACCTCTTCTATATTGCCAGATGTTCCATTCGATAATCTATATAAGACATTTGATTTTGCAAGTTTTTGTAAGGATGAAAGAGAGATAGATATAGATTCTTTTAGAAAGCTATCTTGATTTACTTCATTATCGACAATCAAATTCACATTTTGAATTGCACGTATTAAATCATTACGACTGCCATTTTTCATAGCTCTTTTATGCTTTTTTAAAGACCTCTCAGTAATGAATTGCTCATAATATGAATTCATAATTTCATTCACCCACTGTTTTTGCAGTTGCCACGAAAAACAAATACCTGGATTAGCAAGAAGCTTTTCTTTTGTAGCGAGCACAACCTCTTCATCGTATATCCCTTGATAATGACCGCTAAAAACAGTTAGACACCCATTACCACCCCAACGGGCTACACGCCCTTCACGTTGGATAAGACTATCAATCGAACAAAGGGAGGAATATACGTTAGGTGCTGAAATGTCCATCCCTGCTTCAATGATTTGTGTCGATATTAAGATTTTGTCATTAGAAAGAGAACCTTTTCCAAAATACTTAAATACATCTGCTTCAACTTGTTCTCTATCTTTTTGTTGCAACTTGTTATTTAACAAAATAACTCTACTCTTGTCTTGTATCTGTGTATACAGTTCAATTTGCTCTTTTTGCGTGTTGCAAATAATAATTTGTTTCTCCTTAAGAGATTCAATAGAAGTATAATTAAGAGATTCTTCATAAGAAACCGTAACCTGTCTGTTTTCTATAACAGGGTTTTTAACTTCAATTATTTCAGCGTTGTATCTATGGCTCATAAATTCCATTAAGTATGTCGGCATTGTTGCAGTCATTATCATAAATTGATTTCCATTTTCATGGATAGAATCCAACATGCCAAACAATGTTTTAAGAGTTTTATTGGTTTCAAGTAATTGAATTTCATCAAATATAAAATTACTTTGCAGTACATTTTTCCCTCGGATAAAAGCTTGTCTTCCAATCCCTAAATAACCAGATAGTACTTGGTCTATGGTCGTTACAGAATAATAACTATCAAGAAATGGGTCGTTACTTATGGAAGAATGCTGAATACTCCATTCCTTCCCTGATTCTAATGAAGACTCATATGTATTTAGTCGCCGTTGAATTGAAGTAGCTAATGTTTTCATGGGCAATACATAGGTTGTTTTTCTATCCCATCGTTTCGTCAATAAGTAGGATGCTTCAGTTTTTCCTGAACCACAAGGACTTAATAGAATTATATTTTTCTTTTTATTCATGACACGCACAAGCTTAGATTGAGGTTCTGTTAATTTAATTTTGTTTAAATCATGTATGTTAAAAATGCTTCTAAATGTGTGCATAAAGCCCATTGTTACACCTCAAATATATCACTTGATAAATTAAATATAGCACCTTTAATAAACTATAGTCAATATTATTATTGATGATAAGTAAAAAATATTTCACTTAATTAGACAATGACTAATAAATTTCACTAATATTTGCTCCTAATAGACTGTAAACACCAATAATAGATAAGCAAGAGTATGTCGAAATAATAAAATGTTTGTCTGTTTTGTTTTAGAAAAAATCATGATGTTTTTATGTTGTAAAGATAGTTATTGATTTTATAACATAACTATAAAAAACCAATATTAATTATTTTGTGAAATGAAATGTTGATAATATAAAATTAATTGTTTTATAAAATTATAAATTGTTATTTTATATAAAAAATAAAAAAGTGGATATCTCAAAATCCACTTTGTTTTTTCTTTAATGTATACCATTTAGTTAATGAGAGACTTTCTTCAATAGTGCCATCCTCTTTTTGATAGGGAACAGAATCCGCAAATTCCTCCCAAATATTCAAGCATGTTCTTGCTAATTCATATACAATGGAATGAATTTCTTTTCTATCGCTTGTACAAGCTGAAAAACGGATATTTGAAACTTGGATTCCATGCCAGTCTTCTCGTCTAAATATAATTGTATAATTAGCATCAATCATCTTATCTTCAGAAATCCATCCTCGTTCTTTCATGAGTTCACGTATTTCCATAATACCCATCGAGGGATTTAAATTCTTTTTCTTTGCTTCCATAAATTGAGTGAATTTTGCTCGAACTGATGTGCGTTGAGGAGATTCTTTGCTCATATGAGTTATCAGAGTCTCGTAGTCTTCTTGTGTTGTAATATATGTAGGGTGGATAGGTCTTCTCCTTCTCCATTTTATATCCCTATTTTTTCTTTTCATGCAAATAGCCCCTTTATAAAATTTTGATTATCTTCTTAAATCAATAATTTCACCTCTGCCAACATAAAAAGAGAAAACATTTGTATTCCGTGCAAAACATCGGTCTAATACTCGTTGAATCTCTTCAATATCTTCTTGATTAAAACATTCGTATGCCTCTTGATACCATCCTGACATATACCACTCTGAGTTTTTTGGAATATCCGAATTTATATTCGATAAAGTGGAGTTAATTAAAGATTCAGCATAAAAATGGAAGTTTTCTTTTTCTGGATGATACCATTTCACTTCAAATAGTTCATCTTTATCATACTGGTCATCCCCTTGCAAAATGTCCTTAATTTCTTTAACTGTTTTCATTTCACCTCTTTGATTAATTAACAATACCTCATCTCGTAAAATAGAAAATTTCATTACATATCATCTCCTTCTATTTTCTCTATCAACAATTGCCCCTCGAACATTAAATGATAAACACCATACTTTCCATCGACTGTTGCTACCACATGGTCTTCTTTACGGATAGGTTCTAAATAAAAAGGATAAATTTTACCTTTTTCAAGACCTTCCTCTTTTTTGGTTACAAAGTTCATCCAATGTGTAACCTGAGAGTATAACATTTCAACATGTTCGACTGTGTTTTCTTGTTCAAAATCAGCGACTTCTACAGCATTATATCGAATATTATCTATTAGTATTTCTTTCATAAAATCCCCTCATTTCTCACAAATAAAAGGAGGAAGAATCCTCCTAATAATTAAAATGGTTGGTCGCTTGAAGTATGATTACTTGTAAAATCATGCTTTGCATATTTCTTAATGATATCTGTAGGTAATAATGTCTTCATTTGTTGAAGCTTTTCTTGAATTTGTGCATCTATTTCTTCGATTTTTGTTTTTGCTTCAGACGGTTTAACACCAAGATTCTCTAAATCATCAGCAACTTTTTTGTACTGGTCTCGTAATGTTTTCACTACAGTAGATGCTTGAATACGAATGGTTTCCCCTTGCTTAATTTGTTTTTCAAACTCTTCAACTTGTGATGCGATATTTGTAGCACTTGCCATAAATAAACACTCCTTCTTGTTTTATTATGTATTTTTTATATACTTACAGTTTTTTTAGGAAACTAATTTCTCCATGCTATATTCATCAGTGATTCGATTAATAACAGCATTATCTATTTTGCCGTGACAAACAGGGCACTTTCCAATTTCGGTTAATAAAACTTTGTAATCATTAACCAACTTTTCATTTTTAGAAATGACGTGTTCGATTTTCTGTTTCTGTTGTTTCTCTTCTTCATTAATAGAAGACAGTCTATTTGTTAGAGATTGAACTGTTTCTTTTTTCGCCATTAATTCTTTTAATTGCGATAACGTGCTCTCGGCTTCTACTAAACTATTTGTCTTTTCTATAACTTCACTACTAACATCAATTTCTTTCACTAAACGATTCTTTGTTTCAGTGAGTTTTGTTGATTGGGTCAATAATTCTTCTTGAACTAATTTAGATTTTGCTAATTCTTTAATTTCATCTAACAATATTTGAGCATTTGGTAAACTTAATAATTGCTCTTCTACATGTTTAGACTCTTTGCCATCGGCAATAATAGTAGTAAGAGAACGATATAGTTTTTGGATTTCATTTCGTTTCTGTACCATCTCTTTGACTTGATATATTTCAGAATAAAGATTCTCAACCTGTCCCAAATCTTTAATCACATTATTAAGTTCACTAATTTTGTTATCAATTAATTCTTGTTCTTTTAGTAGAGTAGCAATCTTTTCTTTCTTGGCCATCAATAGATTTACTTCTTCACTCAATTTTTCTAATTCAGTAATCTGCATATATGTTTGAGGGAGGTGGTCAAAAGAATCAATACCTTCCTGAATTATTTTTCGCTCTTTATCAGCCGTTTCAATTTGTTTATTGTATTTTTTTAAGTCACCTTCAAGGTCTCTAATTACAGCATCAGCATAATGAGTACCGTAGATGGAACCGACAATTTTAGCTCTCTCAGAAGAAGTATAACCATCTCCAACGAAAAACCAAGAAGTACCTTGTTTCATAAAATTAATTGGAACATCATTATCTGTATCAATATTTAATTTATTGAATCCGAGAATTTCTTGTACAAGTGACAATCCTTTTGTATTTGTGCTTTCCACAGAACCATCTTTTGGGTTATAAATCTCATATCCATTCTTTCCGCTTTTAGATTTTTCTACAATACGAGAAATAACATAACCAGTGGATAAATGAATTGTTACTCTTGCAAAATTAGCACCCTTTTTGATAAATCTACGAGGGTTTCTACCGAAGTTCTCAAAGATAAATGCAAAAGCTCGTATCACTGCACTCTTACCTTGACCGCTTTCTCCAGTAAATAGATTGAGACCTTTTGAGAAATCAAGCGTAGTATTTTCGTGTGATTGGAAGTTTTCCAATACCATTTTTGTAATGTAATAGGAATCCGCTACAACATTTTTTTTCATTAAAGATTTCATTTTCGAGGTGATTCGCTCAATCACTTCATCTTTTAAAACGTTACTTACATTTTCGTTTTCAGAAATAACCTCAATGACTTCAGTAATGTTTGTTGCCTTTCCAATATTCGCTTTATTTACAATGGATTTAATTTCTTCCATCTTTCCTTGTTTTTCTTTTTTTTGTAGAATCTTTGTTCTATCTAATACTTCTTCCGCTTTTTTGGCACTCTTCAAGTAAATTGTTTTCACCTTAAGTCCACTTACTTCATCAATTTCAATGAGGAGAACTTTTGGTTTTCGTTTCATTTCTTTTAAATCACTTTTCATCCGAGGGATAGCTCCTGGATTTACAAAATACTTGCCATCTACTTCTATTAAACCGAATCCGATATGGTCATGACCAGTAACTGTTAAATCAGCTTTTGTAAGATGAGCTATTTCATCTACTAATGTATGTCGGAATAGATTCCCCATATCCTTATTTGTTAAATAACCGTGGACAATATGGATGTGATAATCACCCGCTTTTTCCTCAATGATGTAATCTGAAAGATGCTCTTTCTTATCCATTCCATGGTGGTAGTGAGTAGCTGTAATGGCAACAGTCTTTCCGTTCTCCATTTCAAAAATAATAGGATTTTCTTTTGAAGCCAATTGCATAAATCCGATTTGTTCTAAAAAACGAAGACTTGTTTTCTTATAACTATTTAACGATTCGCCTATTAATTCGTGATTTCCAATCGCACCAATCATTGGAATGGGTTTGGCATCTATTAATTTTTTTTGGAATTCATCATTAGATAACTTCCCTAAAGAAAATTGTTTAACCAAATCAAAGGTATCTACCATACTCCATTTTGATACTATATCTAATAGAAAATCATTTTGATAGGTATGTGAATTTAAAAAGTCACCAGGTTGCAAAAAAGCGGTCACTTTGTATTTGTTTCCTAATCCTTTAATTTCTTCTCTTTTCTCTGAAATACTTTGCTGATAACTATCTATTCGATTACTTGGAGTAGAAGGTCTCTCATGCATATCACCGAAGTAAAGGAACCTCAAAACATTTTTCAAATCAAACCCTCCTAATTATCCGTTCTTGTAAATTTTATTTTACTTAATGTAGTTAAAATATAACACTTTTATTAACTATAGTCAATAAAACATTTAGAGCTATAAAATTGATTGTAAAGAATAGGTCGATAGGTTTGTTGGGCAAATTTGAAATACTGTTTCTGACTGAAAGTATAAACAAACAAATAAGGTACATATAAAACCTATAAGGAATACAATTAGATACATCAAACATTTAGGCATAAAACCATCTCCTTTTAATATTTTCTCATCCTATTCAATTCAGAAATTCTGTATTCACAGATAGGGTCTTATAAATAAAAGAGTATAAAATACGCTAATATTTGGCAATTCCTCGCAATAGCCTCGCTAATAACTGACAGGGTTTGATAAAAATAATATAAAATAATGACTATAAACTGACACACTTTTTTTTACGAAAAGGATAGGATGAATAAAAAGAAATAAAGGAGGGCATATATGTGGATATATTCAAAACTATATCTTTTGGAGCGAGAAAGATTGATGCTGATAGGATTGAAAAATTACAAGAAAGGCATAAAAGAAAGTATGGAGGAGCTACTATTAATCAAAGTGATTTATTAAGGAGTTTAATAGAGATAGAATACAACAGTGGAGATAGAGAGATATTCTGTGCGAATAAAGAGGATTTAAAGCACATTACATTTTTACAAGAGCGATATGAAAAGGTATATGGAGAAGAAATTAGTCAAGCAGAACTAATAAGAGAGCTACTAAGACGAGAACATATATTAGTAGAAAAAGAAGATGGTCATGAGCGAGACATGAAGTTTATGCAACGGATTAGAAAGTAATAGCGGATATCTCCTACTCGAACACACCTCAAACACCCGAGAACTTATGAAAGCAGTCGAATCTTACTAAGATACAACATACAGAATAAAGAAATTTTATTCTAAAAACTATTATTCGAACTAAGAGGGTTTTGGGAAGGAGATGTTATATATGAATTTAACAATGACTGGAAAGCATGTATCTTTAACTGAGGGAATGAAATTTACAATGAATAAAAAACTGGATTTTTTAAATAAGTTTCTTAAGGAGGATACAATTGTAAGTGTTACTGTACAAGTGGGAAAAGGATTAACAATTTCAGTATCTGTTCCGTTTAATGGTGAGTTGATTTATGCAAAGAGTAAAGATGAAGATTTCTATGTAGCATTAGACAGTGTAGTTGATAAAGTAAAGAGACAAATTACAACTGCAAAAGATTTAGAAAAATCAATGAGACGATTACATAAAAAACATATCTTAATACCTATTGCAAATGAAACAGAAATGAAAGAGGTTAAACTTACAGATAACATTGTAAAACGCAAGCAATTCGAATTAAAACCTATGCATGAAGAAGAAGCGATTCTACAAATGGAGGTTTTAGGTCATAAGCAATTCTTATTTGTAAATGCAGAACTAAACGACACAATCTGTCTTTTATATACAAGAAAAGACGGGAAGTATGGAATGATTGAAAGTTGTGCGTGATATAAAATAATACAATCAAAATACAAATAATTATAAAATGATATCTATAATAAAACAAAAAGATACACAATAAAATGTGTATCTTTTTTTATTTGTTTACAATATTATTTTTTATTATGTTATGTAAATGCATTTTGTATCATTTAAATAAAAAAAGATGAGTTAAATTAACTCATCCTCTACATCATTAATATTCGATTGAAAAGAATTTCCACCTCTTTGGTATTCATTCTCTGAAATAACCGTAGTGCTTTTAACTTTTGCACCGACATCTTCTGCATCAACGAATGTATCATCTTCAATTTCAGAAAGAGGGTCGAGAACAACATCATTTGAAGAATAGTTATTCTTAGGTTTTTCAAGTTGAATATTTGTAACGACAGCTTCTTCATTTAATTTTTCTTTTACTAATTCCACTTTTTTCTCTTCTGTAGGTTTTTGAGAGCCACCAAATTCTTTGTGATATTTCTTATCTTGTTCTTCGTTATATTCGGCTACCATTCTATCAAGTAAATCATTTAATTCTTTAGGAATATACTCGATTTTACTAACACCTGGAGCTTGTATACTATTGTTTTTAATTAAACAATATGTAATTTGCCCGAATTCACGATAAATAATATCGGTTGGAGAATATCTGGCTTTTGTTTCTTCAGCCTCTCTAAAACTTTCATTTACTGGTCTTCGTCCTAAACCACCTAATATACTGAACTTTTCTTGAGAGTATCCTTTCTGCATTGTTTTCTCAATAATTTCTCCGAATTGTTTTGAATAGTAATCAGCATCTTGAGCATTACCACCAGGGTAAATAATTGTATTACGAGCATTGGTAGAAACAAGTTCAATAAAGTCTTTTCCATCTTTACCACTACCCATACCGATTAAGGCACGGTTTTGTGTTGCTAAATGCGATGCTACACGATAAGAACGACCTTGTGTTAACATATCAGCAAATCCAGGATTTGAATACGTTTGGAATTCATCTATATAAAGCATGTTTCCTCGTCTTGTATTCTCATTCCCTGGTCTTCTAAATACAGCCGACTGTAATTGTAGGATAATAAAGTAACCTAAGTATTTACCTAAATCACGTAGTTTACCTTGAGCGGTAGCGATTGTAATAATGGTACCTTCTGCAAGTGATTTATCAAAGTCTACATCTGAACCACGACCTTTAGGAGGATTCAGAACTCGTCTTAAATATTTATTAGAAACAAGTTTTGCTACCTGAGAACGAACACCAGAACAATGTTCGTATGTTTTTGTTGCCCCTTTATCTCCTGTTGCACCAGTGAAATAATCGTTTAAGAACCATAATGCGATATCGTTATTTTCTTTTGCCATTGAATCGCTTTCGGAAGGCAATTTAGAAAAATCCTGCACCATTTTCTTACCGCCACCACCTGTATTATGTAACAGGGTTGATAAATCAATTAACGTAGCATCATCTCCATATAAACGTTTTAACACTTTCAAAGCATTACGAATTAAGTTTTCGTTCATATCTAAGAAGAATTGAGGAGAATCAGGGTTTAACATTTTAAATGTTGTGGCCATATTCTCAATTACATCTGATTCATCTCCGAATAAAGGATTGAAATACGGGCAATCAGGTAAAATTGGATTAAAGTATTGAACCTCTCGATTATAATAACGAGCCATTGCAAAGATTTTTTCAGCTAAATCCCCTTTAGGCTCAATTACAGTAACACCTAATTCAGGATTTTGCATATCCCTATGAATCATTGGAATAATTGTTTGAGATGTTTTACCAGAACCTGTTGGTCCCAAAACTAACATGTGAAGATATCTATCTTTTAAAGGTAGAATTACAGGATTTTGTGTATCTATGTTTTGACCCAGTACCGCATCTCCTTGCTTAATTTCTTCTTTTTCTTCACCTGCTAACGCATTCCATATAGATGTCTCTGTGAATGCAATCATTTTATTTTGGAATTCTTCATTTCTAAAAATAGCAATAGAACTGATAATAATTGCAAAATCAACAAGATAAATAACCTTTGTCATACTACTGTATAATTTGGGGTCTTCTATATTGTTTAATCCAGATACAATAAAGTGGTCAAATATAGACAATGCACCAATCACTAAAGAGATTTTCATAATTTTGAGTGCAAATGATTTTTTCTTTTCATCTGCAAAGTCTTTTAAAAACGAAAAACCTAAAATAATTAACAATGCAATTCCCAGATGAATAAAAAAGAAGCTTTTCTTAAATAAAAGAATGGTAATGAACATGCTACATTGAAAAGCAAATAAGCCTATCATAATTCCGTTGATATTTTCACCTAATTGCTTTAATGTAGGGTTGTTTTTTAGTTCTGCTATCTTGTTGCTCATTATTTATCACCATCCGTTTTCAAGGATTGGTGCTTATCAAAATCCTTATCCATTTCTTTAAAGAATTGAATTGTTTTATAGTGGTACGTTTTATCTTTAGGAGCATACATACCGTAATATTCTAAAGTTGCGTTATTGTATTCGATAACATATGCAATTAAGTTATTTTTCTTTTCTACCTGAAATTCTATTTTGTGAACTCGTTCCGCACCAACCATTGTATTTTGAATAGTTTTTAACATAGGGTCATCACTTTCGCCACGTAAAACCTCATGATTTAAGATTTTTACCTCTCCATTTACAATAGGCGATAAGCTTTCGAAATCATGGATAATAGCACGTCTTTCTTTTTCGGGTAGCATAATAGTACCAATAACCATCATTTCAGGATGACGCATGTCTTTTGCAATTTTCCCTTTTTGGAAATCTGGTGCTGTCAGTGTAGACATCATGATAGATGCATCGTAGTAAATGGACGCAATTTTTGTATTCGTACCTGTTGTGAATTGATGATTTTTCAATTCATCTTTTACTTTGTTAAGTATTTTGTCATAACTTGCGGAAGAGGCTAATTGAATCAACTCTTTTTCAAATGCTTTTGCTTTGTCTTCAGGATATTCTTCTTTTCCTTGACCTTGACCAATCTTCATCAAGTTACTTTCATAATTGGCACCATCGCCACCCATCATGTCTTTTTTCTCATCAATTGTCATTTTTGAGATTTCTTCTTTTTTGAGTGGTGTATATTTCTCTAAATGCTTATCAATCTTTGCTTCCACTTTTTGTTTTATAACTTTTTCTTTTACTGCCTTATCCTCAGTAGCGAATGGATTTGCTACTGCAAACCAGATACTTGTCCCGATGCCAACAACAACAGTTGCCCCAAGTAGACCAAGTAAAACTTTTTCTTTTTTCATAAAAATCCCCTCCTAAAAAAACATGTGCTATATCATATACAAGGAGAGAAATATTTATAAAAAAAATAGACTACAAGATGTTTTAATACACTTTGTAGTCTATGAATTAGTGTTCTATTAACTATTTTGTAGAAACGGTTTGTAATTTATTGGTATATTTCAATTTAGCGCTACTCGTTTTTCCTGAACTCCAAGTCATGGTCTTTTCACCCGTCTCCTTACCATTAAGTAAGTCTATTGCCTCTTTTTTTGTGATTTTTGCTCCGAAATACTCTTTACCAATTAGTACAGTGCAAGGGTCTTTGTAATTTTCGCATAGGAAGTATTTGCTTGTCTCTTTAATGCCACCACCGCATTTAGGGCACTTACAAATCACTTCACTTTTAGATGCTGAAGAATTGGTACCTTTTGATTTTTTAGTGTCGGAATTAAAAATCATATCAATGGAACCTTTGTCTTTATTTACAGAAAGCTTTGCTTTCCATGTCTTTCCATCCTTTTTAAAGTCTAATTCTTTAGAAGATTTTCCGCTTAAGATTTTTTTTATTTCAGCTTTCGTGATTTTTGCTTCTAAGAATGTTTTTCCGAATAAAAAGTCACATCCGTTTTTGTATGCTTCGCATAGGTAATATTTTTTACCTTCAATTACATGTTTTCCGCATTTTGGACAAGAGCCAAGGGAGTCTTTGCTTGAGGATACAAATACTTTTAATTTCTTCAAATCCTCAACTTCCTTTTGTATGTAAGCAATCATTTCTTTATAAAAGACATTTGGGTCAAACTGATTTGCTTCAATTTCTGAGAGTTTTTGTTCCCATTTCGCTGTTAGTTCTGGAGATGTAATATCGTGACCATTTAAGGATTGGATAATTCCGATTCCATATTCAGTTGCAAAGAAGGATTTTTTCTTACGCTCAATCATATTAAGTAAAACTAATTTTTCAACAATACCACCTCTTGTAGCAGGTGTTCCAATGCCTTTTGCTTCTTTTAAAACTTCTTTTAGTTCATCGTCATCTATAAATCGTCCTGCATTTTCCATTGCGATGTTCAGTGTTCTATCTGTGTATCTGCCAGGCTTACTTGTTTGCTTTGTAATTAATTCCGCTTTCTTCAAGGAAACCGTTTCGCCTTTTTTTAGTGGTGGAAGCATGTTGTCTTGAGCCTTGTAATTATATAAGTCCATAAATCCGATTGACTCTAATACACTTCCTGATGTTTTAAATAAATGACCGTTATTTTCGGTAACAACACTTGTTTTTTGGCTCACCATAGGAGGTAAGAATATACTTAAAAATCTTTTTGCGATTAACATATATACATTAATTTCTTTATCTGTTAATCGACCAAAATCAGGTGATAATCCTGTCGGCACGATGGCATAATGGTCGCTTACTTTTTTATCATCAACATATTTTTTATTATTTGCTACATCTGAAAGAATTTTAGAATCATTAATAATAGCCTTTGTTTTATCTGCTAACTCAGGGATGTTTTGTAAAGGTCTAAGCATAATAGCGAAATCGTTACTGATAGCTTTTGTTAAATGGGAGCTATCTGTACGAGGGTAACTTACGAATTTTTTTTCATACAATGTTTGTGTGATATTTAAAGTTTCTTGCATTGTGTATCCATACACTGAGTTTGCTTCGTTTTGTAAGGCTGATAAAGAATGTAACTGAGGAGCGTATTTTACATCTTTTTCCTGATTCACAATTTTAACTGTGCTGTCCGTACTTAAAGAATCAATAATCTTTTGTGCATCTTCTTGCTTCCAAAATTGTGTATCCCCATCTTCATTGAAGTAAACGCCTGTATATTTCCCAAAATTAGCTTCTATTTCCCAAAAGTTTTTCGGGACAAAATTCTTAATTTCAAGTTCTCTATCAACTAAAACTTTTAGGGCAGGAGTCATAACTCGTCCTAAATTCATCTTTTTACCACCTACAATTGAAAAAGCTCTTGTAAAATTCATTCCAATTAACCAATCGAAATACGCTCGTAATTTACTTGCTTTTGTCATATTGCTTAAAGCGGGTTCATTTTCATCTCGTAGATTATCAAGAGCTCGTTTAAGTTCTTTTTCTGTTAAATCGCTATGCCAAATTCTTTTAACAGGTAAGTTACAGCCAATAGAATCATAGAAACTAAAGAAAATATGCTGACCTTCTCTTCCTGGGTCACATCCATTGATAATATAGTCGTAATTTCCATTTTTGATGGCTTTTTTAATGTCTTTATACATATCTAACTTATCCTTGGTTGGTTCATAAATGAATTTGTCAGGAACCAATGGAAGGGTAGCTAAATCCCATTTTGCCCATTCTTCTTTATACTTATCAGGATTAATTAATCCCATTGTGTGTCCTGCGAAGGATTTAAACTCGATAGTATCTTTATGACCAAAAGTGTGGTATGCACTTTGGATTTCTCTCATTAAACTCGGTTTTTCTGCAATTAGTAAAGCTCTTGCCATTTTTATCATCTCCGTTTCTTTAACTATAGTCAATATTATATGTTATTTATTGACTATATTCAATAAAAAGTAATTTTATCAACTATGTTTCGTTTTCATGGTATTTCTATGTTTTTTGTAAATGATTTAATAAAATTATATTTTCTATTATGTTGGATATATTTTTTGCTTTGTATATAGGTTTATGTTTCGGAGGGGTTTTATTTTTGTGGATATATATCGTTTTTTGAGGCTTACTTAGACAATATTCACCAATAAAAGACAATGGGTGTTCCTGATAGGTAAAATACTCAAAGTAGACATGTGACTGGAAGTAAGAAAAATGTCGAACATGATAGATGCTTGAAATGGTTTACGATTAACAAAATAAAATATATCTTGTACATAAGATGTTTTTTTATATAAAGAAATAAAATAAATTATGGTAATAAAAAATAATATTTTATAAAAGGGAGATGTTTTAATATGAAACAACAAAATACATTCAATAAATGTGGTCAAGATATAAATGATATGTTGTCCGGTGGTACAAAGAAAGGACAATCTACTATTAGTGAGAGTGAACTTAATCGGGTTGTGAATGAAGCAAATTTAGGAAGCATTCAGCAAATGGCGTTTGATTTTCTAACTGATGGTGTAAAACATTTACCAGAGATTCGAGAACGAATGAAAGCAATGGGAATGGAAGGTCAATTAGATGCAGTATTAAAAGGTTTTGGGATTCCGATGCCAGAAGAAAAGAAAGGTAAGTAAAAGTTATCTTCATAACTTTTAGCTGGTGGATAATATGTTTACTTATCAAAATACATATCAATGCTGTACATTAGATGAATCTATTTCTCGATTTTACGAAGAAATTGCAATTCGCCTAAAAACAGAAATAAAAACTTCGTTAACTCTTCATAGAGGTGTTATGGAGCTATATGCTTACATTGGATTTAAAAATGATAAAGTACTTGATATTAAGATTGAGTTAAATAAAAAGAAATTAATGTGGGTCTGCATTTGTGAAGAGTTGGATAAGGAAGATTTATTGAAATCTATTCATAAAGAAATGATTTTAGATAAAGAGGGCTCATCTGCTAACTCACGAGGTAGATTATTTCGTTTTCGAGCGGAGCGATTTCTAAGGGATATAGCTTAATAAAAACAATGTATACAAAAAGAGAATCCAGTAACATTACTGAATTCTTTTTTCTTTTTATTAATAATATGTTGTTGAAGGTGTATGTGTAGAAATATCCATTTCTTTTATTTTATTTGACCAAGTTTTAATCTTTTTGTCTGATAAATATCCAGTGTGAACACACTCTCCATCAATAAATAAGGCTCTTCCAAATCGCATGATTTTATTGTATTCTATATGCTTTTCTAAATTATAATCGGGAACAATGTTTACTACATGTGTTTCGTTGTTATAGACACCTATACTAACATGATTCATTCTTAGCCCTGCTTTCTTTAATTTATAATAAAAAAAGGATGAAACATATAGTCCATCCGTTAATCTAACCAGAAATCAATGAATAGAAACAATTAATCTTTCTCTCTTGAATAAGCCATCGACTTCTATCCAAGATGTAATCAAATCATTTTTATCCATCATGTAATCTGATAGAATGATATCTTTACTATTAACCTGTTTATCACTAAGCGTTTGTGTATCAACTGTCTTTTTATCACTTGAAACTTCTTCCAACACTACTACGTTTACCATCATTTATTCCTCCAAATTTAATTCATTTTTTCAAATACCTGATTTTAATATACAAAATATTATATGTATGTTACTCGTTATAATAACTAATTTGACTATAGTCAACAAAATTATAATTCATTAACTGATATATGTAAATAAAAAACTTCTTACCTATTGTAAGAAGTTTATAATTCTTTCTGCAATTTTTCTTTGATTCTTGAATTTCTATTCGTGTCACTAACCTTTAAAATTCCTTTATTCAGTGTTTCTTCATCACCAATACTAATTAAAATTTTCTTTGCTCTTGTTCTACCTGTATAAATTAAATTGCGAGTAGACATGCTTAATTGAGATTCGTGGAAAGGCATGATGACAATAGGGAATTCACTACCTTGGCTTTTGTGAATGGTAATTGCATAAGCCAGTTGTAATTGTTCCATGTCTTTTTCTGAATAAGCAACAGGGTCTTCTCTATCTGGATATTCTACATCAACCTTAAATTCGCCTTCATATGTATAGATAGAAGAGACAACACCAACTTCACCATTATATACGCCTAAATCTTTGTTGTTTTCTGTGTGAATTACTTTGTCACCAGTTCGGAATGTTGTAAACTCATCTCTTTGGTAATCCATTGAAGAGTTAGGTGGATTAAAATGTAACTGTATCGCACGATTTAATTCATCAGTTCCTAAGTCCCCAATACGCATAGGTGATAGTAAGCAAATGTCATCTAATTTGTAATTATATTTATCTATCATTCTTTGGATACTATCAATAATTTTTTTACGAATAACTAATGAGTTTTTCTCTTGAATAAAATACTCGTCACCTTTTGTGTGGTCAAAACGAATTCCATCAGGGTCTTTTGTTGTTTTTCCGTTAATAACCTTGTATGAATTCATTACGATTTGCGAATTTTCAGCTTGGCGGAATACCTTATCTAATTTTGTAACAGGGATTTTTCCGCTATCAATTAAATCTCGTAAAATCAATCCAGGTCCTACAGAAGGTAATTGGTCAACATCCCCAACAAATAGAATACGAGTATTCTCACCTATATTATTTACCAGTTTGTTGGCTAAATATGCATCGACCATACTAAATTCATCTACAACAATAAAATCAGATGTTAATTGATTTAATTCTTTCGTTCCACCAAAGCTATTTAGCCCTAATCCTCTATGAATTGTTGATGCATCCATGTTTGTTAATTCAGTCATTCGTTTGCTTGCTTTGCCTGTAGGGGCTAATAGTAAGATAGTAGCTTTAGGATTTACTTTTTTTATACATTGTACAATCGTGTTTGTCGTTTGCGTTTTCCCTGTTCCAGGACCGCCAGTTAAGATACTAATACCATTTAGCAAAGCCATATATACAGCTTCAGCTTGTTTTTCTGCTAATGGGAAATATGCTTTCTCATATTCCTGTATAAAATCATCAATTTGAATCCTTTGACATAATGGAGTCTTGAAAGAGTGTACTAATTCTTTTAATCCAGAAACGATATTATTTTCAATTCTGTGATAATCTGCACGATAGATGCATACTTTTCCATCGTTGTTTTCCTCGGTCACAAGAGCACCAGAAGTAAACAATCCTTGTAGTATCGCATCTATTTTTTGAATCGGTACTGATATCATCTGGTTCTTTGGATATGCCCCGACTCGAACAATGAATTCTTCTAATGAATTCAGTAACTCGTCTTTAAAAATACAAATATCACCTTTAGATTGCATTCTATGTTCGATGTAGAACATGATAGCGTGTTTAATTCGCTCTACACCATCACTCGGTTTTCCTAATGCATAAGCAATTTTATCTGCATGTGTAAAATCTAATTTTGAAATAGAACATACGACATATGGATTTCCTTTTACTTTTACTAAACTGGTATCTCCTAAATCTTCGTAAATTCGAATAGCTACAGAGGATTCCAAGTCAAAGGATTGAATAAATGTAGCTAATTCCTCAAATCGTTTATGTTCAACTAATTGGTTTTGAATACTCTTTGCTCTTTTTTCTGTAAGACCGATATTCACTAAAACTTTATAGTCTTTTTCAATAAGTGAAATAGCTTCTAATCCTAATTCATCTACAATTTTTTTCGCTGTTTTCATTCCGACTCGTGAAACACGTTTTTTTATAAAATCTATTAATCCTTTTTTTACTTGAGGGACGGTAGCGGTTGGAGTAGCAGTAAGTTTAATGGAATACCCATATACTTTGTGTAATTGAACAACACCTGTTCCTTCGAATTTGTCACCTTTATGAACCGTGTTGAAATTTCCTTGAATTCTCATTTCTTTAGGGAATTGATTTTCAGAATCGTGATTTAAAATATTTGCCGTAATAATATAGAATCTACTTTCGGCATTTTCGTGTAGTATTTTCTTTACTTCGAATTCTAATGTGAATTGTTTTCTTGTTTTAAACATGATAATACGCCTCTCTTAGCTGTGTAAAAGTAATCCTGTTTCTGAATGGATAATAACTGGAGTGTTAGCTTCACTTTCCACAACGATATATTCCTCTCCATCAACTACTGATGGATATAGCATGAAATTAAGGTTATCTTCTTCTTCAGGTACATCACTCTCGATTAGGATAGTGAAGAATAAAACACCTTTATGATTTTTAATACCTTCAGAAATCCCTCTTTTTCTTAAATTGTATCTATCAGGTCTTACTAAATGTCTGTTTTCCGTAATAAAACAATCGGGTGCATTCGATAAGGCAGTGTTTGAATCTAATTCAGTAAACAATTCTTTTCTTATAAGAACAGGTATATCGGTAGATACATTAATTCGAATAATTTCTTTGTCAGGATAAATATTCTTTAAATTGAATTGAATTGAGATTTCTTTCGCTTCTCCCCCAAAATTTGATTTATAAGATGTATAAAAAATAAATCCTCTATGAGGCACATTTAAAACTTTTTTAGGTCGAAACATTTTTCCGACAGAACAAATCCCGATGATTTCAGTCATGGAATAAATCCTCCTTCACTATATTAATCTTTCTTCAGATTAGCATTTCAATCTCATTTTGTCAATTATTCTTTACTAAAACGTATTAATCGAAGTGGGTAAGGCGATGTTCGTCTGACTGAAAACGAATATTTTTTTTGAAAAACATATAATATAACATACTTTGATAGGAAATATGTTTGAGGAAGGTGAGAAAAATGGAAAAGGTTCTGCGAGTTTTAGTTATAGATGATGCCCATTTTGTTCGTGAGTTAATAAAAAGAGCGATGGAAAAAAAACCAGATGATGAATTTATGTATGAAGTTGTAAAAGAATCTGAAACAGGAAAAGAAGGGATTATTGATTATTTTAAAATGAAACCTGATTTTATTGTCTTGGATTTAAGTCTTCCTGATATGGATGGATTTGATGCGATGAAACAGATTCTTTCAAAAGAACCAAATGCTAAAATCATAGCAATGTCAGAAGACTATAGCGATTCTATGAAAGAAAAAGCCATTGCAAACGGAGCTACATACTATGTACCAAAACCATTTCAAAATGCATTTCTTTGGAAGGGCGTAGATGTAATCATAGAACGATTAAGAGAAGAAGGGTATCAGTTTCCCTACGAAAGCTCTGAGGAGGAGCTTAATTCAGAAGTTATTTGGGAAGAAGTAAGTGAAAGTGATGAAAGTCAAAACAATGAAGCTAAAGAGGGTGTCGTAGTCATCTCTTCTTCAGATGATGAAGAAGATGAGCTCTTTGCTATCACACCTCAAAAAACGGAACAAAAGACCGTTGTTATTTTGGAGAATGAAGAGTTCGAAGAGGTTAAAGAGAGCGAGTCGTTATTTCAGGTTCCAAGGATTATAGAAGAAAGCGATAATGAGGAAACAATTAATCTTGAAATTATGACAAAAGATGACAATGATATACAAAAAGAAGAAGATCATATGTTCATAATAAAAGAAGATAAAATAATTAATGATGAAAAATTTAAAAAAGATGAACATATTATAAAACATAATAAAAACATTATCGGTAATAATGTTGCTGGTAAAACATATGATATTGAAAAAATAGAAATATCTGATGTGGATGAGGTGAACTTAGAAGGGAAAGAGGTATCTCCATCTGAGGGGGGTCGAACACCATTAGAACCAGTTAAGGAATTAATTAGTGAAGAATCATCATATAATGGATTAACAAAAGATAATGGTTCACATCCAGTGGTGCATTCAATTCGACCACCAAGGGATAAAGTTCTGAAACAAATGTATGAAGAACAATACCGAAATTATCCTAAGTTTTATGATGCAGAAGATGTTGAAAAGCCAGAAGAAAATGCTGATAAAAATAAAACAGGTTTATTTTCTTCATTAAGAAAAATTTTTCAGAAAAAATAAGGGGGAATTACACATGGAAATGACAAAAATTAAAGAAGCAATCGAAAAAGGAACAGTATTTAATGGGATGGTACGTTTAGTACAGCGAAGTGAATTGTTAAATACAGATATTCTAATGACTGAATTAAATGGAATGCAGGTAATTATTGCCCGTGAGGAAGTTGATATGAGAGATGTTAAAACTTCACTTGTTAATTATATTGGGCGAAAAATTTCATTTGTTATCGTATCTGTTGATGAAGATAAAGGAGTTTTAATAGCTTCTCGTAAAGTTGTTCAAGAAAAACAACGTGATGCGTTAATTGCTGAATTAGAATCTGGAACAGAGTTCGAAGCTAAAATCACAAAAATCTTACCATTTGGTGCATATGTAGAGATTAAAGGAATTGCTGTACTGTTACGCAACTCGGACTTTGCAGAAGGCTATACTGCTTTACGTGAAGTAAGCAAGGTGGGTGATGTTTTACAAGTGAAATTAGCGAAAGTAACGAAAAACAATCGTATTTTAGTTCAAGCGGTTGAGAAATATAAAACAGATTCACCTATGAATTTAGAGAACTTTGAACCTAATCAAGTTGTATTAGGTCGAATTAGAAGTGTGAAACCTTGGGGTTGCTTCGTATGTATCGCAGAAAATATTGATGCGTTATGTCCAATTCCTGGAACAATTGAAGTCGAGGAAGATATGCGTGTTAGCTTCCGAATTACACAAGTACGTAAAGAAGAAGAAAAAGTCAGAGGTAAAATCATTAACATCTTACCAGATGACATTGAAGAATAGAATTCTAATAGAACAGAGGATAAGATAGCAAGAGTATTTATCTCTTGCTATCTTTATATCACGAAAGGAGATGTTGTCATGTATCTAAATGAGTTAAATAAAATATCTGATATTCCTGACGACTTAAGGCAGACGTTTCAAAATAAATTTACAAATACCGTTTCTAAAAATGAAATTATAAAAATGAAAAACGATGGAAAACTAACTGAGCGAGATTTAGAGATTGCTAAATTCCTATTTAAATTTAGATTTGCAACAGCAAGTCAAATTCAACAATATTTACAGATTTTAAAAGAAGATTCTGAGGAGAGTGCATCCATTTATGCAATTCGGAATCGTTTGGAAAAATTAGTACAAAATCGAGTTTTAAACAAGTTTATGCTTGGTGATTTTGAAGAAGAGCATATTAAACAAGATTCGTATCCTTTTTATTGCTTGGATTTAGGTGGGAAATACTTAGTTACTCACTACTCTAAAGAGGATACATTTGATTGGTATATGATTACAAATATGAAATCATCTGAAATCATTGCAAAAGACTTGCTTTCTACTCAATTTTACTTGCAGTTAATGGAGACTTGTCCTGAGAAAATTGTATTCTTTAATGTAAATCCTGAATTGCGAGTAGGAAATAAAAATATTGTTCCATCGTTTGAATTTTGCATGAAAATAGATGGCTTGGAAGGGCAACATAGATATTTCCTTGGTGAAATTGGTAGAGATGCTGATGTCCCTCTATTATTTAGGCAAAAAGCTGAAAAATTAGAGCAACTTATTATTACAAATGCATGGAAGAAATACTACTATGATAGTGATATCGCTCCAGTTTTATTTGTTGTAAGTGAAACGGATGTCTTAGCGAAAGAATGCGGAAAAATCTTAGATACTTGTACAGAAATCAAAAATTATCGTTTTACTACATATGAGAGAATGAAGCGACCTTTATATGAAAAGGGTGCATTTTTAAGATATCTTCCAGATGTAGAAGCCTTGATGGAAACAAAAGCCTCTACCTTTAAACAATAAAAAGTACCGTAATTTACGGTACTTTTTATTATGCTCCTACAACGATATAGACAAATAGCATATAAACAAGAGGTATTGCACCTAAGAAGCCTGTACAAATCCCAACAATAAATAACTCGTGTGTGATTTCTTTTCTTTTTGTCGGATTATCTGCATGTGCCCCTAATTTCATAAATAAAGTGATGAAGGCTAAAACACCTGTCATGACTCCAAATCCAATACCACCTGCAATATGGAATTTATATTCAGCCATAAAGTCATTAAAAGCATCTGCAAACTTTTCACCTAAAAGAGATTGTGCATGTGTTAAATATGTAGACAATAGAAATGTATAAACAAGTGTAACAATAAATAGGCTTTTTTGAGTTGTATTTCGTATTAATTTCATTCGAATATCCCCTTTCTATGGTTGTTTAGATTCTTTATCATATGTTTTTAACAGGTCATATTCTATGATATTTCGTTCTATCATTCTTTATAATTAATTTGACTATAGTTAATAAAAGTATTATAGTCCTACTATATTTATTTATGACTATATAAATTTGGTATATAAACATATTTGTTTGAATAGGAGGATATTATAAATGCGTACAAGTGGATTGTTTATTTCTATTGAAGGTGGAGAGGGTTCAGGTAAATCAGCTTTAATTCAAGGTCTCGCTCTTTATTTAGAAGAACAGGGTATGGAATGTTTAACATCAAGGGAACCAGGAGGTGTAAAAGTTGCAGAAGAAATTAGAGAACTTATTATGGAAAATGAGATGGATGCTATTACAGAGGCTTTATTGTTTGCTTCTGCAAGGAGAGAACACTTCAAAAATAAAATTTCCCCTGCATTAACAGAAGGAAAAATCGTTATTTGTGATAGATTTGTTGATAGCTCAATTGTGTATCAAGGATATGTGCAAGGTATTGGCATGGATAATGTCTTAAGTATTAACTCGCAAGCTCTTGAAGGATTAGTAATGCCACATCTAACGCTTTATTTAGATGTAGAACCTACTATTGCATTGAATCGAATTGCTCAAAATAATCGAGAAACAAATCGTTTTGATGAAAAATCTATGGAATTTCATAAAAAAGTTCGTGAGGGGTATTTGCTTATTGAAGAAAAATATTCAAATCGAATAAAAAAAGTGGATGCGTCATTATCTAAAGAGGAAGTATTACAGCAATCAATTGAATATATAAAAAATATTTTATAATCACTTGTATAACAGGTGATTATTTCTTTTTAGTTAAAAATAATTGACTAAATACTAAAGAGGATTATATAATGAAGTCAAATTACAAAATATAATAAATGAAAGATATCATAGAGAACGTGAGGTTTTGATTATGAAGATTAAAGATTTTGATGAACTAAAAAGGAAAGGATATGTAATTGTTGATGGTGAGATTACCGTAACAAATAAAGTAGAAGAAATTCTAAAAGAACGAGGCTTAGAGCAAGCAGACTTAGCGAAAATGACAGGTTTATCAAAACAATACATTAGTTCTGTAATAAAAGAGAATGTAAAACCTGGTATTGATTCGGCAATAAAAATAGCTTATGTATTGGATATGGCAGTAGAGGAATTATTCCATTTAAAAGAAATAGGATGGACTTCAGGTATAAAAGAAACAGGTGAAGAAACACTATTTTTAGATTTGTATGAAATGGAGATTATTCGTGATAAGGAAATGGAACAAAGAACGAATAATGAAATAGAGAATTCAAACGACACTACAGCAGGATATACCTATTTCGATAAAGATACGAACGAAAAGGTATCAAAAGAGCGATATGATGAAATGTTAGAGTTATTTATTTCAGAACGTATTCATCAGGAAATTGAAAATGTTAAAAATGCATTAGAACGTGGTATGGCTAAAAAGGCTGTTGAATCAAGAGCGAAAAAACAACTGCAAGCGGAGTTTAATAAGCGATATACAGAAAGATATAAAAAATTAGATAAAATTGTTATGCCACTTGTAAATAAAAGAAAATAGAGCAGAGTCTGAATATATCAGGCTCTTTTTTTGTACGCCCATTTTTTCGATTGAAATTCTTTTGAAATGAATACAATAAGGCATTTCAATAAAGAAAGGGTGATATAAAATGAATCATCATGCTCATAAAATTGGTGGGGTTTGTGCAGGGGTTATAGCTTGTACGGCCATGATGAATGCACCGATTACTTACGACAAGTGCTTATTGTCAGGAACGTTATTAATTGGAAGTTTTATAGGAGGTTTATTACTTGATATTGACCATCCTGATAGTAAAATGGGGAGGAAATTTAAATTTCTGTCCTGGGGTATCAACAAGGTTTTTGGTCATAGAGGTCTTACGCATACTCTTATATTTACGATGCTTTTATCCATCTTACTCTTCTTTTGTACAACGTTCTTTGATGGATATTTACAGATTCTATATTCGCAATTTGTTATAGGTATTACAGTTGGATGTCTAAGTCATCTATTATTAGATAGTATGACGAAAGCGGGTGTGCCTCTCTTCTATCCATTTACCAAAAAACATTTCCGAATAGCTAAGTTCAGGACGAATCGGGATGAATTTGTAGTTTCAACGATATGTATTGTGGTTACATTGGCAATCGTTTCTATTTTAATTTAAGAGTGATGAAATATAATTTGTAAAACTATAATAAATGGATATTTAAAAAAGCAGGAATTTTACAAAATTACTTATTGAGGAGAGAAAGGTTATGAACACAACTTTAAATGAAAAAGGTATGGAATTAGTAAAATACAAGAACGAATTGGATAAAGCGTCAAATAATTCAATTGCAAAAGAAGCTATTATTGATTTGGTCAAAAAGAAATTTTCTTCAACTGAAGCAAGTCTTATTATTCATTCTAATTCGGCTTCTTCATTAATTGAGCAATTAGCTAATGATAAAAGGTATGCTTTGTCAAAAGAACGAATTGTTCAGGAAAACTTGAACAAAATTATAGCCTCTGTAAAAAAACATGCTCAACCACAAAGAAAACTTTGGCAAAGGGCGAGTAAAGTGTACAATCTGAAATTTGCGGTAGCAGAAGATAGCGATACAGAAACATATGCAGTAATTAAGCATATTGGTTTGGGTAAAGAATTTTTAAAAAATTATTTCAATGTTACTGATGGTCGAACGGCTAAGTCACTGATGAAAAAAGATGGATTCTTAGACAAATATGTATCTATGCGGTTGCCATTTGTTATTGAAAAGGTATTAGATGGTATCCATGAGAATCATAAAGAAAGATTAAACATAATTGTTTCAGATTCTTATTTTGCTGAAAAGACTCAATTATATAACGTAGATGTTAGATTAGAATTCAATATGAATTCTGATATGGATGAAGCGGGTAGGAATATTGCTCATATTCTTCGTTGTTTAGAAAATGGTGTAAAATTAAAAGAGATTTGATAAAAGGGTCCCTTAAAGGGCCTTTTTATTTTGGATATGATTATCTATTTGAAGATGAATTTTTAATAGCATTCTCAGATTTCTCAAGTATCTCTTTTGTATGTGGAGACATTCCTGAATTAGGAGTTTTTGAACCAGATTTTTTACTCATAAATTAACCACCTCTCAATGGAATAAAAAAGAAGATGTACCTTTGTACATCTCCATTTATTCCCGTTTTAACGAGAGTTTATACTGTATTCTTTAATAATGTTTTCGCTTTTATCAATTATTCGTTTTGTATATGGACTCATACTGGCAGTTGTTGGAGTAGAGACTCTACTTCTTCTCTTTTGTCTTATAGTGCGAAAATCATTTTGTACAGATTGTCCATTAGATTTTTCAGACGTTTTCCCCATCTTCAACAGCTCCTCTCTCATCACGTTCACAAATTGCTAAATCATAGACATGTATTAGTAAGAAAAAAATATCTACATCTATTTCTGTTATCACTTTCTTAGAAGAGATTTGCAAAATATACTCTTGTTCTAACACTGTTATTGGAGCAAGGGCGATTTTACTATCTTTGCTATAAAAGGTTTTTTTGTCAACTAATGTCCCAATAGCTTCTGTACGGTTGTCCAAAGAGAGAATGTCAATAAGTCCTCTCATTTCGGCATGAGAACTGAAACGATTTAAAGATATATCAATTCTATTCTCTTCTCCATAGTTTTTTAATACATTGGACAACCCTGTTATGTACATTGTATCATTTTGTATATTTTCTTCAATAGTTACATCTCCTATATATGTAACAAGAGACTTCATTTTTTCGCTAAAGGATAGTACCAATTGATTACTATCCTTTAAAGCTTCTATCGGTTCATTTAATTCGGTAGGACCTATTTTTTTGACTAAAGGTGTTTGGAAGACCGCTATATCTATTAATACAGCAGAGATAAACGCATATAGGAATTGTAATGAGTTCTTCTCAGTAATGGGATAATTCGTAACAACATAACATGCACCGATTACAAATAGTAGATACCAAAATTTTCGAAAGAGCAAAATATTGAACCTACTATCCTTCTTTGTTAGTTTATCTGTAAAAGACAACAATATTAAATAAGTAAAAAGATATACGACAGCAAACCATAGAGCTGCTTTTCCTGCAAATATCAATCTATCATCCCCTTGTATTTATCTATTTTGTCTTATCTTTTAGTATACATTCTATAAGAGTTTACGATAATCTTTTTTTATGTAAAACCTTTTTTATTGACTATAATACTTTACAGTGATATTTTTATTGACTATAGTTAATAAAAGGAAGGTGATGGTAATATGAATGAACATTTGAAGACAAAGTGGATTCGCCCAGAGAACACAGTTGAACGAAGAAGTAAGTTACAGGATTTAAGAAATGCTAAAGAGTTAAATCATTTAGCAGATTGTGTTTTGGAGATATTATATAATAGAGGATTTGATACAGTAGAAAAAATTGAATCGTTTCTACATATGGATATTACTGATATGCATAATCCGCAATTAATGAAAGATAGTGATAAAGCAGTCTCACTTCTTAGTCACGCAATTGAAAATAACCTACATATTGTGGTATATGGAGACTACGATTGTGATGGAGTGTCGGCAACCTCAGTTGCTGTTTTAGCTTTAAGGAATTTAGGAGCAAGGGTTAGTTACTTTGTTAATAATAGATTCAAACATGGATATGGAATGAATGTTCTTGGATTAGAGGATATGTTGAAGAAATATCCTGATGTAGATGTTGTACTAACAGTTGATAATGGGATTGTGGCATATGAAGGAATTAAGAAAGCAAAAGAATTAGGGCTAACAGTGATTGTTACAGACCACCATGACCCAGGCGACCATCTTCCAGAAGAAGCTGATGCAGTTGTAAACCCAAAGAGACATGATTGTCAGTATCCTTTTAAAGGTCTTTGTGGAGCAAGTGTTATTTATAAAGTAATGCTTCAGCTTTATTGGGAATTAGATAAAGATTTAGACTATGTACAAGATATGATTGATATTGTGGGGATTGCAACCGTAGGAGACATTATGCCTCTTATTGATGAGAATAGGGTGTTTGTAACAGAAAGCATTCGCCAAGTAAAACGTGCCCAAAGACATGTGTTTAAAGTATTACAAGAGAAAACGGGAGTTAAGGAGATTACGGAAGAGACATACGGATTCAAATATGTTCCCATGATTAATGCATTAGGGCGAATTACGGGCGATGTTGATGAAGCTATTGAAATGTTTGTTTCGCAAGATGAGGAAAAAATTCCTGAGATTGTAGAAAAAGTCATTGAAACAAATGAGTATCGTAAAAAAATTACGGAAGAGCAAGAAGCATTAGCAATTCAGATGGTAGAAGAAAAAGGTATCAAACCCGTCATTGTTATTTATCATCCTTCGTTCCATGAAGGGATTGTTGGATTAATTGCAGGTAGATTAAAAGAAAGATATTTTAGACCTGTTATTGTTCTTGCGGAGGGGCATGGATTTATTAAAGGTTCAGCTCGTAGTATTCCTAATTTTCATATTAAGAAAGCCTTTGATGAAACGAAAGAGTATTTAATTGGCTATGGTGGACATCCAATGGCAGGAGGATTATCTTTAAAAGAAGAGCATTTAGAAGCATTTGAAGAAGAAATTTGTAGTCTTGCTGAATCTCAGTTAACGGAAGCTGATTTTATCCCTCGTATTATGGTAGATACAGTTGTAGAACCTAAAGATGTTACAGTTGATTTGGTGGAAGAATTAGATGTGTTAAAACCATTTGGTGAGGCGTTTTCCAAACCGAATTTTGGACTGAAGGGTTTCAAAGTGGATAAAGTTTATTATATGGGCGAAAATAAAAATCATCTGAAGTTAAAAGAGAAAAAATTAGAAATCATTATGTTTAATAGAGCTGATATCTATCAAGAAATGCAAGAACCAAGAAATATAAAAGCCTTAGGGTACCCTTCTCTTAACATATGGAATAATAATGTTAATGTTCAATTTAATATAGAAGGCATAAACCTTGCAGGGTGCTAAACAGAGTCTTATCCATATAAAATGGGTAAGACTTTTTGTTTATTATGGACTGGATTTAGCAAACATTAGCGAATGTTGTGGAGTTTTAAGAAAAAATATTATAAACATAAAACAAAATATTGTTTTATAAGAAAAAATAAAGCGTTGATAGTAGAATATAATATTTTGTTAAATAGTAAAATTAAATAATAGTTGTTGATAAAATTTTAAAAAATAAATTTAAATAAAATAAAACAAAAAATAATGTTTGATTTTTGATATTGCATAACGAAAGAGGGGGAAAATATGAATAAAAAATTAATGGCAGTTCTTTCAGTAGGAGTTATAGCGAGTAGTTTTATTGGCAATACAACAATGGCTCATGCCGATGAGAATGTAAAAGAAGCTCAAATTCAAAAAGAATTTAACAAAAATATTGTTGATAATGCAAATGAATTGATGAAGATAATTGTTAATGCGGAACAGACAATGAATCCAGAAGATATTGATAAGGCTATCGTCGCTTTTATAGATATGCATAAACCGTTGGAACCACAGGATTATATTGTCCATAAGAGTAATGATGTCTATGACCAAGCATTCTATAAAGTGTTTAACACAATAAATAAATTAGATGGTGTAGAGAAAAACAACAAGATAGTCTCTTTACATAATCAATTAACATCTCAAATCAAAAAAGGGACAGGTACGTTCTATAAAGAATACCTGTTCTATATGAACAATACGAATCAAATTCCAGAAATTAGAGATACGTTAATGAAGAATGTATCTGATATTCAATTTATTATAACCAGTCCCCCTGACATGGAAGTTGTGAATCCTGATGGTTCTATTAAAGTACCCGATGCACCATCGAAAGAAGAGATTCAACGAGTTATAGATAATGGTAGGGAAAATAAATTAGCGGAATTAGAAAAAAACGGGGAGATGGAAGATAAGCAAGAAAATCATGAGTCAGTGAAACCAGAGCCGATTCGTTCAGAGTCTGTTACGTATGAAAAAGAAAGGGATATGTGCTACAAAGTTACAACGTTCTATGCTGATGGTGTACAGGAAAAGCAAGATAAAGGTGAAGTACCTAAAATGGACTATGTATATTGTGGCATCTTAGATTACGTGGATTATGGTGGCGGAAATGTGAAACAAGAGGTTCCTGAGAATTGGGATTATCTTGTGAAAGAACAAAACCCTGAAAGCAATTTGACGCTACAATACACTGTAGATAAAAAGGGAGAAAAACCCTACTACTATGATTCGGGTATTCGTGTAGCCTTAAACGGGACAGCTTCCTATGAACAATTTAAGGACATTCTCTATCAAGTATCTGTTAAGTCTAAAGGATACGTTGTAGAAGATAAAGGAAAGATGCTTGTAATTGTGGAAGGGAAACCAATCCTCGTGAAAGATGCGAAAAAAGAATACTCGAAAGAAGAGATAGAGTCAATTTTTAAAGACTTTGAAAAAGTAGATATACGAATTATGGAAACAAGAATCGGCAAGTCTGAAAGTTTAGAAGAAAGAATTGTAAGTAAGCAAGCGAAGAACGTAAAAATTGCTGATAAATCAATAGAGTTAGAAACAAATCCAATCGTAAAAGATGAGAGAGTGTTATTACCTGTTGAGCAAATAGCTAAAGAGCTTGGAGCAACTGTTGAAAGAAAAGAAGATGTCTTAACATTGAAGAAGGATAATAACATTGTCGTGTACAAAGACAAGAACGACACAATCTCTCTAAATGGAAAAGACGTAAAAATAGCTACAAGTCCTGAATACAAGAATGATATATTTATGGCAGAAATTCAAGAAATGATAGATATTTTTGGTTTCGATATGCTTTGGGATGGAGAGACATCTACAATTCAAATTAATAACAAATAAAAAGAGGAGTTGCATTCTAAAATGCAACTCTTTTTGTAATAACAATGATATATAAAATAATTTCAACATAAAATAAAATAATTTAATGATAATAGTGAAATATAGTTTACTGAACATAAGTTAAATTATATACTATAGTTAATAAAATTTGAGGAGGGGTAGATAACATGAACATTAAAAATAAAAATAAAATGCTTTCTTTATTTGCGACAGGAGTTGTTTTAACAGCAGGGTTACCTCTTACAGCTCATGCTGATACAGAAAAGAAAGAAATTGCAGTACAAGAGGTTCAGGGAGAAAAGGTAGTTCCTATGAAAAAGCTACTTGATGAAATGAAAGGTCAAGTCCAAGAAGGTAGCGATGAAAATGGTGATTACAAAGTATACATTGTAGGTAGCAAATCAATTAAAATCCACGAAAAATCTTCTTGTGCTTATGTAGATGGTGAGTTACAACCATATAAAAAAGACAAAATTGGTGGTTATACATTTCCTGCGTATTGGGAGCCGATGTATACATCAGATGATGTGTTAGTACCTGCGAATTTTGTATTGGATGTTTTGCCTGTTAAATTAAACGGAGACAAGATTGAATTTGATGTAGAAAAGAAACAAGAAACTCCAAAGGAAGAACCAAAAACAGAAATTAAAGAGCAAAAAACGAGTAATCTTCCTACTCCAAAAGGACAGGAAGAAAGTAGTAAACAAGTAGTGGTAGAAAACAAACCTGATTCAACAAGTGTTCAAAAAATAGAGGCGAACCAAGGGAATCAATCAAAAAAAGTATCAGAGAACTCTAATGGTCAATCAAGCTCATCTCAGCAAAATGTATCAAAGCAAAAAGAGGTAACTCCTCCTAAAAATGATGCTTCTCATAATAAAGAAACACAAACGAAAGAAGATAAACCAGTTCAACCATCTCAAGAAAAGCAAGATGGTAATAAGGGTGATGAAAATATAAAAGTAGATGAAGGAAAACAGACGACTGTGAATGGTAAAACGTATACAGCTCCTGAAATAAAGCAGTTGGCTTATACATTAGGATTTTTTAATGGTGAAAAAGGATTAAGGTTTAATCCACATGGAAAAGATGCTGACAAGATGTTTGATGTTGCGAACTTATATGCTATAGGAGATGGTCAATGGGATGTCAGCATCTTTATCTTTAATGGAGATAATTCTATTGATGAGCCGTTAAGTAAAATATTTAATCGTCTATTACCTACAGAAGGGGCTAAACTTTATGAAATTGTAAATCATGCTGAATCAGGGGTTCAGGAAATAGAGTTAGATAACAGGCTTATTAAGATTAAAAAAGGACAAGTGTTAGCTATTTATGTTAGTCCTATTAATAGATAATATCGAAATACAGTGTTTCATGTGAAACATTGTCGAATATTTTTCTTGAGAGTATTCATTAGGTAATATGGATACTCTCTTTGTATAGAACCTAATAAGTACAAAAATACACCTTTATAGTTATAATATATTGCTTAATTTAACTATAATAAAATATTAAATGTGAAATTAATTTACTGAATATAAATAGATAGATTGAAAGGGGATGTCTAACATGAATATAAAAAGACTGTCTGTAGGTGCGTCAAGTTTATCAGTAGGATTTTTAGCTTTATTAGCAAGTCCTATTGCTGTTAATGCTCTTGATAATATGGATAACGGGGCAAACTCAACTTTAGAACCAGTTTGGGAAGGTGTACCTGAACATTTAAAATGGAATATAAAGCCTCCTATGATGAAATTTACAGATAAAGATGGAAATAGGAAATATTGGTACGATAGAAATAGTGAAAATATTTTATTTCGAACTAATTATTATGGTGTCACTTATTATTCCCCAGTACCACCAAAACAATTAGAGTATATGACGAGTATGAGGTCATATTTTTATGTATTAGAAAACTATAATAGTAGAAATATTAATGGTGGTTATGAGGAAAGATATGATAAGTCATACCCGAACTTTAAAACGAAGTCTACAGTTGTGAACCAAACAAGTCGTAATGCTCTTCAATCGCCGCATTATTATAACGAGTATGAAGCTTATAGAGGTGCAGTTGGGGAATGGAGGTACTTAGGATATTCTGCATTTGGTAATAATGTTGAGAATCCTTATTTTCCACCAGATATTTTCTCTGACGAAACTCCAGGTAGCTATAAATGGGATTTATTCCCTTATAACTTGGGTTCGAAATGGCTTCCTCAAGGACCTTCTCGTTGGGATGATTCAACTATTGGAGATTTATTTAATGCAAAAATAAAGGCAATTAAAAGATTGTTGGACCAAGAACCATCTATGAAGTATAAAAACTCAAATCCATATTATTGGGCTGATAGATTATCGTTAACTTCAGACCCTGATGCTGAGATGGCTGTCTTTATAGGGACAAGAGAAGGCGGTCGTAAATATAGAACATTAACAGTAAAATCCGATGAGATGAAGAACCTTAGGATTACGGAATATACAGTGTTAGATAATAATGGTAATGTTGTAGGTACTTTTACAAGAAGAGATGGGGTTGACTCTGGAAGTTCTCGTACATTTAAAAAATTAATGAAGGGAGAAAAGTATAAAATTATTGTTCGAGTAAAAAATGACTCTCAACAAGAAACGACATTAAACCCAACTAAGTTAGATATAGGGTATAGTTTATCATCTACAACTTGGAGTAAAGGGAGTAATAATTGGAATACAACTTTATCAGAAGAACGAACACTTGTACCAGGTGAATCAGCTACATTCACATATGATAATTTTGTTATCCCTCTAAACTCTAATAAGTACATTGGATTAACGGGGAATATTAATAAAGACCATTTCTTCGCAGGGGATAATACGAATCCGAATGATGATGATGCAAACTTAGTATTTCCAGTCGAAGGTACGGGGAATATGAGTGCTGAAAATATCACTTTAATTGATAGAAATGGTAATGAAGTTGAAAAGCCTATTCCAGGTGAAGATTATAAAATTAAATATAAATTTAAATATCAAGGTATTGACATTAGGGAACCTGTTTATAGGGATGAAGGCTTTTGTGAAGCACACAATAATAGTGGAATATGTATATCTTGGGGAACAAGGTCTGTATTTGACCATTACTATTACCCTGAAGTGAATATTGATGCCTATTATACAATTAATAGAAAGTTACCAAAAGGTGAAAGTGATTCTATTAATGGTCATCTAACAAAAAGAATGCAATTAAGAAATGGTACAACTTTTGAATTTATCACACCTGAGTATACTACTTATGAAGTTCCAATTATTGATACTTCTATACGTATGAACTTAGAAAATAATTATGATTATGCGAATATAGATAAAGGTGATGATACTTCGAGAAAAAAATGGCATAGTTTCTATAATTACAAAGTAAAAAATGTAGAAATACTTCCTAAAACAGAAAAACCTACAGAAGCAGGATATCAAACTTTTGCTGTAAAATTTGATGTTGATAATGAAGTGCCATCAGAAGTAACTGATTTTGAAAAAGATGTTCAAATTGGTATTACTGTAAATGGCGAGAAACATTTATTTATGGAGCATATTGGAATTGGCGAAAATAAAAACATTGTAAAAGAAGTGAAGATTTGGGTTGACCCAAAAGTAACTTCTAAAGTTGATGCTCAAGTGTATGTGAATGTTGATAAAAATGCATGGGAAGAAGACTTGAGTACACAAGAAGATAATAAGGGGGATACAGCAACAACTATAAAAGGTTCCGAGAAAACAACAGGAGCTAAAATAGAAAGACCAATGAATCCTTTTGAAAAAGCTTGTGCTCTTGGTAAAAACACGAAAAATACATGGAATCAGTATTATGAATTACACGAGTGGAGTGGTCAATTAAAAAAATACTCAGCTAATGGAAAATCGTATGAATTCTATAAATATAGTGCAGGAAGTAAACACGATGGAACAGTTCAGCAACAAGAAGAGTATAAAATAAGCAAAGTGTTATTTAAATCTAAACTAACTGAGGATTTAAAAATGGGTGCTTCAAGAGATGGTTGGGTGGATTTAGCAAAAGGAGAAATTGGTAAAATTAAAGCGGGATATGGTTATGAATTGAAAGTAGATGTAGATTATAATACAAATGCCTTTGAAACAGAGCCTCAATCTTGGAATGTAAACGGGACAGGTCAATGGGTTCGTCCAAAACATGTTGAACCTAACATTCCAAGCGAGCTATATATCAAAACTCCTGATGGAAAAATTTTATCGGTTTCTGGTGTGCATGGAACCAATAAAGGGCTTGATGTAAAACGAGAAGGAGATAGAAATAAGGTAAGTATGACATATACGATAAAACCAAAAGACACATTAGGTGTTAAAAATGCTCCAAAGATTTACATTGACCCAAATACAAAAGATGGTTCGTATAAACTGCAAGTGTTTACACCTGAAATCAACGGAATACCTACAAAATCTAAAATGGAAGGTAATACGTTAACAAGTATTGGAAATATGTTGTGTGACAATTTAACAGATTTAAAACTTGAAGTTACAGGCAGTGCAACAGATGATTTAAAAGGACATATTGTTCAATAAAAAAGAGATGGATTTCCATCTCTTTTTTGATAGTTAAATTATTTTTTTGAGCTAAATAGAATGCTCACAACTGAATTTCTCTTAACAACAACTTTTCTTCCATCCATTTCAAATTCCTGGTAATTAGGGCCTTTACTATTGATAATTTTCCATAATTCATTACTTTTCGTAGGGACAAGTATGTCTAAAAATTGCTTTATAGGTTTATCCACAACCGAATTCCCATCAAAAACAAACATTTTTGTTTCCCATTCACTACCATCATTCATATATAAATGCATAATGTCAAACATTGAATCACCATTTGGACCGCCAATGTTATAAGTATAATGGTTTTCTTTAGGGAAGAATCCATTCTCTTCAGCTACACGTTTTAACTTGTCCATGTCACTTTGTTTTCCTTCTTCAGGCTTTTGATTTTGGTCTTTATAGATAGAACTATACATAAACTTAGCGAATTGCTCTCTTGTTACATCGTATTGTCCACCATATTGATTTTGACCCACACCATTTGTCACACCATTTGTATATAAAGCCTGAATAGCCTCTTTTGCCCAATGACCATTTGGAATATCAGTAAATGTCATGTTTCCTTTAACTGCTAAATCAAATGCGTGTTGTAAAACAGATGACATTTCATAGCGAGTTAGTGTAGCGTCTGGTCGGAATTTATCTGTTCCATCACCCTTCATAATTCCTGCTTGGATAACGGCGTTGATATTGCCTTCAAATGGGTGATTTTGAATATCTGTAAAGGAAGTATTTCGTGAACCGTTATCTTGTAGTTTAAAGTATCGAGCCATAATAGAGGCTACTTGTCCACGAGTGACGTTATCACCAAATCCATAGATTCCATTACCGTATCCATATACAATTCCATTGTCAGACAAATAGCTAATAGCTCCTTCAGACCAATGACCACTTGGTACGTCATTAAATTTTGTTGTTTGTGCCTGTGCTGTCATTGTTGCTCCAAATAAAGTTGCAGTGATTAAACTTGTTGCGATTACATTTTTAAATTTCATAATATTTTCCTCCTAAAGAAAATGTTTTATCTATAATTATATTTTTAAATTTTGTCTTATTGAGTATAAATCATATATTTCTTGTATCTCTATAAACAACTATAACAATTTTACTTTTATTTGTCAATTATTTTTTACTAAAATAAAAATCTTCTTATTTCCTTGATAATAGAAAAAGAGATAGTATCCCTATCTCTTGATATCTTTATTGTTTTCTGTAACAAATATTGTAAAAACTCATGTTTATATAATTTTGTATTAGCAACAATTTGTGTTTTATTCGTATTGAACAATTATCACGTTCAAGTCTCCACTAAATGCAGTACATTCTTCATATATAATTTCCATGCATTTTTCTTCACTGAATTTTCCTGCACCACAGCCAATCAAAGGAACTGCAATAGATGTAAATGAGTGTTTTATACATAACCCCAATGCGTTCTTTACGGATAATCGAATGGCTTTCTCTGATGAATTCCATAGCATTCCGATTCCTGCAACATGTATGATGCCTTTGCAATTTAATTTGCCTGCTGAAGTTAGCACCGCTTCCCCTAAAGACAATAGACCTTTACGTTGAACTTCATTAAATGGTTTTAAACCTGCTTTCTTCTTAATTGCTTTTGATACACCATGAGGAAGTAAAATCCAATAAGGAATAAAATTTCGATTCCATGCATTCACAATTACATCAACTTCTGTATGAAAATCTGTTATATTTCCACGTTTAACAAGAATATTCATCTCGACACCCTCTCTGTTGACTATAATAAATAAAAGTATATTGTATTGACTATAGTATATATGATATCATAAAAACAGCAATTTAATATATAGGAAGGCTGTGCATTTATATGAAACAAAAAGATTCCTTTTTGAAGGGTTTCATCACTTGTTTTATTATTACACTTATTATGTGGAGCTTGTATTCATACCTAAATACAACGCCAATACACATTAGGTGGGGGAGTAAATTCAACATTTTCTTGATTCTTTTTATTTTATTAAGTGGTGCATTTGCATACTTTAGTGAAGGTGTAACACAGAAGAAAACAATATATTCGGTGTTGATTGCCAGTGGTTTATTAGTAGTCTCGAATATTATCTTCTTTTGTATAACAACACCTTTATTCCATAGTTCAGATTATCGAAATTTAATCGGAAACGTTGAAGAAAAGAAATTTGAAAAAGATGTTTCTCATGTGGACTTAAAAGAGTTACCAACAATTGATAAAGAATTAGCGAGGAATTATGCAGACAAAAAGTTAGGTGAAATTCCTGCTTTAGGTAGTCAGATGGAGGTTGGTGATTTAACTATCCAACAGATAAAAGGGAAGTTGTATTATGTTGCTCCACTTGAACATACAGGGATTTTTAAGTGGTTTGAGAATAGCAAAGGTACGAAAGGTTTTATAAAAGTAAGTGCAACAGATTCTCAAGACGTTGAGCTTGTAACATCTGTAAAAGGAAAAGATGTAAATCTAAAGTATTTGCCAAGTTCTTATTTTAACTCAAATCTGTATAGACATGTGTATTTAAATCACCCAACAAAGGGTGTGAAAGGTTATACATTTGAACTTGATGATGAAGGGAATCCTTATTGGGTGGCATCTGTTTACAAACGCACGATTGGACGTTCAGGAGAAGTCATTACAGGAACACTTGTTATTGACCCTCAAACAGGCAAGATGAAAGAATATAGTATAAAAGATACGCCTAAATGGGTGGATATTATTCAGCCGAAATCAACAATAGCGGATTACTTAGATTATTGGGGAGAATATGTACATGGCTATATTAACTTTTCAAATCAAGATAAATTAGAAACTACAGAAGGAATGCAAGTGATTTACAATAATGGCGAATGCTATTTCTATACGGGAATTTCTTCAGTAGGAAAAGATGAATCTACAGTAGGATTTGTATTGGCGAATACTCGTACAGGAAAAACGAGTTTCTATAAGGTATCTGGTGCTACAGAAACAGCGAGTATGCAATCAGCAGAAGGTAGTGTGCAACAATTAAGATATACAGCGACATTCCCTATCTTGATAAACGTACAAAACGAGCCAACGTACTTTCTAACATTGAAAGATAAAAAAGGATTAGTGAAATCCTATGCAATGGTCAATGTAGAAAATTACAACATTGTAGCGATTGGAGATTCATTGCAAGCTACACTAAATAATTATGTCAAATCATTAGCGGGTAAGAGCTCGCATACAAACTTAAATTCAAATGGCCTTGAGAAAAGTGAAGTGGGAACAATTGAAAGAATTGGCTCTCTAACAAATGAGAATGGACAAGTCTTTTATATCCTGCTAAAAGAAAAGCCAAACACACTACTTATGGTTCCATCTTCTATTTCAAAAGAATTACCTTTAAGTAAAGAAGGTGATAAAGTGAAGTTTTCGTACATTGAATTGCCTAATATGAGTGGCATTACTGCTAAAGAATTTGAAAATGAAAATATGGATATTAAATAAGGAGAGTCTTTCTCCTTATTTTTATGTAAAGAATCGAGGTAAAAAATGCAAAAGGTAGAAAGTTGGTCTTTTGATGAGAAGGTAACAAAAATATTTGATGAACATGTGCGTCAATCCATTCCATCTTATGAAATGCTTCAAGACTTAATATGTGGTATTGCTCAATTTTTTATAGTTGAGAACGGTGTTGTAATTGATGTAGGTTGTTCAACGGGTGAGACGATAAAGCAATTAAAAGAAGTTACACCTAAAACATTTAGAGCATTTGGATTAGACACCTCTCAATCTATGTTGGAAAAAGCAAAAGAAAAGTTATCTACCACTGAAGATGTTTATTTATTCGATGAAGATATTTCAAAAGTGGTATTACCAAAAGCAGACGTTATTATCAGTTGTCTAACAAATCCGTTTATTTCAGTAGATGAGAGAAAAAAACATATGAAACGATTAATAGCAAAGCTGAAAAAGGGTGGAGCATTAATTGTTGTTGAAAAGACTTATGCAAAAAATTCCATGCATCAGGATATTTTTACACAACTACATCATGATTTTAAAGAACAACAAGGCTTCTCAACACAGGAAATCAGGAATAAAGATAAGTCTTTAAGAGGTGTGTTTCGAGTAAGTCAGGTAGAGGAAAATAAACGATTTTTAGAAAGAAAAGGAATGCTCGTTGAAGAATTTTTTAGATGCTTGCATTTTGTAGGATACGTTGGGATAAAACAAGCTTAAACGCTTGTTTTATTTATGTCTACAAACATCCAATCTATAATTTCATTAACAATAGTTAATGAAATTAGGGGGAATCAGGATGAAAATGAACGAAATGCGATGGGGGATGGAAGCGAGACCTCAAAACGGATTGATTTGTGTAGATTTATTTTGTGGAGCAGGAGTAGGTGCTTGTGGCGTTAAATTAGCAGGTTATCATATGGCTTATGCTGTAGACAATAACCCATATGCTGTTAAGACTTACAATAAAATGATTGGTCCACATGCTGTTTTATCTGATATTCGAAAAATAAATCCAAATGATATTCCAGACCATGATTTTATGATTGCTACACCTGTATGCAAGAGTTTTAGTGTGGCAGGAAAAGGAGATGGATTTGAAAATAAAGATTTCGGTGATTTACCACATGAATTCTTAAGAATATTAAAAGCGAAAAAACCAAAAGCATTTTTATTTGAAAATGTGAATGGAATGGTAAATAAGAAGAATAGACCAGGATTTGAAGCCTTTGTGAAAGAGATTGAAAACAGTTCATATAATGTTACATGGAAGCTTGTAGATTGCTATGAATATGGGATTCCACAACATAGAAAAAGAGTGTTTATGGTAGGGATTCGAAGTGATTTAGGAAAGACATTTGAATTCCCAGAAATAGTCTCTAAAAGTGAAAGGAAGACGATACGTGATGCGATAGGCGATTTACCTAATCCTGATAAGGTGATGAATTCTTTAAAAGACATACAATACGAAGCACAAGAACAAAGTTCTGTTCATAACCACGTAGGATATGGGATTCGAAATGATGGAAAAGAATTTGTACATAAAATTCCTGTGGGTGGAAATTGGAAGGCTTTAAACGAAGAAGATGCTCGTAAATTTATGGGTAGAGCATTTGAAAGTGGTGGAGGAAGAACGGGATTCTTAAGAAAAGTATCCTTTGACCAACCTGCTTATACGATTACAAGTCTAATGAACGGAAAAAATAACGCCCAAATCATTGATAATCAAGATAAGTATTACGAAGGTGGATTTTCTCCAAGGTATGTAAGTAGGAATAGACAAAAACAATGGAATGAAGCATCCTATACAATTGTGTCTGAAGCCCGTCAATTACCTCTGTATCCTGAACCTGCTAATTATGATATTCGCAAAATGGATACATATGACGTCTTACCACCAAGGAGATTTACAGTGAGAGAATGTTTAAGGCTACAGACTGTTCCAGATTGGTTTTCTTTCGCTGAAGATGTTCCATTGAATAAACAATATGAACGATGCTCTGGCATTCCATCATTGATGGCATATAAATTAGCGATTGAGATAGAAAAATATTTAACTTGAGATATTACGTTCGTGAATTATTGACATCAGAAATCAATAAAATGTAAAAAGGGGGTGGAAAGGATGGATACTACATATATCATTAAAGAAATTTATTTAACGAAGAAGATGGAAGATACGTCATTGAGTGAGAAGGAACGAAAAATAGCAAGAAATGAACTGAAGGCATTACAAAAAAGTCTAAATAAAAAAGAGGTTAATTCGAATTAACCTCTTTTTTATTTTAAGCTACTTTCATAGTCCCTCTCTTGAAATCCGCTATTTGAAAAATGATGGATATTTCCTAAACTGTCATATTGATATACAGCTTCATGCAGGGGTTTGGTATTTAATCGTTCTAAAGTTGTAAAGTATATATTTTTAATACCTACCAAATCATTGGTTTCCAAATCGTGAAAAGCTTCTACTTCATTTTTAACAAGGATTAAATAGCCAATTTCTCTACCAAACCTTCTGTGAAATGAAGCGATATTTCTTTCGTGATAAGCAATTTTTTTTAAAATAGAGAGTGGTTGAGAAGTGTAATCATCAAATAGGAATTCTTGCACTCGACCATTTTCGATTAGTAGATTATTATCCTGTTTGATTTTTCTTATATAGAATCCATAATCCGTATCGTGTAAAGCTTTTCTTAATTTCTCCCCATTTGAAAAGTGAAATCCGTGTTTTTCATGGATAATTCTTAATACCTCTTCCTGTCTCCAATTACTATGTTGTAGATTTGGAATCAGCTTATTACACATTAACTCTAATAATTCCTTTGTTGTACCAATGTATAATTCAAATTCATTATCGAAACCATCCAATAAAGAATCTACGGCTGTAAAACGAACAATGTCTTTTCTACTTTCAATCTTCTCTGTATTATCAATTAAAAATAATACAATAATCTTTTTATCTTTATCTTTATAGTAATACTCGCTTGATTGTAAAAAAGAACGGTAATGATTCCACTTTTCTTTCAGTTGCTTTTTACTCTCTGTAGCCATATCCATTTCTAAGAAAAAATCAGTATCAAATATTTGAATAAGCCCATCTGGTCGAATGTTTTTATATTGAGATACATATTTCTCATCGAAATATCTCCATTTAATATCACTTTCTTTTGTCTTTTCTTTAAAATCTAAAACAAATTGATTTAAATGAATTTGATGATTGATTAAACGTGGATTCATCTTTAGTTCTCCTGCACGGTAGTAACCTCTTTTAATTATTTTTCGTTTAGGGTCTAAGATATCGGTTGGAAGGTCAAACTGATAACGAACAATTTCAACACCTTGAGAAGTTAAGAAAACAGCTTGATTTGTTAAATTAAATTCAACACAATCAATAACCTCTAATTCGATTAAATCTAAAAACTTTGTCTCCATAAACAATTCAAAAGAATCAATTGTGTCAGAGAAAAAATATTTATAAGCTTGACGTATTGTTAAGCATCTCAATAGATAGACATTATAAAGAAAATCTAAATCTTGAGTCTTTAGCTCTTTTGCTATTTCGTAAGTTGAAGGTTTCAAAATCATGCACCTCTTTCATTTTGTTCTATATACTATTTATACTAAAAAAAGCCCTATCTCATAACAGAGACAAGACCTAATTCATTAACTAAAGTTTGTTAAAAATTTAAATTAAGTTTTCAATGAATTTAATGAAAGCTGATTGACATCAACATTAGTCAATGATAAGATATTTATGAATCACAGGTGAAAAATAATGAAAAAATCAAGAGTTTTTTACATATTTGTAAAAGTACATATCAATTTTTTCGAGGATACTTTTCGTTGTTTCTAAACCCATCCTCTTTAATTGGTAGTCTAAATTAAAACCTTCATATCGTTTTTCGACAATCTCAGCGATTTTTTCACAGATTGCATAACGATTATTTTCATAACCAGGCTCGACTTCATCTATTGCAGTCTGAATTAATTTTTTTGTACCTCTTGTTAATTTTTCTTGTTCCATAACTTCCATTTTTCCATTCTCCCTTCAAAATGAATGGAAATGCGTTATGGATGAACTAAATCCTACAAATAAATTATAACTTTTTCATAGACTAAAGTCAATGAAATTTCTCTAAAAATTAAGGGGGTTATTTGAATGGCTATTCAAGACCAATGGAAAGAATTAAATAACGAAATACAAAATGATGAAAATCATATTCTAAAAGATATTGTTGAAACAATTAATGACTCTTTAAGGGACCCTAAAGAAGAAGATGTTCAGTCTTTAAATGATAAATTCGATGAAATAGAAGAAGAATTAAAAAAACTATATAAAAAGACAAAATACTCTCAAGTAGAAAAAACAATCAAAACATATATAAATGACATAAGAGATACTGTATATAGAAAGAAAGGTATAAAACTATCTAAATGGGATGCTTTTGTACTGGAAGCGAAAAGGTATAATTGGGAATGTGTATTAGAATTAATAGACTTAGTAAATATAATAGATAATAGTTCAGATGAAAAAGTGGAAGACTATGTAAAGAGGTTCGAACAAAAATATAAAGAAGATGTAATGCCGTTTATAGAGAGAAATTTATCTCCATTTAATAAAGATTTAGTGAAAAGGGAATTCAATAAAAAACAAAAAGGTTATGCAAATCTAACTAAGAAAAATGACCAAGAGAACTTTGGAGCATTACTTAAACATCTAAGATTATCAAAAGGATATGCTTTAGAAGATGTGGGAAGACTTTCAGGAGTATCTGCTTCTTATATACATTTGCTTGAAAAAGGACAAAGACAAAGCCCTACACTTGAAACTGTTGAAAAACTGGCTGAAGGTCTTGAGGTACCTGTACAGTATTTCTTCAAAAACAGAGGACAAGGTAACGGTGCAAACGATACTGCTATGACAGGTTTTGCTGAAATGGTTATTCTGCAAAACTTCACCTTAAATGGAAAGAAAGCATCGAAAAAACAAAAAGAAGCTATAGTTTCCTTGTTTAATGGAATCATGAAAGCGGAATGGACACCTGAAACGAAACTTGCAGAAAGCATGGAATTGATTCAAAAAATTGAGGAATTCATTTCTCTAATGGACTAATAATCTCTGCATGGTTTTTTACGAAACTTTTATTTTGTAAATCTAATTAACATGTTTTTAAAATGGATTCTTAAACAAAAGTGTTGAAATTTGAATACTGAAACATGAGAAGTATTGGCATTTGCCGATACTTCTTTTTTTTATTCCATATAGAACATACCTCAATCAATAATCCTCAATAAATTTTCTTCTTTTTAAATAGTATGTTAATAAAAGTATGAAAGTTGGTGAAATCCATGGAAAAGGTTTTATTAGCGATTGGACATAGACAAGTTGAAGATTTTATAAAGGCAAAGTCAAACGGTGAGTATGCAATTGTAGGTACAACTGTGTATCGTGGAGGGATTATAAAAGCGATAAAAGAAAACAAACCTGATGTTATTGTGTTATTTGAATCATTAAAAGGGAATGAAAATATTTCAGACATTATTTATGAAATTAGAGCAAATTACAAGAATGTAAGAATTATTTTCGGTTCCAACAAACGTGAGCCAGGGGATGTACTGTTAGCAACAATTGTAGGGTATGGTATTTATGACATTTTATATGGAGAAAAAATAAATGCGAATGAGATTATCCGATTAATAAAAGAAAAGAACGAGTTTTCGGATGTGTTTCATTTACGCCCTAAAACAACAGTAGACGAAAAAACAAATCAAAAATTATATGATGCACCTACAAAAGTAATAGAAAAGCCAGTAATCAAAGAAATATATTTGGACAAAACGAATCCAAATGAATATGGGAAAGAAGAGGATGAAGCTCCTAAAGAAACAAATCTGAAAGTCGAAACGGAACAAACTATGGAAAAAATCACTGAAGATGAAAGTGTGAATCTTGAAGAAACGAAATCAGAATTAATCGGTGATGAAGTGATTGACATTGAAGGTGAGGTTATAAATCTTGAAGAGGAAGTTTTCAATCTTGAAGACGTTGAAAAGAAAGAAGAAAACATTAATCTTGAAGAAAAGGTAGTGGAAGAACATGAAATAATAGAAGAACCTCTTCCAGAAAGAAATCCAGAATTAGATAAAAAAGTGGATGAGAAACTTCAGAATATCAATGAAAACCTAAAGGAAATGAAAAAAGAAAAGCCCGAAAAAATTGGATTTTTCGCAAGGTTAATGGGTGCAAAAGAAAATACAGAAAAAAATACTGAGCACGAAGTTCAAACAATACAGGAACCAATCATTGAACAAAAACCAACTGAACCTGAAGTGGAAGTTAAACCTGAAATCATTCCAGAGCCTAAAATCGAAGTGCCAATTCCAGAACCTAAAATCGTTACAGAAACGATAATTAAGGAAACAATTATGCCAGTTCATATGAAACAAAAAATCCTAACATTCTTAGGAAGTGAACAAGGTGTAGGAAATTCTCAAATCGCCTTTAATACAGCACTACATTTGGCGAAAAGTGGCTTTAGAACAATGTACATTGATTTTAAAGAAACAGGCTCAACAGTGGAGTACTTATATCAATTAGGTACATTCGAAAAAGGTTTAGATATTGCTTTGCGTGGCATGGAGAATCAAAACTATACACAAGTTGAAGATTCTATTATTTCAATGAGTAGCATTATCAGTAATACACCGAAAAACTCTATGATGCTGAAAAACTACAAACAGTTTCCAGACTTGTTAGATTTACTCTTTTACTCAGAAGATTATGTTACAAAAAAAGATAAAGAAAAGGAACAAATCAATAGTGCTTGCTTAAAAGATTTATTCATGTATTTCATTATTCAGAAAAACTATGATTTCATCATTTTAGATGTTCCTTCTGATTTAAAGAATGAATTCACGAAGATAGCCATGGCCTATAGTACAAAAATATTCTTAACACTAACACAAGATGTATCACACATTGGAGGATGGTTAAGAAAATTGCCCGAACTTACTAAACGAATAAATTTAGATAAAAAAATATATTATATTATCAACAAATACGAAAAAGCAGAATTAAACCAAAGGGATATTTCAGAGTGGATGAAAGTAGACATCCCTATTACCATTCCTTCTCTGAATAAAGATTTTATTAATGCAAATTATATTGGTCTTCCTGTTTTATTGTATTCAAAGAACAAAGAACTTAAAAAAGCTTTTGCTTCTATTGAGAAGATAATATTCGAATAAAGTTAAAAGGGGGAAGGATATATGAAAACTAAACAAGTAGCAATTACGATTGCTCAAATGGGAGCGGTTATTCTATTTGCAGGAGGGTTTTATTACTTCACACAAAAACAAATGGAGCCAACAACAGTATGGCAATTTAATCGAGATATCCCTGCTAATACGCAGATTACAGAGGGTGATTTAGTAAAAACAACTATTCCTGCTCAAGCAGTAACAAAAGGATTTGCTCTTTCACCAAAAGATATCGTTGGTAAATACAATAATTCAAAATTAGTTACGGGTGAATATGCATTGAAGAAAAAATTAGTTGATAAAAAGAATATCGACCCATTTGAAAGTATGGATTTAACAAAATATCGAAAAATTTCACTTCCTATTACTTATATTGATGGATTAGGTGGAAATGTGAAACGAGGAGATAAAGTAGACCTTGTATTTGTTGGAGAAGGTGAAAAGGCAGGAGAAGGTTCAGGAAAAGGATTTAAATATTCAAAAGCTTTCTTACAAGATATTCTTGTCTATAATGTCACAACAGATGATGGTTTCCGTTACACGGATAGAAGTGAGGGTGTGAAAGGAGACGAAGCAGGAGATATGCAAGATGGTAAAGACATTCAATCTGGTGGAGAAGGTGGTAAATTATCCACTGTAACATTAGCTGTAACGCTTGACCAAGCTGAACAAATTTCTGCTCGATTAAAATCTGGAAACATTCGCATTGTGGGACGATTTGACGATAGTCAAAACTATGACACAGCAGGATTTATTGTGGGTGAATATGACAAAGTATTCTCTGGAGAAGGTTTAGCTGAAAGCAATAAATAGTTAACAAATTTAATAACGGAGAGTCATTGTATTCTCCGTTATGTTTTTAATACAAAGGGGGAAGTAAATTATGAATAAAGTTCTATTAGCTACAGGTCATGAAGCTCTTGATAATGTAATTAAAAAAATAAAAGAGTATGAATTTGTCGGAAGCATTGAATATAAAAGGGACTTAGTAGAAGCGTGTTCTTTCTATAATCCTGATATTGTTCTTATCTCAGATTTTCTAACGGGAAAAGAATCTCTGTTAGAAGAAATGATTATGGTAAAACAAAAACACCCGCAAATTCGAATTGTTTACGTGACAAAAACATTAGACATGAAAAATGTAGAACGAGTAAATCAATTAGGAATGTTAGTACTATCTGGTATTTATGATATCTTAACAGAGAGCAAGTTAAATGCAGTGTTAATTAAACAATTATTAGATAATCCTCGAAATAAAGAGAGTGTAGATTATTTACTTCGTAATATCAGAAGTGCATCAACAGGTAATACAGAAGATATAGAAGTAGAAGCGATTGAAGAAACAGAAGAATACGATATTGAAAAATACGGATATAAAAATGTATATCTTGTTTCATCTATCAAACCTGGAACTGGTAAGTCATTTGCTTCTACGAACCTTGCAACGACAATTGCAAAGTACGGAAAGAAAAAAGATGGGAAACCACCAAAAGTTGGATTGATTGAAGCAGATTTACAAAACTTATCTGTAGGTACATTACTTCAAATTGAAGACGATAAACACAATTTAAAAACTGTAATGGATAAAATAGCGACTATTATGACAAGTGATGGAAGGCTCATTGAAGATGAAGCAAGAATTGAAGAAGTAAATAAATATATTAAAAGTTGTTTTAAATCCTATTACCCTTGCAAAAACTTAGAGGCATTAGTAGGGTCACAATTAACAATGAGTGAAATCGAAGATATTAAACCATTCCATTATGTTTATTTAATTGAAGCCATCGTGGATGAGTATGATGTTATTATTCTCGACACAAACTCCTCATTAGCTCATGTCACTACATATCCGTTGTTAAGATTGTCGAATACTGCTTACTACATCATTAATCTGGACTTTAATAACGTTCGAAATAATGCTCGTTATAAAGAAACCCTAAAAGATTTAGATGTGTTAGATAGAGTGAAATACATTCTTAATGAAGATATTGAAGACACTGGAGCATCTAACGAGAATGAAGGAGAGAAATTAATCTTCACTTCTGAGCATTTAAGTCAAACTGGTTTTGATGTAGATGTGAAAATACCATTGCTACCAAAGAATATTTTCTTAAATAGATTATATGAAGGGACACCAGTAGTATTAGATAATAACGCAAATACATTAAAGGCACGATTAGAATTTGCAAAATTAGCTAACCAGATTTGGGAAATGGAAAATTTACAATTCTTAGAACAAGAATATGAAAACTTAGACAAATCGAAAGAACGAAAAAAGCGTTTCTAATTGAAACGTCTTTTTTTTATGTCAAATAAGGTAAACCCACTTGTTTGTTATATTTCATCCCCTTTTTATCTACAACAACAATAGCAAATAGAAAAAAGGGGGAATTTGAAATGGCAATGGAAACAGATTTCAAATCACTAAGAAAAGACTTACAACGGGTAAAAGGTACAAAATATACTTCGGGAGTGTTAGGATTTGAAGATGCTTTAGAACTCGTTAGGGGGGAAGTAGCGAAGAAATTAACAACTGAGATGGATGAACAAAAAGAAGAAACAAAAGAAGATGCCATAATTAAAGACAAGAAATATCTAAGAAAGCGAAAAGAAGATTATAAAAAAAGAATTGAATCTATTGTATATGGTCAAAACATAAAAGTTAGAGGTTATGAAAATAACATAGAGTTATTCATTGCAGAAATGGTTGAGGAATTTTCGGGATACTCAATTTTAGCTGATGCTCAGAACAACCCTGGTGTATCGGATATATTCTGCCTTCAATGGAATAAAATCTATGTAGAGCAAAATGGTGTCAATGTTAAATATCATAAGACATTTAGAAGTGCAGAACATTATAAAGCGTTTGTTGATAGATTGGTTCGAGAATCAGGAAACGAGATTAACAATGGTAATAAGAAAATTGTTAACTTTGAGCTATATGGTGATAGATATACTGCTACATCTAAGGCGGTTTCGCCTAAAGATTTCTCGTTAACAATTCGTAAACATAAAGAAGACCAACTGCAATTGAAAGATATTATTGCTTTCAATGTAATGAGTCAAGAAATTGCAGACTTATTAGGTACGATAATTTTAGGTGAATGTAACGTTATTTATGGTGGATTAACAGGTTCAGGGAAAACAACATCTATTCGTGCTTTATTAGACCACTATGTATCACAAGCAAATAAAAGAATGTTAGTTTGTGAAGATACGCAAGAGCTATTCCCAAAAAATGACCATACATTAGAGTTAGTATCCGTAAGAAATGATGACCCTAAATTAGAAATTACATTGCAAGAAATTATCTATACTGCATTACGTTTAAAACCAAAATATATTTGCGTTGGTGAGGTTCGTGGCTTAGAAGCGGAAAGTGCGGTAGAGGCTATGGAAACAGGTCACAGTACAATATTTACCATGCATGGAGGTAAACCTATGAACATTGTAAATAGGCTTGTAACAAAATATCTGAGCGCTATGCCAACGTTAGGCATTGATGTAGTAGAGCGTATTATAGGTAGTGCAGTTGATTATATCGTATTACAAGATGACATTCCTGACATCGGAAGAAAAGTAACAAGTATTACAGAGGTTAGCTTTGACTTCGAAAAAGGTAGAGTCGCTTTAAAAACGATTTTTGAATATGACTTCTTAAAAGGAGACTTTGAAATGGTCAATAAAATCTCTCAAGAAAAAGCAAAAAATATGCTACGAAGAGGGGTGAAAATTGAGACGTTGAAACCACTTGTTGAGGGATGGTCTGAAGAGTTAAAAATTGCATAAACATGTCTTACTAAAAGAGAGCTTGTTCTTTATGACAAGCTCTTTTTGTAGAACGATATTCGCCAATGAAAGACTATTAAATAATTTTCAAAATGTAATAATAAAATAAAGAGATGCTGAAAAGGAACATGAGCATAAAAAATAAAAGGTGGTGTTGTATATATGGGATATGCGATAGTTGTATTTACAGTTTTTATGTTAGCCATTATTTTCATTTCTACCAAAGAAAAAATGAAAGAAGATAAATCAGTGTTAACAATGAGAAAATCTCAAGCATCTTCAAAGTTAAGGGAAAATGCATTGAAATTAAAGTTAGAAAGAATGGTAGAAACAAAAGCGAAAGTTTCCACAAAGAATACAGTAGAAACGATGTGTTTACAAGCGGGGTATAAATTGACATATGGTGAATTTAAATTAATGTCGTTCACATCTGCTATTGTACTACCAATCCTTGTACTGGTGATGACATCAAACCCAATTTTAGCTTGCTTATTTATTATGGTAGGGTATATGATTCCTGGTCAAATTATTGCGTTTATTAAAAATAGACGATTGAACATGATTGAAGAACAAGTTGGTTCATTTATGAATTTAGTCGTAGAACGTTATAAAGCCCAAAATGATTTCCCTAAGTCAATAAAAGAAAGTCTATATGATTTCAAGGGGCAAGAACCTATGTACAGTGAAATTAGACAAACTGTATTAGATATTGAGTTAGGGATACCAACAACAGATGCAATGGATAACTTAGCAAGACGTACAGGAAATAAATATTTAGAAAGATTATCTAATTATTATCAAATTGCTATGACATTAGGGACAGAGGATGCAAGAGAAAACTTATTAGGTGAAGCATTCCAACAATTTGAAGAGAATCGAAAAATGAAATCTACTCTAAGAAAAGAAATAGCAGGACCTGTACGAGAAGCTTATATTATGGTTGCGGCCATTCCTCTGCTTATTAGCTATCAAATTGCAACCTCTGATAGTTATGTAGATTTTATGTTAAACACGACACCAGGGAAAATTGGTTCAACTGTAATTTGTGCAATCATTATGGGGTCTATTTGGTTCATTAATAAAAAAATTGGTGCACCATTAGAGTAAGAAGGGAGATGTTTTCGATATGGTAATAATGAAGTATATTTTTATGATTTTGGGGACGATATGTTTTCTGTTTTTTATTCGAAATGTTTTCATGTTCCTTTTTCTAAATGAAAACCATTCAACACATAAAAAACGGTTAAAACAACTACAATTCAATAATAAGGAAGAGTTAACAAATGATGAGCAAACAAGAGCGTTTATTGACAAAGTAACCAGACCTGTATTGAAATACGTTGTACCTAAAATGAAAGTTAGAGATAGTCAAGAATTAGAAAAAGATTTAAAGTTAACGAAATGGGATAAATACTTTAATGCGAGTCAATATATCGCAATGAATATTACTTTGAAAATTATAGGTGTAGTTGCTCTTATTGTACTAATACCTGTATCCGTTCCATTCGCATTAATATGGTTCTCTGCCTTTTTCTTCTTATTTGGATTTCTGTTTAATAATTCAGTTACAGAAGCGAAAGAGAAATTGCTTGGAGGATTTCCAGATTTCATCCGTATTACAAGAGGATATTTAACAGCAGATATTTCATTTACAAAAGCTGTTGAGGGTAGTATTCCATATGTAGGTGACGCATGGAGACCGCTTCTTCAGGAGTTTATTGTAAATTGCGATATCCATTCTGTAGAAAAAGCAATTGATAGATTAAAAGACCAAGTTGATGTGTTTGCGGTAAAAGAATTATTATCTCTTGTACGCTTAAACTTAGAACAAGGTGTTGACGTTAGAGAAAGTTTCGAAAGACAGATTGATAAAGTAAGAGAAATGCAACTGGAAGCCATTATGAATAAAATTGCGAAACGACAATTGTTAGCGATGGTATTACAGGGACCCCTATTACTTACATTAATTGGTGCTTTTGGATTACCAACATTCTATTCTATGACAACTCTATCATCTATGTAAGTTATGTATTAGACAAGGTTCGGACAATAGTTCGACCTTTTTTTGTTATAGATGTTATCTATTTACAGTAAGATGCATTAGTAAAAAATAATTAAGGTTATAAACGATGGTAAACAGGTATTGAACAAGTTTCAGACGGTTTAATCGTTATAAACAAGATATAACTTTAATACAATAAGATAATAAATTTGAGAGGGGATGTTGCAATGAATAACTTAATGAATCGAGCAAAATTTGTATTAAATGGAGAAGATGGTGCGTCAAACGTAGAGATTATCGTTTGGATTTCAGTAGTATTAGTATTAGCAACTGCATTATTTATCTTTAAAGATAAAATCGTTGGCTTCTTAGGAAAAGCAGGTGGAACTGTAGATAAACTACAAGTTAAGTAGTTTAATATAAGCCATAAAAATCACAAAGAAGAAACAGAGGTGATAGAATGAACAATTTAATGAATCGAGCAAAATTTGTATTAAATGGGGAAGACGGTGCATCTAACGTAGAGATTATCGTTTGGATTTCGGTAGTATTAGTATTAGCAACTGCATTGTTCTTATTTAAAGACCAAATCGTTGGCTTCTTAGGTAAAGCGGGCGGAACTGTAGATGGCTTAAAAGTAGCTTAATACAACGTAAAAGGAGCGTATAGGTATAACGCTCCTTTTTTTATAGGAAAAACGGAAAGGGGTGCGAATATGAGTAGATTGAAAGAGAAGTTAAAAGAACAAAAAGGATTTGGTTTGTTTGAATATGTAATAGGCTTATTAATTTTTGTTGCTCTTATATGTTTCTTATTTGATGTTGTTACGATTACCTATAAACAGTATGTTGTATCACAACAAACAAATGTCATAGCACGTCAGTTAGGTGTACAAGGAGGAATTACGAATCAAGTACCAAAAGGCTTCCCAGGTGGAGATAAAGCGTATGTAGACTCAAGAGAGCTTGTACAACAAGTGAATGACCATCTTGAAGGAGCTGGTATAAAAAGCAATGAATGGGACCTAAATTTAATTCGATATGATAAAAATGGAAGAGTTGTAGAGACAAAGAAATTAACAACAGCCACAAATTTTAAAGTAGATTATCAATCTGCAATGGATATTGAGTTGACTTATAAATATAAATGGAACGTTTGGGGTCAAATCATTCCTGGTACATCAGATGAAAAAGAAGCAATACAAAAAAGATACGTAACATCCGAATTTAAGTATAACTACGATGTTTGGGAAGGTGAAAGAAATGAGACGAATTAAAAAAACATTAAAAAATACAAAAGGTGTCTTCTCTATCCTAATTGTAATAACTGTATTTATTGTTCTTTTAGCGATTACAGCCTTTTCAGATATAGCATCTAAATCGTGGGCTGTGAATGAAATCCAGTCTATTATGGATACATCAGGGATGAATGCATTACAAACAACTGTAGATACAAATAAATTACGTGATGAGATATTCTCCATTGATAAGGAAAATGAAATAGACACTGAAATCAATTCTGTAAACTTAACAGATTATGAAAGAAAAATATCTGCTAAATATAAAGAAGAAATTCGAAAACACGTAAAAACAAACAAAAACATTGTTGCTTTAAACGTTGAGCAAGTAAAAGTGGATTGGGGCAATGATACTTGGGGATTAGGAGAAACAAAAAAGAAACGTCCTCAAATTGTTTTAGATACAGTGAGTAAAGTCAGAATTAAAAATAGTTCATATTTCGATGATTTAGGTGGCTTATCAAAAGATATGTATAATGCACGTAATGGTTCAAACTTCACAGTAACATATAATGGTCAAAAGGAAGATGGTACTGTGGAATTAATTATTAGAAGTGTTACAAGAATGGTATACAGATAAAAACATCATGTGAAATGGTGTTTTTTTTATTAGACAGAATCAAACAAAAATTAGGTATGTACTTACTTCTAAAAATCTACTATAAAATAAAAGTTTTAAGGAGGGGATTTTGTGCCTGAGATACAACAATTCTTATTAAATATTAAAAATGAAATATTATATGTAAACAGTCATATATTTATTGTAGCCATATTGTTCTTATTTTTATTTATAGCGACTTATACGGATTTAAAAAACATGAAGATTTATGATAAGTTTAATGCAGTGTTTTTTGCAACTCGATTATTAATAATTATTCTACCGTTTGGAATTACTTATCAATGGACCCATTTAATTGGTGGTCTGATAGGAGGTTTGTTCCTATTAATACCTGCAATGGTATTAATGCATAAAATGGGTGGAGATATCAAGTTCATGTTTATATTCGGGATGTATTTAGGGGGCTACTACACAATCGTCTTATTATTGTTATCTTGTCTCATTCACTTTATTTATTCTATTGTATCTATATTTATATTTAAGAAACAGAACAAGAAAACAATGGTACCATTCGCACCGTTCTTCTGTATTTCGTATAGTATCTTAACTTTAGTAGGCTTTCTATATCTCTAATATATAGCATTCGGTTGTACTTTTTTTACAAAAGTCATCGGATGCTTTTTTTATGAAATGTAGTCTATATAAATTACAAAATTTTTATTTTTTATATTTGAATAAAACGATTACATACTGTAAAATAATCCCTATATATAAATATAATGTTTTAGAACATGGGGGAGAAAAATGAATAAAAATGAACTCTTAGAAAAAATGAAGGAAAGGAATAGATTGTCAAAATCGGAGAATCAATTAGCTGTAGATACATTTATTAATATTATCTATGAAGCATTGCAAAATGGAGAAAAGGTATCTTTAAAAGGGTTTGGACAATTTGTAACAAAAGAAAGAAAAAGTAGGAGCATTAGAATCCCCTCTTCAGAAAAACAAGTAAGAGTTCCTGCAAAGGAAATCCCTGCGTTTGAGCCAGGTGAAGAATTTAAAAGTAAGGTGGAAAGAATAATTGAATGAAGCGTAATAGAACTTAATAGAGCATGAAACGCCTCTTTTTCTTATTGACTATATGATATGATTTTTATATAAAAAAAGAAGGGCGTGAAATTCATGATTAATATTGTGATTAGTAAAATGAGTTTGAAAGATAAAACATATATAAAAGTTTTTTATGTTATGAATGAACATCTTATCCATATTAAAGTTTTGGAGAAAAAAGATGATACCTATAAATCGGTTAGTGTGGAAAGTTTAGGTAAGACGACAGCATTAAAATTGTTAACAGAACCAAAAGATGATGTTCATGTAGACCCAGAAGAGTTAATAGATGTGTATGAGTACATGGATTATGCTTTTGAAAAGGCAAAGAGCGAAATAATTCACTATGTAAACAAATCTGATTCATTAGAGTTACTATCGTTTCATGAAATTGGAGGGAAATATTTTGCATTAATTGATGACCAAAACACACCAGTTCATAAAATCTGGGAAATTGGAATTGATGCATCTGGGAAATTCGATAGAATTTCACCCGTTCCTTATTCTCATATTCATGTTCTGACTGAATTGTTATTACCTGAATTACTACAATATGACAAGAGAGTTGTATTACATGTTTCAGATAATATATACTTAGGAATCATGAAAGAGGGAAAAGACGTAGTGGCATGTATTTACTCTGTTAAAAACAATCCGACAGACGATAAAAATAAAATGATTTTTGCAGATGGTGGGTTTGCCTTTAAGGAAACTTCAGAGGGATTCATGAGATATACAGAATTCCCTGAGAAAATCGAGAAGAAAATTGAAAAGAGCTCTAAAACATTAATGAATTTCTTAATTGAATTATTTGAAAGAAAATAAGAGCAAGGTATTTCCCTTGCTCTTTTACTTATTAATCATATCTCTTACATCAAAATAATCTATTCCAAAAGAAGCTAATTCTTCCTTCGAGATAATATAATTTGTAGTCGTATTTACATCAACACCACTTTTTTTAAATGAACGAGTTGCGATTCTTCTTGGTTGCCGAGATAGAGATGCAACGAATTTTTTTAAATTAATTACATGATATTTGTGCATGGTGTTTCGATATTCCTTAAGTAACGCTTGTCGCTCCTCTTTATCTGTTAAAGAAAAGATATAAGCTTCTAATGGGATTGCTTTTACTTTCTCCACTATGTATCAGTCTCCTCTCAAGTAAAAAGTGCTCTATAAAAGAGTACTACTTATTTACTTTCTTTGTTTTCTTTATTAGCTTCTTCTTTTTTCGGTTCGACTTTTTCTTCTACGACTTTACCATTCTTGTCTACTTTTTCTGTTTTAACAAGGTCATATAGTTTGTTTTTACCGAATGCTGTATCCATTGTATCCTTGAAGATTTTCTCATCAGTTGAACCAATCCATGTATATGAAATTTTTCCTGATTCATCAATGAATACAAAGCTTGGAACGAGTTTTAAGTTGTAATTTTTAACAATAGATAAATTATCTCCGTTATCTTTTCCTGCAATAGAATTTTCGTTTACTTCGATATTCAAATCTTTAAAGAACTTCTCAACATCTTCTTTTGAATCTTTTGGGAAGATAGGTAGGAATACTACATCTTTATAAGATTCTTTTACTTTTGCTACAGTAGGTGAACTCTCTTTACATACTGGACAATCATCTCTCATAAAATCAAGAACAACTTTTTTTCCTTTTAATTCGGATAACTTAACCGTTTCCCCTTTGATGTTCTTATATTCAAAGTCAGGAGCAGTCTTACCAATAGACGTCAAAGCAAAGTCCATTGCCAATTTATCAGGGAAATTTCTTTTGAATTCATTCATCCCTTTTTCGCTATAAGAAAGAAGAATTTCTTCAGCAGGTTTAGAATAGTCCACAGATACTTTTCTTTCTTTATATGTTACTTCTTTTTGTGTTTCCTTTTCTTTAGGTGCTTCTTTTGATTGACATCCACCTAACATCATTCCAACAACTGCAAACGCCATGAGTCCCATAAAAGACTTACGAAATTTCACATTATCAACTCCTTTTATTATGTAACTAAATTTTAACATTATCATTAACTATAGTCAATAAAATTGATAGATTGATGATTCTTACTACCCTACTCACATATAATATAAAAATTATAAAAACAGGTATTTATATAAATTAAATTTATAAGGAGTGGGATTTTACAGTGGAGAAATTACCAAACAAAATAGAAGGTTACATTGCAGAATTAAGGTTAAATGTTGAGGGATATCGTCTTCTTGGAAAGAATGACCAGTTTCCGATTTTTTCAAAATCTGCGGATTTCTTTTGTAATGGAGAAATTTTAGATTATAAAACATATTACAAAAGAATATTAGAAAAAGGATATGGGGTTATATACAATGACTACATTATTTTTAAGAAAAATGCAGGTTCAATTGCATATAAAGATTTCATTAGAGAGTACAACTCTAAAACAAATGAAGGGAAAAGTTTCATGAATGGAAAGCTATATGATGCTTTGTTCGATATATACAACTTTGAAATGATAAAAGGATTGTTGTTATCAGCGAAAAATGGTTTCATGAGCGTGAACCAACTAAGAGAAAAGTTAAGTCAATTTGGTGACCCAACAACGATGAATAATCTATTAGAAGAGTGCTTACAATAGCACTCTTTTTGTTGTTTTAGTTATTGTTTTTGTATAGAACATTGTCAGTCATATTTACTATAGTTAATGAATAAAATATGGTTTATTGTAAAATTAATAACTTTGGAAGAGGGGATAAACCATATGACACACTTAACAGAAATGGAAAAAGAAATTATTGCAGTAGAAAATGAGAGGCTTGTTTATTATGTAGTAAAGATGTTTGAAAACTCTCAAATTGACCCAGATGAATTGGTAAATGCAGGGATGGTAGGGTATGCAAAGGCCTTGAATGCATTTGATACAACTCGTGAAGTGAAATTCTCTACATATGCTATTAATTGTATTAAGAATGAGATTTTATTCTTTTTAAGAAAAGAAAAGAAACATAGATTAAATAATGTTTCTTTAAACACTGTTTTATCTGTTGATAAAAATGGAAACGGATTTCATTTAGAAGATATTGTTGCTGAGAAAAATAATGGAGAAAAATCTTTAGAAGATAGAGTAGTAGAAGATGACCACAAGCGTTTGATTCGAGAAGCGATTAAGATGTTAAATCCAGAAGAACAATATATTATGACGTATCGTTATGGTTTAGATAAAAATGGAACAGAAAAGACACAAAAACAAATAGCTGAAGATATTAACATGAGTCAAGCGAATGTATCTAAAATCCAAAAACACTGCTTGATGAAAATTAAGAGATTAATTAAAGAAGAAAAGGTTGCCTAATAATATTTTTATTAATGTACAGTAATAATAAAGTTACTGTATTTTTTATGTTCTTAACTATTCCTGTTTTTTTTAAGGGTGATTTTTAATAAATAAATTAAATTCTTGAATAAATAAAATATCTTGTATATAGGTTTATGTTTCGGAGGGGTTTTTCTTTTAAAAAAACAGGAGGAATTTAATCCTCCTGTGAGTTACGGAATGCCAATTTAAATGTAATGATGTACGGCATAGTAAATAATAACAATTCTACGAATATACGTCCCCACCCTAACAAGTAGTAGTAGTGAACGAATAGAGAACTGTTGATGTACAGTGGAATACCTACGAAGAATATGCCACCACCACCAATATAGATATTACCTAAAGCCAAAATGATTAGACCAATGATATATCCGTTTAATTCTTTTTGAGACTTTATTTTTAGTTTCTTAACAAAAAAGTATAAACATCCAACTTCAATCGTAATACAAATAATAGATATCATTCGATGAGATTCAAATGGAATAAATAGAAGCCAAAATGCTATGGTCATCAATAAATAATAGCTTGATAATAAAATAAAGTTATTAACATGCCGTTCTTCGATTTTGCTAAATATGTTAGTCATATTTTTCACCTCTTATAAAAACAAGGAAGCTAATAGCCCCCTTGTTTACTTTTTACTGTTTCCAGTATCTGTTTTTGTTAGTTTTGTAATTAACTCTTCCAGTTTTTTTGAAGTTTCTTTCAGTTCTTTAAGAGTTTTTTCTGATTGTTCATTCGAATACTTTGCAGTAATATACGCATCAATATGTGTTTTTACAACAAGGGCAAAACGTTTGAGGTCATCACCTTGCATTGGGATTCTAACCAGTTGTTCAGGGCTTGTGCCATAACGAGGTACAATTAAGCCTTTCTCATTTTTTTCCCCTTTACCAAGTTCTGCTTGGAAAAGGAATGGAAGTTTAGAACCTGGTAGTAACTTTAGAACACGGGATTCACTCATTCCATCTTCACGTTCTTTCCCACGTTGTTTTAATGATTCAGCAGGTGTTCCACCCATATCATCAAAGATTTTACCTGGATACTTCGCACCTTTTGCTTTTTCATTCTCAGCTAACTTATGGATTTTTCCTGACATGATATCTGCGGAAAGAACTAAGAATTTATCAATATCCATATAAATTGGAATTTTGGCTGTGTAGCGTTCTCCTGCTTTTTTGTTTTGGTCATAAGTAATGAAATTCATATAGACCTTTCCAATGTCAAATCCTGTGTTTAGAACCTCCATGAAACAATCTCTTCCATCGAATCGAATAATTTGTAACGGATTAGTTTCTCTTGCCATTGTTACATCAGCTCCTCTAAATATTAAGTTTTTTATCAATATGTAAAAGTAAAATTGGTTTAAAACAATTCATTTACTATAATTGATTTTATTATTTTTCTTTGACAATAGTCAATGAATTATATAATCTTATTATAGTTTCTGATTCATGAAATTACAAGGGATTATTTTATAATTTGAGGTGTATTTTAGTGAACTATTATGAAGATGAAATAGCTTTATTGCTAAAGGAAGAGCTAAGTATTATGTATGGTATCAGTAATTTTGATGTGTTATATCGTTATGTTGTATTGCGATTTGGATGTGACAGTATAGATGATAAAAAAAAGAAAGAAGAGTTTATATATAAAAAGAATTTTATTCAATTCATATTGAATGAGTTACAGATTGAAGTTAAAAAGGATAAAGTTAACTATAAAGGAGAGTTTATCTCTATCAATCCAATTATAGGTAGTTGTTTTGCAAACGCTATTGAAGATTGGTGTTTTTCATCAACGTTCTATCCTGTTACAACTGAAGAAGGCATATCACAAGATGTAACTACGTATTTGTCTGATTTGGAAAAAGACTTAGTGAAAAGGGCTAAGAAGAAGAACAGGAAATATAAGAAGGAAAGTGATTACTGGTATCGAGTGAAGTACGAATATTTGATGTTATTAAATGAATTGTTTCAAGTGCAAATTTCAAGTCCAAATAGAATTAGAGGATTTGCCTGTGTTGATGATAGGTTGTCAATTGAAACCTTAGAGAGTCGTTATATACAAATGTTTATATCTGATATTCAATATAGTTCAAATGTCGAGTTGATAACAGAAGCGATGTTAGAAGAGTATATGAAGCGTAATTTATCGTTAGTAGAAAGTGGACTTAGATTAATTGCTACTCAATACATGCTTCCAAAGGGACGGGTTGATATCTTAGCGAAAGATTCAAACGGTGTGTATGTAGTTATTGAATTAAAAGTAGAGGAGGATACTGACATTGTATGGCAGAGCCTGTATTATAGAAATGAAATTAAAAGAATAAAGAATGTGAACAAAGTTAGGTTCATAACCATCATGCCGAAATGTGAGAACCATATTTTCGATTCTTTACAATTTGTTGGTGGTGTGGAAATTTTTGAGTATATTCCAATGATAAAAAATGAACAATTAATTAAGATGGACTTAAAGAGGAAATCTACTTGTACCGAAAAAATAGCTTAACTATAAAAGAAAGTGGTGTTTTACTTGTTAATACCTAATGATTATCATACGTCTTGGTCTGAATTTATAGAGGTACGTAGGGAAGAATTGGATAAAATTGAGGAGAAGATTGGGCATGACTATACACCCTCCAATCCTAATCATGTATTAAGATTTTTAAATTTAGATTTGAACAAAGTAAAAGTGATTTGGTTGGGACAAGACCCTTATTTTGTAGAGGGTATCGCAACGGGAAGGTCATTTGAAGATGGAGCATTAAAAAGTTGGGTAGGTAATGCACCTCAACCTGCTTTGAGAAATATTATTAGAAGTATTTACGGAAGTATTAAAAATATAGATGCATATAAGAAAATCTTAAAATATAATGAAATAAAAAAAGAAATAAGTAACGGGAATTTTTTAATAGAAGAAACACCTGAGAAATGGTTTGCATCTTTAGAGGAGCAAGGTGTTTTATTTTTAAATGTATATTTAACTACGAAGATAGGAAAAGCAGGGGAGCATGAAGGGATATGGAAAGCATTTGCTATGGATTTGTTAAAATATATAAATAGTAAAAATGATGAGATTGAGTGGTTTTTGTGGGGAAATGATGCGAAGGAAATAGGTAGTGAATTGGTATTAAAAAATAAACATGAGGGTAGACATCCCACGTATACTTCTGAGGGATATGAAGATGATATTCTATATTTTAATGGTTTTGAGAAGACAAAGCATATGATTAATTGGCTTGGAAAATAGGAAAAGAAGCAGAACTAAAATCTGCTTCTTTTTTGTCTTTTAATCTACAAATTCAGCTAAATTCTCATTAATTAGTTGGTAAATCGCTAATGATAAGAATCCAGATAAGAGAATAAATACGTAGAAGAATAATTGATTCCATAAAAGTCCTGCTCCAATAGCGCATCCAATAGAAAAAATGAATAAGATGAAGCATGTAAATACTGTGGATTTTGTATGTTTTTTTATTTCATCAGGTAGGTGACTATGTACCTTTAAAGTTTTTGTTAAGTTAATAAGTGTTAAAATGATTGCCATGCCAGAGATGGCAACTAATAGTACGTTAATGACAAGTATCAGCATATTTCATTTCCCCTTTCCTTTCATATTTATATCCTTATTATATGATTTTATTATAGGGTTAAATCTTGTATGTTGTTTGAGTACAACCTGATATTTCATTGACAATAGTCAATATAAAATGTATCATACGTGGTGAAGAAAGACAGTAAGGAGATGATAGTATGAGTGAAGAATACAATGGAGATTCCATAGAGATATTAGAGGGATTAGAGGCGGTTCGTAAACGACCAGGTATGTATATTGGTTCAACGAATACTAAAGGTCTACACCATATGATTAAGGAAATCACTGATAATTCCGTGGATGAAGCAGTAGCAGGATATTGCGATGAAATTATTACTCGGATACATAAAGATAACTCTATTTCTATAGAAGATAATGGTCGAGGAGTCCCTGTTGATGTACATCGAAAAGCAGGATATTCAACTGCAAGGGTGATTTATACTATCCTTCATGCAGGTGGTAAATTCGGTGGGAATGGATATAAGGTGTCTGGTGGTTTACACGGTGTAGGTGCATCTGTAGTGAATGCATTGAGTTCTTATTTAGAAGTGGAAATACATAGGAATGGAAAGATATATAAAGACCGCTATGAAAATGGTGGGGTTCCTGTTATACCGTTAACTGAAAATGGAGAACTTCCTTCAATTGGTGATACAGACAGACGTGGTACAAAGGTTCGTTTTTTACCAGATGACACAATCCTTGAAACTACAGAATGGAATATTGAAACCATTGAAAAGAGATTACAAGAATCTGCATTTTTAAATAAAGGATTGAAGTTTGTTTTTATAGATGAAAGAACAGGATATGAAAAGACCTTCTGTGAAAAAGATGGAATTGGTGGATTAGTGAAGGAAATAAATCATTCAAAACCTACATTAACAGATGTTATATCTTTTTCAGGTGTATCGAAAGATATTGAAGTTCAAATCGCTTTTCAATATGTACAAGAATATAACGAACATCTTATCAGTTATTGTAATAATATTATTACCCCTCATGGTGGAACTCATATAGTTGGCTTAAAATCAGGTATAACACGATTAATTAACGGTTATGCAAAAGAACTTGGTCTACTAAAAACGAAAGACAACACGATTGATGGTGCTCATATCCGTACAGGAATTGTGGCTGTAGTGTCAATTCGTCATTCGAACCCACAATATGAGGGGCAAACAAAAGAAAAGCTCGGCAGTACGGATGCGAAGGGTGCTGTAGAGGAAGTCATTAAAAATGAAGGCTCCAAGTTCTTTGACTTACATGTAGAAGAAGTTAAACGAATTATTGAAAATGCAATGAGGGTGTCCAAGATTAGGGAAACAGAAGAGAAATCGAGGGATAATAGTCTCCAAAAGAAAGATGCCCAACTACAGACGAATGGAAAATTAGCATCTGCTTCTTCAAAAACACCTGTAAAAAAGAAAGAGATTTACCTTGTAGAAGGTGATTCGGCAGGTGGGACAGCAAAACAAGCAAGGGATAGAAAAACGCAAGCTATACTTCCTGCAAAAGGTAAGATTATTAATGTGGAAAAAGCCAGAATTGATAAAGTTCTATCAAATGAAGAGATTCAAAGTATTATAGTTGCAATTGGTGGGGGTCACGGGAAGGCCTTTGATATTTCGAAAGTTAATTATGGTCGAGTTGTTATTATGACAGATGCCGATGTAGATGGTGCTCATATTCGAACGTTATTGCTTACTTTCTTCTATCGTTATATGCGTCCTCTTATTGAAGAAGGGTATGTTTGGATTGCAGTGCCACCATTATATAAGATTGTACATGAAGAACAGCAAGGTAGAAAAAAGGTTGAAACAGAGATGTACGCTTATTCAATTGAAGAATTAGATTCGATTATGAGTACAATAGGGAATAAAATAAAGGGTATTCAACGTTATAAAGGATTAGGGGAGATGTCTGCAACCCAATTATGGGATACGACATTAAATCCCGAAACAAGAAAGCAAATACAAGTAAGGATAGAAGATGCGAAAGAAGCAGATGCTGTAACGGAACTATTGATGGGTGATAAGGTAGCGCCAAGAAGAGAGTTTATTATCAGTGAAGCTCATAAAGCGAATATAGATATTTAAAAGAAGGAGGAGAAATCTCCTTCTTTTTTACTAACAGCTATTTACAATTATATAATCGTCATAATAATATATATATGTATACAAAAACTGTAAGTGTAACCTAATTAAATAAATAACATTTTTAAGTAATAAATAATTGACTAATGAATGTTATTGAGTTACAATGAAATCAAGTTAGAAAAGCAAAAACAAAATTTAAAACTTTTTAGTAATAAATAATTGACTAAATAATACTAAAGAGTTATAATAAAGTTAAGATAAGAAACACGGAAACAATAAGGAAATTTAATTTTAATCAATTAATTATTATAAAAATATATTAAGATAATATAGGAGGAAACGAAAATGAAAAACATCACAAAGGGTAAAGTAGTAGGAACGGCATTAACAACAGCATTAGCTTTCGGAACATTAGGGGCTTTAGGAACAACTGCTCATGCAGACCAATTAAAAGATGCAGAGGTAAACTTACCAAAGACTGAAATCGTAGCTCCACAACATGCTCAAGTAGCACCAGTGAAAGAAGTAAAAGAAGAAGCGAAAGTTAAAGAAGTGAAGGAAACTGCTAAAGAAGTAAAAACTGAACAACCACAAAAGGCAGAAGCGAACAACGTGGTGGAAAATAAAAAGCAAGAAGTTAAGCAAATGGTAAAGCAAGAAACAAAGCAGGAAGTTAAGCAAGAGGTAAAACAAGATGCGAAGCAAGAAGTAAAATCAATTGCTCCACAAAAAAATGTAGTTGCACCTCAGCCGAAGGTAGCACAAGCACCACAACAACACACTGTTAAAGATGTGAAGTTCGTAGACCACTTCTATCGTGTGCAAGGTCAAGACCCGAAACGTCAACCTATTGAGAAATTTGTTGTAAGTGGTTTAGGGAATGGTGTAACAGCGAAAGTGTTATATTCATTTGAAGCTAATGACACTGAATATGTAAAAATTGAAGTAAAAGATGGATTCGGAAATACTATCACACATGATATTCCTGTTTCTGTAAATACAATGCCTGTCATTACGTTAGACAAACATAGAGTGCTTGTAGAACAAGGTCAAGGTGTTAATGTCTTAAATGCGTTAGGTGCAAAAGGTTATGATGAAGAAACTGGTGTTCTTAATATTAAAGTTACTGGTAATACAGATACATCGGTATTAGGTGAACGTTCACTTAATTTAAAAGTTACTGACAATACTAATCTATCGGTTTCTGAAAATGTTATTATGAACGTTGTTCGATTTAAAGGTGTTCTACAAATTGAACAAAACGAAAATATTAATTACATTGATGCTACTCGATTTGTTGAAGGTCTATCTAACACAGCTCGTGCAATTATCACAAATGTTGATGAAGTGAGTGGTATGGTAACTGTAAAAGTAACAGACGGTGAAAATTCAATCTCAAAAGCAATAAAAGTAACAAAAGCTCATGTAAATGAAGAACCAAGTATTAGCGTTGAAAATGACTATGTATTTGCAAAACAAGGTGAGGTTAAAGATATTATTGCATCAGCGAAAGTAACGGCAAGTGACCGAGAAGATGGAGATTTAAGCAAATCAATTAAAGTAAGTGGATTTGACCCTCAGGCTTCAGGTGTACAAACAGTAACACTTACTGTAACTGATAGCGAAGGTGCGACTGCGGAACGAAAAGTGTATGTTCGCATGATTAATTTCGTAGACTCAATTAAAATTGAAAAAGGATTTAGAGTGGAGAACATCGCTAATGAAAAATTAGTTACAGGTCTAAAAGGTTCCGACGGTGTTTCTATTAAGGATAATGGAAATGGAACAATTACAGTTTCTGTAAGAGATAATGCTTTAAACACTACAATTCAATCTGTTGTAAAAGTTGAAGTAGAAGGTAATAAAGAAGAAGACAAAGGCACTAACGAAGACAAAGGTACAAACGAAGATAAAGGAACAAACGAAGACAAAGGCACTAACGAAGACAAAGGCACTAACGAAGATAAAGGTACAAACGAAGATAAAGGTACAAATGAAGATAAAGGTACAAACGAAGATAAAGGTACAAATGAAGATAAAGGTACAAACGAAGATAAAGGTACAAACGAAGATAAAGGTACAAACGAAGATAAAGGTACAAATGAAGATAAAGGTACAAACGAAGATAAAGGAACAAACGAAGACAAAGGCACTAACGAAGATAAAGGTACAAACGAAGACAAAGGAACAAACGAAGACAAAGGCACTAACGAAGATAAAGGAACAAATGAAGACAAAGGTACGAACGAGGACAAAGGCAACAAAGATGATAATGGTACAGTAACAGAAGATAAAGGTACGAACGAGGACAAAGGCAACAAGGATGATAATGGTACAGTAACAGAAGGTAAAGGTACGAACGAGGACAAAGGAAACAAAGACGATAAAGGCACTGTAACAGAAGACAAAGATACACAAACAGATGGTGGTTCTGTAACGGGAAATAAAGATAATAAAATTGAAGACAAAGTAATTGCTGAAAAAGAAAACAAAGAAACAGTAACATCTACTAACAATGAAGGTAATGAAAAAGTTGCTGAAAAACAAGTGGATAAAAAAGAAACTGTTAAAGATGAGATTAATAAACCTACTGATAAAAAAGTAGAAAAAGATACAAAAGCGACATCTAAAGAAACTGCGAAGGAAACGAAAGCAGAAGCTAAAGATAAAAAATTACCAGAAACAGGCGGTGACCAATCTACAACTATGGGAAGTTTAATTGCAGGTGGATTAGCAATACTTGCAAGTGTGGTTATGAGACGTAAATCAAAAAAACAAAACTAATTCGGTAAAATAGATGAAGGTAGTCCAGTAAATGGGCTACCTTTTTTGTGTTTAATTGATTTAAGAATGGATTATGTATTTTAATAGGGGAGGTTTTATAGTTATAAGTTTTATTGACAATAGTCAATAAAAATATGTTATAATTGTTCTATCTTTCGGGCATATTAATTTGGTTTTATAAGAGTTCTATAGAATTATGAATAAAAAATATATGTAATAAAATGTGTTAATAGATAGCAAGTTATATGGAGTAACTTGTTGTAAAAATAAAAGGAGTTGATACAATTGGGAGGAAAAATTGAAACTATATCATATTCAAAAGAAATGAAGAGTTCATTTATAGATTATGCTTTGACTGTAGTTACAGATAGAGCATTGCCAGATGTTCGTGATGGACTAAAACCTGTACATCGTAGGATTTTGTATGCGATGGGTGATTTAGGAATGTACCCTGATAAGGCTTATAAAAAATCAGCACGTATTGTTGGGGAAGTAATTGGTAAATATCATCCACATGGAGACTCGGCAGTATATGAATCAATGGTAAAGCAAGCACAGGATTTTGTGAAAAATGCTCCACTTGTTGATGGGCATGGTAACTTTGGTTCGGTAGATGGTGACTCTGCGGCCGCAATGCGTTACACAGAAGCGAGGTTATCTCCTGTAGCAATGGAAATGATACAGGATTTGTCGAAAGGTGTAGTTGATTTTAGAGACAACTTTGATGCATCTGAAAGAGAGCCAGTTGTATTACCTGCGAAAATTCCAAATCTATTAGTAAATGGAGGGGTGGGTATTGCGGTTGGTATGGCTTACAGAACACCACCTCATGGTGTAAATAGTGTTGTTGATACATTGATTGCATATGCAGATAAACAAGATATCGATATAGAGTCATTAATTGATATAATAGAAGCACCTGATTATCCGTCTGGAGGTATTATTACAAATAAGAATGAACTGAGAGACTTATATAGAACGGGTATTGGCAAGGCGGTAATAAGAGCCAAAATAGATATAGAAGATGCGGGATATGGCAGGACGAATTTAGTGGTAAAAGAAATTCCCTATCCGTATTCAGGTTCTAAAACGAATTTGATTAGCAAGTTAATAACAATGGTAATTGAGAAGAAGTTAGAAGAAGTTGTGAATGTAACAGATGAAAGTGATAAAGATGGCATTCGAATTGTATTGGAAGTGAAAAAAGGTGTAGACATAGAAAAACTATTAAATAAGCTTTATAGCAAAACACCTTTACAAACAAGTGAGTCTTATCAATATTTAGTTTTAGTGGATGGAGTTCCAACTACAATTAATTTAATAGATTACTGTAAGCATTATTTTGATTTTCAAAAAGAGATAACAAGAAAGAGATATGAATATCTTCTTAGTAAAGCAAAAGTTCGAAAAGAGATTTTAGAAGGGTTAGTCAAAGCGGAGGAAATGATGGATACCATCATTGAAATGTTAAGAGGGGCTAAGAAATCGAAAGAAGCAAAAGTGTGTTTAATGGAAGGGAATACTGAATCAATCTCGTTTAAAACAAAGAAGCATGAGAATCTTGCTAAGAAATTCGCTTTCACAGAAAAGCAAGCACAAGCAATTTTAGATATGCGTTTGCAAAAACTAATCGGATTAGAAGTTGAGCAATTAAATAAGGATTATAAAGATGTACTTACTGAAATGGAAGATTATGAATTGGTTTTAAGTAGTGAAAAAGAGATGTTAAAAGTTATTAAGAAGTATTTAAGGGGTTTTAAAAAGGATTTCGGAAGAGAGAGACGAACTGAAATTCAAGAAAAGAAAACAATTGAATATGTAGAAGAAATAAAAGAAGAAGATGTATGGGTATTGATTGATAAGTTTGGATACACAAAGTCAGTAGATACAATTTCTGTTGAAAGAAGTTCAGAAGAAACGTTGTCTGAGTATAAACAAGAGATTCTAACAAAAAATACATCTAAGCTTTCAGTTTTTACAAATCAGGGACGACTATATCAAATTAAATTAGCGGATATCCCTAAGGTGAAAATAAAAGACAAAGGTGTACCAATTCAACGATTAGGAAAAATGCAAAAGAATGAGTATCCATTATACATTACAACAAATACTGAATTAGAAAAAGAAAGAGTAATCATGTTAACAAAGACAGGTTTGATTAAACAAACGTTATGCAGTGAATTAATTTCAAGTCGTTCAGTTGTAGTAGCGACTAAATTAGAAGAAGATGATGAAGTTATTCAAATAACTCCAATTAAGGAAGTAGATGAAGATGTTCTTGTGTTCTCGAAAAAAGGTTATATCTTACGATTTAGCATTAATGAAATCCCTGTTCTGAGGAAAAATGCAAAAGGTGTTAAAGCTGTATCGTTTATGGAAGAGGATGTAATTGAAGGGTTTTACATTGTAAATGATAGCAATGAAGATGTGAAACAACTAAATGGAAAACAGATACAACTATCGAAGGTAGAACGAAAGACGAGGGGTAAAAAAGGTATTAAGTTTTAGTGCGTAATAAAAGGGTTTGTCTCTTAGAAGGTAGAAAAGAGATGAACCCTTTTTGCGTTGACTATAGTTTGTGCAAATAGGATAATTTAAGTAAATAAATATGAAATTAGAGGTGCAATAATGAATAAAATTACAGTAAAAAATACAGAAGATATTAAAAGTTTATATGCGGAAATGTTGTTAACTCCATTAATGATTTACTCGGCATTACATAGTGGGAACCAATTAGAATTAAATTGGAATAATCAAGATGGATATAATCGTATTTTGGATGTTTTATCACGACACATTACAAAACAGGCATTTAAAAAATACAGCAAGATGGAAATGCAAGAAAAAGGATTTGAGGATGTTTATATTTCAGCTTGCCTAAGTAAGGAATTACTTCAACAAGTAGAGGAAATGTCTCCTCTTGTTCAAATGATAAGTGATAGGTTGCAGGAATTTTTTGAGTCACAAAAACAACTGGATATTGAAACGTTTATTCTATTTAATACTTCTGATTTAAAAAGAAGTGCTGTTTTGTTTGTAAATAGTATGGAGAATGCTTTAACAAGTTTTGAAAAAGATGCAGAAGAAGAGCAAGATGTTTCATTGACTTGTTTTCAAACTTTAATAAACAAAGGAAAGTCGTTATGTGCATTTGAACGTTTAGAATTATTACTTGTAAATGAACGAGTGGAAATAAAAGATTCAGATGGTGATGTTTATACGGCTGATACAATGAAGGAATGTTTTGGGATAGAGTTGTATGATACCAGAGTGAAAATGAATTCGCTAATTCATGATTTGAGTTTTGTTACGGCACTTGCATTATTAATGGAGACAGAATCAATTACTATTTCTTATGCAAACCCAGAGTTTTTAGATTTATTAAAGACATCATTTGATGAATTTGGATTAATAGTAGAAGTGCAGGTTAATGACTAAAATTATTGCATGTGGAATAGACCAAGGTTTGGCGAACTTGGGATATGCATTTATTGAATATGATATAGATACAAATCAATACATGAAACTTGATACAGGAACGCTAAAAACAAAATCCAGTGAATTGTTAGAAGATAGACTACTTACAATCTATGAAATGATAAAAACTTACAATCTTAAATATAATACAGATATCATAGCTTGTGAAAAGCTATTTTATAATCCTAAACAAAAAAATGACAATAGAAATAAATCTGCATCTATTATGACGACAAATATGGTTACTGGTGTTGTATTTCTTGTAGCAGGAGAATTAGGCTTATGGATTAAAGATTTTGTTCCAGGTACAGTGAAAAAACACGTTGCAGGGTATGGGCGAGCAACAAAAGAAGACCTGCAAAAAGCGATAGAAGATTTTTGTGAACAACATGGGATAAAAGCCAAAACAAATCACGAAACGGATGCGATTGGTATAGCTTTAACAGCCATTAAAGCATATATCAAAGAATTTGTAAAAAAAGGAGCGTGAAAGTATGGATAGAACAAAAATGAAATATTTATTTCAAAAGCATAAAGATAAATTACTTGTAGGATTAAGTATAGCTGTAACGATTGGGATTGGAACTGGTGTGTATTTTGTTTTCTTTCATGACAATGAAACTAAAAGTAATAATGAAACACTCTTTGATAAACATATTAAACTGGCAGATACGATTGTCACAGGAGACAAAAATGGGAAGGTGTCTTTATTGGATACAAAGAGTGGAGATGAATTAGACAATGTTTCTTTAGGAGATGGGAAAGGGAATGAATTTAAATTTGCAAGAAGTAAAAATTTAGAATCTGTGTATGCATACAATCAGAAAAATCACACGTTCTATGAAATCACAGTAAATGAAAAGCAGTTACATAAGAAAGAGATTGTATCTGTTTCAGATGCTTTAGTGGATTTTGATTCATTCCAATCAGATGGAAAGAACATTGTATTCTTGTCAAAAGATAAAAAAGAATTAACGCATGTCAAAGATAAATCAACGTATAAAAAATATCTATCTACTGAAGAAGTAAGTGACTTTTTAGTTGATAAAGGACAGTTGGTATTTGCTACAAATAGTTTCATTCATAGTGTTGATTTAAAAGATGAGAAAGAAAAGAAAATTGAAATTGGTGATAGTACAACAGGTTTATTTGCAGTTAAAAACGAGATTATTGCCTATAACAAATTCGGAAATGGAAAAGAAGACTCCATTGTGTTACGTTTACGAGCAGATGACTTATATGTAAAAGAGATGCATAAATTTGAGTCTAATCGTGTAGAACCATTAGTCCCAGATGGAGATGATGAAACACTTATTTATTCGCAAAAAGTAAATGAGAAAACACATCCAAAACAACTCATCCAAGTTTTAAATAATAAGGATAAGTTTAAGAAAGATGTACGACCATTCCAGACTCCTAATAATCGTAAGATTGTTGATTATGAAAAAAGTAACAGTGTTGCTTCGAAGGGATATGTGTATTCTAAAAAAGGAACTCGTTTAGAAATTACAGATATTCGTGGCGAGAAAATTGCATATACATTAGATGTTCCGAAAGAATTTGCAATGCCTATCATTCAATAGCAACAGGGAAGACAAGTAGAATATATCGCTTGTCTTTTTTTATTGACTTTAGTCAAAAAGTGATTTATCATTAACTTTAGTTATAAAAAACTTATAGATAAAATACAATACATATAAGTATATAAATTAGGTATTTTTATAAAATCAAATAAAATCTGAGGAGTGTTATTTATTATGGCAGAGAGAAAATATTATTCATTCGTATCATTTCGAAATACTGAGGAAAACAAAGCGTTTGGTGCAATTGAAGGTTACATTACAAAACCTGTGGAATTAGAGGATACTACTAATGGCAAGAAGGTAGCTAAAGTTTCAATGGTTTCTCAAAATGTAACGAAGAAAATTGGTAAAGCTTTAAAAGTCGAAGTACAAGAAAAAGACAGCGAATTTATCAACATTACAGGTTGGGAACAATTAGGTGAACGTATGTCTAAAGCAGTTCAAAAAGGTGACACTGTAATCTTTACTGGTGATTTAAAAAGTCGAGAATATAATGGCAACAAATATTTCGATTTAACAGCTTGGGATTTCACGATTAAACGTAAAGGTAACGGAAATCAAAGTTCTAATGAAGAGCCATCGGATAACAATATTGGTCAGCCGATTGATATTGCTGATGACGACTTACCATTCTAAGTAAAAGGGATGTACAAAGGAAAGAGAGTAAGGACATGTCCCTTGCTCTTTTCTTTTGCTTAATTTAAACAGGAAACGTTAAGGAGAGGTAATTATTATGAAAATGAATAGAGAAGAATTTATTGAAGAAGTTATTGCGAAGGTGAAACAACTTCCTATTTCAAGTGTGATGGAAACTCGCATTGATGTAGTGAGACGTGGACATTCATTTCAAGCAAAATGTCCATTTCATAATGACAATAAATTAGGTTCCTTTTCAATTAGTAATAAAAAAGGAATATTCAAATGCTTCTCCTGTGATGAAGGAGGAGATGCGGTAAAATTTATTGCGAAGTATGATAAGATTTCATTTGGTGCATCAGCAATTAAAATTGCACTGGAATTTGGTTTGATTACAAATGAAGAATATAAAGAAGCGTTTGGTGATAAAGCAGAGGTAGATGTTGCTGAAACAGTAAGAAAAACTTACATTGCATCTATGGATAAAGTGGATTATGAAGAAGAAAGAGCGGATATTGAAGTTCTTCATAATGTATTTTCTGTATTTAGCAAAGGGATTTCTTTATGTGAAGGACATGATAAGTTAACGGAAGAACATAAAGCTTATTTGAAAGGAAGAGGCTTATCGGATAAGGATATTGAAGAAGATGGTTATTTTTCTTTTCCTGGAAGACATTCTGCTTTCTTAGTAAACTTTTATAATGCGATGTATGAAGAGTTTGGTTATACACCAGAAATTCTGAAAGACATTCCAGGTTTCTTTTGTACAGAAAACTGTAAGATGGACTTTCAAACAAAGGATGGAGAAATTACGGTTCCGATATATGCATATAGAAGACAAGAAGGTATCTGTATCCCAATGAAGAATGCAAAAGGTCAAATTGCAGGAATTCAAATTCGTTTAGATGAAGTGAAGGATAGTTCCAGACGTTATATTTGGTTCTCATCTACATTTGCAGATGCAGAAGATAAAAGTAACATGTACATCAATGGAACAGGTGCAGGGGCTCCTTTAGATGTTGTTTATCCACAAAAGATAAAACATACAACATTGTTTATTACAGAAGGACGCTTTAAAGCAAGAAAGATAGCAAGTACATATGGATGTATTGCTATTTCTGTTCAAGGTATTGGTAACTGGAGAAATATCGAACAAGAAATCAAAGATATTGAGGAAAGAACGGGATATGATATTAAACATATTTGCATCGCTTATGATGCTGACATGTCATATAACATAAACGTCTATAATCAATTCAAGAAGATGACAGATAAATTAAAAGAAGAGTTTGATAAAAACATATATGTTTGTATGTGGGCAACTGAATTAGGAAAAGGGATTGATGATATTCTTGAGAATGATAAAGGGAATATGATTGACAAAATGGAAAAAACTCAATTTGATAGTTACTATGCTCAATATGTGAAAATGGTAACTGACAAAGAAGGGAAGAAAGCTTTTAAGGAAAAACCCAAGCCTTTATTAAAAGCCTACTTTGATAGAGAAGTCCTACCTAAATTCAATAAATACAAAGATATTGTGTAGACCGCTAATCTTATGCGGTCTTTTTTTTATTAAAATAAAATATTATGTTCATAATAAAAAACATTCCGTTATTTATTATGTTTATTAGTAAAAATATAAAATAGTTGGTTTATGAATTGTTATACAGACAACACTATTTTAATAAAATAAGTGGAATATATAAAACAGGTAAATGATGAATTTTAACTTAGGAGGCTTAGTGTTTTTTATAACAGGTATTCAGTCAATTCTTGAAAATCCATCAATTTCAAGTGAATTTAAAACAATTAAAAAGGGGAATTTTATTTTGATGAATGTAAATACGAAAATTAAAGAACTAATTGTAAATACTCTAAAGGAAGAAAGAGAGATATGTTTAGATAGAGCGAAAGGGTATAGTCATTTTATTAGTTCTCACGTATTACGTAAAATAGTTGCAGTTAATCCTTGTGTTTTAAATGGGATTAATTACTTCATTAGCACACATATTCATATGAATTAAAGTGATTTGCAAGACTATAAAACTATTATAGTCTTGTTTCTTTAGAAAGATGTTTATGGTGTATAATAATAAAATCAGCGGGTATAAAGGAGTTAATTAATATGAGTTATGGTGCTTTTAGAAAGAGTATAAATTCAACGAGAATTGAAAATGATTTTATCGCATTGAAGACAATACAATCTATTGAAGAAAGAGATAAAGCTCAGGAAATGGTTAAATTTAAAGTTCCTTTGTTTGATGAGGTTGTTGAAATTTGCGATGAATATGGAATTAATCCTGAAAACATGTATGTTTGTAATAATATTTCGAATCCATATTGGTATTGGGATGGAATCATATTTGTTTCTGTGTTTCAAATAAGTAAACAAGCATTTGAGATGTTTGAGATGGATAAACGAGTTAAAGTAAAAGAAGATATGGTCAAAAAGGCTTATGAAACAAAAGATTTTTATGAGGTAATTGCTTTTACAGAAGATTTTTTGAAGCCTTATATATTAAATGATATTTATAGAGAAGTACCTTGTGAAGAGAGATATGAACTATTTCGAGAAATATATACTTATATAGATTACAGTCATAAAGTCATAAAAAAAGAAGTGATAGATGAGGCGATTTCTTGTCAAACAGAAGCATTTAAGAAAGATTTAATGCTGAAATTGAATTCGTTAAGTAATAATGATTTCATCACAGTTTATAGAGGAGAAGGGACATATTCTATTTCTTATGAATCTGCAATGAGTTGGACTACAGATATTAATGTGGCCAGAAGATTTGCAGTAAAAGGTAGTGTATATAAAGGTGAAGTATTAAAGGGAAATGTAATTGATTATATAGAAGATAGGAATGAATCTGAAATACTGGTGTACCCCTCTAATGTTATGAACATAACTGAGGTTACAGAGAAAAAAGAATTTGATGTTATGAGAGAATTAAACTTAATGCAAGATGAAGGATTTACGGATGAATTCGCTATGTATAGAGATACTTTTGTATTGGACGAATATTATCACAACCCATCGAGTGTACATGGTCCATTACATGTGAAACGAGTTTTACTTCATGTATTATCTTTAGCTCGTACTTTAAAGTTATCAAGTGTAGAAAGAGCAATTTTAGCGAATGTAGCTGTTTTTCATGATATTGGTAGGACTCATGATGACCATTGTACAAAACATGGAGAATGGAGTTTGAAAAAGCATGAGGAACTGATTGAAGGGAATTTTCCGTTTATTGGAGTGAATTATGTTACACCACGAACGGAAGGTCGTATGGATTATGATATTGAGTTTTTAACAGATGAAAGTATAGAAATTGTTAAGTTTATTATAGAGTATCATTGTAAAGATGATAAATTAGCGAAAAAGCACTTAAAGAAATCTAAATCTATTTTGAAAGAGAATAAAGAAATGGCTTGGAATCTTTATGAATGCTTTAAAGATTGTGATGCTTTAGATAGAGTTAGACTTGGTGATTTAGATGTAAGTTATTTAAGAAAAGAAGAATCAAAAGAAAGAGTTGCATTAGCCCATCAATTATTAACGGGTATTCGTTAAGAGAGATAGTTTATCTCTCTTTTTTTATGTCCTCGAACAGAAATGATATTGAAGGGAGAGATGGGATGTGTTATTTTTGACTAAAGTCAATAAAAAAGAAGGTAGTGGGATTAGATGTGGCCTTTTAGAAAACAAGAAACTTCTCAAGTTCAATGGAAAGAACGAGTGAATATTAAAGACGATGAAGTAGATGAGTATGAAGAAGATGATGATAAAGAAACATTGTCTTTCCTAATTCATTTCACGAAAAGTAAAGTGTATGTGTATGTTGCAGATGATGAGTTCTATGAAGATGAAGGAGTCATGAAGACATGTGGTAAGGATTACTGTGTGTATCGCTTTATGGGAGAATGTGTTTCCTTGCAAAAGAAAGTCTTGGTTTCAAGAACTGATACAATTAATGAAGTTTTAGATATGTATGATTTGAAAGAGTCAGAGAATACACCATATAAGATTATAGAAATTGAACCATATCAGGATTACGATGATGAATAAAATGAAAAATAGAAGAGCATACTGATTTTATGGTTGAGATGGAATGCATGTCAACCTTACATCAAGAATCGACAGAAAAAAGAGACTGTAGCAAACTACGGTCTCTTTTGTTTATTTGATATAAGAGTGCATTTCCATCAATGTCATTTCTGTATTCGTTGTTCGATTCAAATAGACAAGTTCTGCATTTGTCCTGTTAACTTCCTTCATAATTTTCTCGTAAAATGTATGATTAAAGTAATGTGTATTTACAAACACATAGTCCATGTTTTTAATAAATGAAATACTCTTGTTTAAACTATCAACATCTATTACTCGAACGTGAGGTAAAGACTCTCTTATTTTTAGTTGCCAATTCGGATGACCACCAAACACTGCTATTTTAACTTTCTTTAATGAATGGATAACGTCATCAAGTTTTATAGTATCTTGAGGGATGTCACTATTCATGCCATAAATAAAACTTCTTAAAGAAGAGAGTTCTTTCTTTTCTTTAGACAACGTTTCAACATCTGACTCCAGTCGAGCGTTGTATTTCTCTAATTCTTTTACTTGTTTTTCCAGTGCTAAACGTTGCTCTTTTGCCTCTTTTAATTTGAATTCCGTTGTTTTCTTTAATTTCTTTAAAGATTCTTCTTTTTCTTTTAATTTTTTCTCTTTTATTTTATTAGCAAGGTACGTTTCTTCTTGTTTATCCTCTAAATATAGTTTTTTAAGGTCTTTATACATTTTTGCCATAGCCATCATGTAGAGGTATGCAGGTAACAGTAATTCGAATTTATTGGAAACATTCTCGTTTTCAATGTCTGCAATTAATAGCTCTTGGAATGTTAATTCCATTTCTTCTCTTGATAAGAAAACTTTATTTTGTATTTCTACAGGGTCTAAATCTAATGTTTCTATCCAGTTACCCAGTAACATAAAATAAGAGTTCATTTCTTCTTCTTTTTCGGGTAAAAATTTTCCTTCTTTTTCACTTATTCTTTTTAGATAATTCACTGCCAACCAATGGAATAGGGATTGATTGGCATCTATTTTTGTTGTTCCAAATTGCTCCATGCATTCTTTTACACCTGCTTTATTCTTTGCTAAGAAAAATTTTTTAGACTGGTAAGAATGAGGACTGTTTAGCATTTCATCATATGTACTTAAGAATTCTTCAGGTATCAAAGCTCGCTTTTTCCATACGGATGCCAAGTAAATACAAATGGCAACAGAGTAAATGAAGTCAACAGTGTACGGATTATTCCCCCCGCTTTTTTTCATAATATAATCTGTGTAATCAAGAAGGTTAAATTCAGACCTTTCATTTACAAATCTATAAGCCCTACTATATCCCTTTTTAATAATGGTTATGAGAGGTTCCATCTTTCTTTCTTCAGAAATGTTTCTACTATCATTTTTACAGTAGGCATAAATCCCAATAAGTTTTCTTAATACAGCTTCCGTTTCAATAAGGTAAATCTTTAATAATGGTTCTTTTGAATAAGGACTCTCTTTATACGCCTGATAATATTCCCATTCATTTTCTTTGTATTTTGCATGAATAAGAGAATGTGCATTTGGAGCAGAAGCTAAGGCAATAAACATGATGAAGTCAATATCAAGTTTATTTCGTTGCATATAATAATAATCATTTAATAGGGGGTTCGTTCCGTCATTTAAATTTATGTGCATGTAATCATCTCCAGGCAATAGTCATGATTTCATTGTATGAAGAAGTGAGACGTTCGTCAAACCAAATAAAAAAGCCGTTAGTTACTCTGGACTAACAACTTTATATTCATGTATAGAAGTGTCAATATTCTTTGTGATTTTATCTGTGATGTTATTTGTATGACTTGAATAATGGATGACTAAAAACATGGAGAATGCAATGACTAAAGAACTGATAATCATAGATTCAATTGAAACATAACCTTTTTTATTTTTTAATGTATTCATTTTATCACCTCTCCTTTTATTGTTTATATATTATATGCGATAAAATCTGAAAAAACAGAGATTTAGGATGAATATATTTCTATCATTTAGGAAACTACTAAGCACTCATTACATTGACTATAGTTAATAAATTTAATACTATAATAGTATACTGTTGAAAGAAAGGAGGCGGTATAGATGAATCCGAATGTTGCTATTTTTGTGATGATTGGTTGCTGTATTGGTTCGTTATTAATGGGGTTTATTTTTGGCTATTTAATATGGGGATTTAAAGCAAGCGATTTAAAAGATGAATTAGAGGAAGAACAACGATTAGCGAAGATTGAAAGAGATAAACAAATTGCTGAAGTGGAACAATTAAAGAAATTGAAACTTGAAGCTGAAACAGCGGTTTCTAATCAGGTTGAAAAGATGAAAGATATGGAGATTGAAAACAAAAAGTACGAGAAAGAGTTATCTGAAGCGAAATCTCAACTTTTCGTATATGAAAAGTTATCACAACAAAATCAAAAATAGAGTGACTACAGTTGTAGTCATTTTTTGTAAAGAGAGGTGTTAGAGATGAATAAACAAATGTCTATTAATCAAAAAAGAGATTTAGACTTAGTGAGGCGAATTCAGTACCAATTAGAACTATATGGAATTCGAAAGGATATGTCTCCAGAAGAGCTGTCTGCATTGTTAGAGGAATTGGCAACATTGTCAGTAGATGTTGTTAGAGAGATGAAAGAGTTAACGGAATAGAATTTTTATATGGAGGAATGGATAAATGGTGAGGAACTCAAATGATACAGTGGAAGCGGGAATGATATTTTTCGCGTGTATGATAGTTTTTGCTTCAGTTATAGTTGGGTATCTTTTTTTAACGAAATTGTTAGACGAAGAGAATAAAAAGATTGAATATAAGCATGAGCAATCACGTAAGAATGCCGAAATATCTGAGGAATTACTGGCGAAAGAACTAAATACAGAAAAGAAAAAGTTTATACTTTCGGATAGAGGTGGAAATGTTTTAGATAATTCTTATTCAAGCCATTGGGTAGACAAAGACCTATCAGGAAATGTGAAGACCGATGACGGTGAATACATCGTGTATTTTGACACAGAGCAGATAAAAAAAGAAGATGTAGAGATGTACAAGCCAGTGAAAATAAAAAAGATAGTCAAGGAGGGGTAAAGTGGATGAAAAACTAAAAAAAACGCTAAAGGAAATACATGAAGTACATCAAAAAAGAAAGAAACAAAAAGAAAATCAGAACAAGTTTTGGAATAAGTATGAAGGGACAATTCAATTCCTAATTATTTTCTTTTTTACATTCATAGTGCCATGCATTGTTGTTTATGGAGCCCTTCATCTTATTGAATGGATTAAGAGTATAATACATTTCTAATGAGAATAATTTTTCTGCACGTTCAAAATAAAAAGCCTTATAGTTGTGTATAAAAATAGACCATTGTTTTCATATGGTCTATTTTTTGTGAAAATAAAATTGACTATAGTATAAATAAAGATATATAATTGACTATAGTAAATAAGAATGTGAGGGATAGAAATGTTATACGATTCATTAATTGGTAAGAAATTTGTAGAAGTAAAAAAGAAATTGCTAAATAGTCCTGATTTAAAACGATTTCCTTTTATGATTGCATTTGAATTAATGAAGGATGGTTTCGTTTGTATTTCTGAAAAAGACGGTATGAAATATACCGTTTTAAATGGTTGCTTAAATAAACAAAATGAATTTGGTGCTTGGGAAGTTAGTTTGTTGTCCGTGTGGCAAGCGGATGGACTCTGGTATATAGAGCCAAAAGAGGATTTGACTGATGAACAAGAAAATAAAATTGAATCACTCTTTTCTTCAAGGGAGCTGATTCGTCCTCATATTTCTGATGAATCAGAATTAGATACTATGACATTAAAAGAATTGAAGGTCAAATTAGCAGAGATGAATATCTTATTTCATAAAGGAAAGTTAATGAATGTAACGGACTTTGTTTCTGTAAAAATGCAAAAAGAAATTATCGAAAAGTTAATTTCTAACATTGAAAATGATAAAAGCAAATGGGACCAAATCAAGAAAACCGCATAAAGGGAGTTTAAATAGATGAAAAATATTACAATCAAGCAACTGCATGAATTAGATTCTTATGATTATGCATGGTTTGCTATTAAATTTATGGGGCATAGGAATTATAGAAATCCAGAATCTATGGATAAGCAAGTTTCCAAATCTTGTACACCGAAAAAAATGAAGGAATTCTTAGAAAGACAAGGTGTAGTTTCATTCGAAGAGTCAGATGATATTCATTCTCTTTGGGAGAAAGTAAAAGAAACTATTAAGCAACTAAATAAATAGAAGGTTTGTAAATTATGAAAAAGTCGTCAAATATGGGGTCGAGTAAATATGAATATAATCCTGAAAAATTTGAAAAGGATGTTCTGAATAATGAAGAAAGATATCATGAAAAATCACAGGAGATTAAAGAGGAGCTTAGTATATTACTAAAAAATGAGCCTTCTCGAATGAACGAAACATTCTCCATGATGCTTCAATCCTTAAGAGAATTAAAGGAAGAATATCATTTATAAAAATAGAAAAGGTGGTTGTAACGATATGAATATTGAAGTGGTTATTAATGAGGTACCTCTTACAGTTGTTGCTGATTTTGAAGGTATAAAAAAAGGCTTGGAATTAAAGAAGGTAGAAGTACAAGAGTCAGAAGAACTATTTATGAAATTACATGAAGTTGATGAATATGCAACGAAAGAAGAATCTTTACGTGATATTGAAAAAATGCTGAAATTTGTAAACTCTCTTGAGCATAATGAAGACGTATTGATTGAACATGTTCGTGATGTTCGAAAAAAGAAAAACGGGAAGTTTTGGTTGAATTCAGGGACAACACTTTCTCGATTAGAGTGTGTAACAGAGTATTTTACAGATTATACAAATGCATGGAGCACACCGCAATTAAGACTCGAAGTAATTGATGCGGATACCTGTGAATTAGTCTTTCGGAATCGAACAGAAACATTATAAAGGTGGAGTGAGAATTCATGGAACAAGGACAATATAAACATGTAAATGCATTGGTTGTGGAACGTTGTTTAAAATGGACAAAAAGAACAATTCCTAACAATGACCAAGGACTTCCTTATTATGCAGAGTTTTGGGTAGATGAAAAAGGTGACAAGATGGAGCCTACAAACTTCTGGAATCCTGCCTCTAATGAAGGCGATGGTATAAAATTCGCATCCATGTTATTGGGCATGGGGTATATGGTTAATACATACAGGATTAGGGAACATCATACCATTGTTGAAATAGTTGAGGATAGGGAAGGTGGACAGAAGTGGACAGCAGAAGCAACTGTTTGGCAATTGGCTCTGTGTTTATGTGCATTGAAAACAAAAAATGTAGATGTCTCCGCATGGGAAGATAAAGAAAAGAAAGGCATTGAATATGGGATTGAGCTTTGTCAGTAATGTATTAAGAGAAGAAAGGTACTTTTCCTAAGATACGATGAAATAGAAACTTCTACGAGATGAATAATAAGAACAGTAGCTTTCTTTATGTATATAAAAGGAGCAAAGAATTATGAGAGGGAATAAAAAAAATACAGTTTATCACTCTGTTTTTTATTTTGATAAAAAAGAAGAGTATGGAGTAGAAGTTAGCTTTGAACCCTATGGACTTATCTATAGGGTTCTTTTAAAAACATGTAATGTCTTCAATAAAGAAGATAAATCACATCATTTTTACTTACTACGAAATCCATTTTCTTCTCAAATATTTACAGAGAGAATTCAAAAAAAAGTAAGTTTGCATCTAAGAAAACTTCATTCTCATTATAAAAAATGGGGGGTTCCAGAAGATATAGTTGGGTTTCCATGGAAACAAGGGGAATAGAATTAAAAGGGGTGAAAGTTATGAAGATAACAACGTTCAAAGAGAAACGTTTCATCTGTAAGTTTTGTGGTAGAGAAATGAATGTCGCAGAAAGAGAATATAGAGCCAATCAATTTTGCTCTCACTGTTATAAAGAGAGGTTAGTTGCTTCAGGTGCTATAGATTTGCGAGATAATCATCAACATCTACAAATGGATGCAAGTTATTCAGAAATTGTTCCAGTAGATGAAAAGAAGATATGGTGTAAAGATAATTGAGAAGATGTTGCTAAGATACTTGTCATAAAATAAAAAATAAATTTAGGAGAGATTTCATATGTTAGTAAAATTACCAGCTAATGTGTCAGCAAATTTACCATTTAATGTGTTAGCAGATTTACCATTTCATTTATTAAAAGAACTACGAGTAAAACACTTTTCTCATAATGACTATGATGGGGTTGGTTGTGGCATTTTAACAAAATTAGCATTTAAGAACAGGAACGTTCGTTATTTAGATTATAAGCGAGTAGATGAGGAAGTTCAGAGGTTTATCATCAATGGCTCTTACAAGAAATATGATGTTGTTCTTATCACAGATATTTTTATTAGTGAGGAAAACTGTAAGGCGTTAGATAAGTTACATAAGAATAAGGATATCATTGTCATTTATATTGACCATCATGCAACAGAGAAGCGACCATGGATTCTTGAATATGAATGGGCATTGATTGAATCAGAGACATCTAAAACGAGCTTTTCTACACCTGTAGATGAAAGAATGGACGCTAAGACATCTGCTACCTCATTGTTGTTTGAATACTTCATGTCTCAAAATGTAAAGTTCAATGCTAATCTAAAGGCTGTTAAGAAATTTGTTGAATCTGTTCGAAGATATGACACTTGGGAATGGCATAAAGTGTATAACGATATTGAACCGAATAGATGGAATGCATTACTTTATTTATATGGTCGTACAGATTTTGAGGCGATGGTGTTGGAAAAATTGAAGACAGAATATACATTTAATCAATCGGAGTTAACAATTATTCAAATTGAAGAGAAACGAATTGAGAATTATATTAGAGGAAAAGAACAAACAATCATTGAAAAGAATATCTTGGGTCATACAGCAGGAGTTATTTTTGCAGAACAGTATCATTCTGAATTAGGAAATGTTTTGGCTGAAAGAAGACCTGATTTGGATTTCATCATTATTATTAATCCATCTCGAACAATTAGTTATCGAGGGGTGAAGGATGATATTCATATTGGAAATGATATTGCCTATGTATTCCGTGGTGGTGGACACCCACAATCAGCAGGTTCTCCAATTGATAAATATCTAATAAACACATTTATTGATATGTTATTTGGAGAGACACAAAAAAGAGAGAACTACCCATTGTCTGCATAGGCATTGGGTTTCCTTTTTGAAGATAGATAGAATAAAACTCTGAAAATCTAAGATATTTCTCTGTACAAAATGGGTAAATAATGAGGATTTATCGACACTGAAATTAGGAAATTATGGGGAGAATATGAATTATGTTCAACTTTTTGTTATTAAAATGATTATGATAAATCCAAACATGTCTTATCGAATATATGCTTATAGAGAACTTTTTGTTATTTTAAGGTGAATGCTTCTGGATAGATTGTCTTGCATTAATTTATATTAAAACTTCATGTTATTTTCACTAAAAGAACTGTTATATGCAGTTCTTTTCTTGTATATGATAATGAGAATTCATCGAAGGAGGTTTTTTGTAATGGTTAGAAATGATTTATTTCACGAAGGTGATGTATTAGTAGTAAAAAAAGAATTGCGGGACTTATTGGATTCAATTGAAATTATATATTCTGGTTTTGCAGGAACAGATTCAAATGGTCACCCATTATTTAGAGATATGGATGGGCAAATACATCCGTACTCTGTATGGGAGAGAAAATAAAATATGAAATATTGAAAGGCTCACTATAATTTAGTGAGTTTTTTATTTATGCCTGAGTAGTTATAGCTTATTGGTTAGCAATCTAAAATAAAGAGACAGATTATAAAAGAGGTATTGAAAATCAATTATTTAAAAAGGGGAGTTTATAAAATGAATAACAAAATGTTTGATGTAGAGAAAATCATTGCAACTGTTAAAGAAATCGGTATGGAAGTAGAATTTAATTTGGATAATCATGGATTTTATTTCACGTTAGAGAATGGTGAGATACAAATTATTTCGTATGATGATGTTGTATTGGGCCTAAATTTATTAGATAAACTAAACAAGCTGAAAGAGGATGATAAGTCATTAGAATTCTTTGGTACTATTACATTACAGGAGCCATCTTATTTTAGATTTGTAAAGTACAAAGAAGAAGAGAAGGTTCATGTGTGTGCAAATTATAAAAACGATAAGATTGAAGAGTTTGAATCATTTAATGTAATGGAAAAGAAGTTAATGAAATGGATATTAGATATCTTTGAACTAAAGGAATGTTGTACATGCAAAAGATTGTATAGTAGAACATGTATAGGTTATGAAGATAACTTATGTGAAGAATGTTATTGGGAAGAGCAAGAAATATTAGAGGGGATGGAAGGTGAAGAGGAATAAGAACAGAAAGTAATAGATATGTAATATTATTTTATTATTGATATAATAAGAGAAGATAAATAAAAAGGAGTTTTATTCTATGAAAAAAAGTAACCAAGAATTATTACATATATTAGACTATGTGTTTGAGCATTATATTGATGCGGATATTACTGATGAAACAAGAGAAGAAGTTAAATCAGGATATAAGCAAATTAAGGGTATGATAGAACAGGCTGATAAACAGGAGTTTCTGCGAAGTGTGATTGACGGAAAATGGTTTCAAATAAAAACAGAAAATAAACGAGTTTTCCTTGTAAAGATACAATTGGTTCATCCTGTGACATTAGGTGGTATAGGTAAAGAAAGAGAGTTAAAAACTTTATGGTTATCAAAAGAAGACCCTGAAGCTATGGCATTTAGCGATGTAAAAGAAAGTTCTTTTGAGTTCAACGAAGGAGTTTTAACAATCCATGAAGCATCATCTTATAATTTTGGTTCGATGGAGCCTGGTGATGATTGTATTTATGATGAAAATGGAGTGTTAGATGAATTTAAACTACAGAATGTTGTAGTTAGAAATAGTCGAGATGGTTTTGTTTATGAACCGGAATTTATTGAAGTGTGGAATAGATTAAAAGAATCTAATCTTGATGGGATTCCTGTATTAAAAACTAACTAATAGGAGAGTAAAAAGTGTGAATATTAGTTTCGCACTTTTTTTATAAATAAAAATGCAAAGAGGTTGGACTATATGGAACTACAGGCGAATCATGTACAAGCATTAAGATAAATAGACGGTGGAGCAACAATATTTGATTTTTTTCTTGCTAAAGACCTAAGAGAAGTACAAAAGGTAGATAGTGAATTGTTAACGATTGTAGACAAAATGAATGAACTGAGTAAGATAACAGGAATTACATATAATGGGGCAGAACGTCTTCCTTATTTTGAGGCGATTTCAACTCAAAAGGGTAAGGATGTAATCTATAAATAGTATCTTTGATTATATATAAAAGAGCAGATAAAATGTCTGCTCTTTCTTGTGTTTATGCAATTTGTTTTAATTCATGAGAGTGGTTCCATGAATATACATAGTCATCATCATTCTCTTTAAATCCCATTCTCATCCAGAATGATTCTGCTTCAGATAAAGAGTAGAGTAATAGTGTTTTGCTTGCAAATACACCTTTTAAAAACTGAACGATAATATTTCCTATACCTTTTCCTTGATGTTTGTTTGCCAAAAATAAATTTTCGATGACTACAGTGTTTTCTTCATCATGAAAGAACAATAAATTAAACGGCATGTCATCTTCTCCATAATTCTTTTGAAATAGCATAGAATTGTATTGTTTTAACTGAAGAAAGCCAATGAATTTTCCGTTTAAATAAATCACTGAAATATTTTTAGATGAAACATCTTCCATAATCCTTCTTTGTATAAATTGAAAAACCTCTTTATCGAATTCTAAATCTAAATTTAAAGGTTTTAATGAGAGTCTTCCTTTTGTAAATGAATGAAAATTATGGTTGAATACATAAGTCATGATGGTATCTCCTTTTTATAGAATCTAATTGATTACCTGTTTTATAAGTTCTATAAATCATATGTATTTATAAAAAGAAATATAAAAAACAGACCCCGAAAAGAAGAGTCTGTCTGTTGGTTGTTTTTCTTATAGTTCTGTATGAGTAATGGTCCCTGTTGAATTTTTTCCGCTTCTATATTCAGTGGTATTACTTTCACTAAATGCTACCTGTGGTTGACTGTTTTCTGGGAGAATATATCGGATAGAAAAGTCACCATTCTCTAAGTGTTTAATAATAAGTTGTTTTTCTTTTACATCTGGTGAACTGCAAATGTCAATATAATAGTTAGATTCAGAAAAAGTAAGATATCCGTAATGTTTCATCTTGTCATTATCTGTAAATTTCGTGTCATTGGTTAATTCGTATGGAACTAAAAATTGATAAGTTCTTTTGTCTTGATTATCCGAAATGATATAAGAATGCTGAATGTCTGTATAAGTTCGCTCTTTCCCTTTAGGAATTGTGTCTAAAACTTTGCGAGTTAACTCACGAGTCATTTTATCGTACTTTGTATAATTGTTTATTTCTTTTTCTGCATCGTTAGATAGTTCATCTCCGCATCCACTAATAAGTAAGAGGGATAGGGTTGAAATGGCTAAAAATAAGGATTTTCTTTGCATTGTTTAAAATCTCCTTTATTAGATTAATGGATACGTGTTAATAGCATGGGTAGTTGCTATTTTTCCATTAGAAACTGTATACTTAAGTGTTTGCGTAGAAGTGAGTAGCTTCTCATTTTTTTCAGGAACCAGATATTGGACAAAATATCGAGATTCTTCAATTCTTTTAATTATAAGCTTTCTTGTAGTTGCTTCTTTTGAAACAAGAATATCAATAAATGCTTTGGATTCATTTACAGTTAATTCTGTGTAATGCTTGCCTTCTGTTTTATCTGTTTCTTTCGCTTCTCCCGTAAAATCATAAGGAACTAAGAATGCGTATGTTTTTGTACCATCTGAATTTACAATTGCTGAAGCATTTCTCACATCTGGGATTTCTTTGGTTTCTCCTATAGCAATACTATTCAAAATAGCTTTTGTCATAGTCGCTGAAATGTTTTCAAATTTTTGATATGTAATATCCTTTTTCTCTTCAACGGGTGGTTTGTTATCTATCTCGGTGGAGATAGAATCACATCCGTTCAGAGCAAGTAATGTACCAATTGAACAAGCGTATACCATCAATTTTTTTAGATGCATCATAATTCCCCCCTTTTTTTATTTTTATTGACTATAGTTAATATGATATCATATAATTCAGATTGAATACATAATGGATTTAAAAAACAGAAGATAAAAGGTAGGGAAATACGATGAAAGAATTAGGACGGTATTTTTATCAGGTGTTTAGAAAATTAGTCTTTGAATTAAGTAAACGTGGATATACGACAACTGCTTATAAGGCAAATGCAGAATATAAGAGAAGCCCAAATAAATTCCCATTTATTGCTCCCTCTACACTGTATGTATTAGTGGGAACAGAGGATTCAAGAGATAATAATTGGATGGAGGTAGGAGTCGCTGAACAGCCGTTTATTGAATTGCTTTCGTATGTGATTACTTCTAAAAATAAAAAGAAAACATTTATGAAACTATTAAAAAGATTAGATGAAAAACCAACACCAAATAGATTTGTAAATTTACTACATTTTTTTAAAGCTCTAAAATTTTCATATGAAAAAGAAACGGGAAGTTTAGAAGAATTTGAGATTTTACAGATTGATAATGTTGCACTGCATAACCAAGCCAATGCGAGTGTTGTTCGCATGAAATTAGAGAAAGAAAAAGCGTTATATCAAGCTTGTTTAGATAAAGCGGAGTTTCACAAGCAAAATATCAAGATGTATGAAGCAAGTTTATTGAATGGGGTTAAAGAATGAATATAATTCTATTGATATAATACCGATAAACTGTTGATTTCTACTTAACAAGCATTAATGTTATTTCTTACTTCGGCAAAGATACCTCTACTTTTATGAAACCCTATAGCTAAATTGTGGCAGGTACTATTGAAAACTTGAAACGTTATAGCTATATGGTGGCTACAACTCTTGTATTCGAGGGTATAAGATATAGGGTTCATTATAAACTCTTATATTCTTTCTATAATAAAAAGAAAACATTATAGAAGGGAAGGGATACTATGAGGAAATCACCTGTTGCAACAACATTGAAGTGGGTTACATTTGGAGTAGAAGCCTTTTTTGCTATTCCGATTGTAGGTGGAACGTTTATCTTGAGCTTCTTATGGATACCACTATTTATTGCTTTGCTTTTACATATTGCAACAATCGTTATGTGTAAAAAGGAAGAAGGTTCGATTGGAGGTAATGTGGTAGGTATTATTGCATCTGTTTTAGGAGCCATTCCATTCTTAGGTTGGCTATTACACCTAATGACAGCAATTGTCCTATTGATTGAAGGTATTAGAATGTCAAAATCAGAATAAAGCATGAAAAAAGCAGGTTGTGATTTAATTTCATGACCTGCTTTTCGTAGTGAATGATAAAGATTACATCTCCATCATTTTTAGTAACTCTGGTCTTTTACGCCAGTTTATCTTTTTAATTGTTCCTGCTTTTGTGTCAATTTTGAATAGGAAACCTTTACTTGATTGAAGTTTTTCACGGTATTGATAAAGAACTGTCTCTAACCAACTAACATCTTCATCTGCAATGATATGTGTTGCACACATTGAACACATCCAGTAGAATTCATGTTCTTCTTTTTCGTAAGCCTTTGTTAATCTTTGTTTATCATGAACCTCAAAATCATCCGTATGTGACTTCATTACCATTTTTACGATAGCTTCCATTTTTTCGAATAAATTGTTCATTATAAAGCGCTCCTTTGAAAATGATTTTAATAAATACCTGTTTTATATAATCTATACATCTTATATAATCCTTATATTTTATATTCCTAAACTTTATATATATTCATGTATGTATTATACGATTATTAGATGTGATATCAAAATAATTCAGCTCTCACCTTTTTGCTATGGGGAATATTCTTGCTAAACATGATAATAGATGAGAAAGAAAAGTAGAATAAGAAGAATTCATAAATTAGGTATATATGTACGTATCAAATGATAAAGGGGAGATTAAAATGTTAATAGTGTATGCTTCAAAAACTGGAAATGTAAAAAGATTTGTAGGAAAGACAGGATTAGAAACTGTGCAAATTAGTGACGAATTACTTGTTAATGAAAAATATGTACTTATCACTTACACAACTGGTTTTGGTGCAGTTCCAGAAGAGGTATTAGCCTTTTTGAAGAAAAACAGTAAGAGTTTAGTAGGAGTAGTAGCGAGTGGTAATCGAAATTGGGGAGATATGTTCGGAGCAAGTGCAGATAAGATTTCAAAACAATATGGGATTCCTGTATTGATGAAATTCGAAATGTCAGGTACAAATAATGACGTAGAGATGTTCAAAACAAAAGTAAGAGAAATATCTCATGACGTTTTACAAGAAGCGGTTTAAGAAAAAGACTTCATTCTCTTTTTAGGGGAAGAAGTCTTTTTTATATTGAACAATTAGCTATTAATGAAATTCTTAATTTTCTCAACGGACTCTTTCTGATAAACAGTAATACTGGCAGTTGCGTATTTGTGTTTTCGAAGATATTTCTTATCAATATCTATTATAGATGAAATGGAATCCACTAACGATTCATAGAAAAGTAGCTCAGAATTAATGGTCAAATATCCCCGTTTGGATGCAAAGCTTGAAGCACCTTTCAAATATCCTTTCAGAAAAGGTACTAAAAATTCTTCTTCAAGAGGAGGAAATGTCATGTTTCTTCTAAAATTTAATCCTAATTTCTTTAGAGCATTATACAATTTTAAAGAACAAATTCTATCTTTATAACAATTATCTGCTGAGACATAAAGTAATTCTTCTGTCTTTTTGTTTGTCAAAGCCTGAAATATTTCTTCTAATATCGAGACCCTGTCTTTTTTTACAACCATGGATAAGGAGTAAGAATTATAGTGCTCCAGTAGGTTTCCAGAACTAAATACCAATCCTAATATATAAGCCTTATAAGTTGAGTCAATTTTCTCAAAAAATTCTTCATCTACTTCATATTTTCGAGAGGATTCACTATATGAGCGAATTTCAACTCCTGCGTCATTTAAGTAATTCAATATGGCTTGCCTGGATACACCTGTCTTATCACTAATATAAGTCAAGTCATATCCTTCTTGATATAAGGATTTAAAAGTAGGTAGTAAATGCATCAACTCTTTTTTTCGACCTTGCATCTCTACTCCTTTTTCAGTACGTAGAATTTTGCCAACAGATACAGCCGAAACGTTATATTTTTTCGCAATAGCAGATTTGCTCCATCCTGATAAATAAAGTTCATACCATTCATCAGCATATTTCTTATGAGGAGCCTTTTCTCTAAAGGTAACGACACCAGTCAGATGCTTTCCTACAGTTGCTTTCGACACACCATGTTTTTCACCAATTTTCCGAAAGGATGCTCCTGCTTCGTATTCTTCTTTCCATATATTGATTAATTCAGCCGTTATATCCTTTTTTGTCATACTTTCAACTCCTGGTATACATCACTAATTAACTTTATTCATATAACTACACAATAAAATCATCAGATTATCTGAGATTAATCATAATGCATTATAACTCCTAATTCAAATACATAGAATACAGAGATTATACAAAACAGGTATTTTTAAAATTTGATAAAACAGGAGATGTTTAATTTTATGGTAACTTTATTTCATTGTTCAAATCGTGTATTTGATGAATTTAAAATCAGTAAGGAATTAGCGGTATATAAAGAATGTGAGCTAACAGAAGGCTATGGTATTTATATGACTGAAAACTTCTCAGTAGCAAGTCATTATGGGGATTTTGTTTATTCAGTTGCTATAAAGGAAGAAGATGTTTTTGATAGTACATCAAAAGAAGAAATACAGAATTTATTAGATAAGGTAGAAAAAGAGGTTAGAATCAATTTAGCTGATTATATGGATGTGGATGATGTGATTTTGGAAATTTTAGAAGGTGAAGCATCTGTAAGAAAGTTGTATAAAGAGTTGAATTTGCGATTAGATAGCAATGAATCTTTCTTTTCAGATTTTGAAGACAGAATTACATATGAATCTGATTGTATTCAACGACAAATTGAAGATGTTGTAACAAATAATCTGAATAAAATAATTAAATATTATAGTAAGACACAGGGAGACGTATATATTTGTCATAAGAATCCAGAGGTTTTAGAGATTGTTAATGTGCAAGAAAAAAAGCTTATTGCATAGTAAAGTGGAATTAAAATATATAATATGTAAATAAAAAAGGCATTCGCTTATTGCGAGCCTTTTTTGTTTTTCGTTCAGGTTTTCATCCCTTATTTTGCATGTATAGAACAAAAGACATGATTGCCAATTGTCGTTACATATGCTCTTGTACGTTCCATCCAGTTATGAGGAGCGTATCGTGGGTCATAGAAGTATACAGTACCTTCAGGTAAATTCCTTACACCTTTGTCGAATACTTCTGCTACTGCACGTTTTGTTTCTTCACTTGGCGTTCGTTTGTAAATAGCACCATCCATCCAAGGGGAATACTGTTTAGGAGCTTTAATGACTTCCATCACTGTATCAGGAAACTCTGTTTTATCGTCTACTCGATATGCAATTGTTGTTGCAACAGCTACTTTTCCTTCATATGGCTCATCGGCCGCTTCAGCCTCTACCAACTTTTCTAACCAATAACGCTCGTCTGCCGTCATCTCGATAGAAGCTCCTTTATTAATAATAGTAGTTTTTGAAACTTCTTTTTCTTTTAGTAGAGTTTCAGAGTTTGGTTCTTGCTCTACAGCTTGTGTTTTTTGAACTTGTTTTTTCTCTTGAACTACTTTTTTATCAACTTTTTCAACATTTTGATTTTCTTTTTTCTCTTCAATATGTTGTTCAGGCTTTGGAACCTCTACATTATCGGTTCCTTGAGTGGTATCTTCTGGTTGTTTTACTGGTTGTGGTTCAGTTTTTTGCACTTCTGGAGCAGGTTCAGGTGGTGGAGGTTCAGGTTTTTCATGATTAATATCACATTCAACAGGAAGAGGCTTTACCACCTCGCAACCCTCGATAGGCATATATTTTTTAACCATATAATCCTCGATAATATCTTTACCTTCATCACTAATCTCGCAACCTTCTATAGAAGTATGTTTTTGCATAAATGTTTTCTCTACATTATTTATGGGTTCTTTTTTTACAGATTCATGATTAATTGGTTCTTTTGATTCTGCATGAACGATATGAGGGAGTGTACATAGTGAAAATAGACCACATAATAACCATCTTTTTTGTAATTTCATTATTACCATCTCCTTTCTATGAATTAAAAAATCCATACTTTAAGGATATGTGTTTTATTGACAATAGTCAATAAAAAGTAGGTTCTACCATGCGGAATGTTTTGGGATAAAATGCAGTACATTAATATGTATAAAAAATAAAGATTGGGGTGACTTCATGAAAAAACAGTTTATTATGCAATGCTTTAAACACGCTATTTATGTATTATCATTCTTTTTTATGTTCTTAGCCTTTCAAGGAGCAATTCCTTTGTACGAGAAGTTATTCCGATTTGGTATTGTATTTTATTTAGTGGTTTTATTTAATTTATTTTTTGATAAAAAACCACCAACATATTTTGCCATTATACGATTCTTTTCAGATGAATATGAAAAAGAAAGCAACGAGGAGTATTTGAATAATTTAGTATCCATTTCTCACTGTGCATTAAGTGGAATGGGACAAGTACGTCAAAATAATTTATCAACAGAGGAAAAGAAAAGGGAATTTGATTTAAACATAAGAAAAGTCGAAGTGAGTTATGAAAGGATTTGCGAATTAAAACCTCCAAAAAAATATGCTGAGAGACATGATGAAATTATGCAGGATATTAAGGGCTTCTTATCTTTATATCAAAAAGACGAAATGTACACAGAAAGCAAGTAAGGAGGTGATACTATGAACATGATTATTGTATTCATCATTATAATTGCCGTTCTTGCTATAATTGGGTTTATCGTGAAAGAATTTGCGAAATTAGCTTTAGTCGCTATGGCGATTGTGATTTTATTTGGAGCGGGGTTTGTTTGGGGACCAAAAGACTTGAATGAAAAATTAGGGTTATCGGAGCTTTTAACAGAAGACTCATCGCGAGAAGTAAATACATTCGCAACGGAATTTGATAAGAAACGAGAAGAAAATAAAATTGTTGATACACAACACATTGCAGATAAAGCAACTGAAACTGGTGAAAATGTAATGACAAAAACAAAAGATAAAGTGGTAGAACTGTTTCATTAATGAAAAATTGAATATAAGTATAATGAAATGTATATGATATAGGGTCATGACAAACAAGGTGCCAGGAGCGAATGAACGGAACGTCAAAATGGTTCTGACGCTCCTGCTCAATGTATTGTTATAACAGCCGAAAGGGGGAGACTTCATGAAAAGAAAAAGAACGATAAAATTTTCAGAGGTAGTTCCTATGTTGTATCCCCTAACAGGAATTACAATTATTACATTTGATTTATTTACAAAACGAGAAAACGTAGTCATAGAATGTTATGGATTAGCATTTTTTTTATTTATTTTCAGAATGGAGTATCTGACATTTAAAGAAAAACGCATGACAAATAACACGAAGATGAACAGCACTTAATTATATAAGACGAAAGTAAAGTCAGCTAAAATGCGGGCTTTTTTTATTTGCTAAAAACAATAATTCATTGAATATCTCCTATGAAATTTAATTAATATAAAGGGAATATAAAAAACAGGTACTTTAATAACTTGAATCAATACTTAAATGTTAAAATTTGACATTTTTATTTTTGAGAGTTAGAATGAAGTTATCTTCATAACTTTGGTTTAATCATCAAACAGGTATTGAAAATTAAAAAGGAGTGTACATAATGAAAACAGTTAACACAGTACAAACAGAAGAGATTTTACAAGGATTACAAGATGATGGAGTAAATGTAACTGTAGAAAATGTAGATGAATATTTACAGAAACAAGGTGTTTTAGTAAAAGTTCATGTGGGACGTTTACGTAACTATGTAGAAGTTACACCTGGATTATTTGGGGTAGATGTAAGTCAATCTGAAGAGTTGGGTTCTTTCTTTAAGAATTATATTCGAAATGGAAGATTGAATTTCATTCCAAACGATTATGAGAAAAAGCTAAGAAGCATTGAAGCAAAAGTGAGAAAAATGAAAGCAAGTATGGCAATTGGTTATGATAATGAGTATTTACCAATTGAAATATATAAAGATTTTTCAAAATACGTCAAGGAAGCAAGAGTTGAGTATTTTGAAGTGAGAGACAATATCTTAGCTAACTGGATTCAATTGATTAAAATCTTTGAAGAATCATTAGAAAGTAGTTTGGAACAAATGGGAGCTTTAAATAAAGAAGGCATTAAAAGAAGTATTATGAGTCGTATTCCATCAGAGGATAAATACGCTGAAAGCTTTTATTTACGAACAAGCTTAAAAGCATTTCCTGTTATGGCGAATGTAAACTTATTTGATGATGATGTGGCAGAAGAAGTAAGAGAAAGTCTTCGTCAAGAAAGTGTAAGAAGTGTATATGAAATTATGGGTAATGTATTAAATGATGCATTCCAAGTTGTAAACCGTTCATTGTGTGTTTACGAAGAGAATCATCGTGTAACAAAAACAACATTAAATAGTATTAAAAATAATTCATATCAAATTAAGAAAAAGAATTTATTTAAAAATGCTTTTGTAGATGAGATTGCGAATGATATGTACACTTTATCTGGTACACCTCAATCAGACCTTTCGGAAGCGGGGGAGATTTTGTTAGCTAAAATTTATGGGTACGCTTATGAAATTGGTGTTACAAATGAAATCGACCTGAAGAAGAGTATCTTATCTGAAGAGGAACTGGAGATTTTATGTAGTACATTTAGTCAACAAACAAAAGAAGCAATGAGCATGTAAGAATATAGTTAAAAGACTTTGACATCTGTCAAGGTCTTTTTTGTCGTCGCTGATTAAACGAATAAAATCACTCAACTTTTCTATAATGAATTAAATAAATTTTCAGATTGGAAAAGAGGTGATGGGTATGAATCATTGTGTGCTTTTTTCAACGATTTCTGCATTGTCTTATAGTGGTTATATTTATTCTTCAATGAATTGTGCATCTATATTTACGCAATTTGTATTTCTTTCAGTTAGTATTGTCCATGTATTGTTTGCGGTATACTTCTTAATTAAAGAAGCTCAAATGAATTAAATTATATTGACTATAGTTAATTAATGTTTTACTCTTAATATAGATTGAATATATGGAGAGTGAATAGGATGCAACAAAAATTAAACAAAATTCTTGAAGAAATCAAAGTAGAAACAGATAAATGGAAGTTAAAAGCTTTACATGAAGAAAAAGCATCTATTTTAGAGGAGTTAAAGCCTTCCACAAAAGAACGTATTATTTACTTTGAGGAATCAGAAGTGGCATTTGTTCCAACTGGATTTACAAATATGGAAGCAATTATTGATGCTATGCAAACCGTTCCTGTATTAGTGGACCGAAGAAGTATCCTTGAATACAATGCGGTGCAAAGACATCCCATTCCATATGTAATTGTAAAACATCAAAACAAATACTTCTTTATTATTCGAGAAGGTAATAGTGGTGAAATTCGATTGATTGGAAAAATGGGGATGCTTGGTGGTCATGTAGGTGAAGAAGATATCCACGTAAGCAATAAGGATGTAGACCTGTTTAAAACGATTGAGAATGGTTTGTATCGAGAGTTAATGGAAGAAGCGGGTATTACTTCAGAAATGATTGAATCTATTCATTTAGAAGGGTTAATCAAACTATCTGGCGGTGTAGAAGATGACCATTTAGGATTTGTTTATATGGTAGAATTACGTACAGATGATATTCAAAGCCAAGAAGAAGGCGTGATTAAAGGGCTTTGGGTAGATAAAGAAGACCTACCATCTATTAAAGACAAGTTAGAAAATTGGTCTAAAGTTGTATACGAAGAAATTCTCCAGAAGAAATAAGCACTGATAGTATCCGTACAAGAGACTGCAAATATTGTTTTGTGGTCTTTTTTACATGATAAAAGTTTTATAGCGTGAATAAATTTTGTGGATAATTAGAATGGGAGAGTGGAGTTTATGAAATTAAATGAACAGCAAATGAATTTATTAGTAAAGATACATAGCAATAAAGACCTCTTGGTAGGTTCTCCTAAGTATTTGGCGATGGATGATGATGGAGAGTTAAGGTCTTATGTAGGAGGTATTCCTACTAAAAACATGCATGGTTTTTGGGGAGATTCTTGGAACGCTATTCCGTTTGATTCATATTCTCAAGCAGATGCAGATATTTTGTCTTTTATTCAAGTGAATCATGACGTTCCGTTCGATGTCGAAAAAATGCTGAGAACTGGTTTAGTAAAAACAACGAATTCGCATCCTTTATTAGACGTACTTAACGAGTGTCAACTCAAAACGTATAAGAAAGAAAAGAGTGATATAGGTGGTTTTATTGAAGAATGTCTTTGTTATGATGAGGTAACAATTTTAGGGGATGAAGATAAGTTTTTCCCTGATGGATGTAAATCGAATGTTCACTTTTTTGATAAAGAAATTTTTCAGAATTCGCTTAGTAAAGGAGTAATTATGTTACTATCTCGCTCAAAATTAATTGTTGTAGATGCTACTTTGCAGAATCAAGAAAGTTCAATAACATTGAAAAATGCTAAGGAACTAAATCGAATTGGTCATTCAATTATATTGATTGAAGAACAAGAATAGATAAGTATTTTTCTTATCACAAAGGTCTTACATGTATTGTATAAGACCTTTGTTTGTAATAATTAGATTTACATAGTAGCTTGTCGTTTTAAAAGTGTGGTTAGTCCATCTAATTGATTAACCACAACACCATCAAAACCTAAGATGTTATCTTGTGCTAATTTTTTCAATTTATCATTAACAACACCTGACATTAGACAATTTTCAAAGCAACCTAAGTCTTTATTATAAGCACCAAGAACTATAACACCATATTCAGCTAACATGCTATCAAACTTTTCTTCAATGAAAATTTTCCCATAATATACATCGTTCATAGTTAACATAGAAATCCCTCCTGATTGTATAAGGTTACATATTTTCTGCATCTCTTTTTAATAAAGTTTTCCATAGAAACGCCTTATTTAATGTGTACTTTATATTATATATTCGAAGGTGCTGAAAAATAAGAGAGTGAATGAGGATTTCGTTTGCAAAGGGAAAGATATATAAATGTATCTATTACTTTGATTATAAAAAGTAAGGGGGAAACCAAAGTGAAAGGGTTTGTTTGTATTACATCATTTGAGAATTTACACGAATTTGACCTACATCCATATGCTGTGCGTCTGCATATTACCCGAAGTATAAAACAAGGGATTATGGTCGGAAAAGGATTTGTTCATGTACCACATCTATCTCCATCCTTACATCTCTTTTTTCAAACAAAAGATAAATGGAAAAAGTTAAAATTTACAGAGGAAGAGAAAGAGAAATTGGAAAAAGGAAATACAGGGACATGGTATGATTTGTATGAAGAATCGTTTATTAAAGAAGCAACAGAAAGAAAGGACTTTCAAAAAGCGTATAAGCGTCTTAAGCAGCGTTTAGAGGCAGGAGAAAATGCAGTATTGGTTTGTTATTGCGAGAACAAAGATAAGTGTCATAGGGGGATTGTAGGGCGTTTATTAGAAGAAGATGGTTATCAAGTAATCTATCAATAATAAAAATGAGAAGGTGAACCCATGCGTTCTAAAATTGTGCCGAAAGAAATGATACCTGAGATTACAAGAGGAGTATTTGTCGAATATGAACCAGAGTTGCCATATCCATTTGTTCACTATCCTACAAGAATGGGAGTATTTCATGCCTTCCAACAAGAGAAAGATGGCCCTTTATTTTATTGTTCGTGTCAAAAGCAAGGTGTTGAAAATTATTTAAAAGTAAAAGAACGTTTATCGTTTAGTGGTCTTCCGAAAGCATCACAGTTGGAATTAATGGAAATCTTTATTCAAAACATTAAATTCGAAGATAACTTATGCCACATCTGTAATAAAGTTTGTCCGAAGTATGGACATGGAAAAACAATGAATGAAACAAAGTTTTATTCTATTTATGGATATTATATAAAGGCATTGTCCTATTCTTATGGATTAGATAATAGATTTAGAGATATTTGCTACCCGAAGCATATTCCTGGGGATATTGTCCCGCTTCTAATTGCAGAAGAGCAATATGGGGGACGACTGGTTCTGGACGAGCAATCCTCTAAAGATTTTAAACGATACTGTGAAAATGTTATAAGAACTCAAATGGGGTACTTTGCAATAGGGAAAAAGTGGACATCTGAAATTAAACTTTTAGAATTAATTAAAGGGATTTTTCCTGGATACACGGTTATTCATCAATATGAGTTAGACCATCTAAAAGCGGATATCTATATTGAAGAATTACAGCTTGTCATTGAGTATCAGGGGGAACAACATTACAAACCTATTCCGTTCATGGGTGGAGAAGAAGGACTGAAGAGAAGGCAGGAAAGAGATAAGGAAAAAATAGATTTATGTAAGTATTATAATCTGGATTTAGTGTATGTAACATACTTAGATGAGTTGTCAGAGAAAGTGATAAAAAATAAAATATCTCCTTATTTGAGGGAGAGAATAAATTGAACGCAGGTTCTGAATAGAATCTGTGTTTTTTTTATTTGATTTATTGCTAAATAATCCTCTATAAAGATGATTTTGTTAATAGAGGATAACAAAAAGGCATATATTCTATAAAACTCTTTTATTGACTTTAGTCGATAAAATAAATAAAATTAAATAAGGGAGTTGATGTCGTGAATAAAACTGCAAAAAGGTGTCTATTAGGAATTCTAAGCATAGGTGTGTTAGCCATTTCTGTAGGTTGTGGGAATAATGAAGAAGAAAAAAAAACACAAACTACAAAATTAACACAAGAGCAATTGCAAAAAGTTTTAGATTCTCAAAATAAGAAAAAAGATAAAACAGAAGAAAATAAAGATGATAATAGCAAAGAAAAAGAAAAGCCAAAGCTTGAAAAAGATAAATTCATAAATGAAGTGAATCTAATGATGGGTGGAGAATACATCAAGAAAATTGATGTGGCTGATACCCATGCTACCTTAACTTACTATGATTCTTATCAGGCTGTTGTCTCTGAAAACTCTGCAATGAAAGATTTAAAAGAAGAAACATATAAAGAATATTGGAGTACAGGAGATAAGATTGATAAATTGTTTGTAATTGAAACAACGAGACTCTTTAAAAAGAATCCTGCGTTAGAAAACTTAGAAGTTATTCTTCCGTTTGAAGGAAAAACATATGAGGCTTCTATCAATAAAAAAGAATTAGAAAAAGTTCTGAAAGTAAAAATGGATACTTTGAATGAAAGTACAAATTGGAAAGAATTTACAGATAAATATGCCTATGGATTAGATAATGTAGAAAGACAAATGGTATTTAAACACTTTGTTACGATTGAATAGGTGTATGTAGAGAGTAAAGGAGGTGGAATATATGATACAGATGCATCAACCAAGAATGAGAATTCCTCATTTCACAGTCCATTAGGTGGACCAAATAATGGTCCCTAAGAAAGGGATGTGATATATATGAGTAGAAGCTATAAAAAAGTACCATGTGTAAAAGATAATCAAAAAGCAGAAAGAAAATTTGCCAATCGAAAGGTTAGAAAGTTTAAAGGTGAGCTTGCAAACGGAAGTGCATATAAAAAACTATATGACCAATATGACATTTGTGATTGGAAAGTTACCTATTATTACAATACATATGTTAAAGATAAAGAAGCAGAAGAAAAATCATTATTAAACGGTGGGCAAAAATGGTCTTATTGTGATGATTATTCATATAAAGATTGGTACAAACGATACAAAAGAAAATAAAGGAGCTAATACATGAAAACAATTCAAGAAATACAGGACGAAATGCAATCTTGTTTCCTAACGATTAGAAACTATAAAAATGCGTTCAATAATAAAAAAATTCCTGAAGATGTCCTGCAATCTGTTGTCTTGGAAAATGAATCAATGATACTATCGCTTAATTCAGCTTTGGAGATGACAGCAGAGCAGGAGATAAGAGATAAGATTAAAGATTTGGATGCCAACGAGAATGCTATACGGGATTCTTACAAGCAAGGGGAAATAGATAGACAAGTCTTTCGTTCGGAATTGTTGCAAAATAGCTCGCAAATTTTAGCTTTGAAATGGGTATTAGGAGAAAATGATAGATTTGATTAAAAGAACAGTAGAAAATTACTGTTCTTTTTTATTATGTATAAATACAGATGCAATAAAACCAACTGTGGAGCTTATAAAAACAGTTGTGGATAAAACGCTTACTCCTATAATAAACCAACCATCAAAAAGGAATGCAGACACATAAAAGGTTAAGCAGGACATAGCAATAAGAATTGTAGGTAGTACAAACTTTAGCCCTGGCTTTTCAGGATATTTTTGTTCGATAAAAGCAGAGAAAGAAATAATCAATATAAATACAATAAGACCAAGAAGAATTAGCTCGAAAAATCCATCCATACTATCAACTCCATTCTGTACAGTTATACTTATTATATGGGGAATCAACGAAAGGTAGATTGTTGTTTTTAATTATATTACTATATAAAAGAAAAAAGCACCTTTTAAGATGCTTTTCAGTGCTAACTTGTAAGGAATAGTATAATCCAAGGTATAAATATGATGGATGCAATAAAAATTCCTACATGAGTAAATAAACTTCCTGTATTCTTTATATTTGAACGCAATAAATGAATGAAATAAATTAATGAGATAGCAGGGAATATTAATACGAATAAGGTAGCTGTGAATTCATTTTCAGCCAAAGGAATTACAAGGGCGAAAATTGCTGATATCCCCACGCCCCCACCTAAAATTATTGTTAGTAGGTAAAGAATAAACTTAATTTTATTGCTCGTTAGCTTCATAACTTACAATTCTCTTTACTTGTAGGTAATTTATACAAAGATTCGAGTTGTTCTTGGGATAAAAGTACATTGCCAAGGCATCTATATTCTTTAAATGTAAAAACATACATTAATCCATTCGGAAATTTTTTAGCAATAGATTCAATGCCATCATTCACTCCAATAGATGTATATCCTGCATTCAATAAAGAGTCATACATTTTTTTATCTTCCATTACACTCATCCTTTGTATGTTATTTGAGGTTCTGCATGGCATATAACTGCTCTTGTGATAGAATCATCGTTCCAATACATTCGTTATCTTTAAAGGAGAAAGAATGGATAACGCCATCTGCAAACACTTTAGAAAGCACCTCTGTACCATCATGTACACCCACACTTTCATATCCTGCTTTCTTTAAATTCTCATACATTTGTTTTCCGTCAATTGCTTCGTTCATTCATGACACAACCTTTCGTTTTTTCTTTTTTAGTTCTTCATTTTCTATTGCAAGTTATTCACTAATCTTCTAATACTTTTCCTCCAGTAATTTCAAGACTCTATGTATCTCATCATTTGTTAAGGCTTTTATATTAGGAGCATATCCTAATGCTTCATTCATAACGAAATATTTTTCAGGAAGTGTAAAACCACGTTCTTTGAACTGTTTTTGAACTTCACGTCTTAGGTCATTTGTATTTTGAAAGAACTCTACCAGTAACATGTTGTATCCTCCTTTTATTTATAAGCGGTTGCTAAACGTCTGTTTATCCAAGTGCATATATTATTTTTTGTTATCGTATTCATTTCTCTTCTTTCAACGTAAATGCATAGTGTTTTAACATCATATTTTCGGTTTGTAAGCTCGTTCAAAATCTCTTTGAAGCAATCTTTGCCGATTAAATCAAATGCAATGAGAGAGCCATCTGACTTGTTAGGATAGCGAATCATCCACTCTTTTGTTTGGTAGTTCCAGTAAATGGCCAGAACATTTTCCTTTCTAAAATGGCTTGTTCGTTTTCTCGGATGGGATTCAGAAAATTCGTTTGTATGAACTCGGAACAAAAAAGTAGAGAGGTCATAATCTCTATTTAACAATTCCTGTAATAAAGAGAGAAAGAAACGTCTTTCAAGCAGTTGAGAATGTAGATAAGAACCACTTCCTGACCTTGGAAAATAAATCACCCAATCATTCTCTTTTTCTGACCATTTAAAACCTAATGTAGTCTTCGAATTAAGAGAGTAGTTCATCGCACTTTTACTCCAAACTCTTCTTCAATTCGTCTTTCCATAATCTGAACTTCTTCATCTTCCGTCATATCATACGCCCATCCTGAAAATAGTCTTTTTAAAATCTCTTGTTTTGAGGAGAGGGCATTTTGGAAAGCTTTATTACTTTTCTCCTTCATTTCTTTCAAGTGTGTTTCTGCTTCTATTTTGTCGAAGAAGTAGATTTTTCCAATATAATCCGTATCAAACCCGATGCTAAAATACTTCTCTTCCTCAGATAAGCATTTTAAGTTCCATTCTATAGAGTTATTCAGTGACTTCCTTACTTTACAGGGTTCAACTTTTTCGCCTCTGCATGAAGGTATAATTGCGTAAATAATCATGCCTTCTTTTATCTGATATTCTTTTGTCATTTCATTCACTCCACTCTTTTTCGTTTCGGAACTTTCTATTTAATGTACTTGTAGAAAGGGTACTAAGGATGTCTATTAATGTAGAGCATAAATCATCTGTATATGGGGAGTCTTCATGCTTTAATGTCTCTTGAAGAGCCCAAGCATCATAATCTAAATAAGGGATATCCTCTTTAGAAATAGGTAGTTTTGATTTGATAGTCTCTGAGTGAGAAAGCCCCTTGTCTAACATCCATTTCGTACATAATTCTGCTGAACGAGGCATCTCTAATTTTTTCACCTGTTCAAAAAAGTTCGTTATATTTGTAGATGTATGAATGTTGTAATACTTCATGAGTGCTGATTTATATAAGCGTAAAAGATTATTGAATGAAACATCGCCTGGATGTAATAAGTTAGATGATGTTGAGATGTTGAACCAATCCCTAATATCATCATCTTTTACTTCTATATTCTCTTTAATATTTATCCATATCACTGCACCGAGAGGGTGAGAGTAAGGAATCGGTTTTGGAAAGATAACAGGATTTCTAAAGACCCATGCGTGAGTTTTTTTATAAGGTGGTTCTGTATCTCCAGTCACAGGGATTTTATGGTGTTCTTGAGTACTATTAAAGGCTTCTTTTGTTAAGGGAATGCAATCTACTAAATCGACAGTTCCAAATACCATGCCTGAACCACTTTGAATCAACGCAATTGTTCCTCGGATTTTTGCATTTCTTCCTCGAATTTCCCAATCTTTTTGACCGCTTAATATAAGATTTATCCAATGTTTCTTAATTACAAGACCTTTCATAACCTTCTTTCACCGTCCTTTTGTTGATAATATTATAGTAACAATTTAATTAACTATAGTCAATGAAAAAAGCAACACCTATTAGGTATTGCTTTCATTCTGTTATGCTATTTTTTTAACGCTTTGATGAAATTCAAAGTATTCTTCAGGTTTTAACTGATGTGGAGAATCTAATAAAGTAGCACTTCGATAAAAACCGTTAGTTAATAAGTAATACATTACTCTATTATTTACTTTCTCATTTTCGTATCTATTTAAATAATATTGAAGTGAAGAGTGATTTTCCTTTTGCTTCGTTGGATGCTTTAATTGTTCTTGAATTGCGTCACATAATTCTTTATTTCCCCAAAATGCATCCTCTTGTGCGAATAACAGATGAGCATAAGACGCTCCTTGTAAATATGGGTTACGCTCTAATGCCACTTTGAAATAATTCTCAATGATTTGCATCAGATTTTTATATCTTGGGATACCAAAAACCTGCTTGAATAGATTTTGAGCACAGATAAAATTATCTCCTTCAATTTTATCAGCTTTTTCTTCAATCAGAACACCATTCATATAGTGTCTAAAATAGCCTGTATCCGTTACGCTATGGAAATGGAAGACGATGAAATCCTGCAAAGGAATTCTTTCTGATAATTCCTTTGCTAATGTCTCATCAGCAAATGGTGCAATTTCGTGATTCAAAATACTTCCGTAATTGATAACCTTGAAATTATATTTTTCATCTACAGGTAGCGTGACTAAGCACTGACTTCCGTAGTTAACTTTTAATTCGTTGTCCTTTAAAATTTCTAATGTTTTTTCTGCTAATACTTTGTTTGAAATAGAACCATGAACCATGATTCCGTAAAATTGTCTACTCATATATTCATCCTCCTTCATTTTATGATGCGGTTGCTAATGGTTTATATTGATGATTCAGTTTTAGCACACAAGGGAATAATTTATCTATTTGCATAAACTGATTAACAGGAAGTCGATGAAGCTCTAATTGAGATGTAAAGATCACTCGTATACCTTTCTCATTTAATCGTTCTACAAACTTTATAAATGAGGGGAAAGGTACTTCATTTAGTAGTTGCATTCCTTCATCAATCATTACCGTTTTTATTCCACTTTGAATTATAGTTTCAAAACTACTTACAAATTCCATGAATGAATGTTTGACTTCATCTAATGATTTTGAAAATGGATTAATTTCAACGATTTGAAATAAAGAACCATCAATATCATCATTTATTTTGGTAGAAGAAATCGTTCTACCATTAAATTTTGTAACAGGTGTTTTAAATTCATTTATATTAGGTGTTAGTAGTAGGGTGTTTTCGCTTTTCGTTAATAAATCCATAAGTGATTCATTTAAGAAAAAAGTCTTTCCCACTGCGATACCACCTGTAACCAGTAAGTTTTGATTTAAGATATGTACTCTGAACACAAGAAAAACCTCCGATGTGTATTTATAAGTTATATTATAAATAAATTATTAACTATAGTCAATAAAATCAAAGGAGTTTTGCTCGTGTGTATTAAATTGTAAGACTTCTATAATCCGATGTTAATTGGAAATAATTATTAGGTGATAGATAGGTGGGAGCATCTTTTAATGTTGCGTCACCCTCGAATCCATTCGTAAACAGATACATTTTTTCTAACGCTATATTTTTATTTGACTCCATTATGTAACGTTGATAATAAGGTCGAACGATAGAAGGAGGGAAACTGTGGGAACCTTTCAATGTACCTAATTCTTCATCCGTTACATTAGGATTTTGAATCAACGCTTGTACTTGTTCATACAATGCTCTACGCATCGGTCTTTTTTCGGATACAGAAGAGAAATGCAGGTGAGCATAAGAGATAAGAGAATAGGGATTTCTCTCATGCAGAAAAGAAAAATAAGAATCAATTGATGATAGGATAGATTCAGAAGCAGGGAAGTGTAAGGTATCAGTTAATAACTGTCGTCCTATTTCTAATTTATCGAGTTCTGGACTTTCAATTTTTTGCACAAGGCATCCATTTCTAAAATGCGAAATTAACCCTTGGGCAGTTCCGTCGCAATAATTGGCAATGATAAAATCCTCATTTCTAATTACGTTTGATAATTTCAGTGCGAATTCCCTGGGTGTAAAAACAGGTGATTCATAATTTCCAATAGAATCTAATGAGATTTTTTTGAAATAAAAATCAGGTGAGGGTGGGGCTACCATTAAAACATGGCTGTCCATTATTATATTTGGTTCATCCTTAAGTATTTGATGTGTTGATTGAATTAAGTCTTCATTTTTAATTGTTTTTGGTAGTAATAATACTTCAAAACGCCAACCCATTTCTATTCATCCTTTCTGTTTACTACTTGGTTTCATTTTCTTCCTCTATTTTGCGAATGATAGAGGAGATACTAATGTATGTATCTTGTGTTATCTGATGAAATTCTTTAATTAATTGTTTTGCTCTTTGATAGCAAGAAGGGCAAATATAAACAAATGTACCTCGATTAGAAGGGATTACACCCCATCCTGCATCTATTAGTTCTTTATTTAGAGAGTTTTTATTTGCCTTTATACTATGCTGTCCACATGTACAAGTTACTTTATGCATCATTCAATCTCATCCTCTAAGAATTGGTCTATAGATATATAAGGCTTTTCAAGAAGTTGATGCATGGCTACAGCATGTTCTTTTGCTTTAGTCCAACACGTAGGGCATAAATGAATGCACTCTGCATCAAAAGTAAATATAGTTTGAAATCCTGTATGTAAGAAGATATCTCCAATAGATGCAATACCTCTGTCTATCGTTTTCTTCTCTCCGCATTTACATGTAATGGTTCTCATTATTAACTACTTCCTTTCTTTACATTTCTTTATTTTCTGAACTGGTTACAACTGTTAAGCAATCAGATGGAGTAGGGGAGCTCAACCACACCTCGTCACCTGCATATTCAAAAGTTACGCCAAGATTCTTGGCCATAATGGTATCTACTTTTAATAAAACGGGAAACTGATTGCGTTTCGCAGATTTATTTGCAAAAAAGGTTGTTTCTGATAAGTGAACATTTACTCGTTTCATTGGCAGTAATCCCAAATTTTGAATAGAGTCCAAATGTTCCATACCAGTACCATGATAAAGAATATCTGGCAACACTCGATTTTGCTCTTCATCACTTTTTACCGCAATACTATGACCGTATCGAGCTTTTATTTTTGTTCCTGTAGAGTCGAGTTTGTAACGTTGTTTTTCGTCTGTTTTAACAACCTCTAAAATCATCTCAACATTCACAATATTAGCCCATTTTTCATTCGAAGAAATGGCATTTAATAGTTCATCAATTGGTGCATAACCATATTCATCTAAAGAAACATGGAATTGAGAAGGGGAATGACGAAGGATTTTACAAAGGAATCCACCGAGTTTATTTGCTTTTGTTTTTGATAAACGAGCCATGTGTAAAATACAATCCTTTCTTTAGTGGGATTTTTTATTTGGTACAAAGAATATTAATAAGGGCATAGCAATAAAACAGACAAAAACATTCATTGCCAGTGCATAATATAAAAATCCTTTATGAAACAAAAAAGATTCAAGTTCTTTATCATTTATTAACAAAAGAAAAAGGGAGCTGAATAGTACAGCTAATGTTGTCTGTAATAAAGTAAGATATGTATTTTTACTGCAAAAGTATAACTTTATTAATTGAATTCTATAATTTATAGGAGTCACGTCCTTTATCAGTGTTAATCGTATATAGTTATTGTAAAACGTAAATAAACTATTGTAAATAAAATATATAAAACAAGTAAAAAATATATTACTTAAATAGACAATCATTATTGTTTTTTGAGATTATATAAAATAAAAAACACCGTATTACAGTACGGTGTTTTTGTAAGAAGTATATAAGTTTATACTCCTATCTCCATATCGGATGTTTACCAATTAATCAACATTATACTTTACTGCAAAGAGAAAAACAAATGTTAGTTAACCTTGATTTTTCCGTTCTTCTTTAAGAAACGTAGTAATTTTCTTTCTTTTCTTTCAAGAGCCTGTTTTTCGGAGTTATTCATATCAAAATTATAGTTAAATTGAGAACCTGAAATTGTTTTGTTAATTCCTGTTAACGTTGCTTCAACTATGTAATTATGGCAATTTGGACATTCTTCTTTAACTGAGATTAACACACTACTATAATTAGAAGATTTCTCTACTAATGTAGACCCACAAACCATGCATACATTTTGTTTTATTTGTTTTTTCTTAATTCTCTTGTTCATCTGCTAAAACATCCTTTCAATGTATACAAGCTGAACAATGTATACACTTTCTTTTTTCAGCATATCGAGAAGAGACTTTTTCGTCAACTAATTTATTGTTTAGAGGTATTAGATTATGAGATTTTTTCTAAGTTTTTCATATGTAAAGTAGAACCATTTTTGCTTTTGAATTGCCCGTTGCCTACATAACTTTCAATGACATGTGTTTTACCACTTATTTTGTTAAGAACTGAATCCCCTTTGAAAAACGGATATTTATCAGAATTATCTTCTTTAGGTTCAAAAGTTTCTAAAATACGGATGGCGAATTCAATTTTTTTGCTATTTAATTCGTTTTTAGGAATTAATAAATTTTGAATAATTTCCGTACTTGTAGGATTTTCCCGTGCTTGTTTCTTGTAATTCTCGATATCTTCTTTTATACACTCCAAGTGTTTATTAAGTATCATAAGAGGTGCATCTAATGTACCCATTCTATTCACTTCCTTATTGTTTTTAATAAATTTACAAAAAGGCATTCGGATGAACTGGAATGCCTTCTTTTTAGTTATTGAGTTATTCTTTTAATCAGTTCAGGGATAGGAGGGAGCAATACAGGTAGTTTTTCTTTAAACTCCTGCCAATTGTTCACTCGCGTAATATCCGCTGATACCTCTTGGTTCCATGGTTGATTCATACATACAGTAACACGCCCTAATGAATGAAACTCTTCTAAATTATGAGGAGCATCATCAAATAGTAATGAACCTGTTACTAAATATTTTGAAGAAGTAAAAACAATGTTCTTTTGCTGAACAAAGGGCAAGTATTTCTCCACCCATTTTCTTTTATCGTCAGCAGGGTTAGAGGTTTTGTAATACTTGTGGCAGTGTGCCTCCCCATTAGCATGTCCTCTTGGGCTTGCTGAGACTAATACGATTTCATAGGTATCAGATAGCTCTTGTAATACGTCAACAGCTCCAGGCAAGGGTTTAGGATAGTGTAAGTATAATCCTGGATGTTTTAACAAGTCATAGATTTGTACCCCGCAATAATCTTTCGTATAATGCTGAACATCCCAACTTAACAATTGTTCTTTTTTTAAATTATCTTGATAATGATTGTTGTAAATAGATAACCATTCATCTACAAAATTAGCAATCGTATCATCCATATCGAATAATAAGATTTCTTTTCCTTCATTTGTAAAAAATCGTTCTTTACCCTTATAAAATACTCTTTTAATCATGCTTTTTTCCTTTCTCGTATCAATACAATATCTATTTAAAAAATTAAAGAATTCACTACTCCTAATAAAATATCTGCTTCAAAAACAAGTTCTTCAGATGAATTCCCCATGCCTAATTCGAAAAAATCTTCTTCTTTATTATAAGAAATATGTAATGGTTCTGTAGGATAGGGTGTGTTAAATGAATCAGATTTTACAGTAACACTTACATTGTTATTTGTAGTTTTTGCAAGAAATAACATGCGTTGTAATAAATCTGATTGAATACAAACTTCACGTTCAGAATGACCGTCTACTTCAGAATCATTTTCGCTTTGAAATACGAGTTCAATATTCTCACTTTCTAAGTAATGAATCACTGTTACAAGGTAGTGATAATCATATATATTTTTGCTTTTATTCTCTAAAGTTACCGTCATTTTTTGAGTCAACTCTTATCCCTCACAATCTTTTATTATACGTTTAATTATATATTCGCATTTAACTATAGTCAATATTATGTTATATTTAAGTAAATAATAATTTACGGTGGTGTAAACAGTGGAAGAACTAATTTACCTAAAAGGAGAAAACAAGACAGAAATAACAGCAATGCATATTGCACAAGAATTAATTAACAAGAGTAAGCCAAATACTAATGAATCTATCACACATCTAAAATTGCAAAAATTGCTGTACTATGCACAAGGATGGAATTTAGGGATTCATGGAGAGCCGATGTTTACAGATGATATTCATGCATGGGTACATGGACCAGTTGTTCCAACCATTTATAACCGATTTAAGCGATATGAGTATTTTGAAATTGGGAAGATTAATTGTTTCTGGGATGAAAAAACAAATAAACCCTTTGTAGACCATGAATTCAAAAGGATTTATTGTTCTAAAGAGTTATGGTGTCACATCATAAAGTCTGAAATCATGAATAAGTCGCAGAAAAGATTGTTTCATTTTCGAGGGAAGGATATAGAAGAAGAGATGAGCGAAGAAGTTAAAAGGGAATTGAAAAAATATCAGGATTATAATTTTTATCCAGAAGGAAGAGAGATAATATGATTAAACCACTGTTATATAAAGGTCTAACAAAGGGAGGGAAATGGGTGCGAGGTAACTTAGTATACACAACCGATTGCGAGAAAGAGCATCAGGCAATTATTATCCCTACTGAAAATAATGGTATGTATACACAAGAAAATACTTCATATCCTGTTTCAAAGAGTGATAAAGAATGTCTAAGAAAGATGGGAACGGAAAAATTTGAAACGAATGATTTAGGTTTTGAACAATGGTATCCAGTTGACATCAATACTGTAAAAATTATTAATAAGATAGAAAATGAAAGTTGTGCTGAACTACTCATGAAGAATGACAAAATAAAAGTTACAAAAGAAATTGCTGATGCATTATATGAACTAATAAATATGTGCGGAAACAATCCAGTTTGGGCAGTGAATGAATATTTTGATATGCGTTTTGAATGGGAGGAGCAAGGTGATGGACTTAAAGTTCTTACTGAATTAGGAACAGATAATTTTATAAAAGCGATGTACTTCGGTTATGAAGTTAAAAATGAAAGAGCAGAAAATGGAGTTGAATAGAAGTTGCTTGTAAAAAATTAGTACAGTAACCAATATCCTTAAACGAAAAAATCACTTTCTCAATTATAGGAAAGTGATTTTCAAGGAGAATATGTTATACTTCTTGTAATGTGATTATTAACCTAATACTCTGGCAATTTAAAGTGATATCGGTGCGCTTGATATACTTATGCATAGAATTAGACTATTTATCCATTATAATCATAAAAACAATTTATAACAATATTTAATTTTCATATATTTATAATAAAATTTATAAATTTGTTGCAAGCTTACAACAACCACTATCGTACAAATAATAGTTGTAAAAAAACAAGGGGCTAATTAGGCTCCTTGTTTTTGTTTTGCAACTAAATCTTCTGCGTAGTATGGTCTCAATATATCTTCAATTGTAAATTCTTCATTTTTATCTCTATTGAAAAACAGTTCGAATGGTGTTTCAGATGGTCTTTCTAAACGTAATTCAAATGTATATGGTGCTGTCATGATACTTACGGCACAATCACTGCCGATATAGCTACCGTTATCTGTTTGAATATGCTTTACAAATATTGATATAGTCAGTAATAACTGACTGTTATGTAAGTATGCATCTAAACATTGATATAACTGTTCATGAACGGAATGACCATTGTCTTGATATTCTGCTTCTGTAATTAAATCAAAATTATCTTCATAAAAATGAATGAGTCGAGGTAGCCTATCTCCTAAGTACATTTCCTTCCATAATAAATTTGATTGCAATAGAAGTGGCTTGTGATTTGCATGACGATTTCGAATTGATTTTATATGTGAGCCATAACCAGTCCCTAAATTATCAAAATCAAAATCAATTAAATCTTCTTCACCAAAAACACGCAATTCATCGTTTTGCAACTCGTATATATCAAAGAATAAACCTGCGTAAAAAGCGAGTTGAGATAAATCAAGTTCCTTTCCAACAACTGCTTCAATAAACATCAAAATATGTTCTAATTTTTCTCCAGTCATTTTTGTAGCAAAGACCTTTTTCATTTTAGGTTCAGTTTGATAAATTGTAAATATTTTAAACTTATTTCCATATAATCTTTTTCCATTCACTGTTTTCATTACAGGGTTTAGTCCTCTGTAGTAGGAGTATATAGCATGAAGGTTTTCTCTGATGCATCTTGCATTATTATCATCTTCTTGTTGAAAATAATTACTTGCTTGTATGTACCGTTGCAAAACTTGCTTATAGGATTCCTCAGAAAAGGAATCTAATGATATATCAATCCCTTTTAATATCGTTTCTTTTGCTATTTCATGAACAGAGAAGAAAGACAACTCTTCTAACTGGCTATATTTCATATTGAAATCTTTAATTAATTCAAGCATTTCTTTATCCATTATCATCACCTCAATTTTATTTTTTATATGTTATTGATAAAGATAAGTGAATATTCCTCATACATTTCTCTATCGCATATGTATAAATCAAAGGAAATGTTCTTTAAACTTAAATAAAAAAAGAACCCTTGGTACTATCATTGGGGCTCTTTAATCTGGTCTTTTATGGTTACTACAAATAAAAAAATTATTAAAATACTGGCACTTGAGAAATAGGAGATGTCAAAATATAGATTTTCTCTACAAATTCTCATAGAAGAGCAGAGAACTAAAATGAAATAGATAAAAAACAGAAGTTTAATAGAAGAGGGGAAGCCCTTAATTTTTTGTAAATCTATTTTGTCTTTCATTTTTATAGATTCCCTAACCGATAATAGTTTCCATCACGCTTTTCCCTTAAATCCCATACTTTAGAATAGGCTTCCTTGAACGTTAAACCTTTTTCTAATTGTACAACTTTTCCTGATTTGTCTTGCATAAGAATCCCATCTTTTTTTGGTTCTGTCATGTTATTCATCCTCTCTGATATATCTAATCTATTAAAATTATAAACATAATTATTTACTATAGTCAATTAATAAACTTAATCAAGTAAGGTATTTTTGATATTAATAATTGTTTCAAAGATGCGTTTTCTAATAAAAAAGACCTTTTCTATGAATATAGAAAGGGTTTTTAACAAAAAATTCATGCCGTTATTTGGCTGGAAGAAGAGTATATGACGGCATATTCTTTTTTCGTGTAAAGATATTCATATCGAGCTTTGGTAACTGCACCGATTAAGGAAAGGGTATTGCCACCTTTGTATTTTTCCTTGCTCTTGATATTAGACGTTTTCGGTAGTACTGTGCCTTCTATATGGACAGTTGTATATCCGTTATCTTTCCTTACAATAACGTGTACACCGTCCCAATTCGAAATCTCTGAATGTATTTTATAAACGGAAGCGTGTTCTGATTTACTAAGTAAATGAATCAAATCAACCATTTTTATTCTCCTTTTTTTCAGAATCTTTATTTTTGTATACAAAGAAAAATGCAATAATGCAAAGCCACCATAGGAATATAGCAACTGCATAACTCTTTAGAGCATCTATGAAGTTAGAAGCTCCAAGCATAAGATTGATACCTGATTTTTCTTTCATAGTTCTTGCAAAAATCATAGATAGTAAAAATAAAAACCCTGCCAATAAATACAACTCCCCGATAAACACCCACATAAGTATCCATCTCCTTTCTTAATTAAATCCATCCACCTCGATTGGACATACAAATAAATGCAAATAAAAGTAACCACCATAAGAAAATAGAGAGTGCATAACATTTCATTGCATCTATGTAGTTATTTTCTCCGATTTTGAAATCTGGTTTTTCTTTATCACGTATTGATTTTGTAAATATCATTCCAAATGTAAAAAGAATTCCTACTGAAACATATATGATGAAAATCTGGATAAATAGTTCCATGCCATTCACCTACTTTCTTATCTTGTTTAAATCCAACCACCACGACTCTGTGCAATAATGGCACAAGCAATGGCGATAGGCCATGCAAAAATGGAAATGCAATAGACTTGTATAATATCCACGAGTTTTGTTTCGCCAAATGTAAAATCTGGTTTTTCTCTATGACTAATGGAATTAAGGATAATACCTACTAATGGAGTTAGACATCCAATTAATAGATAAGTTTTTGCAATGAAAAAGAATGTATCCATATACATCACCTACTTTCTATTCTTCGTTTAGCTTTTTCATAAATCATGTCAAATATCATTTTCGCCAGTCTTCTCTGTGCAAGAGGGATATTAATGTTATTTATTATATGCAGATTACGTTCTAATGATTTTCTTTCTTCAATTGATACGTAAACCTTATTTGTCATATCCATCCTCTACACTTTCAGGTACTCGTTTAATATCCATATAAAACGTTCCTAAGAGTGGGTCTTTCGAAACAATATAGACTCTTGTTCCCGCATATGTCACGTTTTTAATAGATTCATTATCTCTCAATAAATCGGATATTTCTTCTGCTAAATAAGACCGATGATAAAGAGAGTTAATAGATAAGAACTCGCTTTTTGTAATTCGAGAATCTTCACGGTGATTAATTTTTTTAAATAAAATAGAATCATCCTCATATGAAATATTTAATACCTCTGCCCATTGTTTAGGAGTCAAGATAATAGGGGAAGAGGGTATATCTGTCCCTGAATTTGTGACATTCACTTTCTTTTTACCTAAAATAGATTTTAAAAATCGAAACATCAGAACCAACGCCTTTCCATTAAATACAAAACCCCTCCGAAACATAAACCTATATACTTAAATATTTTTTTATTAAATTGAATTTATTTAAATAAAACATAAAGAAACCATTTACATAAAAACAATATAAATAGAAAACGGTTTTTGTTATTTCTTGATAAATTAATATCCTTATAAATAGATTACTATTTTTCATTGACTATTGTCAATTTAATTTAGGTCATAGAAATAAAAAAGTCCTTCACTTAAAAAGGTGAAAGACTCATTGAATAATTTATGGTAAATGTTATTCAGTAAGAAAAGACTCTTTTTCTAAAGAGTCTTTTCTTACGAACTTGTGGTAGATTGTATTTTCGTAGCCCAGAAGTTTTTAATACGCTTTTATGAACACTTTCATACAAATTATAACATTTTTAATGAGCGACATTCAACAATATTTCCTATATATATAAAGTGTCTTTATTCTGAAATTATTTCTTTTTTCGTATTGAAATTTGATGATTGCATTTCTTTCAAAAACGCAGGTAAAATACAACTCAAATTCCCATCATCGAATTGAATAACCAGTGTATTTACATTTTTTTCTTTGCCAGACTCTTGATAACCTGCAATAGTTACAACAAACTGTTTGTTATCTCTTTTGTATAGGAAATCTTTCTTTGGTTTTGCGTTAAAGAATCCCCATTCTTTACACTTTTCGACGTAATGTTCTTCTGTTACAAAAGAAATATATTCGCCTGTGGGAGGAATGTATTGAGTTGGAATATGTTCATCCATTGTAAATAAATTGTATTCCATGTTTTTTCTCCTATTCAGTGAATGTAGCATACAGAGTTTCTACTTTTTTCAAATGTTGTTTATCCATCACACGACCAGTTGTATTCAGTTGAATGAAATATTCTAATTTCTGTTTTTCTGTTAGTTCATTTTGACTTTCGGCTAATGAAATAGAGTAGTTCCCAAAATGATTCTGGTCCCGTTGTGTTAATTGGCTAAAGTATTTTCCTTTGTAAGTGATTCTATCTTCAAAAAACTCTTGTAATGCAGATAGGCGTTGTTTTCCATCTAAGACTTCATACACATCGCCTTCGTATCCTCTAAAAACGAGAACGAATTTACCAATTTCTACGTGATTAAAAATGCTATCAATTAAAGATTCTTTGTCTTCTTGAGACCATACATAATCTCTTTGATAAAAAGGTGATGTATCAATACCTAAATGGTATAACTTGTGAAGAAGAGAATTGACAGTTACTTAAAAAAAATCCAAGCGAACATTATCTTCTTTAACAAAATTCGTTGCAGATTCATCAGGAATAGCTCTTACCTTCATCCACTCAAACCAAGCAATTCTCTCTGTATATTTATGTTCTCCTCCAACTCTAAAACTTTTCTGATAAGAGATTTCATAAAAACGACCATCATCGTAAACAGCTTCTACTTTTGCATTTCTTAAATGACTAACATTTACGGTATCTCCAATTTTATGTTGATAAGAAGGAGTGGGAGTGAATGCCCGACCTGTTCTAAGCTTATGTAGCTCTATTTCTCTTATTTCTTCAATTGTTAATGGTTTGCTTTCTTCTGTTTTTCGAGTTTTTCTTGGCATGTTTATCACTCTTTTCTTTACTAATTAACTAAGTAGTATCCTTAGTGCAAATACCTCCAAAACTTTTTCTGGTGTATCTGGGTTGCAAGGAACAAAAACTTTATATTTCTCATTTTTAAAAATAATATTTACATATTTTCCGTACATGCTATCTCCTTGTATCTATCTGTAAAATCTAAGGTGATTATCACCGATAGTTCTGTTTGTCACTTTATATTTATGATATAATCATTAAAAACTATAGTCAATAATTTTATATATAATAGTAAAAAATAAATTACTAAAGTGATTAGAGAGAATGGAGAGGTATTCTTTATGAATGAAAATCAAGCAAAAGCAAAAGAGTATATTAGGAAGCTATCAAAAGGATTAGTAAAATCTTTTTGCTATACGATATTGGTGAAAAGATTCAATCTATCAACGCAAGAAGCCATTGAAGTATGTAAAGAGCTTGTATCTGAAGGATTATTGGTTCAGAAGAATGATGTTTTATGCTATGAATGTTATCGAGTAATGGACTCGTATGTAGAAGGTGAAAAATCAAAGATTTCATTTCCCTATGATTGTGATTTATGTGGATTTGAACATGAAGAAATAGAGGATGCTTTAGAAAAATCGGATTCTTATCAGTTTGTCAAAAAGGGGGCGTGAGAGATGAAAGAGTTTGCATTTGATAAAGAAAAAGCAATTGCATTAGCTGAACAATTAGGTCTTACAGTGAAGTTGAATTCGAATACGCCTGGTATTTACTGTAATGGTAAAGAAGTGAATGTAAAAGAGATATTCCCTGAATTAAAGAAATTAGAAGAAGATACGTGTCTAATTTTATCAGAAGATGAAGCGGTAAAACATCAATCAGAATGGGAATACCCTGTTCTAATTCGCATTGCAGATAAAGATGGGGATTTACCTCCACTGGATAATCAAAATCAATACAAAGGGATATTAGAACTCTATTTCTATGATTTACGAATAACAGAAAAAGAATGGAAAGATAGAGAGTTGGAACAATATCCTATTTTTACAGATTTACAAGCATATCAGTTATTTTCATTCGTTAGGCAACATAAGGGGGCGGATTCCTTTGTAATTCATTGTGGAGCAGGGGTAAGTAGAAGTCCTGCAATTGCAATTGGTGTAGCCAAATATTTAGGAGATGCTGATTTAGTAAAAAGGATTATGGATAACAATAGATATTCACCTAATAAACACGTAATAAATGTGATAAGTGAAATGTTATGAAGATAACCCTATAAAAGGGTTTTTATCTACAAAAATCTTTAGAAAGAGGTACTAAATATGACAATAAGTATAAGCAAACAAAAATTAAGAGAAATTGGAGAGAGATTTTTCCCGATTAGTAGTAAATTGTATGTAACTATTTTTGTAAGCGAGCAGAACAAAATAATTATACGAGATAAAACGGGTGTATATGTAAATCAATTTCTTCCGTTTCCTACAATCTTACTGGTGGGTTCTGGCAAGGAGTGGACTCTAAAATGTATAGGGCAATCTTCAGATTATGAATGTATACTTAACTAAAAAAATATCGAATTAAACGACCACTTACCTTCTTTTTATTGTAATATAATAATGTAATACTTAATAATACAGGAGGTTTGTATGAATAAAGAATTAAATATGATTACCGAAAAATATCAATATGATAAAAGCATTCGTAAACACGCAGAGAGATATTTTGACTTTCATCAAAGAAGTAGCATTCATAGAAAAATCGAAACAAATGAAGATGTGTTGTTAGAAAAAAACGGGATTGAAAACAGGTTGCAAACTTATAAAGAAGTGTATCCGCTTATTTCTCAAGATATAATTGATATAGAGCGGTCATTAGCGAGATATGAGATTGCAGTAGGGAAAGTAATCCAATGTCCTTGGAATTTCTCTTTTTCTGCACAAGAGGTGTTAAATTTCATTACGAATATATCAGTCTATGAAGAAGAGATTTCGCATTTTCGTATGAGACATGCGTGTCAAGATTAACAACAGATTAGAAGAGACCTACACAGGTCTCTTTTTATTTTCTATAAATTAATGGTTTCAGTGCAAAAATCGTTTATTCCAGGACATTTTATTTGTGCTTAGAGCTACTACACGAGTTGTTAGAGCAGAAAAAAGTTATAACATTCCTCTTCTGTTTATATTATTAACTAAAGTCAATAATTAAGAAGGGGGAATTAACATGAAAAATAATAGTTTATTTGTTGGAACTGATAAGGAGAAGAAAAAGAAAGTCTTTTTAAAAGAATCGAGTAAAGGACTTAACACCTTGATAGTAGGCAGTGTAGGTACTGGAATATCAGGGATGTTTCACATACCAATGATAAAACAAGATATAGAACAAAAGAATCATGGTGTCACAGTCTTTGATAACCAAGGGGATGTAGCAAAGGTTGCTTATACATTAGCGAAAAGTAATCGAAGAAACGTGATTTATTTTAGTCCCTACCTTAAAAATGTGAAATTTAACCCATTAAGGGGAGAAGAAGAATTCGTTATTAATCTGATGAAAAAAATAGTGAAATGGGAAGGGAGAGATACCCCTAAATTTTTCTTAGACACACATGAACGTATATTAGAAGCATCTATCAAAATTCTAAACAAAATTTTTGATAATCATGTTACATTACAAGAATTAAGTGATTTTGTTAACAATACAAATAGAAAAGGAAAAGAATTATTTGATTTATATTGCTCATTAGAGGATGCTGATAGTCTTACTGTATTGTATATTGGAAAATATTTTGAAGAAGGCAGTAAATCATTTGAGCATAATAGTGGATTGAGAATGATGTTGTCTCGCTTAACAACAAACGCTAAAGTTTCTCACATTTTTAATACGAAGGAAAAAGGTGAGTTTGAGGAAATTGATTTTGTTAAACACATCAAAAACAAAGAAGTTGTTATCTTTAATTTGGAAGGGTATTCCTTAGATAAGGATATTGCGAGAATGCTCCCGCAATTAATATCTGGTGTATATAAACAAGCATGTATTTGTAACAAACGAAATAATGGAAAGAATAACAATAATTTGTACGTTAAAGATTTAAATGCTTGGATGAATGGCTTTGAGGATTTCTTTTCAATTAATTATGCAATGGATATTTCAATTATTGCTGATATCCAAAGTCTGTCATTACTAAAAATGAATGTTTCTGATTATGAGAATTACTTAATTGCTAATTTTAAAAATTTCATTTTAATGCCAGGTCTAAATCCTCAGGATATAAATGTATTCAAAGAATATTTTGTAATGGGTAATGAAATTCCTAAACTATATTTGTTAGAGCATGGTGAATTCTTCTTTTATCATTTCAATGATGAAGTTCCAGGGTTTGTAGAAAAAAGATTTTGTAAAGGAAGCCTTTTATCAAAGGAAGACCATGTTTTTATTGATAAACGTTGGAAACGATACAAAAGGGAATTTGAGAAATTAGAAAAAGGAATTGCTCTATAAATGAGTAATTCCTTTTGGTTTTTCCCTCTTTAACTTTGAATAACTCTTTGAAATTTATCAATACTACCATCATCACACCAATTTAAATTAGCACTTTTGGAAGTCGCCAATTTGAAGGATCTTTTTTTCCAATTGTAATCGAATTTAAAGGCAAATCCAACACAGTTACCATCTGTAACAACTTCCCCTTCTTTTATATCAGTTGTCAGCCTATACATCCCTGTTATTATTGCACGATTAATACTATCTTTTTGTTCTCTTGTATAAGAATTATATATATCCCACATAGTTACATACTCTGTATCATGCATTTTACGTTTAGATGGTGTTTCGCAGTCCATATAGTATTTTACGGTAAGCTCGCCTTCTGGAAATTTATCTCTGTTTATTTTATGTAGTACCCAAACAACAACTTTCTCATGTTCTGGTAAAATTACTGGTACATTCAATTCTTTTTTCATTTTATTCACTCCTTCATTGTATAAATCTCTTATCCTATGCTTCTTCTTTTAAAGTGTACTTCGATAAATCAATATCTACTTTATTTCCATTTTCATCTTCAACCCATTCGCCTCTATAATAACAATTTTTCATATTTTCAATGATTTCATCAATAGAATCAAATCGCATAGATTTTTTGTAAGTACCCTCATCTCCCCATTTTGGTGTATTAATCCAACATAATGAGTAAGAATTTTTCATAATAAAACACTCCTTGTAATTATATTTTTTAAAATACCAGATATGTAAACTCTTTTTATTATAGACTGTTCATCAATTTATATAAATATTCTTTAAAAGAGAGGTTGTTGACGATTAAAAAAATCCCCACTTTAAACTATTCTAAGTGAGGGTTTAATTCTTTAGATAATTCCATTCTGCCATCTCTCCGTAGTCTTTTTTCAGATGAGCGACTAATAAATTAAAAATCTATTGCCATGTGTAACCCTTTTTCTTGAGATTTGTAATATCTTCAGTGCTTAATTCTTTAGTGTCTTCTAAATAATCTGCCCACTCGTTTGAAAAATACAATTCTGCGTTAGTTCCGTTTAACTTAATTAATACATATGCAGGTGGTCCTGATACGAAAAAGTCAAAATCAGATTTTCCTGATGTGCTATGTTCACCATCAATATCAAATAGTTTTTTTAAAATGTTCTCCTCAAGGTAATCCAAATCCTCCATAAAAATCCCTCCTAATTTGATTTGTAAAAGTATATAAAATTAGAGAGCATAAGAGCTCTCTAATCGGAATGTTTTATTTCAGGAACAACGGCCACTTCAACATCAATTTCAAAAATCACATAATTCTCTCCATCTGCTCCACGAATGACTTCTCCAATTACAAATGGGCGATTTTCAGTAGGGAATGAATATTGACGAATATAGTTGTTACCTTCTTGTTTGTATACTGCTACTGTTCTTTCTGTGACCATATTGAATCACCTCTTTATTTTTATTAGTAAAATAGTTTCTATTTCTTATACGCATTTCGTAATCGTTTTACGCTATATTTTTATTCGTTTTATTAATCTAATATTATCTTTGCCATATCAGATATTCGAATTACATAGGGTAGGAATTGAATCATTTCTTTATCTTTTTGATTATCAATATCTACTCGCCATAAATATAAAGACTTGGTGTATTGAATTTTGTTAAAGAACCATCCTTGCTTATTTAAAAACTCAATAAATTGATTTTCTTGTTGTAAATCAATCTCAACTTTCAAACTAATTTCTGATTGGGAAGGGTCATTCACTTTACGCCATCTTACAACTGCTTTTTGGTTGTCAGGGTATGTCCATTTAACCGATAATTCCTGTTGAATAGAAATAATGGACGTTTCTAATTCATACATGTTTTTAGATGTGATTTTTTCGTCATGGAAATTACCGCATCCATCAAAAAATCTAATTTTTGTTTGCATTCTATTTTTCACTCCTAAATAAACGCATTACACATTTAAAATAATGAGCTATGATTACGCTATTTTTGACCGTTAATCGAATTTGAACTTTCATTTTTTATGGATTTAGTTTATCATTATTTATATACTATAGTCAATGAAAAAAGAGGTGTTTCCGAATGGTTAAACTGAGCGGAATAAGCAAATTGAAATTCATTTTTAACTTCTATATGAAAGACAAGGGCATCGGATTATCAATCATATTTGGAGCCGTTATAACGATATTTCTCATACAAATATATACAAACACAACGGATTGGATAATGATGACAATGCTTATATCAATTTTAAGTATTGGTTTCATTATTGGGTTTGTTCATTGTTATAAGGTAATTTCGCCTATGATTGACGATTATGAAAAACGTAGGTATTTAAAAGAAAAATATCCAGATTTAATATATAAATTCAACAAAATTAACTAAGAGGGAGATGTGCGTTATGTGTAAAAAACAAATGATTGTTTCACCGCAATTCACAAGGGATATACAGAACTGTTTATTTTGTAATGAGGTAGCAGAAGTGCATGTGCAGGTAATAGATATGGGGTTTAAAGTATCAGGACATTTTTGTAAGAAGTGTGTAAATGAAATGGAATTAGAAAAGATTGAGTTTTGTCCGTTTCAAAACCTTGTATCTGTTTTGAGAAAAAAAGGAATGCAAGAGTGGATAGTGGTTACGAATAAAAAATATGAAAATAATAATGTGGTTTTTAAAAAGATACGTTTTCGTAAAAATTCGAGATATTTTATCGAAATGGAAGTCGTATGTAGTGGCGAATTAAATCGCACTATGGTTCATGAATCTGATTTTAAATTAATGTTAGAAGATATTGTTTATGGAAATTGGTTCATTGAAAAAGAGAAAGAGGGGGAAAGGCAATGAATATCTTAGGTTTTATAGCAGATGTAATAGCAGAAAGATGTATGGGATGGAAAGAGATAGAAAGACCGTTTAGTGAGGAAAATTGGAATCCTATTCGTGTATATGTAGATAAAGATGGACAAGAAATCATGGCAGTTCACAAGTTTAATCCTATGAGGAAAGAAGAGCAAGCTTTTATGATTTTGGATGAATTGAAGAAACAACATGTGAAATTTTCAATTGGAGTGAATGAAAAACAAACGGCCTATACTTTTAAAATATTTGATAAAGGGAAAAACGTTATACATGAACGAGAACATGTAGACCTAATAGCTGTTATTTGTTTAGGTGTTCTGGAGTGGGCAGGTATTACTATTACATCTGAAATTGCTGGGACTGTCGATATTGAGGTAATTTCCTAAAATGAATGAAATGAAAACATATGATGTAATTCTACATAATACGAATGATGAAAAAAATGATATAGATGTTTGGATAGTTATAGAATGTTTGAATGGCACAAAATATCGAATAGAAGATATCTACCTTTCTGTAGATGATATAGATAATACATTGCAATTGATAAGAAAGACGATGAAAGAAGCAGTACAACAAAAATTACCATTGTCCATTACTTACGCAAGAAAAGATTGTGATGAGAATCGCTATCTTTGTATAGATGGAAGTCAAGTTCTTTCTTTTCAAGTGCTTGCTTCAGATATTAAGAGTAGAAAACAAAAAAATGTATCTTAAGAAGAATCTGACATGTATTACATAGAAAGAGAGAGATTCATATGAATAATATAAAAATACCTTACTTTGTAGCTATAGAAATCCAAGAAGCGAAGCAACATGTAATATCTACTGTAGAAGTTTTGAAAAGATTCTATAATAAATCTCAAGACAATGAAGAATTAAAATCCTGGCTAAAAATTGAAGGGAACTCAGTAAAATTATTTGTTGCAGTTGAAGAAGATTATGATGTTGAATACATGGACATTTTTGGTGCAATGGAAAAATTAGAAGCAGGATATATTTGTTGTTGCATTCAGGAAGGGATGAATACATATTACCGATTTAATAGTGCGAGTGCTGTTTATGAGCAATGGTTTAACGAAAATAATAAGCATGTAGATGGATGGATAATGATAGACAGTAATTCTCTTAAAAAGTTAAAAACTGATTGGTATGTAGTTCCAAGGCAATGTGCAGAAAAGTTGTTCATAAATTTAAAATAATGGCTAATGTAGATTGTTAAATAAAAATGAATGGGGTTAATTATATATGTATAAATATGCTGAGAAATACGGAAGTATATATTTGTTTGATGAAAGGGGAGAGGTTCTGTTTGAAATGAAAGAACCTGCCATTCTGTTTGATAGAAACTTTTTTACTCGTCATCAATTAGGTAATAAGAAAGACGTTGAAAAGTATTATGAGGAATGCATAGAAAAGTGTAGGGTAGCAAACAGCACCTTATATGAAGATTGGATGATTATGGATTTACCAAAAGATGTAGAGTTGCTGAATAAGTTATTACATACGATTGATTACATGCAGGTCTTCTTACGGAAAGAGGGCTTAATGGAATTAATAGAAAAACAACAGTAGATAATAAAGGGAGAGATAGAAGTCATGGAATGTTATCATAACGCAATTTCGCTTGAAAAAGGATACCCTCAATGTTTGGATTGTGGCAAAGAGTTTAGAAATGGAGAGTTAGGGAGAATTCGAAAAGAGCGAGAGGATAAATGTAGTCATCCACGTTTAGAGCATGGATATGCATCTAATTCACCTACGTCTTGGTGTCCTGATTGTGGAGGGTATTTCAGCGATTTAGAACTTAAGAAGATGAAAAATAAGCAGTTAAAGAAAGAAGAGATTTAGCTGTATGATGAAAGATTTTAGGGGCGTTGAAATAACTCATGTTCGTACCACAATGAGAATGAGAGAGAATGGGAAAATCCTCTTGTTTGAATATGACAAGGAATATGAAATTGAAAAAGTAACGAAAAAATATATGTATGTTCGAAATGAATTAGGAAATTTAGACTCATTTTCTTTGGATATGCTATCTCCTATATATTACGAGAGATTTTTTGTATTGGTAACACCAGATAATTTTTATGAAAGATTTTACGAAGCACAAAGGAAAGAAATATAACAAAAAAGATGACTTCTTGTAAGCCATCTTTTTTATATACTCTGTACATCTTTTAAAGTTATTCCCTGCCTTGGGAATCTATCTTTTATTTCCTTATAGCTTTTTAATGGTTTTCTCGGATATAGTTTACTATCAATTTTCCCAATCCTCCATATATTATTCGATGTAAAGAAAGCATCAGATATGGGTATCTCAGAGTTCATTAACTTAGAAACAGTAGTCTCATTTACTTCGCTGAATAATAATTCTCGAATGGTTATTACTCCAAAGTTATTTTGTTTTGAAGTGTCTTGTAAAAGATAAACCAAATACGTTTCATTTTTATAATTCAACTCCCAAATAATTGGTTGAGAAATTTCTAAGATGACTTTTTTTTTAACAAAGGGATGATTTGTTTGTTCCCTAAAAATAGCGTCAAATAATATAGCATCCTCTATCTGTAAGTTCATATGCCAGTCCTCCTATTAGATACTTTATTATTTTTGTAAAACCCACAAAGCATTATCTGCAACAAAAGGTGTCATTCTTAATGTTCTTTTTTTGCCAAATAACCATCGAATAGAACCATCCTCATATTTCTTCACACAATAAGCATTGTTATATGCAGGACATAAGTCTAATTCATTTGTGCGTGGGCTATTCATACACTGTGCAATTTGCCCAACTTGTATTGTTTGAATCATCGTAGCAGTTGACACACCGTTTGAATCGAAGTACACATTTAGCAAATCAATTGCCTCTGAAAAATGTCCAATTTTATTTTTAAGCATTTGATATGAGGAAGAATCCTTATCAAGTTGGGATAGTTTCTTTTCTAATTCACTTTTAATTTCTTTTAATCTATTAATCGAATCTTTACGCTTCATTCTGCATCATCCTTTCTTTTTTGTTTTTTCTTTCTTTCTTTTTCCTCGTAGTTTGACTCAACTACAACTTTGGTTCCATCTTCATGGATTTCAATTAATTGGTTATTCGAAACTGCTCTAATTGGTTTTGTCATATCACCATCTTTAACCATATCCATTAATTCTCGATACAAACCAATGAAAGAATGGTTATTTCCTGCAATAAACCCATCATAATCTGCACCAATCGCCCAAAACATCATTAAATGTTGCGTTGGATATTTTAGTTGCCAAGAGCAAATCGTATTGTAAAATATATCAAAAAAATTCTTTATTTGTGCATCAGAATAAGAAGAGGGGTTACTTTCTATATCGAGAAGGATGTTGTTTTGTCTATGTAACCAATCTGTTTCTTCAGCGTTTGTTTGTAAAGCCATTTTCATTCCCCTTTCCATTACTTCAAAATAGTAAGTCATAATCATTATTATACACAAAATAAAATAATTGACTATAGTAAATGAATGAAATAGTATTAACTATAGATAATTAAAGTTAGATAACTATTTTGATTGAGGTGAGTGAACGATGATATCAGCAGAGGTTGGTTCTATCTTTGGAAAAAACAAAGTGAATATTAAAGGGAAAAAAGGTTGTTATGTGACAAAGGTTAAAAGGAAACGACATGATGGTGCAACTGATGGCAAGGGGAATAGAATTAAAGAAGCTGAGTATATTGTTATTCTTATTCCTAAATCAAAAGTACGGAATTTAGAAAAACGCGAGATGTATCAAAGACCATATAAAATAGGTGCGGGTTTTCAAATAATTGATAGAGGATTATATATAGAACTAAGTGGTTTTTTTGAAGAATTATTGGCGACAACTTTTGTATTACATCAATTAAGAATGGATGGATATATATACTACGTTAAGAAAAACTTCCCTGATGAAGCAGGTGAATATCCTATGTTTGTAGAGGCCCACACACCATATCAAGTCACTTACAATGTCTTCTCTGTACTCGCAAGTGGAATATATAAATTATTTCATTGGAATAAAAAGAATAAGAACCAGGGAAATAATGGAGGTGATACAACATGTTAGGTAAAAAACAAGAACTTGATGAACTTGTAGAAAGCTCAAGAACATTGATAAATGAAGCAACTCTTCTATTAAAAGATAAAAGCATAGAAAATTGTTTGGAATTTATAAAGAATGAAAAATTGTGGAGAGTATTAAGTCATTCGAACAAAATGGTTATTACCAAGGATATTGAGGATTATTTAAACAAACATATAATTCCTTCAAATAGTGTTTTTCGTTTTTGTATGCATGGTAGTTTTGAAGTGGTCATCTATTTGTATGTAGAGGATGAAGTTATTGGCTTTTTGCATTTGGGAAGTTCAGAACTACATATATTTAATTCGTTTTGTAGTAAATATACAGTATTGCCCGCAAATATACTTCAAACAAAAACAGAAGTAGCTTATTTCAAATATCAGCTAAAAGCAATGGATAAACATCAAAAGAAATTAGAAGGATTTCCGAAACGACTACTTAAAACAACTGCAAATGAACTAAAATCTCTCGTGGAGAAAAAACAAGAACTGGAGAAACGAAAGTCTTCTTTAGAAATGAACTTATCAAAATATCAAGATGCATACGGGGAAGCTAAAAGTGAAGAAACGATTCATAGGGCAAGAGCAGAACTGTTAGTAATTGCTGATAATTTGAAGGAGCTTCAGATACATACTCGTTATAGAGAATGGGAGCCTTCTAAGGTATATCAAATTTTCAAAAAGAAAGATAAAGAGATTTGCTACGGAAGTAAATGTTTAGCAGAAACAAAAAGTAGGGTCATTGTGTATCAAGGGGATTTTTCGAAAAAAGAGTTTTTGATTTGGAAATTGGATAAATTTGACTTTATAGATTTCAAGCAAGTATTTGAAAGAAATGGATTCAACTGTTCGATTAAAGATGAAGTTTTGTTTGTTGAAAAGGACGTAATTACATATGAGTTTTATCTGGATGGAACAATTGAGATTCATGATAATAAAGCAAGTTTAGTTGATTTGTTAGAGGTAGAAGAAATATCACGAATGTTGTTAGGGGGTGACCTAAGTTGCTGTATGGCATAGATGAGGAAAAGGTATTGGTAATGGATTCAGAAGGAAAGACGTTACATGTAATGAGTTTTACATATAAAGATTTCCTTTTTTATAGCTATGACAAATGGGAAACAAAAGGAGTTCGTGTAAGTAGTTCATTGCCATGTTTAAAAGCAATGCATCAAAAAACAGGGATTGTACTTTGTGGACCAGAGAATAGCTCTATGATTAAGAGTCGAAATTTTATGTGTAGATTTATAGATATGTATCTAAAATAGCGGTTGTTATTTTGCTATATTTTTTCGTAATTTTTAATACCTCCTATATCTATAATAAATAGATATGAAAAACAAGGTATTAATACTAATTAATTTGAGAGGATGTTTGTTATGGTAAAAGTAAACGAACAAAAATTAGAAAGAGTAAAAATGGTAAATGAATTAATTAAATTTATTGCAGATGTTGATATGGCTTGCACAGAAAAAAGTAGTGCAATGTTCTTTTCGAATGAATCAAGAAAAGGTACACAAAATCATTATGCATCATTTGTTTTAGAAGGAAGAAATATTTATTACATTGATGATTATACGGAAGAAAAAGTGTCTTTCCATCCTGCAAGTAAACATCGAGGATTTTCTCCTGGTGGAACAATGTGGGGTCTTGTCAGTGATTTTAAAGAGTGGATTAAGACAGGAGAAGCATCAAATGGGATTCATGGATATGGTGGATTATACGCTTTAAATTGGGGCAGTCGTATTCCTTTATTAGTTAGGGACATGATTATTAACAAGGCAAAGGAGATGGGATATTTAAGAGCTGATGCAACGGAATTTAGTACGTATGTAATAGGCTATGTTGGTGATAAATATGAGCACGTTATTCAGTGGCATTTAGAAGAAGCTAAAAGATTTATAGGTTGTGTTCAACCTGTGGAATCGTTAGCGGAGGTAATGATAGATAGAAATATTTCTCTAATGGATTTAGAAACTGTAACTGGAATTCCTGTTAAAGATTTATTAAAAATCTTAAGTGCAGAAACTCGCATTACAGAGGAAGTTGCAGAGAAACTTGAAATTGCTCTTGCTATAAAGAAAGAATTTTGGATTAATCTTGAAAATAAATTTCAGAAATCTGCATTAACTAAGTAGATAAACAAATGAAAAGAGTGTGATGATTGCACTCTTTTTTATCTGTTAATAAAAAAGGAAAAGAGGAAATTAAGATGGCCAGAAAACAAAAAGATAAAATCGTAAGGGTTCAATTTGCAAAAGAAAATGTCATGATGTTTGGTAATTCCTATAAACCATGGGAAATGCAGTTTGAGGAATACTTACAGATATTGAGACAACACAATGAGCTTACATCTGTAGAACAAGTCAGTGTCAGTGTTTCTGATAATGCTTGGGTATCATGGGGCGGTTTAAAGTGGTGTCCTGAAGAGAATATGCAACATCAGTTCAATCGTGAAGGTTGTCAATCGAATGAAGAGGACAATCCGAATCCTCGAAATTATAACGAAATGCAATTCTACTCTGATGTAACTGTAGCTGAAAAGGTTAATAAACTCATTAAAAAATATAAAAAGAAATAATAAATATAGCGCTATTTCCGTTTATATAAATAAAATTGAAAAGGAAGATAGAGATGACTAAAAAAATTAGATTAATTCGAACAATGGTAACAGAATACGTACCAAACCCTGAGTGTTATGACAAAGGGATGACGATTGAAGAAATGGCTCAATCTGATGCAGAGCAGGATGATTTAGAAACCATCTTTAGTGAGATAGAAAAAGATGAAGTAAAATGGGAAATTATTAACGGAGATTCTACATGCTTTGTGAAAGATGTTAGTGAAGCAGAATCAGTGGAAGTTAGAAATGTTATACCGACAATCTTAGAAGAACAGGAAGTTGTTGTAGCCTGGGCAAGGAAGAAAAAAGAAGATTGGAATGTGTCTTCAATCATTGAAGCTTTAGTAAGTGAAAAACCTTCTAAGACTTTAAAAAAAGATGAAGAATATATGAGAGCAAGAGAAGTATACAGAGGAAAAAACAATAGTTGGCGAGATTCAGTTTTGCTTGCGATTCAAATGAATATATATCGAATGGAAAATGACATTAAACAAGGACAGTTAGTTACAAATGGATGTGCGATTGGTTTTGCAGGGGAATTTGATTTCTCAGAAAGAAGCTTTCATTTATTTGCTACAAAAGATGAAAGTATCAAAATTGGAAAATATCTAATGGATGATTTCCAATCTGTAAAATAATCTATCTAACTGCATTTCTCTTCTATATGTGAAGAGAGTGCAGTTTTTTAGAGAGATTGATAGAACTATACGAATAAAGGAAGATGGGAATAATAATGAAGAAAACATTGATTGCATTAGGAACAGTATTTTTATTAAGTGGATGTGTGGGGTTGCCAGAAAAGGATGTGAAATTACAATTTCTGAATAATAATGCTGAAGTAGTAAAAGAACTTAAAATTGATGATTATGAAATTATGGATGGAGAATTAAAATATCGTATTGGTAAAAAGGTATATATTTCTCAGTATGCACCATTTATTATTGAAGGAGAAAAAAGTACAGAAGATTAAGTAAGGGTGAGATTAAATAGCTGATTATGTGTACAAAAACAATGAAAGAGCGGATATATCATTTGCTCTTTTTTATATAAAGGAGAATAGAAAATGATTGATTTTAAAAGAGTTTCAAAAGAAGATTTAGAACAATTAGAGAAACAAAGAGAGAAGCAATTTGAACAAGCGATGAATGGTATCTTTGTTGAGAGTCAATCTAACAATCTCCTTATTAATGAATTGAGATTCAATCATAATTACTTGTATATGGGGAAGTTTTTAATACAATCGCAAACGGGAGCTAAGTTTGAAATACATGAGATTAATGATGAACATATATTTATTGCTTTTATTGGTGTTCCTACTGAGGACAGAAGACAAGGATTAGGGACTCAAATGATGGAAGAGCTAACTCGCATTGCAGATACACATGGATTCAAACTGTCTTTAAATATTGACCCTAAATTTGGTGTCGGAAAAAGAGTATTGAAGAAGTTCTATAAAAAACATGGATTTGTAGAATCTGAATGGTATAAAAATAATGCGGAAATGATTCGAGAGGCTATTAATAATTAACAGGGTTATGAAGATAACTTAGAAAAGAAAGGGACAGTTTATAATGAAAAAATACGGAATTGTTAAAAACGGTGTAATTCTTGAAAGATTTTCTGATAGGGATGAAATGAAGCGGGAATTCATAAAACGTAGAGAAGAGGATAAAGAATTATGGGGTAGAGAATTAAAGTTTGATGAGCTTTTAGAGGATGAAAAACTTGAGGTAATGGAAGAGAAGTTGAAAGAACTTCGTGACTTCTTGGACTTTGCACGTGAAAACTATGATGGAAGAACAATCCAAACTCATACAAGAATCTATGCTGATGAGCTACAATGGCTGATAGAACATGCAAAGAGCAATCTTGGTTATACAAATAGTTAAGTTAAGAATAGATTTAAAATTTAATAGTTTATTAAAGTAAAAAAGCAGAGAATTTTTCCCTCTGCTTTTTTAGTATTTACTTCATTCTTTTTAAAATTTCTTCATATAATCTATCAATCATGACCGCAAAATATTCTTTAGCCTGCTCATCAGTTTCATATGTTCGAACTGCACCTGTATAATGACTTAACAATGAGTCATTATCAGTTGGTAAGACTTGTCGTAAGTAATCTTCTAAATCCATTCTATCGCTTTCTGTCATTGGTACTGTTTTTCGAGGTTTCAAGGCACATACTCTCCTTTTTATCTTGAATAATAATTTAGTTTGTTCTTGTATTTAATTCTTTGTTGGTCGTAAAGAATCAAGAGCATCATAATTTAATTTGATATTGAATTCGTTAGGGTGGTCACAGATTAATGTGCCTACTGCTTGCATAATGGTTCTTCCTTTAGAACAAATACCTGGATGTCCCTTTAGATGAACATGGAATTCGCCATTCTTTCTTACAGCTATAATTTCATTTAATATATCGTTTGTGTTGTGCATATGAAACACCTCATTATGTTTATTTATTTTCTTCTACAATCATATCTAAATATTTATCATTATCTGGTATATCTGCAACCTGCTTCTTGCAACATTTGCATTCAAAAGAATTTTTATTTCCAAATTCAAAAGAAATCCAACCACCACCGATGAAATACCAGTCATGACCTCTGAGAGAGCAAAGGAAGTAACTTTTCCACCAACCTATTGTAATAAAGAATAGGAACCGTAATATGTAATCAAATCCCATTAATAATAGGATAGGAATATAGCATGTGTAATATAAAAGGGACGAAGTAAGATGTCTCATCATGTGAAATCTCCTTTCTAAGTATTATATTGTCTATCAAAAAAGGTAGAATGGTTACCATATCTACCTGTAAAAATTGAATTCTATTTTTCTTCTCTTATTCTTTTAATATTAGAAAACACTTGCATGAATTGTTCGGTTTCATCTTGACTTAATCCAATAGATTCTGATTTTCTAATAGCTCGTTGTAAAACATAGAATAAATTATCATCTGTTAAAATCTTCTTCATTTCCTCTGCGGTTTCTGTCAATTTGAACACCTCTTTCTGAGATTAGTATACTACCTTTATTTTACTATAGTCAATAAAAACTACATAATAATTCCGTGACTCTTTAAAGTTTCTTTTCCTAACTCGGACGTAGGTGTATAACCTTTTCTAATCAATTCACGAATGTAAATCTTATTATAGAAGAAGGCAAAGATAATTCCTGCAAACCCATATGTACATAGTCCTGCAACGATAAGGATTAAGAACCATTTCCAATCACCACGTAGCAATGGGACAAGTGCTCCAAAGAAAAATGTTGTCCAACTAAATCCTACTTTTACTTCTTCTCTTAGATTGTTTTTAGCGTTTATCATTTCGATAATCATAGGTATCCCTCATTTCAATATGTATTTTATAAAGCTAATCTATTATAGTGAGAATCAGTTCGAAATAATCAAAAAAGAATGCTTACATATTTGTAATAAAAAAAGATAGTAGATTTATATACTCTACTATCTTTACTTCATCTTTTATTTTTCTTCTGATTTCGTTTCCCTTACTCGTACACCTGTTGTTTCTGCCGTATGTGACGCCTCTAAAATAGCAGAAGGGTCAATTTCTAATACTGTATCTTTTAATTTCGAATAGGTTACCCTGCTTGTAATACAGTAGATGACTTTTTTTGCATCTCCTTTGTAACCACCTTCGCCATGTAGGTAGGTGATAGAAAGATTCAATTCTTTCATTAATTCCTGTCCAATCGCTTCGGCTTTATCAGATATAATCATTACGGATTTTCCTTGATTAAACCCATCTAAAATAAGGTCAATCATTTTCGTTACAATATAGAAGATTGCTAATGAGAACATTGCTTGCTCTAAAGAAAATACAATTGCTACTGCAATTAAAATGATAGCATTAGCACTTAATAAAATGGTACTTACTGCAATACCATAATTTTTATTAACCCATACAGCTAACATTTCCAGACCATCAATCGCTCCTCCAAGACGAACGACAATTCCGACACCAAGACCAAATAATAAACCGCCATATAATACAATTAATAATTCAGAAGATGTAATAGGAGGGAATTGTTTTAAAAACATCATAGAGCCTGTTGCAACTAAATTTGCATATAATGTGCGAATTGCAAACTTTTTTCCCATTGTTCTGGACGTAAATAACAAAATGGGAAGGTTTAAGCTAATAAATAAAACATAAACAGGTAGTCCAAACAATTCATTCCCCATAATAGATAGGGCAGTAACACCACCATCTACTAAGTTATTAGGGGATAGAATTAAATCAATTGCAACGGCTGAAATCATTGCACCAATGGTCAGTAATACGTATTCTATAAATCTTTTCATTGAATCCACTCTTCTTTCTTTTTCGGTAATACTCCTGCGAGCTTTTCATTTCCTACCCATGCAGGATATACAAAACATGCAGAACATCTTGCTTCATAATCGGTTGTATCTCCAATCAAAACTTCATCTCCAGGAGGAGCAGGTTCATTGTTTACAAGTCTTTGTGTATGAATAGCATCATAACTTCCACACGAAAGACATACAGCAGATAGTTTATGAACAGCGTTAGCAACTGCCATAAGTTGAGGTGTAAAACCAAATGGCTTCCCCTCATAAGACATGTCTAATCCACTCATATAGACAATTTTCCCTTGTAGTCGAAGTGTTAACGCAATGGTGACAATTTCTTCAGAGAAAAACTGTACCTCATCAAAAATAACAATCTCATAAGAAGAAGATATATTACAAATCTCTCTCGTCTCTTTTTCTGTAAGTTGCCTTGGGAGGTTATGACATGGTAATTCAAACATTCTATCTCTATCAGTAATTGTATTTTCACTAAATCTGTTATCAATCATTGGTTTAAAGCCAATAATACGTTTTTTTGCATACTGATGTCGTGTTACTTCCCTTCCTAAAAACTGTGTTTTTCCTGCAAACATGGGACCTACAATTAACGATATGTTTCCTTCTTGTGGTGAAATCATGATTCCCTCTCCTTTTATTCGAACGTATCAAGCACATAGTAAATCCTAACAATTTTATTGACAATAGTCAATGTAAAAAGTACAATTATTCCATAGTTAATCTTATGTGGAGTTGATAAACGATGAACAAAACAGTCTTGTTATTAGTAAATGGAGGGGAATATGCTTCGTGCCGTTTTGAAGAGGACTATAACCCTCAAGAATTTTATGAGCAAATGGTCGATATCGGAATTACCAAAAAGGAATATCTGCACGAAGAGGGGACTACCATTGTGGTTTCTATTCATGAATTCCCTTATATTAGTCCTTTATTTATCGAACTGGTAAAGAAGGAACTGATGGATGATGAACATGCAAAGGATGTAAACATTTACGAGGTAAAAGGCATAGATGTGGAGCAGAAAATTAATGTTACTGAAGTTAGAGGTATAGAAGTATCAGGTTTAATGAAAGAGATGGGATTAGGAAATAAAACTGCTACGAGAGAGTAGTTGTTATACATGTAAAAATCTATACTAATTCATGTTGTAATCAATGAGAGAGGGATGGGTAGGTTTGAAGAAAATAATTTGTTTGTATATAGATGGAGATTATTTTGCTTATCAAAAATTCAAGGAAAAATACAATCCTGAAGATTTCTTTAATAAAATGAAAAAAGAAGGAGTTACCTCTAAAAATTTAGTTATAGAAGATGATTGTGATGAAACAGAGGTTTGTGTAGAAGTGGAAATTAAGGAGTTTATTAATGTAGATGAGGTATTCCTTGAATTTCTAAAATTTAATTTTATTCATAACTCTGCTGATGATAAGAATCTTTATATCGTCAAAGAAGAGGAAATGTGAAACGAAAACATTAGTATTTCAAAAAGATTAAAATGAAAGTAGGAGTTAATATGTCAGGTTTAATTTGCTTACATGTCAAGGGTGACGAGTATGCGGCCATGTACTTTGAGGAAAGATACGAGGAACAAGAATTTTATGAACGAATGAAAAAAGATGGTGTTGAATCCAAACAATTGAATATTGAAGGATTATATGTTGAAGTAACGATTAAACGATTTGGAGCAGTTGATGATAAGTTTTTAGATTTTATCAGAGGTAGCTTCATAGATTATGACGAGGCTAAAACGGAAAAATTCTTTATTGTATATGATAAATAATTTGTTTTATATATAAGGATTATAGGTTTGATGAGAAGGTGTTAATTAAATGCAAGTTATTGTAAATGTAATAAAAGGTCTTGGAATTCTGCTCTATTTATTAGTTGCATTTATTCTTGGATATGCGTGGGAGTTTGTATCTACTACAGTTGTAATGATTGTAAAGTTTCCGTGGAGGTGTTCATGTAAGAAACAAGGGCATGAATGGGTTTGTCATGGTACGGGTGGTTGGGGTCTTGGTCCATTATATCCTTTTACTTGCGAAAAATGTGGGAAACGTAGCAGAGGGGATATGAAAGACTTTGATAACAAACCATTTACAGCAAAACTAAAAATTTAGGAGTGATAAAATGTTAGTCTATGATTTTACAAATAAGGAACATGAAGTGATGTTAGAAGCAAAAAGAAATACAGTTATGATTATGGCACGAGTACCAAAAGTGATTGTGTTTGAAACAGGCGATGAATTAAGTACAATGGCTAATGTGTTAGAGCATCTTTCAGAAGTAGCTGATGACCGTGAAGACGGGGATGGTGAGATGGCTCTTGGTATGTTTGATGAATTCCATAAAGAAAGCTATATGAAGGATGAAGAAGAGTATTCTTCACGAAATTTAAAGATTTTTACTTGTAAAGATAATGCTCTCCTATATGATGATAAAGTTTCAATCTTTTTTGGGGTATTGAACAGTGGAGATTGTTTCATTGAGCCTGCGGATATCCAAGTAATTATTAGATATTTTAAGGAGTTTACGGAAAGTGATATGTGTAAAGACACAACAAAAGAAATGTTATTACAAATTGTTCAAGTGTTAGAAGAAGACTTACAAGCATTAAAGGAAAACAAAACTTATTTCAAAGTTGAAGTTGATGGAAATTAATTCATTTCGAGAATCGTTTCTGACGATTCTTTTTTCTTGGATGCAGAATGAAATAATCTTAAATATCTATAATGTATAGATAACTATAAATAGGCATTTAATAAAATTAATTAAAAAGGTAGGTATTTTTAAATGAGCTTTAAAAGTATGATTAATAAGTGGAAACAAGATGTAATGAAGGAAATTCATAAGAAACCGCATTTGATGGATAAAATCGGTTTGTATGATAAAGTTGAAATTCATGTAGATGGGTCATTAATTATTAAATCCCAAAATGAACACATCTCAAATGAAACGATTACTGATGTTGTAACACCGTTTAGAGATTGGAAGAAAAGAAGAACTGCTTAAAAGCGGTTCTTTTTTTATGTTTCATAGAATATGCGGAGCCAATGATATCTATTATATAAAGATAAATATAAACAGGTATTTTATAAAATTCATTAAAAAGGTGGAGTTAAGATGTTAGAACTTACTGAACAGGAATTACAAATGGTAGCAAATGAATTAAAAAGGAATGTAGAAAGTTTGAAAGAGGATATTAAAAAGGAAGATATTCAAATTTTCCCCTCTTATGAAGCGTTTTTCTATTGGTTACACAATGATTTAGAACTGCAACAGTGTCTTAAAATGCTATTTGAGAAAAAGACATTAGTAGATGAAGCAGAATTTCTTATTTTAGAAACTGGTACAACAGTTTATGTGCGTTAAATTATAGTTCAGATATAAATAGGTATTTTACAAAATTAATTAAAAGGTGGAATTGTAATGTTAGAACTCAATGAAAGAGAAATGAAAATTGTAGCAAATAAATTTGATGTAAATATGGAAACGTTAAAAAGAGAAATTGAAAAGGATAATGTTCGAATGTTCCCTTCATATGAAACGTTTTTCTATTGGTTACACGATGATTTAAAACCAACTCAGTATATTAAAATGCTGTTTGAAAAATCAAATCTATTAAAGGAATCAAAATACATTGTCTTAGGAAGTGGTATAACAGTTTATAAGTATTAAATTATAGTTTGGTATAAATAGGTGTTTTATAAAATTAATTAAAAGGTGGAATTGTAATGACACAAGTAAATGAAAATAAATCAATTAAATTCGGTTTAAATACTGAAGTGAACAAGAATCAGACATTGAATGATTCAATCATCCAGCCAGGATATTTAGTAGGGTGTATTAATTCAATGAAAGTAGTTGGAGCAATTAAAACTCGATTCTTTTATCTTTCTATGGAAACGAAAGAAGTGAGAGACGTAACTCGTGAATTATCTTATGCTATTGATAAATTTAATGAAGAAGCTAAAAAGATTAGAGAAACTGGAGAATATTCTATGCTTATTCCATACGATTATGTAGATGGTTTAGTGGAATATAGTCATGGATGTGGTCTATCACATTATTTACAAGAAAGTGTATTTGAAAGATTAACGGAAGTAGGTAAAGATATTTTAACCTTCCCTTTAATGGGTTGCACATTGTCTATGTATACACCTGCTGATGTTAAGAATATTTTAGGATGTGTCGGTAGTTTTGACTTGAAAATTACAGATGCATTAAGAGAACAATTTCTATATTTCTAATATAGATAAATAGATGAAAAGAACGTTGCCTATAAGGTAGCGTTTTTTTATTGTTTATATTTATAATAAATACATCTATTTTCTATAATATAAAGATAACTATAAACAGGTATTTATAAAAATTGACTAAAAAGGAAGGGACTGTTTAAAAATGTTGAGTGTACAAGAATATCAATCTGTAATGCGAGGAAGTAACTATAAGGAGCATTTAGATTCTGCGGATAGTTTTTGGTTTGGGAAGCCAGATAAGGTAGATGAGACGGATTTTTTTGGTTCTCACAAATGGGTTTTTCGGTATTATGAAATAAATATAGGAGTAATGCATAAAACTGATGAATTCTTTAAACCATCTGAATGTGGACCAGGGAAGTTTCTACACGATTTATTAACAGAAAATGACCAGTATTATATTTATAAACGATTTGAAAATGGAGTTTTGAGAATAACAAGGAAAAAATATTTGTCTTAAATGGAGGTATTAACATGTTTCAAGTCTATACATATATAAACGGAATTAAGTATTATAAAAATTACGATACGGAAAAAGAATGTGATGATTATGCGAAAACAAAGAAGTGGGATATTTATTGGATTGCAGAACTATAAATAATTAATATAGTTGAATGATAGATAAGAAGTTTCTAATTTAATATAAAGGAGTAGGGATTATGAAACAAGTAAAGCATAATGATTTTTATTTTGGAAAAGTAAAATGGAACGAAATGTTTGAAGATGAATTAGACTTAGTAAATGCTTTAAAACTAATTGAGATTGATAAGTTTAAGAAGAACTGTAATGGATATGAATTCATTGAAGGATTTCAGAAGACTTTGATGAGAAAAGGGGAACTAAGCAAACCGCAAATGACTCAATTGAAAAGACTTGCAAAACAAGTTTATAAATATCATAACAACTTATAAGAAATAGGTAATTAAAGGCAAGGGGTGAAACATCTCTTGCTTTTTGTTTTGTTATAAACACTTAAATAGTCAACTACTATATAGCTAATAGCGAATATTTTTGACTTGAGGAGGTGTTTTTTTGAATAATATAAAGGTTATACTTACATTGAACTTATCTATCAATCTTATTTTATTATTGTCTATTCTTTTATTTGTACAATCTCCCTTATATATATTCATCTTGGTAGTGAGTGAATTATCTACTGTAATTGGAATCATGATGATTTTTATTTTTGGCAAAAATATTAAAGAGAATGAAAGAATTGAACAAAAAAACAAGGACTCAATTTAATCCTTGTTTCTTATTATTTCATTGAGTAAAAATCAAATCATTATCATTTTTAATAAGATAAAAACCGCCCACAATGCCGGCAAGCGTTTGAAGGGCGGTTTTAAGAAAAAATAAACTTTTTTAGCAACCATCCACCTTGCGGTAACAGTTACATAAGGCGAGATGTTGGAGCATTTCACCTTATAGAAATATTATAACATAATTGATGTTTCCTGTTACCTAAAATTCGTTCAATAGTTGAATTGCTTCATCTCGTTTTCTATGATTTAATCCATCTTCATAAGGGTTTGTTAGAACAAGTCTATCTGATAAATGTAGCATGTCATCTCCATCATCTATGATGATGAATCTATCAATAGGATTCTTGAAATTGTCCATAAAAGCCTGTATTTCAGCTCCTCTTGGTTCGCCTCTTAATTCAGGTGTTCTGCCTATAACGTATTTTTGCAAACCGTAATGAGAGAAAATAGCCCTCTTAAGTATTTTTACCGAGCCGAGTTTTCTCCAAGTAGAAGAAACCACTATTTTTGCATCACACTTTTCAAGTATTTCTTTAAGATTTGCTAATGCCGTTGGACAAAATGCCTGTAACATATGATGTTTACTTCTAACGAAATAATTTGAATGATTCATAACACCATCAATATCTAAGAAAATAAGCTTCATATATATCACCTATTAGTAATGTCTTTTATTGTTAGATTTAGATTCTCTTGAAAGCTCCATGATAAATCCCAAATCGCTTGCGAATGATATCAAATTGGCTTTAATCCTGTTCGATTTAACTTCCTGTTTAGGAGAGTTATAGACCATATCCTTTTCTCTAATGGATGAATTCGTAAAATAAACTGGCTCACACATAAGAACCTGACAAATATAATCCATATCTACTTCATGTACTTGTTTTATTGATAGTGCATTATTCAGCAATCCATTAACAATATGGATATCAACCGTAGATTCTTTAGATAAACGATTCATATCGTATCCAAGAGATAACATACGTTGTCTTAGTGTAGCTCCTATAAACATATTCATCACGTCCTTTTACCAAAAGATAATATCAAACCCATGATTTTTAGGACAATCTTTTGCCCATTGCATAATTTCTTTAAACATTTGTTCAGGCTTTGTAGCTTTTGAAAATTCCTTCTTTCCATCTTGGTGAATTTCATTTCCTTTATTCACTTCAGGGATATATTGATATTTAAAACGAACCTTTACGTAAATTCCTTCATCCGTCTTATCATCTACATCTGCATTTAAAAATCCCATGAATAATAACTCTTCTTTTAAATCCATGTTGTATCGTATCCTTTCAGCATTCATTTGCTAAATGCTTTAATTTTTTGGCGTACTTTTCTAAGTTGATTTTTTCTTCGGTCAAAATTTGAATTTTTTCTTTGTGTCTTACAATCTGAAATTCATTAGCGAAAAATTCTTTTTCTTTTTCCTGTTTTAACAATCTTTGTTCTGCTTTAATCTTCTTTTTTATGTGTTTTACACAATCTTTGACACCATCGCTCTTTGCTAATAAACGTTCTTTTTCAGTCATAATATGGTTCATCCTTATGTCAAATTTTAATTTCTTCTAATTTGAAATATCTTCCTAAGTGTTCGAATACAGGAGTCAATTGTATTTCACCCAATCTTGTATTTTCCTTTACATGAATGACAGCATATTTGTTTCCGCACATAGGGTATGCCTCAACGTTGTAACCTTTAAATACAGAGGAATCTTTTAAAAGTGAATCTACAACCTCTTGTTCGTTATCTTTCGAAACGAATGGAATGACTTTCGTTTCTTCTTTAGGGAAAACTTTTCGTTTAATTTCAACTAAGGATTTCATTTCCATTTAGCACTCCCTCATTTCGGATTTTATGTATTCTTAGCTTTGACTACTTTCCAATATCCATCATTGTAATGAGGAGGAAAACAGTTCAAGAAACTATTAACTTAGTGATATCTCGCTCTCTTTTACACCAATTGCATCAAGAATAAGTTTTTGCTGATAGTCTGGAATATTGTCAAAACTGCCATTGTGTTGTAGTAATGCTCTCACCTTGAAGTTCTTAAGTGCTAACTCATCAACTTTTTTTAATAATTCGTCTTTTGTTAATTGCATAATGTTCATTCCTTTTCTGTAGTTACTTTTTAATCATCTTTAGATGGAGAACACTCTTTATTAATCCCTAAAAACATATCAAATTCATCCTGCATTTCTTTTGTGGGAGGAGGGAAACGAATTGTTCCTCTATAGTTCCCCTTAGAAGTAGGAAGTAGTGATAAAAGAAGCGCTATAGATAAAGCCCCCACCACAAATAGGTGGGGATTTTCAATTATTTTATGGATGAGTATAAGCATGTTATATGCAACTCCTTATATAGTAGTTATCCTACGCTACAATCGAATCGTAGTGCTTTGATTTTTTAATTAAATTTTTCGCAACATCCATATAAATATCTAAATTAATTTCCACTGTATCTCCGAAAGTTTGGATAAAGACATATCGAAGAACAACAGCAAAGTCTGATAGAGTTTGGATAGAATGTTCTTTAAACGCATCAAAAATGGTTTCAGTTATTGACCATAATTCGTGGTAATGACTATTTTCAACTCTCTCTTTTTCACTTATATTACGGCAAGACGGAATCAAAATTTTAGAATCATAGTATTCACTCAATAAAGATTGAAGTTGTTCTTTTGGAAGATTCAGCTCAACTTTTCTTGAAATCATTTCAAATTCACTGAAGACATGTTGTTCAATATAATCTCTATCTTTAGAGAACTGAGGTGTGTTAAAGTCTACATCCCATTTTGTTCTTGTAGCAGTACCTTTTAAATAGGATTGTTTCGTAATGCATACACCTCGTTTTTGCCAAATAGGGAGGTTGTTCCAGTTAATGTTCTTCTCTGTAAATAGTTTTTCTTGTAACTGCGAACCGTTATATCCTTGTAATTCTTTGTGTTTAAAGTTTGCTTGAGCAACCATCGCAATACTGTTTTTCGTAGCGTCTTGTTGTCTCCATAAGAAATAGTTCGTCACTTCTTCTTTCGGTAATACAAATGCTCTACTGTCAAAAAATGCAAGTGTTCCTGTAATAGGGAACATAATCTCATTGAATTTTGCAGTGGCCATAGAAGCAGATACAGAAACCATTTTTTGCAAATCATTACCGAACCATGATTGAGTTGTTACTTTTTCATAGTTTGTTAATAATAATGAAATTTCATCGCTTTGGTGGTAAACCATTTTGCAACCCATAATGTTTTGAGCAAGATATTTCGCTGTTTCCCAGAATGCTTTTGCGAGTACCTCGTCAAACGGTTTTTTCATATTTTTTGTATATGTGTGAAAGTGTGTACCGTCAATACGAATAATTACGGGGCTTCTTTTTGTTAATTTTGTTTTATTTTCGTACTCTTTCATTCGAGCACCTAATTTGTTTGAACTCATAATTACATCTCCTAAAAATTTAAATTTATATGTCTTTTCATTTGCTTTTTTCTTTAAAATCTATAATCAATATTACATTTGTTATTAACTAAAGTCAATGATATACTATGAAATAGTAAAAAATAATTTACGAGGTGTGACAATGAAAATACAAGAAATTTTAAAATTAAAAGAAGCATATGACGAAGCGATGAAGAAAGGGGAAGAAGAAGTTGCTCAAACGACTGCAATCATGCTTGTTGAAAAGGGAGTACCAGATTTATTGAAGATGTTAGAAAACGAGAAGTTTGCAGTGAAGCGAACAAAGAGTATTTTGAAGCGTAAAAAAAGTGAGGTGGCGTTATTTGAGCATTTATTTTTAGAAGAACAACAAAAAGTTAGTGATTTAAAAGGAGAACCTGCATTGGTAGGAAATAAAAGAAGAATATATGGAGAATATTTTGATTTAGATGAGCTCTTGTTTGAAGGTAAGAACATTCAAATTATCACAGCATCACTGTGGAATCAAAGAGTGGAAAGAATAGAAGATATGTGGAAGGGAATTTATGTAAAATGGAAAGATTCCAGTGTTGAGTCCTCTGAATTCTTAGCACAACTTGAAGGTTATGAACATAACGATTGGGTTTTATTTATGTACAAAGGACAGAGAACAGCAAATGATACACATTTTGAATTTAATGGAAAAATAACTGTAAAGCCTTATGAGATAAAAGAAGGAGAGTTGAATTTTAGATACTATTTTTATACTTATATAGAGTTCAAAAAAGAGGGAGAAGATGTGGTTAGCTATAAAGAAATAGATGGTGTGACAGTAGAAGATAAAGAAGAATTACTGGAAGGTTTAAAACAGCACTTGAATGAACAAGAAAAAACTCAATGATAACTAATCATTGAGTTTTTTTATTTATTAACTATTATTGAATAAATCCGTGAGCTTTCGCCTCTTTAATCCATGATGGGAATTCGTTCATAAGTTTTTCTAATAATTCTTCTGGAGACATGTTATTAATCTCTTCTCTTGTAAATTGAACAAAATTAGCATTGTCAATTACACGACCACCCATGTTGTCTAAGTCTTCAAGGAAGGCAAACGAACCTCGTTCCCCGATTCCAACGAATTGCCAGAAGATTGGCTGGTCAGAAGATTCTCGAATGATACGCTTAGTTGGAGCTTTGTCTTCATTAAAGTTATCCCCATCTGTAATAAACACAACGAATGTTGGGTATTTTGCAGGAATTGGTTTTTCTACAGTTTCAACTTTAGCATTTCCACCAAATAATTTTGATAAGAATCCACCTTTAGATTCAACAGGTTTTTGCACTGATTTGGTCCCATATTTATTCACGATTTCTTGCATAACACCTGCATAGAAAGTAGCACCCTCTAAACTGAATTTACGAAGGAATACATTTTGAATGAAATTCTTGTAATTCTCTTTGCTTACAGCCCCGATATGCTTATGACTTCTTCCGAAACCGTAAATATCAATTGAGTTATTGGCATCAATATTTAAACCAACTGCTAAAGCGGATTCTGTTACATCTTGTACAGTATGGTTAATGTATAATCGCTCCATAGATGTAGAACCATCTACTACAAAAACAACTTCAGCAATTACTCCTTTAAGATTTTTCTTCTCTAATACAATCTTTGCAATCTCCGTTTTTTTCTCTAATGAAATAGCCATTTTAATATCTCTCCTTAGTTATCTAATCGTTATGTATCTATAAATAATTATAAAGCGTTTTATTAACTAAAGTCAATGGAATGTTATTATTTATGTTAAATATAAATCACTAAGGCTGAAGATGTTTGGGAAATGTTGAACGTATTGCTCTTGTAGGTCACGTAGGGCGTTGGAATAGAAGTCCTGTAGGTGGTAGAATGTTATCGTATGATGAGAATCCATTAGAATGTATGGGACGAGTAGATTCTATTGATGTAAGTGTAGAGAAAGATGGTTCACTTATCATTTCTGGTCATCATCATGACGGTTCACATGATATGCAGTTATATTTCTTGTCTGAAAACAAATTAAACAAATTGGATAGAGAATGGGATGCATGTTGGTTTGACTTTGATGCAAATCATTTTGAACAGATTTATAATGATTTCAAACCTTTGAAATTAACAAAATCAGGTCGCGTATTTTATAATCCAATTCTTCATTAGGTTAAAAAGCTTGTATTCGTTATGGATACAAGTTTTTTTATTGTAACTATATAATGTTGAAATAATAGTGAATGTTTGTGGTTGATGAGTATAATATTTTAATTTATGTTTATATAACAAAAAGAATTTAAAAAAGAACCCTAAAAGGATTCTTTTTATCTCTTGTATCGCTTATTTAATATTCATCTTCATTTTCTTCATCATTGTCATCAATTTCTTCAATTGAAATAGTCATTTTTATTTTCTTCCCATTATATCTATTCAATAGCTCTTCTATTGAGGGGGCAGAATTATAACCAATACTGTATTCAAAATCGAATCTTGGGTCTCCAGTATCACTTGTTCTATCATAGATTACCTTACCTTCGAATTCTTGCTTCATTATACTCATCCTTTCTACATAAGTTCTTAATCCGTCTCAATTATTTCATCTTATCGAAAAGCTCTTCTTCAGAAATAATAGGACACTCAAACTTAACAGCATTTTTATACTTAGAGCTGTTAGTTTCTTTTTCAGGCAATTCTCCTGTTACATGATTATATCCACCAAGAACTAAGAAATTTGTCTTTGCAGATACTGAACCTGATACTTTTCCACCACGAGCTTCAATTTCTTTTTTGATATCATTACGAGGTTTAGATAATGAGCCTGTAATGACGAAAATTTTACCATCAATTTCTTCAGAGGCGATAATTTCTTCTACTTCTTCCATCATTGAAAATCCAATTGAATACAAGAATTCAATAAGCTCAATGTTGTGAGATTCTTCAAAGTAACTTACCATACTACTTGCTACTGTCTCACCGATACCATCAATTTTCATTAATTCTGTTTTTAGCACAACAGTGTCTTTTGAAAGTTCTATTAGATGTCTCATTGTTTTGAATTTCTTTGCAATGTCTTTTCCTGTACTGGAGCCAACGTTAGGAATAGCTAAAGCGTATAAGAATTTAGATAGGGGGACATGTTTGCTTTCCTCAATCCCTGATAACATTTTTTGAATCTTCTTTTCACCGAATCCACGTAATACAGATAATTTATCTAAGTTATCTTTTAAAGTATAAATATCAGAGATAGAAGAAAGGATACCTTTTTCGTAAAATGTTTCAACTGTTTTTGCCCCTAATCCATCAATATTCATTGCATTTCGAGATACAAAATGTTTTAAAATACGTTCTTGTTGAGCACTACATGTACTGTTAATACAGAAATAATGAACATTATCTTCTTCTTTTACCACTTCTCCATTACATACAGGACAACAAGTAGGCGGTAAGATTTCTTTTTCTGTTCCATCACGTAGTTCAGTAACAGCCGATACAATTTGTGGAATGACATCATTTGCACGAGCAACAACAATTGTATCTCCAATACGGATATCACGTTCTTTTATGTTGTCGTAATTTGCAAGAGAAGCTTTTTGAATAGTAACACCATCAATCTCAACAGGTTCAAAAATACCATTTGGTGTAATTTGACCAGATTTACCAACGGTCTCTACGATATTAAGTAGTTTTGTTGTGGCATCAAGACTATCAAATTTAAAAGCAAAGCCCCAACGAGGGAATTTAGATGTATAACCTAAAGCTTCTCGAACAGCTAAATTATTAAATTTAAGCACAAGTCCATCAATCATATGAGGAATTGTTGGTCGAACCTCTTTGTTGTATGTTAAGCAATATTGAACCAGTTCTTTTATTCCTTCAGGTGTGTTTTTAAACAATTTGTATGGAACCACGTTAAACCCTTGTTCTTTTAAAAATTCCAATTGCTCAGTATCCTTTTCAAAGGTAATTCCCTCGGCTTTAACTAAATCAAAAGCAATAATACTTAAGCCACGTTCTTTAGCAATATTCGCATTTAATGTACGTACAGAACCAGAAACTAAGTTGCGAGGAGATTTATATTTACCATCTACATTAATTCGTTCAAACTCAGAGAAAGGAATAACGGATTCAGCACGAACCTCAAGATACCCTTTAAATGAGATTTTCTTAGGAAGGTTAGTAATAGTTCTTACAGTGTGTGTTACATCTTCACCAATATAACCATCGCCTCTTGTTGAAGCCTCATAGTAGATACCGTTATTGTACTTTAATACAATCGTTAATCCGTCTTCTTTATCTCCCACAATAATTTCATCATCAGATTTGTTTGCAAATTTCACAATATCTTCTTCTGTATGACCTTTATCTTGTGACAACATAGGGGTAGAGTGTTTTACTTTTTTCAAACTATCAACTACAACTGAATAAATCCGTTTGGTAGGAGAATTTTCATTAGCAAATTCAGGGTGTTTTTCTTCCAATGAAACCAATTCATAATACATTTGGTCATATTCGCTATCAGTAATAATAGGAGTACCTTCATCATATAACAAATCATGTTTCATAACTTCTTCACGTAATAGTTTAATTTTTTGTTCAATCATTAGTTTTGCTCCTCTTTTAATATCATTGGTTTTACTTTCCATCGTTTAATCCATTCTTTATCTGCTAAATCTTTAGCTAATTTTCTGCGTTCAGTTAAAGATAACTCTTCATTTTGATAATAACCTTCTTCATATTCATAAAAACGATTTGCTTCAGCAGTACAAGCACTTTTTGCAATTTGAATAGCTTTTCCCTCATCATAATATACCTTAGCAAATGTTTCTTGAGAAGCACCAGACCATGGTTTTCCGTCCTTTAATATGATATGCATTTCTTTATTCATGCTGTCACCACCTTTTATTGTCAATAACTCACTATAATATTTACTATAGTCTATATAAACGATAAAGTAAATAAAAAATATTTTACTTAAAAACGAAGTAGGGAGAGGCTAAATTATGTGATTTATTTTCATGTATAAATAAAGTAATGTATTTCTTCGATTTCTTAAAACATTAATAAAAAGAATGATAACTACACAGTTAGATTTATGATAAACTTGAGGTAAATATTGAATGGTATGGATTGGGGATGTAATAGATGACGACAGATACATATAAAGGTTTTTTAACAACTGAAATAGAAGGGGAGGATGTACAATTACCTCCTGTTATTTTGAGAAATGATGAGGAAATTATTCGTTTTTGCTATCGAAATAGACAAAAAATGAAAGAAGTCATTGTCCAAGATAAAGATGAATTTTGTTTATTTCATATAAAAAATAACAAAACGATTTTTCCATTAGAAGCTGTTGAAAATGAAAAACAATTAGCAAAGCAGTGGGGAGTAGAGGTTGCCGAAATAAATTGGGAGCAGTTATCTCGCATGTAAAGTTATGAACACAACATAGAAAAAGTCGCAGAGAAATTGATTTTCTTTGCGACTTTTTTATTAAATGAGATATAAACTTTCTAAACGCTCTTTTAGAGTGGTGTTACGCTCTCTTGACTTGTACGTTTTAATTGCGTGTTTAATTGCTCTTTCTTCACCAATTACCACATTAAATTCTTGAGCTCGTGTGAATCCAGTATAGAACAAGCTATTATCAAGCATTCTGTAGTGAAGCATAGAAATTGGCATGATACAAGCTCTCCATTGTGAACCCTGAGACTTGTGAATAGAGAATGCGTATGCATGGTCTAAATCTTCTTTTTCCTTGTTATCATAGAAGATATAACCATCATCGTATTTTACAATTATACGAATGATTTCCTTCGTTTTTGCAGGCACAGCACCCTTTATAGTCTCCTTATTATCAACTGGTTCTTTGATTTTTCGGATTGCTTCAATTACACCAGTTTCACCGTTTGCAATGCCACCTTTAGCATCTTTATTCGGTGTATATTGGGTAAGAAGAACGTTACTGTCTTCAGTTGAAACGTAACTTTTTTTGTACCAAACTTTTAAGTCGTTATTACGCATGTTAATGACTTTATCGCCTTCTTTAAAGTACAGAGAAAAACGTTCATTATCTACAGTGAATTCTTTATTTAAAGAAGTAACAGTAGATTCAGTTTCGTTAAAAGCTTCTTGCATTAACAGGTTAATCATATATGTTCCTAAAATACCTGTTTTTTGAGGTGATAGAACTTGGATATCATCCAGTGTATAATCAGGGAACGTAAGGACACGTTTAACAGATTCGAGAATGTTCTTCAAAATAACCTTAGGTGAATCACGAAATACAGCATAGGAATCCTTTGTATCCTCACAAGTTTCAATCATTTCACCATCAATGATTTTTTTAGCATTTTTTGCAATACCTGATTGTTTTCCTTGACGCTTCACTACATCTAATGTAACAACTGGAAGAACTCCACTTTCAATGATATCTTTTAGAACACTACCTGGACCAATACTTGGCAACTGTTTAATATCGCCCATCCATATAACTGTAGCACCACGTTTAATTGCTTGTAGTAAATCTTTAGATAATTCCACATCTAAAAACGAGCTTTCATCTAAAACGATAATGTTCCCTGGTAAAGGATTGGATGCATTGAAGGTAAATCCTTCTCCTCCACGGAATTCTAATCCTCTATGTACAGTAAGACATATTTCATTTGTTGATTTCTTAGCAACTTTAGCGGCCTTTCCAGTTGGAGCCAATAATTGAAGGTAGGGAGTAATGCCATTTGATTTACATACAATATTGAAGATTTTCAATATGATTTTTAAAACGAATGTTTTCCCACAACCTGCGGAACCATTTAGTACATAAAAACCGCCACGTCTTTTCGTGAATGTTAAAATGGCTTCTTCTTGTTTCTCTTCTAATTCAATACCTTCAGCAGATAGGTACTTGTCTAATTCAGCCTTAATATCTATTTGATTCTTCCATTCTTGCGTATCTGAAAGACGATAAAGCTCTTCTGCCACACGGACTTCAGCACTATGGATGTATTCTAAATACACACGGTCTTGTTCTATGACAATTCTCTCAAAAGTAAGCAGATTCTCAATTTCTTCCTCAATCAGTTCATATGGAATATCAAATAAAGGATATAAACACTTTTCTTTTTCATTTTTATAACGAGCTGATTTCCAACGTTCATAATAAGCGTTTAGTTCATCCCTTGGAATCATAACTTGGATTGTACCAAAGTAATAAGAGATTTTTTCATCTATTGTTTCTTTTAATAAACGTTCGCTTTCTTTATAAGGAAGTGTAACTCTCAATATCTCTCTTGTTTTTTCAATTAAATCATCTTTATGTAAGAAGCAGTGACCTTCTTTTGTTGCCTCATCAAGTCCATGAATAATCCCTTCTTGAATACGTTCATCACTTAGCATGTCAAAGTGAATATCTTTAGCGATTTTGTCACATTTTTTAAATCCGTATCCTGGAATTTTTCTTGCTAAAAGATAAGGATTTTCTGAAATTAAACGAATGATATCATCTTTATATTCGCTGTATAAGCTTTTTGATTGCTCAAACGACAAACCAATATCTAATAAATAAGACAATGTATACTGTGAATTTGTTAGACTTTCAAGTTGTTTTTTCCAAGCTTCCACACTTTTTTTACCAATCCCTTTAATTCGACTAACAACTTCTTCAGGGTTTTCTATCAACATATCAATAGATTTATCACCGAAAACGCTATAAATATCCTCTGCTCTATTTTTCAGACCTTTTAAAGTTCGTAAGTAACGAACGATGCCTCTTTTCCCAATTGGCTTTATAGGTGAAACCCGATTCATTTTTACTTGTTTTTCACCTTTATAAAATGCAATAACTCCATTTACCTGATAGTGAATATTCGGATTAAGTGGCATGATGAATTTTCCGTTCATTTTAAATGACTGACCTTCTTCACTTTGACAAGCATAAACACGATAACCCGATTCTGAATTTTCGTAAATTGTATCAAGTGGAAGGGTGACAATGGTAATTTCATCATCGACTTCGAAATCATCTAAAGCTGACTTTGGTTCACTAAGATAATTTTCTAAATTAAATACAGACAAGTGTTTCACCTCTCCTTTTCTAACTAATTCGTACATATTTCTTTATATTTGTATACATACATTTTAACTTATTTTATTAACTATAGTCAATAAAATAAAATGAACTCATAAAAAAATAGAGGGAGTTTTCCCTCTATGCATTTTCTTTCTTATTTCTTTTTGCCTGATTCTCTGTGAGTTTTTTCAATAGAATTTCATGTTCTTTTTCTTCAATAAAAGTAACGATAAAACATTCATCACACAACTCGCTAATATTTTTGACTTCAGAACGATAACGAGTGCCTTGAACGGTAGCTAATCGGTAGTAGTATTTGTTTTTCTGGTCTATATACATCTGGAAGAAGTGGTCATGATTTTTCTGATAGAAGTGACAAACATAAATGAGTAGTTCTTCTAAATGAGAGATGTATTTTTCTTCTTCTGTATTTTTGAATTCGTAAAAATCATATTTTGTTCTTCTCGCCATAATCTCAAATGGCATAGAGTCTTTTATATAAAAAGAAGTGTATTTCAATTTAGATATAGATTTAACAAGAGAAGCAAGGGATAAAAATCCGATTTGTTCATATTCTGCGAATGCTCCATAGTGTTCAGTTTTCTGTAACTCTAAGAATCTATCAAAGTTATGTTGATAACAATCACTTACAAATATTAACCAATTCTCCAACGATTCAATATAGTCAGAAGGAGAGATAGTAAGTTTTTCTGCACCGTAAAACAAACTTTCAAATTCGGATTCAGATACAACAATAATGGAATCAAGAATAATAGATTTTTTTGTATTTGGTTCAATTGCACCTACTGTAAAATATACACCCGTATCGTCTCGTTTTTCTAAATCGTCACACTTCATCCAATCATGATACATAAATGTTTCTATCGCCTTTTTGTTTGTTACTTTTGTACTTTTAAAGAAATGATATATTGCTGAGATTTGCACTTGAAATCTGTTTTTCATGCGTTAAAACTCCTTTTTTAACGAAAATAACTTCATGAAATATTCTTTAGATAGAACCATAGCTGAAACAGGGATGATTCGATTATCTTTATCGACTGATTGTACTAAATAAGTAGTCGTGTCGTTAGGATAGGGAATAGGCATTGCTGTAAGATACCAAGTGTTTTGTTTTCTATTTAACATAAATGACTCTGCTAATTCTAATAGCTCTTTTTCCTCTAAAGTATCTACAAATGTTTTAGCTAAATACAATGGTGTATGGAGAGCTTGCACTCTATCAAATTCTAATTCTGTCATTTTTGAGACTCCTTTTTATCAACGCCTTCTAAAGCACCTGTAGAAAATAGGTTGAACCACATTTTAATATTCATTCTTCTTGTTAATGCTTTTTCTACAGACACTTTATCTCTAACTAAAGCTAAAGCTTCTCCATAAAAATAGGAGCAATTATTAATTTGGTTATATCTTTTACAAGCATCTAATTTATTTTCTGCTTTAATAATTTGAAAATCATTATATGAGATATCGGGGTCTCCCATCTCTCCACCTGTACGTAATGCAACTAAATAATTATTCATTTTTTAATCTCCGTTTCGTTAAATTGAAAATATTTAATATATTTTTAGCTTGTAGTTAAAACATCGAATGTCTTCATTAATTGTTCTTTAGTGAAAATAATAGATTCTAAACCACTCACACCTTCATCTGTACCATTAGAAATTAATGGTGATACTAAAAAATGAATTTCATCATTGGAATACAGAAGGGGCATGGAAGTAGCAACCCAATTGCGGTTAGAACTTAAGAATAATTTATTCTCTGAAAAACTTAATCCCTCTGCGACTTCTAACTCTTTTTTCACCTGTTCGCTTACCTTTAATTTTGTTTCCCACAGCCTAAATTCACGAAACTCTTGCTCAGTCATTTTTCCACGTCCTCAATTATTTGTTTTATAAATAAATCATAACATTTTATTCACTATAGTCAATAAAATATATTATAATTCAAATGAAATGTTGTGAAAGGGTGAATCTGAATGACATATAAAGAAGCTTGAAACGAACAAAAGGAATGGCTTATAAATAGCATGAATTATTTAAAGGGAAGCATAGCAAACACAAATGGTAAAGAGAAAAAAGACTGCAAGCGAAATTAGATGGATTGATGTAGCTTATCAGCTCATGGTTGAATCAGATAAGATGTATCAATTTGAGAGCGAATGAGGGAGAAAGGGGATATTCAACTACAGAAGTAAAATAGTCCTTAGAAAGATAAAAATGAAGAATATAAGAAACGCAATATAAAAACGCAGGGACATAAATCTCTGCGTTTTTCTGTATTATGAGTTTGAGCTGAAAAGAAGTATTGTGTTGAACTATGAATTCTTAATTGCATGACATAAGTAATCGCAAACATCTTCTCGAACTTCTCCTACGACTATAGGTTTTGGAGGATTGTTCTTAATAGCTTCTTTAATCATTCTTTGCATCTCTTTAATGGAAACCTTCATTGTAAATACACGCTTCTTTTTCTTCTTAACGTGCTTATTGAATTGATTTATTATATAGTCGAACAAATCATTTATATCTTCGTCCATATAACACCAATCTCGTTGATTCTTAGGGTCTTCTTTTTCCCAGTAGGCATTAACCCATTCTGATATATTCTCCTTTTCAAGAACTTGATAAAAGCCATTGGTTAATGGAACAAGCAAGAATATATGTGTATGCCCTCCGCACATCAAATAATTATCAACAAAGAAGTATAGATTTGAAATCATTTCTTCTTTTTTAGATGTATAGGTAGCAGAATATGTTTCTTCGGGGTCTAATTTTATATGTTGAGAGAAAGTTGATAATTCGTCTTCTATTAAAACACTACCTTTATGATGAATATCTGCTTGAGAAAATGAAATGATAGGACTTCTTTTACTCATTCTTTTTAGGTGTTTTTTATATCTGCTTTTCATAAAACTTCTCCTTCTGTAAGTTAATATTTATTTTTGTTTTATAATAGCATTTGCTATCAATAGATGAGATAATTCCAAATCAAAGGCATCGCTTTTCATCCAATTTAAGTTGTTGTAATAGCTTAATAAATCGTGCAACTCATATTTTTCACAAGTTGTTTTTACAGCTTCCCACCAACCAATCGTGCATTCAAGATGAATATAGGTGTTCTCATAGGTAAGTAGAGAATCAGTGTTATTTATTTTAAAAGTAGTGTCTATATTTTTCTTGAAATCTTTCAAAAAATCTACGGTAATTTGTTTTTGATATTTTTTAAGAATTACATTTTTAGATTTCTTTTTTACATCCTTTGTAGGGTGCATATCATCACCTCCTCAATTTCAAAAGGTAAGTAGTAACTTTTCACTTCAAAATAAAAAACAGGCAAATACCTGTTTCAAAATGCTCCATGAAGGATTCGAACCTTCGACCACCCGTTTAGGAAACGGATACTCTATCCTGCTGAGTTAATGGAGCGTATATAAGATTGATATTTTATAAACCTATAATTCAGTCTGTGTTTTACACAGTCCCTTATTCCAAATCGGAATCAATTAGGGTCCCTGTAACAGGGCTGAAAGAAACTTAAATATCACAAAAGGAGGAAGTTGTACTTACCAAACATTGCTTCTCTTATATTTTCCTTCTGAAGTTTTTCATTTGCTTTTATCATGTAATTGGGTAAGTCCAATCAATTCACATGACTACTGTAAAAAGGGAATACGCCCCGTACAGGACTCGAACCTGTAGCCTACGCATTAGAAGTGCGTTGCTCTATCCTATTGAGCTAACGGGGCAAAATGTAAAATAAGGAGCAGAAGGGATTCGAACCCTCGCATGATGTAAACATCACCTATCTGATTAGCAATCAGACCTCTTTACCAGTTTGAGTACCGCTCCGTAATAGAAACTCCCTCGACAGGAATCGAACCTGCAACCTATTGGTTAACAGCCAACCGCTCTACCATTGAGCTACGAGGGAATAATTTAAATCATGTCAACAACTGCTAATACAAATAGTAGAGCAACTAAAACAAAGGGGTCATTCATTAGATAAGCTAATGTAGAAATTGAAATAACGCCTACACAAGCAGTCAGAGCCTTCGCCCAATAACGCCCATTATTGTTTTTCTTTAAATCCATAAGTAACCACCGACTTTATAAAAATGAATTGGAGCGGATTAACGGAATCGAACCGTTCCTTCTATCGGCATATATGTACACTCGTCCAATAGCTGTTCTGCCTTATACTATTCCGCATAGGAAAGCTTTATCTATATAGATAAAGCGAATTACTCAGCATGAGCATATTTGAAGTATACATTTAATACTTCGGAATGCTTATGTAACTCTAATTTACGAAGGTCTTGTGGATGTCGATTAATGCCTTTTTCTTTTAAGGCTTTAATGCATTGACCCTTTGTAGTTGGATACGTTGCTCCCATGGTAAACACCACCTTATTGTTAATTAAAATCGTAAATGTAATACTTTTAAATCTGTAAATCAACAGCCCCAAACTGTCGAAACAGTAAAACCAGTTAATAACACTATCCAAAAGTGATATTCCATGAATAAACAAAAGCGATTATTTCTACAAAATATAGTGGAAATCGCTCAAAACCTCAAAGTGGTTTGAGTTGGAATCGAACCAACCTCCTCAGTGCTTCAAACTGATGCTAATCCATCTCAGCTATCAAACCATATAAAATGCTGAAGGGAGGAATCGAGCCTCCTACAAATTTGCATGTCTTTTATAACAATGGCAAAGATGTAATCCAATCAACAGCAATTGTTGTGACTGTTGGTGGGGTGGTCATCCCACATCTCTTAGCAATTAAGCTCTTTTTTAAGACTCGAACTGTTCAAAACATATTCAAGCGTGTAGCTACCTGTTCTACCTCAACAGTCTTAGATTCCTTATAAACTCCCAACTTAGAAATCTTTCGTTATAAGAAGAAGTTCCACCTACTGAAGAGAGCTTCTTCAAGTCTGCTATTATAACTACAAGTTTTTCCTACTGATAGCGGTAGGTTAGCAACGTGGTATCAGTAGTATTGAAGAAAGTTCAAGTTTTGAAACTAATTAAATAGATGATTTTTCAGGTTCTCGCCATAATTCGAAAGACTTTAATAATGAACATGTATTTTCCATAACAAAATCGAAATCTTCTTCGGTTAAAATATTTTTTAATTCTTCAATAGAATTGGCTAATATTACAACTTTTACGTTTGATGAACGACCAAAAGCTAAAAAGTTCTTGGTAACTGATAAAACCAATTCTTTATTCAGTTCTTTTACAGGAACAATGAAAACTGATTCATCTTCTTTAAATCCAAACGTGTTACTTGCAACAACATGAGGTGTCATAAAAACAACTCCTTCATCATTATTAATTACAAAAGTAAAATTCACTTATTAAAAACGGTAAGTAGAAGTCTTGAACTTCTCCAAAAGGATAAATAGACACGCAAGCGTTGGGCTTATTTATAATTCCTTCTTGCACTCCATACGTGCACAAACCGATAATAAAATTGGCAACGCATAGGGGATTCGAACCCCTGAATGCTCGATAGAAAGTCGAGTGTGTTAGCCAGTTTCACCAATGCGTCATAATAAGGAGAGGTATAGGAGAATTGAGCTCTCTATTTTCAACTGTTTCATGTTCTGCGCTGAACCATACAGAATTACGCTGTTTTACCCTTAAACTAATACCCCGTATTGCTAAAAGGTTCATTTGGTTTTTTAATCGAACACCTTTTGAAGATAAAACTCTCACTGGAATATTTGGATTAGGGCATTATCCGTGCCTTCCGATAGAAAGAAACTCTTTAAGTTCTAATGCCAACTGTAGGAGTCGAACCTACGACCTATTGATTACAAGTCAATCGCTCTACCTACTGAGCTAAGTTGGCGAATGGAGTGCCATCGAAGATTCGAACTCCGACCTCACGACTGTTTTATGCTCTAATGAGTCATATACAGAATTACGTGGCTCTACCAATTAAGCTAAAGGCACATATGGTGGCAGAAGAGGGATTTGAACCCCCGAACTCCGAAGAGAACGGATTTACAGTCCGTTGCGTTTAACCACTTTGCTATCCTGCCATAAATGTTACATTAATTTATAATGTTTTATAAATATTAAGAAGAGGTTAGGGACACAATCCACGAATAGTATGGTTGCAACCTAAAGTGCTACTATTCTTTACCTCTTCTTAATGAATACCGACTAATGGATTCGAACCATTGACCTACGCCTTATCAAGACGGTGCTCTACCACTGAGCTAAATCGGTGAAATAAAAATCATAGGAGGGTCGGCATATCCCTCATCTCTGGTAACTTAGTTATTACTAAGCGTGTAGAGAACCTTGTCTACCTCTATGAGATTCTGTGACGGATTAGAAAGGAATCTCTAATCTGGATAGATAATAGTATTTATCAACCGCCCTATTCGGCAAAATGTGTCACACTACATTCATAGGTTAATGCTAAAGAACGGTGACGGATTCGAACCGTCCATTACGGTTTTGCAGACCGCACTCCCGCACCACCAAGATTACCGTCCATGATAGGGAGCAAGAATGATTTTATCATTCAAAACTCCAAAAATGTGCAATTTGCACTGGCTCAAAAGGCCTAAAAAAAATGCCTGGTCTCTAAACCTCTAAACTTAACCTGGAGGGTAGAATTGCATGTGAGAACAATTCAAGTTTTTAAAACGGTAAGGACTCACTCACATTAAAATTGTCCTTAAAAGGAATCTCTATAGGTCACATTTACGGTAGTGAAACACCGATTTTTAGAGCTTACAAACTAATTTTGTAAGAATATATCCTTGTGAACAAAAGGCGCCCATATATAAATACGTAACCCTTTGCTAACTGGTCTGCAATATTTGCTGATTTGGATACTTCTTATAAAGCGACCAACGGGATTCGAACCCGTGACAACAGATTGGAAGTCTGTTATGTTACCACTACACTATGACCGCATGTGGTTACTGAGGTGAGTATCGAACTCACTCCCGTCAAAGTTAATAACTTTTAAGGTCCCATATGCTCAGTAATATTAAGTTTAAAAAGCCGAATGTAGGAATCGAACCTACGTCCAATAGTCATGTTAATGAGTACTCCTAATCGCTTTACCACTAAGCTAAATCGGCATGATAAGAAGGTGGTAGGGAATTGACCCTACGGTATCTGCTTTACACGCAGTCTCCAATTTCCAGTTCACCTTATAAGCTTCCATTTATTTAACGTGTTAGGATTCACCGCATTTCGCTAAGATGTTTTCACCTTAGACCGTCTGCTTGACTAAATAGATAACCTACTAAATCATGAAAATAATTGAGAGTCATCTTATGCCATTTGTTATGGCTCTAAAACTAAGCGAGAATAACGGGATTTGAACCCGTGCTACCTGGTAGACAGCCAGGCGTGTTTACCACTACACTATATTCCCATATAAGCTCCCTATTTGACGTGTTAGGGTTCACGGGTACATACCAGTTCATTTTTTCTAAGATGTTTCACCTTAGACCGCCTGATTACTCAGCGTAGACTTTATCCTAAAAAGGAAACACGCCCAAGTGGAACATCGCATACAGGATTCGAACCTGCGAATGCTCGGTAGAAAGCCGAGTGTGTTAGCCAATTTCACCAATGCGACATGGTTACAAGGGTTATTTTCGTTTTTTTAGGTCGGACACCCAAGCAACATAAAACTTTCTATAATTAGTGACACTTACAAGTTATTACACTTCATATGTGCTTAATTAGAAAGAAACGTATTAAGTCCTAAACGAGGATAACGGGATTTGAACCCGTGCTACTTGGTAGACAGCCAAGCGTGTTAAACCGCTACACTATATCCCCATGAATGGTAGGGTATAGGGGACTTGAACCCCTGAATCTCCGATAGAAAGTCGGATGTGTTAACCATCTTCACCAATACCCCATAAGCAGTGAGGGAGCTACCCTCACACCCTAATATCGCACAAAAGATAGCGAGTCCTTTGCCGTATTGTGGCGAGACTTAGGAATCTAACCCAAGTTCGATTCAGGAACCGAAAAAACAATTCTCGCATGTTATAAAGCGGAAGGAGAGGGACTTGAACCCCCACAACGCTCCTCACGTCCACGCCTGTTTTCAAGACAGGTCTCTTACCAATTAGAGTATCCTTCCGTAATGGTCCGAGCAGTAGGATTTGAACCTACGAATTCTCCCTTCCAAAGGGAGTGGTGAACCAAGCCCACGTCTACTCAGATAAAGAATGGCTTCTGGAGAAGGCTTCGAACCTCCAATGTCAATACTGACGCCTGTGTCAAAGACAGGTGACTTTACCAATTTGTCCATCCAGAAATAATATGGCTGTGCATACGGGATTTGAACCCGTGACCTCTTGCGTGACAGGCAAGCGAGCACTCCAACTGCTCCAATGCACCATAGCCTAAAAATGTAGTAAGGAGAGTGAGTTGAGATTCAACCGGGCTATCAACTCAACCCCAAAGTTTTTTGCGACTCTGTTAACAAACGTATCTCTCCGTTCTTTGTTAATGGTCGAATTGTCAAAGGTGGTAATGATGGGATTTGAACCCACAATTACCATATATGGCTCACCAGGTAGGACTTGAACCTACGACCTTTCGCTTAACAGGCGACTGCTCTAACCAACTGAGCTACAGGTGAATAATAAGATGGTTCAGGGTGGACTCGAACCACCGACCTAACGCCTATGAAACGCTCTCTCTACCAACTGAGATACTGAACCACAATAGAGAAAGTGTAAGTTTCTCTATTAAAAAGGAGAGACAGAACAAGTTTAGTTTACACACTACTAATCGCAGGTAAATAGCATGTAGATTTTGTTCTGAATCTTTAACAACTTATATTAGTATATTAACATTTTTATTAACTATAGTCAATAAAAATTATTAAAAAGTTTGTTCTACTAATTATGTTTGTTATCGGGATAACCCGCCCTTGATAATTGGATGATACTTTTCGGAAGATAGGACTCGAACCTACAACCCTGCCTACCTCGTTTCCTTCATGGGTCTTTCACCAAACGGTTGGCTCCTCTACCAATTGAGATACTTCCGCATAAAAGGGTGAATGACAGGAGTTGAACCTGCAAAGGATTTCTCCCACCTAATCCACAGTTAGGCGTGTCTACCAATTCCACCACAAACACCATAAAATAATTGAGACTAAATGTACTCACACAGACTGCCCCACGCTATAGAAAAAAATATGATTCTTCTAATTTTAGGATTCGAACCCCACATCCATGGACTAAATTATTGCAAGTAGAACCAACTCTTTTAGGTACAACCTTCTCTCTCGAATCGAACGAGCACTCACGCATTAGCCTGTGTCAATACACTTATTTTTTTGGGGACGCTTGGATGGAATCGAACCACCGACTTATCTACACAATTGGGTGTAGCTTCTACCACTGAAGTTACAAGCGTCATGAATATCAGGATAGCAGGACTCGAACCTACATGAACCACATCCCAAATGTGGTGGGTGACCAAATTACCCTATATCCTGTTAATAAAAAGGGCTATATCGGAATTGAACCGATGTTTCCTGCTTGGAAGGCAGGGGTGATAACCGCTACACTAATAGCCCGTAATGTAAATAAATAGTATTCTTTTTGATAGAAATATATTCAATAATGTTTGTTCTACCTGTTTTCTTTAACCTCTTCATAACCAGATTCAATAAACATTTGTTCTATTTCTTTTTGAGAGAATAAATTCTCTGCATTTTGTATTAACTCGTTTAGCTTTATGCTCATTCTCGATACACCTCGCTACAAAAAGTAATATTATAGATTTAAAAAAGCGACTAACGGGAGTTGAACCCGTACTAACAGATTGGCAACCTGCCGTGCTACATTGAACACTATAATCGCACAATGGAAGGGCGTATGGGATTCGAACCCACGAATAATTGATAGAAAGTCAATTGGCTTAAACCGCTTGCCTAACGCCCCATGATAGTTAGTGATTATTCTAAATAGTAAGAAATAGAAAGTGAAAGAAACCTCAGGACAACCCAAACCTCATAAATGTCCATAGCTAAAAATTGTTTTGTAGACGGATGGTCAACTGATTAAAGGTTGTGCACATTAGGTCCCTTAATCAAGCTATGAGAATACACTCATATCACAATTTCGCTACTTCACTTTTCTTTAACAAATCCGTCCCCTTGTGGTCCTCGTTAAAAGATGGTTTTAGTGTTGTTTCTTCATTCTCTATGATACGGATAGTAGGAGTCGAACCTACACGCCACGCATGGCAACTGCTCCTAAGGCAATCGTGTCTACCAGTTCCACCATACCCGCATGTTTAAATCCGATATTTTAGCCGTATATCGGAAACGCAATTCTCTAAATCAATGTTTAATATGTACATTGAGAAACATTGAAGTGCGGATAGCAGGACTTGAACCTGCACGTCACAAGGACATCGGATTTTAAGTCCGATATGTCTGCCAATTCCATCATATCCACAAGATAATTTGGTTCGCCCGATAGGATTTGAACCTATGACCTCTCGATTAAAAGTCGATTGCTCTACCAACTGAGCTACGAGCGAATAATAGTTATAATATTATGTTCGGAATAAACCCACTCACCGAACTATGTCTGCTCCTCGTCATATATATCCATGCAGACTTACCTAATCGCTTGGTTGAGCTAATCACAGCTCTTTCATGTGTGTGAAATAATACTACTGCACTCTGTCGTGTGGAGGCGTAAAGCCTAAAGTAATTAAAGAGGAGGTATGTGGAATCGAACCACATCGGTCTCAAATACACCTTATAGATGCAATCAGGAATTAAACCTGAATCCGTGCTTCGTCAAGCGTAGCCCCATGCTACCTCCATAATATTGGCGAGGGCAATAGGACTCGAACCTATATTCCTGGTTTTGGAGACCAGTGTCCTACCTAATTAAACGATACCCCCATAACATTTATAAACTAATATATATAATAGATAACTTTATATTTTTTATAACAAATTTTTTAAAAAAACTTGTCGAACCTATGTTTTTTTGTTCTATAAGCTGAATTAGTCAAAACAACTTATAGAACAATTAGGAGTTAAACAATTATGTTACAGTCATCACACTGCTGAATTTAATCCCCTCCAATTAAATTCTTGTTGTAAGTTCAGGGGAATGGTATCCCTATCATTACTCCCAACTACGATACTTGTCACAACGACTAAGCATCAAGAATTCTCACAACAGTAATCCCACTTACATAGAGAATAGGACTCTCTATGTATAGCACTTACCTAAAATATAAATATTAGTTGTACAAAAGTTACTTAATGGAGCCTACAGGTTTCGAACCTGTGACCGTTCGGTTATGAGCCGAATGCTCTACCAACTGAGCTAAGGCTCCGTGATATGAATAAAGGAGGAACTTCCTCCTTTATAAACAAGAGAAATACAACTAATAATAGAAAATCGTTTTTTAAAAGGTATTAATTACCTTACACTTATAATAACATTTTTATTCACTATAGTCAATAAAAAATAAAAGAAAAAGTGTCGAACCTAAGAAACATTATATATAAAGATATTTTCTTCTAATATATAGGAAGAAAACCTATAAGGAGATGATACCTTTGTTACAAGAACTGAATGAATTATTAAATGGGAGTGTAATTCAAATAGAAGAGTGTAAAAAAATATTAAATAAAATAGAGGAAACACCTTTTTGCATTATGACAGAATTATTTAATGGAGATGAAAGTCTATTACCGTATTTATTATTACCATATGGTGAGGATGCGTTATTGTCTTTTCAAAACATGTTATATGAATATCTTATCCCTGAATTAGAAAAATTCATTGCTTTAGAAAAAGTAGAATTAAGTTATGATGCCAACATTTATCCTTCACCTATTATTATTTCAATAGATGGGATAGAAATGGGCTATATCAGTATTCAAGAACGAAAAATACATTGTATTGAAAATGAACAAGAAACCATTATTCAAATACAAATTAATGAGGCGTATTTAAAGTTAGAGCAATTAAGGGAAAGTAGAAAAGAAATAGACCTATACAAGCAGAATCCGTTAGCAATTGGTGGAGGAAATCCATTCAAATTAGCAAAAATAGCATTACAAAAAAAGAAATACATAAAGAATTTAGATAAAGATTTGTTAAATATAGATAATGAAGCTTTTGAAATAACAAAACAAATACAAACATTAGAAAACAAATTACAAGCTATTCAAGATGATTTTATTGAACATGGATACTTTCTTGAACGAATTGTACGTAAGATTAAAAACAAATTTAATTACATAGTCGAAAAAGAAGAAAACTTGTAATGTTAATAATAAACAGGGGATGAAGGTATATCTTCTGTTTTTTTGTAAATGATAATTTTTTATTAAATTTATTAGAATTAAAAAATTATGTATATAGGTTTATGTTTCGGAGGGGTTTTGTGGATGTTGAAAGTCTCTAAAACAAGTGTTAATATATTGACTATAGTAAATAAAAAGGGGTGTTTGATTTGGGAAAAGAGAATCTTGAAGAAAAACAAAATTATGGATTGATTTTTTGGGAGTATTTCAAATACATGGCGGTTGCGGTAATTATCGCTATTGTTATTACTTGTTTTGTTGCTCCTGCCAAAGTTGTAGGTCATTCCATGGATAATACATTAGCAGATGGAGATTATTTGTTTGTTAATAAAACAGCATATAAAGTAGGAGAGCCACATTACAATGACATTGTTGTGTTGAAAGCTCCAAAATTGAATGGTCGCATTTTGATTAAACGGGTAATTGGTTTGCCAGGTGATGAAATTGAAATTAAAGACAATCATGTATATCGAAATGGAAAAGAGTTAAAAGAATCATATATCAAAGAAGATATGAAAAATAATGCAGATGCAAAAATAAAAGTAGCTAAAGAAAATGTATTTGTGATGGGGGATAACCGAAATAATAGTATGGATTCTCGTAGTCCTTTTGTAGGAACAGTTTCTATAAAAGAAGATGTAATTGGAAAGGTATTTGTTAGACTGTTACCTTTTGGGGATATTAAATCGTTCTAAACAATATAAAATTATGTTTCTCGTTTTATTTGAATATGATAAGTCATTAGAATAAAAGGGGGAATGCCTATATGAATAAATATAACGTATTTGGAATGGAATTAATTAGCTATAAAACAGAGATTTTAAAAGATTATCCTGATATCGTAAAACGTTCGTTACATGATACATTTGATAAATTGTTAGAACATAATGCAATTGATGAAGATATTCATTTTTCATTAAAAGATGATGGGATGGATACTGATAGATTTAAGAGTTTCATTTTAACAAAAATAAAATGTATTAAATCAAATGAAGAATTATTAGTAGAATATGAAGTGATTAGAGAAAGATTAGAATCTCACATTCAAGAACTTATTCAGTCACAAGAATTAGAGACAGAAAGTTTTGTTGAAAAAGAAAATATCTCTATTATCAAGAAGTTTGTGATTGATACAGAATTTGCACAAGAGTATTTTGGTATAGAGGAAAAAGATTTGGAAAAATCAATGAAACCAAAAGGGTTTGTGGAGAAATTTGCAGTATTACGTTTACCAAAAATTTTAAAGGATTTTGTCCAGATAGATGGAGTTCAATCAGAATACTTTAACTATGAAGCAATTAATTCTTTCTTGGTATATCGTGAAGAAGAAACAACTAACTACTGCATTGACTTATGCCTATCAATTCCTATTGATATTGCAGAAGATGAAACAAAAACGGTAGCTATTATGGAGGACGTTTCAAATGTCGTAAGTAAAGCGGAAGAGTATTTCGGTGAAAGATTAACAATTTAAGTTAGTGACTCCCTTTGAAAGGGAGTTTTTTATTGACTAAAGTAAATAAAATAATTAGTATATTACATATATAGTAAATGCGGGGGGTTGTTAAGATGCAATATATAATTGCGGTAGGTGTTTGTTTTTTCTGCTCTCTTCCTTTTGTTTTCTCAAAAAGTAAAAAGAGTCGTATGTTTAGTATCATTCTTTTAGTGATTGGTGCTTTAAGTGCCATCGTAATAGGTACTTCTACGTGTGAATCCTATTATAGAGATTTTAAAGTAGTAGGAAACTATTATATAACGAATTATTCTTTTGATGATAAGAATAATTCTTATACGATTGAAGCATTAGATGAGAACGGAAAAGAAATCAAAAAACGTGTTATCAAAAAGGTAGATGCAAACATTATGAATAATGGTGTTCAAGATACATTAGTAGAAAAAGAAATTGATAAAACTTTTGAAATTAAACTATTCAATACGTATACGATATTTACTACTACAAAGAAAGAACCATATGTACCTGACTTAATTTTTGCGAATCAGCCTGAAATGTAAAAAAGCACCTAATAAGGTGCTTTTTTTATTTACTATATTAAATAAAATATTATAGTATAGACACATAAATAAAAGGTGGTGTTGGTATGAAAAGCTTAATACCTATGTTCACAGCCATTGCTCTTACTACAGGAGCAGTAGGTGATGTTTCAATTGCGAACGTAAACAAAACAGAGAGTTATTATAACGAAAGAAAAGTAGTAGATATAGATTTTGATAAAGAACGAATTGAAAATAAGATAAATAAAAAAACATATGATTCTTCGAATCAAAATGAGGTGTACGTACCTGGAAGTAAAAACAAAGGAATTCAATTGAATTCTGGAAAAGTTACAATTCCGTCTTCGGATTTAAAAATAGACAAAGAAGAAACAATCACAGTATCTCTTTGGATGAAATGGGATGGAAATGATAATGATTTTATACCATTTGCTTTTGGGGAATATACACTATGGTTTCACAATGGGAACTTTGGTTTTAATACAGGTGAAAATGATATTTATGGTATGGGGAAAGGCTTGAAAGCAGGACAAATGACGCATGTGTTAGCTGAATTTCACAAGAATGATGTTATGAAAAACAAGCTATTTATTAATGGAAAAAAACAAGAACTTTCACAATTGGAAGGAAGTCCTGATAATAAAAAAGCTACATTTGATGACTCGCTTCAAATAGGTGGATGGAAATATGATAACTATCACGATATGGATGAGGGTATCATACTTGATGAATTTAATGTTTTAAAAGATTCAATACAAGACGGAGAAGAGAAAGATTTATATCTTTTATCTAAAGTTCCAGAATTGAATGTGTATCAAAATGAATTATATGCGAAATCAGAATGGGCAATTGATATTTTAGATAGTGACTTGCTGTATCAAACGGATTTTGAAACGAATGATTTTATACCGAATTTTAAATGGGGATATGATGAGTTTTATGGTGATGGAGGTCAGTCTATTACAACAGAGGATAAATTCTCTGGCAAGCAATCTATTAGAACAGAAGATACGTTTAAAAATGGGAACTGGATTCAATGGCCGAATAGAAATAGAGAGCGTTCTATAAATGTATGGGAGAGGTTTAAATTTAAGAATGGAATACCATTAAGTGTTACTTACTATGCAAAGAATAATGGTGGAACGAAGTCGTTAATTATGGCAAATGGAGATGGTGGATGGGCAGAAAGTTTTTATGACCACGATTTACCACCAGTAAAGTTAACGAAATCTATGAAAAGGGGAGCTAAAGTTGCACATATTGACAATCCAGATGCTTTCAAAGTAGGAAAGCATGGATATACACTTGACCAAGATGAATTGAAAATTGGTGCGGTGATGCAAGTGGAAAGTGTAGATACAGAAAATAAGACGGTTACATTTCGTAATTCTGATGGTGTAGATAGAGATGTAGAAGAAGGAACGCCATTTCATTTTCGCCAATGGAGAGGAGCTTGGTCGTTCCCTGCTCGTAATGTAGCAAACGAGGAAGGGTGGAAAAAAGTAAGTGTTAATACCTATGTTACTGATTATAAAGATTATGATGTGAGTAAACGAGGGGGTTCCTATTACATGGCTTCCTCAACTGACAAGGTTGTGTATTTGGATAATGTAAAATTTGGATATGCAACGGAAGTAGAATTATATCGTGATGGTAAAAAGGTATATAAAGGTTTAATGTCTGATTTTGCAGATAGAGAAGCAATTGATAAAGGAAAACCAGACATGGTTAGGAAGATAACTTTTAATGGAAATAAAGATGATTTATCTATTTCCTTTGAGAAACCAAAAGATGTAGGCACTAAATATACCTACAGTATTAGGGGGTTATCAAAAAATGGGGAAACTCCAGTGTCAAAAAATAAGGAAGTAGAAATTACAGCAGGAATTAAAGGTTATAGCTATTTGATTGATAAAAATCCAACTACAATTCCTTCTAATAAGGTGAATTTAACAACAGAATCATTAAAAACATCCTTGAAAGACCAAGAACAATATTATTTGCATGTTAAATCAATAGATAATCAAGGAAATACAAGTGATACAAAACATATTCCGATTGAGATTCCTACATTAGAGGCAAAGGCAAATCATAAAGATAATTTAATTGAGTTGAAGTGGAGTGGTGGTAAAACTGAGCCTTATACTTATAAAGTGTTTAAAAAGAAAGAAGGAGAAAAACAATTTCAAAGTGTGTCAGCAACGGATTATAAGAAAAAAGTAAAAGTTTTAAACTTGTATCCATATACCGCTTCTCTTATGAAAGACATTACTTTTCAAAACTGGAAAGGAGAGAATATCACTCTTCCTCAATCAGCATTGCTTAAGCAATGGATGGAAGAACCGAATATTGAGGATGCAAAAGGATATGGAAAGGGATTAATAGATGTTGACGCAGTAGAATTAAATCAGTTTAATAAAAATCCTAATGAATACCTTAAAAGCCCAGATGGTTCTTGGCGATATGATGTAGTTTATGCAGGGGCTTGGGATACAAATAGGCAACAAGATTTAAGCATTCAAGGAGAGCAAGTCATAGAGGATTTTATTAATTCTGGAAGAGGGTTCTTAGCAGGGCATGATACAATTACGCAATATCACAACTTAAAAAACTTTGTGAAATTGAGTGATTTCCTTAGAATAAAAACGTATCCGTTTAATGGAAATGTCTATGAAGCGAGAGCTTCAGCGATTCAAATGCCTTGGATTGGTAGTCAGAACATTGAGGTTAAGAAAAAAGGGTTGTTAACAAATTTCCCTTGGGCGATAGGTGATATAGGCTCTAAGTTATCTGTTCCAATTTCGCATACGAATTCACAAGTAACTTTAGGGGATGTGTGGATGAATTATTCAGATTGGAAATCGCCATTTGTGGACAAGGAAGTTGGAGTGGGACCAGAGGTTTCAGACTCCGAAACAGGATTAGGAACAAATAATTTCTATCTGACCACATGGAGTAATACAGCGATGATTCAAACTGGTCATTCTAATGGAAAAGCAACACCAGACGAACAAAAGGTATTAGCGAATACCTTGTTCTACTTAGCTCAATTGACTTCAGATACAAAGTTAGCTGATAGAAGTGGTCAAGATGTAGACGCACCTACAAAGCCTAATATTAATAAGGCTGTGATGAATGAAAATGGTACAGTAGATGTTTCGTATAATGAGTCTGTTGATAAAGGGACTTCCTATGAGTATTATGTTGAATCAAAAGGTAGTGACACACAAAGTGTTGTAAAGTCTAACATTGCAAAAGCTGAAGTAAAAACAGGTCTAAAAGGATATTCTATTGCTATTGATGAAAGCCCATATACTATACCCGATGAAAAAACGGAAACAATAACTGCTTCTTATCAGTTAACTGTTCCGAATACCAAAGATTTCTATATCCATGTAGCAAGCGTGGATAATGCAGGTAATATCTCGGAAGTATCTCACTATCACTATCAAGATAAATCTTCTCCTGAATTAACAATTACTGCAAGTACGAAGGATTGGACGAACAAAGCGATAACATTACATGTAGTTGCTACAGATAAAGATAGTAGGGTGAAGAAAATAGGATTACCAAATGGACAATGGATAAATGGAAGTAAGGCTGAATTCATTGTAAATGAAAATGGTATCTATTACTTTAAAGCGGTGGATGAAGGTGGTAATGAAACGATTCAATATATTATCCTTTCGAACATTGATAAAAAGAATCCAACTGTACAAATCAATGCTCCAGATAACTGGGTAAATACAGATGTAAAAGTTGAGATAATAGGAAATGATGAGTAGCACCTTTCAAGGTGCTATTTTTCATTGACTTTAGTCGATGTTTTTAGTCTATAATAGGTATAATGTTTTTTAGGGAGGCGAGTATATGAAAAAAAGTATTGCAGTATTATCAACCGTAGCAATGATGATAGGAATGATAGCGTCAACTCAATATGCCCATGCTTCCAGTTATGGAAGTGTAGATTCATATAATCAAAGAAAAGTATTTGAAATGAATTTTGATAATGAAAAAACGATAGATTCAGTCAGTGGTAACGAGTATAAAACAACATCAAATAAAGAAACGTTCGTCCCAGGTAGTAAGAATAAGGGGTTACAAATAAATGGGGATGATATAAAAGTTCCGATTAAAGATTTGTCTATAGAGCAAGACGATACGATTACCCTTTCGTTTTGGTTTAAATGGGATGGAGATTTAAAAGGGAATTCAAATCGAGATGGAATCATTCCGATTGGTTTTGGTAAATATGGCCTTTGGTTAAATAATGGTGATTTTGGATTTAATACAGGAAATGATGATATATATGGTGTGAAAGATAAGATAAAAGTAAATCAATTTTCGCATGTCATTGCTGTGTTTCATAAAAACGATGTTGAAAAGAACGAATTGTATATAAATGGGGAAGAACAGGATATTAAGCAGATAAGAGGGACGGTCAATAATAAGAATGCAGTATTTAATACGAATTACTTTCAAATAAGTGGTTGGAATGGACAAGAGATTCATAAGGTCACAGGGAATTCTGTAATAGATGAAGTGAACTTATATAAAGGAAGTACAGATGAGAAGCAAGCAAAAGAAATGTTTCTACTTTCGCGGGTGCCTGATTTATCAGTAAGACAGAATAATTTACATGCACGAGTGGATTGGGCAACTGAAATTTTAGACACAGACTTATTTTATAAAACGTCTTTTGAAAATGGAGAAGAAAAACCTACGTTTCCTCCAAGGTCAAATACACCTGATGGCTCACAGAGTTTTACGAATGAAGAATCGTATGATGGAGAGACTTCTGTGAAAATTGGGTCAACAGTAAATGGTAAGGGGAATAATTGGTTTAATGAAAGTGAGGATAAGTCACAACATAAGTCTGAAACGAGCTATATGAATTTTAGTAGAAGACAAACCGCTCCAAATGGCTCTCACTTTAGTATGAGTGTAAAAGTGAAACCAAAAGGACATTCCACTATTACTTCAACTGCTATTGGGGGACCTATCAATAAAACTTTTACTTTAGCTTCTATATATGGGTATAGCAAACCGCTTACTTTATTAGAAGGTGCAAAAGCGGGTAGTAAACGTTTAAAGGTAGATAATTTAGAACAATTCCCTATAGATGTAGTGAATAATCGAATGAGAAATTATTATTATGCCGATAAAATTATTCCTGAAGCTAACCCAGATAGATTTTATGATTACGGATATATTACTCACATTGATTTAGAAACAAAAACAATGGAGTTGAGTCGCCCTATTGCAGAAGATTTCCCTAAAGGGGCTGATGTACCAGGACATACACATTTTAACCCTGCATATTTTCCTACAAAAGAACTCTTTAACTCTGACACATGGAAAACGATTAATCTAAATACAACGGTTGATAACAAGGATTATTATGATACTGCGAAAAGAGGATTTACTTATTTTATTACCTCATGGGTTTTGAATGAAATGTATATAGATGATGTTCGAATGGGGTATGCAACAGAAGTTGAATTATATCGAGATGGAAATAAGGTATATAGAGGGTATAATTCTGAATTTGAAGATAAGGGAGCAACGGATAAAGAAAAACCAGACATGGTTAGGAAGATAACTTTTAACGGGGATAAAGATGATTTATCTATCAATTTCGAGAAACCTAAAGATTTAGGTACAAAATATGTTTATAACATAAAAGGGTTATCCAAAACAGGTGAAACACCACTTTCTAAAGAGAAAGAAGTCACAGTTACGTCAGGCGTAAAAGGATATAGTTATGTCATTGATAAAAATAAGAATACGATTCCTTCAGATAAGATTAATTTAACAACAGAAGCATTAAAAACATCTTTAAAGGAGAAAGGACAACATTATTTACATTTAAAGGCGATTGATGGTCAAGGGAATGCAAGTGAAGTAAAACATATTCCGATTGAAATTCCTGATTTAGTAACAAAAGCAAATAATGAAGAGAACTTTGTGCATCTGGAATGGACAAAAGGTAGTGTTGAACCATATACCTATAAAGTATTTAAGAAACAGGAAGGAAGTAAAGAATTCCAAACAACATCAACAAGTAGTTATAAAGATGGGATACATGTATTAGAGATTTATCCAGAAACAAGAAGTCAAGATAATACAAATAAAGATTATATTCCAATGATAGATTTTTCTAATTGGAAAGGCGAGGCATTTACACTTCCAAAATCTGCTTCGCTAAAAAAATGGATGGAAGAGCCTAACAAGGAGAATGAGAAAGGTTATGGGAAAGGGTTAATTCATGTGGATGCTGTTTCTATCACTGAATTCAATAAAGACCCGTCAATGATACATAAATATGATGAGCTTGTGTTTGGCTTGTGGAACAACAATAACTGGCAAGATATTTCAAATGATTCTGTATCGGAAGTGAATACATTTGTCGCTTCAGGAAAGGGTCTTCTTTTTGGTCATGATACCATTCATAATTTACGACCTAATTTTATTAAAATTGGTGAGGGTAATGGTATAGAGTATGTAAATGAAAATGTGTCCATTTACAATGGGAATAATGATAAAAAGCAATTCGTAACAGGTAATTCTACTGTAGAAATTAATAAAAAGGGATTATTAACAAATTATCCTTGGGCAATTGGAGATATTGGAACAAAATTAAAAATTCCTTTTGCACACACCTATAAACAAAAAACAGCAGGAGATATATGGTTACGATTTAATTATGAGAACATAGGTATGGATGACCCATTAAACTTCTATTTAACAACTCGTAATAACATAGCGATGATACAAACAGGTCATTCGAATGGAGAGGCTACATCTGATGAGCAGAAGATATTATCAAACACACTGTTCTATTTGGCTCAGTTGACTTCTGCAACAGAGTTAGATGATAGGAGTAGCCAAGATGTTACATCGCCTACACTTCCATCTATAACGTCTATGAATTTAGGTTCAGATGGAAATGTGTCTATTGACTATAAAGGTGCAGTAGATAAAGGGACGGATTATGAATATTATGTAGAAGCAACTGGTGGAAATAGTAACAGTAAATTAAAGTCTAACATTTCTAAAGCAACTATAACTTCTGGATTGAAAGGATATTCAATTGTAGTTGATGAAAAGTCAGATACAGTTCCTGATGCTGAGATTGAAACAAAAGGCACATCTTATACCGTTTCGCCTCCTAATACAAAAGACTTTTATGTTCATGTAGCAAGTGTGGATAAGGTAGGGAATGTTTCAGCGGTTTCTCACTATCATTACGAGGATAAACAGGCTCCTGTATTAATGATTGAACCAAATGTAAAAGAATGGACCAATAAGGAAATTGTATTACACGTTACAGCTACAGATAAAGATAGTAGAGTGATGAAACTACAAATGCCGAATGGTGATTGGGTACATGGCAACAAAGCAACTTACATTGTAAAAGAGAATGGTATCTATTTCTTTCAAGTAGTGGACCAAGGAGAAAGTGAAACAGTACAATCTATCGTTGTATCAAATATAGATAAAAAGAATCCAAAAGCTGATATAAGTGCTCCTGAAAATTGGATGAATAGGGATGTTGAAGTGAAAATTGTAGGAAATGATGAATAACACCTTTTTAGGTGTTATTTTTTATTGACTTTAGTTGATGTAATAAGTCTATAATAGTAAGGTGGAATGAGTAAAGGAGGCGATAAATATGAGAAAATACACATCTATCATATCAGTAATTACAATGCTAACAGCTATGGTAAGTTCACCTCAAGTTGTTCAAGCTTCCAGTTATGGGGATATTGAATATTACAATCAAAGAAAAATACTTGAAATGAATTTTGATAAAGAAAAGATAGAAAATACAGTGACTGGAAAAGTTTATAAAACAAATGAAGGAAAAGAGAACTTTGAACCAGGTAGTAGGAATAAGGGATTAAAACCAAATGGTGACAAAGTAGAAATTCCTTTATCAGATTTAGATATAAAAAAACAGGATGAATTAACATTCTCATTTTGGATGAAATGGGATGGGAAGAAAGATATGTTTATGCCTATTGGTTTTGAAGAATATTCATTATATTTCATAGAAGGCTCTTTTGGTTTTAATACAAACAATGATGACGTATTTGGTGTTCAAGACAAGATAAAACCAAATGAATTAACCCATGTTGTGGCAGTATTTAATAGAAATGATATAAATAAAAACAAACTCTATTTAAATGGAGTAAAGCAAAATTTATCTCAAGTAAGAGGGAAACAATTCTCTGAAAAAGTTGGTTGGAACAACAAGTTAGTAATTAGCGGATATAGCTACGATAATCAGTATGGATTAGATGGAGAAAGTATTTTAGATGAGATTAACATATTTAACGGTGGAACAGATGACGAGGAAATAAAAGATTTATATTTAATGTCCAGAATTCCAGAATTAAGTGTTTCTCAAAATGGTTTACATGCAAGGGCAGATTGGGCTACTGAAATTTTAGATAGTGATGTACTATGGACAGTTGGATATGAAGAAAATGAAAAACCTAAACCAGAATTAGTCTATGATGGAAATAATGGTTTAGGTGATGGTGGACAAAAGATTGTTCATGAAAAAGAAAATGTTTATGCGGGTACAGGAGCATATATGACTCCGAATACATTCCCTGATAAAGGGAATTCAGTATGGTGGCCATACGATATGACTTCAAGTTGGAATCATACTTGGTTATACAACCCTTTAGCTTTGCCGAATGGAAAACCTGTTTCTGCTTCTGTGAAAGTAAAAACAGATGATGAAGGAACAGTTTCTCTGTTTACCTCTTGGGCATATAGGAATTCTTTCACTCATAGAAATATTTATTTTGCTGAAGATGTACCACCAGGAACAAAAACATTTAAAGTGAATACAACTGTAGGACTTGGATTAGCTTCATATATTACGTCAGATACTGACCCATATGACCATAAAGAGAATCTATCTGTTAGAGAAATTGATAGGGATACAAACACTGTTACGTTAAATGCACCTATCAAAGGTAGCTTTAAAAAAGGAGAACAGTGGCGGTCAAGAAATACGGGTGAAGCTATTAGATTTGCGACAAAAACAGTAAAACATAGTGATGGTTGGCAAATTATTAATATGAATAGCAAAGTAACTGAATATCCTGATATAGATTGGTTGAAAAACCCAAGACAATTGAGACAACAAGTAGAATCTAAAAATGGAAATACTTACGTGGATGATATCAAGGTAGGTTATGCTACAAAAGTTCAGTTGCAAAGAGATGGTTCGAAGATATATGAAGGATATGGTTCCGAGTTTGAGGATATGAATGCGATTGATAAAGAAAAACCGAATAAAGTTATGAAGGCAACCGTAGTGAAAGAAGACAAAAACTTAAATGTAAAATTCGATAAGCCTAAAGATAAAGGTACGAACTACAAATACAAGATAAAAGGTATATCTGAAAATGGAGAAACACCTTTTTCAACAGAAAAATCAGTAGAAGTAATATCGGGGATAAAAGGCTATAGTTATGTATTAGATAAAAATCCAAAAACCGAACCAGGAAATACAATAAACACAACGGATGAGAATATTTCATTTAGAAATATCAAAGACGAAAAACAATTTCTACATATAAAGGCTATAGATAATCAAGGGAATGTAAGTGAAACAGCTCATATTCCGATTGAAATCCCAATATTAGAAGCGAAAGCGAATCATAAAGAGAATATGGTTCAATTAACTTGGGAAGGTGGAAAATCGGAGCCATATACGTATAAAGTATTTAAGAAAAAAGATGGAGAAAAAGAATTTCAAAGTGTTTCTGCTACTGATTATAAAAAGAAAGTAAAAGTATTAAACATCTACCCTACTAAATGGAAAGATACAACCCTTTCTACAATTGATTTTATAGATAGAGATGGCAAACGAAACGTAATGCCTGTATCAGCCAGTTTAAAGAAATGGATGGAAGAATCTAACTCCGAAAATAGCAAAGGTTATGGGATGGGCGTTATTGAGGTAGATGCAGTAACGCAAGAAGAATTCAATTCATCACCCAATTCTTACATATATGATGAAAAAGGAAAAGACAAATATGATGTAATGATGATAGGTACATATGATGCTAACGGATGGAGTCCTTTAGGAAAAGAAAGTATACAAGCAATAAAGGATTTTGAGCGGAGAGGAAAAGGGGTGCTCGCAGGTCATGATGTAATGACAAAAATTTCATCCTCAGTTGATTTCTTTGATGCCGTAAAAGATGATTTTAATGTGTCAGACCCTACAAAATTCAGGGGGATTGGTAGTGAAAAAATAGCAATCACTAAAAAAGGATTGCTACTGGAGTATCCATGGAAAATAGGTAATGTAGGAACAGAATTAAAAATTCCGATGGCCCATACAATGAGTATTCATTTTAACGGTGATACATGGATGAAATTCGTGGGAAACAGTTGGGGTAATCCTGTTACGGGAAGTGCAGTTGATGATTCCTTAAATAGTAATACAAATGCTTATTTACACACATGGAATAACACAGCTATTATTCAAACTGGTCATTCTAATGGGCAAGCAACACCTGATGAACAAAAGGTGTTAGCGAATACGCTGTTCTATTTAGCTCAATTGACTTCCGATACGCATTTAGATGATAGAAGTGGTCAAGATGTGGATGCTCCTTCGAAACCTGATATTAACAAAGTGACGCTGAATTTAGATGATACGGCAACAATCAATTTTAAAGAATCTGTTGATAAGGGAACTTCTTATGAATATTATGTAGAAGCTAAAGGTAGTGATACGAAAAGCCAATTAACATCTAACGTTGTAAAAACGGAAGTAAAAACAGGGTTAAGAGGATATTCCATTGTTATTGATGAAAAACCAAATACCATACCCGATGGAAAAGTAGAAACGACAAGCACTTCTTATCAGCTCAATGTTCCAAACAAAAAAGAGTTTTATATTCACGTAGCGAGTGTTGATAATGCAGGTAATATTTCAGAAGTAGCTCATTATCACTATGAGGATAAATTCTCACCTGAGATAAGCATAACACCAAGTACGAAAGAGTGGACCAATAAAGAAGTGACCTTACAAGTGGTTGCCACTGATAAAGATAGTCGTGTAATCAAAATTTGTTTACCAAACGGAGATTGGATTAATAATGATAAGGCAACCTTCATTGTAAAAGAAAATGGGATTTATTACTTTAAAGCAGTAGATGAAGGTGGAAATGAAACTGTACAGTCCATCATTGTTTCTAACATTGATAAAGAAAATCCATCGGTAGATATAGAAGCTCCATCTACTTGGCAGAATAAAGATATTCAGGTACAGATAAGAGGAAAAGATTAAGAAGAGGGGTACTATCCCCTCTTTTTGTTTTGACTATAGTTGGTGAAAATTTATATAATAAGTAAATAAATAGAAACGGGGGTGATGATGTTGTTTAAAAAAAACATAGCACTTTTATCAATAGGGGCATTATTATCTTGTTTAGCTCCTGTGCATATACATGCTGAAGAAAATCCAAGTCCTAAAAAGAATTTCTTAATAGAACAGTCTGCATCAGGTAGGAAATTATATGGGAGTTCATATTGGACGAGTTCAAATATAAGAGAATGGCTAAATAGTGATGCTAAGAATGTTCAATTTACAAATCAGCCACCAACATCAGCGAAAATAAAAAATTTCTCTTACGATAAAGAATCGGGGTTTCTACATAGTTTTTCAGAAGAAGAATATGACGCAATTGCTATTACAAAGCATAGAGTCAATGTTACAGGTTTTGATAAAAAGTCAGGAGTTCATGATGGAGGGGGCTTAAAACTTCCGTTACTTAGGTATTACAATCCTTCTATTACGTTTAGTCAAAGTGGTTTAGTTATGAATCATGACAAGTATTATTATAAATATGAAAATGATAAGGTTTTCTTGTTAAACGTATATGAAGTTTATAATTACTTACAGAAAAGAGGTACACCTTTACGAAAAAACATCTCAAATGAGGCGAAACAAAAAAGAAATTACTATGAGGAATCTATAGAATGGTATACATCAAGTGGGGGAGAAGATGTAGGAAGTGAAGCCCTCTTAACGATTGATGGAATAACAGAGGCAAGTGTTAGAAGAAGAAACGCTAATAATTCAAAGGGCATTGTACCTGCAATTCACTTAAAGCCAGAATACAAGTTAAATAATGGGACGATGGCAAAAGATTTAAAAATAGGTGATGTATTAAATTTCGGTATATACAATAATGTACCTATTAAATGGAAAGTTATCAATAAAACCGAAGATGGATATCCATTGCTTTTATCTGAAGAAATATTAGATATCAAACCATTTGATACGCAAGGTGACGAATCGTATGCTTATTCTGATACTGTAAACTTTAATAAAGAAGACGTAAGTGTTATAGATGAAACGTACACGCCTAACGAAAATCAAAAAGATGTTCAACCACCAATCATCGAATTATTAAACAAAGAATTAATCAATCAGACCCAAAAGGGCGAATTCACATTAGATTTTAAAGTGACTGATAATGAATCAGGGTTGGATTATATCCAATTACCAAATGGAAATAAAGTAAAATCTTCAACATTTAAATATACTGTTTCGGAGAACACGGAATATCTATTTATCGCAAAAGATAAAGCAGGAAATCACAGATATTATACAGTCCCTGTAGGGAACATCAATACACCTTCAAAGGTTCTGGTGAAGTCTTCAGGAAACGAAAATGGATGGACAAATAAAGATGTAAAAGTAGACATTAGTGCTTCTAACCAAGTTGGTTTACATACAAGCTATACACAAGACTATAGAAGTAAGTACCATCCGATTTGGGAAACTTATACAACCTACAAAGGGAAAAGAATAAAAGTATCGGGTTCTGTAGAACTACTAAGTGCTACAGAATCCGTTGATAAGATAAATGCTCAGATAGGATATGCATATGCTTCAAATAAAGAGTATGATTCAGAATATAGTTTGGTAAAAACATGGGTAATTCCTAAAGTAATTCCGCTAAAGACACTGAAGGAACAAGGAAAACAAACATTTGAATTTATCTCTACTGTACCAAATGATTATCACTCAAATTTCGAGCCATATACAGGTATGAATATTGATGTGTATAAAAAGGATTATAAAATAAAATGGACAGATTTAAAGTTTGAGTTATTGGATGATGATGACTTTAAAATAAATAAGATAGAGTTACCCAACGGAAAGGATATACTGGATTCTGTTTACACGGATACCTTATCTAAAGAAGGTGTTTATACGTATAAAGTACATGATAATCGTGGGATGGTAACAGAGAAGTCTATAGAGGTAAAGATTGATAAAACATCTCCTACCATAGACTTTGAGCAATCTCAAACGGAATGGACCAATGCAGATATAAACATAAAAGTAAAAACTTCTGATGCTCAAAGTGGTATAGATTATACCATTCTCCCTAATGAGAGCAAGGTAGAGAAAGATATCTTTGATTTTAAAGTATATGAAAATGGAACCTATACATTTGAAGTACATGACAAAGCAGGAAATGTAACGAAAAAAGTTTTAGAGATTAAGAATATAGATAAAGAAGCTCCTACTTTTTCGACTCAGGAGAATTATATTTATGAGAACGGTAAATATGACAAGACTCGTAGAGTAATAACGATTATAGGAAAAGATAATGATAGTGGTATGGATTCTATTCAATTGCCAAGTGGTGAATGGTTGAAAGGAGATAATGTGACATTTACTGTATCTGAAAATGGAAGATATCCATTTAAATTAAAGGATAAAGCAGGGAATATAAATAGCACATCAATAAACATTACAGAGATAGAGAAAGCATCTGTCTCTGGCATTCAAAAGATAGAATATAAGTTAGACGGTGCAGAAACTAAAGGGTGGACTAATTACAGTGAGCCGTTTTTCGTAAGAAAAGAAGGCCTTACAACGATTACGTCCAGAACATATGACAAGGCAGGTAATGTTTCAAAAGAATCAACAAGAATGGTTAAATTGGATAAAACAAAGCCAGTTAACAACCAAATTTTAATAGAGTTGAAATAATAGAGCTGATTTTAAGGCTCTTTTTCTTATGTGTAATTTCATATACCGTATCTGGATTGCATGTCAACATATAAAGATTCATAGAGGTTTGGAATGAGAATCGGAATGATTTCGAATTTTGATTTCTATAATAGAATAATTGAATTTATTATAGAAATCAAAAATACGAGAGGAGGACTAAAAATGAATACATTTAAAAAAATAGTAAGTTCGTTTTTAGGAATTTCCCTTTTAACTATTCAATGTCAGCCTATTTATGCAGATGGTGTGAAAGAAAATGAACTTATTCAGCCATCCATGCAATCAAGAAAAACATATGGAAGCAATTACTGGACAACCTCTAATATTAGAGAGTGGTTAAATACTGATAAATCTTATATAAAGTATACAAATCAAGCGCCATCTTCAGATAAATTAGGAAACTTTGCTTATGATAAAGAACCAGGTTTCTTGTCAAATTTTAATGTGGAAGAACAAGATGCAATTGCAGTTACTAAACACCGTGTATATGTTTCTACTACAGATGCACAAGCGGGAATGAAAGATGGAGGGAATACATCTCAATCAGATGTAGCCTATCCTAATCAATCAATGACATTTAGTTTAAATGGCTTGTTGAATAATAATAAGAATTTCTTTTATAAAATGGAAAATGATAAAGTGTTCTTTTTAAATGCTTATGAGGCTTATAGCTATTTACAAAAAAGAGGTTGGTCGTTACCTAAGGAATTAACGCCTGAAGCACAAAAGAAACATAGTTATTATAACAACTATGAACATTGGATGTTAAGTGGTGGAAGAGCAAACATTGGATACGACCTGACATTTTTAATTACACCTGATTCATCGAGGTCACTTGTATTTGGTTACACAAATAGATTAGGAGGCGTAGTACCTGCTATACATATCAAACCAGATTATAAGTTTCCGAATGGGAAGATAGCTAAAGATATTCAGATTGGAGAGAAATTATTATTTGGAAACTATAATGGGGCTCCTATTGAATGGGAGGTTGTCAATAAAACCGAAGAAGGATTTCCGCTTTTATTATCTGAAAAAATCATAGACTTAAAACATTATGATGCTCCTGGGGATGAGGCTTATAAATATTCAGAGGTTGTTGATTTCCAAAAAGAAGATGTGAATATCGTAGAAGAACCTTATCGAAATATTAATAACAGCAAGGATATAACCCCACCAGATTTTAAAATACTAAATGAAGATAAATTGAATAAAAGAAGCAATGATGAGTTTACACTTGAATTGGAAGCAAGTGATGAATCTGATATAGAATATGTCATTTTGCCAAATGGAAACAAGGTGTATAACAAACGAGTTTCTTACACGATGTCGGAGAATAAAGAATACTTATTTATTGCAAAAGATAAGGTAGGTAATTTTAGATACTTCGTTATTCCAGTTGGAAACATCAATATACCACCAAAAGTAATTATTAATCCTTCTGCAAATGGATGGACAAATAAAGATGTAACGGTAGATATTTCAGCATCAAATGATGTAGGGAGTGCTTTTGCAGAAAAAATTCAAAATAATCGTGATAGAACAGAAGCGATGTGGCCGAATTATACAACATATAAGGGGAAAAGAATTCGTATATCAGGAGATGTTGAATTTATTGAAGCGAAAAAACCTGTAGGAGATTATTTTACAGGAATGGGATTCATTTTTACTTCGGTCAATAAATCAGGTTCAGAATATAACTTGCAAAAAAATTATCATTTACCAATACGTTATTCTCTAAAAGAATTGCAAGAGAAAAAGAAAGCTCATTTTGACCAGGTTTTCACAGTTCCTGATTACTATTATAAGGATTTAATTCCATGGTCACAAATCAATGTAGATGCACAGGATACGAATTATAAAGTCGAATGGACAAATGTGAGATATGAATTGTTAGACAAAGATGATTTTGCTATTGAAAAAATCATACTTCCAAGCGGAAATTCAATTGGTGAAAAAAGTTATAAAGATACACTAACAAAAGAAGGGAGTTATACGTACCAAGTGTTAGACAACCGAGGCATGATAACAAAAAAAGATGTGGAAGTAAAGATTGATAAAACACTACCTACAATTCAAGTTGATGGGATAAGTGACAAGTGGACAAATCAAGACGTTAAGTTGAATGTAACGGTTTCTGACTCTCAAAGTGGCGTAGCAAAAACAATCTTACCAAATGGAAGTGAAACGACAAGTACCTCGTTTGAATTTGTTGCAAAGACGAATGGTGATTATCAATTTCAAACATATGATAAAGCGGGTAATGTGGCTATAAAAAAAGTAGCCATTCGAAACATAGACAAACTACAACCTTATCATCACATTCAATCAGCATTCTTATTAGATGAAAAACATAATGTTGATAAATCTGGTAGAGAGATTCGAGTAATCGCTAAAGATGATGAAAGTGGTGTAGATTCGATTCAATTACCAAGTGGTGAATGGGTGCAAGGAGATACAGTGAAAATTAATGTATATGAAAATGGAGAATATCCATTTAAATTAAAAGATAATGCGGGAAACATAAAGGAAATAACCTCTAAAATTTCGGATTTAGAAAAGGTATCTATCTCTGGAATTCAAAAGATAGAATATAAGTTAGATGGTGCAGAAAATAAGGGTTGGACCAATTATATGGAGCCGTTTTTCATAAAAAAAGAAGGTCTTACAACGATTACATCAAGAGCTTATGACAAAGCAGGAAATATTTCAAGTGAAAAATCAAAAGTGGTAAAACTTGATAAAACAAAACCAATAAACAATGGAATTTTAATTACGTTAGAATAAAAAGAGACTCGACTAAACAGTCAGGTCTCTTATTTTTTATTGTAAGAATTAAAAATTGTATAAGAACGATATAATAATAAAAAGATTTAGGGAGGAGGATACATTATGAGAAAATATAAAGCTATGATTATAAGTGCCTTAGTTACTTTAGGTATAAGTAGTTATCCTATTTCTGCACATGCTATTGATACTTTTGAAAATAAGCTTGTAGGGAGTGAAAACTCATATTTAAGAAGGGATGTATGGGGAAGTTCATATTGGGGGTCTTCTAATATTAGAGAATGGTTAAATAGTACAGATAATGTAGTAAAATATACCAATCTACCTCCAAGTTCTCAAAAATTAGGTAATACTGCATACGATATGGAACCAGGCTTTTTAACTACATTTACAAAGAGTGAACAAGAAGGTATAGCTGTTACGAATCACAGGGTACATGTGAACTTCCATGATGCGAATACTGGTGGGAAACATGGTGGTGGATTACAAAGACCTCCTGCACATGTTGATAACCAATCCCTATTGTTTCAACTTCCGAATATAGAGAGAGAAAAGATGGATTATTTTTATCGGAACGAAAAAGATAAAGTGTTTTTATTAAACATATGGGAAGTGTATGACTATATTCAAAAAAGAGGACTCCCCTTAACAAAATCCATTAGTAAATCTGCAAAAAATAAAAATAGTTACTTTAACGATACAATTCCTTGGCTTACATCGACTGGTTATGCTGAACAAGCTTCAGATAATGTATCAACAGTAGGATGGGAAGATTCAGCTACAAGAATCTCCCGTGCTCAAGAAGCAAAAGGTGTAGTCCCTGCTATTCATTTAAAACCTGAATATAGATTGTCCAATAACATGTTGGCAAAAGACATGAAAATTGGAGACGACGTTAAATTCGGAACATATTTAGGAGAAGAATTAGTATGGATGGTTGTCAATAAGTCCGAGGATAATTATCCATTATTAATCACTAAAGAAGTCATTGATATAAAGCCTTATGATACACCAGGGGATGATTCTTATTTATACTCTAATTATGTAAGGTTTGAAAAGGGAGACGTCGATATTACAAATGAACCGTTTCAAATGAGAGAGGAAGAATCCGATATAACACCACCTGTTTTTGAAGTGTTAAATAGAGAGGAATTAAATAAAAGACAAAACAAACAATTTGTTTTAAAGGTAAAGGTACAAGATAGTGAAAGTGGTTTAGATTATGTGCAATTACCTAATGGAAACAGAATTAAAACAGGGGAATTTGAATACACTTTTGCAGAGAATAAAGAATACAACTTTGTGTCGAAGGATAAGGCTGGTAATTACAGATACTCAGTTGTTCCAATTGGGAATGTTAACATTCCTTCAAAAGTGGAGATAAAAGCATCTACGGAAGGTTGGACGAATAAAGATGTATCTGTAGGCATTTCCTCTACGAATGATGTGGGGTATGAAGGGACATATAAGCAAGATACCAGAGATTCTTGGCTTCCTATGTGGCAAAACTTCACAACCTATAAAGATAAGAGGGTGAGAATTACTGGAAATGTGGAGTTTATAAATGCAAAAAGAGAACCTGTGAATGAAACTATAGGTGTAGGGTTTTCTTATATTTACATGGGTAATGTTGGAAGTGAATACACATTAAGAAGAACATGGACAAGAGCAAATAATTTTAAGTTGATTGACTTGAAAGGAAAAGGGAAGGTTCATTTTGAAGAAATATTCACAATTCCTGGTAATTATTATAAAGACTTACAACCATGGACACAAATTGATGTTCCTCACATTGACCATGATTTCACAGTGGAATATAGTGACTTAAAATACGAATTATTGGATAATGATGATTTTCAAGTAGATAAAATTACGCTACCAAATGGTCGTGAAGTGCACCAGAACGCCTATAGGGACACGTTAAGTGAAGAGGGAACTTATGTCTATAAAGTATTAGATAATCGTGGGAAAGAGACAGAGAAGACCGTAAAAGTGTTAATAGATAAGGATAATCCTGTATTAAATATTGAAGGAATACCTAACACTTTCACAAATAAGGAAATAGAATTAAAATTAAAAGCCAGTGATAGTAAAAGTGGTGTTTCCCGAATTGAATTGCCGAATAGTAGTCAAACAAATCAAGAAGAGATTTCGTACAAAATAAAAACGAATGGAAGCTATACATTCAAAGTGTATGATAAAGCAGGGAATGTTACGGTCAAAACCATACAGATAAATCAAATAGATATAACTCCACCAGAGGTTTCGACAAACGTTTCTATTTCTCAGAATAAAAAAGAAGGATTTATTGATGTGAAGGCTACGGATAGTCAGAGTGGTGTAAGTGAAATAGTATTGCCTAATGGGACAAAGCAGAGAGAATTCTCAGTTCAATTCAAAGTAGACCAAAATGGTGTGTATCCGTTTGTCGTATTCGACAATGCAGGAAATAGAAAAGAAGCAAATATAAAGGTGAATGGATTAGAAATGCCTGTTTCTTCAGGTATTCAAAAGATTGAATATACATTGGAGGGGGTGATTAATCAAGGGTGGACTATTTATAAAGAGCCATTCATGATTATGAATGAAGGAATTACGACTGTTAAATCAAGAGTATATGATAAGGCAGGAAACATTTCGGAAACAAATACGAGAGTTGTTAAAATTGATAAAACAAAACCGAATCAGAATCAAATAAAAATTGAGTTGACTGAATAGAGGGTCAGCTCTTTTTGTTTGTTTTTTTATTGAATATAGTCTATGAAAAATATATAATATAGGAATGAAATGGAGGTGCATATACATGATGAGTAAAAGAAAAATAGGCATAATGTTATTACTTTCTATCACTACAAGTGTATTTGTTGGCTGTTCTAATGAGAATACGCTTATGAAAAAAGATACATGGACTGTCAAAGAGTTAAAAACGCAAAAAGAGATAAAATATGAATTATTAGATGAAAGTGTATTGAATGAAGGTGACATGAAATCTTGGTATGAAAAATCATCAAAAGAAAAAGGTGTCCATTCTAAAACGGATAAAGAATATACTTATATTGTAATAGCAGACGGAAAGAAATTCACAACTGGATATGGTATTGAGTTGTTTGATGTAAGAAAGGCAAATAAAGATATTGTCGTTGGCTATAACGTAGTGGAACCTGAAAAGAACACGAGTATAGAAGAAAAAGAAAGCTATCCTCATATGATTCTTCGTATAAAAGCTGAAGATGAAAAAATTGTAGGAAAGAAAATAAAAGAAAAATAAAAAAAGAGACAGATTCTGTCTCTTTACCTGTATATAAAGGAAGATTAAAAATTATAATCGTCCCATCTCTCTCAAGTATTGTTCTCTGTTCTTTTTAAGTTCAGGCATATCTTGAACAGTTTCTACACCTGCAACAACAACTCGATATAGAGAGTACGCAACTAAAAATAAAAAATAACCATCCAGTAATTCTTGTAACATACTATCATCTCCTTTTTTTTGTAGAGTTATCACAAACCCTTCCTGATTTCTATATTTACTTATCTTTAATTATATTATAATTTATTAGCATTAATTCGTCAATTATTTTTTCCTAAATAGTTATAAAAGCTACACTACTTGCATAGAGTGTAGCTTTTTTGTTATCTAATTTCATTGAACTTGATTCTATCTTTAATGAAGCCATCAACAATACCAATGTGTGCTTTCCCGTTTTTATCAGGGAAACTATCCTCTAATACAACCTCTCCTTTGTCAGTTTGTAACGTTGCTTTTAAATGAGAAGATACATACACTTTTGCGTTTCTTGGTGCATTTTCTGGAATTAATGTATTCAGGCTAAATCCTTTTTCAGGAAGAGGTAGCTCATTCACATATTGATTAGAAGATGTGTAATGGTAACCACTATCCCCAACAATATCAATTGCATATTTACCCTCAATACGTGATGATTTGATTCTTTCATCTCGATATAAATCATAGTAAATTGCAAACTCGATATTGCCTCCTGCCATCATTTTCTGTGGTTCAAAAGCCCATTTGATTGGTTTAAATGTAGTTTGTGAAGGATTTACAACGTTCAACAATTCGAATCCAGTAATATTTAAAGTTGCTAACATAACTTGATTACTTTCGATTCTTGCCACATTTCCTGCATTATCTACTAATACTAATGTAACTTGGCCATTAGATTTTTCACTTAGTTCCCAAGGAATAGTAATCTTGTCTTTTGGAACAGTAGGTAGTACATATTCTTTATCTCCATCTATAATTTTCACCTTATTTATTCCAGATAATTTATCCCCTAATGTAATTGATAAATCTACCTTTTTAGAAGGAACAATTTGAGCGCCATTATTGATAGCAATAGAGCCATAAGGAACTGTTTTATCTAAAACAATCGTTTGTTTGACCACTTTACTGACATTTCCAAGTGCATCTGCTACTTTCACATATACATCTTTTTTACCATCGCCTAAAGGTAAGGTGAATGGCAGTTTTTCACTAAATGGTTTTTCAATCCAATTGGTACCATCTACACTAATATACATCTTAGAAGGATAAGAATAGTTATCCTTTGCTGTAATAGAGAGCGTCACATTCTCCGTGTTTGTATAAGTGCTTCCGTTATTAATTTGAAAGGAAGTCTCTGGTCCAGACTTGTCTAAAAAGATTCTATCAAAAACATCATCTGAAATGTTTCCTGCTAAGTCTTTGTATTGTACAGAAACAGTTCGTATCCCTTCCTCATCTAAAAGATTCCAATCTTTATCTTGTTTAAAAGGCTCAAACACAGACCAATTTCCATTGTCATTTTTAAAACGCATTTCATGATTTCCAGAAAGTAAATCCTGTGTTTTTAACTTCAATTTTACTTGTGTTTTATTTGTAACTAATAGTTCTTTTCTTAAATCTGCTATGTTTACGCTGTTTTCCATTTTTTCTGGACTTTTAGCCACGTCAGAGAATCCATAATTCCCATTTCGCGAGGTAATGTAATCTATCTTTTGTTGGTGAATAATGTTTCCATCTGGAAGACGAATTGCATTTAATCCTGTTGTATTTACCTGAATGAGAGCATGTTCTTCATTTTGTTTCATGTATTGCACATCTAATTCCGACTTTGGTGTATCTTCTGCATGTACTGGCATACAAAAAAGAAAGGGAATTAGCAAGCTAAGTGAGGCAGTTAGTGAATATTTTGTTTTCTTCATGGATATCAACTCCTTTCGAATTATAAGATAAATCAAAATTGAATAAAGTAAAAGATGAAAAATATCTTATTTCGTTTTATCCTCGTCATTCATTTTATGTGATAACTATAGTCAATATAATAATGACGAAGGTCGAACAGCATAGAGCCGAAATAGTGGTTACCTATGTTGATATTTAATATATGCTAAATGCAGAGAAAAACATAGGAGGTGTGGCAGATTGGATAGTCAAAAAAACAAAAAAATGTTATATGCGGTAGGGGGTTTAACAACACTCGCTATTTTAATGTTTGGATATCAGAACTTCTATCTCGCAAATCAACAAGAAAAAGTTGGAACAACTATTTATGTCGCAAAAGAGGATATTCAAGCAAAAACAGAAGTAAATGAAAGTATGTTTACACCTGTTCATATTGCCAAGGGTGGTCTTTTAAAAGGCTATGTGACAGATATTAGTCAAATTAAAGGAGCTCAATTAAAGGGTGGTTTGTTAAAGGGTGAACCTATTGCAACACAACGTTTAGAATCGAAAAAAGAAAACACAAATGAAATGCTAAAAATAAAAATTCAATCAGAATTTATGCCAGACATAAAGAATTCAGATAACGTAAAAGTCTTTGTGTTACTAACGAATAAGCATTCAGAACAATCAGAAGTGCAGACATTATTTGCAAATAAAAAAATAGAAGTTTCTGCACAAGCACCTGAAGCAACGCAAGCATCTAAATCAGAGTATTACCTTCAATTAACAGAAGATGAAGTGAAGCAGTATTACGATGCTCAATCAAAAGGGAAAATTATTATCTCAAAAATGATGAGCTTAGATACGTCAGAGATTAGTTCTGAGGGGAGATATAACCCAAACAGTGAGGTAGCAAAAGGAGCTTCAAATGAAGAAAAGAAAAACAATATGTCTGTAATTAGTTATGAAGTACAAGAAGGTGACACATTAGATGGTTTAACAATTAAGTTCAAAACGGACAAAGAAACAATCAGTAAATTAAATGGTAACAAAGAAACATTCAAGTCAGGAGAAAATATCACTGTTCCTGCAAAATAAGAGGGGAGTTGGAGAGAAGTGAACAAAGAGAATACAAGCAAAATGATAGTATGTTACCCAATTTTATATGGAAATGGAATGAAATATACAGCTACAAGCATTGCTCATTATTATAAACAAAAATACCCTGATAAAAAAGTAGCATTAGTGGATTTCGATGTAAAGGTTCCTTATTTATGTGCTAATTTTTCGATGGAAGATAAGATTCATGGAATTGATAATTTAATTGAAAAAATTGATGGGGATTTCTTAAATGAAGAGCTATTTAAAGAGAATATGATTTCCTTGAAAAATAAAGTGGATTTATTAAAAGGTACGAAATTACTGAAGAATTACAATTTAATTGAGAAAAAGCATGTTGAAAAAATGATTGATTTGTTACGTGCTATGTATGACTTTATCGTTGTAACAGTTTCACCAGATATTGATAATGCAGGAACAACCAACTCTTTATTCCATGGAGATGAAATCCTATTAATTGGAAGAAATAATTTTAATAATTTAGAAGCTCTTCCAACTGCTGTTCGAACAGTTACACATTTTAAACAGAATCATGTATCTGTAAAGTTACTATTTAACATGTTTAATGAACATTCAAATATTGATTTTAGTAGGTGTGTAGGAGAGAACAATTTAAGCGTGATTGGTACTATCTTCTACAACGAATCAAATGTTGATAATCAAAACCTGTTTAAATTTGGAGCGACAAGCAAACTGTTTTCGAATAAAAAACAGCATGAGTATACCCCAATTATTGAAGCGATAGAGTAAAAGAGGTGAATGTACATGAATAACGTAAAAATACCAATGGTAATTCGTGATAATGAAGAAGCATTTAAAATTATAGAACTAAAACATAGTGTGGGAAAAACATTTCGATTTTTAGAAGTACAAGATATGTGTAATGCTCTGATTGTACGATTTGATGTGTATGAAACAGGTTTATTATCACTGGATAGACGATACGGTAACGTAAAATTTGTCTATAAGGATGAAATGGATGGGTTTACGGATGAAGAAATTGTAGATTTATATGTATCTGATGTACAAGATGAAACCCTTCCAGAAGAAGAGGTCATATATCGAAGATTAAAAGATAAGATTCAACTTGAAATGGAGAGCCCAGGGGGTACCACGAAAGAAATAGAAAAACATACAGAGCTATTAAAGAAATCAACGATTGATGAAAATGCAAGAAAATATATCATGAGTAAGATTAGAAAAACATTGATTACTTCAGATGAAGTGGATAAGTCAGATGTAGAAAAAATCTCGTATCGACTGTTTGCTGATTTGTATGGGATGGGTGTTCTGCAAGAATTAGATGATGACCCTGATATGGGTGAGATTATGGTGAACGCTTGTACGTTTCCGCATTTTAAATCTCGTATTTACTACATTAAAAAAGGAGTCAAATACGAATATGATAGAGAGTTTGAAACGTTAAATGAATTGATAAATGTGTTTAATAGAGTAATTGAATTCAATAAAAAGGAATTAAATGCTGTTGAAAATGCGATTGTCGAAGCAACCAGACCAAATCAAGACAGGGTAAACATCATTATTCCTGATGCCTGTCAAAACTATATCTTAAACATCCGTAAATTTACGAACTTTGTTCCTAACTTGAATATGATGAAGAAAAGTGGAACAGTTGATGATTTTATAGATAGATTAATGGATGTTTTAGTTCGTGGGAAAGCAAATATCGGGATTGGTGGACCAATGGGAACAGGTAAAACAACATTTATCAACTATGCATTAACGTACACTGAAAAAATCGAAAGAAAAGTTGTTATTGCGTCTGTAGCAGAAACGGATGTAGAACGTGTGTTGAAAGGTCACGATGTTGTTATTTTCAACGTAGATGAAGAAAAAGATTTTACATTCGAAAAGCTTCTACGTACATCATTACGTACTACAGCAGACAGAGTAATCATCCCTGAAAGTCGTGGTGGGGAGTTCAAGCAATTGTACGAAGCCAACTTAAAGACAAGGGGAAATATGTTTACAGCTCATGCATTAGATGATTATTCATTTTTAGATATGTGTGTGGATATGTATATGTCCTCTCCTGATGTAGGCAACGAAAGTACCGTTCAAATTCGAAATAAATTATGTAAAGCGATAGATATTATTATCATGATGAGAAAAGTTGGTCGTGATATTCGTATTAAATCTATTTCAGAAATCGTAACAAATGATAAAAATGAATTTGCGAAAATGAACTGTCTGTACGAATGGGACTTTGACCCAGAAGACCCATTAGTAGGAAAGTATAAAAGAACAGAAAATCGTATGTCAGATGCTTTGAAAAGCAGATTAAATGAATGGGGCATTCCAATGTCAGAAATGAAAGACTTGTAAGCCGTTTTTTACGGCTTGCAATATTTAGAAGGGAGGTATTTCACTTGTTCCAATTACCAGATTTAAATATGAGTGGTTTAAAAAATCAATTATCTAATATCTTTACAATGGATAAAGTCTTACCAGTTATTATAAATGGGATTTTGATTATATCCGTTGTTATCTGTGCGATGGTTATTTTAAATTTAATAAATGAAAAACGCATGAGAGATAAATTACATGGAAAAACAAAAAAGAAAAAAGCTGAAGATGTCTTTTTAAATCGAGTTAGTTTATTTAAGCAATTTTATCAAAACTTAGAATTCTTTTTAATAGAAAAAGGAAAAGAAGGGTTATTAGACATCTATTATTATGCATTTTTAGGTGTGAATGCTTGCATTCTGATTGGATTTATTGTTGTGAAGCAGTATTTTCTTGCTATTGTGATTCCTTTATTTCTACTTTATATAGCAAACAAAATCATAAAAATGTTAGCGGTAGATTTAATGGAGCAAATTGAAGAACAATTACCATCTGCAATTGACCATATTATTCGAGTTTCTTCAAAATATGGAGATATGAAAAGTATCATCTATGAAACAGCTCGTTCATGTGATAATCCTTTACGAGAAATATTAGAAAACATCTCTCGTAAAATGATTTCAGGAGATGCAGAAACGGTACTTTTACAATTTGGTGAAGAGTACGACAACGTATGGATTAATAGCTTGGTCTTTACGCTTATCAGCTATATGGAAGATGCGAGTAAGACTACAACAATTGAAAATCTTCGTCATTTAAGAAATATCTTAGAAAAAGAAAATAGATTGAAAAAATCTCGTGTAACAGATGCGAAATATTCTGTGGCAATTAACTATTTTATTGCCGTATTAGCTTCAGGAGCGGGACTACTAAATATTGTTTTAAACCCCAAAGGAAGAGAATTCTTCTTTAGTTCTTTCTTAGGTCTAATTTGTTTCTTATTAGGCTATGGAGCTGTATTGGGAACGATTATGTTAAATATTAAAATGACAAGGGTGAAAAAAGTAAATGATGAGTAGAAGGGATACACTGTATATCTTTTTACTCATTTGAAAGGAGTTGTTGGTTTCATGCATAATCTTTATATTCTTCCGTTACTGATTGCATTTGCTTTGATTGGACTACATTTTCTAACATCTCAAAAGAGGGTAATGGAAAAGCCGTTTATGAATGACTGGTCCAACACATTGCATATCTTATCATTTGCAGTACCTTTTAAATGGTTTATCCAAACAGATTCAAATGATAAAAAAGTAAAAGATATTAACCGTTTAATTATGGAAGCGAATGTCTCAAAAAAAATGAACTATCGAGTGTTCACAACGCTACAAATAGCTATTTTAATGATGTCTTTAGTAGTGTTTTTCATATTAGTTATGCTCATGGATAATATCACGTTTTTAGTAAGCCTTTTATTCAACATTGATTTAACAGAAACAATGAAAAGTCCTGATGGTGTAATTAAGTTTAAATTTATTGTGGGAGCAATCTTACTACTATTATGTTTAGTTCCTAAGTTTTGGTTAAAGCGAAAAGCAAAAAAGAATAAATTTTCGTTTTTAAAAGACTTACCAATTCTGCAATTATTTATTATCTTAATGCTTCGCTCAAAAAGACCCATTAATGAGGTGCTATATTCATTAGCAAAAACAAAAACGAGATATAAGAGTATTTTTGAGGTAGGATATCGCATTTATGTTCGTGATAAAAAAGAAGGATTTAGATATTTAGAAGAATCGTTCGCAGGAACAAAATTCATGGATACAATTCGTATCTTATCTGAGTTCAATGAGTATTCACGAGAAGATGGGATTCAATCATTGGAGAATAATATGCAAGAGATTATCGAACACACGAATAATCTGAAGAGAAGCAAGGATTTATCCAATCTTGTGTACTCTCAAGCATCTTTATTCATTCCGTTTTTAGCGGTTATTTTATTAGGTCTTATTCCAATCGCAATGTATGGAAGTTCGTTACTGGATTCTCCTGCGGGACCATAAGAAAAACTTATTTGATAAAGAGAATGAAAAATTTCATTCTTTTTTTATTGATAATGAAAATGTATAATCTTTATATAAGGTTTTATTGAAATGTATTTTTAAAGAGAATACAGCAATCGAATAGCATTAAGTGGGGGTGATTTACAGAATGAAAAGAATTATGTTGGGTATTTTAGGTGCTTTTCTGTGCAGTTTAGGGTTTATAATAGGATATATTATTATGTATGAAGTTCCAAGTGGAAGAAGTGAATGGTTATCGTTGGGGATGAAAAGTGTAGTGTTTGCAATTTTATTATTCGTATATGATTACATAAAGATGGTAATAAAAAGAAAAGGAACTATAATCAATTAATATGTGAGTAAGAATATAGGGTAAATATTATATAAGGAGTGTGAAATATGGAATTCAAAGAAATAATTAAGTATGTGGAAGAGAACAAAAAGGAACATTTTGAGAACATTTTAAAAGAAACAGAGCAAAAAGCTCATGAAAAAACTAAGAGTGAAGACGAGAAAAATTAGGTTGCAATAAAATATATCATAGGAAAAAGCTTGTACTTACTGAGTACAAGCTTTTTTGTCATATAAAATAATGAATTCAAGACTGTTAATTGTGTTAGATTCAATAGATAAAAACGAAAGAATATTTCGTCTTATCGTTGTATAGAATGAAAAGATAAAAATGTAGAGATTAGGGAGGTGGCATAAGGATTGAAATATAAAATATTAAACGATTATGACATCAGATGCTATAAGCCAATTGGAAAGCATTCTTGTTTAATCCGAGTGTTAGAACCAGAATATAAAAAGGTGGGGATACCTTACCGTTTGAAAAACGAAAGTGATTTTTCTTCTGTCACAGAACTCTATTTTCATGACATTAGAGAAAATCTACCACAAAAAGAACGATTTATCTTATTCAATGAAGATATGGCCAATAATGTTATTGAATTAATATCTCAAAATCAATTTGATGAAGTTGTTGTGCATTGTAATGCAGGTCAAAGCCGTAGTGCGGGGATTATGTTGGGTATTGCTATGATTTTAAAGAATAAAAGGTTAGAAGAAGAGATACTTTTAGACTCATATTATATGCCAAATCCTATAGTTGTTAATAGCTTTAGAAAGGCATTAGACATGTAGTGAAACACCACAACTGAATATTTAAGTAAATAAGAGCATATAAGATAATATGATTCAAGAAAACAAAGATTCGTCAAGGTCAAACAAGTATTAAATGGTTTGAGCGAATAACATAGATGAATCTATCTATAATAATAAAAAGTGAATTGGAGGGATGTTGAATGAAAAATGTACTAAAAAAAATTAAAAACTCTAAGGGGTATGTATCAATTGAAACGATTATCGTGGCAGGTTTAATCATTGGATTAGGTGTAGCGACAGTAATCTTATTCCAAAACAAAGGAAATACAGTTACAGATAAAGCAATGACAAATATTGATACTGCAACAAGTCAATATAAAGTAGTAGACCCAAGTGCAAAACAATAAGGTAAAAACTACTTCAAAAATAACGTATAGAAGAAAGACCCTTCCGTAAGGTCGTCTTGTAATAAGGGTAACAGCTTATGCGAGATTAGAGGAGCTGAAAATAAAAAATAAACTAAAAAGAAAAATGGGGGAATGCAAAAATGAAAAAAATGTTAAACAAAGTAAAGAATTCTAAAGGATATGTATCAATTGAAACGATTATCGTAGCAGGTTTAATTATTGGCTTAGGTGTAGCAACCGTAATCTTATTCCAAAACAAAGGAAATACAGTTACAGATAAAGCGATGACGAATATTGATACTGCAACAAATCAGTATAAAGTAGTAGACCCAAGCACTGGTAAATAATTTAACATTATATTTTAAAAACTATAGATATTATATCTATAGTTTTTTTGTTATAAAAAATTATTTATAAAGATTAGTAGAGTATAAATATAAAATAAAATATTATAAAAAATTATATTATATAACATAAACTTTTTAATCAAATAAGGGAGGTTCGTACATGATGAATATTTTAAGACGAATAAGAGGATTCGTTTCCATTGAAGCAGTTGTAAGTATGTCTGCAATTTTAATCGTTGTATTTTTAGGGATAGGATTTATTAGTTATATGTATCCAAAACTAACATTGGAAAAAGAAGTACATCTTCTTGCACAGAAAGCAAAGGTGCAGGGGGGACTAACAAATCAGCAATCAGAACCGATTAATAGTGATTTAGAAATATTCTATAAGAAAATGCAAGAAAAGGGATATAAACGGGAGGATGTAAAGGTAATAGCTAAAACATATACAGGTGGATTAAATTGTATTGGTGTTACGCCTATTAATGGAGAAGGCTTGAATTACATAAAAAAAGATAGCAAAGACCCTATTGAAATTACTGTTACATTACCTGCGAATAAACAAGGGCTGTTAGGAGCATTTGCATTTTTTAATTATAAAGATAAATCAAGTAATGTTTACATTTTTAAAGAAACTGTAATGTCAGAGAGGTGGTAACAATTGAAGAAGATATGTAATCTCATTAAGAATAAAAAAGGTGTGACTTCCGTATATGTCATCCTTATTATTTCCGTATTATTACCATTAATTATGTTTCTATCTATAGATGTACCACATTACTTAGATTCAAGTAGAAAAATTAAAAATACTTTGGATAATGCAAGTTCATCTGCTATTACACTTTTAAATGACCAAAAAATATCAGAAGGTGTATTAGAAGTAGATAAGCAGGTTGCAGATGCTATGATAAAGAGAATTATAAAAAATGACTTATCTTTAGATGACAATTATATGCCTTTAAAAGGGAGCATTGTTTCTAAAAAGCCAAATATAAAAACATATGTTGTTAACAATCCAAAGGGAATTGAGACAGTTCAAACACCAATTGATAACGTAAAAATAAATAAAACAAGTGTAATTATTTATGCTGAAATACCTGTAAAAGGATTGTTCTTCACGTTTAATGAAGTGACAATGAGAAAGGTAGCAGTCAGTCAAGCTCAGTTCTAAGTTTTGTTGACTATAGTTTTTATAAAAAATATAATTGTAATGAATAAGGTACCGTATGATGCGGTGCTTTTTTATTTATGGAGGTGTAAAATAGAAATGATTTTTATAGTGATTGGATTATTGGGGATGTTAGTTGGAGCTTGCATGTTATGGAGTGTAAGTAAAGTATATGAAAAATATAGTTTTAATAAAAAAGAATATGTAATGAGTGCAATTTTAAATGGTCTCTTTTATGTGCTTATCTATATGAAGTTTGGATTCATTTCTTATGCATGGCTGTTAATGATTTTATCTATTATTCTTACAGCATTATTCGTGATAGATTTCAAGTATCAAGATTTGCCTGATGGATTAAATGTAGTGGTATTCCTGTTAAGTATTGTTTATCTTGTAGTATGGAGGATAGATACCCCTATTCCTTATGTAATAACAGCTATATCTCTGTTTGTAGGGTTTTTACTCTTGGCGCTATTAACAGGTGCTTTAGGTGGAGGAGATATTAAGTTTATGGGAGCTATTGGATTGTTCTTTCATTATAATCAAATCCCTCAACTATTGATGTATGCATTCTTTACAGCATCTATATTCGCTATAGGGTTAATGATTTTTAAGAAAAGTAAAAAAGATGATATGTTTGCATTTGGACCATTCCTTATTATTGGTGTACTTGCAACGTTACTTGTATAAGTAGTCTATATGACTGCTTTTTTATTTTAATTGTTTTTTTTATAAATGGAATTTTAAAATGTTTTGTATATAGGTTTATGTTTCGGAGGGGTTTTTGTTACTTTTTCTTTCTTTTGTTTTATAGTGTTTGTTATTCTTAATATAAGAGTATCTTGGCGATTACACTTTTAAAAGTGGTCTTTTTGACTACTTTTTATTTTTTTATAAAGGAGTCTTAAAAATCTTTTGATATATAAGTATTAAGAAAGGATATGTTTTGTATTGAGTGTTTTTAAACTTTTCTGTTTAGTCTGTTATACTTATTAATAATAGGCATTTAATGGATTTTTATGTTTGATAAGCAAGTTGACGGTAATTTTACATAATCAAAGACATATGAGGAGATGATGTATAAATGAATGGGTCATTTAAGGTGGTAGATATTTTAACAAAAAGAGTAATAAAAGTGTATTCCTATGCCACTATAACAGATAAAGAGAAAAAGAAATTAAGAGAGAACAATAACATTCTTATGTTTTGTTGTTGTGGGAAAGAGGATATAGAACAAAAAATCAGTTCAGATTTAAAAATATATAATGCCGTAAATAGGGCAGTTCATGATATAGACTGTTATAAACATCATGATTATCAACCAATTGATTATAAAAGTGGTTGGGGAGAAGAGATGCAAGATGGTAAAATAGTTTACACTGCAAATCTTGGTGGTTTAATTCCAGAGAATAAAAAGGAAACAATTCTTGTAGATGATAGGATTGGTACTACATCTAATATGGGAAATAATGCTTCAACACAAAAAGTTGAAGGTAAAGTAACAATAAGAGGGTTTTGTACAAGATTAAATCTGATGACTTGGAAGAAATACAGATATTTTCAAGCAAAAGAAAAAGTGAGTATAGAAGAGTTTGGGAAAAAGATATTTACAATGAGTAGTAAAATACAGATATCAAGTAAAAAGCAATTTTTAGGTGATTTATGGTTTAAGAAATCAAAAGTAAAAACATTGCATCCTAAAAAGGATAGCTTGTTCATCTATATGAATTATATAGATTATGAAGAGAAAGAATATGGAGTTAAGATTCAATGTGTAGACAATTTTGGCCAAAAACATTTTTTCTTTGTAGAAAAGGATGTTCTTGACGACAAATTAAAAAATGAACGAGTTATAAACGGAACTATGATTATTAGTGGATTCGTGTATCGTAAAAAACTAAACTCGGAGGTATTATACTTGGGGGAATTTAGTTTATTTAAAGTAAATAAGTATGGTTTGTTTTCAGAAAGTAGCCATGAAATAGAGGTATATGAAGAAATGACTAATAAAGGTATTCCATTTTACAAGCCATTTGAGGGGTTATTGGAGTTTAATGATTACAAAGCGGATTTTATTATTGATTCTACTAAAAAAATTGTAGGAGAAGTGTTTGGGGTAAATACAGAGGAGTATCTAATAGATAGAGAGAAAAAAATACAGCTTATGAATAATTTAAAAGATACATATGATTTTTGGTATTGGGATGCATATGCAGGGAAATCAATGCCACGGATTCCAGATGAATGGAGTAAATAGTAGTATTCTATAAATACATGCATATATTTATGATTGCTGAAGTTGAATTTGAAATATAAAAAGTTGCCATTAAAAGGGCAACTTACATGATTTTTCCGTCAAGAAGGCAACTTACATAAATAGTAAAAATTATTTATGTTATGCAATAAGTGTTTATATTATAAGAGGAAGTTGAAAATAAAGAATTGAATGATATGATTGTTTTATAAAATGAAAATAACCGCCCTACCAGTGAGCGGTTATTTTTCTAAGGCATCCGCAACTACCTTAGAAATCCTTTCTCTTCCTTAGAGAAACTGAAGTGACCCTATGGACTCTTTTCATTTTTATTATAACATGTTTGTTATAATAGAAATACAGATAGATTCATTTTAAAGTGTTTTTTGAAAGTAGGTAATATTTATGAGTCCAGTATATGCTTCTTTTTTTGTATCTATTTATGTGGGAGTAGGTATGTTGTTTATGCATTACCTTTTAAAGAAAGCGTATCATGCACAGGAAATAGAGAATGATGTGAATGAAGAAGAAAATATGTACTTAGGATTGGCTAAGATGTTTGAGAACATACAATCAATAGCAGGACATAGATTTGCAAGTATGGTATATGCAATAGGTGGCTTAATAGGGTTTCCTTTATTCATTATTTTTGTAGTTGTTGAAATGTTAATTGGTCTGCTTTCTATTTTCGAAAAAATATTTTTATCAGATATTGATAATGACAAAGAAGAAGATGAAATACACGATAAAAAGATGTAAATCAGATTAGAAGTGAATGACAAGCTCATTCGCTTCTTTTTTATTTGTAAAATAAAATTTACTAAAATATTGAAGCGGGAACAAATATGTAGTAGAATGACAATATTAATTTACTATAGTTAATGAAAAATTAACGTTTAAGATGGGAACTATAACTTTGAAATCCATGAAAACAGAAGCAATTTTACAAGAAGACGGATTCAGTAGATAATGCATTTCAACTTGCAAAACAAAGATATGAAGATGCTGAGAGGAACAGAGCTGAAAAACTACATGCATACCGTTTAGCAGATGATGAAGTGAAAATGGCATTTAGGCAGTTGGAATTACTCTGTCCTCATGAAAATATGAAAGGTATCTTCTTCAAGGAATGTGCAGACTGTAGTTATAGTAAATTTCTTTTTTAATGAATGATAGGAGAAGTGGAGTGGATAAATATGTATTTATCAGGAATGAGAAAGAAGATAACAGACCTATTAAAAATGGCAAAGGATAAATATGAGGGGGAACTTGTGCTTCTACCTTTAGGATGTGTAGAAAAAGAAATGCCTATGGATAGATATTTAATTGCCCAGGTGTTTGAAGTAAACATTGTAGAGAATTATGTAGAAATTGTCTATGATTTTGACGGATGTACAGAGTTATCTGAAGTCATAACTGTAGAACAGTTTGATAAGCATGTAGAATTATTGGAATTAAATAATTCACTTCGAGAAATAGCTTTACGTTTACTGTTCGGAATAAAGATAGACATAAATGCATGTACGAATGATTACATTGTGGAATTCAGAGAGTCAAGATTAATAGATGAAACGCCACTGAATTATCTAATAAATAAAGGATACTACGTTCGAAAATCTATGTTAGAAAAAGATACTTATCATATTTCAAAAACGAAAAGAAAGGGGATATAAGCAATGAATAAAAGAATGAAACTTAAAACAGCGAAACGAGTAAACACGCAACGTCATGAAAAATTGTTGTCTATAATTCAAGAAATATTCACGGTAGATACGAAACTGTTTTTAAACGGATATTTTGTTTTTGATATGGGGCTCCGTTCGGTATGCCATTTCACTTTAAAAGAAACTCCTAATTGGATATATGCGATTTGGTTACTTCAGAATGATTCTTATGTTGTGTTTGGTGAACATAAGAAGTTAATTGATAAGTTTAAGCCAAGCAGAACCTATGTAAGCTTTGATAATGATGTGGGTGATTTTTTGAATCAAGTTAAAAATATTGAAGAGAATCCTAAATTGTATTTTGTAGATTCTTTGACATATGGAGATGTATTGAAGAATTTTAAAAATGATAAAGAAGGTCAGGAAAAGTTTGTACATGAAAAATATGAAGAATTCATAAAAGAGGAAGAAATTCATAAAGGTAACGTTGAGACTGATAAAAAGTATGCGTTTGATTTCTTTAAAAAACTGCCAAATAAGTTCAAAGAAATCGTTGCAATTGGTGTTGTTGATAGAAACGAAAAGGGAATAAGTTGTTATCCAAGATATGATATTGGGATTGTTGTAAATCCTAACATGACTGATGAAGAATTTGATGCATTTTATGATGAAGTAGACAAGTTTATTACGGATTCTGTTTATTCGAAAGAAAGAAAAACACATGAACATCAATTTGATTTATATGGATGCTACGATGAAATAAAAGACATTAAAGAAGCAGATTATATGTTTTATAAAAAATAAGCATGGGGGACTGAACATGATTACCGAATTAGATAATGGAAGTACATTGATTGTATTAGGAGAAGGAACTGTTTATACAACGAATGTTTATACGGGCGAAGAAAATATACCTGTTGGTATTGCGTTTCTTAATGATAAAGAAGCAAAAGAGCTTACGCCTGAATCGGTTGTAATTCAAATTACAAGTAAAGAAGCTGTAATGTCTTATGTAATGTCCTTATTGCGATTACTTGAAACGTGGGATAAAGACAAAGCATCAAACATAGCAGTCATGATGGAGACTTTGGCTCCATATATGCCTACAGAGAGAGTTTTAAAGGAAGTAAGTGAGTAGAAAGTTCATCTCTAAGGTTTTATATAAACAGTAAGGAGAAGAAAGATATGAAGGAAGTATTAGAGATATTAAAGAAGAAAGAGGCAGAGATAAAAAAGTCAATTGATTCCTGCAAAACTGTTGACGATAAAAGTTTTTTCGAAGGGGAAATAAAAGGTATCCAAGAATCAATTAAGGTCATTGAAGAATCATTAGAAAAAGAAATGAAATTCGAGGATACAAAGGTAGAAGAAGGACCATATGGTGGAACACCTACCATAATGAGTACATTACCTGTGGGAACGAAATTTCATGTCTGTAATGGTCATTGGAATGGAGAAATTGTTGAGAAGAATGAGATAAAATATATTCTTATATCTGAGGATAACTTGATGAATCTTTCTGAATATCCAGATTATAAGGCGGATATTAACATAAAAAGCATTTATACGAATAGAGAGGAACTTGATAAAGAGATTAAAGAAAAAAGAAAAGAATTAAGCGAACTGCGTATAAAGGTATCCCCAATGAATAGACAAATATATTTATTGGAATGTGTAATAGATGAGTTGCACGAGGAGAAAATGAAGTTTATTAATTTATGATTTTGAATTTTAAACAGAAATGGAGGGTTCTAAATGCAAGTAGTAATTCATTTGAAGCATGGATGATTTTCGGTAATTGATTATGAGGATGATGAAACAACGATGGAAGTTTTTAATGCATTTAAGAAAGTTAATTTTAATAGAAAAGGGAATTACGTTTCTGCTAATGTGGTTATTCCTTATAATGAAATCAAATTTGTAGAGCTTAAAGGAATTTAAAAATTCGTTATTTGGTAGAGAAGGAGAATGCAAAATGAAAAACAGAGAGTTGCATATTTTAATTGCGGAGCAGGTAATGGGATGGAAAGTAGAGACTGCACCTGATGGAAGTGAATTTTTTGATACAGGTATTTTCTGTGAGGGAAGAGATATAGACGATGTTGGAATCCTTGAAAAAGATAATCTAAATGTATTTAAACCAACTAAGAAGCTACAGGATGCCTGGTTAGTAATTGAGAAAATGCGAAAGGATTATCATTTCAACTTCTCGTTAACTACACCAGAAGAAGGTTCTTTAAAAACAAAATGCTATTTTAAATTAGGTGACATTGAAGTGAGTGCTGTCTGTGAAACTGTACAAATGGCTATCTGTGAGTCTGCATTGTTGGCGATTAATGCCTTAACAAAATCAGTATTGAACGGAAAAGAGGAATGAAAGATGGAAGAACAAAAAAAGTTAGTAGTTTTAAATGAAGATGATAGGGAAATTGCTTTAAAAGGATTAAAAGATTTATGTTTCTCGGCACATCAAATGCACGAATTGTTATCTCAAGATAAGCTAACGGAAGAAGCGAAGGCTCTGTTTATCTCTTTATCAGAAAGATACGTTTCAGATGTAGCGAAAGCAACAAACTATGAATCTAATTTAGCGAAGGAAAGAGAGAGACGAAGTGCAGACCTTAGAAATGCAAATTTACGTATTAGAGAATTAAAACAACAGATGGCTGAAATGAAGCCAATTGATGGCTTGAAGGAGCAACTTCATTCATTAACCAATACAATTAAAGACTGGTGGAGAGAACTTGGATTTAATTATATTTCTGAAATGACTTTCACTGATTATGGTGGATTGAATGTGAAGTTTGCTTTTAGTTTGAATCGGTGTAGCAGAATATTTAGCAGAAAGCCAGTGTCAGATAAAAAAGAGGCCGTAGATAAAATTCAACAACTATGTGATAAAGGATTCGTTCTTATAAAGGAAGGTAACGAATTACAATTAGCAGATAATGATGAGAATAAGAAATTACTAATAAACCTTTTAGAAGAAAGGTTCCCAAGTATACAAATAGAACGGATAGAGGCTTCTTTCGAAAGAGATAATCAAGTATCTTATATAGAATCAGTTAAAGCATATATTGGAGAGTTACATGAAATTTAACAGAAAATGAATATATTAAATAAGTGAAATAGAGGAATACAAATGGAATCTAATTTTATTACATTTAGTCTATTGCTAAAAGAACTTGAATTTGGAATTGATTTAGGGTGTGTGATAGATGCACCAGATGGTAAAGACGTGATTGTCAGAGAAATATCAAGTGTCAAATATACAACTGATAATCAAGTTGAAATACGAATCGTAGGTGAATACCTTTGGAATAGACAGTATACTATGAATTTATTAAGCCCATTGAAAAGATAAGGAAGATAATGATTTCTATTATGAGTTGGATGATTCAGTTTTAGAAGGAATGCCATTGACTATTTGGCAATCGTAAAGTTATCTTCATAACTTAGTAGGAGAAGGAGGGAAGAGGATGGAGAAAGAAACGATGAGATTTTATGCGGGAGATGTTTTCTATAAAGTGGAGAAAAAGAAAGATAAATATTTTCAAATCTATAAATGCAAGGATGGAATAAAAGAGCCCCTTACTCATAGAGAGAGTTTTAAAAGTGCTTGTAAAGTAGCTAAATTATTAGCGGATACATATTCTGAAGGCATGAATCAGGTAAGGATTATGGAATCACAGTATATGGCTGGGGTATTACGGGAGGGTCTTACAAAGTAGTTGACTAAATATTTTTGAATAGGAGAGATTGTGAGATGTGTAAATTCAATAAGGCGTGGATTGGTACTTGTAAGGAAGAAAATGAAAAAGGACAAACATACTGTAAGGAACATAAAGAGATAACTTGTTCAGTTTGTGGAGAACAAGCTACACATGATTGCGCGGAGACAAATCAATTTGTGTGTGGAACAAATCTTTGTGATAAAGAAGAATGTAAACTGCAACATTTTTATCAGGCACATGCTTATGCGTTCTTTACTATTAGTAGATTAGAAGAGAGACTAAATCTATTACCATTCAAAATTGTAGTTTCTAAAGTGGACTACGGGTCAGGGGAATTTCAACAATGGATGAATGAAACCTATAAAGATAGACTGGAAGTATTACTTATGACATATGGGAAAGACAATCAAATTTCGTTCCATAGAGCAAGCTTTGTTCAGTATGTAGAGAAAAAAGAAGATATTCCAACTTTCTTTAAACATTCTTTCTATGAAAACGAAGTAAATCAAAAGGTGTCTACTATTCTTCTGAAGCTATTCTTTTGGGACAGAAACATGAATCCTTTGATATAAATCAATTAGAAAAAATTATTTAATTAAAAAATTAATCCAGAAAGGGAGTATCTAAATGGAGACTAAAACCGTAAATGCATCGGAAAGAGAACAACTTAGCTTTCAAGTAGGATTTATTATGGCGGCCATTGATTATAATATGGTGAATTGTGACGTAGTAGAAGGATTTGAAACGATTTGTAAGGAAATTGTATTAGATAAGGGGTTTATTCAAAAGGGAATGCAACACTATGCAACAGAAAGCAATTTGATTATTGGTCATGAAGACATGCAGAATATTTTAAATGAATATGAAATGAAGGAATGACAGGCATTTTCTAAGGAAGATGCTTTTTTTATTTCATTTCAAGTAAAATAAAATTTACAAATTAATAATCATGTCATATACTATAGTTAATGAAAATAATTAGTAAAGAAACTTAACGACATTACAAGGGAGTTGTATAAGGTGAGAGACTTGTTTTTAGTTGAAGTGAAACATGATGAATTTATGTTTAACGGCAAAGAATTTCAGTTAATGCAAGAAAATGTTATTTCCAATGACCAATATCTTGCATATGTAGAAAATACAGAAGACATCAAGGCACTATTAGTAGAGCATCAACCTCATTATTATTATGAACTTCCTAATAATCCACTACCAGGTGATTCTGAATATCAGTCACAAATTTGTTCGGTTACAGACATTTCAGATGATGGTGGTAGTCCATTATTACAAAGTTTTAGTCAATTAGATAGTTTTCTATTTAAAGTTGCACAAGGGAAAAATGCAGTTATTAAAATGCGTTAATTTGAGGAGGAGTAATTATGGTAGTCGTAACAGACCGATGGATTGAAAATGGTGAAAAGGTTGTTCTGTTAGAGCCTGTTTCAGTAATGAAAGATGATACGTTTGAACATGCAGTTGCATTTGCAAATAGAAAAAAAGATGTAGATACGTTTTGTTTACAATTAAACGAAGGAACTTTGATTTTCAAAAGTGACGTTACGATTGAAACTTTAAGAGAATTATATAGTGACCTGAATCGAAAAGATGAATTGATTCAGCAAGGATGGGAACTGTTGGATGTTAAATTCAACGTATATCTATTTGGTAATGAAAATGGTATTGAACATCCAGTACAATCCATAAATGAAACAACAGCTTGGTTACAATTACATAGTGAATTGAAAGAACAAGTTTTTGATACATGTGAAGCAGATTGTGTTGTAGCAGTTGCATAAATAAAGCTAATTTTTGAGGTGAGAGTATGCGTAGCAGAGAACGAAAAAAAGAGGAGTTTAGAGAAGGCATTGAGAAATTCGAGAAGTCATCTCGTAATGCAGACGATTACATGGAGCTGATACTAAGTATCCGCAAAGCTTCAAGTTTTGGGGATGGACTGGTGTATCCCCAACTTAAAAATGAAATAGAAGAAGTTTTAAAGAATATGAGGGTTCATGATTCAAAGCATGAGAAAGGATGAGTAACTTGAAAGAAGGTATTATTTATAAAGTTTTATCAGCAAAAAAAATAAATGTATATCATTATCACGGTTCTTGGTTCGAGTATACATGGAAATTAAAGTTGATGGATGAGAATGGGGAAATTATTGAATGTAAAGAAGATACATGGGACGATTTCAAAAGTTTAGATGGAAAAAATATTCTTAAGAAGAAGTCTTGTTCTGTGTTTGGTGTAGTAACAATAGAATCCAACAAATAAAAAACGTCTGTAAAAGGAATGAAGATGGGATGAAGGTCGAACAAGTCGCTGAAATTATAGATGCAAATGCAAGAATGGCATATAAACATGCTTATAGTGGTGGAACTCATAAGTCAGAAGAACAAAGGAAGAATATGGAGAAAGTAGAGATTGATGACTTAGTTACTGTGACTTTATCAAGTCATGTTTCTGCTATCAATCGGGTGGGGTATTTACGAAAAAGATTTCAGGATAAACAAAAGAATGAATGTTATTTAATTGAACGTTTAAATGGTGAAGTTGCTGAATGGTCGGATTGTAAATTGATTAAAGTATATGAATCATATGTTTTTTAATTAATGAGTAAAGGTGGTATTTATGATGATGAAAAAAATACGGTTTCAATTGGAAAGAAATCACTGTGCCTGAAATTAAAAATCATTTGGGTAAAAAAGATTTAATGTGTTTGACGGAAGACGATTGCTTTTTTATAGAAACAACAGATGTTGCACCCGATTATATTCTATTTGACATGTTACTACATGGTAAGTGGTATATAAAGATTGCTTGTAAAAAAGAAGATGTTGGATACGAGGGCTTCGAAAATGATTGATTTGGTAACAAAATACTTATCAAAGATGGGTTTAACGGGAACGGAAGTTTTTAGTCAGTCGGAAGCAAATCAACTAATGAATGAACATGTAATTGGAATATATAAAGGTCGTGTATCTTTGAGAGAAGATAAAGAATTTACAGCCAAGGAAATTGCAGAAAAATTATCTTTTATAGATGATGAATGGACAAGGAAGTTTGACGAAGCTTGGGAGAAGGAATTTGGTGAGTGATTAATAGCAAAATAATCATTTGAGAGGGGAACAAAATCGTGAAATATGATAAACAAGAATGTCCGAAATGTAGCAAGCCAGTTAAAACTTTATATAGACCATCAATGAGTCATAAAGGCCCGAATCTTTGCTATTGGTGTAATCGAAAACGTGTTGAAGAAGAAAAAGAAATGAACGCAAAAAACGAAACAAAATAATTATTGTGATACATTTTGAATTTTATTACAAAAGGAGAAGGTACTATGTCAAATAAATATGTTATATCTCACAATGGAAAATTCTATGCAGGTGTAGAAAATAATAAAGCTAAATTCGGAAGTAAAGAAGATGCTATTGAATTTAATGATTTTCAAAAAGTTAGTGAAGAAGTTGTGTCATTAGAGAAGGATGGATACCTGTATTGTTACATTAAACGTAAGTAATAATCGGAATTTATAACCAAAGCGTTATTGTATTACAATTTGAATTTTGTAGAAAAGTGAGGTTAATGAAGTGAATTCTAAATTAATTATAAATGTAGGTAAAGTTTGCTTATGTCGGGCTATGCATGGCGAGAAAGTTAATATATCGGAGGTAGCCGAAAAATATTCAGTTACCGAAGAACATTTAATAGACATAATCAATGACTTCAAGAATTCTATCTGGTTTTATAATGCACATAAATACCATGGTCATAATGGATGCCCTTTGGAATTTAAGATTTAAACAAAAGCGTTAAAAACATATAGAAAAATTAAAGGGGAATGAATCATGGAAACATTAGATGCACCAATTTATGAGGTGAGTAAAGATAGTGACTGGTATAAATCTGCAATGAAAAGAAAACATGATATAAATCAGTTTTTTAAGTCTTTTAAAGAGAAATATGGAACGAATAAAGGATTCGTATTTTATCACGCGGATTTCTTTGGGGTTCGAATGGGAACGGAAGCTTATGAACTATTTAAAGATGAGATTTTAAAGAATCCAAAAGAAAAAGACTTTTATCCTTTTAAAAAGCGTTCTAAATATTATAAAGAAATAAAGGGACTAATTGAACAAATTGAAGACATTTGTCCTTTTAAACCTCATGACGTTTTTGGTACAAATAACTTTTCTGGCAGTCAGTGGGTAGGAGATAGATGGTTCTTTGGAGTTAATCATGAGGAATATGTAAAAGGGACTGAAGTTACTTCAGTCAATTATAAAGAATATTTGAAGGCAGTAATGGAAGTATTAGATTAGTTTTATGCTTTTGAGAAAAACAAGGAGACGATTCAATGAACATAACAGAATATCATTACGCTCTATTTGTACTCAATCGGGAAAAACAATTGTTAGAAAATAAAATAGAAGAGATTAAAGATGGATTTATTTACACTTCTGAAAAGAGAAGAAAATGAGCAATACTTATGCATGAAGAGGAATTGAAAAGTTTAGAAAGAGCGATTGAGCAATTAGAACGTGCGACAGGGTAATGTTTTTAATTACATAGAAAAGTAGGGATAAAAATGGAACTTCATTATTGGGAAAAACAACTTATTTTATATACAAAAGGACATTTTAAACGTATTGATTACAAAAAGGATATAAAGTTGTTTACTGCTAAATTGTACGGTTTAGGTTTAGAGGATGTAGGGATGCAAAATGTTTTACATATGGTATTAGATGTTTATGAAACCTTATGTGAGAATGGGTGTATTAACTTTAAACTAAAAACATTTATTGCTACTCTTTTAAAGAAATCTGCATTTAAAGGTGAACCACATAAGATTGATGAGGATGATATTTTACATGAATTATTGGCAGAGATTCAAGGAATTTCTGTTTTGAATACAGGATTAGATTTGGGAGAAGCCAACAGGGAATTATTAGAGGAAATAATGACAGATAAGACGTTGTAACATGGTTATTTGATTTTTCAACACCTACGGGTCAATAATATTTCACTTGTTTATATTAATTTATTTTTACGTGAAATGGACTTTAATTTTTTAGAAAGGAGTAAGGATATGAGTAGTACTTTAGATGTTTTACAGGATTCAATCAATTTATTAATAGATATTAGAAAATGGATGTACGTCGTACCAAAGGAAAACTCAAAAGGGTTTAGTACTGACAAAGAATATTGGTTTAATTACGAGGACTTCAAGATGTTTAGAACATCAGAGGAAGTTGGTATAGCTGTAAGAAATGATACGGGAGCATTCGAGCATTTCAGCTACAGTGAATTTTTATCATTCTTTGAACGTAAATAAGAGAGAACCTAACAAAATATTTATGATAATAGATTCTTTATTTTATAGAAAAGTAGGTGATTCAAGTGTCTTTAACAATTAATTCAAGCATGTTTACATATTTAAAGAATGTAATAAATAAGTATTTTCGTGATGAATATAGGTGGCGATACAATGATGAAGAAGGTGCGATGCGTTACTACAAAGGCAAACGGAATTTAAAAGAGATTGAGTTTATCGTATCTACTGTGTTTGGTGACTTAGCTGATGTTGTTCAAAAAGGATATTACCACAACTTAGATGGTGAATGTGTAGGTGGGTACATAATTATTCACTTGTTTGTAGATGCAGATTTTAATGGAATGAATCAAGGAACAAAAGGTGATTATTTGTATTGTAAATTCAACCTTTTTGAAGAAACATACTCAGTTGACCAATCTATTGATTTAGATTATTTGGTTAAAGACGACTGGATGAAAAGTTGTTAAGTACAGTTAATTTAATTCATAGGCATTATTGCAATACAATCTAAAATAACAGGGGTGTTGGAATGGATAAATATGAAAAACCAAAATGTGATTGTGGACAATCACTAAGTTTTAGAGGTTACATATATGCGGTTACAGGAATTACGGTAAAGGGTCATCCGAGTATGAGTGGTCCGTTACTTATCAAAGGTCAAGAAAAAGGTGAAGATTTATTCTGTTTTAAATGTAGGAAAAGTTATGCAGTTGGTAAAGACCATAAAGGAAGAATAGTAAGGACCAATTAAAAGAATCATAATTAAATAATATCAATTTGAAATTTATAAAAAGGAGAGATACAAGTGAAACTAATTGATATTGCAAATAGAGTTGACAAGTCAGACAAAAACAGAGCCTCTGTAAACATTGAAGAGTTAGCAAGGGAGCTAAATGTTGATTTAGATTGGGTAGAACAAGATAGAATAACAGCGTACTGGATTGGTAACTGGTATTGCACAGATAGTTATGTAGGTTACATAATGTATTTCTTTGATGATAAGCCTATGGCATTTTCTTCACAGTTAGGTCGAAAGTGTGATGAGGGTTTTCACTGGTTTAGTTTAGAAATAGCGGAAAAGGTTAAAGAGTATCTGATATCCCTTATTGTAGAGGAAAATAAAATTGATGTAAAAATTTGCGATATAAATGCAGAAGTTCAAGATAATTATATTATTGAATTTAACTCACAACTTTTGAGTTCGAATCGTCCTATGCTTAATGGTGAAAAAGTAGAGATTGTAAAACGAATAAAAAATAAAGATTACGGTATTGATACAGCATTAAAGGTTAGATTAGCTAATGGCGAAGAAAAGCAAGTAGATATTCAAGATTTAAAATTTGGTTACTATTTAAAATAGGAGATGAACTTGTACTTTAATAAGAAAATGAGGGGATTATGGTGGCATCTAAAAAGAAAAGAGAGATGTTTAAGATAGCAACAGAGCGTGGTTGTAAATGCAAAAATGATTATTATTGGTTTCAAATGAGAGACGGAACTGTTGGGTGTAATGAATGTGTTTCTTTAATAATAACTGACGTTGAGTATAAGGAAATTAAGCAAGAAAAATTACTAAAGCGTTATTGTATTACAATTTGAGTTTGGTAGAAAAGGAGAATTAAAAAATGAAAGAATTATTTAATTGGGACAGAATAATGTTTTCACCAACAGTTTTATTAAATCATTCGAAGTATAAGAATGACCATTCAAAAATCATGGAAGATGGTTGGCGATTCGATTATCAATTAGGAAAGTATTATAAGTATATTGAAATGTAATAAGTTTTGAATTTTTTTATAAAAGTAGGTGCATTAATTGAGGGTTGATAAAACTTTTTCGGAACTATGGAATTTATATTTAAGAGAGAATTTAAACACTGAATTAATGAGTGTCGAAGAATATGAAGAATACGAAAAAGAAGTTAAAGATACATCTTTAATGGCTATAAACACAATTAAAAAATTGCAACAAAAAATACGTGAACTGGAATTAGAAAACAATCAGTTAAAAGGAATAAATAGGTTTTCTTAATGAAATCATTATTTTGCAGAGTCTAATACAATTCAAATTTTATTAAAAATGGAGGAATGAATCATGAATACAGTAAATAAAAAAGTGATTGTATCACCTGAAGCAAATTTAAAAGGATTAAGTATTAAACCGCCAAACTATTTAATAGAAGGTAGAGATGGAGATAGTTATTCAATATATAGGGAAATTGAGAAAGATGAAGAATGGGATTTTGAAGGTGAGTTTGTAATAACTTATCAAGATAAGTGCTATATAAAATTAGCGAATGTACCAAATGAAGAACATGCAATGGCAATTATCAAGTCGTATTTGGGTGCAATAAAAGAACTTGGTAATTTGACTGATGATAAATAACAAAATAGCTATTAATAGGGTACTTTTATAGAAGAGATTTAAAATATTATTTAAATTTTAAAGAGAACCAGGTGATTTTTGTGAGTGAGGAAAAAGTGTTAGAAAGAATAGAGTATCTAAAAAACGAAATTGAAAAGCAACGTAATCAACAAAATAAGTTGTGTAAAAAATACAAATCAGTAAGAAAGTATAGAAGATTACAACAGGACATTGGAATTATGAATTTAGAGTTAGAAAGATTAGAAGAAGAGTTGTTATTAAGTTAATTGAATTTGAATTTCATAGAAAAGTAGGTGAAAGAGTATGCCAATCAAAAAGGGGACACACGAGGATTTACCATTGTCTTTATGTTGTAAATCAAAATGTGAAAGAGGATATAAATTAGCACAAGATTATAAGTCTATTTACTGCTGTAATTGCGGTAAGAAACAGAACTAAATAAAATTGAAGTTTATTAAAGAAAATAGGAGACAGAATGCCTACTACAGGTCTTATGTGTTCAGAGTGTGACAAATGTGCAACCATATATGGAGATTTGAGTCAAGTTGAAGAAGATAATATTTAAAATATCATGTAAAGAATGTGAAATAAAAGAAGAAAATTAAAAAGAGAAAAAGGAGTGTACGAATTGGAACTCAAAGATGTTTTCAAAAGAGTTAATGAGCTTACAGAGAAATATCAAAATCTAACAAAAGAAGAAGTGAAAGAACTTCGAGAATTATCTAAAGGTTTGAGTCATGAATGTAGTGAAATACTTTATTCGTGGGGTAAGTGACCTGGTTAATGTTGCGTGTTCATTCTGATAAAGTAGTTAATGTAATAGATTTTGAATTTTGTAAGAAACGGAGTGAATAGTTTATGACAGATGAAATGAAAAAGAACCTTGAATTAAGAGGGGAAATAATTGACTTAGGTTATTCAATTGCAGGAGATATTGACCACGCTGAATGTTTTTATGATGAAGATATGTTAAAAGATTTTTGTGGGTCTTTGGATAGAATGAAGAAGCTTGCAGTAGATTACTATAACTCAAATAAAGAAGACGAGTAACATAAATTTAGAAATATAACAAAAGCGTTATTTGATGGGAGAGTGACAAAGTATGAATTTAAAAGATACGAAAGCAATGAATTACCTTAAATTTATAGGTTGTGTCGCAAAAACGAACCTAAAATATTTAGAAAAAGAAATAAGCGCAGAAGAATCTATGAAAATCATTGGCGAGTTAGTCGTACAGATGAATCGGAATTTGAAAAAAATTAATACGAATTAAACAAAAGCGTTATTGTATTACACTTTGAATTTTACAGAAAAAGGGGTAGTTATAGATGAAAGTAAGAGATTTGATTTTTAAACAATTGGAATTAGGAAAGAAATACGAAATCACACATTACGATGAGGACAATGGATTTACAAGGTATAGAGGTACAGTGGAAAAGTTTAATGATACGTCTGTTTTCATTCGGGTGTTTGAAACCGATGGTGAGAAAGATGAAGGAACAACATGGATTGATTGGAGAGATATAGACGCATTTGAAGAGCTTTAAAATAAAAATTTAATTCGATGGGAAGGGAATTGAGCTATGGAAGATAGCTGTATTAAAGGGAAATGTAATTGCGGGAAAGATGCTTTTAGAAAAATTAAATTCGGAAAGTCGTCCATGTATATTTGCAATAAGTGTACAGAGGAACTTGCTGATTATCTTATGGATATTGCGAATGAGGATTAATTAGAAAGGGGGTTGCTATGAGTACAGGTCTGTACATGATAATTGGCATTCAAGTTTTTTTGTTACTAACTCAAGTATTTTTTATAGAGAAGGAAAAAGATGAGGGAGAAAAATGAAAAAATAACAGAAAATGTAGTGTTTCAAATAATAACAGGTATTGGGACCTTTATTCTCCTGTATTTTATTGTTCGTAATTATATGATACCAGATATGTTTGGGATTTAAGTAGGGAAGAAAATATGCAGAGGAGGATATGATATGACAACACCACAAGAATTAAGAGCGTTAGCAGATGATAAAAAGAAAATGGAAGGAGATATTTTTGCATCTTCTATGATTAAGGAAATCGAAATAGAGATGATAGAAAAAGCAAATGCAGGGAATTACGAATTAAAGATTCAGGCTAATTCTGGTTTGAATAGAGATAATTGGTTAACGGAACCACATTTATATAATGCACTTATTTCAAAATTAAAAAATTCAGGGTTCGAAATTTCTCATAGTGATGACATGCGTGATGGGACATATATGATTATCAAATGGTAATGAAATTAGGGATATTTTAATAGTTAGTAAAAGGTGGAATGAGTCATGTTTTGTGAAATCGTAGAGTTAGATTTGACACAACCTTTTGGTGATTTAAAAGGTTCTAAGTTTATTAAAGAAGTAAGGGCACAATCAGGAGAATCATTTAAACAAATTTTACTCATTAATGGGAAAATCTATCATCCTTGTGTTGCTTATTCTTGCATTCTGGGAGTTAGAGAAATGAAATTGAACAGAAATCCAGAAAATCATGTAATTAGTGAAGAAGGTTTGGAATGCCCTTATTGTGAATATGTTCATGATGAAACATATTTATTGAAGAAGACTAAAGGACATATGGGATGCCAATACTGTCATTCTGAAATTAAGTTTGTGATAGATAGAAAGGCAACCTCATCTGGTAAATGTTTGAGAGAAATTTATCATACGGAGCCAGTAAAATTGAATGAGCCCATTGAGCTGTAAGTGAGTGGACAAATATCAAATAGATAGGAGTATGTAAGATGGTCACAAAATCAAGAAGAGGAAATCTTCTTATTTTATTAAACGGATTATCTAATAATGTAATGCAAGTCCAATATTGTGGTGCAGATATAGATGAGTATGTATAACTACATGTTTTTATATGATTTTAGATACATAATGTATAACAGATAGGGAGATATCGAAATGGATTTGTATTTATATGAAGAAAACGTAACAGAACGTTTAATTAGGGAATGGAAGAAGTATGGTTCACTTGTAGTGGCATATGACTTTGACAATACAGTATACGATTATCACAAAGAAGGACACTCATATGAATGTGTTATTCAATTACTAAGAGAAGCTAAAAAACTTAATGCGTACCTTATGGTTTATACAGCAAGACGTGATAGTGAGCTATCCTTTGTTAAGGAATACTTAGAAGAAAATAACATTCCATTTGATTCAATCAATGAGACTCCAGGTTTTATACCATTTTCAGATGGAAAAAAACTATATTACAACATTTTGTTAGATGACAGAGCAGGTCTTCCTTCTGCATATCGTTGTTTGTTGAATGCTGTTACATATATGGATAGTGTACAGAAAAAACGAAACAACGTAGTTGGAAAGGAGATGCGTAGTATGGAACATGACTTAAAAATTAGACAATCGTATCATGGTAATGGTGGGAAAGATGGATATAGATATGAACTGTATAACAACAATGGAGAAAAAATAGGTCGATTACATTCTGTACCTATAGAATGCAATAATGATAACACCCTTAGTATAAATGGTGTTGGTTATATAATTTCATCAATATATGATTCTCAAGACCAAAATGAGGAGAAAGAAGAAGTAATTTATTATGAATTAAAAAGGTACGAATGTAATCCTGATTTTGATTTGGGAGAAACAATTAAATAATGATTGAATATTGTTAAGGTGAAGTTTTTTCAATATGTAAGTTATGAAGATAACTTAAAGAAAGCGGGAGAGGTTTATGCCATTAGCTAATTTTCAACGAAATGTCTTAGTTGGCGTAAGGGATAATAATTTTGACATCTGTAGTAAAAGAGGATGGAGTATTGAAGAGCAAGACGCTCATATTAACGTGTATGACGAAAATAATAAATTGATAGATAAGTTTTTCGGTCATATTATGTTGAGTAAATTTTTGAAGAAGTAGTCTTACCAAAAAATGTGGTTATTATATTTATTATAGAGAAGAGGAAAGAAAATGAAGAGTCATGTTGATGTAGAACAATTAGTATTACTAATTGCAGAACAAATTTTGACTTTGAGTGATTCGAAATTTATAGATACTATTTGGATGGATTGGGATAATGTAAGTAAAGTACAAAGTGCATTGGATGTATTTAAAAATAAAGGTTGGAAACATGATACGCTGATTAAAACAGCAAAACAATGTAATACATCGAATATGATAGCGATATTAAACGAGTATGGAAAAGTAATGATTGAAAATTTACATACAGAATATGGAACAAAATGGTTCGTAAGTATAAATCATGATGTGGAGATGGATACATTCCACTTTGAAGGGGAAGAGCTGTGTGATGCATTATGGATGGCCGTTCAAAGGGCTATCTTTTAATTTATAAAAAGCGTATTTATAATAAATAATATGAGATAGAGAGGTAGCGTAAATGGAAGAAAAGATAGATTTGATTAAAGAAAAACTTTCAAACGGAAAATCTTATTTCAAAAATGGTAAGGCTGTAGCAGAAGTGAATCTATCAGATTTAAATGAATTAATAAGTTTAGCGTATGACATAAATAATTATCGTTTAAATACTTTATGGAACTTGGAACAATCATCAAATACATGTAAAGAATATGAAGTTTGCAAAGAAAAATACGAAGAAGTGTTAAAACAGATAAAAGGAATAACAAATGGAGTAGAGAATCCTATCATTAAAGATGTGAATCGAATAGTAAAAAAATCATTAGAGAATAACTAAAGAGATTCATTTTTTAGTGTTACTTTATTAGAATTCATAATGATTAGAAGAGTAAAGAAATGGAATAGATTTTGAATCTTTTTTATAAGGAGTATGTGTTGTGAATTTAATCAAAAAAATCCATGAAAAAGGTTATAGATTGGTGTTAGAGACTGAAATCCACCAGAAAACGAAAGAAGTTATGTATAAATGTATTGTAGAGGCATTAACAAAAGATGAAATGAATTGGAAATATATTGATACTATTAAAGCGAAGAATTTAATTGAGTTAGAAGTGGAACTAAGTAAGTGGATTGAAGAAAACGAGAACTCATGAAGGTGTGGTGTTTTTTTATATTTTGAAGTGGAATTACGAAGAAAAATAACTTTTTATAAAGGGATTTTTCCTGGATATGGAAGGTTTTGGTTCGAAGTGATAAATAAAGACATATCAGAAGAGGAAGCAAGGCAAAGAATAGATTACTTGATAAATCAACATCGTGAATTAAAAAAACTGAAATCTTGTTTAATTTGAAATAAAAGAGAGGTAAAGAAATGATTGTAGGAGATAGAGTCATTTATAATGAAGATGATGTAAAACATGAAGGTGAAATTATTGCGTTTCTGTACGAGGGATTAGCTGTGACGATAAAGTTAGATAATGGTGCTCATTTTACTTGCGGAACGAGGTGGGTTAAAAAAGTATCTTAGCAGATACATTCTTAAATATATATGTTTTGAATCTTAATAGAAATGAGGATAGTAAGTGGAATGGCTAATGTAGTTTGGCAATTGCCAGTAAAACAGAGCAATACAACAAACCATGATTGGGTGCATCCGAAAGCAAAATATCATGCTTTTGTAAACGATAACTCTCTATGTGGAAAGTATAGTCAATCCACAAGCTTCTTTGAAACCACGATTGAATTATTTGAGTTAAGGATAAATGAAGAACTGGCATGTAAAAAATGTCTTAAGAAATTGGATTTAAGCATGTAAAAAATAATTCATAACGATAACCTATTATTTTTATTAAAAGAATACTAAATGCATATAATAACTGAACAAATATAAAACAGGTAGTCTCAAGCACTTTAATAAAAAGTTATTATACAGAAAAGAGGAAATGAAAATGATAGTAGGACATTTAATTGGTGGAAATGAAATTGAAGGAATTTGTGAAGGAACTGTAATTATTAACGATGAACAACTAAAAGTTAGTTATGAAGATTTAGTTGCTGTTTGTGGAAATATTTCATTAGGCGATTTAGATACGAGCATCACTACTTTTAGAAGTGAAGAAGCTGTTGAGCGTGACTACATTAAGTTAATTCAAGCATATGATGATGAAATTGATGAAGATTTTGTTATTGATAATCATTTAGCTAAACAAGTTTGCTATAGTTCATATGAAATTAATTTTGAAAAGAAAACATTAATACTAAAGATTGAAACTTATGAATAAAACGCAGATTTTAGCATGTGAAGAATTAAATTAAAACAAAAAGGAACCTATAAAGGTTTCTTTTTTTTATTTGTATTAAATTGACTATAGTTGATATAAATATTATAATTTACCATAAAGATTAATAACTCATATTAATAATATATCTGAACTAACAATTAAAATCTCGGAGGTTATGGTTATGGAGACAAAACAGATAAATGATTTTATTAATAGTGTAATGGGTTCGAATGAGTTTCAAAGATTACAACAAGAAGTGGCAAATCAAATGATTAATAGAATGAATGATTTTTCATTTGAGTCTGAAGACGACGTTAGATTAGTATCAGCAAGGCTGAGAGATAGTTTTTATTTAAGCGTGAATTATCAAGTTTCCAAAAAGATAATTTCATTAATGGGCAAGAAAAAATACATAAAAAAGACGACTGAATTAAATGTTTAAATATGTAATTTATCTTTCAAGTGAAGCAAAGCCAAAGGATGCGGGTAATTCATATGGTTATTGGAAAGGGAAAACCCATATTTATGGCGGTATCCTCATACCTTTAACAAGAGATGTTGTTGACGAGTATACAAGGAAATATAAATCAAGAAAGAGAGCCGAAAATATGGCTGAAAAATTAGCTGATAGATGTGGTTATGTAATGTCATGGGTAGTTGAAGAAATTGAATCAAGTCAATAGAAAGTGTGGGAAAACGATGAAATTATCAAAAAGAATGCAGTATCGTAGTTTTGATGCCTTTGGATTTTATAAAGGGAGATATAAAAACTTTGAGATAACCATTGCAGAGGGTGGAGATGCATGGAAAAGAATCCATCAATACTTTTATGTTTCTTTCAATAGTGATAAATATGATAAGAGATATAACTCGTTATGGGATAACGAAAAATTTGAAACGATTGATGAAGCCAAAGAGTATGCGATGAATTGGGTAGATACATATATAAAAGAAAATAAGAAATAACTTTAGGAGAATTATAAATGACATTAGGTTTAAATGGTTGGGACATGGATGATGTACAGAAAGAAATGAAGGACAAAACGTGTTTCGAATTACTACAACTTTTTAGAGAGAAGAAGTCATCTCTTTCTGCAAAATCAGGAGAATACTTACAAGCTATAGAAGATGGTAGCGAAAAGGCAAAGGAACGCTTAGAAAAAGAATTTGTGCATTTAGAAAAAGAGAAGTGTGTAGTTGCTATTAAGATTGCTGAAGAGTTATCAAAAAGCAGTTAATAGTTAAATTTCAAGAGCAGTCAAAACGAAATTCAAAATGCTTTGAAATTAAATCTAAGTTAAAAGGATGAGGCGAATATGATTGGAACAACGCGAAAATCGTGGATGCTTATAGGATTTGTTTTCTTGATGTTATTAGCGATTGTAGGAGAAATAGTGAACTATACACATATTACAACTGTAAAAGGTGAAGTGATAGAAAAATATTCAAAGCGTCAGGAAGAAGTAGATAAGTTTTATATAGTTGTAAAACAGAATAATGATTCCGAAAAAGTTATTGTAAATGAAGATAGTTTGTTAATGTTCAAGTTTGATTCAGCAGATGTACAAGCTAAGATTCATCAAGGTGAGGAATATGAATTTAAATTGCGTGGTTATAGAGTTCCTATATTATCTTTATTTCCTAATGTAGATACAGTAGTTGAAAAACAATAAAAATATAAAAAGGATGATTATGAATGGAGAAGTTTGAATATAAAAAAGTTGATTTCCAAAAGTTAACACGACCGCATCATTCTGAACTTGATGTGAACAAGCTGAATGAGTTAGGAGCAGAAGGTTGGGAGTTAGTCATGATTGATAGTGGAGAGTATGTGTTCAAAAGAAAAATCGTTTAAGGAGGATATATTTATGAATGAATACCAACAACACGGATATAAGAATGATGCAGAAAAGATTGAACATGAAATGCGTGAAATGGGATATATGTCCTCTGATATTGTTGTAGTAGCATATTTCCTCCTAAAGAATAATATCGACAATGCAGAAGGACAGATGGATGTAGAAAATAAACTGCAAGAGATGATGCAAAGAGCAAAAGAGCTGTTGAAAGAATAGTAGAGATAATCAAAAGTGAGGGTTTGTAAAAATGGATATTAAAGATTTAATTCAGAAAATCAAAGAGAGAAGATTATTGTTACAAGCTTTGAATCCTGAAATTGGTACAAAGGTAATGGGATGGAGCATTGAAACTTCAATGGATGGATTGAATGACTATTATGAAGATGGAAGCCTAAATGGTGGTTTTTGGGTGGAAGACATTCAAAGAGGCTTTTCAATAGATGATTCTAATACTTTTAAGCCATCAGAAAATATGAAACATACATGGATGGTTGTCGAAAGAATGATGGAACATTATAACTGTTCATTCTCTTTAAAAAGTACAGAGTTAAACAATTTTAAATGCGAATTTCGTTTTGGTAACGAAATTGTAGAATATATTGACCCATGTCAGTGCGTTGCTATTTGTGTAGCTTCTTTAAAAGTTTTAATTGTCCTTGATGGGCAACAAAACAATGATAAAAGGGACGAGTAATATGGATAGAAAAAGAGAATTCAAGTTTCAGGGCAAGGAAGTATCCTTTACAGATACGCTTATCATGGGGAAATTAGAGGAGAAGATTCAAAAGGGTATTGATGAAATAAAAGAAGTAAAGGGTAAAGAAATAACCATTACGATGACATTGGATGACCTCTATTATATGAGAAGATTATTGATTACCCAGGCATTTTCTACAAGATTAGCAAGAGAAAACTTAGTGGATGCAATGGAATATACTAAGTCTTTGAAAGAAAAAACCATAGAGTGATGGAAGAAAGGAAGTGTGTGTTTGATGTTTGAAGATATGTATGTGGTGTTCTATTCAGAGGGAGAGCGTATAGAACTCTCATTTATTTTAGAAGTTGAAGGTAAACGATTTTATGAGTTCTATAAAAAACAATATAAAAATCCTAATTCTGATTTGTCGTATTACTTCCCTGAGTATCAAGAAACATATGAAGATTATTTAAAGAATTTCTTATTGCCATACCTTCAAGGATATAAGGAGCTTTACATTGGTTACGATTCTTGGAAAGAGGAAGGGATTTGGAATGCTAAAAATCATGATAATCAATTAAGAGGTATTTTGTTGCCACGTCTAAACTATGGCTTTTACAAGGGAGTTTTAGCCTATAGAAAGTGGCAAAACATAAGGTAAGCATAAGTGTGAAAAGAAGGTAAAACCCTATAAGGAGCAGTGCAATGGATAAATATAATGTGTATGGAAAAGGGAAACCTGCAAAAACAAAGTACGAATACAAAATTGGAGAAATCATCATGTTATATACTTCAAATGGTCATTATCCTGTAAAATGCATAAACAAAAAAGTTGTTGATGGTAAATTAATTCAATACTTCAATAAGGGAAGAACTGCCTCGGATTATTAGTGGATTCATATATGAAAAGAAAGGATATTTAAAAATGAAATACCATATAACACCTAAACAAGCGAAAGAAATTACTGAAGAGCAATTTTATTCTCTATTTAATGAGATTGTGCCAAGAAAAGATTGGGCGAATTATCACCATAAAAAAGTAACAATTGGAAAAATGATAGATTATTTGGATGAAGTAAATATTAGTACAAGTCTATTAACAAAGAAATTTATAATAAATGTAGATGACATAGAATATGAGGCAATAGAATTGACAGATGCTTTGTGGTTAGCTGTTAAAGATTGCATGTAGTTATATATAATATTCCACACATATTCTTCAGGAGGAACCTATCAAAGGTTCTTTTTATTTTCTTTAAATTGACTATAGTTAATAAAAATATTATAATTTTATCATAATCAAATATGAAATCGTAAGTAAGGTGTGAAGTTAATGAAGAAAGAAATGGAGAACGTTACTCTTAGGGAAGGCATATTTAAAACTTATATTTTGCCATTGTTATTCCTATCCTTGGTGGCATTACCGATTATCCCTCTTGAAATCTACCTTTTTGATTCGTCAAACATTGAATTTGCAATTGTATCAGGATTATTCATGATGCTATTTGCTTCATTCTCATCTGAGTTACATGGAAAGATAATGATGACATCCGCTTTATATATTTGTTACTTTTCTCATTCATGGACTGTGTATGGTCTTGTTGCTGTCGGTCTATTTTTCCTATTATTATCTGCGATTATTATTGAGAAAGTATCCGTATGGAAAAAGAAACAACAAAAGAGAGCAATGGAAGAAATGTATCCTCTATATTCAAACCTTTTAGGTAAAAAGGAAAAGGACTTATTATCTTCTATATATGGTAAAAGTGGATATTATTATCAGGTTATTCAAGCAGGGTATGTAACAGACATAGAGTTATTAGCTATTAATGCGAGATTAAAGCGTGAAATAAATAAGTAAATAAATAGATATGTGACACATATAAAGAGGGTGTTTTGATGATAGACCATGTAAATGGTGAATTGAAATTACATAGCGGTTGGATACCGAAAGAAAAAGTCCATTCGTTTAAAGAAAAGTGTGAATTGGTAGCAAGTGCATTGTTTAAAGATAAAAAAGGCTTGGAGTATCAAATAACATATTACGATTTAGATGGAGATGATTTTGGTACAGTAGAAAAGCCATGCGTGATGGAGAAATGGATGGGCGAGATTACTTTTTATTCAGAAGAAGATTATCCTGTCGATGTTGAACAACTAAATAGTAATAAGAATGTGGGTGAACGTGATGAAGAGTTGGATTGATACGTATCCGCATAAAATACATGCCAGTGTGCTGTTGTTAGACAATGAAATTCACAATTGGAAAGTAGGAGAAAATTATTGGACAAGCCCTTTCTCTATGAAGTGGTCGTATCCTTTTCCTGCAAATATGGGTGAGTACATTGTGAAGCATAATACATGGATAGTTCATACTCCAGAACAGCATAGTAAGGTGTTTCAAGAGCTTGCTCCTGAATGGATGAAGCAATGGGCTGTTGCAAAAGATTACGTTGGGGATAAGCCATATAAATAGATATAGATTAAATTGAGAGGATGATAGATTGTGAATATCCTTGGTACATTAAGAACCATTCAATTCAATAATGATTTATTGAATAAAGAGTTAATTCGTATGAAAGATGAAAATTATTATTTAAAAGTCGAAAATTTAGAGTTGAAAAGGCAACTTGCTAAAGAACGATTAGCAAAAAGGGAGGCATGTAAAAAATGATTTCTATTTGGGTTTGTCCTATTGCAATGGAGAAATATACATACGGTGCAGAAGTAACAGGAACTTCTATTATGACCAGGGAGAATAAAATAAATATGCTCGTGCCTGTGAGAGAAATTGTTGATACTGAATTAGAAGATGATTATTACTTGATTACTGTATCAGGTCAATAGAATAAAGAGGTGTTGTTAACATGGGAAAATGTAGTGGTTGCCAACAAGAAAAAGAAATCGTTAGTTGTGATGCATATGGTCAGTATTGCAAGAAATGTGATGAGTTGAATTGGATTCAAGATAATTTTAAATAGGGATAAAGGGAGAATTAGAAATGAAATACGGAGATTTGTACAAGCATTATAAACAGAAAGAATATTGTTTTCGTTGTATTGCATTACCAGTAAGTGAATTTACAGGTGATTTTGTTGATTTAAGAGAGAATTTGGTTGCTCAAGATGCTCATACACCTGATGGAGAAGCGATTCGAGCAGTTCGTTTGTATTGTTACAAGGGAGTAGTTTTTATTGATAGAGAAAAGCCTCATGTCATTTATCAAGCAGAAGTTGATTATGGGACAGACAAAATTTGGGCACGGGAAGTAGATGAGTTTTTCGGTATGCAAAAATTACCCTCAGGAGAAATGGTAAAACGATTTGTAATGTTGGATAATAAATAGACAGATTGATATCTAACGTTCTGAGTTATGAAAATAACTTTGGATATACAGAAAGCGGTGTGCTAAATATGGAAATCGAATTAACTATAAAATGTACAAAATGCTCAAATAAAAGGACGATTCCTTTAAAAAGAATTTTAAATCATAATGATGGTAAAGTTTACGATGATTATTTATCTCTTGAAGATTCAATTAACAACGACGGAAATTTCAAAACAGATATGACGCATCCAGATGGGTTTGATGTCATTTGTGGTCAGTGTGGACATAGACATGAAGTGCTTATCTGAAGAAAAGAATTGTATATGTATTATTAGGAGGATTTTTCAATTTGAATGCTAATAGTAAAGACTTAATGTCATGGAAGAATGATTTTATCAAAAAGTTTCGCAATCCGATACTATTCGTAAAAAGTGAAAATCTGTATTCAATTATTGCAAGGACAGAATCTGAAGAGAAACGTGGAAATCCTTTTTGTAGACTGAGCAAACAAAAGGATAGTAATGGAGAGTTTATTATTACAAGATGTAGAAAGAAAGTATATAGGGATAAATGGCAGTATATAGAAAGAGATAAATCTTTAGGGATGGATTAACTATAAGTTATTGAAAGGGTGTTAATAATGGGAAAGGAAAAGATTGAAGAGGTATCTTTTAATAAAGAGGATGAACAGTTACAGATTATTAAAACGAATATAGATTATGCTAAAGAATGGTCTATTAAGCACTTAAAGGATATATTGGGTTATACACCTGTGGTTCATGTGTATAGAAATATAAATTATCTAAACTTTGATATTGAGGAAGGTCTAATGACTAAGGATGAATTTGATGTTTATTGCAAATATTTCCGTCACGATAGAATTCAAGAGCATCAAATGGATTTCGAGAAATTACTTACATATGTTTTTGGTAAGGCTTTATATGTAGTTAAAATGATAGATTTTGAAACGTTATACATCATTAGGGATGCAGAACGAAAAGAAGATTATTTCCAGTAATGCTTTGTCGTTATTATATATTTTTTGCTACTGCATATAATGAAAGTAATTGCGGTGTAATTTCTGCGGAGTACACTTAAGGGAGTTCCATGAGTGGGACTCTCTTTTTATTTTACTCCTAATACTTTACAAGAATGGATTCTATAATACATAGAGCAAAAAGAAAAATAGGGATTTAATCAAATTTAATTAGGAGTAAAGTAATGATGAATGAGTTAAACGTGTATGACAATGACGTTGTAGAAAGGTTAAATAAATGGATGGAAGAACGAGATAGTGTGATTCGATTCAGTGTAAATCCAAGGTCGAATATTATGGGTACTATCAATATTAAATTAAGAGAAGATGAATTTCTGCAAAAAGGCGAGGATTATAATCGTTTCGTATTATCAGATTCATTTTATACTGCATTAGAATCCTTTTTAAGCGTAGAATTTAGCTTAAATGATATTCGGTATAATAATTCACGTTCATGTTTTTGGGATTATGGCATGAGAGCTTATAAAGGATAGATAGAAAAGTAAGCGTAATAAAATAAGAACACCCTAATATTAGGGTCATGAAAGCTGAGATAAATTTTCTCAGCTTTTCTTTTTTATTGAATTTCCTCTTTTTGAATGCCATATGATAATACGAATATATAAAACAGGTATTTTACATTTGAAATGATTAAAGAGGAGTGTTTTCGTGATGACAGGTTATTATTTATATGAAGGTATGCAAATGGAGTTCAACGGTGAAAAGGTAGCGATTTGTGGTGATGCCGAAGCAGTAAATCCACGAGAAAAAATAGGGAATTTAGGGAGAATAGTATGCTTTGATAAAAAACATACATTAGGTGATGAACATTCTTTTGAAACCGAAGCAGATTTCAAAAATGAAATAAACGATAAAAATGCAGTTCTATTACCTATCTATCTGCATGAAGGTCGTACACTTGAAATAAGCGTTGTACAATATACAGAATTAGCAAGACATATCGGTTATATTTATGTAAGTAGAGGAATGATTCGTACAAGATATCAAGTAAACAGAGTATCTAAAGTGCTAAAGCAGGAAATTGTGCAGGAATTAATGAAAGAAGTAAAACAATATGATTACTATCTAAAAGGTCAAGTATATGGATATCAAGTATTTAATCCTTCAGGAGAAATTATTGAAAGTCGATTTGGTTTTTATGGTCCCAATCCGATTTCTAATGGATTAACAAATTTCTTACCAGGATTTTTCGCAAAATAAAGTTTTAAATCATTCGTGTTTTATTATAAATAACAAGGGAGAAGATATTATGTTGCATTTAGCAGGTTATATAGAAGTTAAGGAGTTTCACAATAAAGTCAATTTGATAGTAAATAAGTACGCCCCACTTATTAATTGGCAAATGTTTGATGAGGGTGTGAGACAACAATGCTTGCTATTAATTCAAGAGTTGAAAAGTATTGGTTTTATACACAAGAAAAATCATGGAGCACAAGCTATCTATGAATTCGGATATACTGCTTATAATACGAAGGAATTAAGTAATATCATTATTTGGATAGGCGAATCTTTTGCAGGAGTTGGAGAGATTTCTAAAAATCATTATTCGAAAGTTAAAAAATATGATGGAAAAGACAATTATACAGGAGATTGATGTTTGAAGAACCCTCTATGAAAGAGGGTTCTTCTTCGTAAAGAACGTATGTTTGATTTTGACGTGGATTTGTTTATAATATACATATAAGACTGTGGAGGGGATAAATGTATGTTGCAAATTTCTACTACTGATGAAGTACAAGGTTTGTATGTATTAGTGGATGAAATAATAAAGGTGTATACTCCCTTTATTAAAGGTCAAAAATTTAATGAAAAAAGAAAAGGGTTATCCATAAAACTAATAAATGAATTAAAGTTTATAGGATTTGAACATAGAAGAAACATTGGGAGATTAGCGGTATATGGATTAAAGTATATGGTCTCTGACACAAAGGAGATTCAAGAGATTATGATTTGGATAGGAGAAATGAATGGTGGCATGGGGGAATTAATTGTAAATCATTATAATCAAGGACAAATAGACACTACCTCGAACGTTATTTGAATTGAATTAAAATGCTCGCATGATAAAATATAGAGTGTAGAGATTAATCACTTCGATGAATTCTTTTATCATTATAAAAACCTACCAAAAGAAAAGAGCCCACCGACCATATTGGGGCTCTTTTTATTTTATGCATATATCTGCGGGATGACCAGACCATCTCTGCTTGTTATGAAGCTTCCATTCTGGGTCAATTTTTGCTGTTTCTTCATCTAAAACTTTATATATTTCATCAGAAGCCCTTGGGGTCGAATAAAGTTCATTTATAGTATCTATTACCCCTTGACCATATTTTTGAAGAAGAAGTCCTGCGAGATGTGGAGTTTCTGCACCTCTTGCAACACTTTTTGCTCTATCTTTAGCGTGTTGTCGGATTTGCTGAATCATTTTTTCTACGATAATTGCATTTTTCATTGTATATTTCCACCTCTCTAAAAAATAAATTTAACAATAGTCAATGAAATTGTTAGTTGTGACGAATATGGTTAATATTGTAACAAACATGATTCATTGTATAAATGTATAAAAATAGAGTTCAAATTGAAGATATAATCAATTGAACTCTATTTAGATTATTATGCTGTTTTCTTTTCTTCTTTTGAATCTGATTTACCTTTTCGTAAGTAGTGAATAATGAATGTTCCTACAAACGCTAAGATAATTATAGAGAAGAATACAGTATGATTAATTTCAATTCCAATTTGGTCAATGCTTAATAGCATTTTCAAACCAATGAATGCAATTAATACATATGCAGTTGTTTCTAATTCAGGAATTTTATCAATGATAGTAATAAACACTCCTGCGATACCACGCATCATTAGAATCCCTAAAACACCACCCATAAACAGTACCCATACTTCGTTACTTACGGCAAATGACGCTAAGATACTATCTACAGAGAATGAGATATCCATTAACTCTACTGTTGCTACTGTTGCCCAGAATACACCAATATAACGAGCTAAGAAACCATCTTTTACATTCACTGCTTCATCCTCAGGATTATCGGCATCTTTTTTGTCGATATATCGTTCTTTAAAGAATTTAAACGATAACCAAAGTAAGTAAAGTGCTCCAAATACTTTTACAATCGTAAATTTGACTAAGTAAGTACCTAATCCAATTGCAATAAATCGGAAGATATAAGCTCCCCATAATCCGTACATTAAGGCCTTTTTACGTTGTTCTTCAGGTAAATGTCTTACCATAACGGCTAATACTAAAGCATTATCCGCAGAAAGTAATCCTTCCAAAAGAACTAAACTACCAATTAAGCCCCAGGCTACAGGGTCACTTAATACTTCTTTCCACATATGTAAATCAAAGAAAGACGCATAAGTTGATAAGATATTTTGTAACATCAACAGTCACTCCTATTAAGTTTTCGTGTTTCGTATGAACATATCTTACAACTTTCGTTAACTATAGTCAATATATAAATTTTAATGTATACTATATTTGATTAAACGAAAGTGATGAAGGAAGTGAAAAGAAGGATGCAACAAACATCGGAATTGTTAAATCGAATATTAATACATCCTATGTTAGAGGGTAGAAAGATTCATTCTCAAACATTACATATGGAGATGAGTGAAGGGATTACTTTCAGTAAGGTTTCCATTCATAGAGATGAATTAATCGTTTTACCGTGGAAACCGTATACAAGTGAACAGAATCACAGATATGGAGCATATATTGATGAATCAGAAGAATTAGATGAGATAGAAACGTATGCAAATATCATAATTCAGTCTTTTACAGAAGAGGAAAGCCGTTTCGAATTTTTCATACAAGGATGGGATGATTATTTATTCTTATTAGTTATAGAGCATAAGGGAGATGAAATGTAGTATGGAATATTACAAAGATATAGAAGTATTTGTATGTGCAATCGGATTATTTGTAATCCCTATTATACTCACAACAATTCTTTATTTTATTAAAAAGGAATATTTTCAATGTAATTGGCGTCCAGGTCCAGATTATATTTCTCTATATGCCACATGGAGCCTTATGATAGTTAGTCTGGGTGCGATTATTGTATTAGGAACGATGGGTTACTCATTGATAACGGGAAAAGAATTATTTCAAGAGAGAATGAACCTTGTAGAGAAGACGAAGCGAGAAGTCATTGCAAACGCATTAAACGTTCAGGAATACAAAATGCAGATGGACAACAATGAGGAAGGTACGTTAAAAGGAATAAAAATGTATCGAATAAATGTAGATAATGAAGCCTTCTCTGTATTTTTAAAGAACGAAGATTATTTACAGTATAAAGTCGTTAGGATTGATAGAGTGTTGAATGAAAGCAAGGATTTCGTAAAAACAAAATAAAAAGATAAGGGGATTTAAAACAAATGAAAACAATAAATGAGAAAAAAATGATGTTGAAACGTAAAATGCAGGAGTATTTCAGGACAAAGAACAAAGATGATTTCCAAAAATTTCTTCAAGACAATGAATATAGCAAGGTAGATAGACTGGCTATTTTTGAGGAGGTATCGAGAGAATACAGACAAGTTACTGCTTATAGAATTATCCCGTTACCTATGAAGGATGTAACCGATAAGAAAACTCGTGAACAGTTAAATGAGTATATGAATGATTGGCTAAAATCAGAAGGGTTAACAAAAGAAGAGATGAATGAAATGATGAGGCAATATCCCAATATATTAGAAGAGGAGTGATAAGTATGAGTCCAACAAACGAACGATTCCAAAAAGTAAAAGAAGCGGTAAAAGATTTTTTCAATACAAATAATCAAGAAAAATTGAAAGAGTTTTTCTTGAAAAATACATATTCGCTTGAAGAAATGCAACAAGTGGTACAGGAGGTTCAAAAGGAGCAAGGTAGAGCTTTTTCTTATCAAATGCTTGATGAGTTAATGCAAGAGGCTACAGATGAGTCCGAGATTGCATTTTTTAAAGAGGCTAAAAGTAAGTTTCTGGTAAACCATGAGACGACAGAAGAAGAGATATTAATGTTGTCGAAGAAATATCCCAGAGAACCTACTGATTTATCAAATGTAACAATTATCAACAAAGCAACTCCCAAAAAAGAAAATAAGTTAAAAAAAATAATGACTTCAATTGGTATTTCTGTCTTGGTTATTATAGGATTTCTATGTACTATGTTTTGGCTCTATAATTTGTCAAAAAATGAAATTAAGACTGCCAAAAAAAATGCGGATATTCGGCAGGACTTGGTTTCAAAGGAGCTTGGAATCTCTGTAGATGATTTTATGATGAATAAATCCACTCAACAAACAGGATTCATCGTAAAAACAAAGGATAATATCTATTTCGCTGATTTTAAACAAGAGAATACAGAAGACGCACCAGAGCTAATGGATTTGCGTCCTATAACCATGAGAGAAGCAGGGTATTTACAGGCTAACTAAACAGTTTTCATGAAGTTCTCAGATATCATGAGAGCTTTTTTTATACAAAAAAAGTGATAGAGCAAGGTCAAGCACCTAAAACATTCTTATATAAGATGTATATATCTAAAATTAAATATAGTCTGTTAGATAAGGGTGTGATAGTATGAAGAAAATCTTTGTTTTATTAATTCCAATCGTTCTATTGGCAGGATGTATGACTCCACAACCGCCAAAAAAAGCAGAACATAAAGACATTTTTGCTGAGTTAAATAAGAAACCAGATTTTAAGAAAGATTCAAGAATGCAGATTTTAGAACAGAATGATGTTCCATTTGAAGAGAAAAGCAATTTGTCTGAAATAACAATTTTGCAGGATAAAAAAACATACTGTAAATATGTTTATACCTATACAAAATCATCAGGTTCAGCAGGGGTGACAATGAATCCTCTTTATAAATCAGATGGAACCGTTGATTGCGATAAATAGTTTTATTCATAATCTGATAGGTAGTGTCAAACTGATTTAAAAGACTTTAGTAAATTATTTTTTACAAAGGTCTTTTTTTGTTATATAATATAGTTAAATAAATTGTACTTGTTTAGGGAATTAATGGAGGTTATTTTATGACAAATACAGATTTACGGGTAATAATAAGAAATAAGAATGGTGATAAAGAAATAGATGTTAATGAAATTCTTGTCGTATATACTGTTGCAAGTATCGCAGTGCATAAGGAATTAGAGGAAGAGTTAGCATCTTTATATAAAGAAAATCAACAGGATTGCATGATTGCATACAAAAACAGTCGCTTTTATGAAAATCCTTTATTTTCAACATATACAGCAATAGAAGAGAAAAAGATGAGAGAAGTTTTAGCTCTATATGCTTGGTATGAAGAGAAGGGTGAGGGGGATGCCTTTTTACGAAAGTTCATTAAGAAAGGATATAAGAGACTTAGTGATTATGTAGAAAGAAACCCAACCTTTAATATCAATCATTTTGTAGACTTTTACAGAGGAAGAAGTGATTCCTATTTATCTGAGTCTAAATTATTATTAGTCATTTCTTGTGTAATGTACTTATATGAGAAGAAACAAATAAATTGGCGTAGTATTGAGATTCAAGAACACTTCAGGAATGTTGTTGTAAATATCAATTCTATAGCCGTAACTGATAAAGAAATGTTAGAAGGTAGAGCAAAAAATCAGATTCCTGCATTATCCAAGTTTCAAGAAGTGACAGGCTGTAAATTTGGAAAAGTTGAAAATATAGATGATATGATAGTGAAAATGGAGGATAAACTACTTAAAGAATTAAATAAAGAGAAACCAATAAAAAGAATGGCACCAAATGAACTGTTTAATGAATTGTATAAGAGAGGTATGTATAAGTACATTAAACCTTTAAGTGGTGTATTGCGTTTGCAAAATCTAAATGATATGAATTTTTATGCTACAACTGAAATTACAAGAGAAGAATACATTGATATCTATCAAATGTTTTCCGCTTCAAAAGACAGAGGACGTTTGACCGATGAGGATTTTACGTTTTATTTGAGTGCATCACTATTAATTTGTATGATGGCGAAACAATATAAGGAGCTAAGAGACGAGTATCTAAATAAAGATGATTCTGCTTTATATCAAGCCATTGAAAAAGAAAAGCTTGCGAATGAAAAAGTAATCGAATTAACGAAAAAAGAAAAAGAATTCGAATCAAGAGAAAAAGAACTGAATGACAAAATCTCTGAACAAGAGGCGTATATTAAAGAATTAGAACGTAAATTAAAAGAAAAAGAAGAAACAGTAAAAGAAGATGAAATGCTTCGTAAAGAAGTAATCTCATTAAGAGAGTATGTATTTAAAGAGCAAGAACAAATAGAGCAAGAAGATATGGTAGAAGAAGATTATTCTGCTCAATTAGAAAATGCAAAAATTGCAATTGTCGGTGGCCATCAAAACTGGCATCAACGAATCAAGCAAGTTTATCCTGGTATTCGAACGATTCTACCTGATGAAAAAGGAATTGATTTATCATTCTTAAGCAACATGGATATTGTGTGTTTTGAGACATCCCATTCAAATCATGCCATTTATAGAAAAGCACTAAGTAATGTTAAGGATAAGGACGTTCATATCCACTATTTCAATGGTCAACGTAATATCAATGCTTTAGGGTTAGAATTAAGTAAACTGGTGTAATAAGAAAAAAAGCAGTGATTAAGTTCACTGCTTTTTTTTTATGCTTGTGTCTTCACTTCATAATTCCAACCTATTAAGACTTGAATCTTATATCCATCTTCAATTTTATGAATGAATTGAGGATGTTTCTTTAGATATTGAAGTAAGTCATCTTCTTGCTTTTCGATTTCAGATGTACGACTTTCTGATAGTTCTAAAGCTTCTAAGAAAGCATCATTTAAAGACACCTTTCTCGCTACTGTATCCATTTCGTGTTTAATTAATACCATCATCATGTATAATTCCTCCTAAAGTTCATTTCTTATAAAATACCTATTTGTAAAATCTATATATTATAGATGCTTTATCTCGTATTATTCGAAATGTTATGATGATAACTAAAGGATAAAGCAAAGGGGAAATGAGAATGCCGAACTTACATTGGGAAGCATTAGAGAAATTACAAATAGGGAGATATGGCGAATATTTTGCAAAAATGGAGTTTGCATCATATGGACTACAGGTATACTCTCCAGAAATTGATGACCACGGAATAGACTTTATTGTAAAAGATAGAAAAGGTAATTTTAAAGAAATTCAGGTAAAATCCCTAAGGGGTATGGGTTATGTCTACATGGAGAAAACCAAATTTGATATAACCAATAAACATTTATATCTTGCATTATTGGTTTTTGAACATGGGAGATTTCCAGATGTTTTTCTGATACCCGCAGAAGCGTGGTCTGAACCTAATGGTGTTTTTGTTGATAGAGGATATACTAAGCCTGGGCAAACATCAAAACCAGAGTATGGTGTAAATATTTCACAGAAAAATTATTCAATCCTTGAAATCTTTTCAATGGAAAATTCAGTTCAAGAATTTTTATAATAAGATATTTATTACTAAGAGGTAGATACGTTTATTGTATCTATCTTTTGTTTATGAAAAATAGATGTGATGAAGTGAGAATTTTGCTATAATACAATGGTTTATTAGGTTTATAATTAATGATTTAAATAAATGTAGGGGTTTAAAATGACAGAGGAAATGAGTATTCAATTAGAGAAAGGAACTGCGGTTCCAAATATAGAATTTATTCGAAAGAAATTCAATGAGAAGGGTTTAATATTGCTTACAAATCACTATATTGACCGTAAAAGCCCATTAAAATTCATTTGTTCCAATCATGGAACATTGGAAACAACTTGGGGTAAGTTTATTAGGAATATGGGTTGTCATGAATGTAAGGGAAAGACTGTTAGATGGGAAGATGTATACAAAGAGTTTAACAATAGAGGGTATCAATTAAAAACTAAAATATACATAAATAACAAACAAGAATTAGTTTTTGATTGTCCAGTACATAAAGAACAAGTTACAACATGGGCGAATTTTAGAAGGTCTAAGATAGGTTGTAAGAATTGTTCGAAGGAAAGAACAAACAAGAACATGGACACTAAACGTACAAAGCTCAATGAGAAGGATAAGCACATCGTAGGGGAAAGATTTTCTCGTTTATTGGTTATAAAAATTCATTCGATGGAAAAGAAAAAACCAACAAAATTCTTATGCAGATGCACTTGTGGTAAAGAAGTAATTACGACTCGATTTAAACTTGAATCTGAAAATACTCGGAGCTGTGGATGTATAAGGAAAGAAAGCAAAAAAGAGTGTATTACATTAAATGGCGAATCTTTAACGATGAAAGAATGGGCACAATACTTCAAATTAAGTCAAAAAAAATTAAAGCAATTATTATCACAAGGTTATGATTATGAAGAGTTAAGAACTACCTGTAATAGATTATATAAAAACCAAACAGATAAGAAAAAAGTGATATTACATATTAAAGAAAAATTAAAAGAGTTCAATAAAGCCTTTGAGTGTACTAATATAGCAAAACAAAATTGTCTGATTCTAAACGAACAAAAGGTTCTTATTAAATATGCAATTGGAAATAGCAATAACAAAGGATGTTTTAACTTAACGCAAACCCCCAGAAGAAATGGGGAGTTATATGATAATGAAATTGTATTAGCCAATGGACGAATACGCAAGCAGTATCATATGTCTTATTCCCATATCATATTTGTTGTAGACAATAAAGGAAGGTATGACTGTTGGATAATTCCAACGCATCGAATAAGTGATGAGTTACAATCTATTTCTTTCTCTCCTTACAGAAATGGAAAATATGATAGTTACAGAGAAAACTGGAATGTAATATGAAAGTAAATTACATTTATATATATTGTATATACTGTATATAATGCATAAATAATATATAAAAAAGGTATTTTAAAAAATTAATTCAAAGGAGAATTTATATGACTTTATATGATTTAATCGAACTTTCAAATGCGGGTCATCTGAGAAGAAATCTGGGGGATAATTGGGAATATGAACTTACTAAAAATGGGTTCAATATTACTTATAAAGATGATTTTGGTGGTATTATCGTAAAAATATTTGAAGGAACAGAAGAAGAAGACTATAACAAACCTATACATGTCTATCGTATTTTTAATGGTTCTGAAGAAACAATATTTAATGGTTTTGAACAAAGAGCGAGAACAACACTGTTAGAGAATAGTCATTGGGGTGTAAGTCAGCGTATGAAGTATATTTTTGGATTTTAATAGGGTAAGAAGGTAGACCATTTAGTTATTATACTAAATGGTCATTTTTATTGTGATGAAAATGAGGATGACAAACATTCCGCATTTTATTGACTATAGTTAATAAAAATAGTAAAATCAACTTTATAATTTAAAATAAAGGATGATTCAATTTGTATAGGAAAATTACAATCGAGGAAATTAAGGCGAAATTTGAAGAATCTGGATACGAATTGTTAACAAAGGTATATAAAAATAACAGACAGCCTATAAAATTCAGATGTAAGTTGCACGGAGTTAAAGAGGTGGAATGGGGGAACTTTAGACGTGTAGACGTTGGTTGTTCTGAATGCCGAAATCAATTTAGGAGAAAAAAAGAAAAAGGGGTACCAATAGGTACAAAGCAAATTTTTATTATTGATGAAATAAAAGAAAAGATTGAAAAGTCTGGGTACGAATTATTAACAAAAACATATACGGGTAAAGAGCAATTTATAAAATTTAAATGTAAAACACATGGAATCAAAGAAGTGAGATGGTCAAATCTTAGACGATTAAAAATCGGATGTCCTGAATGTAGGAAGCAACATAGAAAAGAAAGAGGTAAGAAATACACGAAAGTAGATTTAAATGAGAAAGAAAAAAAACTTGTTGGGAAGAAATATTCTCGTTTGGAAGTGTTAGGATTTCATTCAGTCTATAAAGATGGCAGAACTTTATTTGAATGCCAGTGTGATTGCGGAAAGAAAACTTTCGCAAGTGAAAGTCAGTTGTTTAGGAAATTGAAACAAAGCTGTGGTTGTATCAGGAAGCGCCCTCGAAAACTCTTAGAGCTAAATGGTGAGCTTAAATCAATTAATGAATGGTCTGCTTATTTTGGCATTTCCAAATCCACATTTCAAAAGTATATTGCGAAGGGCTATACATATCAAGATTTATATTATAAAAAGTTAAACAAGAAAAGCTACTCGAAAAAGCTACAAAATAAAGATATGAATTATATTTTAAATAAGTTGAAGCAGATTTACCCTGAGGTTGAAAAGATAAAGCATAGAAGACATGACTTAGAAGTTTGTGGCAAGAGAATCTTAATTAAATATGCGAATGCAAATGAAAAAGGCAGAGCAAGTTTTACATATGTACAAAGGCAACGAATAAACAAAGAAATTTATGAAAATGAAACGGTATTAAAAAACGGGAAGATAAAAGATATCAATGAACAAAGCTGTGATTATGTGTTGTATCTTGTGTCGAATGGAGCTGAGTATAATACTTGGATTATTCCCATTGAAGATATTAGAGAAGATGCACAAGGCGTTTCATTGGCAACAGGAAGAAGAAGTAAGTTTAGTATATATGAAGAATCTTGGGATTCCATTTTTATAGATGAATTCGAGCAAATAGAATTGACTAAAACCGCCTAATATTATAGGTGGTTTTTTTATGTCATTTTTACCAACAACGAATAAGTAGGATTCTTAGAATCTAAAATAAATGGAATATATAAAACAGGTAATTTAAAAAATTTATTAAAAAGGTGGATTCTTATTATGAGTGAAGCAGTATATGATGTTGTAACAGAAAATATTATCAAAAAGTTAGAAGAAGGTACAATTCCTTGGAGAAAACCTTGGGTAGGTGAAGCAGTTGCAGTGAATTGGAAAACGCAAACTCCTTATCGTGGTATTAATCAATTTTTATTATCAAGTGGGGAATATGCAACGTATAAACAAATTAAAGAAGCAGGTGGAAGAATTAAAGAAGGAGAAGGTAAGAAATATAGTATCGCAGTATTATGGAAATGGATTAAGAAAAAGGGAAAGAAAGATGAAGAAAATGAAGAGGACACATATCCATTATTACGTTATTACAGAGTTTATGAAATTAATACGCAATGTGAGGGGTTAGAAAGTAAGCGAGTAAATGAATCTTTTGAGCATGACCCTGTAGCAGAAGCTGAAAAATTAATTGAAGACTTTATGAATAAACCAGATATGACTTATAATCCTGGTTCGGCATTCTATCGCCCATCAATGGATGTCGTAAATGTACCACCAATGAAACATTTTCCGAATGTAGATGGGTTTTATTCTACATGTTTTCATGAATTGGTTCATTCAACAGGTCATAAAAGTCGCTTGAATCGACCAGGTATCGTAGAACAGGCTAACTTTGGTGATGAAGTATATTCCAAAGAGGAGCTTGTTGCTGAACTTGGTGCATCTATGCTATCTGCAATTGCAGGTATTGATAATAGTACATTTGAAAACAGTGCGTCATATTTAAAAGGTTGGTTAGGAGCATTAAAAGGTGATTCTCGTTTAATTGTACAAGCAAGTGCCCAAGCACAAAAAGCTGTAGATTATATTCGAGGAATTAAATATGAAAATTAAGCCGAATCTTTTGATTTGGCTTTTCTTACACACATTACAAAGTTATGAAGATAACTTTCAAAGAGGAGAAATAGAGAATGGAACAGTTCGTTGGAGCAAAGAGATTAAAACCACTAAATGATTTTATTTTTAAAAAGATTTTTGGTGAAAACACGGATAAAGACTTATTAATTGGATTTTTAAATTCAATTGTATCGTTCCGTATTGAAGATATTGAAGTAAGAGAAGAAAAGCTTACAAAGGAATCCTTAGTAGAGAAACAAGGGATTTTGGATATTAAAGCTATTACAAGTAAAAAGGAGAGGATTAATGTAGAAGTTCAACTGCTTAATCAGTATAATATGGTTCATCGAACTTTATTTTATTGGTCTAAACTATACACAGAAAACTTCAAGTCTGGACAAAACTTCAAAGAATTATCCAAAACAATTACCATCAATTTGTTAGGATTTGAAATGTTGGAGTTAGAATCATATCGTTCAACGTTCCATTTGTATGAGGATACTGAAAAATGTATTTTGACTGATTTATTGGAAATTCATTTCATAGAATTGCCTAAGTTTGATAAAATAGAGAATAAAGATTATTCAAACCCACTTCACAGATGGTTATTGTTCTTGAAAGAGGATGTACCTACCGAGGAATTGGAGGTGTTACGAGGAATGGATGGATTAATTAATAAAGCAGATAACAAATTAAATTATCTAAGTGCAGATGATGAAGTAAAGAGAGAATATGAGTTGCGTGAAAAACATTTATCAGATGAAAAGACTCGTATTGAAGGTGCGAAGGCAGAATCGAAAAAAGAAGGAATTAAAGAAGGTAAGGAAGCTAAAGCAATTGAAATGGCAAAAAAAATGTTGAAAAAGAATAAGTCAGTAGAAGAAATAGCAGAATTCACAGAATTAGATATGGATGTCTTAGAAAAATTAAAACAGAATCTAAATTAATTACACTACCTACTCATTAATTGAGTAGGTTTTTGTCTATATCAATATATGGTAAAATAATGTAAAAAAAGAACGGTGTTGATAATTGATGGATATAAATAATACAAATAAAGTACAAAAGCCATAGAATTACTTAAAGAAACAACTGATGTAATGGATATCAGTGAACAAACTGGTCTCAAAAAAGAAACTATTACCCTATTAATGGATTTGGATGCAGAAATGATAGAAAGAGTTATAAATAGTTTCTTGAATGATGAGGGTTATGTATTAGAAGAACCTTTTATTAATGAATTGAAAATGTCTATCGAATTAAGGGATGTTTTGAAAGAGTTGAAGAATGAATTGAATTGTTGTTGTGCTGAAAAATAACGGATTCTTTTAAAGAAGAGATAGTATCTCTTCTTTTTTTATTTCGTCTTTCAATAAAAATAATTTACTAAATAGAATATATGTTATATACTATAGTCAATTAAAAACGAATCGAAATAAAAGGGGTTGTACATCAAATGGTAGTAAATCTTAGCAAATTAAAAAAAGGTGACAAAATTAATGGTGTGTTTTTATTAAAAAACATAAATGAATCTATTGCACAAAATAAGAATCCTTATTTTAAGTTTAACTTAGCAAATAAAACAGGTTCATTAGAAACGATTTGTTGGTCTATTACGGAAGAACTTCGTACTCTTTTTGAAAAAGATTTTCCAGTCGCTCATTTAACAGGTGTGGTTACAGAATATGGAGATAAATTACAAGTGAAACTATCAACGATTAAAGAAGCTACGGAATTTAATAAAGGTGATTTAGTTGAAACGGTTGCTATGGATGGAGATATCATTCGTGCTGAAATTGAATCAACAATTGAGAACATGAAAGATAAAGAGATTAAATTAATTACAAAGACAATCTTTGAACCATGTAAGGAAAAATTCTACGAACATGTTGCGGCCAAGAAATTTCACCATGAGGTAGTTGGTGGCTTGGGATATCATGTGTACACGATGTTATTATCAGCCAAACAATTAGCTAAAATATATGGAGCCAATGAAGACTTACTTTGTGCAAGTATTATTCTACATGATTTAGGGAAATTAATTGAAATTGAGAATCCACTAAATCCCGCTTACTCAGTAGAAGGTAATTTACGAGGTCATATTGCTATTATGGATACAGCTATTCATAAAACAGTTGTAAAGCTTATTCAAGAAGAAAAGTTGGACAAGAACAGTGAAGTACCAATGCTACTATCACATATGGTTCTTAGTCATCATGGGCAATTGGAGTGGGGTTCACCTGTTGTACCAAAAGTAAAAGAGGCACTTTTACTACATTTTATTGATTCTATTGATGCGAAGATGTATCAGGTAAATAAACACTTACCAAGTGCTGAATCAGGGGCAATGTTTAACATTCCAGAAATGAGAATCGACTTCTATAAGCCTAAATACTGCTAAACAAATCATTAAGAAGGGTTCCTTTTAGGGACTCTTTCTTTTAGGGGGTATACATATGAGTAAACGGGTGTCGTCAATGCAAGAGAAAATTTTAGAATTCGCAAAGAACCTTATAGATAATCCTGATAGCTATGAACACCTATCTACAGTGGAGCGACAACAGTTATTTGCAATGAGTAAGCTATATGCATTAAGGAACCAAGCAGATGATGAGGAAGTGGATTCTATAGGTGATGCAATTTACGACATAACTGTAGATAAACAGATTTATTATCAGTATAAATTGTTATTTAAATTACTAAGAGAATTTTTAGGAGAAAAGAGTCTAAAAGACTCTTTATTAAAGAGTTCTGAATTATTATGTCTTGTTAAGGAAAAAGAATCAGAGATAAATAACAGAATTCAATTACAAGTAGAACATGTGGATGCTATGAGGAAGTTAGTAGAAACTTTTAAGCAAAATGAAAAGCAAGAAATCCAAGAATAGGAGATTTCGAGATATGAATAATCAATTGGTACTTATGCAAAATAATACTTTTTATGGATTAGTCGGAGAAGAAACAGAAGTTTATCTCAATGGTCATCCTATTTGTGTAGGAGATACTGTCAAAGTCATTTTAGAGCATAGTGATGTAGAAATAGTAAATGTAGTCTTTCAAGAAAAACAAGCCTTCAAGGTGATGGGAATTCATTCTGCACCTATTGAAAAATTAAACATTGTTGAAATTTGTAAGAGCCATACCTCTCTACAAGCAGGTGACCAATTAAAGTTTCGATTAAGTGACATAACAACGCTTGGATATCAATTAGATGTTACTGCTGTTAAAACTTCAAATGAATGAAGAAGGAAGTGAGTCTTAATGGGATTTGTTAAAACGCAAATTTATTTTAGAGAAATGATAAATGCAATAGTTTTCCTGCAAGATAAAGAAAAACGAGCAATTCAGAAAGATTTTCGAGAACAAGGTTTATTTATATCTTTCAAGGAAGCAGAAGCGATTTGGTATACATATGGGTTAAATCATAGTGATTCAATTTGGAAGTCGTATAAAGAAGAAAAACAAAACATGGATATTAAAGAACTTATGGATATTTATGTTGAAATGTCTGAAGTAGAAAAAGATAGGAAGAAAAAATTCAGAAAAACTATCTAAAAAATAGATAATATGGAGGATTAACCGAATGATACCCTTTAATTTAAAAAAAGATGATTATAAAAATCACCCATTGGACGGAAAATACGGAACTATCATAACAAATTCCATTTATGCGAATTGTCCTGTCACAATCGTTGATAACCATGAGGAAGTCATAAATGGGAAATATACAAAAACCCCTGCATTATGCTTATTACATTTATCAGAAGATGTAAGACAATACATGTCATTACGATTATTTGATGATTTCTTATACAAGAGCTTTGTTTTTGATAAATCATTTTATCGAATATATGAATATAAAAAAGAAACATTATCAGATGAAAAGATAATTGAGATATTAAAAAACGTTTTTTACCTTATTCAACCAACTTTACAAAGCCATTCATTAGTAGGTTCAAAAAGTAAACAATTAGAGGATGACCCTAACTATTATGAAGGTTATTATGTGTTAAATGATGAGGAAGAATATACAATTTTAAAATGCAGAGATTCATATAAATTCTATAAAGGTAGAAAGACATATTATCCAAATTGGGAAAATACACAAGATGAAGACCTTCTATATGAAGGGCTAATTAATTTTGATATTTACAAGATTTCTATCGAAGTAGAGCAATTAAGAGGACGTATTGTGAGATATACGAATCAAATATTAGATGATGAGCATGATGATTCTATTCAAAAATACAAGGATTTGAAAAAACAACTTGAAGCGTCTTTGAAAGAAGTTGTTAATCTATAAAAACGTTTAAATACATAGAAGGGGAATTATGAAATGCAAAGTGAATTTTTAAAACAAGCAACTGTTTTTGATACAGCAAAACTCTACCCAGGAATCCCTATTTATCTCATTGAACCACCTGGTAATATTGGGGAGCCTCAACGAGTATATAATTGTTTAATAAAAGCTGTTACTCCAACTGAACTTACAATTGTTCGCATTAATTACGATGATGAAGTAGAAGAGAATACATATCCTGTCGGCTATTTTGAGGGTGTTGGGGCAAGAAAGATAGAATTTACTCCAAAAAGGGAAAAAGAGAAGTCATAATCTGTTACTAAGACTCGAAATACAGGTAGCAAGTTATAACATTCGATTTTTAGTTATAACATCTCAAATGTTATAACTTGATTTTGAAATGTTATAACTTACTTTCAACGTACTGTAATCAATTCATACCGATAATTTAAAAAATGCTAATAGGAGGATATTAAAAATGAGCAAGAAGAACCTTTATCGAGATAAAAAAGAAGGGAAAATCCTTATATTAACATCTATAGGTCTTTCAGGGATTAGTGGGGAGTTTATAGATACTTTAGGTACTCCGTATCGTGCAGGTTTTGAGTATTTAGATTATATGGGGTGTATTTCAAAAAAAGAAGAAATCGAATTGTCTTATTTATATTTAGACGGTTATCGTTATCTTACAAAAGAACAAGATGGGAAAGTAAAGCTATGGAGAAATCTTCCTAAACGCTTTAAATTAGCAAAAGGAAGCTTCTGGACAGTGCAAGAAGGAGTATCGTATGAAGGGGATTGGTGTCGTCCTACACACGGAGATTATGACTTTACGAAGTGGGAAGATGCTCCTATCGCTATTAATGAGATTGTAGATGTGAGAATGTATTAAATAATTGTAAATAAGCAATACATAATGTAAAAGCAGAGAACAAATGTTGTCTGCTTTTTTATATTAGATGCAAACTATTAATATAATGTATAGATAATATAAAACCAGGTATAAGAAATTATAATTTATAAAGGAGAATGTACAAATGAATAAATTAGGTAAATCTTTAACAAAAGCAGAGACTATAGAATTGCAATATTTCTATTTAAGTGGATGTCGATATATTACCAAGGGAGGCTTTAATTACACTTCCGTATGGAGAGTGAAACCAACATTGCAAAAAAAACATTCTTTCGATGTTTGGAGAGATGAATGTGATATTCATCCAGAAGGTGAATTTGCGAAATTTGGAATGTATGAATCTATCACTTTGGAAGATGGACCAATCTTGATTTCAGATTTAGTAGATATTTCAGAGCTAAATGCATAGAAAATCACGCAAGATGTAAACTCTACTATTAAGGCTAATTATTACTTATTTGCACCAAAAGATAAAAAGTTCTCTCTTTAGAGAGCTTTTTCTTATAAAACAGTAAATTTATTAAGAAAAAATGCGTAAAATAGTCTATCAAATTTATGATTGGGGGAATGTATGTGTCTGACTATTTTCAGAGAAATATGATTGAAATTGTGAAAAATGAAGAAGTATATGAGTATCGTATAAAAGGGAATGTGCCACTTCCTACATATCCTATGATAATGCATATAATTGAATCCTGGTTATTGGATTATCGTTTTAAGGACAGAAAAGAAGCAGAGAAGGAGTTACGACCTTTTATAATGTGTTTAAAACAATATTCATTAAACACTAATGAAATAAAGAAATATTGTATGTACAACGGAATACCTTGGGCAGAGGATGAAGTTGAAAACAAAAATACATTATTAGAAATAGGGATAGAGTATATAAAGGAAATAAGCCTTTGGATTTTACCAAATCGTATTCACCAAAAAGAAACGTACTTGTTATGCTCTTAATGGATAAAGTGCTTATAAAATTATTATGTTAACAAATAACGGATGGAGAAATATAGCTTGGATGTTTAAGTTCTTCATCGAATGTATTCAAATTTAAGAATATCTTTGTTATTCCTTATAGTTGATTATATAAATAATAAAAGACACTGGAAACGAGCCAGTGTCTTTTTAGAGTTTATAAAACTCCGTAATAATGTGAAACATTATATATTCTGTTATTTCCAGTTAAACCTTTATAGAAGTTGATGCTGTCTTTATACCAAGTTTTCTTTGAACTCTTATAGTGATATAAATTCCAACGAAGAGTGAAGTTATTCGAAGAAACTGCCCCCAATATTCCAGCCGCTACTGTTACTCCAGCCGTTTTACCAGGACTTTTCTTGAAAACTGTAGCAATAAGAATTGCTCCTAATGTGACTGCTGTAGCTGAAATGACATTAAATGAACCTTCGTCATAATACTTAAAGTCATAGACACCGCCACCTTTATCTGAACCAATAGTTAAATCATTAAGCTGTGGTGCCATAACTCTTTCTTTAGTAACTACATTGTTTGCAACCAATTGGCCATCAAGAGTAACTTCACCTTTATTCATGTCATAAATGGCTACGTTTCGTTCCTCTCCTTCACCAAAAGCGAATTCTCGGATTCCTTTGTCTAAGTCCTCCTTGAATTCATAGTTGTAATCGACTCCTTCAAGTGTGAACGTTCCTTTACCACCAATATCATCATTGTTTTTTGGTGGAAGTGGGATAAAGTTTTTCTGAGATGAGGTGTTAGTTTGGTTATGAATATTTCCAACATTTTCTTCTGCACTCGCAACAGTTGTAAAGCTTCCCAAAAGCAAAGTAGCGACAGTAGTGTTAGCCAATATTTTCTTTATTTTCAAATTAATACCTCCCTTTCAAATAATACTATACAATATCTCCCAGTATTAATCTACCATTTTTTTGGAATTTTTTAAATAATTTGTTATAATTGGTTTAGTAATAGTAAAGGAGGGACTTAAATGAACGAGAAGATTATTAAGCGAATTCACTATATAAGTTTAGTAGCAATAATATTGTTGATTATTCCTTCTGGTCTAAATCCATTTTATTTTAGTATTTTCTTTTTAGTTTTAGGAGTGAATATGATTAATGGAGGATTAGGAGTCTATGAGCAGTCGAAGAAGAAGCATATCGTTCCGATAATATGTGGAGTAGTTGCAATAGGGTTTGGAATATATAGATTAGTCTTCTGATAGTTGATGCGGAGTATTTTTGAAATTAAAATACTCTGCATTTTTTGTAGTTATCACAGGTGATTTATATGGTCTTTTATTTCAAGAATATATAAAATTTCACATACCGTAATTGTAATTAAAAAATAAACAATAGCAATAAGCTTACAATTTCTTGCTTTGTGTTACAATGAATAAATAAATTTACAGTTTATTATACATAGGGGGCTTGATTTTTAATGAGTACCGAAAACTTTGATTTTGAAACAGAATTTAAAAAAGCAACTGCTTCTTTAAATGGTGAGGCATCCGCATCTGTGTTAACATTTGCTCAAATGGGTGTGTTTATTAAAAGTGGCATAAAAGATATGGAAGACGCACGAGAATCTATTATGGAAGAACTTCAGGACATGCTTGATTCTTTTACATATACACAATTAATGACTTTATACATGATGGGAATGCAATTTAAAAGAGATTATGATTCAGCTTTAATAAGAAAAAACAATAGAGAAAATAAAGGATTAACTATTGCAAATAAAGAAACTGAGATTAAGGAAAAAACTATTTACGATGAAGGATATAATAATGGATTAATAAAAGGAATTGAACGTGGAAAGAAAGAAGCAGAAGTAAGACAAACTGAAATTGGTTTTAAAACAGCATATGAAAAAGGATACAAAGAAGGATTTCAAAAAGGAAAAGAACTACGCATTAAAGAACTAAAAAAAATGAGAGAATGGGAGTGATTTGCATGAATAAAAAGAGGGAGGAAACAATGAAGAAAATTGAAAATATAGTTGAACCTTTCGATGGAGAAATTCAAGCCTCTTTACTTATGCAAACTTATATGAATGTGTTTATTAATAAGGGATTGGATGATTCTTTTCAAGGAAGAGAAGCACTAAAAGAAAAGATTCAACGACTTATTGATGATTTGTCTTTTTACAAACTATTGTCTATTCTTCCTCTTATTGTGAATATGTCTAATAATCTTGGAGAATCATTGACCAAAAGACAAGAGGTTGACGATAACCAATCTGCTTTAGAAGAAAAACTATTACATAACCTTGTATCTTCAGGGATAAATGGAAGTTATGAGGATGGCTATAGAAAAGGAATGGAAGATTTCAAAAACATGTTTGCAGAAACAGAGCTGAAGAAAGAATTTAAATTTGCTTATCAAAAAGGTTACCAAGAGGGATTAGAAAATAATCGTGCGTATCAAAAAGGAATAAGAGAGGGGGAACGTTTACAAAGCAAACAAAAAAAGAATCTGTATGAAGAGGCGTATAATGATGGTTTTGAAAAAGGGAAAGAGCTTCGTATAAGAGAGCTTAAAAAAATGCGGGGATGGGAGTAGGGAATTATAAGATATGAGAGAATAATGGAATTATAAAAAAGACAAGTAACTAATTACTTGTCTTCAATAGCCAAATTATCTTTACTAAGCCCTTTTAGTTCTTTTCCACATAATAAAGTTTTAACATTCATTATAATAACGCCCCCTTTTTTTGAATTTATCTTTCCGAATATTATGACCTAAAGGTATAAAACACCAAATGGAACCTCTGCAATTACTTAATCTTCTTCTAATAAAGCATTAATAACATCCGAGTAATTCCATTCTTCCGCTTCGTTTTAATAACCTTTGCTTTTTCTTTTAATTCCTCTAAATCTGTATCAACTTTCACCAGTAATACTGCCTGTACATCTAAAGTTTCCTCATCAGCAAGTAAAAATGTTTTGTTCATTATAAATCTCTCCTCATTTAGTTAATTATTTTAAATACCTGTTTATATGAATTTATTTATTAGATGGTGTTTCTGTGTATATATAATAAATTCCCCTTATCGAACGTTTCTTTTTTATGACATGTAGCTGTAGCAAATATAATACTACATACGAAAATATGACCATGAAAGGAAGGGATACGTTATGTACTGGATACTCAACACCGAAGAAGAAGTAAATGAAGTAAAAGCACTATTGAATATATTGAACGACTATACACAAAAAATGCAAAATGCAGGTGAGAAATCGCTTAAACAAAAGATAAAGCAGGACTTAAAAAAAGAATTGAAAGATAGGGGACCAGTTTTGATATTTGATTTAATAAACAGGATTGGCAATCAACTGCATATACCTATTGCTATATATCGTAAAGTAGCGAGTAAAAATAAAGACAAAACAACATTGAATAGAAAATTAGCCTATGAATATGCAAAAAAACTAATTCGTGACACTGCGGTAGAAAATGCAGAAACACAAGAGTTAGAAATGAAAGATATGAACAAAGAAGAATTAATCGTTATGACTACTTTTATCTACATGTTTTATGACATAGGCAATGTAAAAGAGTCCATTAAAGATGCAAAAGAAGTTGCTATGATTCACATAAAGAAAAGATTTGAAATCACGTGGAAAACGAAGATGTATTGGAAACTTAAATTAGTTGATATACTTGAAGGTCTTAAATCTAAATAATATTTATATCGTTAACAAAAATCGTTACCGTATAACTGATTGTTATGAACATAACTTTTGATTAATTTTATATCCTGAAATGAATCATTTTATTATATGTAAAGTGATATAATAGTCCTAAAAACAACATCATATTAGGGAATGAGGAATCGTAATATGTGGATTGTATTAAGGTTATTTATCGTATGTATTGTTTTATTCTTAATTAAGAAGAGTAATCTAAGTTTTTATCAAAAATATCAAGGAGCATTTGATTCGCAACCTGGAGATTTTACAATGGTAAAGATGGCGTTTGAAACAGTAGATAACGTATGGTATTCGATTAACAAAAAAGATTTTAAATCAATCCCTTACGAGGGTGTTTTTGCCCAAATACCCGAAACAGGGGATTTGGCTTAATTCATTAGAAATTTATACATCATGTCAAAAAGTACACATTTTCGAATCCCAACCCTATAAATTTGCTATAATTATACTGGAAGTTTTATACATAAAAATGAAGGGAGGAAATTAATTGGGACAAGTACGTGTTGACCCAGATAAATTAGAAGCATCTGCGAATTCCATGTCACGAAATAGAGAAGATATGGAAAGAGTAATTCGAGAACTTTTACAAGTCACGTTCGAATTACAGATGTCTTGGGAAGGGATGGCGAATCAACGGTTTTTCGATGAATTTTTCTCAAAAAAGAGGAGTATGGATGATTTAGTTAAGCATTTACATCATACTGAACTCGAACTAAAGAAATCGGCCAGAACATTCCGTGAAGTTGATGAAAAAGCGTATGGGAATTTCAATCTACTCAGTAATCTATCAGATGCCTTTCTGCGAGGAAGCGGGAGAGCTACAGGGGACACTGTTTTTAATCCGTTAATAAACGCGTGGAAACAAACATCCGGCTTTTTCGGACACTTAGTTGACAATCCAATGGAAGCAATGGAAGATGCAAAATATGGACTTAGGGACATTGTGGAGAGTTCTATTGATGATACGAAAGAGGAATTTAGAGATAAATACGAATTTATTAAAGATATGAGGAATAATCCTATTGGAGCCTTGAAACATGAGTGGGACGAGGAATTCCAAAAGATGCATGCTATGCGAAATGTTTTGTCAGATTGGTATGTAGAGAACATAGAATATGGAAATGCAGAAAGTATCACAGAATCGATAGCATACGGAGCGACTACTTTAGCGTTTTTGGGGCTTGTTACAAGAGGTACTGGTGCTGTAGGCAATGGTGCGAGATGGGGAAGAAGTTTACCTTCTATGTCTGAATTTCAATTAGGAAGTCGTTTGGAAACTGCTTATGCCTATGGTAAGATGAATTATAAAATAGATACTATTAAGCCTTTAGATACATATTGGTTTGCAAAAACTTCAAGTGCAGTAAAAAGAAATACACCAGGTGCAGTGACTTCAAGTTTTAACCTTGAACGGAGTTTAGGTACTCAAAAAAAGCTAATGTACAATGATGGTGCTATTGGTGTTATTCCACAAGAAGTTCGAGAAAAATTAATAGGAAGAGAATTTAGTTCGTTTGATGAATTTAGAAAAGAGTTTTGGAAAACCGTTGCTGAATCAAGTTATGCGGAAGAATTTAATCGCATGAACAAGATGAGGATGATGGAAGGTAAAGCACCTTATACTCCAGAATCACAGCAATATGGAGAACACAAAGTATATGTCTTACACCACAAACAACCCATTCATCAAGGTGGCGATGTCTATAACCTTGATAACTTAATCATTGTATCTCCTAAGATTCATCAAACCATATTAGATCCTTCTTATCATTTTGGGAAAAAAGGGCTATAAATTATAGGGGGAAGATAACATGAATAGTAAAATGACTAAAGAAGAGCTTATTAAACTTGTAGAACAAATATGTGACCCTAAATTGCCAGATGAGTTGGGTAGTAAGTATATCGATATCTTAAAAGAGAATGTACCTCACCCAGCTCCAAGCGACTTAATCTTTTGGGATTTTAGAGACTTAACACCCGAAGAGATAGTAGAGATTGCGTTGAATTACAAAGAAGAAAAAAAGTAGGATAATATGTAAATGATAAGATGGGTCCTTTATGGAATCTGTTTTATTTTATAACCAAGAAATCTATTTAGGATAACTTTGCCTATCCCCCAGGGGAATAAGCTTAATTCATAATCAAATTAATAGTTAATTCCCCCATTTCGTGGATTTGGGCAAAAACAATTGAAAACATTGAAGTAGCAGAAAAACACTACCAAAAGAATTAGAAGTAAAGTCAAAAAAAGAAAAGATAAATTGATAGAGAAAAGAACAGTATTTACACTGTTCTTTTTATTGTTCTTTATTTTTCTTAATAAGAAGAGATAAATACTCTACTACCTGTAGTCCGTCTGTCTTGCTTTCTTTACCCCTACGAATAAACTTATGTGGTCGCAAATTTGTTATATCTGTAAGACATGTTATAAGCATCCACTCTGTAAATGAAAGTTTAAATTGTAATAGATTTTCAAATATATTCACTTCCGTATACGCAATCAATACAATAGCTGTTAGTAATGTAAACATTACACCACCTAAAGATATAATGATTTTTTTTAATGGATGCGTATTCTTAGGTACATCATATCTGCATCTTCCTTTGAAACCCCAAGAAAGTGTGAATTTTTTAATTCGAAATATATTTTTACCTGAACCCATTTCAAATTCTGCAATTGTTCCTTTATTTAGCAATACCATACACGCATGACCTAATTCGTGAATAAATGTAGTGAGGTACAAAGCTGTTAAACCTTTTATGAAACATAATACACCTAAAAATACATACATCATATAAAATCTCCTCCTAAATTCAATTCGTTTCGAATACCTATTTTTATACATTCTTATATTATATAACAGGAATGTTATTCTAATAAATCTAACGTTAGAAAACATATCGCTCTGAAAAGAAAAAAGGAGTAAGATTGAGAATGGTGAACAGCTTTTACCAGAAGAAATATTTAAGTTAAGAATTCTCCCTCTTATGGATACGTCTGAATCTCGACAGGAAATGATTAAAAAAATGTTTTAATTTAGCAAAGAAAATGCCTGTAGAAGATGAAAAATTACAAGCTATTGCAGGTATATTAACTGCTACTGACAAATTTATTGATGAAGGTTATGCTCAACAAATAAGGGTGTGGATAAAAATGACGAAAGTAGGTCGAATTATCGAAGAAGAAAAAGAGCGATTAAGAGTGGAAACGAGAGCCGAATCTATAGGAAATACGTTATGAGTTAGAACTTAGTAATGATGTCGTGAAAGAAATCGTAACAACAATAAGAAGCATCCCTAACTAAACAATGAACCCCGTATCTATATGTGTACGGGATTTTTATTTTGATATTAAACGTACTCTTGTATAAACTTAGAAATACATAACTGAATTATATATTAAATTTAACACTGAATTTACACCTAAATTAAGAGTTGTTTTTAATTCTATTTATGTGATACTATGTAATTATCATATTGAACGGAGATGGAATCATGAAAATACCTAACCTACATCAATTAATTATCAGTCTAACGGATTTTAAAAAGAAAATAACAGATATCATTAACAAGAAGGAAACGAAAGTCATTATGAAGAATAACGAGCCGATTGCTGTATTTATGCCGTATTCGGAATACCATTCAATGGATAATCAGATAAAATCAACAGGAGAAGATATTACATTGCCAAACGGGGTACAGATTAAGGTAGTGGTTGATACTAAAGGAGACGATATTTTTAGAGATACTATTACTATTAAGACGTATATAAAAATGAGAACTTCAGGAGAGTACAAATTACATTTTACTCAACATTTAAGTGCTCCCGATGCAGAATCTAATTTAACGAGCGAAGAATACATAGCTTATACAGATGAGAAATATAACAACAAAGAGAATTAGTCATTATTCTAACGAAAACAGGGAGAATCTATTGTAGGTTCTCTTTTTTTATTTCATCTCTATAATATAATGGACTTTTCTTTCACTCAGATGAGTAATACAATTGTAAGTAGTATATTGAAATGTACACCTTTTATAACTTAAACTTTTGATTAATAAAGTAGCTCTGTTAGAGAAAAGTCACTATAATGAATATAGGGAAGTGCAATATGACAGTAAGATTAAAACCACTAAATGATGTTATTTTTAAGAAGCTTTTTGGGGAAGAAGATAGTTTAGATTTTTTAGAGGGTTTTTTAACAGCCTTGTTAGGATTTGAAGTAACTGACTTACTTATAGAATCAGAAAAATTAAGTATCGAAAATATTAACGACAAACAAGGAATTCTTGATATCAAGGCTACTATGTCTCAAACAAATGAAAAAATTAATATTGAAGTCCAATTATCGAATCAACATAATATGATTGAAAGAACTCTGTTTTATTGGTCGAAACTCTATACAGAAAACTTTAAAAAGGGCGAAGATTATACTACTTTAACAAAAACCATAGCAATTAATATTCTTAATTTCGATATGCTACCAATCAATAATTTTCATTCCAAGTATCAATTATTTGAGAGTCAAGAAAAAACACTTCTTACAGAGCTATTAGAAATTCATTTCATTGAGTATCCTAAATTTAAGAAGTATACTGCTGACTTGAATAATAACCTTCATAGATGGCTACTCTTTTTACAAGAAGATGTTCCTGCGAAAACTTTAGAGGAGGTAATTGAAATGGATAAAACGATTGCCAAAGCTGAAAGCAAATTAAAACGTTTGAGTGCAGATGAGGAAACAAAACGGATGTATGATTTGCGTGAAAAATTCCTCTCTGATACTAAAACTCAAATTAATGGAGAAAAGAGAGAAATAGCAAAAAAACTCTTAAAAAAATATAAAGCCATGTCAATAAGTGATGTTGCTGAAATGACAGATTTACCAATTGACCAAATTGAACGATTAGAAAGAGAAGTTCGACCATAAGACAAAAAAGGGAATCTATTGTAGATTCTCTTTTTTTTATTTCAAAATCACAATTATATTTTTATTAACTATAGTCAATAAATGTGTTATTATGTAGTTACTCAATGTAAAGAAGAGGTACCAATGAGCAGTGTACAACGAGACATGATTAAATACAATGCTCAAACTGCCGTAGCAATTCAGGATTTTATGTGGGAAGGAGAACCTTTCAAAAGCAAAAAGAAAGAACATACTGCGAAAAAATACTCACTATAATATAGATAAGTATTGTATTGATTTCAATAGTAATTATAGAAGAAAGGAAGTTGAGGACAATCATTGAATTTATAGGAGAGGCAATAGGACAACTTTTTCTTTTAATCCCTTCCAAGAAACAAAAAATATTCAAGAAAAAGTTTATAATATTAAAACAAAAAGAGTGGTTCAAGAATAAATACAGCTCAGGAATTTTATTTGATAATCAGGTTAAAGAGTTTATTACTAATTATGATATTGATAACATGATAAAAAGTGATTCGGAAATTGAAATATTTAAGAAAAAACTGGATGAATTATTATTAAAAATAATGTTAGATAGTGTTTATATTGGTGTTATTAGAATAAAATATTTGAATTTTAACCTAAATCACTAAAAAAGCGAAACTAATGTTATTAAAAGCATTTACATGTTTTGATATGTATAGAAAGAGTATTTAATATAAACTATATGTTATTGTAATTAATATTTTTTAAATGTAGCCTGTTTAATAAAAAAAACTAATTGTTATTTCAAAGTTTCAGTATAATGTCAAATTTTATTTTGAAAAGAACTTTCTGTTATTAAAATTTCGGGTCATTTACTACAAAACTTTTTTAAAAAGAACTACATGTTATCAAATTGCGCTTAAGGTATCGTATACCTATTTATGAAGAGAACTATATGTTATTAAATAGAACCAAAGCCAGATGTAAAACCATCACATCAAAAACAAACTATTTGTTATTAAAACAGATGATGCTATTAGTCTAAGTACATGATTACATCCAGAAAAACTTGTTTGTTATTACAAAGAATTTAAGGTATTATCTACTACCATATAAAAAGAACTTCCTGTTATTAAAACACCAGGCTTGTTAGATATCATTATAAAAAACTAAATGTTATTAAAACATATGTACAGCCTATTTTCTTAAATATTAATATTACACTTATTTGTTATTGAAATTAATTAGACCCAACAGTGCTCTCTCCATTCCATTTGTGAAATCGAGTATGGACTGTTTTTTAATTTTTCTTCATCCCAATCTTTATGCTCTGACAGCCATTGTTCACCTAATGCAAATAGAGCATCAATATCACCTTTAGAACGTGCTTCTAATGTACATAGACCTGTTGTACCACGTTCATATAATTGAACCGTGTAATAGCCAAAATATTGACTCACATAGCAATATACATCCTGGTTTACTTTTTGGTACACATTAAACATTGATGTATAGTACCATCCTTCTTTTTCTGAGATTCCAAAATAAAACATCCGTAAAAACCCCTTTATTTACTAAATTCTATACGTTATTTTACCAACAAGAAAGATAGAGAACAAGACATTTGTTGACTTTGGGTAAAATATATTTTACCATAAATGTGTAATACATAGACAGGGGTTGTATTTGATTGATGAAAATTTCAATAGAAAAACTAACCGACTTTGCAAAAGATTTCTTGAGAAAAGAATATGATATTTCTTTTGTGATAAATATTGAAATATCGAAAAGAATGACTCGTAGATTCGGGATTTTTTATGGTGAAATAAACGAGTATACAGGAGAACGTACTCCGAAAGTGATTCGGTTATCTGAGAATCTACTCTTATATCATGAGAAAGAAACGATTTTGGATATTTTGAGGCACGAATTAATTCATTATGCCTGTTTTGTAAATGGAAAGCCTTATACAGATAGTAGTCCTTACTTCAAACAAGAGCTACAACGATTAGGTGTTTTGGAATCAAAGAAATATCCTTACAAAGGAATTGTTTATTATTATGAATGCCAAAAATGTGGGTACTCTTTTTTTCACCGAATGAAGCATTTTGAAAAGAAATATCTGCATAATCATTGCAATGGGCAATTTCGTTTTGTAGGGGAAGGCATCTTAAAATAGAATTGATTATTAATAGAGAATAGAGGGGAAAGACATGAAATTTTCGGTAGAAGAATTAACAGAAATTGCAAAAGACTTTTTACAAAAAGAATATGGACTTCCATTAACCGTAAATATTGAAATCAGTTCTAAAATGACAACTACATTCGGAACGTTTTATATTAAAAGTGTAAAAGAGAGAATTCCTAAAGTAATTCGACTGTCTAAAAATTTTGTAACTTATCAAGAAAAAGATGTCATTATTGACGTTTTAAAACATGAATTGGTTCATTTTGCTTGTTTTATGCAAGGAAAACCATATAAAGATAAAGATGCGTATTTTAAACAAGAATTAGAAAGAGTTGGCTCTGCAAGAACTGGAACATATACATTCAAAGGAGAAAGAAAAAGAAAAATGTATTCCTATGAGTGTAAAAAATGCGGGGAAACCATACAAGCTCGAATAAAAGGGTACGAAAAAAAGTATATTCATAGAAATTGTCATGGAGAATTCAAGTTTACTGGAGAGGTCATAGGGGCTTAAATGTATTGAACCATATTATTCTTATAAGCGCTCATGATTTATAAACCGAAATAGGAGGATGCACAATGGATTTTAAGGGGTTTAAAAGTAAATTGGTGGGGCAGTTAAAAGACTGTTTTAAACGTGTGGAAACAAATACCTATCAAAAGAATGAAAACAAGAAAGAGAAGGAAGGCATCTGATATGTCATTCGGAATTCATACAGGATTATCAATAAAAAAAGCAGGTTCATTAGAAGAATGTATCTCTATCTTAAAAGGGCTACAAGTCATGCAAGCTTTTGAAGTCATAGAAACAGGTCTGGACGTAGCATTAAGGATTCTTTATTCTGGGGAGCACTTAACTATTGAAGACAATAAAGGAAAAGAAATCAAAGTTAGTAAACTTACACAGAAGAGAGGGCGTTATTCATGACAACAACTACATTTTTCCAACGAGAACAAAAACCGATTCGTGGTCTGAATGAAGAACAATTAAAAGAAGCGTTTATGCTCTATGAAGAAAAAGTGGCTAACGATATTTTTAACGAAGTCGCTTCAGAATATGGGATTGAATTTACTGATGAAAAAACAAAAGACTTTTTACAAGTCTTTATTAGTAAAGCGTTGACACAAGGAATGGAATTAGCGAATAATCCTGCTTTAGTTACAGATTACTACAAAGAGCAGAAGCAGATTGAAACAGATAATAGACGTGGTGTAATAGATGGAACGGATAATACATTCTATCCATGTGGCATAGGGGAACACTGGCGTACACTTTCAAAAATCTTAGATGACAAGTATAACCATTTATACGAACCATTCATGGAGCTTATGCACTTAAATAAAGGATTGGATGAATTCAATGGAATTACAAGAGAATATTTAGATAAATTCATTATGAAAACCTTTCAGTTTGTCGGTGAATTACAACCTATTCAAGAACATATAGCAGATGCTCGTTAACCATCTGTATTTGCTTAAAAAGAGAAGAGAAGGGAAGTGTAATCTAATGAATACAAAATTAAAAGAAGGACAAGTTGTAACATCTGATGATTTCATTAAAGGTAATACTAAAGATGGCATTATATATGTTGGCCATTATAGTAATGAATGGGTTTATGAAAAGTTTTTAGGGAAATATAATTTTGTGCATGGAGAGCCCAATAACGATGAATCTCGTGGTCAAAGACAATACCTAATATTGAATGTAAAAGAATCTCTACCTTATTTTACGGTTGGAAATCGAACAACTTCCTATGAAAATCAGATTCTTGCAATTGAATTAAATGAAGATGGTACATACGATGAAAATAATCAAAAAATCTCTTTCACAACTGCGGGATGTTTCACAGGGGCAATTTCTGAATCTAATATCTGCATTGTGGCAGAAATGAAAAAGGTTTATGTTAGACAAGAATTATAGATTTTATAAATAAGCTCTCTATTAGGGCTTATTTTTTATTTTATTATGCATATAATACGGTGATATGATAAAACAGGTATTGATTAAAATCAATTAATTAAAAGGGAGAGAGTTAATATGGAAAACACTTATTGGAATAGTAATGGTAAATATCAAAAGGAATTAGATAAACTTGATGGATTAATGCCGAATATCGGAATGACATCCAATCAATATATGAACTTATTCATTACTGCAAGTAGCGTGTATTATGATGTTTACAACAATGGTGGATGTAATCTTGCCGATTGCTATGAGGAAAAAATAAGAGAATATATTATGCCTTTTGCTGATGATATTAAATCTTTGCGATTAAACGTTCAAATGAAAACACTGATTAGAAACTTCAAGAATGAAAAGAAATTAGAAGCGTTTATGGATGAAGTTATTTTATATTTACAAGACAAGGATTTGAATTTTGAAGTATTCCGAGTATTCTTTAGTAATGAAAAAGAAGAGTTATCAAAGAATATGAAAGAAGACCTTTCAGAAGTAACTTTTGGTCTACAAGAAGATTACGATGATTGGATAAATCATCGAGTAGACAATTGGAAATTCACATGGGTAGAATAAGTTATGAAATAAGCTCTTTATAGGGCTTATTTTTTTATTTATTATATAATAAGAGCAGATAATTAACAGACAGGTATTCATTAAAACTAATGAGTGAGCAAAAAGGGAGAGAGTTCATATGAAAAACATTTACTGGAACGGAAATGGTAAATGTCAAAAACAATTAAATATATATGATGAATTAAAACCAAACATTGGCATAACAACTAATAAATATATGAATTTATTTATAACTGCATCAAATGTATATTATGATGTCCATAAAAATGATGGATGTAATCTTTTAACTTACTATGACGAAAAAATAAAAAGATATATTATACCATTTGCTAATGACATTCATTCTTTACAATTTAATATTCAAATGGACCTACTAATTAAAAACTTGAAAAATAAAAAGCAATTAGAAGTATTCATGGATGAAGTTATCTTATATTTACAGGATAAAGATTTAACTTACAAAAAATATAGCGTATTTTCCCATTATCAAAATAAAGAACTATGTAAAGAAGCTAAAGAAGGATTTCAGGAAATCTCTTTTGGAAATGAAAACAATTATAATAATTGGGTGAATCACAGAGTCACAAATATGCAGTATATATTCGTAAAGTAAATTGAGGAGATTGCATACATAATTATCTATTATCAAAAACCTTTAGACCTCTTGTTGGGGTCTTTTTTATATACAAAGCATAAATTCAACCATCGTTTAACAATCAGATTTACTAACAGACAATCTAAGGTTAAATATTTTCATGTTTGATAATTTTATCGAAATCCTAAAAATATAAGATAAAAGAATTTATAGTCAGAAGAGGAGAGTTTTTGATGATTTTTACCGATTTTTTATTTATGGTGAAAACGTAACTTTTCGGAATAAATAACCGTAAGTCTCATTAAGTAAAGAATACTTATCATTTTGAGATGACAAAAAAAGACACTGAAATGAATCAATGTCTTAATTTTGCAATGCTTGGTATTTATATTTCTCGCACAACGGAATTATTTGATTGTATAAAATTTCTTTATACTTCTGGAATTCTCCTTCAAAAAGATTTACCCCCCATAATGTTTTGGTTATATCATTATTTACAATTGCACAATCGCCTCTTAAAAAATCAGTATGAATGAATCGTTCTTCTCCAGTAAATGATTTAAAGCCTAATACAATTAGACTCAAAACTGCCTGATTTGGAATGCGAATAATATACCTTACATTCAGATAACTTAGCGTTGTGTAAGCATATTTTAACTCAACAATTGTTCCTTCTGGTAGTTCTCCAAATAAATTCTTGTCTAAAAATGTATGAAACTTTTCAAATGCCTCAACTGAAACGTCTGCATCTTCCGATAATTTCTCTTTAAAATTTATCATTATAAAATCCTCCGGTGTTTATACTTAAAATGAATCAATGTCTTTTAAAGTAAAATAATGTTTGATTTAAGAGACACAAACGGTTTACCATTATCAGGAGTATAACCATCTATATTATAAAGATACTGCTCTAATATCTTTCCGTCTATCGACATAGTTTGCTCTCCAATAATCTCAACTCTATTATCGCTAAAAATTGAAAAACCTTCCTTTACTTCTTCATACATTTTAACCTGTAAAATTTTCGATTCGTCTTCTTTTACTTGGTTATAAGCTATATTTGTCATTTTATTCTCTCCCTATTTATACGAATTTGAAATTCACCTATCATTTATAAATCTACTTATTATAGATGAGCATAAAAACAAATATTCAAGAACGTATTAACAGGTTAAAACTTCATACCCAAATGCATCAATTTCTTCGCCAGTAGAAAATTTAATTTTGTACAGTCTATCCTCACACTCGAAAGCATTTTTCAACATTTTTAACGCAGTAAATGACTTTCCATTGTGTTGCTGATATTCATTTCTGTCTGTATCAAAATCCTCAGCAAAGCATGTAGACTCTATACGAACCTGTTGCACAAATTCATTTTCCTCTATGTGGTATTCTTCTAATTCACTAATATCATTTAACTGGACAATAAAGTATGCGTATTGCTCAAAGTTTTCTTTGATTCTTTCTAACCCTTTTTTGATTTCATTAACAGTCATTGGACGTACATCAATGTCTTTTACATCCAGAAATGGCGAATCACTATTGCTATTTTCATGGATTAGAGTTACATGTGTATCCTTATAATAATCAAATATTATCCCCACATCTGTTCCATTTGTAGTTACGAACTGTAAATCTTTTAATAGAATCATTTTATTCTCTCCCTGTTCACATCATTTTCTAAAGCTTTAAGTAAATTATATTTTACAATATTTAATAATTGTTGTAAACTATAGTTAATAAAAACTTGAGGTGGTAGAACGTGAGCAAAGAAATTGTCCTATATAGAAAACATGGTGTATTTTCTCTTTCTTCAAAAGCTGTGCAATGGTTAATGACAGAACGAAACTGGTCTTGTACCACTTTTACCGAGGAACATAAACCTTTAGATGCTGATGCAGATATTATTTATAAGGCTCCTGGAACAAAATTTGGCTACGCAAAAGAAGGCTATCATATTAACTGGTTTAAGCACGGAACAGATGATATTCCTTTCCGCACAAATACAGATGTCATTGATGCCATCAAAACCCTTGGAACTGATGCCAGTAATGACTATGACTATTTATTAGAAGAAAAAACGAATCCTTTCGAAATTGTAGATATTCCTACTGGATGTCGTTGGAGAATTAAATGTCATGATGGTTTTGAAACGATTGCTATTCAACAAGAAATGGAGTATTAAACATGATTCAAATACTGTATGCTTATAAGCAATTCATAAGTATCCAATACCCTTTCTTTATGTGGCTTATTTATGGAGTACAAAACATATTGCTCTTTTTATTTATAACTGACATTAATTTAAAACGTATTACATCATCCAATAAAGTACGGATTTTATTAATGATAGGATGTGTCTTTTTTACTATTATGCTTCTACCCTTAGGAATGAAATGAGATGAGATTATGGAAACAGATACACAATATAGAGTCATGGAAGAAACAAAAATAATTATTGAAGATAACTTATCTTATATGAATGCACTCGATTCCCTTTCAAAGATAAGTGTTCAATTTCCTGAAAGACGATTTTATATGGAGCCATCTTCAAATATTGTGAATCTACACATACAGGTCGGGAATATACCGAATTTAAAGGATGGTAGAACCTTTGACCAAAGTATAAAAACAACGTATCATTTACTTGATATGCGAATGATGGATGAATTACTAAAACAAATGAACACAAATACACTTCAAGTTGGTGACCAATTGGAGATTCAAATAAAAATTAATCGTAAGTAATTCTAATTAAACTATAACAATAACTCTCTTTCAGAAAGGATTATGACATGATTCAATTAAATACTTCTACACAAGAATTTTTAGAACAATACGCACCTTATTTAAAGGTTCGTAAAGATAAAATAATGATTAAATCTCGTGAAGGTAATGTAACAGTTCCATCTAAGCTGTATCCCCTCACAAACAAGCGTACAATCGCCTTCTTCTGCTTCGCTAATACAAAACCATTAGCACCTGAAGTCGAGTATTTTGAGACAATTAAGAAGGTTTTTGATGAACAAGAGCTAATGACTGGATATTGCTATCGAAATACAGAACGAGTATATGCAGGGCTTTTAGAAGCAGGTATTCCCCAAGAAGATTTAAAAACATATGTAGGTTGGCTTTTATCAGGAAGTCGCCCTGTTCATCACTGTTGGTTAGTCTATAAGGATGAATATCTATTTGATGGAGGTACCTTTATTGCAGACTTGCAAGCACGAGAAATGATTCATGAACAAAGAATCACTGACATGCAAAAACAACGAGAATTACTAACAGAACTTATGATAGAGAACATGAAACGACCTAATTCCGAGACAAGGGCATTCGGAAAAGCTCTACCTACCTATGAATATGTAGGGACGGTTTGTGTTCCAAACGATGGCCGTAAAATTTACAACGACTTAATTGATGCACATCCGAACCATCCTTCTTATAATCAAGCGGGGCAAAATCCACATGGAGCATCAAAAACACAGGAAATGTTGTATGATAAGCTCAATAAAAAATAACAAACTCTATATTACTTCAATAATTAAGTGAAAAATATTTTATAAACTAATGGTTAGGAGGAAATATGTTGAATCAACCAAAATTCAGAGGATTCTCTTTAGAAACAAACAGTTGGCATTATGGGCATGGTTGGAAGATTAGTGATGATAAAGCTCTTCTGTATACCGATTTATCTCCTATTGAGTGTGAATTAGATTCCATGGGGCAATATACGGGAATCTACGATAAAAATAGTAAAGAAGCATATCATGGTGATTTATTTTATTGGCATGGAGAATTAAGAAAAGTTGTTTATAGAGAGGATAAAGGTGCTTTTATGGGTGTTAAAGTAAAAGGATATAAGAGTTACTTTTATTTAAATGATTTATCAGACCAATTTGAAATCATAGGAAACAATACTGAAAATCATGACTTGCCAATCGAAATTAGTTACTAAAGTATAATAAAGAAAAATAATAGATTAGATATAGAGACATTGATATTATGATAAATCACAATAAAATGTCTCTTTCTTTATCTACTGAGGTGCAGATATGAAGATTTGTGCAATATGCAAAGGCAATTATACGGATAAGGAATCAAAAACTCGTCTGTGTAAGTTCTGTAAAGCCTGTAAAGCAAAACGAAATAATTCAATCTTGAAAAAATAAGGAGTTTAGAAACATGGAACAAAAACGTTTTATGCTATTTGCTTTTAATAAAAGTTTTCCTTCTGGTGGATTCGATGATTTTTTATTTGCATTTAGTACAGTAGCAGAATTCGAAGTGAAAATGAACGAATGGATTCAGAAATTTGATTTTTATCATATTGTAGACACGGAAGATTTAAATCAGCATGAGCTTTATGACGAAGGCGATGTAAATGGTTGGTATGGTGATAGTTCTGCGTCCATTGAATTATTAAAAGATAAATTAACGAAATTACTAAAGAAACTATAAGATACATAGAAATGAGGTAGTTCTACTATGGAATGCACTGAAAAAGAATTAAACACTCTACTGGTAACCTGGGAATCATTTATTGGTAAAACAGCAAAAAGAATCGGTGAAAACCACGGTTATTCTGTAGAATGCAGTACACAAGAAGCCCTTCCACAAGTAGTTATTCAAGAGATTTATCGGAGAATTTGGAAAGACTATGCTATTAAGGACGTTCATATTGTAAGCTTCCATTGTGAAACCTGTGAAGAAAATGATAAAAATAGCCCTTTCCATATGGATACAAATAGCGTTTTAGACCCAAAGGAAAATGACTTGAGTCATTGGGAACCTAATCGCTTACAAGAAATGAAGACGCATATGAAGGAAATTGAAGAATCAATTAAAGATATTATCCTTTCTCCTGATGCTGAAGATAGAAATCGTGCTTTTAAAGTTTACAACGTACTATATAGAATTAAAGATAATAGAGGATATTACTCTTTTGTTCAGATAGATAAAGCTTTTTATTCAAAAATGAGAGCATTACAAATCCCTAAAATTGAAGAACTACTAAACGATGCAGAAGACTTATATGAAGTAATTCCTGACCTTAAACAAGGTTACATGCATCCGACAAATAAACCAAGTAATACGAAGTAAACAGCCTGTTAAATATCATTACCACACGATTCATAAGATGTGATATGATTTTATGAGAAATCGTAATACATATATTGTCCAAGTCTATAATATAAGGATTACAATAAATTAGGTATTTAAAAAAATGAATTCAAAAGGAGATATGCAAAATGAAAAAAGTTCAAGGGTTTAAATATACAATTGAGGGATTTGCAATTCCTAAAGACTTCGCATTCGGTGTTTTAGCTTTAAACAATGCAAAGTCATCTCGTCCAGGTACGATTGCAAACATTGAAACTCATGAAGGTACGAATCTTTTAACAGTTGTATCCTACGTTGAAGTTGATGATACAATCAATGAATTAGTTGGTACAATTACTGACAAAGAATCTATTGAGATTGTAGATGTTGAATTACATGATTTTGCAGAAAAAGTACAAAAAACAATTGAGGATATGGAAGATGCAGATACTTCTTATCACGTTAGTTTAGCTTCATTCTAACAGTAGCAAGAGCAGGATATATTCTTGCTCTTGTTTTTTTATTTGTTATATAGAAAGGAGTTTGATTATGGCAAATAAAGATATATTTGAGTCTATGGAACAAGTAAAAGAATATGCCAAAGAACTAAAGAAGCAAGCTCCACCTAATACAGATGAGGATTTTATTGATTTACTATTAGGTTTATATCAAGGTGGAGATGCAGTGCATGTAGATGGCATTGGACTAATAGATAAAAGCATTGCCCCTATTGTTCAATCTTTAAATCAAAAAGGATTTCAAACATTATCTTCTTGTTCAGGAATAAAATCAGAACATACTCATGCTAAGTTTAGTTTTGCTCCTGTTCTGGTGTTCAAGGAAACTGAAGATGTAGAAAGAAAAAAACGTGTTCAATCTGTTGCTACAAAATTAAAACTTAATTTTCATGATGATGTCGATTGTTATTTACAAAAAGGTTATCGAGTAGAGTTACCCTCAGATATGGATGATGACAAATTACTGTCACTTTGGAAAGAGCTATATGAAAAACTTATTTTTAAAGGTAATGAAGTTTAAAATCTCCATATTTAGACTAAAATGAAATTATTATTATTAAAAGTGGTTCAAGTCAAAAAAGACACTCAGTTGAGTGTCTTTTTTTTAAACTTTATTTTCTACCTTCATAATGTCCTAATGCACTACCATCTGAAAATACTTGAACTTTCCCTTTAAAGTACCATTTAATGCCGTCACTCTCAAAATAACTTGCAAACACACCATCATGTCTGTAGAAATCATAAGTTTTATAGATTTGACGACCTGGGTCCCAAGTGTAAGTAAACCCATATTCATTGTTAGTTGATGAGTAGTTTTTGTCCACTTTGATTTCCTGCACAATTGGTGCCACTTGTTTTGCATTCTCTACACCTTCTGTACTTGCCGATGCAGAAGCAATTCCTCCCGTTAATGCGATACCAGTTGCTAATGTTCCAACTACTAATTTCTTAAACATACTAATTCCCCCTTGATAGTTTTATAACTTACACATCAACTGTAACACAATTTACTTTAATGTTAATATATTACAACTGTAGAAATATTTATCTGTATTTTGGGAATATTAGGAATTTTATTTTAGGACAGATAGAATTTATGTTTTTTAACTTGGGAATACTTACATATAAAACCTCTTTTTAAAGGAGATACAAATGAATTTTCTAAACCAATTTATTTCCATTCATGATGTTCAAATCAGGCAAAACCCTATATATACACAAATACTCTCTGTAATAGATATAGATGAATTTCTTACACAGTGTCAGAGAAGTACATCCGTCCCCTATGCAGAAGCAACTCATTTAGCTTGCAGACAAGCAACAATGTATATCTTATATAAATTAGCATCGGCAATTGAAAATAAAGAATCTGCACTTAATACTATTCGCATTTGTGAAGGGTATGTATCTCAACAACATCACACTTGGATTCTTATAGAAGATGAGCTTTATGTCGATTTAACATTAGCTCAATTCTTCCCTAATCACTCTATTCCGAAGATATCTATCCTACCAGTACATACAGCACCCTACAAACATGTAAAACATTACTCATGGAACCATTGGGTTCAATTGCAACCAATAGAATAGCAAAACCATACAATCAGACAAATTGACAACCTAAAACAGCATCAAGCTCACATGCTATCGAATCTACTTCCTATCTGGTATAAGCTTAATTCACAACAGATATTAGGAGGTTTTTTGATATGTTAAAACAATATATAAACGAGTATTTAGAAGAAACTATATACAATAAAAATAGCGTGGCTCTTTTATTTAGTGGAGGAATGGATAGTTTATCTCTTTTGTTATCCTGCTTAGAAATTGGCATCCGTCCTACTCTTTATACGTTCTATCTAAAAAGCTATACTTCTTCAGATATAGAATGTAGCAGAAGAATAGCAGATATTTTTAATTTAAAATTAACTGAGATTCCAATTGAAGATGTATCAATTACTCAGTTAGAAGCAGACGTTAGATATATCATTGAAACATTTAATGTTAAAAAGAAAACAGCCATACAATGTATTTATCCTTTTCTATACACTGCTCCTCAGATTAAAGAAAAATATGTATTAACTGGAATTTGTGCTGACCTACTATATGGAACACCTCGTAGCATGGCAAAACACGCTAAAGATTTATCACAATTCAATGAGATTAGAGATAAGCGAATGAAAGACGATTCCACTTCTTCTTATAAACAAATCAAACAACTGCTAAAAATGCATGATAAAGAACTTATCGCACCCTATAAAGAGTGTATTCCTCTTAAGAACTATTTACGAGGAATGACATTTAAAGAGATGAATTCGCCTAAGCAAAAACTTCCTGCCTATCTCTCCTATCAAGAGGACATTGAAAAATACAGCCTCTATCGAAGAAATGAAAGTTATCAGATAGCATCGAGGATTCGGGAATGGCACGATTCTTTATTAACTACCCGTCTTAATAGTAACAATCAATTCAAAACCATCGTATCTCTCTACAATTATCTATACAAAGAAATTCATGGAGATTCTAAATGAATCTCTATTTTTATTATCAACTATTGTAAAAATATGTCGAAAATAGTATTTTTCGGAATAAATACGAACGTTAGTTCTTGTTTTTTCTACACTTCTATTGTATATTAGAGTTGGGAAAGAATTTCCTCAGATGTTTAACTTTTAAAAGTTATGAACATAACGATAAGTATTACACTGAGAAATGTATGTATTACGTCCTTCCTACTTTTACAATATTTTTATGAGAAATAGAAAAATAGAATCGTTATCTTTTTAATATGGCGTGAATTTTGGAGGTCTCCTTCCTTCTATTAGTTTCGGTGTTTATTTATTTTTATTCACTTTTTAAAATATAAACCCCGAACATTTTGTAAGAAAATGCATTGATTAGGTATTTTTATTCACTCGATATTAAAAACAACTTCTCTTCCCTACTATTTTAAAATACGAAAGGAGATTTTTTATGGAATTGCAATTTCTGAAAAATGGCTTTGTTTTAGATGGTAATAAATATAAATTTGGTAGTCAGTTCTATCCTATATCGAATCTATCTAAGCTCAAATGCTTTTTTCATGACAATACTCTACCCTTACCAGTAGAAACTGTCGATAAATTAGATGAGCTATTTCATAATATGACTTTTGAAACAGGCAATTGTTATGAGAATGCGAAAACCATTCATGATTTGATTAAAAAAAATTACAAGGAATTAAAACCTATGATTTATACAGGTTGGATTTTTCCTACCCCATCCTATCCTGTTCACCATTCATTTGTTGTGTTAAACCAAAAACATATTGTAGACCCAGGCGTTCCTATTTTAGAACTCGAATATATGTTGGAACAATCACAGAAAAACAGTAGTGCAGAAGAAATCGCAAAAGGTATTGCAAATATAAGGAATTCATCGAAAAACAATCGTTTTTCAGAGCAATATGTATTAGGAAAAGGATATCAATTAGTAATCTACTATGCCTCTCCTGATACATACGAAAATTCTCTTACGATTCGAGACTATATAAATCGAATTGCCCATAAGCATCCATCTTATAAGCAAGCTATACAGCGATTGAATTCTGGTACACATTTCAAACAGTTAATTCAAAAAGAACAATAGATGAACTCTACAAATATGAGGAGGTTTAGACATGAAGAAGGATATTGAGATTAAACGTCAAGAGAAATTACGAAAAAAGCTCCTCTCTCTTCCTGACTGTGCAGTTGACTTCATTTATTCATTAGAAACATCAAAAGAATTAAATACTCGTATCGAATATGCTAAAGACCTGAATCTGTTTTTTGATTTTCTTCTGCTCGATAACAAAGTTTCAGCAAGCCATACCAGGGATATTACAACAGTAGATTTAGATTCTTTACGAGATAGAGATATTATTGATTTTATGGATTACTTAACACATTATTCAAAAACCTTTTTCACTTCAAAAGGTAAAGAAACCACACAAGAATTCACGAATACATCCAGTGGGAAATCAAGAAAACTTGCTACTTTACATAAATTTTTCGGTTATTTATTTAAGCAAAAGCGATTATCAAAAGATGTAACAGCAGGTATTGAAATGAAAGTACCTACGAAAGCGAAAATTAAAAATAGATTGAGTCCTCAAGATATAGAGAGATTCTTCCAGACGATTTTGGAAGATGTACAGATTGAAAACACAAGAAAAGAAAGCTTTCATAAAAAGGTTAAATTTAGAGATTACATCATGGTATTAACTATGGCTTACACGGGTATTCGAGTATCCGAATTGGTTCAGTTGGATATAGATGATATATATATAGAAAAACAGATGCTCGTAGTTATAAGAAAGGGTGGAGACGAACAAGCTATTCCAATGCCAGGAAGGATTCTTGATGATTTAACAGCTTATCTTGTAGAGAGAAAGAAATTAACCGATGTAAAAAAAGAAGATGCAAAGGCCCTATTTGTTTCCCTGCATAAAAAACGGATGAATGAAAGAACAGTGCGTTTAATGTTGGAGAAATATAGAGTTCGTAGCGGTTTAGATATAAAAATAACGCCCCATGTTTTTAGACGTACCTTTGGCACAAACCATTACAACACTTATCAGGATATGTATTTGACCGCACAGGTTCTTGGACACGGGTCTGCCGAAACTACTCGAAGATTTTATGCCGACCCTTCCCAAGAACGTGTCTCCGAATCCATGAAGCAGTTTGATTACGAATATGAAAAGAAAGAAAAAACAAGCGGGTCCATCCAACTCTCAAAATTAGAACAACTTGCAAATAAGTTAGGGATGGATGTTAATGATTTAATGGCTGAATTGAAATAAGCAGAGAATTATCTCTGCTTTTCTTTTTAATAACATATAGTTTTTATACAAGTTTCAAAAAAAATACTATCAGTTCCAATAACATATAGTTTTTTTATAAACATCCACCATATCCATTCTTTTGGTATATCGGCTATTTCAATAACAATTAGTTCCGTATAAATAAAATATGAGGATATAAACGTGAAGTATTCTAATAACATAAAGTTTTAACGATTGACATTTATCATCTTAGTATCTATATTTTACATCTTCAAGAAATTCTTTCATATACCAAAACGGTTCGACCCCTAACATATTTTATTCCTTCATTTCCTTCGATACTTCTTCCATCGCATAACTCAAGCGAATCAAGAAGTCCTTACACTCTAATTGCTCTACTTCTGCTTCTATCATGTTTCTTATCCTTTTTGCTTCAGATTTATTCTCTTTATTTGCTTTCAATTGTTTTTTTAGAAAGGCAATCCTTCTCATGTTTTCAATTACATACGGTTGCAAGTTTTCTCTCATTTCTTCTGCATTCATACAGGCACCTCATCCAATCAACATTTGTCTCATTATGAACATAATCATTATGATTCATTCATTTTTAAATTTATACACAGTCTATTACATAGAAAAGAACCAATACCTATACAGATACTGGTTCTTCTACTAAAACACTATGCTCTTAGAAACTTCTCAACACTTCCCAAACACATAAAGCAATTAAAATCAATCCTATTAATGTATACAACATACGTTACACCTCCTGTTTCATCAAATGATAGACGATGTTAGATATAATTATCAGTCTGTGTACCTAATAAGCTCGTCTTCCCTTATAAGAATTACGTCTATAGGAAAGTTAAAAAACACCTACTCTTTTCATGAAAACACACTTTATTTCCCATGACTCTACTTATTTCCCATGTTTAACTGGCTAAAATAGCTCTGTTTCACATGAAATTCACTGTTTATGGGACAAAAAAAGAAGAACACGATGGGATTTTTCGTATTCTTCGTCATTTTACTAAGTTCATAATATTCTTTTGTAGTCTTCTAATCTTTCTCAGTCTAAAGTACGACTTTGTATCTTGTATGACTTTATACCCGTCTGTTTGATACTCAACTTGATTATCTATAAACGTTTTCGGTATAAGGTTTCTTAAATCCAAGAAACAAAACAATGCTACGCAGTCGATAAACGTAATATCCCCTTTTATCATACCTACTGCCAAATGATAAAAATCAAAAGAACCTGTTTCGACTAAAACAATTGCCGATATAGATGTAAATAAAACACCACCTATAGAGATAAGATTTTTCCTTAAATACTTTCTTTTATTTGCATCTGTAATTTCAAAATAACAACGTCCTCCTGCTCCTGTAAGAAATTGCAGTTTACCGATAGTAACGAGTTTTTTCTCTCCTCCTATCTGAATAGCAGTAATTTGATTCCCTGTAATGAAAACAAAAAATGCATGACCTAATTCATGAATAAGCACGATACATTTACTTGCAAAGAATACTTTACACACCAAAAATAAAATAAGACCTATATAAGACATCATTTCCACGTTACGTCCTCCTAAATAAATTCAAATTGAATACCTAATTTATAAATTTATTTATTATAGGCTTTTGCGTGTATTCTTATAAAAAAAGAAAACTCCTTGCTTTTAGCAAGAAGTTATGTTCATAACATTTAGTTTTTACTTTAAAATATAGAACCGAACGGAATCCGCAAACATTCTAATAACACATAGTTTTTGATAAGAATAAGAGAGAGTTTTACACGTTTTTCAATAACACCAAGTTCTTGATAAATAATGAGGACACCGAGCTAATCTACGTTTTAATAACATTTAGTTTTATTTAAATTCATTCTTCTTTTAGATTACGTTAAGTTAATGAACTTGTATATAACAAAACGGTTCGAGCTCAAAATCTTTAGAGACTTTTTCAACATTAAAAGTGGTTTTCTTATGTAAATTCACCTTTTCTATTTGTTTTTTATTTTCAATATTTCAACCCTTATCTCATCAATTAATTCTTGTGTTTTTGAAGGGAAGTTCTTAAGGTGTGGGGCATACGTCACAGTTTTCTCCTTTAACAAATTACTTTTAAACTTTTTCTTCACTTCATCACCTTCTACATCATATATAAATTCATTTTCATCTATTTTCTCAGAGCCCATCTTTTAATTTATCAATAGCATGTTCTTGTTTTTCTATTAATTCTCTTGTGTATTTAGCCATAGGTACTTCAATTGCTTCCAATTTCTCTTTTCGAATATAATCAGGGTAATTGAACTCTGATAATTTATTAACTATCTCTTCCTGAACGGATTTCTCAAGTATTTGAATCAATACTTGCGGTTTTTCCTTTAATAAAATTGACAACACTGGATGCTGTTTCACTTTAGATAAAAAAAAGAATTCATTCTCTGTGAATTGATAATCTTTCCTTGAATCCATATTTAATCAGCTCCCTTTATTCATTTAGATAATTGAAAGTATTTAAAGAAAAAAGCATGGATTAACCATGCTTTTATCGTCTTCTAAGTTTGCTAAACAAACGTTTATTTTCAGTTAGTAATTGTTGAGTATGTAAAGCTGTTGGGATTTGAACAACCTCACAGTTTGGGTCCTTGCTTAAAAAGAAGGGAATATTTTCTGTTTTTGAATCTCTTATTTGTTTTTCGTTTTCAATAACCATCATTTTGCTCATAATATCTCCTCCACTTCCTTTACCATTATTCTATCATATAGTTATTTTTTTAACCAACTATGAATAATAGCAAGGTCATATACATTCGATATGTCATTATCAAGCATTATACTTTTTTGACTTGTTACTACGATTACAATGTTTTCGACAATGGAGGTCGCTACCATAACCATATTCGTTTCTGGTTGCAATACTCCTTTTTCAACATTTAACTCATCATACTGCTCTTGTGAAATCTTTATTCCATATTGAGTCGTTAATTGTTGAATCAATATCTGTGGGTTATTATTTTGATAAACATCAATCTTATAATCGCATAAGTTAGCATACAAATTCATAATACTACCTAAAGAGTTTAAGTATTTTGCTGAAGTATTCATATCCACCTGTTTAAAGTAATTAGGATTCATACTTTTAATTACTGCTGAGAAGTTCGCGTCTCTTGCTTTGCCCATCTCAATCGTTTTCGTTAAATCTTTATTGTTTTTCTCAATGGCCGTTAATTCTGTTCCCCATATTTTTGATATTCGTGGCGTTTGAAAAATGGCTAAATCCACAAATACAAAGATAGAAACATATAATAGATAGTCCTGCCAATCTTTTGCATTAAAACCTACCGCATTAAAATGAATTCCCATCGCAAAAATCAATAAAAAATACCAGGTTTTTCGTAAATTATAAGTTAATTCTTCATAAACCGATGTCTTAAACCAACTCAAATACAACGAATATACCAAAAAACATATTGGGACAATCCATTTAAACTTTGCAATAAAACTACCAACTTTAAATAAACCTGTAAAAACACCAATTCCTGTAACCATAAAATATCACCTCTTTAAAATAAAAAGCAAATCAACTACATATATGTAATTGATACAGAATAATAAAAACCCTTTTTTAAAACTCATCTTTTTTACATTGTGAAATCATCACTCCTTTTTTATTAAATCTATATATTATAAGCAGGTCATGTTAGATGCATAAGATAAATCAAACAAAAATAAAAACAATGACTACAATAGTCATTGTTTTTAATAAATCATCCGATAACATATAGTTTTTATAAATTTCAAACACACTATTTTTCTGGAACAAATTCAACGTTAATTATATCGCCATAATCAATTTTCTGTTGCACTCTTTTCCTAATGTCCTCCGCGATTTCAGTGTTTAATTCTTCTGCTAATCTTTCAGCAATACCCATTTGGTCTACAAGAGTCTCTACAACTAAATTTGGGGCATTTTCCTTTTTCAAATGCTCTACTGCTTTCTTAGTCCGATTAGCAAATCCATTCAAAGCATTCATCGTAACTTCTTTTTCTTTTAACTGCCTAATATTCATCCGAATATTTCTCCTCAATTTATTATTCTTTTAACAACATATAGTTCAATATAAATAATTAAGAAAGAACCGTTCTTTTAATAACATATAGTTCTATATAATAGATAAAGACAAGACTCCCTACTTTCAATAACAATTAGTTTTTTATAAGTAATTAACTTCTGTTTGACGAATTTGCAAACATGTTCTAATAACATGAAGTTCATATATAATTAGAGTATGATGATACCTAATTTAATAACACTTCCCCCTATTAATATTCTCTTTGTAAAGGGTTGTTAGCTATACAATTTCATTTTATCCATATTTCATCCATATAGATAGACCAAAATGGTTCGAGCTTATAAAAAAACACCCATCAGATAATGATGGATGCTCCACAAAAAATATAGAACAGATATATATTTTTATTATATCTTAGAACCTTGTGAAAGGATACCTAATTTAGATTGTCTATCATTCAAATTCAACCTGTAATTCTTCATCTTCAATATAAATTCTTTTAATAGACTTATTTTGCTCTGGAATAGGCTCAACAGATAGTATATGAAGCAATTTACTATATTTCATGATTTCATGTACGCTTAATGAATCAGCAGTAAGAGAACCAATTCCAAATCCATGGAACCATTTCTCTGCCTCTACACCATACGCCCCATCTAATAGCTCATCCCGATAATCTTCACTGCCAATAATAATAACTTCATTCATATATTCAGGAAGGATGGTATCAAGAGAAGCAATGGTTCCTTGTTGCAAGCATTCTTCTACTGAGATATCATCTGGTCCTTCTATTTCTCCATTCTTAATTTTCGTTTTAATCCCCCACTGGTATACGACATCTTCATCCAGTACCAATAATTCTTTAGGCACTTCACAGACGATATATATTGGAAAATCTTCAGTCTCATTCCAAAGCGAAGTGATAGACTCAGATTCGTAGCGTTCTTTCCCTACTTGATTAATGAGAGACTTTTCATTTGCATGGAAAGCATACCAATAATGCCATTTAGTTGATAGATAGACCAACTCAGGATTTGAAGGTACATTAACAAAATTATTCACGTCATTTTGATTTCGAGATGTAATCCCCTTTTGTAAAATCTCATTTAACCTTTTACTTGTTGTTCCATGATATAGAGTAACCGTGTCCCAAGGTTCCTCCACTTCTGTATATGCCTGCTTCCTTTTTACAGCATTTTGTTTAATTAACTCTTTCATCTCTTCTAAATTCATTATAAATAACTCCTTTTATATCGCATTTTTAAAAATACCTGTTTTGTTATATTCATAACATTATACTACGTCATCTGTATTCTTCATTCTATTACACAAAATAAAACTACCTATTAATAAATTAAATAGGTAGTTTTGTTTTTAATTATGCATTTTTTAGTGCTAATTCACTTAATCCAATTCCAGTCAAAATCAATTTGTAATTTCTCGTCTTTAATATAAATCCTTTTTATTTTGGGGTTATCTTCAGTAATTGGAGAAAATACTACAACTTTCACTAAATTACCATGAGCTACTTGCTCATATAAATTTAATGAATCAGCAGTTATTGAGCCAATCTCAAATTCTTCAAACCAAAGATTCGCTTCTTCTCCATATGCTCCATCTAACAATTCATCCCTATATTCTTCACTACCAATAATGTTAACCTCATCTATATACCAAGGTTTAATCGCATCAATCGAAGCTACCACGCCATGTTCTAAACAATTCTCTAACGAAATATCATCTGGGCTTTCAATATCGCCATTTTGAATTTTCTTTTTAATATCTAATTGATGAACCACATTTTCATCTAATACCAATATTTCTTTTGGCACTTCTAAAGAAATATAAATTGGAAAGTCACCTGTTTCATTCCAAAGAGAAGTAATAGACTCTGATTCATATCGTTCTTTCCCTACAGTTTCAATTAATGATTTTTTATTTTCCTGAAAAGCGTACCAGTAATGCCATTTTGATGTTAAATAAACCAACTCAGGATGTGAAGGTACACCATTTTGAGGAGTAATTCCATGTTGTAAAATATCATTCAATTTTTTACTTGTTGTTCCGAAATTCAACCTAACAACTTCCCAAGGTTCCTTCAATTCTGTAAACATTTGTTTTCTTTTCATTGCATTTTGTTTAATCAATTCTTTCATTCCATCTAAATTCATTTTAAATAGCCCCTTTTACATTCAATTTATTTAAATACCTGTTTTGTTATATTCCTATCATTATACTATTCCAATACTTCATTCATTCAATAAAATCTCTTTCAGCATACATATTTCCCTTCATAGTTAGTCTTCTATTAAAAAAACTATATTATATCCTTTTATTTTAATTTTCAAAGGTAAAATAATTGCAAAATATAGTCAATTCTCCTTATGATAAGAAGATGACAGTTTTTATTTCCTATTCAAATACGGTTAAGATATGCATACCCCAAAAAAATATCCTTAGGGCATTGTTCTTAACGGTGACGAGAAAGGTAAATACATTCAAGCTTAATGGAGGATGCTTATGTACGACTTAAATAACAAGCTTATGACATTTTACAAAAAAGATGTTGTATTACAAGGAAAAGAAAAAAATCAATTATTCAAGTTTAGAACATTGAACCTTGATAGATTAAAAGATGGATTAAAAGAATACAATGAGGAAAAGAAAACGAATTATTCAATTGTAGATACCGTTGTTCAAGGAAGTGTAGCTATGTCTACAGTTGTGCAAAATGAAAGTAATGATTACGATATTGATGTTGCTATCATTTTTGATAAGGACAACTTACCAGAAGGAACAACCGCAACAAAGAATATGGTAGTAACCGCACTGAAAAAGAAATGTAAACAATTTAAAGAACCACCTACAGCAAAAACAAACTGTGTACGAATTGTTTATGAAGAGGGCTATCACATTGATTTTGCTATTTATCGAAGATATAAAGACGAATATGGTGAATATAAATACGAACATTGCGGAAGCGAATGGCGGCCAAGAGACCCAAGAAGTATTACCAAGTGGTTTAATAATGAAAATAAAAAGAAGAATTATAACCTTCGTATTGTAGCAAGACTGTTGAAAATGTTTTGTAAATCCAGACCTAAATGGGAAATGCCTGGTGGTTTAGTTCAATCCGTACTTCTCAACGAATGTTTTCAATCTGAAACACGCATAGATGAAATGTTTTATCATACATTAGTTGCAGTAAGAGATAGATTGACCATAGATAAAGAGGTAAATAACCCCACTGATGAAGAGCAAAGCCTTAAATTAATTCAAAAAGATGATGTTCGATTGGACAGATTAGAAAGAAGATTAACAACTTATTTAGGTAAGTTGGATGTTTTATTTGATGCAGGTTGTACATCCGAACAAGCAATTAAAGCATGGCAAGAGTTCTTTAATCATGAATATTGGGAAAAACAATTAGAACAAGAAAAAGAAACAAATTCGGCTGTGAGCAAATCTTATGCTTCTACAGAGAGTAGACTATACAACGAGTCTGAGGAATTTATTGAATATATGTTCCCTGTAAATATTCAGTACCACTTATCTTTAGACTGTCGCATTACACAGGATGGTTTTCGACCTTACTTTTTAAATGATTGGTTAAAAAGAGGTCTGCATTTACCAATCAGCAAACAATTGGATTTTTATATAAAAGACAATTACGTTACAAAACCATATCATGTGTATTGGAAAGTTAAAAACCGTGGGGATGTAGCGAAAGAAAGAAACTGTGTAAGAGGACAAATTATTAAAACCAATTCAGAAACACTTAAAGAATGTACATCTTTTAACGGTGAACACTTTGTTGAATGTTATATAGTTAAACAAGGGGTTTGCGTAGCAAGAGCTAAAATTGATGTACCAATTCAGGTATAAGTCATATCAATTAAATATTCAAAGAGCAGTGAGTATTTAATCCACTGCTCTTTGAACTGTTCAAAAGTACAATTCACCTTCTTATAATTTATATATATACATTACTTATCTTTTAACAGAATATTTATTTGTAATAAAAAAATAAAAGGGAGCAAGTTTACACTCGCTCTCTTTATTAATAAGGTAATATTAACCGCTCATCATAGACTTTGTTTGATTCTTCCCCTACTTCTTTTATATAAATAACAGGAAGTTCTTTCTCTTTGCTCTCAAACATTGATTTATCATTAAAAATTGTAGTAATTCCATGGGCTTGAACTGTTACATTAAAATGCTCTTCTTCTTTATCATCATCACAAATTGGCATGAAAACACCAGTATCTCCAATCGGAATCTGAGTGCAGTCGCCTTCAATTTTTACTTTTTCTATTTGTCTATCTACTACTTGTCCTATCACATTTTCTTCTGTTCTAACTGTATGCTCACAACCGAACAAAAAAGATGCACAAGTTAATAATAGAATACATACTTTAACTGTTTTAAGTGATTTTTGCAGTTTCATTTCTAACACTCCTATAATAAATTATCCTTTAAGAATTGAAGGTGCTTAGTAAATAACTCTTCACATGACATATCTTCTTTTATGCAGATAGATATCGTATCCATGTCTTGATAAGAGATATACATTCTTTTATCTGATTGGAATTTAGATAGTAAATAGTCTCCTTCTTCCTCTGTATCAAAATAAAAACTTAAAGTCATCCCTGCACTTACAAATTCCTTTACATAACCTGCATCGACTATAAAAGTAGAGCAAGGCACATAATCATTGAAATGGTCAGTGTATGCTTGAACATAATCTCCTACATACTGTTCTTCTGCCATCCGATAAATAAAGTCTGGTATAATATCCTTTGCAGACTCTTCCCAAGCAATCAGCTTTATTATATAAGAATCCTCTTCAGCTACCTGAAATCCTTTTAAAATCCAATGCTCATTTGTCACTTCAGCATCTCTTACTAAATCTTCTTGATATAAAACATCCGATGAAACAATATCTGAATCCTCGATACCTAATTTATCTGTATCAATTTTAAACACTTTATAATATCCTCTTTGTTCAATGTTTAACTCCTCTAAATGTGCCCCTCCGCTTGGTATGGCTGAAAGACAATCATCAATTGTTTTACTGACACATATGCGTTTTGTCACATCGTCCTCTTTGTCTTGATGACGACAAGAAGGAATTCTTGGCACAAACTCTCCTGAATGCTGTAAATCCGTTGAAATGTGATAAAAAATAGACATAATAAAAACGCTCCCCTTTTTAAATAAATTCATAAAATACCTGATTTGTAATAACATAGTATTTTATGCCAGGAGCGTTTTTTTATTATATTTCGTATACAACATATAGTTTTTCTGTAAAAAATAAATAGGATAAACCATGTAGAAAATATTTTAAAATAACATACAAGTTTTTCACATAACAAATTGCTGTTCATAACAATGCGAACGTTTTTGTAATAACAAGAAGTCTAATGTTATCTTCCTAACTTACGTTTAAAAGTTCTTCATAATTAACATTTGATATAAAATCCATTTCGTCAATAAAAGCAATCTCATCGTAAATCATAACACTTACCTTCACTTCTCCCATAGATGTGTAAACACTGTAGTTTTCACAGAAACTGAAAAAACATCTCTTTAGTATAGTGATTACATTAAGTTCAGTTTCTCTATTTATCACTGATATAGAGAATCCTTCTTTATCAAGCATAAGGAAACCAAGTTCATAACGTATACGATTTTTAGCCCTTTCTAAATCTTTATACTTAATTTTATGTATTTTTAAGATTATATGAACAGCGAAATTAATTGACAGAATACCTACGAGGAATCCTAAAAATAGAATCATAGTAACATCATCCCTCCGATAACAGGAATACACCAAGCCAGTACATCATACTTATTCATAGTATTACTTCCTTTCAATTTGCTCTTTATAAATTTCATCAGACCAATATTAGGGTGGATAATGTGTTACAAATAAAGGCTCTTCTTTTATCAATTCATAAAAAGTAGACTGTTGAATCATATTCGGAACATCTACTGTATGTTCTTTTAAATCTTTTTCTAAAATTTCTGTCACACACTTAATGAAATATTCGATATGCACATTCATCTATATCTCACTTCTTTGTCAACCCATTTATATTTGACTATTGATATGGTTATTATTATAAATATTTCATTTACTATTGTCAATAAAATAAAAATAAAATACATTATAGTCAAAATGAAAAAGAATGTATGATGCTACATTCTTTTCTGTACATAACTCAAGCTATTATATTGGAGAAATCAATGTCTGATAACTTTTCTTTCTTAATACCAAAAATCAAATCGAATGGTCCTCTCTCTGCAACAAAAGAATACGTTCCTTTTATTGTATATACTTGGTACTTATCTGTTCTTAAACGTTCAATAATTACCTGTTTCCCTTCAGGTGCAAACTTAGGAGCAGGAAAATCTCTATAAATCATCTTTCTTAATCGCTCATCTTCATTCATTTCTTCTCTTTTTAACTTTCTATTGGTTATATCATATGCAATAAAAACGGTAAGTAGAAATGAGCCAATTACGATATTAAAATCATGAACAGATGGAAATCTATAATTTAAAAAGATAAAAATTCCTCCTAATAGTAGATACTTCACCTTTATCAGTCCTTTCATAACATAGTTATCTTAATAAAATCAAAATACTTCTTTGAAGAAATCTACGTCTGATAATTTTTCCTTTTTCATTTTTGTCTCTTCTTCTCCTCGCTCAATAACAATGGAGTAATCTCCTTTTTTTGTATAAACCCGATACTCATCTTTTTTAATAAATTCAATGAAGACCTTTTTTCCTTCAGGAGCATATTTAGGAGCAGAAAAGACTATATGAAGTGATTCCCTCAATCCGATATCTTTGTTCTTATCATCTATCTTTTCAAGATATGTCCTTATATCAAACAAAATAAAACATGCACAAATTGCAACACTGATTACAACACCAAGCTCATCAACGTATGGGTATATATATATTCCAAAAATAAAAACTAAGCCTACTAATAGATACTTCGCCATTCCCATGTTTTTTTTCACCACTTTATTACCTCCCTTCCATCATGCAATTTCTTTGAAATAATTTACATCTGACACTTTCTTATACTCATAGCCAATTCCTTGTGTAGAAGAATGTATAATGAGTACATATTCCCCTTTTTTTGTAAAAATTCGATATGTATTTTCTAACGATTTTTCGAATAAGACTGTTTTTCCTTCAGGGGCATATATAGGAGCGTAGAACTTTTCATAAATACGAGCCTTAACTACACTATCAGCTATAATAGCCTCCTTCGTTCTCTTAGACTTATAGATATATATCATTGCTACTAATGAAGTAACAAAAACAAAGCCTGAAAGAATATTCGGGTTTAAAACAAAACCAATTAAACCAAAGCAGAAACCCATTACACTACAAATAAACTCTTTACCATACATATTAGACACCTCATATCTCCGATTAATTAAACTCTCTTTTTAATGCCTCTTTGAAATTTGTATCCGATACCATTTCGGCATATGTTAATTTAGCAAATTTCGCATCATCCTCATACATATCCATTTTAAAAATAAATTCTCCATATTCACAAAACACACGATAGGCTTTCTCTGTCCTTTTTATATATTGATAAAACCCTTTAATTTTAGAATTCGTATCTTTTTCTAAACATTCTACAATAATTGATTCTTTTTCCACTTCAAATCGCTTTGAAACAAATTCTTTTACTGTCATAATGCCTTTTTGTTCATCTGAATCTCTATTCTTTATATACTTCTTATACAAGGGTATTAAATAGAATAGAGGACCAATAACAATCATACAAAACAACAGGAATCCCGCTATCACTAACAATGTATCCATCGCTTGATTAATTAAACCTGATATAATCTTTAACGTGTTCATTTGTCTCAGCCTCCTATTCTCTCTAAAAATTAATGATTTTGGATGCACTCTTTATGTTTAATAATTATTTCTTTTGGTGTTACCTCAAGTAGAAGTTTGAACTCTCCTTTTGCTGTTAAGACATTACATGTTGAAAGGTATGGTTTTTCTTTACCAATTAATACTTGTAGAAAAGGAATCTTTTGTTCACACTTCACAATGCAATCATCATTTTTTAACTTCATGACACTCTTTAACTTTTTATGAATCCTCTTAAAATTAACTTCTTTTAAATCAATTAATTTGAATAATGAGATGAAATTGTAAATAAGCACCGCATATACCGTTAAAATAACAGAACCTTTTACATTGTGATTCATAACAAATTTTGTTAACAAAACAAAATAGGGAATACCCACTACTGCGATTTGAATTTTATTCGTTTTCATTTAAATTCCCTTCCTTACTTCTCTTTAAAAAGGCGTTTTTTTACTGGTTCGTTATACTTAAAAATTAACAATCCGATAATGATAAACAGTGTGATTTTAGGAAATAACCAATTGAATAGAATTGCTCCTCCCCCAATACAAGAAGCTGAAATTACATTCTGCATAGAACCTACTTTTTTAAACCAATTTTTTAACATTTTAAATCTCTCCTTTTTATCTATTATCAATTCTTATATAAACCCAAAAATATTTATTATGTATTTATTTTGCAAATTCTTTTCTATAATCCGTATGAGAAAGACGCTCAACGTTTTTCACTCGTATTCCTTCTTTATATACCTTCACAGTACATAAAAGTTCTCCATCTGGAACGAACACCTTTAAATCTATATGATAGGAGGCAAAGCATCTCTTTAAAAAATCTTTCCTTGTTACTCCTTTTTCTTCTTCTACTAAAACAAAACTATCATTCTGACCAGTAAAATAATTTTCGTTAAGATACTGACTTAATAAGCGTTTAACCCTGTCAAAATCATATTTGGTAATACGGTCATATTCTTTCTTGATAAAATACATCGAAATACCTACTCCGATAAAAACAATCCCTGTAATTCCACACATAACGACAGTTAGATTATTCATAACAAGATTCTTAACCCATAAAACACCCCATACTATGATGTTCAAAACGATTAATCCTATTCCCAAAAAAATTGTATATTTCATCAGAACTACTTCTGGGTCATCTTTATGAAACATTTCTACATCTCCTTCCTTCTTATATCTTTTTATTAATATAATAAAATTTCAATTTTTAACATACTCATTTATTTATATACATATAGCTCTCTACCATAGCTTACATGTGATACCCGTTTAGAGTTTATTATTTCTACATCCTGTTCATTAACCTTCACTTCATATAGAAACTCTCCACTCGGAGCAAATACAGGAATTTTCTCCTTATATGTAGAAAAACATCTTTTTAAGATTTCTTTTCTTGTTAAATTTTTCTCCTTATCAATTAAAATAAAGATGTCTTGCATTCCTAAGTAATAGTGCTCTTTTATATGCTGTGTGATTTGTTCTTTTATTCGAACAGAATCTTTCATTTGAATGCGGTTATATTCTCTTCTTAAAAATGTTATAAAAATACATACAACCACAAATACAAAAAAGCCTATTAATGCAACAATAAATTTTATAACATTCTCGGAATTCAGCTCTGGTGTAAGAATGGGAATAAAGAACGCTATTAAAGGCAGAATTGCAAACAGGAATAAATTTGAATTAGAGTGTTCTTCCGACTCCTTATCAAACATTTTAAGCCCTCCTTTAAACTGATAAACTTTAAATATTCTTGGATTTATATAGGAATTGATAAAGTATCTATTCCTATATTTTTTATTTCTTATAAAATTCTTTTGCAAAATTCACATTTGAAACTTGTTTGAAATCTTTGAGCCATACCTCATTTTTATTCACCTTCACTTGATATACCAATTCTCCATGATGAGCAAAAACATGAATCGACAATTCGTATGTACGAAAACATCTTTTCAAGATTTCTCTTTTTGAAACTTCTTTTTCATCAATTATAAAGAAAGTCTCTTCTGGATAAAAACTACGAATATGTTTTTTGATTTCTTCTTTTATTCTATTGAAATCATTTGTTTTAATTCGGTTATATTCACAATACACATTTCCTGCAACTAAGCTAACAAAAGCAGAAACCCCTGTTATAAAGTAAAATATATTTGAATTATAGAGATTAACAAACATATGTACAAAAGAGATAATTAGAAACGCTATAATCGTAATAACTACTGTTGCAAACATTATACAAACTAATAAATCGTCAGATTCATCATCAAACATCCAAATCACTCCATCTTCCTATTTTTCAATTCACATAAAGTTCTTTATTTAAATTCATTTTTGATACTCGTTTTACTTTCATAACCTTCTTTCCACTTTAAGGACTAAATTCTAAAATTCTAAAAACAAATATTACTATTTTTAAATCCCTTTCAACGCTTTATCAAAATCCAAATCAGAAATTTGGTCGAGATTTTTCAGTTCACCTAATCCATCTTTTAATACATTCACAGTACAGGTATACTCTCCAAACATTGTAAAGAATCGGATGTCTTCTTCGTAAAAACCTTTTAAGCATCTATCTTTGAAAGAGCTTTTATTCAACGCTCCGTTTCGATGAATGATAATGTTCATTTCTCTAACTGTCTCTAAGAATTTCTCTTCCACTTCTTTAGGGTGCTGATTTTCGTAAAGTTTATAATAGGAGTCATTTATTAATTTTGTAAAACCCTCTCTCACGCATTCTTCAATGACTAACATATTTTTTGTTTTTGATTTTTTATAATTGAGGAAGAAATGAATCATAGTAATGAAGCATATATACATCAATAAAATAATAAAATATCGTTGAAAATTCTCTTCCACTATAGCCATAATCGACATAATTGCCAGACCCATCATGAATAAACTTTCATAATTCTTTTTATCCATATAGACACTCCCAAAGACTTTATTTATAGAAAAATGAAGAGAATATGTAAAAACATATCTTATTGCAACACCCATCAATAAAACGCATAACCATTGAGTTTACACCTCTCTTCATTTTGTTTAGTAGTTTAATTCTTTCATATAATCGACATGTGAAATAGAAATCAAATCTATGCCTACCCATTCACCATCGTCTCTATGTATATTGACTTCAAATTCTCCCTTTGATGTAAAAACATATAGTTTTTCCCATCCTAAGAACGATTTTTTCATGCGTTCAACATCAAATAACATCTCTTCCTGTGAAATGGACAGGTTATGAGCTATTACTCCCTTTAACTCCTTAAACTCGTCTTTTCTACATTTATGTATAAAGACAATTCCTGCAATTGGCATCATAATTAAGAAAATAATTCCAGCTACAGGAGATATGATAAATAGGGCTGTAATCAACGCATATGTTATTGCCAATAGAAGTAAAACCTGTGTGACAATCATTGTTTTGACCCCTTCATAAAATCAATATCAGATACTTGCTCTAACTCAATATCTTTCTTATCGACATCTTTAATCTTTACAATGAATTCTCCTCTGGAAGTAAAAATTCGAAAGTCTTCGTATTTCCATGAAGATTCACCTTTTTCTCCGAAATCATAAATCACTTCATCTTTTGTAATTCTAAGCTTCTGAGGTATTTCAGATTGCAAATCAGTAAGAAACTTTTTTCTATTATCTTTAGAATCAGAGTGAACCACCCAAATACCAATCATTATAATCGTGCATGTAATAACAGCCATAATAATTGGAAAACAGTAGAACAATGCTCCCAAAATTGCTAAGACACCAAAACAACCTATAATTCCTTCTTCATCCATTACCTACCCCTCCTATCTCATATGTTTAATTCATCTATGAAATTAACATCCGATACTTGGCTTAATTCAATCCAATAGAAGTTGTTATACTCAATTCCTAACTCCAGAATAAATTCTCCTTTTGAAGTAAACACGCTATAATTCCCAGGTCTCAAATAAGTAGCGTTCTTTTTGTTTAAATCAAAGAGAATTTCGCCCGTTGATATGTCTAATCTATTAGATATGGATTCTTTCACATCACTAACTTCCATATAAGAATCTGTAATTGTACACCATATAGAAAATAGCAGACAAATTCCCAAAGCTACTACTATCGTTATAATCGGGAATAAGCAAAACAATAGAGAAAGCATCGGTATTCCAATGAAAAAAAGTACAAGTATCATATTTTCATTTGGCACTAAAATCTCTCCTTAAAAAACCTCCCTCCTACTATATAAGAGAGAGGTTTTTCTTTAAATTACGCTTCTTTTGTTAGTGCAACTTCTTTAGACTCTTCACTTGCCATTTGAGCTTTTAAAGTTTCTAATTCAGTTTGAATTTCTTCACTTACTTCATTTGCTTTAATTTCTTCAAATTCACGTTCTACATCTGATTTTGTAATAATAGAGTGAACCTCTTCTTTTGCAGAAATTAAAGTTTCTTTCTCGTCAATTTTTCTCTCGATTTTACCAATTTCAGTTAGAGTGTTTCCTCCATCTAAATCATGGCGAATCTCTTGAGCTGTTTTTTGAGCTTGTGCTCTGTTATTCTTAGCAATAAGTAATTGTTTTTTCGTTTCGGCTTTTTTCATTACTTTTGTCAAACGTTTTAATTCATCTTTTAATGACTCTTCTTGTCTCTCGGCCATTTCTAAACTCAATTTGATTTCTTGAAGAATTTCCTCTTCATCTTTCTTTTGCTCTAAGAAATCAGTAGCAAGTTTATCATTACCTGCTTTAATAGATGCTTTCGCTTTTGCAACTAAGTCATCACATTTTTTCAATTGAGCTTCATAGTCTTTTGAAACCATTGCTCGTGAGGAAATAGCTTTCGCAGTTTCAATCTGTACTTTTTCATACTTTGTTTTACTTTCTGCAATTAATTGCTCTAACATCACTTCAGGGTCTTCTGCTTTTGTAAGCCATTTATTGAAATACCCCTTGCAAACATTTTTAAAGCGAGTTACTAAACCCATTTCAATCACACTCCTAAATATGTATTTTTCCTTGCTATGGTTACATTATAGATTATTTTATTTACTATTGTCAATAAAATATAGAGATTTTATACTTTAGTCAAAATAAAAAAAGAATGTATCACGCTACATTCTTTTCTTTATATAGTTGATATTTTATATTTTCAATCATGACAAAATCTCCTTGCCAAACCTCATCTAACGTTACAAGACCTGTTTCTAAAACCAAACTATCTTCATACGAAACATCTGGAACTACTATTTCATTATATATATCTAAAGCAATACAAAAAACATTTTTAGGCTGTATAGATTCATTTACAATCCAGTGTTCATTCGTATACATTGCATCAGGAACAAAACCTTTTTGATATAGTGTCGATGGAACAATTAAATTCTCTTGATTCACTAAATCATTTGTATCAAACTCATAAACCGTAATCACTTTATTATCATGTAAACTTAATGACTCTCCACCCCAAGGAACCGCAGATAAACACCCTTCAATAGTCGTAGAGACACAAAAACGGGCACTGGTACTATCCTCTTCTGCCAATCGCATTTCTTCCTTTGGAACTCTTGGAGCAAATACATTCGTTTTCTTATTATCTAAAGAAACATGATACACCTTCATTTATACACACTCCCTATCTAAATTTATTTCACGCAATGAAATACCTAATTTATAAATAACTACCTATTATAGATGGTTGTGTGCCTGTTTATATCTCTAAATAAGTCTAAATTTCTTTTGATGTTAGTCATTTTTTATGCTTATAAAATTATGAATCTCTTATCTCCTGCATATAATATGAGGATAATTTATAAAACAGGTATTTAACTAATTTATTTAACAGGGAGAGAATTATAATGACAACAACAACAATTATTGAAACTGGTTCAGAAATCAAAAAGGAAATTAGAGTAATAAAATGTACTGCTGATTTAGACACTGAATTTGTTTGTTACGATGCAACCAAAGATGAAATGTCAGTAGCACAATTTATGGACAGACTATCAATCTTTAAATTTAATGACCCTATTCAAAGAAATACGGTATGGTCAGTTGATATGAAATCTTTATGTATTAAATCTATTTTAGAGGAAGTATCAATTGGTGAAATCAAAACTCAAATCATTCGTAAAAGCAGAAAAAAATACAGAAATGTATTAGATGGAAAACAACGTTTAACAACGATTCGTGACTTTGTTAGAAATCGTTTTGCTTTAAAAAATACATTGGTAGAAAGTTTTGATGCAACTGGAGAGGAAGTACGCATTGATGTTAGTGATATGTATTTCAAAGATTTACCACCTCACTACCAAAGTCGTATCATGGCTCTAATTTTAAATATTAAGAGCTACGAGGATTTAGACGATTCTAAAAAGGCTGATTTATTTAGAAGATGGAATAATGGAATGGCTTTAAAACCTTCTCAAATCCGCAAGGCTATGATGTCTTACGAACTATTACATGCCATTGCTGAAATGAAAGAATTAGAGGTTGTCCAAGCAGGATTTAGCGCAAGCGCTCTTAGAAATGATAACCATTCAGATATGGTATTAAAAGCGTTATGTGTTTTAAAAACCCAAAACAACACTGCTTTAGACAGCAAAACTATCAACAACTTCCTTGAGAAAGATGCCTTCAAAAAAGAGGATATTGCAGAGGTTAAAGAACTTGCACTATATCTAAATGAAGCATTTAAGCTTATGGATGAAAAAGGTATTAAAAAATCATTTGGTGCTTCAAAATCTGTAACATTAATCTACGTTGCAAAACAAGCAATGAAAGATAATTGTTCACCTAAAGATTTTGCTAAATGGATTCATACATTATTTGTGAAAGAGTACAATCACACTGGATATGCAACAACTTCTGGTACTACTAAGTTAGAATCAGTAAAACGCAAAAACTCAATTGGTTTAGAACATTACACAAATTTCTTTGCTAATTAATATGCGTTAAAAAGAGACATTCATTAGAATGTCTCTTTTTATTTCATTCTGTAAGCTTAAAAAAAGCAGATACCAGTAGATTGGCATCTGCATTCAAGAAGATAAGATATAGGGTATCTTGTCTTTATTAGTATACCTTATTATGCATATAAAAGCATTATTTTACATACAAAAAGGAGCCATAATAGCTCCTTTTACTAACTTGCTTTTTTCGTCAATTGAACCGTTTCAGCGACTGTAGCAATTGCTCCTACGCTATTCATCATATCTGTTGGAATGACTAATTTATTTGCAGGACCATATGCCATTTCTTTATTCGCCTCAATCTGCTTCCATCTTAATACAGCATCAATATTATCAGATTGTGTAATCGCTTCATTGATTCTAACGATTTTTTTCGCCTCTGCCTCTGAAACAATCTCAATAGACTCAGCCTGTGCTTGTGCGTTCAGTAATGTTGCTTCTTTTTTACCTTCTGCTAAACGGACACTTTCTTCCTTCTGTGCTTCCGCATTTAAAATACGAGCCTGTTTATTACCTTCTGCTTCCGCAATCCTACTCTCTTTTTGTCCTTCAGCTCGTAAGACAGAAGATTTCTTTTCCCCTTCAGCTCGTAAGATTTCTTCTCTTCGTAAACGTTCAGCTTGCATCTGACGTTCCATAGCTTCCTGGATTTCTCTTGGAGGAATAATGTTATTGATTTCTACAGAAAGGATTTTAATCCCATATGCATCTGTAATTTTATCAACAGCATCTAATAGTTTGCTATTTAGGTCATCACGTTTTTTAGATACATCATCTAAGTCCATATCACCAACGATGTTACGAACGTTCGCAATAGTTGAGTACACAATACCTGCTCTAAAATTCTCGATATTGTATACGGCCGCTTTCGGGTCTAAAATTTTAAAGAATACTACATTATCCATTTGAATAGAAACATTATCAGAAGTGATAACCTTTTGCGGTTCAATATCAATAATTTGTTGTTTTGTTGAAACCTTTGCACGAACAAAATCAATAAATGGAACTGTGAAGTGCCATCCTGGTTCTAATTGACGATGAAACTTACCAAACCTCTCCACAATATAAACTTGACCAGTTGTAACAACTTTAATTGAAGAAATTACAACACCAAGTACAATCAATCCAATAATGCCAGCAATAATCATTCCCATGACTATTCAAACTCCTTCCATCACGCCATTTTCTTTAGCGTTTTCCTTTTTTTATACTCATTAAAATTAACGAGGTTTGAAGGACGAGTAGCTTGAATCATATTCAATTGTCTTTTTTGTTTCCTATCGTATTGAAAGTTCAAAACTGTTCGCACAATAAAACTTCCTAAAAAGAAAATTAATGCAACCATCGCTGATGTAGATATTGTTCCACCAAGAATAATACACATGTCTTTAGAAAACTCAACAATAGACTGAAACAAGTCTCATTCTCCTTCCTTCTTGATAAGCAATTTATTGCCTTTATATCCAAGAACAATAAAATTCTCACCTTTTTTTATAGGGCTTCCTTGATTAATAACAAACCAATGTGTATCACCAAGAGAAACTTGTTGTTCAACTTGTTCTTCAATTGCAACTGGAGATGTAAATGTTTTTCCCTCTAATGAATTTGAAGGTAATTCACCCCCACTATCCTTTGCAAAAATGCGTCCACGCAATGGATACATCATGCCTAAGATAAGTGTTCCAACAGTAAGAAATACTGCAATTTGAACAGTAACCGAAAAATCTCCTGCCAAGAAATAAGAAACAAGTGCTCCTATTCCAAATCCAAAAATAAGCAGTGTTCCTGAACATAATTCAATCACAATAAAAGCAAGAGAAACAAGAGCCCATACAATTTGCATGGCAATCAATCCATCACCCTCTCTCATTGACTATAGTTAATATATTACACCTTTATATAAACTATAGTCAATAAAAACATTTCAAAAAAGTAGTTATAAATGAATTGACAGAATATTAAAACCCTCCGAAACATAAACCTATATACAAACAATAAAAAACCACTTACTTAAAGAATGTTAATAATAATTAAATACATTTAAACGGTTATTGACATTTGTACAGTAAATAAAAAAGCCATGCAGTTAAGATGGCTTAGTTATATGACCTATAAGGTTTTCAAAATTTCTTTTATCTTATCTCTCTTCTTTTGTTCATTTTCTGTTATATTCTTTATTTCCTCGATTTCCTTTTTATCATTATGCTTTACGATGTATGTATCTGTTTTACTTTTTGCAATCATAGAGGTGTCATCTGTTTGTTTTTCAATTGTCACATCTTTCGCCAAATTTTTTTCTATCTGTGCATGTAGCATACTGTCTTCCATTACAGGTCTAATAATTTGTATACATATAGGACCTAATATCGTGTAAGCCCCTGCTAACATCCATATAAATATAGCAATTCCCTTGTTAAATCTTTTAATTACTCCCCCAATACCAATAATTGCTGTCAGAAAACATATAAAATATGTAAAATCATTCAATGCATTTCCTCCTCTAAAGTTACGTTATATATTTTTTAAAATTTCTTTTGTCTTTTCTCTTTGTCTTTCTTCATCTTGCTTGTTTTTAGTTATGTTTTTTATTAAGTCTATCTTTTTATTTTCATCATAATAAATCTCATAAATTCCTTCTTTGTTTTTTACAATTAATTTATTTTCATTTTTAACATATTCTTTTTGTATGTCTTCCCCGAAAATCTCCACTACTTTTTTTTCCATGTCGCCATATTCAAGCCACATATGACTAATAGGTATCGAAATAGGTGCACTTATTATCATAATAAATGTTACAACGCTAAAAGCTTCACTCTTTGTAAACCAAGCGATTAGAAAACATATAAAAACTATTACTACATAAACAAGAATACTCCCAATTAATTCACTCAATTCTTTTCCCTCCATGTTAGTATTTTTATATTTAACTTTGACTATAGTAAATTTATAATATATATTAACTATAGTCAACGAAAACAAGAAGATAAGGAGCTGATTGACTTGTCAAATCATAAAGTTGTAGAAAAGAAGGTTTTAAACTACGCTTCTTTAGGAGCAAATAGTAATAAATTTTATATTCTCGAATTACGAGAATTAGCAGATGGAACTTATATTGTCCACTCTGAATATGGTCGTGTAGGAAAAGCACCTCAAACCACATCAAAAAACTGTGAGACACTTCCAGTGGCAAAATCCAAGTTTAAAACAACATTAAATCAAAAAATTCGAAAAGGTTATAAAGAAGTAGAATTAGATGTAAGTGGAAATTCTCAGAATACAGTAGAAGTATCAAAAGATACGAAAAAAGAAGATTTGGACAAGGTAAAAGATAAAGTATTGCGTTTTATTGGAACACTTTATAAGTCTTCTACAAGTTACTTAGTAAAATCTATTCAAACACCTTTAGGTGCATTAAGTGGAAACCAAGTTGCAAAAGGACATGCAATTTTAGATAAGATTGAAGCATTGTTAAACTCTCCTAATAAAACAACTAAAGAGTTTGAAATTCTATCCGATGAATTCTACTCGATTATCCCCTTTGTATTTGGAGCAAGAGTTGATTACTCAAACATGATAATTAATTCATTCCAACGATTAAATGACCGTAAAGACTTATTAGGTGTTATTGAATCCGTTGTAAAAGTACAAAATAGTTTAGAAAAAACATTAGATGATAAATACAAGGCTCTCGGTGTGAGTTTAAAAGCTTTATCAAAACGAACAAAAGAATATAAACGAATTGTAGAAAAAGTCATGTCTACAAAAGGACATAACCATCACTTTGATTTCGAGGTGCAGGAAGTGTATGAAGTGGAAGATATGACAGGCTATAATTCTTTTAATCCTTACAACGTTTCAACAATGGAATTATTCCATGGCTCCCGAAACGAAAACATTTTAAGTATTCTACAGAGCGGTTTAAAAGTAAAACCATCGTCTGCGGTTCATACAGGAAGCATGTTTGGTGGGGGTATCTATACTGCGGATTGTTCAACGAAGAGTGCTAACTATTGTTGGGGATTTGGAAGTCGTTCAGACAATGAATCACACTACTTATTCCTTTGTGATGTAGCGACTGGTAAAATCAAAGAATATGATTCTGCTCAATCTCACTTACGTTCTGCTCCTTGGGGATACAACTCTGTAAAAGGTGTGAAAGGTAGACACTTATTACATAATGAATACATTGTTTACAAAGAAAGTCAGGTAAAGATTAGATATATTATTGAATTTAAGGCTAAACGATAAGAGAGAGTTTTTACTCTCTTTTTTTATTTATTAAATCATATATATAAATAAAAAGACCACCTTAAAAAGTGGTCTTTTACCGTTCAATGAAGATGTCCTCATTGATTACATTTATACTATTCTCATGGTTGTATTGAAAAGGTAGAAATCAAGAAACGAGATAGTATAGAGAATCCAAATTCGTTGCATATGACATAGTATTAGATTCTCAATCGTATACATAATTTTTGTACAAGCATTTGGGAAGACAAATACGTTGTACCTATTAAAATTTGAGTTTTTGTGCTTACCGATGTAGAACATTCATCTTATTTGTTTTTTTATTATCATGTTCTTAAGCACAAATTTATAATAACACTTTTTATAGACTATAGTCAATAAAAAAGAAGAGAGTTTTCACTCTCTTCTATCGAACACTTACGCTCTTTACTGTTTGGCATACAACTTGCTGATTTCTATACACTTTGCAAGTAACAGTGTGCTTACCTCTGTACTTTGTTTCATGCGTACTTTCTTTTCCACTTGCGTCATAACTTCTGTTATGCACACTCTCATCACCTGTATTGTTTACAACCCACTTAATGTCTGTATAATCCGTGAAATTCGGTTCAGCAATAAAGGTAACTGGTTTTCCTTTTGGAAGCTTACCTTTAAATGCATTGAGTGGAATACGTTGACCAGATACTAACTCGGTAAATACTTGTACGGTAACTGTTTCCTTTTGAGTGCCTATTGCAGAAGTCATTTCGGCAAACATATCAATTGTTTTTTGGATACGTTCTTCGTTTTTAGGTAGTTGTTCAGCCCAATATGAATGGTTAAAGAAATCATTCCAAGCTTCAATTGCCTTTTCTTTCGTACAATCATCTTCAAACAGTACACTCAGCTTATTGATATAGCTTGTTAACCTACTGTGCAGATTCTTAACTTTTTGTTTGTCTTTCACTGTGTACAATAAAGTTAAATCCGCATTAGTAGGATTATACACTTCTTGGTCTTGTCCTAATCTATCTCGTATATTGCAGATAGTATTATAGAATGTTACATCCAATCTTTCATCTGAAGATACTGATTCAGAAGCTAATACAGACTGAATTAACCCTCCAGGCATAGACCATCCATCTCTTGATTTACAGAACATTTTTAGCAATCTCACAACACTTCTTAGGTTGCTATTAGAAGCTGTATTTTCTGTATTAAACCAATTTGTAATTGCCCATGGGTTTCGACTTCTCCATTCACTGCCACAATGTTCATATTCATACTTGCCATCATCATTTAGGAATCTACGATAAATAGCAAAGTCAATATGATAACCAGATGCATACTCAATTCTGATACAATTCGTTTTTGCTTCTGGTTCAGTACGGAACCCTGAACATTTTCGTTTCAATGCGTCTACCATGATGTTTTTAACTCGTGTCGTAGAATCAGGAATGTTTGATTTGTCAAATATAATAGCGACATCAATATCATATTCGTTTTCATCGTTTTGGGTAACTGTATGCATTGCTACACTACCTTGAATCGCATCATCCACTACCTTGTAAGTTGTATCATGTTCATCGTTGTATTCTTTTAATCCATCTTTTAATCGGTCAATATTTGTGTTCTTTTTCTTAACCAATTCCGACTGTTTTTCCCCTTGCAATACAACATGACTATTGTAAAACGTATTGAATTTTGAACTCAAATTATACATATCCATCCTCCTCTCTATTTTATGGAGCCGTAATAAATGTTCCCTTGTTGCTTTTATTTACAATAAGTCCCCATCTATACGTTGGGTTTTCATACTGATAAGAAACAATTTCAGGCATACTTGTGTCATCTAACAATCTTCCTAATTCAAAAGGTACACAACTTTGAGAAGATATCAATAGATGAACCCTTTGAATAGCATGATTTGATGTCTTTATATCTCTTATCGTATCGTAAATCTTCTTGACGTAACTATCTAATTGGTCTTTTCCGCTAACTAAGTTTTCATTAGGTGCGTCTACCTTTAGTTCTACTACTGGGACATTTCCAAACTGAGACGTATCTTGCGTTGAAATATCAAAAGTAATACTCACTTTTAATACAGCTTCTGTTACTTGCATATTCGCTAACGCTTGTAAATTTGTTTGCAAATTCAGTTTTTCGTAGTTTTTCTTGCTCTTATCTAACTTGTAATACTGCTGTGTAAATTTATTTCGTTCATAGAAATGATTGATTTCATGACCATCTAATATTTTACCTGCATATAAAATAAGCGGAATAGGAGCAATTCCCGTATAACCCCTCTTAACCCTTCTACTTTCATTTTTGAAAGCTTCCAGTTTAGAAACCAACTCTTCAGTAATTTCAGGAATTACATCATGCTCGGTTGCATTTCTTTGTGCTTTCTTGAATCGTTGAATAAATTCAATTTCTCTTTCTTTAAAATCAAATTCATTTAACCCCAGGGATTTTCGATTATTTTCAATTCGATGGTCAGCATACCCATTAATGTTTAATATATAAATACGATTTTTCAATTTATATATATACCAAACACCAAGAGCAACAAAGGCAACCCCTGTAACCAACTGAATGTAGTTTACATCAGTAGCATCGGTTAATGTCTTTGCTTGCGTTTTATCATTTGTTACTTTGATAATTGCCATGACGATTGAATATAACTTATCTACAAGCGTACCAAATGAGCCTGTAATTAAACCCAAGCCAAACGAGATAAACGTATGTCCTCCAAAAGTTTCTACGCCTTTTGTGCGGTTAAAAAGATAAAGAATTATCATAAAGAATGCAGAAACACCTAAAATAATCCCAAATGTTACAAGATTCATAATCTTATTAACCTCCTTCCTTTTAAAATATAAATATCCTTATGTAATAATGTAATTATTACGTTTTTCTATAATAGCAGAGATTCTAACATTTTCCAAAGCAAACGCTTATTGTTTTACACATTATTTTTTAAAAGTAAAATCTATAAAACTATGCAACTTACACACACAACAAATGGTAAAATATAGATATTAAGAAAGGATGTGTTTTGGATGGAGAGTTTTTTAAACAAAGTAGCAAACTACGATATAAAGTTGGAAGCTAAGTCATTAAATTATGAGGGATTACGGAATCATGCTATAACATGGCTTGAAAAGACCTTGCCTGACGCAGAGATGGGCAGTACACCTAATCATAGTGATTGTCCACTGATTACTTTTGAGTTACGTAGCGAACCTACCAGTGATATCTATTCGCACCAGGTAGAATTAGATGTGTACTACAAGATAGACTATACAAAAGAGATACAAATTGATGAAAGAAATGATATCTACTACCGCATCCGTAGTGATATTTCAGGGTATGGGATAGAAGTCGCTTATGTATCAATAAACAATATTAGAAATGCCGAAGAACGAGCAGTAAATATTCTTGAAAACTTTTTGGACTACATGGTAAAACATCATATCCCTTCGTTACAATTAGACTAATTACTTTTTTTCAAGCATCTTTATATAAGTTAAAAGTCCCTATTTTAGGGGCTTTTTTGTTATTATCCCCCATCTTATAATCTAAAATGTAAAGATAAGTTATAAAACAGGTTCTTTCAAAAGATGAATATAAAAGGAGATGTTTATGTTATGAGTATCGTTGTAACAACAAAATCACATTTAAAAAAGGTTCATGAAATTTCAAAGAAATATCCTGCGTTCAGTAGTTTTGTTCCAGAGCAAAGACGTGTATTAGATAATATCCAGAAATACTCTCCTAATGCACATGGAAATGATGTGGCCATTGATTCTGCTGATATGAAATATTTTGAGGTAGAAGCACCCATTGATGCATTGAACAGATTAATGAAGCTATATGGTAGAGATGAAATGATGCCATTAATGAGAAAAATGATGTACTTGTAATTTAAAAGGTGGTTTTTATTATGAAAGAGATGGTATTAATTGATGTGAATGCTTCAGAAGTAGCAAAGCATAACAGATATATTCAATTAACAAAGACAGGCATTAAAACAACAAATAAAAAAGAAGAAGCAACTCCATTTACAGAAGATAAGGCAGTTATATTTACTTCTTATAACAAAAATTTAAAATCAGAAACACGTTAAGAAAAAAGCATGTTAGTATTTATAACTAACATGCTTTTTCTGTTACATATGTAACCCTATCTGTATCGCATCTTGTATTAGGATTTTATTATCTCTCACATACTGAAAAACTTGTTCTTCTTCTACTTGAGATAAGCTATCAAAGGTTTGCTCTCCTTCGCTATCAATCCCTAACCCTTTACTTTTCTCTTCAATTACATTACCTTCTAAATCAACTGTAACTGTAGTAAATGGACTTGAATAAGCTCTCTTACTCATATATTTGTCACTCCATTCCACACTTATCATAATATGTGCAAATCCGTCTTCTTCAAATACACTTACAAATGCAATTCCCATGATTTCCATTTGGTTATCCTCCGTTTAAATATAGCCTTTATGACTACCTCATTTTTATATTTCTCTTATTATACAAAGTTATCATTGGAATTATTTCTCCCTTCTGAACTGCATATAATAGATGAATTTATATAAAACAGGGTCTTCAATTGAAGAGATAAAAAAGGAGAGATTTTTTATGATGAACGAATTTTTAGGACAAGTAGCAAAACATAATGTAGGTTTGAAAGTAGAATGCTTTACAGTATCGGAAATGAGACTTAATGCAATCTCTTTTGCAGGACGTAATTGTAACAAACCTTGCCCAAACTTCGGTGATTATATTTTATTCCATATTGAATTAGGTTCCAAACATGGTTTTGAAGAAGGTGCATCTCTTCAAATGGACGTTTTCCATGACTATGTAGAAGCTAATAAACTTTCAATTTCTTATCGTGTATTTATTGAAGAAAATGGAGAAATCACATTTGATGAATGTGTTTCACTTGAACGAAAAAACGCTGAACAAATTGCTTTAAATGTGTTTTTAAAAGCTCTTGGTATTGCGTTACAACAAGAAAAAATTGAAGAGAAGTTAGCAATGAAAGAAGTTTTAGGAAAATTAACTGATTTAGGAGTAAAACTGGATATTAAAAATACTGATTTTAATCGTCTAAATGATATTGCAACTACATTTATATCTGAAGATGCTTTATCTCCAGAAGACACACCAACATATGGGGGATGTGTACTAATGTCGGTTCAATTAGATAAAGAACACGGTTTTAGGAATCCTGCTCATGTCTATTTAGATGTTTATTATGAAGTGTTAACAGATGGAAAACAGCTAATTGTAGCCCCTGCATACAGAGTATTTTCGAAAGTAGACAGTGTGGTTATCCATGAAGACATCCAATACATTCCTTTCAACACAGAAAGCAATGAACACCATGTTTTAACTGCTTTCATGCAAGTATTAGACAAAATGATTCAAAAAGGAAAAAAAAATAAAGAAAAAATGGCTAAATTCTTATTACATACAGTTGTATTAAGAACAAATACTGGCCTTACTTTTTATGAAGCAAATGATTTAAGTGAAATTGCTGATGAGTGTGATATTGAGGACATTCTTCGTATTTATGCAAAAGGAACCAATATTTCTCATGATGCATTAGCACAAATGCCAGATGACTTAAGAGGAAGATGGTTTATTTCTCATATTCATGATAATAGTGAACATCACGGATATGAATTTACAACTGCAAAAGAAGTGAAAGATATGCTACCTGAATTATTAAAGAACGCACATACATGTGATGGTGATGTTGCTGAAGGTTATGTATTAGTATATCCTCCTCATGCAGTTCTTGTAAGCTTATAATCATAATTAAACCCCTCTCTTTTAAAGACAGGGGTTTTTCTTAGTATTTAAATAACATCGTAATGATTTGCCAACCAGTACCTACAGACCAAAACACTACATGGTCTCCTCTTTTAATTTTTCCACTTTGAATTCCTTTATATAGAGCAATAAACGGGCTACTCGTTCCTGTATATCCAAATTCATCTCCTACATATACAAACTTATGTTTATCTTCTCCTAACTTCTCTTGAATTACCTCAATGTTTTTAAGTGAAAATTGAGAGAAACAATATGAGCCAATATCTTCTTTTTCTAATCCATGTTTTGTTAGTAGAGATTTAATAGATGATACGGCAGGTGGCACACATACAGTTCCGTCAAATGGAATCCAATTAATCTGCATATCTTTTGGTTTGTTTTCTGGATTATATATATTTGATAGTCCACATGCAGGGAATAAAATATTATGAGCATCTTTGCTATCTGTGTAATACATGGAATCAATAAATCCTGTGTTCTTTTCCACTTTTTCTAAAATAATTGCAGAAGAAGCATCTCCATAGTTTGGATAAGTGATTTCATCATCTGGATTACAATGAATCGAGTTATGGTCAGAACCTACAACTAATGCATGTTTTACATTCGGATTAGACATCATGTATCTACACGTTTGTTCCACTGCTACGAGCATTCCTGCACAATTTGAATTGGAATCCATACAAATCGTTTGAGCCTTACCTTGAATCTCTTTATGTACTAAAATCGCATTAGTAGGGAATGTATACTCTGGTGTTTGCGTTGAAAATACAATCATGTCCATTTCTTCTCCTGACATGTTTACCTGTCTTAATACTCGTTTTGTAGCTTCTATTGCCATAGTTAAACCATTTTCATTTTTATCCTCAATAATATATCTACTTTCTCTCCCCATCATTTTTAGAAAGCGAGAAATATCTTTTCCCTTTTCTGCAAAATGTTTTAAATAAAAATCGTTCGTTCTTGCTGTTTTTGGATGATAAATATCAACAGCTTTAATTCTAATGTTTGTCAAAACTATCTCCCCCTTTTATTTTATATATTGAGATTATGTATTTTATTTCATTACAAAACTTTTTATTACAATCATTTGTATGAGTATGCATAAAAAAAGAAGGGCGTCATGCCCTTCTCTCCTTCATCAAACTTCTTTGATTTCGTAATTTGCAAGACCAGTATTTTTTGCTACTCGATTTAATTGCATCTTTAGGATGGTACTTTTCGGAGCAATCTTGAAGATTACCTTTGTAAATCCATCAGCGATATATAATTTATAACAATTCTCCAACATAGGTACTACATCTGCTGATGTTACATTTAGCTTTGTACAGTCTAATTCAATTACATATTCTTTAGGATTAATTCCTGCGATTTTTTGTTTGTAGTCTTTGATGAAGTTCGCTCCATCTTCAGATGACATACTTCCTTCAACAGAAACATGAAATGCTTTTTGAATTCGATTTGCTTGTAATGTATATTTTCCCATAGTAGATATCTCTCCTAAATCTATTGTTTTGAATATTTCTTTATCTGGATTTAATATTATCACCAATATTTTATTAAGTCAATAATATTTTACGAAAAAGATATATTTCATTTACATTAAACCGTTTTCATGTATTTTCTAAAATCAAAATATTCATATACACCCTCATCCTCATCCGTCAAATCTAAGGATAAGTGAGTTATTGCGAACGGAATTTGTATGTATAAATTGTCTTTGAAGAATGATATAGTTCCATCCTTTTTATTATTAGAAATATGAATAATCTTTCCATATTGAAATTGTTTTTCATCATTTATGATAGGTAAGATATCTTCTTCATAATCTAAATCAATACTTCCTCCAACGAATCCCCCATTAATCATCTTATAAGAAAAACCAAAATCGTTATCATATTTATGGATACTAAAATAAATCACTCCAAGTTTTAATTCCCCCGATTCAGTTGCATTACATAAGTTAATCATCTATATAGCTCCTATCATTCATTATGAAGGTAAATAATACTTTGTTTCTTGCATACTAACTACATACGGTAAATCTTTTACATAATCTATATATCTATTGTCTATCAATACTTCAAAGAGAACTGTTTTCTTATCTGCTGATTCTACTACATCAGACATAGAAATTCCTCTTCTGTCTGAATACTCTTTGAACTCTTCCACATTCTTTTTATTTATTCGGATTGTCATTTCAGATTGATATTTAAACATACCTTCTTTTTTGTCCTCTGTCATGATAATATCAAGCCCACGTTTTTCTCTGACATACTCCCAATTCACTCTGCTTTTAATGAATTGTGCTATAGAACGTGTTAATTCGAAATAATCCATTCTTCTTTCACAAGCCCGTTTGCTAATCATACAACCATCTTCACCCGCAAAGACAGGTAATGAGAATACCTCTGTTTTCTTGTCTTTATCATCAATGACACATAAAACAACTTCATACACTATGCCCACAAAACACTCATCTGCATCAGATGTTCTCATTCTGGCATTAACCTCAATACAAGTTATATTTGAATCATATAGATATCTATTGATTGCATTTAAACCATCTTGTACTTTATCAATGCTATTATTGAAAACTGTATCGTTTTTAAATTCCGTTAGTTTTTTCTGATATCCCTTCAAAAACTCTACTTCTTCTTCCAATAATTCTTTTTCCTTTTTGACTTCTAAATACGATTTCTTATATGAACGAAACATCTTACTTTACTCCTTTTTCTAATTTTCTTTCATTCCATAACTTTGCATTCATTTTGATTTCATCTATTGTTGTTACTTTGTCATGAGTTATATATCTTTTGTCTTCATCTTTCTGAATAAGGACAATGTTTTCATTAATAACCTCAATAACTTCATATTCGAAATCTCTTTGAATGTCAGGAAGTACCTTAGGTAACTCTGGATGATTTTCTGCAAAACCTATCATGAGATTTAATGTTAAATCACTATTGTTTGTGATAAAAACTTTATCTCCTAAACTTAAAGAGAGCTCTTTAATCTCTTCGTCTATTAATCTCGCATAGATATTTACAGAATCTACTCGAATATAATAATGTTCGAATGTTTTTTCTTTTACTCCGTACTTCTGCACTAATTCAACTTTATCCGCATTTCCTGCTATGAACAGAATTTCTTGCAGTGCCCCATTAACCTCTTTTAAGAATCTTGCCCCCACACCCGAATAAACTTCAATGACATCACAATCAACACGTCCTTGATAGCCAAATAAAACATATTTAAAATCTGTTATGACCTTCTTTTCACCTTGTTTTAACATCGCCATACTAATTTCTCTCCCCTTTATTCTTTAATTGGTTAGATTCATATAAAAACAATTGTTTGTTTAAGTAAAATACACATTTTATAGCTTCCTTTATCTCTTCTTCACTGAATTTCATTTTTTGCATACAATCCTTACAAAGTAGAGATTGTTTAAATTCTTCATCTGAGTCTAAATTCATAGGTTGTTTTTTATTGCAATTGGGACAAAATACGTAAAACCTTAAATCAATTAGTCCCTTATTATCTGATAACCCTAAAAATAATCGAATACATTCTTTTTCTGGTAATCCCGTTGATTTAGAGAGTCGAATTGGACAAATTTTGTTATAACCTATATATATTTCTTTTCGAATATACACTTCTAACATTGGAATAAATAAGTTTGGTGGATACTCATCCCTAAGAACTTCATTTTCCTCAAAGGATATATTTAATTGTTTTAAAAGCATAAAAACACCTCTTTTGTATTGACTATAGTAAATTATAACATTATTATTATGATTGCGAAATGTCTAAATGAAACAATTATACACCCCCTTATAAAGCACTATAATATAAGGTATTTAATAGACATGGAATTTTAAAAAATCAATTTAAAAGGAGAAAATGATATGTTTTCATTAGAGCAATTAAATGAATTAAAAAAATCGAATAAAGGGAACGAAATAGTAGAGGAATTGATTGTAAATATTGAGGTTTTACACGAAAGACTGAAATATGCTCATCGTTTTGCAAGACGAGACGATTGTTACGATGCTCCTTATGTAGAGGAAACATTGAGCGAAATGGATGGAGAAGGAATCGAGTTTAGTGAAGAACGAATGAAGAGATTAGCTAAAGAGGATGCTTTTATTAAGTCTCAGGTAGAAAGATTAAGTCTTGAGATTGTTTTTAATGCTTATGTCTTAGGTGATTTAAATATGGAACGTATCTATAAAAGTTTATAACAAAAAAAGAAGCTGTTTTTTTACAGCTTCTTTTTTACATTAACCATTAATCTACAAAACTGCATAGGTAATGCTATGTGTTTATGCTTTCTTCAATTCTTTCTTTAAATACAGGAGGTATAAATCTGCAATAGGGAACATAAGTAACAAGGACCACTTCAATGCCGTAACTGTATCACCTTGATTTTGGTTCAACTGTCCCAAAATAGCCCATTCATATATCCACCATCCTACAGATAAACAAGTCAATGCACCGATGTAAGATAACAGAAACCCGATAATGTACAAAGAAATTACATACTCGTCATGTATATAACTTTTTAATCCAATCATTATCTTAAATCGAAGAATAATTCCTTTTATTAGTAGGTAAAACATTTTCATTTTGATTCATCCACCTTTGTTTAAGTTATGAAGCTAACTTTAACCCTTTATGCATTTTCAACTTATGTACGATATCTATGAAAGCAAATCGGTGTTCTTCTTTCAGAAAATCCAAATTGTTGTTTTTATAGTGAAAGAGCATGTACTGTGCCAACAACACATAAAAATCATCCTCGTATTTTACAATGAAGGGTTCCAACCTCTCTTCTTTTAAAAACCATGGCATAAGCCTTATATAACACTCTTGAATAAAATGCAGGGCATATTCGGGATGCCTCTTCTCCCTACTTTCAAGAACGGACCATTCCAAAGAAACAAAACCAAAGAATTCTAATAAAACTTTATTTATTTGAGGTTCAAGGAATCTAAACTTCATTGTGTTTGATAAAACAGGTTCTATCAGCTCAACTTCCTCTAATTTTCTCTTTTCAAAAAACTTATCAATCATTACCGCACCTCTTTTTCATTAACTATAGTCAATAATAACATATTCAAATAAAAAAAGCATGTCTTTATAAACATGCTTTTTATCAAGATATTTAATTTAAAATAGTGAAATCTAAATCAATAAATATTTTCTGCAATTCTGATTTGTATTTTTCATTACCTGATTTTACAAAGACATATTTAAAGACACTCGTAAAAAATTTAATTCCATGACTTTTGAATTGTGGACATTCTAAAATCATGGGTGAATCGTTTAAATATTCTTCTATTATATTTGTATTTTTTGAACCAATTCCGATGTTATACCCATTATGCGTTCTTGTTATTTCTTCTATACCACTCATTGGACGAGTGAAGTGAAATTTAACAAGAACGTCAAATTCCCTTAATAAAAGTTCATCATCCCACTTTAGGTCTTTTTGAATCTCGTCAAATGTATAAACTAAATCATTATTTTTGTCCCCCATACTCGAATTTAGTAAAATTGCATACATTAGCTCTCTTGCCCTTGGATTTATTCGACTTAATATATTTCCAAATTCATTTATGTTTGCATCAACAACTTTGCTATTAATCCTTTTACGATTAAGACCAGTTAACATAAATGTTAACCCAAAGTAGTGTTCCCTTTCATGAAATACTGGTTTATATGAATTGTATTCAAATTTTAATTCTTTTTTCATATATTCATTGATTAACTTTAATTTATCTAAAGATAATTTCTCAATTTCTTTGCCAATGTCTACAATGTCAATAACATTTAACTCAAACGTTTCAAATTTAGGTAATTTATAATATTTCTTTTTTTCTCCAATCATAAATACATTCAATATCTTAAATTTTTTATCCCAATCATATTTTTGAAATTTACTTGTACAATCTAACACTTTATCTTTGGTATTTGTTGATGTAATTTGATAACTCACACCTGCTTTTTCATCCCCTAAATCTATACTTGGAGCATTTGTATCCTCGTAGTTTAAATTTTTTAAATTTAAATCATATATGATGTTAAACAAATCACAGAAAAAGGTTTCTGCTCTTACGTTTTCAACAATAGTGTTTGCTTTTGTATCCAATTTCAATTTTATTGCAATCCTTGCTAATTCATCAGTTATTTCATTTATCACGTCTGTTCTAACAAATAGTGCCATATGAGTTCACTCCACTAAATAAATTTTCATTTAATTTATTGTATCCTCCACTAAAACAAAAGGAAACTCATATGAGTTTCCTTAATTTAATACTGTGAAATTTAAATTTAAAATTAATTTTTCAAAGTATTCATCTAATTGTTTTTTATTTTTACTTTTTGTTTTTAAAAAGTCATATAACATATTAAACCATTCGTTTCCATCCTTACTATAGGAAAGGCACAACAAATATTTATTGTAACACTCCCAATCATCAATGTCCCTAATTATATCTATTATATCCATTTCGTTTTTTACATCAACCCAACCTTTCCTTCTCAATATGTTTAATTCTTTAATGAATATATCTTCACTCCATTTAAGTCTTTTTAAAATGTCATAAGAATCAAAAGAAATCCCTCCATCTTCAACATCAACAGACTTCATCATGATGGCATAAATAAGCGTTCTTGTTGTTCTATCTAAATCACTTAACTCTTCAGAAAACTGATTAATTATTTTCTTACCTGTTTTTCGGTATTCACTTATAAAATACTTTTTTAAGAATTTTGAATACGTCCCTTTTTTTAATTGAACGTCTATATATTCATCATTATTTTTCAATAACGGTCCCTCAGATATTAAATATTTCAATATTTTTTCTTGTTTTGGATACGGTAATTTACATATTTCTTTTATAATTTGGGGTATGTCAATTATGTTATCTAAATCGAAATCATACTCTGGAAAATCTTTATATGTTTTCTTTGTGCCAATAATAAATATATATAAGCTATCATATACTTCATTCCACTTGAATTTTTTAAATTTATGTAATGATTCCTTGATTTTTTCTCTATCATTTCTTGAGGTTATTTGATAGCAAACTTTAGCCTTTTCATCTCCTAAATCAATGCCTGGTGTATTTTGAATTTGGTCATTTAAATTCTTTAACTTGTATCCATACATTAAATTAAAAAGTCCAGAAAAAAACATTTCTGCATCTTTATTATCATCCGTATAGTCTAATTTATTTTCAATTTCTATAATTGTTTTAATTACACCTAATTGATAAGCAAAATCCTTTTTTAAATTCTTTTGAAAGGTTTTCAATTTGCACCATTCCTTTTCGAATATAAAGAGCATACAGAATAACCCTGTATACTCTTCATTTTGTTATTAATAATGTGAATTCTCCATTCTATACTTAGCAAATTCGAATGTCTCATAGCTAATTGGATATCCGAGTTCTTTCACCTCTACTATTACTTCTTTTTCTATTATCTCATCCTTATCTAAAACCTGTAAAACAAATACTTTTTCTTCTTCATTACTATTTATATATTTACAAACTTTATTTTCTCCATCTACTTCCCGAATCATAAAAGGTTTTTCTTCTAAAGAAAATTTAGCTTTATTCATTTTAAAGAAATCCCAATCGAATTCTCCATCCTTGATTCGACCAAATTTAGAAAAATCATTATCTCTCATGTAGTACCCTTCCACAGTACCACCTAAAGCACCCATTTCATACCCAAAACATTGACAAAGGGTAGCAAAATCACATGTAGGTGATAAGTCGCAAGAACCACAGCAACGATTATCTTGAAAAACTGGACATTGATTTTCTTCTAAAGGGATTCGAAACGCCTCTCTTCTTCTTTCGTTACGTCTTCCCAAGCTTGTACACTCGAATACTTCTCTTTTCCGTAAACCATGCTTTTCATCATGCTTATCCACAATTCTTCTCAACATATTAATTAATACACTCATTTTCATTTCCTCCTAAAATCAATTCAAATAAATACCTGTTTTTTTATCTTCCAGACATTATATGCAATAAGCATTAAATCTAAAAGTTTATAGGTATGAATAATAGAATACAAATAGAGAAAAACAACTATATTGATAAAAACAAAGAAAAAAGGAGTGTTTTATATGGAAAAGATTATTTCCACAACAATCTCTTTGCTCTGTAGTTTATATACTTAATATGCACTAACAAGGAATATTGAAGATATAAATCACCCTTCAGAAAAAGTTTATATCATTAAAGGTAGTGTATCTATTGTTAGCACATTATTTGCGTGGTTAACATTAAACAAGCAATTCATTCTATTTATAATCGTGTAAAAGAGGTGACACTATGATATTTAATATCTTTATTTTTGTTTTAGTAGTAACCATTATGTTTTATGGAGTTTTTCTTTTCATTATCGCAACTCCATGTTTAGGGTCTTTTAATAGACCTCTTATGATGAAGTCTCTAATCATAATGGTTTTTTCGTTATCATTTGGAATTATCTATATGTTTTTCATGAGTGGATTAATAACATAGACTTAATACAAGAGCAGGTTTTCACCTGTTCTTTTTTACTATCTACAATTGTCAGACATTTTTTGAGAAAATTAAGTTTTTCGAATATTTATTTTACTAAAAACTGGTTTATTGATATGATTTAATTACAACATTTGGGAAGAGGGGATTTTATGAACACTAAGTTTTTGACCCAAGAAGCTTTGGCTAAACTCTTAGATGAATGGTATAGAGAGATAAAGAAACAAAATGTCGATATGGCCACGAAATTACGAGAAGAAGTAGTTGGATATGTCAAAAATAATAAGTTGAGTGAAACATCTCAATTCCATTATCACTTAATCTCATTTCGCCATCAGGTTCTAACGGATGGAATTCATATCGGGCAAGACTCATTTGATAAAATCAATGAGTTTCCAGTTCCTTCAGATAACGTATTATCCTACTATTATCACCTATTCAAGGCGATTTACTGCACTTTCTTATTGAACATAAAAGAAGCTCATTATCATTTTGATGAAGCATCTTACCTCTTAGAGAGTATTTCGGATGAATTAGAAAAGGCAGAGTTCTATTATCGAACTGCTGTATTGTATCACCATAATAACCAATCTATGTTGGCAATTAAAAATACATTAAAGGCGAAAGAAATTTATGAACAATATCCAGGGAACGAATTGAATATAGCATCCTGCGAAAATGCATTTGCCTCTACATGTGTTTTGTTGCAACAATTTGAACAAGCTGAAGAGAGCTACAATACCGCTATTACTCTATTGCAAAAAGCAAATAAAGATGATTTAGTTCTACGTATTCGAAATAACTTAGGTTGGCTTTATGCGAGTCAAAACCTATCTGAATTGGCAATACGTCACTTATCTGAAGTATCAGAGAACATACCGAATCATTTTAAAGCTATTTTTCTACAAGCCAGAGAGTATTACAAATTAAATGAACTGACAACAGCAGGGTCATTTATTGAAAAAGGTTCTTCTATCTGTCACCAGTTAGGAAATGAAGAATATAAATGGCATTTTGCTATTTTAAAAGCATTAACAAGTGGAGCTTCTATTGAAGAGACCGATGAAGTGGTGTCGTTAGGACTTACTTATTTTGAAAAAGAAAGTCTATGGGAATATGTAAATGAATATAGTGAAATGTTAGCAGTGAAATACTACAGTGTAGAAAATCATCAAAAAGCTTCTCATTATTTCTTTAAAGCACATGAAGCGAAAAAAGAATTGGATAAAAAAGGAGCGTTACAATGATGAAAAAAATCAAAATTGCCCTATTAGGTTTTGTATCTGTAGCAGTATTATCAATTGGATTAAATTCTGGAACCGAAACACAAAAAGCTTCCTCTGTTTCCGAAAATCCAACTCATGTTATTTACTACTCACATGCTGATGTTTGGTAAGTTATGTTCCTAACATAAAAAGGAGATAGATTTTGTCTACCTCCTTTTTATTATTTAACTTTAAAAATTCTATAGCAATAGATTTCATCAATATAATCTTCATCATATAAATACTCGGCAGTCGGTGTTTGTGTACCGATGTATTTCCCCCACTTCGACCATCTCCAACCGCCCCATAAAGATTGGTCCGCCTTTCTTACTCTTGTCAAAGCAACTACATACTTCTCTTTTGACGTTTCTAATTCAGGAATATATTCTAAAATTTGTTGAGGGTTATCGCAAACACCATTACAACTAACATAACGTTCTTCTGTATCTACAATCGGCTCATACTTATCAATAACCTGAACACCACAGATTTCTAACAAGAAGTGAAAATTAAATTCAAATCCTGATTTGGCTAAATACATACCCTTACCGATTCTCATTTTGTTTCTACGCTTTTTCAACACCTTCAAATCTACTAACATTAAGATTCACAGCCTTCTCTATTCGTTTCGATGTTTTTATTTTTTTGCTCTTCTAATTCCTGTAGCAAATTTTTAATTCCTTCAATTGATTCGAGCTTTTCACTCTTTAAATCTTTTACAGTTTCATATTCCTTAAATACCATCGAATGTAATTCTTCCATAGATAACATAGATTTCGAAAGTCCTTTTCGTTTAAGAAATTTCCAAAGAAGTTCTTGTAATAGATAACTCTCCACTGTTTGCATATTTAATGTGCGTAAATTGTAATATTCATCCTCTAATAGTTCATTTTTATTTGGAGCATTTTCGATTTTCAAGAGAGGTCTGTAGATGTTCACCGCATGATTTAAATAATTCCTTTCAATATCTGATAAGGAATCATAACGATTCACCATTTCCAATAGAACATCTTTTCTTTTCATTCCAACTTCATCCCTTCTGCTTGATTCAGGAAGTCTAATCCCTTTTGGTATCGCTTCTGTAGGCTTACATGCTCTTCAGTGATAACAGGAATACGAGATGAATCCATGTTATGTAAAATATCTTCTTTCTTTACCTTATGACCAAGTTTATCTTTGGAAGAGCGTTTAATGAATCCCATATAGGTTTCATCATGTCTACGAGTAACAGAATCAATACCCTGAATGATTCTTTCTGGGAACCCTTCTGAACGGAAAAATTCATCTGTTAGTCCTGCATCCTCTTTTGTATCATGTAAAACCCCTACTATCTTCTCATCAATCATTTCTAACTGATTCATCACATGCAGAGGGTGTAGAATGTATGGATTTCCACCTTTATCTGTCTGTCCTTCATGAGCCTCAAATGCGATTTGAATGGCTTTTTGTAATAGAGGATATCCTTCAGCTTTTTTTATTTCTTCTTTCACTATTTGCACAATCTCTTTAGTCATACTAAACCGCTCCTTTAGCAAACAATCCATATATATTTATACTTCTTTCGAAATTCCATATTTCTCAACAAACTTATAGAAGTTACTATCAGGTTGAATATTTAACGCTAATTTAGCAAATCCATCTGCTAATTCATTAAAATCATCACCAGTATGTGCATCTACTTTACAGAACGTCACCTCAATATCAGGGTTTTCAGCAAAGAATTTCTGCATCCATTGATAATAAGTCTCCGAAAATTTATTATCTCTTTTCCAATATCCAGTAGCGTGGAGAGCAACACCTTCATAATCAAAGAAAATGACCAACTTTTTAGGCTTTTTCTTTTTCGCTACTAAAAGAGCTTTCATCGTACCAAGTAATTCTCCACCTATTTGTTGCATAGTAACTGCATCTTTATTACTTCCCACGCCATTATCAACATGAACGACTGTTTTTCCATCTTCTACACAAATCAATCCATATGAGTAATTCTCAATTTCTTTACTGAAACTTCCGTCAACATAACAATGAAGAGCATCTTTCGGATAAGACTCATCACTTTTTCGAATGTATGGCTCTTCCTGTTGGAGAAATGCTTCAGCTTCTTCTCTTGTAGGGAATCCTTTGTATTCAGAAGCAATACCATGCGATTTCTTATTCACACCTTGAACCAACGATGCAGTTTCATTCCACGAAGTTAAAATTAAATTTGAAACAACCTCATTGTTTTGTTTATCAAATCCCTTTTTGACTGCATAAAATTTATTTTTAGCCATGTCACATCTCTCCCTATAATATATTTAATCGTTCTCCTTATATAAAAGTGTTTGAAACGCTGTAATTTGACTATCCTTTTAGTAAATCATACATTTTAAATTAACTATAGTCAACACAAAAAGGCGTATAAAAATCATACACCTTTTTTCAATTCAACTTATCTTATTCTGTCATAATGTAGAGTTCAAATACAATTAACTGAATCTCAGTCCTAATTTAGATATAATATCAATCTCATCAAATCCTGCTAATTCATTATTTCTCCATGAACACGAATGTATGAACCAGGATAACGTTTGTTTTACCATGTTAAGGTAGAATAATAAATCAATATGTAAATCATGATTGGTTTTACCTTCTATAGAATCTTGATAAGACACCCTATCCGAATTTGGCTTAAGGTTAACATTACCTAACCAAAATGCAATTTGTTTGAATCGGTCTTGTAAATCCTTAGGCTTCTTATAAACCACAGCCATATATAATCTTTTCTTTTCTTCTCTTTCATCTAAACAGTAAATGCTTTCTTCTCCTTCGATTATTTTAGATTTTAATAAAGAAGGACGATTTGCATCGCTTGAGAAAGTATTTGATTTTGTTATCGAAAAACATTCCTGTATAATGCCATTTATTTCTTCCCTATGCTCGCTTGTAAATGGTGCATAAGCGAAGCGTTCATGAGTTAGATAGTCTAATGCTAACAGAAGCGTCTCTATAACGATTAATAGTTGTTCTTCCATCGCTCCTTCTTCTTTTAATTTCGGTAGCATCTCTATTAATTCTTGCGTATACATATATATAAGATGTCGTTCATGAAAGCTTTCGGGAGATAATAAGTCTACTTCGTCATGTAAGTAAGGCAACCATTCTTTTTCAATTGCTAATTTTACCTCATCACCATCTTTAGAGTAATGATGCAGCGATAGTAGTTTCGTTCCATTCTTGAATTCTTCAGCTATGATATTCTTAATTTCTGTTGTCATAATTGCACCTATCCTTTTTTATATGTAAATTAACTACACCTTTTATATAAACCTTCTCTATTTTAGCAAAGTTGTATCTGCTTCATAACTAATTACATTATTAAATTTATATAAATCAATAAAGAGAGTGGCTATCTGTATAAAATAGTCACTCTCTTTATTTTAATTAAGTTCTTTATAATCTACTGGTAGTTCCGATGGAAGGTTTTTATCCTTGAAAAGATTACGATTTAATTTGGAACTATTAGAATTGTAATCTTTCACAATACTTTGATACTGCATAAGATACCCATCTATGTTTTGTTGTAAGAAAGAATGTTTTTCACGAATATCTTTTGTCCATGTGCTTGGCTCACCATATAGAGATTCTATATCTTTTAAACTCTTCTCAGCGTTTTTAATGTTTTGAACCATCGCTTTTGCTCCATTATACCCATCTTTAAACTGTTCATAGTTTGTAAGTGCATTATCAGCATTAAGCGTTTTGTCAATAACTCCCGTTGTCGTGTCTACCGCTTTACTTGCTACATGTGCAGGAAAAAAGATAACTTTCACTGCTACACCTAAAAAGGATAAAGCAAAAAGGGTCAGAATAATTTTAAATGTAGTTTTCATTATTGATTCTCCCCTTGGTCTTTTGGATTTAAAACTTGAACCTTCTCGTTATCTTTCGAAAGTTCCTCCATTTGTTTATTCGCTACTTCCATCTGTTTTTTATATTGAGTTGTGTTTTGTTGTTCAGACTCATCAACTTGTGTAGAAATAGTGCCATACCCTTCTTCAATCTTATAAGGAACAGGACTAACAAAATAATCCCCCCTATGCTGATGAATAAGACCAGCAGGGTCAAACCAAAAAACATACGTTTCACTTGAGCCATATGTGCCCATTTCATCTGGTGCCTCTACAAGTGTACCTGTCCCTGAACTATACGCTTGCGATGTAGTAAGTCTTTTATTTCCACTGGTTACTTTCCCCTTTACAGGAAAACGACCAATTACACGACCTGCACTCATAGGATAAATCCATTGAAGAGTATTTGGGTCATTTGACACCAATATACGTTGACGAATATTTTCACGTTCCAAACTCTTAGTAATATTAGGTGTTTTTGTTTCCCCCATTAAATGTTTCGCATTTGCAACTTTCGCTTGTTGCTGTCTGCTCATTTCATCATCTTCTACACAACCTGCTAACAAAACTGTTGCAATTGCCATTGGTATTACAAATTTAAGCGTCTTCTTCATTTTTCTTTTTTCTCCTCTCATGTCCTTCATTACCAATCCGGAATTTCAAGTTTTACAATTAAATCATATATTTATTCATTGACTATTGTCAATGAAATTATTTTATAAAATAAAAAAAGAACGCAAGGATTAACCATACGTTCTTTTACAGACTTTATTTTTTCACAACTAAGAATTTGTAATCATCAAAATATTTAGAGTCATCTACCACAATTAGATTAAAGAATTTTAAAATTTTATCTAATGAAGTATGACATTCGTCCCACATATTCGTGTTGCTAATAATCGCTTGTTCTGTTTGCCCAACTACGATTGCATAAATCTCAGATAGACCTTGTTTCAGAATGGAAATGTCACCTTCGATATCTCGACCATCGTCTTCTAATTCACGAATTCGTTGAATTTCCTCTTGCACGATTTTATAATCAAAGATACTTGCAGTGTTATATTCATAACTTGCAATATGTCCGTTTTTATCCCCTTGATGAGTATAAATTCTAAAAATATCGTTATCGGAATCCAATTCAACTACGGTGGCAAGCTTTCCATTAATCATGACTCTGATACATGGATACGCATCATCATTTACTGCCATTGCTGAGATTTCACCTCTTGCTGTTTTAATTGCTATTGTCTTTTGAATTGTTGTCATTTTCTATTCCTCCAATATTAATTCATTCTAAATACCTGTTTTATCGTTTCATTTATTATATGTATCTATTATTTGGTAATCTTTCCTCTTAACTTAATACATTCTCTAACCAGACTTGCAAAGGCATCTAAGGAATAGTTAAATCCATTCATTTCAGAAAGTAGTTTGCGAAATTCAGCATCCTTCATACACTCTTCATCTAAATCTAACAAGACCTTATTTAATTGATTTAATAATAAAATTTGTTTCACTTTCACTGTGAACCCTCCATTAATATAATTGATTTCAATACCTGTTTTATAAATTCAATTATTATATGTATATACAAAGTAATTTATCTATGCAAAAGAAAAAGACTATAGATATCTCTATAGTCCAGTCCTACTTATAATGATTTAATAAAATCTAAATTATTTTTTATGAAGGAGATTGTTTTCATTTTTACTTTCCAATCTTTTTCATCTTTTAATCTTTCAAGAAGTTCTCTATCTATAGATGATAGACTTGATGCTTCAAAATTAAACTCATAGAAATCTAATTCATTCGGTTCGTTATTGTCCTTTATATACCAACCACCAAAATGTTTTACAATAGATTCTATTACTTCAAATGAGCACCCACCTTTACTCATATCAATTAAGACTAACTCTCCATTATGACCTGTTTCCTCCACATAGTCCCGATTATTAGTGAAAAATGATAGAACTCTTTTCTCAATCGTTACTTTCTCTGTAAAGTATATTTCAAAATATCTGTCCGTAACATGTTCTACCCTTGCATCATTACAAATGTTTTCTTTTATGTAGTGAAAAACATCCCACACTGAAATATTTTCGTTTAATAAACCTGTTGTACATGCACCCATTGTTATGAGCCTCCTATAATAAATTTTTTAAAAAAATCCCTTGTTTCTATAATTCATGTATTATACTGACTCTACTTATCTCTTATTCCACATGTCTCTATGCAAATACAAAAAAAGAAGCAAAGGATTATGCCTTCACTTCTTGCCCTTTCTCTTTTCCATCCTTAATCTTCTAACTCCACTAACTCACATGTAAAGTCTTCATTAACCTCAAATCCATAAGTTCCTAACAAATCTCCAAAGTCACTCAGGAATTTGTCCCTTTCATCTTCTGAAATAGACTTATCACCTTTATTCAGCAAGCAATTTAATTGAATGCCCATTGGTTTTCCTTCTATAATCTCATCTAATTCGTAATCACTTAGTTCTTGTTCTGTTAATGGTCTATTATATGCTATGGACCCGAATCTTCCATAGTCATCATTTCTATCAATAAACCCTTTCGGCTGACAACTTGGGCTAAAACCTCTTAATCTATACGCATACCAATATAATGTACTCATTACTTACACCATCCTAATGAATTTTGTATTTTTATATGTTAAAGTCTACATTTACAATGCCTTCTATTTAATACTTAACCATTTCCTTTAATTTATGTTGATTTACTGCAAAACATCCTCCAAACTCTTTTACAATACCATGAATAATGTCAGGAGCTCCATACCCTCTCATACTAAGGAACACATGTGGACTATTCATTTCTGTGTACTCATAATCTTCCTTATACACTTCATTAAAATATATTTCTCCCGTATATGTTCTGTCCTCTACTTGATATTTAACATCCATTAAGCCACTTGTATTCAAAAAAGAAAAACGTCTAATTCTTATAACCTCAGCATATTTCTCTTTAATCACCTTTAAAATATCATCAAATACTACAGCTTTTTTTACATATCCATTTGAGTTTACATTCATTTACACTCTCTCCCTTTTGATTAGATTCATTGAAACACCTGTTTTTTATATTCATTGCTATTATAGAAATATATTTAATCTCCTATTCAAAAAAGAAGCATTTAAATTATGCTTCTTCATACATTTACTTATTCTCTTTAAAAATCTTGTGTATCATTTCTTGATGATACGCTCGAAACTCTTGTAGTCTTTGATTATATTCCTCTACTAATTTTTTCTTTTCTTCTGTTACCTCAGTATGGGTTGTAATTCGTTTTTTTAACCGTAATGGCGAACGACCTCCATTTGCTTCGATTAGAATTTCTTCCTTTTCAATGAATTCTTTTTCTGAAATTCCAGAATTCGAAGACAGTAAGTGGGAGCCTAATAAGAAGAATCTTTTTGGCGTATCTACTTTCTTTTTAGAAATCCCTAAGTATTCTTTTAAGGCCCTTAAATGTCTTCCTCTTGCTCTAATAATTTTGTTGTAATCCAAGTCCTCTTTTCTCTTATCTATTAAAATCTTATTCACACATTCCTTGTCTAAATATATATTTTTTAACTCCAATTCAGAGTTCCATACTGTTTCCCATTTTTGATAATTATGATAACAAGCTCTATTTAAATAACCGCCATCTGTTACATCTGATACTATATACATCCCATTCTCTTCATTAATTTTCAAATTTGACATTTTAAAGCACTCCTCCATGTATTTTTATAAAAAAAGAGACGAATTTTCGTCTCTTTTAACCTAATGAAAGGATTTCCTTTGTAACTCCCGCAAATTCTTCTAAATAAATAAAGAAGTCATGCATACAAGAATGTTTATCATTGTAAACATATCCGTATAGTTTCTCAGCTTGAGCTTCATTTAGACCGTAATCTTCTTTCAAGATTTGAACACAGTCATTTTGTAACTTAGCATTTAATCTGCTCTTTTCAGAATTCCATTTCATTTTTCGTTGTTTTACTTGTTCGTTTTGTCTTTCTACTTCTTCTCGATTCCATTTTACAGATTTTTCTTCATCAAACACATGTTTTTCTGAAAACTTTATGTGAGATGGATATTCTTGTTGAGGTTCATAGAAATCATTAGCAAACGCATTTGAAATTTCATCAATACAACTATAAGAAATTTCTTTTGCGCTTAGTTTGGTCCAAATAATTTCAAGTCCCTTATGACAGAATTCACAATTTATTAACGTTTCCAATGCACTATCAACTCCACCTTCCTTTGAATTGATTGTACAATCTACTATGCAAATTCCTATTTTTTCTTTTTCCTCATAAGTGAAATTTGCTAAACGACCTTGAATAAAACCATCTGCATTATAAAACTCGCAATACATCATAGAGTTTACTAAATCATAAGCATCATTCTCTTTTTTTAATCCTTTTACTTTCAATTCTACTACAACTTCATGGTTAGCCATTTTTAATTCTCTCCCTGTCAAATAAATTAGTTAAATACCTGGTTTTTTATATTCTAATTATTATATATTTAAAAAATTAAATTTATTCCCTATTGATTTAATTCTAACTCTTTTCTTTTGAAGTATAAGTCGATGCAACTTTTAATTGCTCCAGTATTTACATAAAATCCGTGATTTAATGAAACATCAACTGGTGCATCTGTGACTGTTAAAAATCCTTTCCGATTCATTTCATTTGAAGTGATTTTATGAACGTTACACTCAATCCCTCTATATACTAATCTCTCAACAAACTCTTTGCTTCTCATTTTAATTCCACCTTTTTAATCAATTTATAAAAATACCTGTTTTTTCATGTTCTCTTTATTTTAGATTTTGATAATGGGGTTATTCATTCTTCTAAAATTTCATAAAAATAAATAATGAATCAAAATAAATAAGAGCATTATGCTCTTATTTTTGAAGGGATTGATAAAATCTATTAGCTAACTCATATATATCCGATTTTTTACTAATCGTTCGAATCCACTTTTTTGGAATCTTGTTTTCTCCGTAGAATATCCCTGCTAAACCACCAGTTAAAGCTCCGATTGTATCCGTATCCTCTCCTAAATTCACAGCTTTTAATACCGCCTCAGGAAAGGTTTCTGTTGTTAATAAGGACCATAAGCAAGCTTCTAAAGAGTCTACAACATATCCTGTACTTTTTATCTCATGCTCCTGGTACGTATAGATATCCCGTTTTACAATTCGTTCAAAGTGCTTTAATTCTTCTTCATACCCTTTGTTATTGTAATAAGAAATAATAACTTCTTTCATTCCTGCATATGCCTTTTCTCGTGAATGATATTTTATCAATTGAATAGCAAACTCTACATAAATACTACAAGCTATCTTTGAACGGATATGGGCATGGGTGATTCCTGATACTTCTTCTATAATTGGGAATTTTACTTCATCTCTTTTATCTTTAAAATAGAAAGCTAACGGTAATACTCTCATCAACGAACCATTCCCATTATCTTTTTCATCCTTCTCTCCTGCTTCTTCCAAAGCTATCCCTGACTTTATTTTTGAAAGAGCTTTGAATGTTGTTCTTCCAATGTCAAATGGCAATTTATCATTAACATTCCAATAGCCAAAGTAATACCAATCACACATCTTTTGTTTTATATCTTTCAAATCATAGCCATGAGTTAGACTTTCTGTTAGGCAAAAAGTGAGAGAACTGTCATCTGACCATGTACCTGGTGGTTGATTATGTGTCCCATAACCCGTCATTGTTATTATCTTATTCATTTTATCTCTGGGCTGAAACTCAACAGGAACACCCAAAGCATCACCTATACAAAATCCTAACAACCCCGATAGAGCTACATTTGATTTTTGTTTATTACGATTCACATTAAACATTTTTTGTAGAATGGATTGTTTCACTGTATATAATCTATTATTCATATCATCACCCCCTTATTATTCTTCATTACCATTCTTTATGTTTATATTAATATTTTCTTTTATTTTTTATGCTCTACATCCGATTGAATACCATACAAACTCCGTATAATATTTTGATATTAAAAAACTGGTTCTTATATTAAGAGATATGAAGAGGAGAGATTTATTATGGTGGCAAAAATGTATGAAGTTGACGAAGTAGCAAAAATGTGTGAGATAGCTGTAATAGCTACTACATTTGAGAAATCTGGAAAAATTGATTTTGAAGTTGATGACCTTCATAACTTCTACGAAACAATTGTTGAACCTATTTACACTGAATGGGCAAATCAGACAGTTTCATTCAAAAATGAAGAAGAAGAGGTTTATATTACAGCCTATGCAAACAGAGTTTTGCTTGAACGTTACGGCACAAAGAATTAGGTAGGTTTGAGAATAGTATAAGAGGAATGGATTGCGTCTATATCTTATCTTTTTACACTTCTAAAATAAAAGGATGTGATATAATTTAGAAAACAATTCCTTGAGAAGGTGAAATTATGAAAAAGACTGCTGAAGAAATTATGAATTCTATTGATGAAATGGATAATAGTGAACGGATAAAACTATTAGGTAGTCTATTTGATAAGTATTTTGACAATAGACCACCCAAAGAAGAATTAGAAAAAGAAAAAGAAAAAATGCTTTGGGGAGAAAATGATGAAGAATAAACGTGGTGAGATTTGGTTTTTAGAATTGAACGGTAAGAAACGACCAGTTGTGATTATCAGTAATGATAACATCGTTGTTGAATTAGACCGTTTAGTTGCTACTGTAACCAGTCAAGAAGCAAGAAATGAATTTGATGTAGTTCTTGAAAGTTGGGAACAAGCAGGTTTAGATAAACCGTCTGTAGTCAGATGTTCAAAAATAAACACTGTCCATTACAAAGAACTATTGTTCAAAATCGGTAAACTACAAGAGCAGGATTTAGAAAGAGTATTAAAGACAATAAGGAGTTATTTTTAGGCTTGGGTATTATTTATCCAGGTCTTTTTTATATAGTATCATTTCACAAAGAATGATGATATTATTTTTGCAAAGATATCGAAAAAAGGAGCACTTGCCCCATGCCAGAAAATAAAATAGGGAACAGAATTAAAGAGGTTAGAGTTGATATATTAGATTTACGTCAAGAAGATTTTGCTAAATTGATTAACATAGCTAAATCCATGATTTCCTTATATGAAAACGGGAGAAGAAAACCTTCCAGGGAAACTGTAGAAAATATATCAACCATATCAGGCGTTTCAGCAGACTATATAATGGGTATATCAGATAATAAATATCAAAACGAACATAATATGCCTCAATCAGAAAAAGAATTATTAAACACTTTTAACAAAGTAAAATTATTACCTTTAGAGCAACAAGATAAAATTCGAGAAGTTATTGAAAATATTTTAATATTAATAGATTTAGAAAAGAAGTCCTAAATTAAATATTTAGGGCTTTTTATTATATTATAAACATCCCCTTGTTCCCATATGATAAGTAGATATTTATAAAACAGGTATTGAAAATCAATTATTTATGAGGAGATGTAGGGCATGATTACTTACACACAGGATTTCGAGGTTATGAAAGAAAAAGCAACTGAAGAGGTTTTAAAATCGCTATCATACATGGAACATAGCATATTGTATTTAAAAAATGATATACCAATTGCATATGGAGAAGCTACATTCGAAGCAGATGGTTCTGTGTATATTGAATATATTGAATGCATAGAAAAGAGAAAAGGTCATGGTAGAGAAATTATTAATCATTTAAAAAATCAGGAAAACATTACTGAAATTCGGGGAGAAGCTATCCCTGACGCAGTACGATTTTGGTATCAAGTAGGAGTGAAATTTAATAAATCAGCTTTTGAGTATTTTATAGAGGAAGATGAATTAGAAGAAGGTTTTTTGATTCCATTTTCATTAAAGTGCAGTTAATTAACTATAATAAAGGGTCTATAAAAAACAGGTATTGATAAATTAATTTAATTACAAAGGAGAATAACTATTATGGGATGGACAAGTGTATCAGAAAGAGAATTAAACGGAAGAAAAGCAGGAGATATTAAAGATTTTATTATCTATCAATATGAACGTTATGGAAACATAAAAGTTGTAGATTATGCTAAAAAAGAGTCTACCATTTATATGGCTTTAACTATTACAAATGAGAATCATGTAAATTTTGGAGAGATTGTTGGAGAAGTTGTACTCACTTCATTTCATGATGGAGAATTTTACTGGAACTCTACGGGTGAAACTATGGGACCTTGTAAAACTGAATGTCCAAAACGAATTATCAATCAGTTATCTCCAACGGATAATGAATATGCGTTAAAATGGAGAAAAGCTTGTTTGCAACATGCAAATAAGCGGAAACCAAAACACGGTGATATCATTGAAATTCCCGAAAGTATGACTGGTTGTTTCATTAATGAAAAAGAATTATTAAGAGCAAATAGAAAAGTTGTTATTCTTCAAATCCCTTTAAGATGGGGAGCAAAAAGAAAATCAACTGTTTATGCTATTCATGATGAACAAACCAGTTTAGAAGTTTTAACAGTTTCTTATTCTAAGCTATTTCGTCATAGTGGAATTAGACAGATGGATTTAAAAATTGTGGGTCATATGAGTTAATATAAAAGAATCGCAGTAGCGGTTCTTTTTTTTGTGGAGTAGATAATCAAATAAATGTTTGAAATTACATGGCTTATGTTATAATGTATTTGAGGATTCAATTTGTGAACCTCATAATTTCGAACAAACAACGTATACTAATAAAGCGAGAGTGCTCCAACACTCCCGCTCTTGTAACCAAATTACTTGCAAAGTGGCTTGGTTCATAATTTAATTATTTGTTTCTTTTTTTCGAACCATCCTGACTCTTCGACTTGTGCAGGGTGGTTTCTTCTTTATCTGAAGGCTTTTTCAGAATATGTTCAGTAATTGCTCTTGAAACACCACTGGACATACCCTTAATAATCGCTAAGAAGATTTCATCCATATTCATTCACCTCCTTCCTACTTGAAGTAGAAAAGAGTGAACCAATACCACCCTACAATTCGATTCAGTTACCCTTTAATTATACCATATTTTTCATAAAAAACCCTTATTTTACGGGCTTTTTTACATATAAATTTAGTCTATTAACTGTTCTTTTTTTGATTGTTTTACTGTGAAAATCAGTTTTTATGGTTTGTTTTCATACACAAAAAACTAAAGCTACTCTCTTATTAGAACCTCTCCTACCCGCAGAAGCCCTAAACTTCCTACAACATCATTTAACTCTTCAATTGATTCAAAGATAATATTGTTTTCTTTATACACTTCGTACCCCATTACTTCATTTACCGCTTTAATAGATGCATGTAATTTTGAATTAGCTTCTACATTTATAATTTCCCAATCATCATATCTCAGGTAAACAACCACAACATATTTATTCATACCTACTCATCCTTTATTTAAATCATTTGATTTTTCTTTCACTTGAAATAGCGCCTTTGCTTCTTCAATTGATTTCCCACACATAGGCTGTTTTGTCTCACTATCTAATAAGTAATTAGATGTCATGATAGGTATACTATATCCTCCTTCTACCATATGTTGTTCGGATACACATTTATTTGCATGATTATAATAAACTCTGTAGTAGTAATCTTTATATCCATCATCTCTACTGTCCACTTGTTTATATATCAATTCTTCAATAGGTTTTACCCCTTTATTACTAACAGTTTCCTTTTCTTTGTGATTCGATTCTTTTGTATCTTCAGAACTACACCCAAATAAAAGGAACGAACAACCTAATAGCAATGCTAATGATTTTGTACTGAGTTTCATACGGATTCTCCTTTCTAACGCCAATGAGTAAAAACAATTAATGTAGGCTCTATGTCCATATCAAAATGTTCTTTCACATGCTCTTTAATTTCTTTTTTATCCTCCACGTATAACGATTCATCGTATTCAAACAAAGATAACCCTTCAACCCCCTCTGGGTCACATGCTAATACCTTACCAATGACAAAGTATTTACCCGTATTTCCATCACTTATATATCGTATTTTAGATGGATGATTCTCTTCTCTATATACCTCATGTTTTTCCCAATCATCTTCATTTTCTTTCTCGTACCCAATGTTAGCTCCAATCATGATGTAATGTGATTGCACACTCATTTTTAAACTACTCCTTTTTCTCTTCAATTAACTTTCTAATTCCTCTATTTTTCCCGCTAATAAACATTCCCGAATTGCAAACAAAAATGGTCATCAACCCCTAAAAAATATACATACATACCTTATTCATCCTTCATTCATTAAAAGTTATGAAGACAACCTTAGTTCTTAAAGCCATTTACAGTCATGATGTTGTAAAATCCTAAAGAATTCTTTCTCAGTTAATTTTGCATATATTATAAATCCAGTATCACTTGGTTCCTCTCTCCACAACTGCGAGTCTTCCATTCTTATTTCAAAATCATTAAGACTGGACATGCGAATTAATAAAAGAGTTAATAATTCATGCTCACAAGCGGTTTTTATATGAATTCTTGCCTGTTTTAAAGACTTCTCATTGAAACCTTCTTCTTTCGAGTAAATACTATCAATAATAAGGGAATTCCATTCTGTAGTATGTAATATACGCTCCATTCCTAATGAATCGTATGCAGGGAGACAGCATCTTTGGTTCCAATCTAACCAATGAATCCAAAAACTTGAGTTTTTGTAGATTACAAGTCCTCTTGCAAATGGAAACTGTAAAATATCACCTTCTGTTATAAACGTTCCTTTTTCGTCCTTCTGTTCAGAGACATGGAGTAATTTTGCATACGGAGCCTCTACTGATTCAAAGACATTCATAGCTTTATATACCTTTCCATCTAAACCTATTTGATAAGGTATTTCTTTTCTCAAAAAATCCTGATAGTCGTATAATCTATTACTATTTTCATCAAAAATCTTAAACAACATTATTACCCCCTATTAAGAATTTATCTGTTTTTAGTATAACAATTAATATATTCATTTACTATAGTTAATGAAAAATAATATTTCATCAGAATAGAAACTGTTCTATTTAAACGTATAATAACCTTTCCCTATAAAAAAAGACTTCTCAATTATGAGAAGTCCTTTTTATCTTTATTAAATATATACAATTGTTCACTAATTATTTTGGGTCAAAAATAACACAAGAAGAATAGTTACCTAAAATTCTCGTCACATATTTATTACCTTCAATTACAACTGTTTCTCCATTTTTAATTGGATTGTATTCTCTCATTCTTTTACTATGCAACTTATCAGCTTCACTATAATTTGCTTTCATAACAGTAGCATGTTGCATTCCCCATAATACACCATCATCTTCTGTTTTGTATCCTCTACGAAGACTTACGTCCGAAGTAACACCTTCAACCTTGAATTTATTTTCATTTTTTATAAATGAAGTTTCTGAAACAACTAATGTTCTCATATAAAAATCTCCTTTTTCATTAATTTATTTTATATCCATTTATGCAGTCTTACTTCTTTTTTCAATTATGCTCAATAACCCTTTTATATCTTTATCATAACCTTCCCCTAAACAATTTTCTAATTCTTTCTTGAAATACTTTGAAAAGAAGGGATGAGTTAAAATATTCTCTTCTGTTACTTTACCTGAGTAACCAAAAATTTCTAAATTCCTCACGCCATTTTTAATCATTTTTCGTTGTACATCTGTAAACATTTTAAATTCTCCTTTTTAATCAATAATCTTTTATACCTTATTTATATCGAAATCTATTTATTATATAAAAAAAGACGCTACTTTATAGCATCCTATTATTTTGTATTTTGTTTTGTTATGTACATATTTTTTTGAATCCTGCATATAAAATATAACATAAAATTATATTATTTTAAAAAGATAATACTTAATTTTATCTGAAACCTCTATCTCTACCATCTTTCTTTAAATTCTCAATCATTTCTTCTTTTGTAGTAGGCTTTTTCTTTTGTATGCCTACTTTAGTACATTCTTCAATAAAATCCATATAAAGCTCTAATCCTTTAGCACTTAAATGGTTTATTAATGTATTGTGTAAAAACTCTATTTCACTTTGGTCATACTCTGTAAAACCTCCTATTTCTGCTAAACTCGCTTCCACTTCTACTTCATAAAGCATTCTTTTCAAAATATCTATTTTATCGGATTTTTTCATTATTGTTCCCACCCTCTTTTTTCAATTAACTATCCCATCCTCCAAATGACTTAAAAATTCTCGTTTTAACGCATCTGTTCGTTCACGCTCTTTATTAAAATCCACTTTATTACCAAAGTCTAACATTACTTGGATTTTATCAGAACTCCCTCTATCAACTACTTCTTCAAACATTTTGTACAGTTTTCGTTGAACAGATTTACTTATTTTCTTCATTGCTATCGCTCCTGTTTATATTCAATACCAACTCACCATCTGTTTCAGCTATCCATCCTATTTTTTTACTAATTGCAAGAATACACATCTTAATACCTTCTGTAATTTCCACTGATTTATTTTCTCGTTCCCATTCTTTATAGAATAAGCAAAACAAATCTCTTGTAGCTTCTTTTTTTAAATCCTCTTTTTTATATTTATAATGTATATGTAATTGAAATAGGAGATTGTCTCTTAATTCAGATTCCCAATCTATCGTAGCATCATTCATTATTTCATCCCCTTTAAACATTATTTATATTGACTATATATAATGAATTATATAGAATTTCAATTAGGAAGTCTACAGAATAATTTAAAAGAAGGTGACGTAAATGGAGAGCATAGAAGAAATGGAAAAACGGATTACAAACATGTTTGAAAACATGACAGATGAAGAGTTTGAGAAAGAATTTACTGAAGCAGGATTCGAGTTTTTTAAAGGAGGAAACGGAGAAGTTATTTTTACAGATGCCGAAAAGGAAGTTAAAAAATCATAAGAATACATACAAAAAGCCATCATTAAGACGGCTTTCTCTTTGCTTTATGTATTAAACCTCAGTTTCTTCTGCCAATTTTACAATGGTAGACTTTCCCGTACTAAATGTAGTAATGAAGGGAATATCTCTTTCTTTACACAGTGCCTTTACTTGTTTCATCGCAACATGCTTAGTTACTTTTAGCAAGAATATAACCATATCAGCTTTCTTCACAAGTGGTTCCAGTAATGTAACATGACTTCTGGCATTTGCCCACAAAAAAGAACCGCCTCTTTCCTCAATACTGGCTTTGTACAAGGCCTTTTTAGGCTCATTTCCTATAATTAGAATCCTCTTACCTTTTAAAGCATCTTCATCTATCACAATTTCATCTTCTTCAATATTCTTTTCTTCTTTTTTATTTACTGTTCGTTTGCTTTGAAATACCAATTTTGCTTCTCGTTCGCTATCTCTCATATCATATACCCAAATAACCTTTACCTTATCTGGTTTGTCAGCAGGATACGCAATGTCCACAATCATTTCTTCCTTTAGTTTCAAATCATTAACTTCATCCACATTTAATAGGAATGAATAAGGTACCTCTCCAAACTTTATATCTCGACCATCTTCTAAACTTTTTCGTACAACTAACATATTTCCATCTTTTTCTATTGGACATAAATTAACTTGAATTCGGTTATCATCAACCTGCTTTTCTGCTCGTTTCGCTAAAGAATATTGATATTTTTTCATATCTCCATTTGCATAACCATCTTCTATTGCATAGATATAATCATGATGTTTCAATCCTAACTCTCTAATCACTTTCTCAGGTACAAAACCATCAATTTCAGGTACGAACCCACCTCTAATTTTCCGTTCAAATAAATACATCTTGTTTTTGGCAATATCTAAGGAGTTATGTATTTTATCATTTTCAATTTCTTTTTCTTCACTCTTTATACTATCAGATTCTTTCTCCTTAAAACCTGTATTTTCTGCCTCTACACTACTATCTTCTGTATTATCTATATGAACATCTTCTTTTAATTGTCTTGTATTATCAGCGAGAACATTCTGTAAACTCTTCTTCTTCTTCTCTAAACCTTTAATACTCTCCAGTACATCAAAATACTTTTTTACCACCTTTTTTTGCTCATCTAAATGCTCCAAAGTTAAACATTCAATTGTTTGAACTAACTCTTTTTTTATTTGTTCAACTAATATATTATCCACAGAAAATAACCCCTTTCCATTCATATATTCATATTATATAAAGAGGTGAATAATTGCAAAAGGAAATCAAGAAGATATTGGATTTTATACAAAGAAAAAAGACTACGAGTTTCGTAGCCTTTCTATCTTGATGGGCGATATTACATATCAAATTTATCGTTAAAATCTTCCTCTGATACGCCATATCTACGTTTATATTCATCTGCTGATAAAACATGTAAATCTTTTTCATCGTCCACAGTTTTAATTTCGACAACATATGTTTTGTTATCCATCACAACTGCAACATCTGTACATTCCTCTTCTAAACGTTCAAGAACCTTGTTCAACTCTTCTATAGATAGGTTTTCAATCAATGAGTCATAACAGCCTAATTCAAAATATTCATCCATCTTTTCTATTTTCTTTTCGATTAATTCTCTGTTTTGATTATCTTTCAACTCACTAACAACCCAATCCATCATACGTTTTGGTTGACTCGCTTTATACAATAACTTTTCTGGCTCAACCACTACACCATATTGATTTTCTTTAGCATCTTTAAATACTTCATAAATTGCTATGCGACGAGTCTGTTCTTTTAATTCTGATAACTCATCATGCCCCCAAACATCAACAAGTATGCTTCGACCTGTTAATGGATTGGAAACAGCAACGACTTCACCAATACCTTGATAATCTAATCCATGCTCATCTTTATTTTTGTGCAATAAATCAAGTAATCTATCCATATTTTCATCCATTGTAAATTGCTTTTTCATCATTAATCAATCTCCTTTTTAATTCATTCTGTATTGAATACCTATTTATATATAATCACTTATTATAAACGATTCTAAATGTCATTATTCTATGTATAAAGAAAAAGGCAGAGATACATTCCCTACCTTACTTTACAACATTCCTTTCTTTATGTACATAATATCAACACTACTTATCAACGCACTTCAATTTGAATGTCTTTAAATTTATCATCTGATTTTCCAATACGAAGAGCTTGGTTAAGTGGTTTGCACTTCTCCAATAAAGCTTTCCCTCTTTCGTCTTTCACATACCATTCATCATTTTCATTTTTCATATATTCTCGAATTGTATCCGCTTGACATACCATTGATTTTTTACTTTTAAACATATCATGGTACTCATCAAATTTAGCTAATACCTCTTCTAAATACTCATTACTTTTTAAATACTTGTACCAAAGTAATTCATAAAACATTGATAGATATTCAATTGATAGAATCGTATTTCCTATTTTACATGCAACAGGTTTTTTCCCTTTTGCATTCTCCCACTTTTTACAAGTGTAATAAGAACCACTTTCATCTTGAAACACTTTAGACTTCTGATAATGGTTTTCTATGGTGTCAAATACGTCATGTACTGAAACTTTTGCAGATAGTGCTGAAAAACGCTTATCACCTTTTGTAGAGCATTCTAATACGTTTAACTTGCGTATCTGAAGGATATTTGGCGAAACATCTGCTCCTCTTAATATACCTACATTCTCAATTTCACGTAAAATCTTCTTTTCCACTTTTTCTCTCCCAATAACAAACATCAATAGTTCTTTTGCCTTTTCAATATCCATCTTGGCTGTACCTTCCATCACGTCTTCTTCTGTAAAAATGGCAGGAAATATATCTTTAAACTTTCCTAATTCATTAATTACGCCTGATTCCTCTACTAATTCAATTCCATAAAATACAGTCATCTGAAACCGCTCCTCTTCATCCAATATGAAATATACCTAATTTATAAAATATCTACTGTATTCTATTGAGTTTTCTCAGAAATTATAATTGCTGAGAAATTGAAGTATAATAAAATAACTTATAAAAACCAGGTAATGCAAACGTGCATTGAAATAAAATTTAAGGTGGAATTACTTATGTTAGAAGACACATTAATTGTGGACCATACAAAAAGGAAACGAATTTTACCAAATAAATCACTATTACGTTGTCCAAAATGCAATAAGATTGGAGAACGTCAGGTATCTGATAGCAAAAAATACGTGCAATACATACATAAAAAATATAATTCGAATAGAATTCAGTCTTGTATGATGAAAGCACATCAGGAACATTCATTAAAAAGAAGTAAAAAATAATTATAAAAAGAGATTATAATATTCTAAATTGAGGAGAGTTAATAATGGAAACAATAATAATTGGTGACTACTATACTTATGATGATGGACTAACGAAAAACAAAAAAATTATGTTTGTGATTCGCAAAGGGAAATACGAAGATGAGGACGCAGAGTTTTATGAAACCATCTCATTATTCGGTTCTTTCGGAGTACATCAGCTTGAATTTGATGTAGAGTTTTTCCAAGATGAAAATATCAGACTTGCTACAAAAGAGGAAGTTAATGAATTAAGAAGTCATTGTTCATTCACCCCTTTAACAGTAAAAAATAAAATGGATTATCTTATTCCAAAACACTGGGGCATAAACAATCGACCAAACATTGTGTTTAACCCCGATGAACCTTTAGGAATAATGTATTTGGGCGCATATGACACAGGAACACAATCTCTTATTTTTAGGTCTGAATTTTTGATTTTAGTTGAAGAAAATGAATTTGAGAAGATTCTTCTCCATGAATTATGTCACTGGTACTTACATATAACTGGTGAGGAATATCGAGATAGAGATATTCGTTTTGCGGAAGAATTAATAAAAGTTGGAGTAGGTGAAACTGCAAATCTTCAAAATGATGAAGCCAGAAAAGCATTCGAGATAGCATCTAATAATCTGAGGTAGCACAAAAAATCCCTTGTACTAATGATTATGGATTTATCCGAGTTCTACAAAAATACACCTTAAAAGTTAGGCATCCATATTAGGATGTCTTTTTTTCATGTATAATATTATTAATAGCATTTATTTTAATTTGAAGGGAGTTTTCCATCTCATGAGTGAGACAATCCGATTAATACAGATTGATGGTAAAACAGCATACATAAAAGAAGTTCCGAATACATTAGAATCCTTAAAAGATTTAATTGGTGGCGGGTATTTAGAATCATTTCCTTTCGGATTTGGATTTATAGGATTATGTGATGAAGATGGCCTCATGAAAGAATTACCTAAGAATCCTTTAGGGATTGCAGGGTTAATGATTGTTTCAAAATATGATTCTACTCGACATGGCGAGTTAGGTAGTTTAACAGATGAAGATATTGAACAAATACAATCATTAATCGTCCAAAAAGGTATTCACTTCCTTAAATAGAACGAAAAAGGTAGATGAATATATTTCATTCATCTACCTTCTCTTGAGTACCCTTACACAGAAGGGTCTTACGGGTCACCACCCGCATTATCGACTTTATCTGCTCGCTACACATCTTATTCGGTTCGCCATTCATTACAGTATTAATGTCATAGGTAGTCGAGCTGTACTTCTCATAACATTAATCACAGAAACCTGTGTATATGCTTTTCAAAAGAAAAACTATTTTGTAGGCTTTTCACACCATATCTCATTATAGAGAAGTTACTACTTATTTATTCCAAAACAAAAGAACCACATCAAAATGAATTTGAACGTAGTCCTTTATGCTGAGATTTGTAAATTTTGTTTTTGCTTAAAAGAATGATTATATATGTATTTCACAATCGCATTTACATCTGCTTCAGACACATGTGTTTGTGCATTCCACATCTTAACACGATATAAATCTTTCAACAGCCTTAATTGCATCTCTTGATTCCATTCTGAAGAAATATAAACAATGGTATTTTTAAATACAAATCCTGATTCATTTGTTTCAAACATATATTGAATATGCTTCTCTCGTGACTTCGAGATAGAAACAACCTCTTTCACCTGCGATTTTGTATATCTATACGGAAGAAAAAACAAATGAAAAGAAGATACATTCAATAATTCTTTTGCTTTTTCTAAAAACGCATATACTGAATCCCTTGGGATATTGTCATATATTTTAATCATATTGCCTCACTCACTTTCAGTTAATACAAATTAACACTTTATATCTGTCCCAGCCTCTACTATAAGCACTTTGATACCGAAATATTCAGCCCAATAAAAAGCAGAGCACATGTTGTACTCCGCTTTTCAGGCACATAAGTTATATATTTGTTGTATCACGCTTTTGTTTACAATTTTCCCATGTTCTTCTGCATATACAAACAGAACAGGAACATTCTTTTTATCTGAATAGACTTTGCTTTTTTCTTTTGCTCTTTTTACATTTGGAGAAGGACATTTTTTCCCTTTTCGACCATGCTTCAATTCTTTTTCGGATTTAATTTGAATGGCTCCCAATAATTTATCCGCTCTAAAAATTTTATAATCAATAGCGAATTCCATATCTTCACTATCTTTTGCCCTTTGAAATCTCAACCATTTGAATCTTTCATGTAAGGTTGAAATGGCATTGATTTCACGAGCAAATCCCATCCAGGGAACATCAATGACGGAAATATAAATGAAATTCACATAATCATTTATAGAGACAAATTTCTTCCCACGTTTTGTTGCTTCATCATACAGAAATTCACCCATCTCAAAAATATCTTCTAATTTTCGACCATACTCGAAATTCACATTTCGTTCTTTGTAAGAGAGTACACTCTTGATGTTCTCTGCTTCTTTTTCATGAATAGAATATTTTCTTACCACATCTTGTTTTTCAGGTGTCATTCGTTTAATTAAACCGTTTCTTTTCTTACCACTTGCAAAGTAATAGGATTCCCACTCGTAAAAGTTTCTCGCTTTGCTTTTTTTACAAAGTTTTATAAGATGTCCTACTGCCCAAGTAGAATTCAATCCTAAAGATACGCTAAGTTTATTTATTTGAGAGAAAAGCTCTGTTTTTTTGAAATTCAACCGCTCTGCTCTTGTTTTGATAATGTATTTCATCTATACTCACCATCCTTTTCATTAACTATAGTTAATAACTTATTTTTATAATACTATTAGTATAGACTATAGTCAATAGAAAAATAAAAGAGACCTATTTGGTCTCTTCGGATAAATCTTCATACACAACCAAGACTGAACAACCCCATGAATAACTGGCAGTAACAAATTTTATAGATGGATTCGCTAAGAATTGGTTCAATTTTTTCTCTAATCCACTGTCTGTTAATGCTGTGAATATTTTAGTCTTCATATAAGCACCTTCTTCCTATTCTCTAAATAACTTTTGTGTAGGTATATAGAATTATAGTGTTTATAACAAATAATAATAATTAGACCTTAGTATAAGCCGTTTCTACTTCATTCCTTACTACAATCAATAAAAAGAGAGCACAACTACGCACTCTCTCGCTCACTCCATATTCTTTTTACATCCAATGACTGAATCGTTACCGTAGTAACTTCATCCACACAGCAATAATAGGTTTGTGTCGATTGTAATTGCTGTTTGATTTCTGAAGCAGTTGCCAAATTAAACCCTTCAGAATCCTTGTTTTCTATTAATTCACCCGATTTCAATTCAATATATACGATAGATGATTTGAACACTGTTTGTTCTGTTAATCGTACTTGAATTGACTCAAACTTAAATTTATTTTCCCCTACATGTTTATTTAAATAGGGAATTAAATCTTCCATATCTCTATCTTCTATTTGTTTCGCTTCCTGTAAATCTAATGTAAATAACACTGCTCGTCCAAATGATGAACCCTTTCTCATTTTCTTAACATATAATCCACCACTTACTCGAATTACCTTTTTACACATACAAAACACTCCTTAATAATTGATTTCTGTAAATACCTGTTTTGTTATAATCCATTTATTATAGATTTTCATAGGGAAAATATAAAAAAACCAAGCGAAATTATTTGCTTGGTTAATTTTATAATTATGATTCTTTGTAATACGCAATAAGAGCCCTATAGTCTATATCTTTAAAGCTATCAATCATTATCTCTGAAGCATATCCTTCACCTACAGATAGTAATGTTTCTTCCATTTCTTTCTGAACGATTTCACTGACTAAACTCACCAATTCCAATTCATTCATATTTTGATTTTCCAGAACAACTTCCTCTACTTTGTTGCCATGAAATTTTGAAACTAAAGTTGTTGCTAAGTTGTCAAACTTTTTCATAATAGGTTGCTCCTTCTTTTCTATATCATTCATTTTCATTTGTTTATCACAATCTTCACAAACTAAAATCCCTAATTTTTCACAATAAATTGTTTTACATTCTTCAATTTCTTTATATGTGAAAAAATGCTCACATTTTTCGCATCTTAAGTCTTCATCAACCATCATTATACGCCCCTTTTATACTGCATCAACTCTGCTTATTTGATATTTCTTATCAATCTTCGTCTAAGAAATAAATTTTCCATTCTTTTGAGCAATCAGTTGCAAACGACTTTACACTCTTCGTTGTATGTGGCTTATACAAGTAACTTCCATCTTCATCAAACATTCCAAACATAGTATCACCCATTGCTTGTTCTAATCGAATTGGATACCATATATCGTTTTTTACTTGGAATACAAATACAGGGTCAGAGATAAGGTCTCCATTTTGCTTTCTATAAAAACCAATGAATAACATGTCACCTGCTTTTTCAACAACAAATGGCAAGAAACTATCTTGTTCAATGCGTATAGAAACTTCGTCTTTTTTAAAGAACTCTTCAACCGATGTTCTTCCATGTTTTACAATAATCTTTTCCATTACTTTTCTAAATGCTTTAAATTCAAAATTCATTTGAATCGCTCCTTTTAAAATAAATTCAATTAAATACCTAATTTTTATATCCTAAGTATTATACTTTTGCGATGAATTAAATATAAGAAAATACTTTATTATTCACGAAAAAAGACCTCTTTCTATAAAGAGGTCTAAATCAGATTGTATACTTAATTATAATTTGTATTCTCCCTTTTCTACTTGTACATCTGGCTTTCTCCTTACAACCGTCTGCTTTACAAAGACCTTCCTACCATCTTTCAATAAACTCGTTCCTTTCCAAAGAATTTTTCAAATACCTGTTTTGTAAATTCTTTATATTTTAGAACGAGAGGTTTTCTTTCATAACCAAAATAAAAAACATCTTACTCTTTTGGTAAGATGCCTGGGATACACTCTTTACTTTCTTTCAATATTTCTATTGCAGTATCTATTTTCGTTAGCAATTCCTGATTTATGTGATTAACCTGCGAAGAAGATAATGAAGGTTCATCCGTTCTTCCCAAAAGAAAATCCGATGACACATTCAATACATCGCATAATAAATCTAACATTTCTATAGAGGGCGTACTATAGCCTGTTTCATAATTAGATATGGTAGTTTTTTTCGTATTCACTTTTATCGCAAGTTCTTCTTGCGTTAATCCACTCCATTTTCTCGCTAATCGTAAACGCTTTTTAAATACATCTACAACACCCAATACATACTCATCCTTTACAAACTCATAATTATCTATATCATAAACCAAAAAAGAAAGGATTTCCACCTTTCTTCTTTTCATGATTCATCCTTATTTTCTTTCAAATATAACTTTACTTCTGACATGTTCTTAATTACTGGTTTATCTTTTTCATATTTGATTTTTACTTTGTATGTTCCCTTAGGAGTAGTTGCTGTATAAACATCATAAGAATTTTCCTGCTCTAATACAATCTCTTTCTCATTCACACCAATTTCTTTAGCGATTACTTTAGTTCTTTCTATGTCACCATCAGTATCCTCTACTATTCCTCCTTGAACCTTTAATGCCCAAAATCCACAAGATACAAATAATACAACAAGGATTAATAGAACAACTGGAGGCATCCATTCACTATCCATAAAATCATAAGTGAACCTTATATTCTTTTGTTTTTCATTTTCTTCTTTATCCAATTTAACCATAATTACTCCTTTTGTAAGATGTTCACACGATTTATTTTTGTGATAACATATTTATCATTTTATCAGGATTTATAGATTTAATTATCTGTAGAACCTATTTTTACTTGAGCCATATTTTCTATAACTGGTTTGGATTCTGTGCTCATCTGTTTATCAGAATCTATTGTTTCTTTAACTTTTAATTGATAAACACCTTTTGAAGTTGTAGCTGTATACCATTCAATATTTTTGATTTCCTCATTCTCATTATCTTCTTTTTTTAAGACAATTTCCTTCTTAGGAACATCTAATTCACTTGAAACAAGAGCAATAATAGCATTGTTCTTACTCTTTAAATATTCATCATTCATTTCATTTAAAGAGCCTATCGTTAGATTTACTACATAAATACCAGTAACAACTAAGATTAAACCAAATAAAGCTCCCCATCCCTCTTTACTCATTCGTTTCATTCCTCTCCGTTAAAGGTTATTAACAATCGCCTTCAAATGGTTTAATCCAAAATTCAAATCCAAAGAACTCATCTTTTGTTAAACATTTTCCATCTAATGAAAACTCTTTGTTAGAATCTACTAAATTAATTATTTCATCTTGAATGCTTTCAATTTCTCGTTTCTCTCTTGAAACAACCCCTGCTCCTTTTACAAATAACGTTACTGTTTGCCCTTCTTGAAACATATACTTATTCATTCTAAATTCCTCCTATTTTTAAGAAGCTTTCTTGTCTTCATTCGCTTCTTTCGTGGTAATTTTTATTTCTACGATTCTTTTAATCTTTGGTTTTTCACTATCTCTATCATTTACTTCAACAGAGTATACTCCTTTTTCCGTATCCGCTTGATAAATATTTGGTTCTTTCTTCTTTAGTATAATTTTCGATTCAGAAACCTGAACTTCTTTTGCAATCTCTTCTCTAATCTGCGACTCATATATTTGCTTTTCGTGTTCGATTGACCCGATGAAACCACTTAAAAATACATAAAGCAACCCTATGCCTAACATACCAAAAACAAATATAATAACTAATTCGAAAAAATCATCCATATAAACATCCTCCTCCATATAAAAAATCATACTAAATTCATTAACTATAGTCAATACAATAATTGAACAGAATCAATCTTTTCTGCTAATTACAAATCCATAAGAAAACAACATGTAACTAAGTTGTCTTCATAACTTCCTATTTACTAACAACAAAAAAGACTACCAAAATGTAGTCTTACTGTTCTTCTTCAGAGAAGTATTCAATATAAGCATCAAAATCTGAGTCTAAACATTTTAAAGATATTTTTTTAGACCTATCTAATTCACGATAATGTCTTTTGTAGTAAGGATTATCCCCCTTAAAATTTGGGTCATCCACTAATGTATTCTGGATATGTCTTTCTAATTTATCAAGTATAAACCTATCTACCCTTTTTATATCTAAACTTCTAATCTCATCAAACGCCTGTTTAATGTATGCATTGTATATATAAAACACAACCATTTCTGCTTCAAAATATCCTGAAGGAAAATAGCTTCTAAACTCAGGCTTCAAAGATTCTCTTGCTTTATCAAATAATGATTCATCTATATACACACACCCTTCTGGGCATCGCTTTACTAAACTATCACAGACTTCTTTAAGTTCTAACAGTTCAGGCTTAGACTTACAAAGTAATGATATGTATTTCAATATGAAGACTTCAACATCGGAAATCTTCCTGCTTAATACAATTGTATATAATTTTTTTACTTCTTTTAATACTTCAACAATTAACTTATCGTCTTTTACATTATTCGGTTTCTCTTGCACCCTCATTTTCTGTATCTCCTTTTACAATTTCAGTACCGACAGAAAGCAATAAATTTCTAAATGGAATAAAATAACCATTTTAACTATTATTCTCTTAGCAACTCCACATTCCTTAATTTTATGGAACTTAAAGAGATTTGTTGATTTCTATTCATTACTTTCAAACTTGCCATCTTTGTATTTGATTTTTTATAAAAAAGATTTTTACTTAGAATTTCCTCAATTTTAGTCAGTTTTATATTTCTTAATGTATTCATATTTTTTACCTACATTTTCTTATCTTGGGTTAATTGATTGATATCACCTCTTAATCTTCCTAATTCACAGTCAGCATGAAAGACTATACCAAGTAGAATACAAAATACCAAAACCGTTGCAACTGTTAGCATTTCTTCACCACCGTTTAATTGTTTCTTACGTTGTCTGTAAAACTCCATCACTTTTCAGATGCTCTCTAATCTTATTGGATAATACAGTATCCTCTTTACTACTGTTCCCTTCCATATTCCAAGCAAAATACCACTTTGCTAAAATTCGTTGTAACTCATCATTATTTAGTTCTAATTTTTCTTCCTCATTACCAATTGGTTCTATCGTCTCAATACATTCATCACCATATGCTTTTAGGGGATACCTTTCGTAGAACTTCCCTTTTGCATCTTCCTCATTATCTGCTTTCACCTTATATGTCTGAATTTCATTTACAAATCGGTTGTAAAACACTATTACATACTTATTCATCATTAACCTCTTTTCCAATCAAATATATAAACAACTTATTCTTTCATTAGAATCATAAAAATCTCTTTTGCTTTATATTCTTCTGGTATTTGTTTTACGGCTTCTTTTGGTGTATCTCCCTCTAAAACCGTCCAGAACGAACGTCTAACCACTTTACCTTTTACAACAGACTCTCTTATGTAATTTGTGTGATACTTCATCCTATTTCCTTCTTTCTTTAAAATGTTTTATGCCACCATGCTTTAAATGTCTTCTTCCATTTTCCATTTACTAATTCAAAGCCATCTATGTAACACCTGCCGTTTATCGTTGTTATGTTTTGTCCCTTCATTTCTTTATGAAAAGGAATAACAGAGCTCCCAGACACAACAACTCTATCAGTTTGATTTACAATAACTGTCCCTCCACAAAACGCTCCCATTCTCATCGACCTTTCTATTAAAAACAAGATTTAATTCTATAAAAAAAAGAGGAAGCAAAATCTCCCTCTTTTTAATTTCATTTATTAAGCATCTAAACCATATGCTTTTACAAGTGCGGCCAATCCACCTTGGAAACCTGCTCCAACAGCATTGAATTTCCACTCACCGTTATGGCGGTATAATTCACAGAACACAACAGCGGTTTCAATTGAGAAGTCTTCACCTAAATCAAAGCGGAAGATTTCTTCTCCTGTATCTTGATTCACTAAACGAACAAATGCATTTTTTACTTGTCCAAAGTTTTGATTACGTTTTAATGCATCATAGATTGTTACAGTGAATGCAATTTTATCAACATTAGAAGGTACTTTGTCTAAATGAACAACTAATTGCTCGTCATCACCGTCTCCTCCACCTGTTAGGTTATCACCTGAATGAACAACAGAACCACAAGTTGATTTTAGGTTGTTATAGAAAATAAAATCTAAGTCTTTTGCACATTTACCTGCTGAATTTAATAAAAACGCAGATGCATCTAAGTCAAAATCATGACCGCCATCAAACTCATTAACATCCCAACCTAAACCAATCATTACATTTTTCAGGTTCTCTCTACCTTTTGTAAGGTCTACTTTTTGTCCTTTTTGTAATTGAATTACCATAATCAATTCCTCCAATATGTATTAAGTTTTAAGCTCTACCTATATAAAACCATATTTATAAACTATAGTCAATATAAAAATTATAATATATAATATAGTTAATGAATAAAAACTTAAGGAAAGGAGATGTTGTAAAATGTTTTTTCTATGGAACGCTCTTAATGTCGGATTACTTATCGCATCAGCGATTGCAATTCATAATAACAATATGAAGTCTGGAGTTATTTATGGAGTGATTGGTGGAATATCTCTTTTACTCAGCATACTTTACTACTATAGAAGACAACTTATGAAAAATGATGCAGGTTCAACTATCTCAGCTTGTGTTGATGGATTGGATTGTTTAACTTGTGACATGAATAAAAAAAATGGATTTGATTGTGTAGATATTGAATGTGGTAAAATGCAGATTTTAGAAATTGATTGTGATGGTGTAGAATGCATGAACGCAGATTGCTGTAGTTTATAACGAAAAGAAAGGTGCTTTTAACATGATGAAATCTACAATGTTTTTATATAAGGCTTGCTTATTAATACCATGCCATCGAAGAAAAGAAAGATGTTTACATATAAGAGGAAAACAAATGCCTATATGTACCCGATGTTTCGCTATTCTCTTAGGGCATTTACTAATTCCTCTATTCTTTATGTATTCTGTACCTTTCTATATAGGTTTTCTACTACAAATCCCCATGGTAGTTGACGGATATACACAATTAAAGAAATGGAGGACCAGTAACCACGTCTTACGGCTCTTAACAGGTGTTATAAGCGGAGCAGGATTATCCATCTTAATCGTTGCTTTTGTACGCCTACTTACTAATTAGAAATGAAGGAGAGTAATCTATGAGATTAAAATTCATATTAGATTTATTAATAAGGATAGTTATATCAACACTACTCGCTTATGGTCCTTTTCACTTCATTTTGTTTTTAGAAAGCATTGAACTATAAAAATATTTAACCTTATTGACTTTCCTATATACATATGCGAAACTATTAAAGGCTGTTATACTTATCGAATCACCAAAAAAGAGGATGCAAATGCATCCTCTTTTTATTTATACTATTAATGGCTCAACTCTTTAATTTCTAACTTTTCTACTTTGATAATAGCTCCTTCTTTGAAAGTTACATGATAGGAGCCTTCTTTTGTCTTCACTTCATAAAATGCTTTATTACGACCAATAGGTTCTATAGACTCTATTTCATCTGCATTTTTCAAATGCAAGCTATCTGCAACAACTTTCCTTTTCTGCTTTGTTATTTCACTCATTAAAGCTCCTCCTGATAGTGCAAAACATAGAGCACTAACAACTACTAATATCAATGACCATGAGTTTTCAACAAAAAGAACTCTGTACATAAACACAAATACCAGTATAAAAAATACCAAAGTTGAAATTTTTAATAAAAAATATAAATCTAACACCCTTCTATCTCCCCTTGTTAGTCTCAATAATTCGTATATGTAATTTAAACGATTCTATTTCTTCTCATTAATCTTTTCAATTTTACTTACTGTTGGTACAAGTTTTTCACTTCCTAAAGTTACATGATAAAAAACATTTTTTATCTTCACTTCTTTTAATGACCTATTATGACGGTCTATAGTATGTATAGATTCTATCTCTGTTACATCTTTTAATTGAAGTTTTTCTACTATGGCCTTCTTCTCATAATTAGAATTAATAGGAATATAAATAAAAGCACATACAAGGAAAGCAATAAGTGTAAATAATGGCATTTTTAATAGAATCTCTGGCGTTCTATCAAATAGCATGAATGGCAGAACCGATATTAACAGCAATACAGTTATCAACCCAAAACCGATAGACATACATTTCAATACAATGTATAAAGTCAATTTAACCACCTCTTGGTTTATTATAATTTTTATTATGTAAATTAATGATTTTCTCTTATGCGTATAATTTTTGTTGTTTTTATATCACTATCAAAAATAACAACATATTGTTTATCCAATTTCTTTATGATGTAGCCTTTTTGATTTTCTTGAAATTCCCCCTTACTATCTTCAAAATCATAAAAAACAATATCATTTTCATTAACATCTAAAGCTTTTGCTACTAATTGGTATTGTATTTTCACAGATTTCTCTTTCTCAACTTGCATGTTATTGAAATCTATCAAGAATACTGCCAGTAAGGAAACAAGTGCCCCACAAAAAAACGAAACATAGAAAAACTCTAAAGGCATTCTTTTGTTTATAATTTTCTCATGTTCCCACTCTTTCGATAAAATTGTAATAAATAAAATGAAAAAGCCAATTGAACTTAACGCGAAAACAAGAATGACTTTATAACAATCTTGAAAATGAAAAAACGTCAACATATTATCAGCTCCCATCCTTATCCATCATAACATTTACTTTGACTATAGTAAATAAAAAGTAGAAGAGTGAACTCCCTTCTACTTAAGTATCCATAATATAATTATCGTAAACTGATATTATTCTTCTAATACATTCAAGTTCTTTTCAAACCTCTTTAATTCACAAATATCTAAAGTATCAATGTCTACATGCCTCTTTTCCTCATTCCCGACTTGCGTAAACATTTCTCCACTACGATAGTTTACTGAAACATAACCGTAATACCAAGGGAATAAGCCACTACCAAATCGAACCTTAAATACAATCTCTCTTTCTCTTTCATCAAATGCAATATCAGTCGCTCTTACAACAATATAATCTTTTCCTTTTCTATCCCCATTGTCTATCATGTATAATGCTGTTTTATAAAAAAGTAAAAGTCCCTTTCTTGCAAACTCAACATCAATTCCGTAGGTATCACTATATTTTTGGATTTGTTCCATCGTTTCTTGCTGATTAATTAATAGTTTTACAACCATATATCTATCGCCTCTTTCTTTTTTAATTTAATTAAGATTTACTATTCTATTTCATACCTATTCTTTTTATAAGAGTCTATCCTAATTTTTTGTTTGAGATATAATCATACTCCACAAAGTATTCATTCTCTGGAAAATCATCAGGGTTCAAACTGTCTTGATTGATTTGTTCAAGATTCAGCTTCTCTTTAACATGATTAGCAAACAGATAATATAACCGTTGATTACGTAGCAAGTTTTTTAACAACGTTAAAGTCGAAATTTTTCGCTCCACTAATTGAAGTCTTTCATCATTTGAAATCTCAGCAAATAACCATTTATCTGTTTCCTTATTTACGTCCTCTACAAAATAGTGTAAATAATACTTATCCTCTTTTGACTTAGTAATAAAAAATAAAGGGAAATCATAAAAGTCAAAGATATGGATTGTTACTGTATGTAAATATTCCTCTATTGGTATTGAAATCATTCTAATATCATCCTTAAAGCCAACAATAATTATCAAGATTTACCTCTGATTTTAACCTTAAAATAACAGAAGATTCTCCTATGAAATGCACTACATAATTACCTTTTCCAAATGATACACGACCTATATTATTCGTTTCATAGACAATATTAATTTCATTTTTAGAAAGATTAAGTTCTTCTGCTACATTCTTTAACCTTTCTTCTTGAATCGCATCCTGTCTTGTCTGCATTATATAAGAATATGAACCTATTACAATCAGGATTACTCCAATTGACATAAATATATGCCCTTTATATTCATGACCACATTTATTTAATACCAAGATAAGCCAACTAACGAAACCTAATATAAACATTATGATACCTGCTATAAGTATATACATACGTACTCACTCTTCTTCTGACTTATTCTTTAGTTCTTCTATTTTTACAATGGTTGCAGTTTTTTGTTTGAATTGAACATAATAATCCCCTTTTAATGAAATAGCATTTATAGAATCCCTGTACTCAGATTCAAATCTTATCTGTTCTTTAGGAATATTTAATTCCTTTGATATACTATTTTCTCTATCACTATTAAGCTTTTCATGTGATGTTTCAACATTACTAATTACGTCCCATATTCCCAATACAATAATTGTTAATCCAGAAAGAAATAATATAACTACTGATGTTATACCTATGACATCATTACCTTTTTTATCTGCAATATGCATTAGTAACAGTCCAAATACAAAAATAATAATTAAAATAATATATATCATTCTTTTGCCCCTCTCTAATGTCAAACATTATACATTTCACAAAAACAAATGAATCCCCATACACAAAATGGAAGACTTATAAACACAGTAGCAAGATTATAGGCTTCGTCTTTAATCTTTGCATCATCGCTTTTCATTCCTTCATATATACAAAATGCACCTGCTAATAATAGTGGCATTACAAAAAACACCCCTAATAAATAATTCACCGTAACCACCCTTTCTTTATAAGTCCCTGTTTGTTTTCTCTTTTTTATGAATGGCTACAATTGAATCAGCATCTTTTTTAAATAGGATTGAATATTCTCCATCCTGTGTAATTGCCTCATAATAATCTTTTCCTTCTCTATCTTTTTCTTCTTTAATTTCTATTTTGGACTCTGGCTTCTTCAATTCTTTTGAAATAGCTTTATATCTATTTCCTTTAAGCTCTTGCATTCCCTCAAGATAGTCAAATCCAAATAAGCCAATAGCACTCAAAAACAGCATACATGCAAATATGCCCAAAACATCTTTCCATGTCATATTTATTCACCCTTTCATTTTTACAATCGCCTCTATTTTATTGTCATTTCTTGATAGTTCAATAAGGTAGTTTCCTTTTTCTGTTTTTGCTATATATTCTATTTCTGTTCCCTTTTCTAACACCACTTGTTCTTTCTTTACATTTAATTTCTTTGCTACAAGTTGTCTAATATTAGATAATGACTGTTGTTTATCTAATCGTTTTACCGCTACTTTGTTTTCATCAGCTACTTCATAGGCACTATGTAAAGCCTTTAAAGTCTGAAATATCAAGCCTGATGCTGAGATAAAACACAATAGAGTCCAATATAGTTTCTTTGTTTCTATTTCAGCCATTTGAAAGAAACATGTTAAAAACAGAAATGCGATAAACAAGTAAATATCTCTTTCATCCATGTGTTGTATTGACGTTATCATTTTTTAAATCCTTTACACAGAATATTCAAACTTTATCATCCGAAAATCTTATACGATTCATTATCCTATCAAAATCCACGAAAGTTCTTTTTTAAAACGAACACCATCGTTATCCTTCCTTCACATATATAAGATATATGTTTCTATATTCTTTAGTTAAAGAGCTTAGAAAAGTTTGGGTCTGCAATAATCGTCAAAACTGCCATAATCCCTACAACAGTAACTAAAATTAAAGTGGACCTATTTGGTTTAATTACATACAAAATGCTTGAAAGTACAAATGAAATACATACTACCAACTGTATAACTAATAATTTTTCCCTACTTATATTTAGTAATATATCCACCATTATCCTCATCTCTCAATTCATTATTTTACAGCCTCTACATTGTTAATCTTATCGAGTTTAAACAGCATACCTTCTTTTACATAGGCTTTATACGTTTCTGTTTTAGTGACTACTTCATAAGAACTATAATTTAATTCATTTACTTCCAGTTCAGCGGGGTTTATATCCAATTTTTGAGCAATTAAGTATTTTATTTGTTCCTTTTCAGTCGAACCCTTCTTGTTTACATATCTATCTAATCCTGAAATAGAAACAGACTCAACGTAATTTAACTTATCGAGTTTAAATAGTTTTTCATTTTCATTGAAATACGCCTTATATGTTGCTGTTTTTGTTGCCACTTCAAAAATATTGTTTTTTATGTTACTTATATTAAATTCCGTTGGTTTTATCTGTAATTCACTTGCAATTACATTTTGAATTGATGCATAATGCTTAAATTCTGAATTAAGCTTTTCATGAATAATATAAAGAGCAGTAGCCATAACAAGGGCCATTCCTACTATCATTCCTATAAACCCTTTTTTAGTTTTTGATTTTTCACTTATTGCCATTAACAAAATACCTGCTATAGAAATAGCCAAGCAAACAACTACTTTAAATGTCATAAAAATCTCCCCCCTTTCTATACATATAGTGACATGCTCAATGAATACAAGAGAACTTATCACCTATATTCATTGAGTGAATCCAGGAACATAATATCAATTTATATAAATTATTAGTTATTTTTTCTTTACTATTCCATCTACATTCACCGTTCCTTCAGATGTTTGTACATAATAAACACCTAAAGAAGTAGTTGCTATATAACGATTATCCTTGTCACTCTCTTTTTCAATAATAATGTCATCATTGTTAATGTTTAACTTTTTAGCAACTGCTTTTTTAACTTCAGATAGAATATCTTTCTCCCTTATATTCGTTTTTTCTTCACTTTCTTTGATATCATGTAATGATTCACTATCCTTTATTTTTTCAACCTTGAATAAAGTTCCATTCGGGTTAAAATAAAATTTATATCTATTAGTTTTTGTTGCCACTTCATATATATCATCATTTCTATTTACGATTTTATATTCAGAATCATCCACATGTAATTCTTTTGTAATGGCATTATTGATTTTTTCGCCCCTCTCTATATCAGCCTTTGAAATCGGATAGGTTATTAGAATAAACCCGATGAAAATCGCAATTACTCCGAAAAACACCCCATCACCATATCGAATGGCTGAAATAAGTATGCTTGTTCCTACCAATAACAATAACCCTCCAACTAAAATACACAAAAACGTTATAACTCCACTCACATTAAACACCTCCATTCATTTTTAGAAGTCCCATCCAATTGTTATAATTCCTTTTATAATTCCGAAATTTCACCATTAGATAGAATATAAACCTTATATTGGCATGGTTCCTCAACTTTTGGCTCTTCTATTTTTTTAGAGAAATATTCAATAGCTTTTTTAATTGTTTCATTTATTTCTTCAGGAGTTAACGGTCTTTTAATTCTAAAACTGTCCAAATCTATAATAAATTCATTCGTATTTAAAGTTTTTGCTACGACTTTAAAATCTATAGCTCCATCCTCTTTTAAACAGTTATTATTCTCTGCCCATTCTTTTGTTACTACAAATAGATTATCTAATCCCATGTTTCATAGCCCCTCTCCCTATATACTTTTTCATTTCATTGACTACTTTTTCAGGAGTTACGATATCTTCCATTCCTGTACCTTTTAATTGCGGAGCAACATTTAAATCAACCGCTAATAACTCTTTCCCATCTTTAACATAATCAATTGCTACCAATGGGAACTCATATGGGTCTAAAATCCCTTCAAAGGAAGGCATTCGTGACCAACAATCAATAATAGTAATTTCAACGTCTCCTACATTACTTCTCCAGTCATTTTTACTGCGGTAATCCAGTATCGTCTTTCTACGGCCAACATTTAAAACCCTCCAACTCTCACCCAAATTCCCACAAAATAAGGTGCAGAAAGTATCTATTGGATAGGTTTCTAATGCTTCTATTAATGACATTCGAATTTTTCCTTCCCCTTGGTGCTTGCTAATATCCGTGTAAACAACCACTTCTGCATGTAGGGGGTATTTTTTTGCCATTTCATGAAGGTGACCATAAGGAACGGTTTTAATGCCTTTAGAAGACAGATAATCAAGCATCTGTGGACGATTCATTCCCATATCATGTTTTCGTAAAAAAGGCATTCCACTTCCATCAAAATGATGGTCATAATAATCATGAAAATTCGTAATTAGCTTCACTTCTCTACTCATGTTTATCTTCCTCTCTTTTAATCAGAACAACTACCTGAATCACTAACACCGCAATCATTCGAACAAGAATTTTCTACCTCATGCGAACCCCATCCCCCTGTTTTTACCAGGTCATCATCACTTAAAGCTGTATGCGTTGGATTTAATGGATGTAACGGATTTGTTATAGTTCCTGAATACATTTCATTAACTCTTTTATTTTTGGCAGAAGTTACAGCTCTTTCTGGAACTTTATAACCCGTTTTGCCTGAATTCGTAGTACCAATCACAAGGTTATGAAACTGGCGTTCTTTTTGACTTTCTAAAATATCCAGTGGAATCTCACGAGCCATACTTTCTTGCTTCTTTTTATCTAAACGATTTTTTCTAAATCTCTTAAAAAACAAATTCATTCACTTCCTTTATGTCAATGTTAATCCATGACAATCATACATCTTTTCATTGACTATTGTCAATGAAATAAAACTAAAAAAAGACACATCTTTATTGACATGCCTTAAAAATATGAACTACCCTTTACACTTCTTAGATGATTTCTTATGACTGTTTTACCATCGCTTTAATAGTCGTAGCACTCTCTTCTGTCTCTACCACGTATTTACCTGATGATGTAATAGCTGTGTATAAATTGTCTTTATCTTTTGTTACTACCACTTCATCTAATTTTAATTGTAACTTCTCTGAAACTAATTTTCTCACTGTCTCAGTATCACTTGTTTTAGATTCATTCACTTTATCATTATTATCTTTCATAGAATCTTTATTGTTATTTTCTTTTGTAACTTCATATTTTATAATATCTGCTGATATTGATTTGAATGTGAATTTATATGTAGTATCTTTTGTAATTGCGATAACATCCTCTTTTTCATCCTTGAATTCAATTTGTGACCTTGGAATGTCCAACTTGTTGGCAATCGCAGTTTCACGACTATCTTCTTGAAAATCATTATAGCCTAATATCCCAAAGAAGATAGCTAACAATACTCCAAGGAATACAGTCATTGCTTCTTCTTCTCTGATACCCCACACTACTCCAACTACAAGACATAGAATTGATGCAATAAATAACAACATAAACATTTCACTTACACTCCTTTAAACTTCTCTTTAACCTTGTTTTACCATCGCTTTTATAGAGATTGAATTTTCTTCCGTCTCCACTACATACTTACCTAATGATGTAATAGCTGTGTATACGTTCTCTTTATCTTTTGTTATAACCACTTCATCTTTTCTTAGATTCAGCTTATTAGCTATCATCTCTCTTACTTTTTCTTCATTTTTCAGTGAAGGTTCATTTACCTTGTTACGCCCTTCTTTTTTACTATCTGTTTTTTCCCATTTAATGATGGAAATGGAACCAGATTTAAACTCATACTTGTAATCGTCATCTTTTGTACTTACATATACATTTGTTTGATAATGCTTAAAATTAATGTTTTCTTTATTCAAATCTAATTTTCCCGCAATAACCAATTCTCTCTCGCTTTTTAAAGAAGCAGATTGATAAGGGACAACTCCTATTACAATAGCAAATACAGATAAGACCATTATAAAATATTCCATCCCATCCAAAAGATAGTCATTGTCAGTACACGCATAAGCTATAGCCAGACACAGAACAATCGCCCAAACTACCATCCAAATCATCCAGAACAACATTAGCAACATCCTTTCTTTATCTATTCAATTAAAGTTTCTTACAAAGAATAACACTTTTTATTAACTATAGTCAATAAATAAAAAATGACACCCATATTGAATGCCATTTAAAAACAATCCCCGTTTTTTATACTGTTCCTTTTAATTTAATGCTGTAAATATAGAATGTGACAGAAGAAATTAACGTGATAACTCCCAACAAGATTCCACCTACAAAAGAGACATATTGATTCGTTATAGCTCCAATAAATAACAAAAGTGATAAGATACACAATAAAAGGGAACCTACTCTGTTTATTAAGACTTGTTTAGACTTCACCATAGCCCCCCGCCTTCCCAAAGTTATCTTCATAACTTTTATTAATCATGATAATCAATAAGTTCTGCTATTTTTCGTAAAACTTCAGGATTCTTGCACAATTTTACTTTATGCCCGATATTTTCCCTATTTGCATATAACCAACACTCTTCTTCTACTTCTTTCTCAGTAGTATAGAAATTAGGTCTATCCTTTCTACACCACTTTAGTATCTCTGCATCTTCAGACAGTGTTTTTCCTATAATCCAATACGATTCATTTTCGCTAATAATATAACCCTCAACAAAACGTTTTTTCATAGGAAGGTTCCAATTTACCCACGTTAAAGGTTCCAATATCCATACCTTATCTCCAATCTTCAAATTTCAGTTACATCTCCTTTTTCTTATAATTCATGAAATAAAACCCTGTTTTTCCTCCATTGTTAAATACAAAATGATGGTAAGAAAAATAATCTTTTTTAAAAACCCAATCATCAACACCAGGAAAGTTTCTTGTGATTTTATCCACGCCAAAATTTTTATTACCATCATTAACATGTGGAATATAAATATTTAGCTCTAATGGGTTTAATTTATTTATTTGATTCGCTGTTTGAAACTGAACCAATCGAATATTCTCTCTGTTTTCCAACACAGTTTTTTCTTCCTTATCTACATGTAATAAACATAATAAATAAATCACATTTCCTTCTGCTGATAAGCTCGCTATTCTTTCAAACACATTCCTTAAAAACAGCTTTTTTTGACTATATTTCGCTCCTGCTAATGAAGATGTATTTAAGCTCAAGATGTTAATATCACTCTTAGTAAATACCTTTATTTTTTCTTCTACATCAGTTGTTCTTTTAGCATCAATATCCATTACTGTATACTTATGATAATGGGATAGATAATCTGCTATTTGTTCTGTTGTTGTAATTAATTTAACAGGTACTCCCTGTTCTTGATACGCATGAAATAAGTGATGTAGGAACAATCCTTGTCCACAGATTGCATGGTTATAAAACTTATTCCACACATTAATGTCTTTCATGTCTCGTAGAAAATCCTTAAAAAGTGATTCATTATTGAATTTTTCCTTATATCTATCACACAATACTTTTCTAAATGGAGCCTTCATGTGAATAGATAAATTATGAATCTCTGAGTCAATACTGCCTAACAATAATCCCAAACCATTCATACTTACACTCCCTAAAGTTAATTACCACATTTAAATCATACTTATTTTATTAACTATAGTCAATATACGTGATATGAAGTATTCCAATAAACACAAAAAAAAACACCCTTTATGGGATGTCTTCCTTATTAATCCTGATAATTTAAAATATCCGCAATTTGTTTTAACTTACCATAATCATTGCATCTATCTAATTTATCTTTAATTTTATATCTATGATTATGAATCCAACAAGCCTGTTCTACTTCTTCCTCTGAAATAAAAAAAGTGCGGTCTTTCTTTTTTAGTTTCACACCTATATCTGGTGAAGTATCCATGCGATATCCAACAATCCAACTAACCCTTGTCTCACCGATAATATACCGTTCTACAAATTTCGCTCTAAAAATTAATTTTAATAAATACCTGTTTTATGTATTCGAAACATTATAGAAAACTATTTTATATTTTATGCGGATAAAATTTGAGATGTTTTATTAATAATCTCTTCAATGTCCTCTTTCGATAAGTGAATGTGCCCTCGATTATATCTATCTTTTTTCACATTATCATATTCGATTTCTACCCTTACTAATGACTTGTCTCTTTCTAAATTCACAAGAAAAATACTATGTTGCCCTGCAAACTCCCAGGATTGGCCATGTGTATCAACATCTTCCTTATTCATTTTCTGTAAGTAGTTAACTAAAATTTCTTGAATAGCAGAAAACTTGGGGTATGTTATGCATAAAGACACTGGATTCTCATCAAATGTTTGACCTGTTATTTTAAACTCAATGCGATTTCTATCCTCTTCTTTATTGACTGCTATCTTTGTCTTTTTATAAAAATCCTCAAATATCACATCAGTATGTAGTGCTTCAATTTTCGATATAGCATTTACTTCTCGTAATGGTTCTAATTCGACTGTCTTTACTGCCTTTACCATTTTTTCAACTTCTTCTTTTGTCTCTTCTTTTACTTCTTCTTCTATTTCATTCTTTACTACTTCCGTTACTTCTTCTCGCTGTTCTTCAACAACATCTTCTTGAATCCCGTTTAGTAAGAATTGAGATTGTTGTTCATTTAAATAAAATAATGATTCTTGTTGGATATCTTCACTCTTTTTAACTAACTTAATCTCAATCCATCTATTCTCTTCATTCAATGACAATTGTAGTTCTGCTTTCTTTGATGGAAAATTCCAATATTCACTAAAAACCGAAATGTTAGCTCCGTTCATTTTACGCAAATAATTGTAAATAACCTTTTGCATTTTTTTTACTTTGAATCTTGTGATTGATAGAGATATAGGTCGTTCATTCATATTCAAGTTTTTCATACTTAAATTTATACTACCCTTTTGTTTCTGCTCTTCAATCATTAATGACGTGTGATTCAAATCATCTTGAAACTTCACCTGACTCCCTCCCAAATTACCTCTAACTAATACGATACACATTTTATATGCTTTGTTCAATATCGAATACGTGATATTTAATGGACATTTGTTAAAATTCAAATCCTATAGGATTCATATTGCCATCATCTAAATCTATTTCTCTATTGATTAGGCTACTACTTTTAAAAACTATAGTCAATAAAAACATTATTGCATAAGATATCCACTCCCTTTTATTCTTTGTATAGCAAAATAAAAAGCAGAGGAATTATCCCCTGCTCTTATTTAGCGTACTCGATTTCTGTATAAAATGGTTTTATCACTTCTTCTAACCTATAATGTTTTAAAATGGTCTTTTCAAAATAGTGACGTACAAAAGAATTAAAAATTATTTCTTTCCCTTCTTTTCCATAAGTCTTACTTACTTGACGATACTCTTGCATTAAATCTTCTATTTTATCATTTACTAAATCAGCAAAATCAATTAAATCTATATTTTTCTTTGACACTCTTTCTACACTAAGTAAAACATCCGTTGCTACCACTGTTATTTCTATAATATCTAATTGTTCCATACTAAAAGCTCCTTTATCCAAATTCATTTATTAATACCTCTAAAACAATTCATTATCTCGATACACATCTGTTGGATAACGATAATTACCTGTGTCTTCTTCAATATTAAAATAAAATCTATATAACCCATCATTGTATTCTTGTTCTTCCTGGCTTAACTTTGCCTCTGTTTTGTACTCTGCTACAACAAACTCATAGCTACCATGTTCATCAGTCCAGGTAAATACTTGCTCTGCATCTGATTGAGTCCAATCATCACCATATGTATCTCTTATGCTTTCTATTCTACCTTGATATTTTAAGCCCAAGTTGTAGTGCTCGTATATCTCTTTTTTCCCAAAGACCATAATAGTTCTACCATTATCTTTAACCAGATAATGAATATCCTTAGCCTTCATATATTTTTCTTTCACTGCCTTTACGTTCTCAATAGTAACGTCCCTTAAAGTTTTTTCAGAAAAACGATATGTATATGGTCTTTTATGAAACTTCACTTGACCTATAGCCTCTTCACTCATCATTCCTATCCAACCACGCTTACTATTCTTTAATGCCTGTACATTTCCTGAAATTTCATCTACCTCACATTTGATAGATTTTTTTTCATTTACAGAAACATATACTTCATTCAGAAATTGTAAATACTTATTATCTTTTGTTTTTTTAATTCTTTCACACAGTTTTTCATCTGTTAATAAAGCCTCGATAAATACCCTGTGCGCTTCATATTCACACTGTAATCCATTTAATAATTCCTCTGGTGTAACTTCAACAATAGATTCCATCAATAATTCTTTCACACTTTTACTTTGATTTGTCATAACTTCTCGTCTCCTTTAATGATATCATTTCAACACCTGTTTTACCAAATTTATAAAAATACCTTATTTCTATAATCTATGTATTATACTGCTAAAAATTAAGGAAGATTCATAAATAAATATAGAAAAAAGCACATATAACATGTGCTTTTAAAAGACAAAAGTGCTTGAGTAATACATTAATTGTCTTTTTTCTTTTTCATATCCAAGACATATAGTTCTGAGTTTAAATAGTGTTCCTCATCTGCCTTTCTTTGCTTGTCCTTCTCACGAAGCATAGTTCTGTACTCTTCAACACTCATTCCTAAATCCCTTGCCCTAACCATTTCCACATCTTCCACCATCTTTATAATAGAGTTTCCGAACATACTTTTTCCTCCATACAATTATTATTTTTATAAAATACCAATTTATCATCCACTATTTATTTACACGTAATTATTTGATTTAATCATACAATATTAAAATTTCTACGTATATAAAAATACACCTAACAATATAGTTAGATGTATTTACCCCCATCATATACTTTTTATTTACCATTCAATTCTTTTTTACATGCAAAATACTTCTTTGTAGTCGAAATATTTAAATACACAGTGTAACAGAAAATAATAAATAATATTGCATACACAGCATAAGATAACCATTTAGAACTATCAAAATAAACCTCTAAAGTAGTACAGACAATTACTGAAAGGAATGATACAATTGCATGCATCAATAAAGATTCGTTATTTTCGTCCATTTCCTCTTTCAGCGTTTCTAATTCTTTTTGATTTTCACTATACATCTTTATACATCCCTTCTTCAAAAAGACACAAATAAATGCATCTGTGTCTCACCATTATTATAATTCAATTTCTATGAAATACCTATTCTATATATTTGTTTTTTATTATAGTTATTAAAATTTGAAAATATATCAAACTATAGTTTAAAAAACAAAACAAAAAGCACACTATCATATGTGTACTTTTTAAGTGCATCTATAATACATATATTTTTTATTACTAAAAAATATATGTATTAAAGTAAATTTCTTATTGATTTTTAAACTTAACTATATACAATTTTTATATTTAATTTATATATAGTTAATAAAAATGAAAAATACGTAAAAACAAATTTTATATTACTTATTCCTTTAGTTCAATTAAAATCTTCATTTTCTCGCCATTCTGGGCTATTCTTGTGTAATAGTGAAGAATATTACCTTTTAATATCTTGTAATCATGTACATAATCCTCAATAAACACACCTTCACGATGTTTCAAATGTAAATCTTCCAATCTTTCCACTGGTTTTCCTGTCAGAGGATTGAATTTACATGAATCCCACATTAACTGCTCATCATACACACTCCATATTCTCTTTATATCTCTTCCTTCTATATTATATGCATTTAAATCTAATATTTCCCCAACTTGAATATCTAATATAATCCTCTTCATTTTATTCCCTCCAAAAGATTTTCTGCTTTCCGAACTTGTGCATTCACTAAAATCCCTACTATGATAGATAACATTCCAATTAAACTTTTAAAATATAATTTGATTTTTTGTTATCCCGTTCCTCTTTAATAAGTAGATGGACATATTATACAACATATTCTCACATATATGGATATATATAGTCTACTAAAATGTTCGATAATGATATATTATCAAACATTTTTATAAATTCATGAATATATGTACATGTTCATATCTATAATTTATTAATAATCATTATAAAAAAGGGTTTTGACAAAAATGAATTATAAAGGAGATACCAACATGAGAAAACTCTGGATTTGCACAGGAAAAGAATATAATTTACGGACAAATTCAACCTGACCATTCACCTTAGCCTTACAACGATAGGTGCATTCTTAAGATACGAACATGACGCTCTTGAATGAGTAGATTATTCAAACCAGAAATATTAGGAAGGAACTACTCCTTCTACTAATAGATTTGATAAACACATATATGCTCTTTATGAGTGGGCAGTATTCCTCCATTACATATGGAAGAACTGCACGAAATGGTTCTTATGTCATTTCAATGATATAAGTCTACAATAATTACATTATGTAAACATTGTAGTGAAAGGGATTCAAATTTTTGATTCATTGTATACAATCTATATTATATATAGGAAGAAAAATTTAAATTTAAATGTTTAGTAATATATTAGATGAGAACTTTAAGCTAAATCGGTCAATGTATTCTTATAAAATACATTGAAAAAAGAACACCTGTTTGCTATAATAAGAACAGATGTTCCGAATGATTAATTATTCACAAACTCGAATTAGAATTACCTCATAGCAATCTTTATATGAGCATTGTCTATAGTATATAAAAGTGAATTTTCCTAATAAAAAGAAAATGCTTTATTATTCATATCTTTTTATTACGAAACGTTGATATTACAATGTAGTTCAACTGTTTTTACCATCAGATGGGACTTTCAGTGTTGATATTTTTAAAAAATTCATTGACTATATTCGAGATTTTGTTATAATTAATACGGAAACTTGCAGTTCATCCCGTTCGTGGATAATCTAAATATATATATATAACATATAATCAAGGAGTGGAAGTTCGTTATGACAGTTAACAAAGTAAAACAATATGTGAAGGCACTTATCCTAACAGAAGAGGATTTTATTCAAACTATAGAGGATACACTACTTGTAGATGGCATTTCAATTCGTTTGGTTAAGTCGAAGAGTGGAAACATGGAAGAAAAACTTTTCATTCCTGTGCTACCTGAACGTTTTAAATCAGATGCGCAATTACATAACCATTTTGACAAAGAAGTTGTCTATATTGAAGATGAAGTGGATGGCGAAATTGGTATTAGTATGAACCTTATTGATTCTAAGAATATCTTAGAAAAGGTGTATAGCACTTCTTTAACTGGAGAATACACATCACGAGATTTTGATGGTTTTACAGGTTCTTATGACGCATTCTTCTTCACAATGGCTTAATAGTTCTTTGTTTTTTTATTTTTAATATCTTTATATCTTTATATACTTTATCCAACACATGTGATTTATTTGGCGATGAATCTCATGTGTTTTTTTTATATTATATATCTATCAATATGCTATACACACTATCCCGATTAAACGTAACATAAACATTATATATAATAGACCCCCATTTAGTCAACGATTACTATCTTACATTTCGACATTAATCGACATATTTCTGTAATATTCTATGGAATCTTTACAAAACGTTTACATTTAAACCATATTTTTCTTTATCTTAATTAAATAAACATATTATTTGACTATTACTTTATGAAATATTTAATATGGTTCACATATAGAATTATACAATTTTTGTGTGTTTTTTTCTTGTACTTTTTGTGTTTTTTGATAAAAAAACATGTTGAGCACACATAAAACACACATAAAACACACAAATTGCATCTTAAATGTTTTTTTGGAGATAAACTAAAAAAAAGAATGTATCTACTACATTCTTTTTAATTCTTTGATTCACTTATAGGTTTTGTTATTTTTGCTTTCTCTAACCAATTTGACAGTGTATAGACAAGCAAACAAGTCATAGAGTCGAACGGATTGATTGTTCCTACAAAAATCGCCTTTACAATCAAGATACCTGTAGCAATTAATCCAAATACACGAAATAGAACATATAAGTCCCTTGTTTCTTTCTGGGAAAACAAAAATACGCCCCCCATCATCATACCTAAAAATAATAGTGCTGATAGAAATGGCATCACTAAATGAGCAATTAATAGTAATCCTCCAAAATAAATTACCATTTTCCTCCCTCTAAAATAAAGACCATAACATTTGTTTTTAAATAAAGCAGACATGGTTGTAGTTACATTCCAAGTTAATAGATTGAGATTACTCGTGTATGTGAGTGGATACATATTATAAAAAAACAAAGTAATAAGTATCAAATATCCACCTGAAAACATTTCTCCAAACTTTCCATTTGCCATAGATAAGAATAATACATATACGCCTGTTAAGAAAAGCAAAATAAATGGTATTTCACTCTTAGAAAAAGATAGTTTTCTCATCTTCCATCCAATTGGAGGTTTTTTTACTTTGTTTTTTTCTGCTTCTTCTTTCTCCATTTTCTCAACTTCTTTAAATTTTGTGTTATAAGGGATAGTTCCTTTATCATCTGTCCCTATCCCCTTTTCATCTTTTAAAATTTTTTTAAAACTATCTGCTCGAATCAATTCCTACACCCCCTACATATTTTCTCTCCATTATATGTACATTAGAAATATTCTACTATTAAAACCATAACTGAGTACGTCTCAGTAAAACCCCTCCGAAACATAAACCTATATAACCTCAAAAATCATTTAGACAACACAGAAATTCATACAAAAAAATAGTAGTTTACTCAAATTTAGAGATTGTGATACCATGATTTTAAAGAAGGTGAAATCATGTTACATTCATTTAATATAGAACGTTCAATTGAAGATTTTTTACTTTACTTAGAAGGATTAAGATATGCACCAAACACAATCAAAAGTTATCGTTTTGATTTAGAAGGATTTTTCACATTTGCCATTCCACACAACAAATCTATGGATTTTGAGTTTAAAAGATTAGAACAACTACTATTGCTGTACATTAATAGTTTGCGTATATACAACAACACGAGTGAATATGAAATCTCGACATTAAATCGAAAAAGGGCCTGTTTTCGTAAATACATTAAATTTCTGAATAAGTGGGAATATATTTCCTCTGATTTCTCTCATAAAATCGAATCTATGAAAAACAAAAAAAATCCCAACAAAGATATATTAAATCACGAAGAAGTTTCAAAGGTTCAATATTACTTAGATTCCATTCAGAAATCCCCTTGGCTTACACCTAAAAAGCAAGAAAAGTATATACGCAATCGTTTTATCTTTTATACACTTTTATATTCAGGCTTACGTGTGTCTGAACTTACAAATTTAAGATGGAAACATTTTAATATCACGGAAGGTATGATTATAGTAGATGAAGGTAAAGGGAATAAGAACAGGACTATTCCTATACATGAAGAATTAGTTCAAGAGTATGATACTTATAAATCATTTCTTCTATCTATGTATGGCGAGGACCATCCTATATTAACAGGATACTTATTCCCAAGAAACGAAAAACACCCTGATATTTCATTAACTACAAAAACAATTCGATTAATCATTCGAACAATTGTAAAGGAATCGTCTATCGTAGATAAGCATATTTCCCCACACAATTTACGGCACACTTTCGCATCTTATAGTGTATTAAACAACATTTCAATCCCTGTCCTCTCTTCTATACTTGGACATTCTAAAAAATCAATTACGATGGATATATATGCTCATGTTATTGATGATAAACAAAAAGAAAACGAACTAAAAAAACTCTCCTTTCACTCTGGTTGATTCCAGAGTGTTTTTTTATAACAAAACTATTTTTATTGACTATAGTAAACAAAAGTGTTAATATAGTCATATTGAAAAACACAATTGAATATATAGCAGGAGGGTTTTATGAAAAAATTCAAATTTAAAAAACCTAATAAGAAATGGCGTAATTTCTTATTATTTCTTACATGTTTCTTAATTATTGTAGGTCCGTTTATTTACCCACATTTTATGGAACAACCTAAAGAAATATCGTATACTACCTTTACGAAAATGCTAAAAGAAAAGCAAGTAAAAGAAGTTACGATAATAAAAGGAACTGGCTCTATTGTATTAACAGATAAAGCAAATAAGGAATTCAAAACAGATAATCCTCGCCATGAAACATTTAAGAAAGACTTACTTGAGACTGGTCTTCATGTAGAAGAACATACTCCAGTTGATTTGGGTAAGTTAAGTGCTACAATTCTTTCAGTGGGGCTAACTGCCTTTATCGCTTTTGCTTTATTAAAGCAATTAGCAAGTAGCTCATCTAAGAAAACATCAGAACCTGCTATTATAGATAAGAAGATTTCTTTGAAAAATGTCGCAGGAAACAAAGGTATTAAAAAAGATTTAACATTACTTGTTGATTTCTTGAAAAACTCTAAAAAGTTTTCGAACCAAGGTGCAGTAATGCCAAAAGGTGTTCTTTTATACGGTCCACCAGGAACAGGTAAAACTTTGATTGCAAAAGCATTAGCGGGTGAAGCAAATGTACCATTTTTCAGCATTTCGGGTTCCGATTTTCTTGAGAAATATGTAGGTGTTGGTGCTTCCCGTGTACGTGATTTATTTGCAAATGCAAAGAAACATGCTCCATGTATCGTATTCATTGATGAGTTAGATGCAGTTGGGGGTAGTCGTGAAGGTGATGAAAACTCTGAAAGAATTCAAACAATTAACGCACTTCTTTCTGAAATGGATGGATACTCTTCTTCAAGTGGTGTATTAGTCATCGCAACAACAAATCGTATTGAATCATTAGACGAAGCTCTTATTCGAGCAGGACGATTTGACAAGCATGTGATGATTCCATTACCTCAAAATCCTCAAGAGCGTGAAGAAATCATTCATATTCATGCAGAGGGAAAAATCTTTGCAGAAGATGTTTCCTTTAGTAACTTAGCAAAACAAACAATTGGATTTAGTGGTGCAGATATCAAATCTCTATTAAATGAAGCTGTTCTTATTTCTATCCAAGATGAAAAAGATGCGATTGATATGAATTGTATTGATAAAGCTTTATTTAAGGTCATCATGAAAGGTCATCCAAATGAGGATATGCCACGAAGCAGAGAGGAAATTCGATTAGTAGCTTATCATGAAGCGGGTCACGCCCTTGTTGCGAAGTTAATAACAGATATCTCAGTTCCTAAAGTGACAATTATTTCTTCCACTTCTGGTGCAGGAGGCGTAACATTCTACAGCCCTTCTAAATCAGGACTACATACGATTGAAGAGTTGAAGAATGAAATCAAACGAGCATATGGTGGTCGAGTAGCTGAATATTTATTATTTAATGACAACCAAAAAGTAACAACAGGTGCTCATCAGGATATCCTGCAAGCTACTAAGAAAATTAAAGAAATGATTTCTTCCTATGGTATGGATGAATCAATTGGTATGTTAAATCTTACTGTGTTAAAGGCTGATGAAAGCTCTATCTTAGAACGTGCAACGAAGTTATCAAGCCAACTTTACGATGAAACTGTTCAGCTCCTTACAGACAATCGACATCTATTAGATGCCATTGCAGAAGCCTTAATTGAAAAAGAGACACTATCAGAAGAAGAATTAGATGCTATTATCAGTGAACATTCTGATGTACGAATTGCAAGTTAAAAGAGAGAGTTTATCTCTCTTTTTTATAACTATATTAAGGAAATACATAGCAAAAAAGGAGTATGAATTATCATGCTCCTTTTACCTATTTATAGATTATTATTCAATTTCTCATAGTAAAATACCCAAATTGGATATCCACTTGAGACATTACAGCATTCCATAATTACAGTTAGCTTCACTTTTTCACCAAAATATTTACTTAGGAATTTCTCAATATCTTCTGGTTCTCTTCCATTAAATCCTTGTCTATGATTTCCCCAAACATCCATACAACACTCTTCAAACTTCTTGTAATCCCACTGTAAAAGCCTATCTGAGTAAACTGTATGGCTTTTTGCTTCAACATAATCTTTTTTCCACACTACATACGGGTCATAGCTATACGGATACTCTCTTTTCGTTTTCTTTACAGGATTACCGTTGATGTCTACATATCCATTATTCACAAAAATTACTCCATCTTCTGTTTCATAATACATAATCTAATCTCTCCCTTTTCTACTATTAATTGATTCTTTTTGAATGAATTTCCTAAAATACCTCTTTTATATCAATATGTTTATTATATTCTTTTTGGATGAAATAAATAAAACAAGGACAAAATAAAAAAGCGTTACGCATCATTGTTTGATGCTTGTAACACTTTATTTAAAATCCATATCCACAACCATGTTTGGACATCTCTTTTTTAGTTCTTTTACAAACTTCTCTTGCTCTTTAGGAGAAATCTTTATACTGCCAAACGGTGCTAACTTGTAAAAAATCTCAATAGCATCTGATGAGCCTACGATTCTATAGCCCATAATAATATTTGTTGCTTTTGTTACTTTTTGAATATCTTCATATGCAATATAAGAACGAAAAATACCTCCTTGCACGAACAGATAATCTTTTTCCATCACATATTTAATATCAATAAATAGCTTTCCTAAAAAATAGGTAAACATGAATCCCATCACGAGAAACGCCAAGCTACCACCGATAAATTCTTGTTGTTGAGACATGATATCCCCTAATGGGATACCTATTGTCGATAGTCCTATAGAAACCGTTAGAAATACCATAAAGCTTGTTAATAGGATTCCTCTCTTTGTTTTAAATAACATGACCACACCTCTTCCTTCTTCAATTCATATCAAAGCACATTGTCATTATAATTACATACATATAAAAACATAACGATTTCCCTTCTCAATCTCTTCTTATAATAACTTCGCTTGAATTACCAGATATTCTTCTGGATAACCCTTTATCAAAATCGTTAGCATAGATTCATCCATGTTTTCTTCACCCGTCATAATAACTTGTTTTTTGGGAACAACCTTCTTATTTAGAACCACGTAACAAAACTCACCATTTAGCGTCTTAATGATGAAACTATCCTCTTTCTCTAATGAGCTTAGTTCTAAAATGGATTTCTTGAATTTTAAATGAGTAGACCCTTCTAATAAAACATCCCCCTTTTGCCCAGGTAATGCAGTATCCTTTATATGCCCAATCTCTTGGTCCACCTTATCAAAGTTCGTACCTTCTCCAATAGAAGCTTTATAATTCAACTTAGGAACTTCTAAAATACCTATTGAATTATCACTTAACAGGTACTCTTCTTTTTTAAACGTATCTAATATATCCTTTACATCTTCTTTTACTTCATCTGAGACCTGATGCTTATCAATTGCTTCTTCCAATATTTCTACCTTCTGATTATTTTCTGTTTGATTTACTTGCCTAACACACGTACCTGCCACTACAACAATTACCACAACTAAAAGTATTATATTGACTATTACTCTCAATATTTTTTTCATACACAACACCTCACCTACTAAAAATGTAACTGTCTATTATAATCACCTACCCATGTGTTTTATGCCTAAATAAAAAAGCCCCTTGTAATAAGAGGCTTTTTACTATTGTATGTATGATGTTATGCTACTTGTGGTTCTGTATCATTTACATTCCCAATAATATCCCAATCTTTAATTTTAGGATGATTATTTAAAAATGCAAACAGTTTATCCGAATTTGTAAATGTATTAGGGATACGGAATGGAAGGTTCGGTTTTGTTGACATCAATTGAATATAACCAGTTTGTTCATTTTTCAAAACAAAAAATCGAACATCTTCTTGATAACCATTGATTTCAAGTACCATCACATCTCCATGTTCCAATTCGATATCTTCATCTGGAGCCATTTGACTTCCCGTAAAGGTTTGAGCAAGACGCTCGATAGTAGAGAAAATATCTTCTGGATTCGCATGTGTAGTAAACGAACCAGACATCTTATGTAAAAATGGAATCATTCCTTCAAATACACCTTGTGGAACTGCATCTACAAAACCAATTTCACCAAAAGGATGACCAAACAGCTTGAAGATTTCATGAACTTCTTTCATTTCCTCACAATAAGCTTTGTACTCTTCTGTTTCTTCCATCTCTTCAGGTAATTCGTGTAAACCTAACAGGTTTGCAAAGAATTGCTCACCACCGAACGGACAAGAACCACCACTCATGCAACAAACTTTCTCAGTATCCTCTTCCGCACCAAATCCCTCTACAGTTTGATGTGCAATAAATTCAAGGATTTTCTCATTTTTAACTACCGTTTGAATTGCCTTTTGATAATCATTCGGGTTTCCGTTGAATTGAATCTGAACACCTTCACCAGTAAAATCAATCTCAATCGTTACTTTACCCTTTTCCATTTTGGTCTCTTCTTCAATAGGTTCATCAGTGAATTCCTCTTCGACTTCATACCCATTCACTAACGCTTTAATTAAAATTTTGTAATTATAACTTGATTCGTTTAACCACGCTGTTGTATGTGGTTTTTTCTGATTTACTAAAGTAGCCATAATGACTAATACATCCACTTGAGGAATGCCAGTCGATTTTCCTTTCATAGAAGCTTTCGCTTCTTCAATCTCCATATCCATCTCCGCTGATAAAACAATTGTATTTTTATTTTCCATTTCTAATCACCTCATAATGTTATTTGTATTCAACGAATCATTTGAATTTGATTCAGTATTTTTTATTATATAAATGTAACGATTATTTGATTCCTTTTATGGAACCGAGTATTTCCTTTCAATAACAAACAAATTATTTTGTTTTCGTAATCAATTAGATACTGTTTTCGAAATATGCGAAATAATTTCTTCTATGACTTCAGCATTTACAATTTCTCCATTTGTCTTCGAATATACATAAAAAACATCTACTTTATAGTCTTGCTTGTATTTTTTATTCTTATATTCATTCACTTCTTTTGTTTCTCGTAAATAAGGAGTGTCTTGTAAATAGCTTGGTGGTTTCACTTGGATACCACATAATAATGTATCATTTTTAAATAACTCATAATCTACTTCGTATTTGTAATCAATACGACCCGATGTTTTTTTACAAGATACAATAACACCTTGTTTCTTTAACTCCGTTTGCAGTGCATCCATTGTATTGCGTTCTCTAACGACAACGCCATTCCAACTCTCAGCAATCACTCGATAAAACACTGCATATTGGCATTCTCTCTTCGTTAACCCGTAAGGATTCCCTCTTTTAACGATTTCGTTATAAAGAACATCTCCCTTGAAGGCTAAACTCCCTCTGGTTCTTCCATACTCATAATTCAATTGCTTTACGGCATATGGAATTTTACCGTCAGGTCGAATTAAGATAACCTTTCTTTTTAAATCCTCGCTTAAATCCATTTGTTTTAATTTTTCTAAACGTTGATTTCCAGAATGAAAATAAAATTCTTTCCATTCTTCTTTTGTTCGAAAAGTACCTTTTTCTATAAGAGATGCTACAGAGCCAATACTCCAAGAAGTATTTAATCTTAACTCATTCCAAATTGCATTTGTATAACGGAATTTATCGGGTTCCATTTCATTTTCGAATAAGTCAAGTTGCAAAGTAACACCTCGCTTTTTGGTTTTGTATAGGTGTAGGATATAGTTCAACCAAATTGAACGCATTTCCATTACCTGTTGTTTTCTCGTCTTGTTTTACCTCTTAAGGTATAAACTAATCATACACTTTTCATTTACTATAGTCAATAAAAAAATCCTTGTAAAACAAGGATTTTCACTTTTATTAACTTGCTACATCTTCTACTGTTCTACATTCAGGGACAAGTGTTTTAATCGTCTCCAAAATACTCTCTATTTGATATTTCATGGTATAGATGTAGTCTGAGTATTCAGGGCACATATCACTTACGTAACTACAAAGTGGTAATGCATATTCTTCTGTCTCTTTAATGTATCGTTGTATCTTTTTCTTATCATCAAAGAAGTACATGGTACTTACGTTGTGACATCTATCAGCAATTTTGATTAAACTGGTTTTAAAGCATAATCGCATTTGCTCATAGTACTCATCGGTTGTCATTTCTGGAATCTCTTTTTGCTTGACGATTGTTGTTTTTGTTAGTCGAATGATAATATCTACAATTTTTTTAGGTAAGTAATATACATTTAATAACATATCTACGGTAACTTCTGTATCCTCTAAAATATCGTGTAGCAAAGCTCCTGAGATGACTTCTTCATCATGAATGCCTAAAGATATAATTGCATTCGCTATGCGAACAGGGTGGCTAATGTAAGGCTCTCCACTTTTTCTTGTTTGTCGTTCATGCATCTTTTCTGCTAAGTTCAATGAAATAATAGCATAGTTGAAATTTTTCCCTTTTAAATATCCTCTTAAATAGGCTAATTCTTTGTGCATTTGATTTGTATACATCTAAACACCACCCTTTCATTTGTTGCTATTTATCATAAAACTTTTATTTACTATTGTCAACGAAAATACGGTTGATTTCAGCATATATTTATATTATAAATCATCTATAATAACTATATCTTTTCCCGAAAGGAGGATGCCGTATGGAATTATTTCTTTTTATTGGCTCTTTTGTACTGACGTTTTTATTTGTAACCGTAACACTATACTTACTACTCAATAGATGGAATTATCATGATTCTACCTACAAAGACATAACAGGATTTCATTACAAAAATATAAATCAAGATAAAAACATATTAGCAGAGTGGAGAATTTTTAGAAGGTTAGAAAAATCTTTTCCTGATAGTATGTTATTAGCAAATGTACATATCCCTTATCAAGATGGGCAAACAAATGACATTGACATCGTTCTTATACATTCAAGTGGTGTATACTCAATCGAATGTCAAACCTTAAAAGGGAAAGTATACGGCTCTGACAAGAGTAAAGAATGGGTTCAATGGATTACAGCAAAAAACAAATATCAATTTCCGAACCCGCTTCCAAAAAATAAGCAATGTACTCGATTCTTGTCACAATACTTATCTCTTCCTTATGAAAGATTAACCCCTCTTATTGTTTTTGGGAAAGAAACGTTAACAGTAAAAGTTAAATTGTCATCCAGTACAAAAGCAAAGGTAATACAAGTAGATGATATAGAAAAAACAATCCAAAATCTCATAAAGGATTCATCTCCCGTATTAACCACAAAAGACATGAAGAATATCTATCAAAAACTATCCTTATTTACATCTATTTCAAATACACATACACAATAAAAATAAGCTATCAATGTTGATAGCTTATTTTCTAATCTTTTCTAAGAATTTCAGTATTTCAAGGTATAACCATACAATTGAAACCAATAAAGCAAATCCGAAGTATGACTCCATATATTTTGGAGCTTTTGCATTTACACCTTCTTCAATGAAGAAGAAATCTGCAAGAAGATTTAAAGATGCAATTCCGATAATTAGTAAGCTGATACCGATACTTAATGGACTGCTATCATGCAGGAATGGAATTGGTACACCACATAACATAAGAGCAATATCTACTAAATAGATAATCAAAACAGATAACGTTGCAATCTTTACTACGTTTAAAAACTTTTCATTTACTTTAATGATTCGAGTTGTGTATAGGAATAGCATAGCCATCACAACTGCAATAGTTGCTAATACAGCTTGTAAAACAATACCTGGGTATTTATGTTCTATCATCGTAGAGATAAAACCGATTAAAACCCCTTCTAAGGTTGCATAAATAGGAGCTGTTAACCATGCTATTTTAGGAACTGATGCTGTTATCAATGAAATAACAAAACTGGCAATTAAAATACCAATGATTAGCCCTACAGATGTTTTCATCCCCATGGTACCATTCTGTATCTGCATAAACGAGTATAAACTCGCTCCTAATAACAGAATTAAATAGATGAATGTTTTTGCTACTGTTCCTCCTACTGTCATATGTTCTTCATTGATTGATGATTGCTGAAATTTCTCTTTATCTTTCAACATTGGATTTTTCAATGGAATAACCCCCCTTTATTTGATATACCTTATATTAGATTTTAGTAGCAGGTTTTATAAATCAATTTGGTCGAATATAAGCAAAAAGGACGAAATGATATCATTCGCCCATTATCTACCTGCTTATTCATTTGATGAGAGTTTGTATTTCTCAAAAGTTTCTTCAAAGACCGCTAATTTGATTGTTGTAGTAATTGGAAGTTTCGAGTAAACCCATTCTGAGTATTCTCGTATGAATCCATATGCGATTTCACATAGTTTGTAATGTCCATCAAAATAAGTAGTTGATATTTTTATACGCTCCATTATGATAGCTAAACAAATCGGATGAGAAAAATGTTCTTTGTTTCCCATAACATACGCATCAAACTTTGAATCTTCTATTTCGCCAATAGCAACTAAGTTATGTAAGTCTGCTAATTTTCTAATAAATTCTTTATCTTGTTCTTCAACTTTCTTTGGTTTGTTCATTGGAAGCATCCCTTTCTTTTATCAAACAGAAACTCCCAAGAAACGTTTCTTGAGAGCTTATGTATCTGTATTAATTTAACACTCGTGTTGCACTTGTTACTCCACTTGGATTCATTTTAGAGATTTTAATTACATCTCCTGTTTGTGGAGCGTGAATGTATTGACCATTACCAATGTACATTGCTACGTGATGTGCAGGTTTGCCCCAGAAAATTAAATCCCCTGGTTGAACTTCACTTACAGGAATTTGTACACCTGCATTTTGTTGTTCTCTCGCAACCCTTGGTAATTTCACTCCTGCAACATTTTTAAAGATATATTGCATGTATCCAGAGCAGTCAAATCCAGAAGGTGTTGTTCCTCCCCATACATATGGAAGACCAAGGAATTTTTTCGCTTCAGCAATCACATTTTGAGCTTTATCTGTAGATACAGGAGCTGTTGGAACGGATACAGATACTGGAGCTTTTACACCATCTGTATTCGATGTTGGAGCTTGGGCAGTTGCATTACGACTCCCTTGAATTCCTGCAATCACTGGCGGTTGTACTGTAATACGGAATTGATTTTGCTCTTGTGATTGATTTTGAGCACTTGATTCGACTTGTTTTTGAGCTTCTAACTGAGCTTGGCGATTTCGTTCTGCTTCTTCAGCTTTTTGTCTTTCAATCTCAGCTTGACGAGCACGTTCCTCTTCTTCCGCTTTCAGCTTTTGAATTTCCACTACTACCTGTGCTTTGTTTTCTTCGAGCTTTTGTTTTTCCGTCTCTACTTGCTCTTTACTCTCTTTTAATTTAACAGTCTCTTTATCTAAAACTTCTTTTTTCTCCTTTAAATCAGCCTCTTTTTCTTTTAGAGAACCCATCATATCTGTATCAGCTTCTACAACCGTGTTGATGGCAGATACTTTGCTAATAAAGTCTGTAATTCCTTCAGAAGAAACAAGAGCATTAATATAACTAAATTTAGGAGCATTCTTTTCTTGAATTACACTTAATCTATTCTTAGAAATTCCTTTTGTACGTTCAAAGCTCTCCTGTGTTTTCACTATATCTTCTTGTGCTTTTTCTACTTTTTTCCCCGACTTTTCAATGTCTTTTGTTAACTTATCAAGCTTTGTCATGGATTCGATAATCTCATTATCCATTTTTTGAACTTTCGTTTCTGCTTCTTCAATCTCAGGACTCGCAAATACCTGTAATGTATTAAATGATAATGCAGTAGCTAACGTTGCTAAAGCAATAACCTTTTTACTTTTCTTTCTCATAAACTATCATCTCCTTTTAATTTATATATATGTAATTTAAATTATTGTCATTTACTATAGTTTATGATATAAATTTTATTGACTAAAAACAACGAGGTTATCGTTATGTAAACGACTCTTAACAGTCTGTAATGTTAGTGTAATGTTTCTGACAATTGATATTTTTATAGAAAAATAGCACCCTTTGCAAAAAGAGTGCTACATAAACTATTGTTCTCGGAAATATTTCTCCCATTCTTTCATCTTTTCGAAAGACAATTTTCTTTCACCATCAATTGTGAATTTATCAATTCCTTTATCTTTAAAAACTTCAACAATGGGTTTCTTTCTATTGATAGTTTTGATTTGAATATCTGGGGTATCTAATTCTGTTCCTGTAATTAATTTTTTCGCTTTCTCTTTCGTGGTAAACAAGAATGCGAGGTTTTCATAGTTTTTATAGACTGAGTTTTTTCTGTTAATTGTCACATATGTTCTGGTTCTTTTATCCCATAAGGAATAGATACATGGTTCAAAAAAGAATAGGTTATAAAATTTGAAGTTTTCAGCTTTAATTTCATGCTTCGAAAATACATATTGTACCCTACCTTCTATTTCATTTAATAACCTAACTCTAATTCCTTTTTTATTATTGGATTGAGAGAGGATTTCTTTTATGTACCCACGTTCTATTTCACCTTTGGACGTTTGAACTTCTACATACAACCCGACAATTAAATTCTTTTTAACTGTAACATCAATATTCATGATTCTCACCTCACTTTTTAAAGAATTATATGTAAATCTTTATATTAAAAATATATATTTCTGTTCTACTGCTTATAATAAGTAGATTTGAAAGAACAGGTATTTCACAAGGAATCTATTATACAAGGAGTGTTTTTATAATGAATACAAACGAAACAAAGCAAATTTTATTGCAAGTTGCTCAAGAGATTAAAAATCATGGAGGTCGAACATTTTATGTTGGTGGTTATGTTCGAGATATGTTCATGAATAAGGAAAGTAAAGATATTGATGTAGAAATTTACGGTATTACACCTGAAACGTTACGAACTATCTTATCTCAGTTTGGATATGTAGATGAGTTCGGTGCTTTCTTCGGTATTTTAAAAATTTACGGAGTAGATATCGACTTCTCTATGCCCCGTAAAGAGGTAAAGACAGATGATGGCCATACAGGATTCGATGTTGTTGTAGACCCATTCCTGGACACCCTAACAGCCTCAAAACGCAGAGATTTTAGAATGAATGCTATTATGGTAGATGTGTTAACTGAGGAAGTAATTGACCACTTTAATGGTGTCTCTGACATTCAGTTAGGCATCATTCGTCACATTGATGAACATACATTTATTGAAGATGAATTAAGAGCATTTCGAGCTTGTCAATTCGCTTCAAGGTTCAACTTTACAATTGCAGAAGAAACAATTGATTTATGCAAGGGATTTCGATTCTCTCTTCCAAGAGAAAGAATTTTTGAAGAGTTTTTAAAAGCATTAATGAAAAGCGAAAAACCTTCTATTTTCTTTTCATATATGAGAGAAATGCTTATTGTTAAAAAGTTGTTTCCTGAATTAGATGCATTAATTGATTGCCCTCAAAATCCTATCTTCCACCCTGAAGGTGATGTGTGGACACATACAATGATGGTAATTGATGAATTAGCAAGCTTAAAGCATCTATCTTCAAATCCTCTTGCGTTTATGTTGTTGGGACCTACCCATGACATGGGAAAACCTATTACAACTGTCATTCAGGAAAATGGACAGATAACAGCTCGTGGACATGCTGAAGAAGGTGTACCTGTTGCGAAGCAATTTTTGAAGAGAATTACTAATGACAAACGATTAATTAAAAAGGTTTTAAATATGGTAGAACATCATATGAGACCAAACTCAATTGCATTTTGTTCAGACAAGGCTGTTCGAAAATTAATGGTTGCCACTAATATCGAAGACATTGTGTTGTTCGGAGAAGCAGACCATAAAGGTAGAGGTATTTCTGAAGAAAAGAAAGATTACACAGAAGTAAAAGAATGGTTCCATCAAAAAATAGAAAAACTGCAAACAGTTGGAGAACAATCTACTATCTCCCCTCTTGTTTCAGGAAAAGATTTAATTGATGCAGGATTAAAACCTGGTAAAGAATTTAGCATTTTACTGAAAAAAGCATTTGATTTACAAATCGAAAATGGTTTATCGAAAGAAGAAATTCTTGAAAAAATATTGCTGTAAGAGACCTTTTTAAGGTCTTTTTTTCTTGTTATTTACACAAATGTTGTTTATCCTTGTTATCTTTTGTTTTGATTTATTATTTATAAATACGGTACGTGAAATTTTAAAGTAATAGAAAAAATATTTCCATCTATAATATATTTCATTTGTTGACAATACTTCAAAAAAGAAAAGTTTTCATGTAAGTTTCATTTCGTTATGGCATTTAGGATTTTTCACTGTACCAAATAAAGATTTATTTAATACTCGTTGGGAATGCGACGTAAATGACCGACAAGTTTCTCACAAAGGATATTCATATCTATAATAAAAACATAAAAAAGAGGTTACCTGATTTTTTCAGGAACCTCTTTTTAAATAACCTCGTTGTTATATGCTTTTGATGTACACTTTGGACAAATGTGTTCACTCCAACCTACTTTACTTGCTAATGTGATAGATAAAGCATTTTGACCGTAAAATTGTTTTGTTTTTTCATCCCATAAATGCATAGTTGATTCTTCTTTACATGTCGGACATTTAATATTCTTACTCATATAAACCCTCTCCATTTCTTTTATTTTAATTTGTTATATTCATTATCTAATAAGTCTTTGTTATCATATATATTCCCAATCACTTCAATTAATTCAATAGAATGAAGGTCTCCCCCACCCATTCCATTAACCTCAAATCCATAGCGAGTACCTGAAAAACAGACTACACCTTTTACATTGTCATATCCACCATGCCAATGTGATGGACGCTTCCCAACAATAATGTCCCCTGCAAACACCATTTGTTTTTTATCACTTGAATCTTTCAGCCCAATATATTGACTAACTGATTCCCATTCTACTGGAACAAAACCTTGTCCTGGTGATTCAATATAAGCTAAGTTATCTTCATAATTCATTACAGCATTGCCATAAAACCATTTTGTATCACCATAATCTTCAATCGGTTTTCCCCTAAACAAAATCATATTTATTCACTCCCCATTCTACTTATAAAATACGTATTTAATATTGCCCAAGTCCAAGACTACTTACGTAGAATTTCATTTTCCTCTATTCAATTGCTTCCATCAAGGACAAATCATATTTTGCTTCCATATACATTCCCTCCTTATTCGGATAGAACTCCTATTGCTTACTTTTATTGAATTACTGCCAATACTCATTATTGAAGTGTTTTCTTCCATACTCTTTTAATGCTTGGAGTTTTTTAATCATTTCATCAATATCGCAAATATGAATAGACATTGTATCTTCTCCTGTTTTATCCTCACGGGGTTTAACACCATTAAAACCAATGCTGTAATCAATACACCCATCCCACTTCAAAGTCACTTCATCAGTACCAAACTCCTCATCCTCTAAAACGATATTTCCACCTTCATATTCATGAATTTTTTTAAACATAATATTCCCCTCCTTCTCTATGACTTAATTTTTACGAGAGTTTATCTCTTCTAAATTCAACTGCAAACGAATAAACATCTTTCCAGTCAATTCCATAGCGTCTTCAGCACTAATTTCTTTTTGGATGTATTTTCGTTGTATTTCTGCTTGATATTCAATAAACTCAATCATGTTCAATGATTTTTCTTGTATAATTGCATCCATAATTTTTCCACTCCTATTTGTAATCTACAAATCTTTGAAAATTAATAATCTTTACTTCAGCATACTTATACTTATTTTTAATTCTTGTTTGAACTTCTTTTATCCAAAGAATCCCTTTTTCAGATGGATGTTCAAATATATTAATTAGGTCATTATCAAACCCATGACTATTACCTTTTACATACGAATACGATACAAAATAATCATAGTCCGTCACCTTATATGTTCCACTTCTAACCTCTTTTACATCTTCTTCTGTATATCCCATACGCAATAAATAACTACATTGCTTACACAGTTCTGATAAGTACTCAGATTCATCTACATTACAAATCCTGCATTTCACTTATCTTCACCTTCATCATAATCAGTAATTTGATAACCATCTTTTTTTGTATATGTTACTGTTGCAATAACTTTCTCTTTTTTGATTAAATCTTTATCTGAATACATTCTAATGATAATTTTTTTATCCTTATTTTCGTCTTTAACGATATTCTCTGCAACTGATTTCAAATTCTCTGGTGTTAAAAACTCATCAACAAGCACCGCATAATTTTCATCATCTTTTGTAATGTCTTTATGCACAACCGTAAATTCACTACCCGTAGGATGGTTTGCTTTTTCAATTGATTTGTTCATCGCATGAATCTTATAGAATGAAAAAATTGCAATGACCGCAAATAACGTATAGATTATATTTTTTAATCTCTTGATTTTTTTTAGCTCCATGACGGCCACAGCTCCTTATCTTCGAAAAGAATGTCAACATCTTCTCTTTGTCTTTCATCCAAATTGTCATAATTCTCTTTGAACCACTTGATTTGAGCTTGTGTAATTTGATAAGTATGATTCTCATCTATAAGAAATCCTACGAAACCTCTCGAAATAGGAATATAGTTCTTGAATCGTTTCAGGTATTCATCGTCAGGCATATGAAACTCTCTTAATTCACCCATCTTTTTATACTTATCTTCTTTCCAGTGTTTCTCATCTAAAACCTCTCTTGCAAAATACTGATGACCTCCATATTCACATGGAACTAATGTAGCATTAGGTGTTAACCAACCAATTAAAGAAGTCATAATCACTCATCCTTTTCTATGAATTTCATTGACTATAGTTAATAAAGACTTTATGATAATATCATGGAGGAGATTAAAATGTCAAGAATTCAAATAACTGGAGATATACATGGTGTTTTAGATATACAAAGGATATTAGATATAGACTACTTAACAACAAATGATTATGTTGTCGTTGTGGGGGATTTTGGATTCCCATGGAATAACTCAGAAAATGAAAAAGATTTATTTCAACAGTTGGTTGCAAAACCATTTACAACTTTATTTATAGATGGCAATCATGAAAATTTTACGTTATTAAATAAGTATGAGGAAAAAACATGGAACGGTGGGAAAGTTCACTTCTTAAGCGACAATATTATTCACCTCATGCGTGGGCAAGTTTTTACTATAAACAACAAGAATTTTTTTACTTTTGGTGGTGCATCATCAACAGATAAATACAGAAGAATGAATGGAATTGATTGGTGGGAGGAAGAACTTCCTTCTTATAAAGAAATGGATGAAGGGATCTCTAATTTAGAAAAATACAACTATAGTATTGACTATGTGCTTACACACACTTGCCGTACAGAAACATTAGAAATGCTATGTAGACTATATGGATTCCGTCCAAAACCAGATTGCTTAAATAAATACTTAGAATCTATATATAAAAATTTAAATTTTTCTCATTGGTATTTCGGGCACTATCACAAGGATTTACCACACGTAATGAGAAACGAAACAGTTTTATTTCGTGAGATAAAAAACATTGAGTAACCTATTGTCAGAATGGGTTGATTTTTTATATAAAATAAAATGATATGTTCATATGATTTTATTTTATGCACATATTTTGTTATCGCGATTACATTTAATAAATATAATATAAAAACAACATACAATAGGAATACTTAATGGGTATAAAATTTAAAAGTTTTTTTACAATGGACTATTTTTACATCATGGAGATATACAGTCGTTATGGCATATATAGGGGAGGAACAAACAATGACAACGGTACTAAAATTAAAAACAGCAGAAACAATGGAGAATGAATTAGGAGCGTTTTTGAAATCAGAAAGAAACAAGAAAAAATTATCTTTAGAAAAAGTAGCGAAAGCAATCGGAGTAAGTGCATCATATTTACATCGTTTGGAGAATGGAGATAGAAAAAACCCTTCTATCGCAGTCTTAGAACAACTTTGTGAATTCTTTTCACTTAATCCTCAAAAGGTTTTAGAAATGGCAGGGCTTTCAAAAGAATCTATGATTCGTGTTGATAATATGAAGATTCCTTTATCACAAATAGAAAATCTTGCTTCATTCATCTTGAAGCTTGACCTCACAGACTTCACACAAGTCATTACTTTAAAAGAGGAAGTTGAAAAGTTTCAAAACAAATTTAATAAATAAAAAAGACAGATACATTCTGTCTTTTTTATTTATTCATTTATTTCATAATACACTATTCCCTCAATTTTATCTTCTATCCTCTTAATATCTGGGTACTCTACGAGAACGGTTTTACCACCGTCTATATCCCCCACTTGGCATAATAAACCTTCAGATTTACACTCATAGGCGTTTGCACGATATAACTTCTTACCCTTTGTTGTGATGAATAAGTCCGTTTTTACATCTTTTATAAAAAACATAATAACTGATTTTAAATCATTTAACGATTCGCTTTTTCTTTTCAAACTCATTCATATCTCTCCCCTGTCGATTCATTCTCTACCTATAGTCTAACCAAATTTTTTTCAGAAAACAAGCTTGATTATAGTCAATGAAATTAGGGTTAATACTCCTCATCTGATTCAAAATCAGTTTGTAAAAATTGTTTCTTTTTGCTCTTCCTTTGATGTATCGCCTCAATAGATTTTTGAATAGGTTTTTGTTTTTCCTGTAACTGTACTATTTTTTCTGCTCCCTGTTCCCTTTCTATTTTAGGCATCTTTTTCATCATTTTCTTTTTATGATTCAATCCTATTCGCATACAATCTTCTGCGTCTTCTACAAGATTCAAAATACCTAAGACAACAGAACGTTCCCCTTTTTCGTTTTTGGTTTCACAAATAATCTCATTGCGTCCTCTTCCTACAAATTCTTTATAACTGTAATAGACTTGTTGCTTTTGGTAATAAATAGAATCCTCATAAATGAGAGAGTTCATAAACACAAAGTTATTAATATTAGGCTCTAACATAGCCTCATAATCGCCCCGCTCATCAATCATTTGCTTTTTACTTTGCATAAAGAGTGTACTTCCAATACAATAATCATCTCCACAAGAGAGTAATAATTCTACAAATGGAAGATAGTATTGAGAGTCATCAATATAGACAAAGTGAGGCGATACTTTGGCATCTTCATTTACTTGCATACTTAGTTGCAATTGAGATAATAGCATTGCAGTAGCCCTAATACCATCATCCCCATTCACTACGTATTCCATATCAATAATAACTATCATCTTTTTACTAATGACCTCTTCATAATCAATAACCTCTTCCTTTACTCGGTTATATTCATAACTTTTAAATTCAAGAATTTTTCTTGCCTTTTCATCTATACTCGGTTTTAAGAATACAACTTTTCTCTTTGCTTTCTTGGCCATGCCGTACAACATACAAGAAATGTCTTTCCTTCCCACAATAAAAGTAGCACCACACTCTTTATTGTTAATATCTTGTTGTGCCATTAATGGTAGCATTTCCGTGGTTTTCCCTGTGTTTTTAGAGCCTATAACCAACGTATTCCCTAAACGATGAATTCCATTAATATTAGATTTATCAGTGATTTTCAATGCGAATTCTTCTTTTGTCAATAATTGTTCATTCATAGTATAAAACACCTCTTTCTATTAAATTATTTAATATATTATATGAACCTTATAAACAAATATATTATTCTATAAACACTTACACTTATCTGCAAAATAAAAAAGCTTGATATATAATCAAGCTCTCTATTCAGTCTTAGCAACTTTTCTACGTTTATTTAATTTTCGACCCTTCACTTGTTCTGCTTCAGATTTATGAGGTTTCGTCCTTCTAATTTTCTCTTTCGTAATTACTTCCTCGTATTGTGATTCGTCATAGTCTCGTAATTTCATTTTAAAATCGCTCCTCTTTTTCATTAAATATATTCAATGTTTTATTTATCTTTTTTAGATGCTATATTCTATACATATAAAACAAAAAATATAATCAATAGTTGATATTTTTTGAGCTTAATAGGTTCGAGCTATGAATAAAGGTTTAATTTCCTTTGATAATAGATAAGTGCTATGACAATAATGAAATTAGAAGGGATTATAGAAAAGATGATTATAAGATATGTACATATAATAGTGGAATAAATAATAAGGATGTTTTTTTACATTAACTGAATTCATTTGATATCCCATGGAGAGACTCACGACACAAGTATAGCTACTATTAAGTATAAAAAACACAAAGTTATTAGATAAAGTAACTTTGTGTTTTAAGCATTTACTCTTCATATTCACCTGTAAAATGCAAAGATTTTAGTTTTTTATCATACGTCAATCCAGTAATTCTCGCCCATATTCCTGTATCATTATTCATACAGTCAAGGTATACTTCAACCTCTGCATCCATAGGTCTATTATCATTCTGTAGCATCTCAATCAATTCTATTTTCTTCATTTTCACTACCTCCTGTTCAATTATTTTTTATATAATACTAAGTTCCTTATCAGGAAATAATGTTTATATAATTTAGTTTGTTTAAGAATTCAACTCCATAATTTCATAATTAATAAAACAAAAACTCGCTTATAATAAGCGAGTTTCCGTTTTAAATATTTGAAGCTTTTCTTGTTTCTTTATTCAAAGCTTTAATTACTAATTTCTGCTCTTTTAGTAATTGCTTAAGATTTCTTCCTTCAACGTTTCTATTCTGTAAACCGACTGTTTTAATTCTTGTGTAATCATCTGACAATCTACTTACATTGTAAAATAGAGTAAATGATTGTTGTATACCTTTTACATTAATCATGCCATCTACACGAATGCTATTTCTCTCTATTTTTTGCTTCTTATATGTAACAGCACCTAACACTTGTTGATGCACTTGAATAGCAAAAAATCTACCTTCATATACATTCACTTCATTTAAAAAATCAATATTAAAATTCTCGATGAAATTCTTTATTGCAGATGCAATTACTTCTTCATTCTCTAAGTAAGCTTGCTTTTCCGCTGAACAAAATTCCATTACACCGTTATTACAAATCATCGTACCTTTTTTTCTTAATAATGAATTAATCGCATTAATCATCATATATAAAATCTCTCCCTATTAAATAAATTTATCAAATACCTGTTTTGTTATAATCCATATATTATAGATATTTCCCTCCATAAATATAAAAAAAGTCGAGATTTATTTTCTCGACCTTTACTATGTTACAGAATAAAATCTTCCTTTTCTTTCAGAAATCTTACCATTCTTTCCTACCCCTAATACATCAAGTCCCCACCACAATAAAAAAAGAAGACACTTTAAAAGTATCTTCTTTTACTGATTATACAGCTAACCTTTCCCTCGGATAACTCGCCATCACGCACGATAACATCATTATATACATGTAAATTAATTTTATTCATATTCTTAATGTTTTTCACATATATAAAATAACTCATTATAGTAAATAATATTTTACTAATTTCTTATTTTATGTTATAATAAATTATGGAACAAATACATTATTACGAGGTGGTAAATATGAAGAAAATGACAATTAAAATTGAAGGTGGACATTGGAAATCTAAAATTGACAATATCCATGAGCATTTAAATGAAGTAAACAGAGGGAACGGGAAACACCGTACAAAAAAAGGAAAAGGTTCTTATTCTCGCAAAAACAAACACAAGGAGCGTTACGACTCATCATCTGATAAACGTAACGCTCCTTTTAATTTATAATTTGTGTTGTTCCGTCATCATTTATTTTTATCATGCCCACATAACTACCTTTGTATAGTAGTTGAGCAGAATAAGAATTCGAGAATAGAAGTAATCCATTTCTATCATCTTGAATTTTAAAAGCGGTCCCCTCACATAACCCCTCTAATATCTTTTTGTATAAGGTATTCTTCTTATATATATACACATCATCATATTCATACCATTTTGTTGTATACGCTTTTAAACATTGTTTTAAATACATTTGCCTGGGAATTCCCTCATCTTCTTGCTCTTGATATGAAAGCTCAATCCCCTCTACTATAGACTCTTTATTTTCTTCTAAATATATTTTTTTCACATCTTCTTGAATTTTATCTCTATCAATCTTATCTATTACTTCCGAATTAACTGGATTGACACGTAAATGACCATACTCTCCATTATACGTAAGTAAAAAATCAGTAGGAATTTCAAATATTCTATCTATAAATTTCTTTTGTTTTCTCATTACTACATCCCCTTTCTTTTTTATTTTTACAGTGCATTATAGATGATAGTCATTTAAAATATGCATGAATTTAAATAACAAGAAAGTCTGATGATAAAACATGTATGTTTCATATTCTCCTCATTGACTATATATAATACAATATATTGAATTTTGAGGAGGATTTGCTATGAAATTAAAAATGAAAATCAAGACTTTTTTAGAAAATAAAAAAGGTGTTGCTACGATTGAAATTGCGATATGTGCCATGTTATTCATCATTGCAATTGGAGCTTTTATTGACTTGTCTGCTATATTAAGCAAAATAAATTCCATTTCATCTACAAACGCCTATGTTTCAAGGGTCGTTGGAGCTCAAGGTGGTGTAAAGACGAGAACGCCTGAAAATTTCAAAGGTGAATACATTCATTCAAAAGAACTATACCAAAACGTTAAAAATTCCTTAGAGCGTTCTGGATTAAAAGAATCTGATTGGAGTATGTATATTGATGGTAGACGATTAACAAATAGTATAAACGTTCCACTAAAAGACTATGGTAATGAAATCACGATTAAATTAGAAACTAATTTAAAATGGGATTTATTAAGCAATTTCATTCCTGGAGACTTAACGAATAATCAAACATCAGAGAGAACCGTTGTTTCTTCATTCAAAGTTAGAACTGGAGATATAAAATCCGAATATAAACAATAAAAAGGCTTAGTATTTTACTAAACCTTTTTTATCTGACCAAATATGTGAAAAGGACAGATAATATCTGCCCTCTTCCTTATTTTTCAGTTTTATAATTGTATTGCGTTGCTGTTGCTAATACTGTACTAAATTTTGTATTGTACTTATATGTATTAGAAATTCCTGCATTAACCGTAAACTCTACATCTTTTACATTTTTATCAGCATTTAATTTTTGAACCATATCTTGAAGACCTTTTAGTTGAGCTACGATATCTTCTTGTTTTTTATTGCCTTTGATAGAAGTGTTTACGTAGAGAAGCCCATCTTTCATATCAGCCTTACTAATCTTCCAATCTTTTGTTGCGTTCATGTTTTTATCCACTGTAGGAATACTGTTAAACACTAAGAATTCAAGATGCTTTTCAGTAGCAATTGTTTTATTCTTTAAACCATCTACATAAAATTCTTTTGGTACATCTCTTTTTTCTTTATTATCAAAGAAGAAAAGCTCTACGTTTTTATGTGTTAAATCTTGTACTTTATCAGTAAGGTCTTTCATATCTTCATCTTTCAATTTAGTTGAGCCAATTACGAGTTTAACATCATTTTTTGAGAACTCTTTATTTATTACTTGATATTCTACTTTTATTAAATTATCAAAAGATACCTCTTTCAAATCTACTGGTTTTTCCTTAAATAAAAACATCACACCACCAATAATTGCACCAATTAGCAATACAACTACACCAATCATTCCAAATAAAACCTTTTTGTTTTTCAAATCAAATAAATTACTCAAAATCCTCCATCTCCTTACTGTTTATTTTCTATCTAATTTATATTGTCGAGCGTTCTAAAGTATCTAACGAACACTACATTTCTATAAAAAGAGGAGCAGGTAATATTCTTTATCACCTGCCCCTCTTGGTTTATTCACTTTGCGTATTTGACTGCAAAGGTTGTTCTTCTACTTTCGGAAGAGTAGGTTGCACTTCAGTTTGAGGTTGAGCTTGGTCTTGTGATGCATTTACCTCTTGGCCATCTTGCGGAACTATTGGATTTTCATTCACCGTATTTGGTGTTGGTTGACTCACATTTTGTTTCGCTTTATTTACTTCTTTTTCTTTTTTCTTTGCATCTTCAATTCTTTTTTGCTCTGCCACCTTCTTCGCTTCTTCAACCTCTTTCAGTCTTCGTTCCTCTTCCAATCGTTTTCTTTCTTCTTCTTGTTTCCTTCTTTCTTCAGCTAACTTTTCTTGTCTGATTTTCTCTTCTAAATTAGCCTTATCTCGTGCCACTTTACGTAACGATTTATTGAATTCTACTTTTAAATCATCATATGCTGATTTGTGTTTCACTCTGTCCAATCGTTTCCAACCATCTTCTTCTAATGTTTTAACCGCATCATATTGTGAAGGTTCTGTAGCTGAGAAATCATTAATTTGAGTGATTAACTCTTTCATGTATCGCTCTCGTTCTAACTCCTCAGATTTCGTTAGTCCATGAATAATACGATAGTCTTCAGCATCTAAACGTTCTTGTTGAGCATTTGTTTCTTTTCGAATTCGTTTTGACTCATTACGTTCACGCACATTTTGTTTTTGCTTCACAGTATATAAGCTATTAACCAATTTACCATCTTGTACGAAAACAGTATCTGGTTTTTCAAAGTCTTTGACTTCTAAACCTTCATGAATTTGTTCCATGAACTTTCTCCAGATATCCATTGTTGTAATACTAATAGAGTTTGATTGTTCTTGCGGTGTATCATCACCCGTATACACAGCGGTTGTATAATAAGGTGTATATCCTACAAACCAAGAATCTTTATTGCTATCAGTTGTACCCGTTTTACCAACCGCAAACGGATAATTACTCATATTAGCTTGTTTACCTGTACCTTGGTCTCCATGAAGTACAGAACGCATAGTATCTGTCATTAAATAAGAAGCACCTTTGTCATATACTTTTACTGTTTTTTTGTCATTTTCATAAATCACGTCATTTGTAGATAAGAATGTAATCTTTCTAACATTTGTTGGACGAATGAATTGACCACTTCTTGCAATTGTAGAATATCCAGAAGCCATTTCTACTGTTGTAGCCCCTCTTGTCAAACCACCCACTGCAATAATTGGATTGTTATCTTGTGGTGTTAAATATTTAAATTCCATATTAGTAAGATACTGCGTTATTGTATTACCACCAAATTCAGATGCTAATTTAAATGGTATCGTATTAATAGAGCTTTCTAAGGCATGTCTAACAGTCACTGCCCCTCTATATCCTCTGTACCAGTTTCTTGGTCCCTTAGGAACTTCACTATCCTCAAGCACACTATCTGGTGAATAACCTCTTTCAAAGGCAGGAGTATATGCAACTAAAGGTTTCATTGTAGAACCTGGCTGTCTGGCTCCTAAATATGCTCTATTGAAGTTATTTCCTTCTTGTGTTCTACCACCAACAATTGCAACAACTTCTCCAGTTGTATTATCTATTGTTGTTACTGCTGATTGTTTTTTATAAATCCCAGAATTCGGGTCTTTTTCTCTGAACTTCTTCATTTCAGCATCTACAACATTTTGAAGTTCTTCTTGTTTTTTAGGGTCAATAGATGTTTCAATTCTAAATCCACCCATTACAATTTTCTGACGCATTTCATCATATTTTTCTTGGTACTTCTCAAAATATGCTTTTCTGTCTGCATCATCTTTGAATTGATAACGGAAATTAAAACCATCCTCTTCCATCAACACTTTTACAGCGTTATCAATGGCATACGTAAGGGCACTTCCTTCAATCTGATTATTAATTGTATTTGGATTTACATTTAACCCTAATTCTTCAGTCACAGCTTCCTTATACTCTTTTTCACCTATATAGCCAAGTTCTTTCATTTTAAATAAAATGATATTTCGTCTTTTCTTCGCTTTTTCAGGATTTTTTACAGGGTCATAAATACTTGGGTTATTTGGAACACCTGAGAGCATCGCTACTTCTGAAAGCTTCAAATCTTTAGCTGACTTACTAAAATAGTATTGTGAAGCTGTTTCAATTCCATATTTACCATGACCGAAATAAATGTTATTTACATAGAATTCCATAATTTCTTTTTTAGAGTATTTTTCTTCTAATTCTTGTGCAATTACCATCTCTTCGATTTTTCGCCACATCGTCCTATCCATTGTTAAAAAGACATTCTTTGTTAACTGTTGTGTAATCGTAGAGCCACCTTGTACGGTTCCTCCACCACTTTTAACAAACGTATATACAGAACGTAGTAAACCTTTAAAATCAATCCCTCTATGGTCATAGAAACGCTCATCCTCAATGGAAACAAATGCTTTCTCAATAAATGGACTCATATCTTTAGAAGAAACATATGAAAATTCTTGTGCTTTTAGTTCTTTCAATATATTCCCATCTTTATCGAGAATCTGTGTTGATTTCTTACTATTAAATGTCGAAGCATTAATTTTACTTACTTTGTCATACCCTTTTGTGATAGACTTAGCAATTTCATCCCCATACTTATAATAGCCATACCCGAAAACACCACTTGCACCAATAAGTGTTACTAAACTTGTGCCTAAGAAGAATTTCAAGACCTTTCTTTTTTTAGAGGTCTTTTTCTTCTTCTGTTCCTTCACTTTCTTTATACCTCGTTCTTCTCTGGTTTCCATAAACAACCTCCTTGCTAACGTTTCACAACTGGCATAATCAGCGATTGATAATGACCATTTTGTTCATTCTGATATTCAATAATTAGAGGTTCTTTTACACAACCAATTGAGTCCGTATTATAAATTGATAAATCTTCTTCTTTAATCCCTTTGACAATACTTTTAAAAAGACCATACTTTAGGATTGTGCAATTACTGACAAAGACCACTTCTTCAGGATGATAGATTCCGATATTTCCAGGAAGTAATGCATTTACTTTTCCTTCTGTTAATTGCATTTTCGAAGGAGTTTCTGAATCCACGTCTATATGTTGTTCGTCTTCTACACTCTTTTCAGATTCATTTATCATCGACTCACCAAGAAATATAGTTCTTACTTTAGGTATTAAACCCTCGCAAAATTCGTCCTCTTCCTTAGGTGCATCAGGAACGATTTCAAATGGCTCATTTAATGTAATTAGAAGATGTGTATCTTTTGTATCTTTAATCCCTTTCTCCTTGTAATAAGCATCAATATCGCCCATTCGGGACATGACATCTTTCTTACACATAGGATATATATCTTTCGAAGTAATTAATGTCAAAATCTCTTTAACTCTTGGAAAAGCGATGGCTATTTCAATAGGTACTTTGAACTGCATCATAGTTGTTGAAATGTGGATTTCATTATCGGATAAAAAGCATTCAAGCTCTTTTGACTTATCTTCTTTTAATAGACGAATCATACGAGCCACTACCTCTTTTTCAATATAAAAAAGAGATTTATTATCAATATTTGCACTTACAGTTTTTTGAATGACTTGATGTAAACTTGTAGCACAAAACTCAATTGACTTGTCAACATTTACTTGTAAGTAACTCGTTCCTTTTAAGTAAGTCTTCTTAACAGCAACTGCACATTCGTAAATACTGTTATGTAAAACCTCTTTATTTATAGAAAATAATTTATTACTCGAAATCGGAAAACCACTCTTTTCATACTCATTGACACGTTGAATTCTTTGAGGCTCATAAAATCCATCATCAATTTTCAGAAATTCCTCTTCAGATTCAAGCGTTAGTAGTACATTTTTCTTAAATGAGGCCTTAAAAACGCTTGTGATTTCTTCCAATGAAACTGTGATTTCCCCTGCTGTTATGACATTGGCATTGCTTACAAAGGTCATAACAGGAAAATCTTCGCTATCTCCCACAAAGACCACTTTTTCTTTTTCAGCAATCATTGTAAAAGTACCGTACTCATCATCTTTCGATTCCTTAGAGGTCAACATTTTTTCTATCATTCCAAAAGCTTTACGTATATCATTTTTCTTTGCTTCAAAAATCATGTGTTCACCTTCTTTTTATTGACTATAGTAAATTATAACACATTCCATTCACTATACAAAATAATAATTAACCCTCTTTTAAAATAGTGCAATCACTTAATGGTAACCAACCCGAATGCTCTAATTCGACGTTTGTATAAATACGTACATTTCCATACGGGTCAATATCCACTACATCAAACTCTTCTCCAATGTACTTGTGATACCATATATGTTCTACTGGAGCTTTCTCAATTCGGATTCTTTTTGGAACTAATCTCAATTTATTTTCTTTTAAACCACCATTCAAAACTGTTAATTCCATTCTCTCCCCCCCTTAACGATTAAATTGTTTCTATATTAAAAATTATCTATTGTTTGACCTTCATAGAAATCGAAATATTCTGTAGTGTAAGTTTCAAGCTCACCTAAATCATTTTTAACTTGAATTAAGTCGCCACCTACACATTCTTTAACTACATATACTCTGTCACGAGTTAAATGAAAATCATTTTCGTTAGAAACAACTAAGTCAAAAGCATCTACTTGCTCTCCATAACAACTGCCTCGTTTCATAAAATACTTCCTCCTTGTCTTTATAAATCGTTCATTCACTACGAAAAGAACCATTAGCTATTAGTTTTTAAAAGAACACAATTCAATTGTTGAATTTAAATTTAAGAATTGTAATACTTTTTCATTCACGATTGAAAAATCCACTTCTCCAGGATAATTGTTGTTGTACCAAGTCTGCGTAGGAATATCAAAATAAACTGTTCCATAATTCTTCTTGTCATTGATATTTACATACTGTCTTTTCATTAGTTTTGTACTGGAAACTTTCTTCTCCCAATATTTCACTCGCTTTACGAAAATTTCAGGTTGCGAAACCTTTTGAACAGGCTGAACTGGAACTGGTTCTTCTTTTACTACTGGTATTTCATTTGCAAATCTTCGCTTGAGTTCTAACAAGCATTCCCCTGTTGCTTCTGCATCCTCGAATGCTCTATGACGATTTTTATTCAAATAACCAAATGTTGTACAAAATTCATCAAGATTATATTTTCTTCGACCAGGACAAAAATGTTTGAAAACAGCAATGCTATCTAAGACTTCATTTTCAGGATGGATTCCTACCTTCTCAAAATAAAATAGTAAAAATCTATTCCAATCGAATTTAGCGTTGTGTGCTATAACTAAAAATCCATTTATAAACTGATAAAATTTAGGTAACACTTGACCATAAACTGGCTTTCCTTGAACCATATCATTTGTAATACCTGTTAATTTTGTGATTTTATTAGAAATCTTCATTTCAGGATTAAGCAATTGACTATATGTATCTACAATTTTTCCGTCAACGTATTTTACAGCACCAATTTCAGCAATACGCCCACCTTTTGTTGGAGATAATTCGGTTGTCTCAATATCCAATACTACAAAGTTATTTCGTCCTAATAGATTAAGCATCTTTTGTGTTTCTTTTTTTGTTGCCATAATAAATAGTCTCCCTTTGTAAAGTTCTTTCGCATTGACTATTGTCAACAAATTAATTTTACAACTTACTATAGTTAAAATCAACATTTATTTATTGACTATAGTAAAAAAACCCATTGCATTTTAATTGCGATGGATTTTTATTCGTTTTAATTACTTATAATTTTTCCACATTCAGAACATTTCTCTTTCTGGATTTCTTCCGTATCAAATGGGTCATGTATTGGATGTGTTTCTTTATGAGGACAAAGGCTTTGCATCTTTTCTAATAAATGATTTTCTTTTTCGTACATTCTTGCTAACTCTTCTTGGAATAGCCCATACTCTTCTTTCGCTTTTTCATAAGCAGTCATCTCTAAAGAATCTTTCAATTCATCTCCTTCCCACTTCCTTTTACAATTTAATAAATCCTTCGCTGTAGATTTCTTGTTACTTCGTAAAACACTATCTATCTTAGCTTCTCTTGCCATTTCTCTTAATTTATTCATGTCTAATACACTCCTCTTTAATATCAACAATCCTTTGACCTTCTGAATCCTTTGACATATGAATCTCAAGAAAGCTCATTCCATAAAGCGTCTCAATTTGCTTTTCTGTATTAGGCATAGCCCTTAGACGATTCAACATACGCAACTCAAAATTCCTCGCAGATGTTGTCAGAATTGAACTACCGCCTTGTAAACCCGATGTTACTGCAAGAAAATCCTCATCAGCCATTAATTCACCAACAATTAATCTGGATGGCTGATTAGAATCTTGCAAGAATCGTAAACTCCTCATACTGAAATCTCCGTCATCACGGATAAGAATCTTATTGTTCTCAAAATCAATATTGGACGAAATTTCAGGATAATTTTCTATTACCACTGACTTTCGTTCTGGGAATCTCTCTAATTGATAGTTAAATAAAGCATTTAATAATACAGTCTTTCCCACTCCAGTAGTTCCTGTAATTACTATATTTTTATTTTCTTGAATCGCCTTTTTAATTTCTTCTATTTGTACAGATAAGAGATAATCACAACTATCAAGATTTTCCAATAAGAAGGTTTCATTTTTTAATATAGAACGAATCCACTTTCCATTACGTAACGTTTTCACATATTCCTCATTCTTCATCCGTTCGTCATTATACGTGTCTGGATTATTCAGTGCCATTTCAAGTAGCCTCGTTAATGGTCCTACACCTTCCTTCCTTAACAGCTCAATTAATCCTTGCTCTTTCGTATCCAATCTCATTACTTTTGTTTGTTCTTTCATATCAACACGCCCTTTCCTTTTTTTATCATTAATTTGTAACTTAGTTACATTGTAACTCTTTTTATTTACTATAGTAAATAAAAAGAGTGTTCTACAACCATATAATTTTTAAAATGCACTTTACTGCAAGGCTTCTAAAGGTAATAAAAAAATGATAGCATTATCGCTATCATTCTTTATGAATAATTTCTAATAAAATTATCTAAGTATTGTCGTTGACCTTTATAATTGAAATAATATCCACTATCATTTGAATACAGTCGTAACAAGAAAAATACATGCTCTCCATTCACAAACTCATAACCAAACACAGAATCATTTATGCCATATACAATTTTACAAACAACAAGCCCAAATCCTGTATAACTTAGTGCATTATATCCAAAAGATTCTTTGTTCATTTTCCCTTCTTTAAACTCTTGTATTAGTTCTTTTTTAGTCTGCATTTCTATTTACACTTCACTTTCTTAAAGATTTTCAAGGGTTTTAGTGTGTCAAAGAACTCATTTTCGTCTGATTCTGTTGCGAGAATCCCATTTCTTGATAATTGATACGCACAACGATATACTTCAGGCAGATAAACCCCCATCTCAACCATCTTCCCTGTCATTTCAGTTACTTCTAATGTAATCGTGTCCATCAGCTTACCTGATTCCGTGTACATCCGATATGTAGCAGTGAAAGAAACTTTTGGGGTTCCATCCACTATGATGTTTTCTTGCTTCTCTTGTGTTGTTTGAACAATCACACGTTCTTTATGTAGTGATTTGTTTTGTTCTCTCAATCTTCCATATAAATCTATTAATTCGCTAATACCAATACTTTGATTAAACTTACTGAATGACAAATGTGTAACTTTATTACCGAGTAAAAGTTGATGAAATTCTTTTTTTGAAATTTCTCTTATAAAACCAAATAGTCCCTGCTTCTTATAGAACTTTCCATCTTCTGACCAAGCATTGAATTTATTAAAGATTTTATTCCATTTAGTAGTTATGAACATAACTTTCATCACCCTATCACTAAACAAGTTGATAAATATCCCCTGCAATCTCAATTTCATCCGATTGATAAGGACTAAGTGCCATACTTAGTGTGTTATCCTTTGCTTCTAACATAAATGAACCCTCTTGTAACGTTACAATAAAGGGAACAGAATGCCCTTTAACATGCATAAGGTGTCCATCATAAATTTCTCGATTATGCATATCTTTTTTACCTGAAAATAAATAGAATGTCCCTTTCATTTCATATTCGTATCCACACTCATCTCTTCGACTCATGTCAAATAAAAACAATCCATCTTCGAATGCTCTAATTTCAAAATTCTCATTGGAACATAACTCACTCCAAGAAACCATTCTATTACTCTCTTCATCGAAATAATTGAATTTAATCATTTATAATACCCCTTTAACCAAATATCTCTTTAACTTTGTTATTTACATCCTTCACAAAATCTTCATCTGTTCCCAATAATTCATTCATCAAACTTTGAACAAATAAATGTCTGGATAGCATACCATTCATATTGTCACTTTTGTTTGTAATACGAATATATCTCTTATCGTAAACAAATGTTCCTAATACTCTTTTTCGCTTATGTAGCCTAAACGTGATTTTATTACGTGTATCACTAACGATATAAAACCCTCGTCTCTCAAGTATTTTCTTCATCTTATCTGCTAATTCTACGTTTGGCTTTGTGGCATTACTCGTTCTTGGTTTCTTTTTGTATACTATTTTTATGGCTACATCTTCTTCCTTTTTGCAATCACTCACAAAATCATTCCACTCATCGTAATGAACAAGAAAATAGCCACCTAACACAGGATTGTTAATTCGGTAATATTTCTCATCTTTATCAAAATATCTACCACATAATCTACATGCGTGAACTGGTCCTTCTTTTTCCCACATTTCTTTGTTACCTATTGTATATACTGGCTCCTCAATCAGATATTTTTCACTCTCCATCTTTTTTATCTCCTTTCGATTTATATATATATATTTTCATTTCGAAACAATTTTCGGAGTGTATCCTTTAAGAAATTAATTAAACACCTTTCAAATTCACTATTAGCAGTGGTAAGAACTTTTATTTGATTACTTTTCATAGAAAGTAAGAATTTATACTCTTTACAAGAAAATCTAATTTCCTCATCATTTGTAGAATCAATACGAAAATCTTCTTTTCTTAATTTTTTTAGAACATTGTCTTTGTTATTCATCTTCTTCATAGGCAATTCATATGCGAATGAAGAACATAATGTGCTTCCTGAAAAAATTGGATTTATAAGCATATCTACCATCTCCTTTATTCTACATATGCCTTTACAAAAACAATAACAATTTTATCAACTATAGTCAATAACAAAAATAGATACACCTTTAAAACAATCTAATACCTAACAACTATTGTAAATAATATTTATTGATAACATACTATACATATAGGAACCTACTAATAAAAAGGAGTGAAGAAAAATGATTAATATAGAAACTATCAAAATCTCATTACTGATAACGTTATCGATTGCTTTTGTTCATCTATCAATACATTTCTTCTTAATGGAATTGAAAAAATGTTGGGAAGCAGATTTGATGGATTTTTTACACAAATTAGAGGAAGAAGGTTCTAAGATTGAAGATTCTAATAAACGGTATTAAATAACGAGATACAAACAAAAAAAACAAGAGCAAGATTCTAATCTCTCGCCCTTGTTTACTTATATACTTTGTTTTCAATGAAGTCTTTCAAAATTTTATTTTCTTTTAAATATCTGTAAGCATAATCTGTACATTGATACTCTTTTCCTAAATAATGATAGATAAACTCCATTCTCTTTATTTCAAATTCTTCAATCTCTTGAATAGATGGTTCTTTATATAGTGGATTTGATATTGTTCTACTTGCACCAGAATCCAATACAAAAACCATGTATTTATTAAATCTTCTGATTTTAGGGTTTATATAAGGACATGCAACCTTCGCCTCCTGAACAGCTCTTTTATAGTGAGTCATTTCAATCATCCCCTTTTTGTTTTATCTTACTTATCTACCATTCAAATTAATCCCCTTTTAGATACATATTTTTGAACTTTTTTTGAAATTAAAAACCTTGAACTTGAATATAATAATTGAATTATAAAAAACAGGTAATCAAAATGATTGATTATTAAGGAGAGGCTAACACATGAATATTAACTGGAACACAATTACTGATTTTATCAATTTATTTGATTTAAAAATCCTTGTATATGGATTAATTATAGGAGTTGCCTTTTATTTAATTAAATCAGCTATTAAACGAGTTAAAAGAATGATTCGTAAAGCGAAAAGAGAAGCGAAGAAACTCACGATACGATTAATCATTAAAAGTTTTTTAGGTATATGAAATAAAAAAGCAATGGATATCTGTTTCATTGCTTTTTTGTATGGTTGCAAACCATTTTGTTAAAAACGGTTATAAATATCCTTGTTCTTTTGTAGAAGTTGTAATGTTATAATCATATTTACTTTTTACTAAACTTTAAGTTATATAGGTTTATGTTTCGGAGGGGTTTTAAACTGCCTGTTTTTAAATATTCAACTCAATAGGTTTAACTGCGTTCTATAACGGTTTTGCCCCCTCATCTATTTACATTTGATTTTTTGTAAACTTCCGTATTTATATACTTTACTCGTTCATTCTCAATGGCTTTCTTTTCTTTTAAATCTTCATCTATAACATGAAAGAGTATTATATATAACGCAAAAACACTTATCGTAAAGACAGTTGCCACAATTTTATTTTCAAAAGCATTACCACATATACGTATTAATAATAGTACAAAAAATATCTTTACAGCCCATAATATAATTCCGCTTAATAGGTGCCCCATACCAATTACCTCCATCATTCCCAACCAATCTTATAATCCTTGTTTTATCTGCATTGCAATTCCCGCAAATATGCCAAATAACATGAGCAATGACATGAAAACCATCATATATTTCATCCATTTCTTTTTCATTGTATGTACACCTCCTACTTATACAAAATAAGTGTGATGGAAATCCACCACACTATTGAAGAGCAATATCTTTAACGACTACATCAACAGATGTAAAAAGAAGTTCTTCCTTTTGTATCTCAGTCTTATAGATAATTTTAATGTAATCTTGACCATTTATAGCCAGTCCAATGACAAGTGCATATTCATTTTTATAATCATTTACATAGGCATGTAAAAACTGTTCTGAATCAATATCTTCTTGCGAGTATGTTACAAGCTTATGCTCTACAACATCTTGAACATTTGTAACAAATGAAGGATTAAGGTCTTTATATACATCGTTAAGCCTAATGCTTGTTCCTACATTCATTTCTAATTGTTTCAATAGTTCCTGTCTCTCAACGGCATTTTTATCCGAAATAATTTTCATTATTCATCACCCATTTCTATTTTCTATAATTAAATTTTACATTTTATATTAACTATAGTCAATAAAACGAGTTGCTTATCATTGGTTTAATTCTTTATCTTTATTCTTTTCTGCTTCTATTTCCTCTACTGCCTTTTTAAACACGTATTCTTTTACTGCTACATTCACATCTTCTATTTCAAAGTCTAAAGGATTTTCATTTTCATATCGGGTTATGTACATAACATCAACAACTGTGTTGTCAAATTCATCTGTAGCTGTAATCAAGAAAATATGACCTTGGCGAATTGGCTTTAAATTAAAACTTTGTGTGGACAGGTTAGACAAAACTGAATTCACAATTATCTCTGTTGTTAGTTGCATTAATTCATTTGGAAACTCTCCATCTGCAAACTTCTTCCCCACCATTTTTTCTACTAATGCTTCTTTTGTTTCTGATTCAATTTCTTTTACAATTTGAACAATATCCATTTGTATTTCACTCCTATTACCTATAAAAAAAGTGCCGATACATATCGGCACCTTTCCCAGGATTATATTTACTTGACGTTAGAACACACACGCAAAGCATGACTGTACTTTGTGTGCGAATCATTAAGAACTTTACATCATTATGATAACATTTTTATTAACTATAGTCAATAAAAAATTAATCTTCTTTGATATAGATTGTAAAGGGATAATCACGAAATGTTTCTTCAATCAATTTAAACACTTCATTCCAATCTCCCCCTGCTAATCCACATCCAAATTTATAAGGTATTGCAACTGATAAATTATGTTTTTGAGCCCGAATCTTTAATGAATAAAAAGCTTTTTTCAATGCATCCATTTCAGTAAATACGCCATTTCTACCAAATTTATGTTGCCCGAATATATTCGCAATGTACTTGTCTTTGCTTTTTACAATTTGACAAGTCCCTAATAAATGCTTTCCTTTATTCTCCCGTAAACATAATTCTCTATATCTTTCAAATGCCTCTGGGTATTGTTTTTTTATTTCTGTTGCTAATCCTGCTCCCATTACACCTTGAGCGTTTACTTGATGGCAAATAATATCTTCCGTCGCCTGTAACAAATCCCCTTTTACTATCGTTATATAATCACTCATTTTAATAAAACTCCTTTCAGTTACCTTGTTTATATTCTATCTATGTATTCTATTCATTTTAATTTTGTTTCATAAAGTCTTAGGTTCAATCATTATGCAGTAAAAAAAGGTGATTTAATCTATAATATATGGATTTGAAAAGAGGTGATAATAATGTCCATGAGACCAATATTAAAAAAGTACATTGTATAAAGTGCAAAAATGAATTCAGCGGAGATTTTTCAACGATAGGAATGGCACAAAAAAGACACAAGTTTTGCGAAGAATGTATAGATGCGATATATCAAAGTAATAAAAAACAAAGTAAAACAACAGAAAGACAACGCTAAAAGCATTGTCTTTCTAAAAGAAGAATAAATCTTCTCTTTTATTTAAAGATTGTACATGTCTATTTACTTCATCATACAATTCAAACAAATCATCATGCATATTATTTCCTTCAAAAAAATTCTCTATTTTCATTGTCCAAATATCCAATGCTATAGAGTACTTAATTTCCATTGATGGCGTTTTGTCATCTATATCACAGCATTTGATAGAATATGTTACCTTATCTCTTGTTGTTTCCTTTATAAGGTCTTTATATGGTCTTAATATATCATCCATTAAATTCATTTCAAATTCCATTTTCGGAAGAATTAAATCATCTAAATCATAATAATGAAAGTTTATGTCTTCTATATATCGTTGTATTTCACAATACAATTCATCCGCTTCTGGATATTCTAACACAACTTCATTTTTCATTTCTAAATAAACATTCCATCCCAATTGTTCATCACATTTCAATTGGAACGAATATGGATATTGACTAACATGAATACAAATTCCATTCGTATTATTTACCCATTCATAGGAAAGGTTGTTCTCTTTTAGTAAATCAGGTATTTTCTCATTAATCCATTCTATTCCCTTCACTTTACAACCTCCCTTTTTATATGTTTTCTATCTTATTTTATCTTTTTTAAGAATCTCTTTCAACAGAAAAATCTAAAATTTTAAACTAACTATAGTCAAATAAGCGGTTGAATCAAGTCTTTCTTTTATTTTTAAAAAGTTGTATACTGAACTCACAGAAAATCAAAGTTTTTATCATAAAATTCATGTTCTCAGAATAAATAATTAAGGACGAAAGGATGAGGTGATTATATGAATCAAGACAAAGCAGTAAGCTTCAATAAAAAGAGTAATTTCGATTCAGAGAGATTATTAAAACGTTACAAAACTCGTAAATTGAATTTTGATTTAGCCATTCAAAGAAAAGAAAATATCTGGGATAACAAGAGGGCATCTTTATTAATTCATTCTATTCTATCAAACTATTATATCCCACCTATCGTAGCTATTAAAGATAATGACATGTTAAGCGTATTAGATGGAAAACAAAGGTTAACTACTTTATTTTCATTTATGCAAGGGGACTTAGTTTTAGATAAGAATACCCCATTAGTTGATGGAGAAAAAATAGCAGGTTTAACTTTCGAAGATTTATCTGAGGAATTCCAATCAACTATTAAGAAATACAAATTTGATTTCTCCATTTCTGAAAACTTAAATGAACAACAAATCGAAGAATTATTCTTCAGATTAAATAATGGTGTGGCTTTACGCACGATTGAGGTGACAAGAGCGGTATTAGGAAATCGTATCATTTCTTTCTTAAAGAGAATTACAGATTTCCCATTTTTCCAATATAAAATCAACATTACAGCAGGTGCAAGAAAAAGATATACGGACCAAGAAATCGTACTTCAAATCTTAAAACTAATTTATGAACCTAACAGTGGTTTAAACAAACGTGAAATGCAACCATTTATTGATAAATTAAAGAGTGAAGATTTAAAAGCAAGACTAAAAAGCACATTAGATAATGCAATTTTTTACCTAAATGAAGCATTCCCTAAAAAGCAAAAGTTTTTAAAGAAAGTTAATGTTCCAATGCTTGTGATTTTGTCATTAGATGTTATTAATAACAACTTAAATAACAAAGTAACTCCTATCAAATTCGGAGATTGGGCCGAGGCATTCTTTGAAAATACGCCTGAAGATTATAGAATTGCTTGCCAGTCTGGTTCAGCAAGTGCCCAAAATGTAAAGAAACGTTTAACTTCTATGAGAAATCATTTCTGTAAACATTTTGATTTATCTTTAGAAGATTTAAACATAAAAGAAGATGCACCTCAAAAGGAAAAGGAATTAAATAAAGCTATATAAAAAATGAGCCCTAAGTGGCTCATTTTTTTATTGATTCATCATGCTTTTCTTCCGTACCTTCCATCAAGATAACTCTTCCGTCATAGAATTCTTGAATACGATATATTCCTTTTGATGTAGTAAAGTCAAATATTTGTTTATCTGCCTCTATGCTATAAACACTCAATTCTTTTACATCTCCAATTTTATCTTTATTTTTTAATACATATTTTCCTGTTCGTTTTGAAAAATCTGGTTTTGCATTCGTTGTAAATACCGTCTTCTTTTCTCCCCCTTTTATTTCGACCACTTTCAAGACTTGTTGAAAACGAGTAAAGAATTGATAGGTTCCTTTTGTTGTAGTAATAACCTGCTCATTATCTGAATTAGAACTTTCTATAGATTTATATTCACCATACTTCTCTTTCTCCTTATTGATTTGAAGTATATTTTCAGGATATATCTCTATTCCTTTATCTTTTTTATAAATTCCTTTTCTATTTGGAAATGCCTGTTCAATTTCTTGTATTTGATATTCTAATCCGTTTGAAGATGTTAGATACACAAAATAAACGCCTTTTGTTGTGTATAGTTTATATAGGTCTAAGTTCTTTTTATTTACATGAACTGTCCCTTCTCTTTTATTATCTCTAAAGTCCCCCATGTTCAATTCTGCATTCTTACCGATAAATTCCGTCATGACTTCTTTTGCTTTCTCATCATGTACTCTATTTGGGTTTAACACCATGTCTACAGATAGACCTATCATACATAGAAGTAGAACTGCAAATATAGTTGTTAATGCGGGATGAATTCTTCTTTCTTTATAAAGAATATAAATCCCATACGGAGGAAAAAGCCATAGCCATAAAAACAACTTCCTTGTCACTTTCTTACTCGATTCCATTTCTTTATCAGTCTTATTTTCTGATTGCACAACGTCTTTCTTTTTCACTTCATTCTCCCCTTTCATATATTTTTAGTCTACTAATATATTCATTGGGGCTATATACTAAAACGGTTCGAGCTTGTTCAATAAAAAAAGAGCAAACGAATTTGCTCTTAAACAAAGGATAAAACAGGAATCTTCATTTCCTTATACGTATTTGCTTGTTCCTCTGAAATCATTTTCACTACTTTATCCATTAAACATATTCTTTCATACGATAAGCCATATAATGCTTCAGTGAGACTAAATGAACAGTAGGTATTATATATTAATACCATTTTGTTATCTTGTTTATTTAGAATTCCGAAATATCTTCCTTCCATATGTCTAATACACCTTTCTCTATACATTTACTTCAAGTTTTTATCTTTGCTTTCATCATCTTCTTTTGGAGCAAATAACAATACTCCTGGTAAAACGGTGATAACGTCAATACTAAAGAATAAAAAAATGGATGCTTTCAGTATCTCTTTGTTAACACCTACGTTTACATTCATTACAATTAAAAGACCAAGTAAGCAAGCTAACACTTTTTGTTGAAAAGAAAAAACGTTATATCTAAAGTCTTTGTTTTTAATCGAGCCAAGAGCGAATGAACCAAATACAACTAAAGCATTCATTCCTATAACTGCCCAAATGAATTTAGAAATCCCCTGAAAGAAAGGTAGGAAATATAGAATAGCAAGAGGTATTAAGGGAAGAATCACTGAAATTACTAATTCTTTCGTTGTAACATATGCTTTGTTTCTGGACATATTCATTTTTTATTGCCATCCTTCTATGTAAATTTATTTAAAATGAACTTATTTACGAAAAATATACTTATTTCATATGTAACAAAAGTAACAAAGATAAGAAATGATATGAACGTTGCAGAATGTGTGTCTCTTTTCAAATATTCGCTTATTAGTACAATTGCAAGAACAGAAGCACACGATTCAGTCTGAACATCTACTACCCATTTCATAATCATTTTCTTTTGTAAAACTTCATATTTACTGACTGCAATACTAATGGATACAGAAAATAATAGAATAAAACATGAGAATAAAGCTATCTCTTTTTTGTGAGTAGATATGAATAGCATACATAAAGAGATAGAAGATGTGAGAAACAGCCAATACTGACTGTTCTCCATCATAAATCGTTTTCTATCACCTTTATTTCTTTCTGACTTACGCAGACTGTTCATTGCTTCTATTCGGCTCTAAAAATGTAGCTAATCGACCCTCGTGATAAAAAACTAAATCCTTATCATTCAATGGCATATTATAAAAATCTTTATAGATTTGAGGGAATTCGATATTTGGAACACAGACAAATTCATATTCATTTGAATAGCCCATTGCATACTCTACAAAATGTTTTGCAAAATATTTACCTGCGGGAACCAATTCGAATACTGTAACCTTAGCAAGAATCTTATTTTCAAACCAATCTCCAATAAATGATTCCATTGCACTTCCGTTAAAGTTCATAGCTTTTTCTTTTGGGATTTCAAAGACAATCTCATCCTTCGAAAACTGCCTTACTTCTTCTTCTTTGCACACACCTTCTTGTAGAAATACTTGAAGAACAGCGTAAGTAAGATACTCTTCAATTTTTACTTGCTTCTTAGGATTTAAATTACCAAAGATAACCTGTCGAAGGTATTTTGATTGGATGAAATACTTTTCATCTGTAAATACTCTCATTAAATCTTCATAAGAATCCATTCCTAAAACAAGAGCGTTATCGTAATGTTTTAAAGCCTGAAAATTAGCTGTTTTTAAATCCACAGAAACAAATACTTTGCCTACATTTTCTTTTTGATAGATATTCTGTTTTGAAAATGAATGTTTTTGTACATCATATTCTTCTAATCTGTCTTTATTGAAAATATCAAATGCATTTGTCTGTTTAATTGTTTGGGTTACTTTATCTTTTAATTGATTGTAGTACTCCAAAAATCCACGTTCTCCACCATGTCTTTCAACAGTGTCCTTGAACATATTATATTTTTTCTTTGTTTGATGTGTTTCATCATACAATTCTAAATAATACGAGAAATACGGCTCTTGAAACACTTTAATCGGTAAAGAAAAGTCTTTTACAAATCTATTTTTTAAATCTACAGATAACATCTGTATCATCTCCATTCTATTGACTATAGTTGATATTATAATTCATTTACCACCTTTTAGTCAATTAATTTTTACAAAAAGAGACACAATGTATTTTCGTGTCTCTTTCTTCTTACTATTTATTTGTATTTTGATAGTTCCCTTCCCACGGCTTAATCTGAGCAATTGGAACAACTAAACAAGGAATTTCGTTTAAAAACATATCTATTGCTTTTCTACGTGCCGAAAACCCATCTTTACTTCCCTGTTTTTCTAATTCATAAAGAGTTTTTGACGCACCATCAGGAATAAAATAATTATCAAATCCGAAAGCTTCTTTTACAGGTTTGTTATTCTCAATTCTTCCATGTACCGCTCCTTCATATAGATAAATTCGATTTCCATCATTTGCGGCCAAACAAACTTTCCAAGTTGCTGTTTTACCTTCATATTTACTTATGTTGTCTAAAAGCCATTTGACATTTACTCCTACATCTTCGCCCTCAATGTATAGAGCAGTGTCCTCTATAATTCTCATTGTACCTGCTTCTATAGATTTATACATAGCAACTACAGATACTGAAGGATGATTGACTTCTTGAATATCTCGCCCTTTTTCAATATCTAAGTTATAGATACCGAATCTTTGAAACTCTTGTAACTTATCTTCATTCGAAGAAACTAAAATATATTTCGGTTTATTTTTCGGTTCATAATCTACAAATTCTGCATTATATAACCAATTAAATGAAGTCAGAGTTTCTATTTCTTCCTTTGTTTCAATCTTTAATGCGTATAACAAGCCATTGATAATTTTATAAGCATGACTTCTATCATCAGAGACAGGCACCATCCAATGAGTTTCCATTCGAGCAATTGCCTGTACGCCTTGATAAATCGATTCTGTTTCTACATCAAAATCAACATGCAAAGACTCACTTGATACGGTGTAACCTGATTCAATTGCATTTGCAAAAGCAGTTAGATTCCCTTTCTTTCTTAACCATATAAAGACATCTGTTGCAAGAGAACTACCGTCATCATTTACAACTTTGTCTAAAATGTAGTTAGCAAGAGTTACTTTACTCTCCATACCTTCCTGAGAAAAAATAAGATTACTTTTAAAATACTGATGCACAAATAAAGGAATTGCAGGGTTATTCATTTTTATCCTCCATGTTTCTTATTTCAGCTAATTCTTGCTTGAAATACTCTTTTATTTTATCCACATCAATTTTGTCACTTGTACTTTTCTGAAGTCTTAAATCCTTTTTTACGGAAATCCATGGTGATTCTAACACAGGTAATTCTTCTAAAAAATTACCTGAATAATGTCCATACACTAACCATACAGAATCTATAACTTCTTTTCTTTTTGAACTTATCATTTTTCACACGACCTTATTCATATCTTTCCCTCTGTTCTTTTTATATAATCTATCTCTTCTATAAACTGCTTCTTCATTTCTTCTGTATCCATTATGATACTCTTCTTCTCTTTATTTCTTACCATCTCACTTAAATTAAGAAGCGGTAAATCGATTTCTATAAGATGATACATAAAACTATCTGAACATTTTCCATACCTTGACCATATCCAATCAACGACAGATTTCTTCTTTTCATCAATCATATTCATGCACCTTTTCTTTATGTAAAATAATTAATTCAATTCATCATGATAGAGATATTCGATTGCAATTAAATCATTAATATCTTTTCGACCAAGTATTTTCAAAGTTTTTGCAATACCTGAAAGAATCCCGTCAAAATACTTTGCTTTCGCTCGATTAATTCGTTTTTGGATGGCACAAGTAATAAATAATTCAATAAGTTCTTTTTCCTCACTGGTCATATTTGAATTTAGAATTTTAGGCGATTTCAATTCTACAGGTTTAATCATCCTTCATTTTCCTGTTCTGCTATTTTATTTTTCTCCAGTGCCTCCATTAAATCTTGAATAGCTTCTAAATACTTAATTGGCTTTCCATAATACAAACCTTGTAATGAATTACATAAATTCATCCATTGTTCTCCTGTACCAAACTTAGGCTTCCACCAGTCTTTCTTTTCAACTTTAAACGTAGGAATCTCTTCAGAAATGATAAACGCTCTATAATTCTCTATAATCCATTTTGCTTTATCGGTACTACATGGAGAGCCTTCAGCTTGTTCAATAAAGTTTTCTAAATGAAGTTCAATAAATTGATAGTGTTGATATAAGAAAGACATGCGATAAAAAGAATTGCCCTCTAATTCAGGATGTAGATTAAGTACACACACATCTAAGATTTCACTAAGCTCATGATTGATAAGGGAGTCAAACGTAGATGGGTCTTTTAAAAACTTTTCATATTTTAAAATTGTTGTTAGAATTTCTTGATTGTATTTACGAACCATTTCGTTATTTGTACTATTTGCGAGTGCTTGCAACATATTAGACATCATTGATTCAAAATCTTTTTTGATTTGAGTTTTCTCGGTCATTATTCCATATCTCCCCTATGTATTATTTCTTTTGTCCTTCTCGATGAGTCATTGTGAACTTAGTATCACTGTAATAGATTATGTACTCTTCGCCTCTTTCTTTATCTGTAAGAATTTGAATGTGGTCATTTATTTTCTTGATTGTAAACTCTTCATTCTCTTGTTCTTTTTCTTCATGGGTGCTATTATCTTTTTCTACCTTTAATTGTGGTTCTGTATCTGGTGGGTCACATGCTGATAACAGGAACATGCAAAAAAATGTACTTAATATGGCATAAATAAATCTTTTACTTTTCACCTACATCACCTTCTGTTTTCATATCAACAACTACACGCCCTTTACCACTACAATCTGGACATGGTAAACCACTATCACTTATATCCTCTCGATAAGTTCCTGTGCCACTACACCAATGGCAAGACTGTAATATATAATTCGTTGGTATGATTTTATCTAAGGTTGTTTTTATATCTCCCTCTTCAAAGAATTCCACATATATGTATTCAGCATCTCTACCAATAACAAATCCTTGCTTCTTATCATCTTTTGAAACCTCAACATCTACTATTTGACCTGCTTTTATTTGCATTTCCTAATCACTCCTTAGGCTTTACTATTCGTTTCATTCCTCTAAATTCATGAGCAAGGATTAATGCAGAGGAAAACTCTCTATAATTAGGGTCTGAATCATATTCTGGTAAATCTTCTGTAACGACATGCATATTTCCAATCCAACTATCTGAAACAATGTTTTGATTGTCTACAATAGCTTGCTTAAAACTATCATCACCTTGCCATAAACGTGCTTTTCCAATATTCACTTTTCCGTGAGTATAATACTTTCCTCTTTCCTTAAAAAAAGTTACCTTAATAATTAAATCTTCTCTTTCTTCCATCTCCAGAACTCCTTTTCATTAAAATGTTATAGTTATAGAATTTCGTAACGGTGAGATAGGTCTTTCTCTTGATTCACTGTATACTCAATATGTTTTAAAGTGTCTCTTTTCTCTTTATCCACTTGTAAGTATCCGAAATAAACCAAATACCCCAATGCCTCTCTCGATTCATCAAATTTTTCTGCAAGCAACATTTGTATTCGTTCTTTTGAAATAGATGGATTACTCATCACAACATTTAAGATAAAATCCTCCTGTTCAATTTGATTGTTAATCATTCGCTTCCAAATATTATATAAGACCGATTTTTTAGCTTTCCCACCACATTCACTACATACAGGGATTGCAAATCCCACCCATCCAAAATTAACTTTCTTTGTTTTATTGAATTCATTTCCACAATCACATTTGAATTGTTTTGGCTTTTGTTTCTTGACGACCCCTCTTTTTGTATATAACTCTGGAAATTCCTTTTTAACTACAGATAACATATCTACCATGATTGTCTCTCTCCTTATCTTTATCTTTTTATTACGTTTATTTATTTTCTAAAGCAGAACAAAAAATTTTAATCTTTTTTCGTTTCTTTCTTTGCACTTGTTTACACCCTTGAAAATGAGGGCAAATATTTCTTTTTACTCCTCTGCCACTCAACGCTTGATAACATACACACATTTCGTGTGTGTCCTCACCATTCATAGCTATCGAATTCATTTTTCCTTCTTGCCTTTGAATCGGACAGTCATTCATTTTTGCATAAACTTCATCGGACTCATCTGATGTAGCGTAGACAGAAGCGAAAATCTCTATTTCTTTTTGTTTCATACAAACACCCCTTCTGAATTTCATTGACTATAGTATACCAATTATCTATCTTCAAGTAAAATAAAATTTACACATTTCTCTATAACGAATAACATTATATATATTGTATAAAATAATATAAAGATATAATATGTAAATAAAAGGAGGTCATTATATGGAACAAAAATATATGTTAAACTATTTACTAACAATTGTGGGTTTTATATTTCTTTTACTATCCAATATACTAAATTTAAATGTATTTGTTTTTTCAATATTTATATTCATTAGTATAACTTCCAATTTTTGGGCGTTTGTCCTATGGATGAGAATGTTTAACGAACATAAACAATCATTGCAAGAAAAAGAGGAATGAATATAATCATTCCTCTTTCATTTCTTTCTGAAACTCCGTAATGCCTACCCCTGCAAAAACTAAGGCAGACAATGAAATCGCTAATTCTGGTGTTTTCGCCTCTACTTTCCAATAACCTTTCGATGACGTGATAGAAAATTCAGATTCCCATATACCACATTCAAAATTCAAATCAAATGAATCTAACTCTCTTACAAGCTTTCCATCTTGAATGAGTCCATTATCCTTTGTTAATTGATTTGCTATCATCCAAGCGTGTTCCAGATTTGTTGATGGTTTAAACGAACGAACAAAGGTGTATTCATTCTTCTTTTCCCCTTGAATCCAACCTTCTTCTTTAAAGGTTTCATCCCTTCCCCATTTAAAGCCCATGACTTTTACTGCAAGTAAAGTATTCATTCGTTCCAACGTTTCTTTTTTCAAAGTAATCATTCCTTTTTATAATTTAGATTAGCAATGTTCTAATATTTCTTTGTTAACATTCTCCATTTTCCAGTTCATGCTCTTTTCCACACGTTTCTTTTCGTATTCGATTTGTTCTTTAATTGCTTCACATTGCTCCTTATAGCACTTTCTACACTCTTCTTCTGTAAAGAAAACATTTAAGGATGTTCCTGTAACGGAACGATAACCAGTATTATCATATGGAGCAATGATTTTGCTTAATGGTTTTCCTTTTTTACCAATTGGTCGAAAGTGATAAGATGAATAATAGACTGTTTTGTTTTTTGGTAACTTATCATTATCAACTATTACCACTTCTTGAGGTGGTACATGACGGATTGGCGATTCTAAAATATTATTATGACGATAATCGCAAATCCATACCTTATCCCCTTCCTTCACTGTATCCCCTATTAGCTGTTCAAAATCAACGTATTCCATCATTAATTCCTCCTTAATTTTTAATTAAAATCATTAAATAAAATAAATAATAAAGAAGCAGATTGGAAGCATACCTGCCAGAATCCAAACTGCTTCATATATATGATGTTTTGCTCTTTCTTTTTTAAATGGTGATTTCTCCGTTTTCAACTTATTCATTCCTAATATTCCCTTTATACAACCCCAAAATAAAATAGTTCCAATGAATGTAACTGAAAATATCGTTTTATCTTTATAGATGAAATAAATAATTATAAGTAGAATACTAAAAAACACACTAATTATTTCAGTCCAAAATATAATATCCCTTTTGTTAATTCTTGATGTAAGCATACTTTGACTCATTTCTTCTTAGAAGATGTAGTTAAACGATGTCCACATTGCTGTTAAAACAACCGCTTCAAAGGTGATTAGCCCAAGTAAAAATGGTACATTTTTAATAAATGGTTTTCCTTCTCGAATCATAATAAATCTCTCCCTTTATAAATCATTTGTTTAAATGAAAATACAACTTCTCTCCATAATATGATTAGAAATTCTGTAGCATTTTCACATACCACACATCGTTAATATCTGCATCTGTAATTTCTTTTAATTCTTCTTCAGAATTAATTTTGCCCCACCAACTACCCGCTCCATAAATGATTTCTTTCAATTCAGGAACAAAAATAGCAGGATTATAATGTCTTATAATAGATAATTCCTTACTCTTCGAATTATGAGATACAAATAGACCGATATCAGCATCCCCTAAAAAAATACCTAAATATGTTTTTCCTTCATATTTTTCATTACAAGGTCTTACTTTTACCAATTGGCCACATTTCCCATTATATGTTTTGGTTCGAATACCTTTTTCCTTAGGAGTGTCAATACCACTAATCTCTAATGGGTATTCTATAAACTTCGATTTAAACTCCTTGCAGTCAATTTGTTTTTCAATTTCTTCCTCGTATTTATCATCTGGAATGTTACTAAAATCTCTTTGTTCTTTTTTACATACAGATTTTATATCGGAAAAACCCTCACCAAATCCTATTTTGTGATTCCTACAACGCTTACAGTTAACTACTCTCGTCATTGCACATTCTCCTTTTTTTCTTTATAAAAAGGAGCTAAATATTCATTTATAAATGCAATTAACTTATCTACGTCCTCTTTTGATGCCTTTTCATTCATTACAAAGAAATTAATCTTAAGGAATTTACTATACTCACCATCACCATGGTATTCATCAAAGGCGACAACTACCAACTCAATGTTTTCCCCGATAGGCACTAAGTATTCTTGAGAACCTACTGTGAAAGGAAAATCCAATTTGTACGGGTATTTTTTGATTTTATTATCTTCAATATATTCATTTACAGATTCCAATACATCTTCACAAATCTCTTCTTGAAATACGCCAGGAAAATCACTGCATTTCTCGCTGAAGTAAGTCGATAATTCCTTGTTTAATTCCGTTCTAATTTGAGTAATTTCCGAAGTCATAGCGACTACAAGACCTCGCTCTTCTGCATCCCTAACAATCACCCATTCATGTTTTTGGAGTTCCATACTAAGACATCCCCTTTCTTTTTTACTTCATTGTTTTATTCCATAAAGAGTCTAATTCTTCTTCTGTATATGTACTAAGCTGAGTATTCGACAACCCTGTTTTTGATTCCAGTAGAATTTTCATCCATTCAATTGTTTCGGTTTTAAATCCTCCATCTAACGTAACCATTTTTACCTTCGCTTCATTTGCAGGTAAAACAACTACTGTTGCTCTTGAAAGCCCACTTTGCTTCTCTAATCTATCGTAAAATTGATTTAACACAATGCCTTTCATTCTCGTCCATCTCCTATCACTACAATTTCAAAATGCTCTTGAAACCAATCATCTCTTTCCCCTCTTGAGTCTGATAATCCATGCTTCTTTTGAAATTCACTCATAGATTCAATATATACACCATTTTTTAATAACGGATAAATTTTTCCTTGTTTAAAATCCTCTCCTGCTGTTTCATCCACAACTACAGATTTAATGCACTTCAATTGTCTTTCACTCTTTTTATATCCCAAAACTTCATATTTTGCAGATATATCACTATGACTTAAGCACACTCGTTGTGAATCCGAAAAACCATCTTCATCACAATAATTAAAAAGACAGTAACTTTCATACTCAAGATGATTCTCATCTTGTATTAATGGCATTTTTTTTATATACCAATTCTCTTCTGCATAATGGGCCTTAAATACCTGATTTGGCTTTGCATATGCAATAATGTCTGCCAAATTTACAACTTCACCTGTCATTAACGTTCTGTTCATAATCGTTCACCTCATGATTTAATTATGTAAAGCGACAATCCCTTTTGCTTCTATACAGATACCTACATGTTTTACAAACGTAGGATGATTCATTTCTTCTACAATCTTTCCTGCTTCCACTTTGTTAAATGGAGTTGCATTTGATTTATGCTCTTCTCCAAATACATCCTCTACAAAATCAGGTCGGGAAGAAAATCTTGCATATTTTTCATTTGTTAATTGAATGATATAGAGCTCATCACCTTCCATTCTAATTACCTCCGTTCATTTATTAACTCTACAAGGATTATATTATTTATTTCAACTATAGTCAATAATAATTTACGAAAATAAAAAAGAGAGATGCCTCTCTCTTTTATCATTGCTTATTCTCTTGTGGAGCTTCCATTTGTTGTGATGTCTCTTCTGTGCCAAATTCAATATCAATATACGTAGAAAATGGTTTCATAGATAAATCCTTGGCTTCGTTTTTCACCTGTTCGTTTATTTGACCATTTTGTTTCTCAATGATAGATAAATAGTCTTTTAACATTTTAGCTACTTGTGTGCCTTTATTTTCTTTAATAATAGACTCTAATTCTTTTTTAATATTCGGTTTCATCTTTCCATCTTCAACAAAGAATGTATGGTCAACACCTAATAAAATACTATATAAGTATCTTCCACTATTCGCCCAAGATTCTTTATAGTTTCCATCTTTCCATTTTGATTCATTTTTCACAATTTCTTTAATTTGACTTGCAATCTCTTTTAAATCAAACTCTTCATTTTTCGAATCAAAAATTTCGTGCTCACTTTGCTTTTTGTTAAATTGAAGGAACGTTTTTAAATCATCATCCATGTATTTTCCATAATTATCAAGAATATATTGATAATCTACAGCTAAGTAAAACGTTTCAGAGCCTTTATCTTGCTTCACTTTTAAATGTAGCTTTTCTGCTTCTGCCAATAATCCCTTCACTAATCCATCGTCTAATTTATCAATAGATTCATGTTTTGTGACGTCTACTTTTTTATCTTTCATCACTTTTAGTAAATCAGATTGCAATGGCCCCATTTTTACTTTTAATTCACCACTGTCTTGCTGTACAGAGAACATATATGCATTTAGTACGTCTGAAGCGTGTTTCTTATCTAACTTCATAATTTTATTCTTAAAAGTAGACTCTACTTCCTGACCACTACCTCGATTTGAAACCATCTTATTTACATCATTAACAAATGAAGCTTGTTCTTTGTCATTTAATTTCTCAGTTGTTTTCGTCCCACAACCGACTAACATACTTGCCACTAAGCAAGTAACTAAAATTGGTTTTGACATTTTTGAAACCAACATATCCAACTCCCTCCAAATACTGTTTATCGAAGTAATACATATACTCTAATTGCATCTTCAATTTCATCTTTCAAATTATCCATATCTACTTGGCATTCATCCGAAATTAAAATATCAGCAATTTTATCGGCGTTTTTAATTAGTTCTTCTTGAAATTCCGCATTAAAACCATCTGTATATACCCCTTCTTTACAAAAACGTATAAGCTCTTCTTTGATTCTTTCTTTTTGCATATTTTGTGTTGTATTCATTGCATCCATCTCCTTTCTTTTTATTTTCTTTATGTATTGTAGATAATTAAGATGGAGTATATTTATTGAAATGGTTTTATGATGGATTACTCTCTTTGAGACTAATAATCTTATTTATGCCCCTTTTAAACTCTATCTTAAAATGATGAATTCCTTTTTCTGTTGGAACAGACAAGGTATATACTGTAACGGCTCGAACATCTTTATCATCATGAACATAACTTGTTATCTTCTTCTTTTTCATTTCTTGTTTAGTAAGCTTTGATAGTTCATATAGTGTAGTAGCACTTTTTTCAGCCAATCCCATTTTTTTAGCAAGTTCAATAAATTCAGGACTGTTCCCTTTTATTTCTTCATTTATAACCTGTTGATGTAGTCCTTTTCCATTCAGGCTATGCAAAAATGTATTTAACTCCAATAAAAACTCCTGATGAACATTCGCTTCTAAAGTGCTTTTCGCTGTTAATGGTGATTCTGTATGTTCAGATTCATGAATGTTACCGATTCTGGATGCATACTCAATTTTCAATTTATCATCTAAAGTTAACTCGATAGTTTGAATATCAAATGTTTTGTCATCATCTACAGAATTAATATCCACTACGGCTTTATATTTTTCATTGTTATTAACAATTTGTTTACCAAAAGAAGTTAGTGTCATAGAATCTACTTTTCTATGTTCTTTTTTATACACATCTGCTAATGTTTCAAAGAATGCATCATCTTTATTTTTATAGCTACTGGCAAAAACAGAATCTAATAATTTATACATGCTTTTCCCATTCGACATTGTTTTTAAATAGGAGTCCTTGTCTTTTATGACAGACTCGATTGTATTGATTTGATTCTGCATGGTTTCTAAAAGATTTGCTTCATCCTGCACGTCTTCTATTTTAATCCCCATAATAGTAGGTATTTTCTTTTCCTGTTCTTCTGGTTTTACTTCTTTCACGAATGATTTGAATGGAATTTTGTAATACGTACAACCTGACATAACCAATGAACTACTTAATACCATGGCACACATCGTTACTAATTTGAGCTTCCGATTCATACAATCACCACTTTCTTCATGTTTAGAAACACATCTCTTTGGGTCTCAAAAGTTGGAACACCACCAAGTATTTCAAACGTAACAAACGCATCGTTAGGAAGATAACTTAGTATCTCTTCATAATTAAGCAGTCCATCATTTAACTTTCGAGCGACCAATGTGTTCTTTTCTGTCTTGTTTAAATTAGCAAGGTGTAGCTCCTTGATATTTTTCCAATTCATATTCTTTAATGTTTCTATAAAACACGACTTGTCGTATCCACAAGCAATAAATAATTGTGGAATATCAATTGTCATTTTTACTTCATGACTAATCTCTATCGCTTCTTCTGGAAGAGATACATGTAATCGTGAATTGCTTCGATTTTCCACGAACACAGGACAATTTGTTTCCTCTTCTACTCTTGTGCATAAACTTTTAAAAATATGCCATCCCATTTTCTTTTTGGACGGAGGATGAATGGTAATTCCATAAACAACTGTCACTTGTTGAAGAGCAATAATGATTTGTATATATTCTTTGTATCGAGACAGAACGTTGTTTTCACTCTGTCCCTTTTTTGTCCAATCCCCATGTAAGATAACAGGTAATGGTGCATATATTTTGTATTTATCAAGTGCTTCTTCCACGGTTAACCCACAGATATCTAATTGTACATAATCTGCTTTACCAGAGACCTTCCGTATACTCATTTGACCAAACTTCATGTTTTAGCCTCCCTACACACCATTTTATTAACTATAGTGAAAATGAAGACCTTAAAAAAACCTTACGCTGTAAGGACTTCGTTGACCCTATTTTCATCTATTACAATAGAACCTCTCGACTTCAAATTTAGTAATTCTCTTAATTCAGGATTAAGCCTAAATACCACACCATTTGTTCCTGATACAAGCTCTTTCCATATCTTATCTATGGTTTTCTCTTTCATCGTTGTAAGTGTAATTAAGTTTTCCTTTGCAACATAACCATACTCTTTATAACAGTGATGAAAATAATCCTCTAACATTCCTCGTTCATGTTTAAGCTTTTTTGACCCACCTGAAGTTTCTTGCACATAAATATTTTTTGAAAATTCATCCCCAAAAATATGGGATACCTTGTCTTTTGTTAATGTGTGATATTTAATATTATGTTTTATTAATATTCTTGCTCTTTCTTCTGCAATTTCCATTGTATCTTCTACATTTTCTACTAAATAAAAAGAAACAATGTTTCGCTTTTCTTTATTCTTTTTCATTTCTTCTTTTGCTTGATTTAAAAATTCTAATGGGATTTCATCGTCTTTCATTTTTCGAACAAATCCTAATACTGCAAACAGATTCATGCATTGATTAATGACCGAAACTGAGTAGTTAGGGAAATAATTATATTTGAGATATTTTGTTGATACGAAAAATATAGCCTGATTTTGATAGCTTAAATGTTTACTAACCAGTGTATTTAGCCCAATTCTATTCATCGCTTTCAAAAGCTCCCATCTATCGCCAACAAGTTTATGTAAACAAGGATATCGTTTAGGCAATATACATTCTAAAGAATCAATATTCTCTTCGTATCTTTTCGATTGAACATGTAGCCATCTATCTTCCCAAATTAAACCGAATTTATGATTTGCAATTCGAATCGTCTTTCCTATTTTTTCGTTATAATACACACTTAATAAATCAATTAAGTCCAGGGAATTGGTAACATCAGCTTTACTTCTCGTAAAATATCTACAATGACCTGTTTCACTCATGCTAATCCATGCATGATTCCCTTTTATAAGTGGACATTCGAAATAAGTATTCATTTCAGCCGAATTCAATATCACTTGTGTTAAGTCTACTTTTCCATAAATATCACTTATTCTTGTGTATCCATGTCGAACGTTTTCAATAACTAATTCTGTTATTTTTTGTATGTCAAATACTTCATTTCTTCTTTCGTGAATTAAATTATGGATTCGATTTCGTTGGAACATGTTTAATGGAAAAAAGTTAGGAATGTATTGCACTCAACATCCTCCTTTCATCACTCATTTACTATAGTCAATGAAAATTATAGCATATATATTTTATATTTCAATCACATCATGTATGTTTCATTAGATATTTTTATACTTTTCCTGCAATGTTAGAATTTCATTTGGTAATTTTTCATACCATGCAGGTAAAGAAAATTTAAATAAGTAATGTCGGCAAGCCTTATATTGCTTCTGAATTGATTTGTACGGATGTTTGTTTACATTATGAGCATTGCATTTAAAAACCATTTCTAAGAATACCAGATACCTTTTAAAGCATCGTTGAACGACTTCAATAGCAGGTTTTTGTACACTTTTATTCCGAACAACCCCCAAGCGACAACCTATTAAATATTTAAGAACATCTCGTTCTTCCATAATGGCCTCTTTTTCCGACAATTGAATCCCCCACGATTCTAATAAAGAATGACCAAATTTAGGTTTCTCAAATTGACGTAATATATCATCATAATGATGTTGAATATCTGCTATCGCTTGAAAATATTTTACATGCACTTCTATCACTCTTTTCTCTATTTATCTTCTAATATCGTTAATGATTCACGAACCACTTTCATTTCTTTTCCTAATACACACAAAACACTATACATGTCTATTCCGTAATCATATCTTGATAGATTCAATTCATCTGTAACATCTGCCCCATTAAAGAGATTAAATGCAACAGCAATTATCATTCTTTTCTTTTCGCTTAACTCATTATTTAAAACTTTAAACAGTTTTTGATTGTACTCCATATAGGAACCGTCAAACGAATACAGTTGACTAACAATTTCATCTGAACATCCTACTGATGTTAACAAGTAAATAATTGCCTGTTCTTTTTTTGACTTTAAATAAGAAATAAAATGATTGTATTGTAATTGATGCGACTCACTAACAAAATCCATATATGCATCCACCCTTCTCTATTACGATTTACTTTCATTGTAAACAAATAGTACAATAATAATTAACTATAGTCAACGTTATGCGTTCCTTTAAGTAAAAAATTATTTACGAAAAAGATTTATTTATTGTTTTCTATTTGATATAATAGAAAGGTAGCATACCTAATAAAGGAGCTGTCCCTATTGAAATTAATTATTTCTAATAAAAGTCCGTCAAAAACAATGTCTAATATACAGTCTGAACAAAAAACCACATTATTTCTTTCAGATGCAGAGATACAGGTGTCAAAAGCATTAATAGAGAAAGAGTTGTTTTTTATCAAAAGACAACAATCAAAGTCAATCGAAGAACAAGATGTAGAAAGCATCTCTTTTTGGAACATAATGGAATCAATGTTTAAAACCACATATAAGAAGCTAAAACCCAAAACACAGTTAAATTTCGGTGAGTTAGATAGTTACTACGGGGTTATAGAAATGAATGTAGTCAATGTGACAAAATCAATACTCACACAGGAATCTATCCTGATAATAAATGCTTTGAAATCAAAAATACAAGCTATACACCATAAATGTATAGTTGAATAAAGGAGAGTTTTTTTGTGAAAATCGGAGAAAAACATATTTGTCCCCATTGTGGCAGTTCAAATACAAATTGTTTAGGTCATGGTGGTTACAAACAAGGTTCAAATGGATTCGGGGATAAGACAACATTAGTGGCTTATCAGTGTAATGATTGCAATAATAATTTCAAAGAATAATGAGATATGCAAGAGAAGCTTTGTACTAATTGGATTAGGAGGTGCTTTTTTACATGGATGGTTGTATAGATGTTTTAGAAATTGCAAAATATTTTATTTTTAAGGGTAAAAATAGTGAAAAATATAGGGTATCATACATGAAACTACATAAATTACTCTATTTTTCTCAAGGGTTTCATTTAGCTATTGAAAATAAACCGATTTTTCTTGAAGAGATTTATATGTTTGAACATGGTCCACTTATAAAATCTGTTCATGACAAATACAGAAAGTACACTTATCATACAATTCCTGAAGAATGTAATGATGACTTTTCGTTTAATCAAGAGACAAGGTTATTTCTTGATGATATATGGAATCTATTTAAATTATATACGCCTAAAGTATTAGAAGAAATTATAACTAACGGTGAGCCATGGAAACGTGCAAGAAAAAATTTATTTTTATATGAAATACCTACTGAACCTCTTGATTTAAACTTCACCAAGGAATACTTTAAAAAAGAATACATAGTCGCATGAAACTTTTATATAAAAACACAAAATTTATGTAAGCACTATAAAAGGGGTAAAAAACGTGATAAACCGATTTTTCAAAGATATGCCTAATGAATTAAACACAACAGGTAAATGGAGACTTGAGATATTAGCAATTTTCCCAATGAAAGAGAATGTTGTTTATAGCACTACTTATCAAAGACGTTTAGGGGTTGCTTATATTAAAGTAAGGCTTAAAGCATTATTAAAGGATTGGTCAACAAGTGGAGAATATTATGGAGTTGGGTGGCGTATTAAAAAGGAAAGTTAATAAAATGTATCTCGTTACATAAAAAAGACGCATAGAGAAAAACTCATGCGTCTTCTTCGTGTTTATTGTTTGTTGTTCCTATTCCTATCATTCCTTGTAGTTAACAATTCCCCAGGGCTTAAAGAATCATAGAATGGTGCAGTTGGAGCAACCCATAACACTCCAGAACCTTCAAAAGTTTGTAATAATCCTTCCCCACTTAACATAGTTCCTGTTAAGCTCTTCGCTGATTTTCCAACACTAAAGCGGATGTTTCCAGAGCGTAACACTGCAAAGTTTCCATCTATTTGGGCTTTTTCATTCTCTAAAGAATACTCTATAATTTCATTCCTTGGTACAGGCAATTCTAAAACAACTAAACCAGTTCCCTTTAATGAAGTTTGAAAAAATCCTTCTCCACCAAAAACAGCAGAACTTATATTTTTTTGAGAAACAGGCTCTACCGCTATGTCTGCGGTACTACAACAGAACATCCCTTTATCAACAATAACTTCTTCATTATTAAGTTTCATTATTGCATAGTGCTTCAACGTTGGTTCTAAATAGATTTCTCCTACACCGCTATATACAGGTTTAACCGCTGATTCACTTGTTACAGTACCTTTAATAACATTTTTTAATAATCCTGTTACCCCTCCATTTTTAACTTCACAATCAATCTTCCCTTTAAGCATATATAATGCCCCTGCTTCTGTTTTTACAGAGCCATTTTTTAATGTGATTCGGATTTGTTTAAAAGTCACATGAGCTTCTTTTGCAAAATATAATTTCATTGCATTATCAACATCTCTTGCTCCCTTTAGTTGAGGAACTTCTAATATTTCAATTTTCATTTGTTCCGTTTCTTCTACTTCTAATATTCTATACATACAACCATCTCCTTTTTATATGATTGTTGTATTGTAGAAAAAAGAGAGAGGAACTATTCGATAATAAAAAAGATGAGGGTTTTATCCCCTCATCTTACAATTCAATACTTTCGATTTCTTTCATTTGGTCTCCATCAGATTCAATAATCGTTCTTACTAAATCCAATAATCTATCAGAGTATCCTCTCACATAGATGACTGAACTATCTTTAGATACTTTATGACCTGATTCAGCTAATTGCCAAATGATTAGCTTTGCTCCCGTTTTTTGGTTAATCTTCAACCATGCACGTTCTAAATTATCAGCAGGTTCATTATCCGTAAAAAGAATGACATAATCTTCATTTTTATACACATCAAGCAACTGACTGAAATTAGTTCCGTATCCCACCTTCGTAGATTCAATTTTATCCGCCATTTCAAAAACGTTATCTTGACTACGAAGTTCTACTTTTTGTGACGTTGTAGCCACTGCAACGACCTCTGTATTATTATGGGATTTTTTAACCATGGCTCCAAATAGTGTAGCGATTTCCATAGGAGATAACCCTCCAAGCACACCAGAAGTCATAGAGCCAGAAGTATCTACGCCCACTTTCAGGATTTTGTTCTCATTAATAGAAAACGCTTCTTGTGCTACATCACGAAGTAACTTCCCTAAGGCTTGTTGGAACTCAGGAGTCACAACTTTCTTATTCGCCTGAATTAACGCAAATGGCAACATATGAGAACGTTTATATTCTTCTTTATTTGCAATTTTTGCAGAGACCATATCAACAATTCCTGATGGAATGTTCGTTTCAATCACAACATCCTGCATAAAGAACTGACCAATACTTGGATTATAGACTTCTTCTTTACTAACCTCTGTTGCAAATACACGTTCTAAAGCAACTAAGTTTAAAATAAGTGCATTGTAATTTAAACGCTCATAAACGGTTGCATATAAACGTTGCTTATCTTCTGGTAATAACGTAGAAACAGAATGCTTCACTTCTTCTAACTGAATAGAATGCTCTCGGACTAAACTATCCATATATAATGAATACTGTCCTGTTTCTAATCCACTAATAACAATCTTTAATGCTGTAGCTCGTGGGAATGTCAATTCTCCTTTTGAAACATATCTCATCAGCTTTTGAAAATCTTCATCTTTTGCTAAAGGTCTCGTAACTTTAGCAATATCACTAATTTTATTTTTATAACGAGTAACTTGATACTCATTAATAAGTTGAATAAAACGATTGTTTACTTCTCTTTTTGCAGAGCGTCCTAATCCTTTTCGGATACCGCCTTTTCGTGAAATTTCAACAAAGTTATAGAGCATGTTAAAATTGCGAATTATTAGTGGGAATGATTTTTTAAACAAGGACTTATCTTCTAATGTAGAAATATAGACCATCCAAATTGTTGGGACCAGTTTTAATTTCCCTTCAACAGCTCCATAAATCGCACATTTCGTTGCAAACTCTGGTTCTTCTTCTAAAGCTCGTTGGAATAACTCCCCTGCATTTTTTAATACATCTTCTTGCTTTGTATAAAAAGTTCCATTTAATAATCCTAAGGTAAATAATTCGACCAATCGTTCTTTAAAACTATTCTTATATGCCAATGCTCCTTCTTTTGTTAACATCATATCAGGATTCATAGCTTTTACTTTATCAATTGTATTCATCGTAACACGCTCCTTTTGAATATATGGTTTTTTAAATTTAAAATTAAAAGAATGAGCCACAAGAAGATGTATTATCCTCTCATGGCTCATTCTTCTAAAACATGTAACATGTTTATATAAAACATAACGAAGAAGAAGGTGCAAGACAGTGGAGGCTGTAAAGTATCTACTCTTTTAAAAGAGTAGATACTTGCACGTTACTTTTATTCACATACAAAACACAAAATTCATTTTAGATTTTAATATCTTTAATCAAATTAATGTAGTCTTGCAAGCACCTCGTTATGATTTTTTCTACGAAATGTAGAAAGTATAAGAAATGAGCTTTGAGGGAGAAGTAATAAGACAGGTGTGAATGTTTTTTCGTATGAGTGTACGCATAAACAATCCAAGTTTATTTTTTAAAATTTGTCGTATTTGTATGTAGTCTTATCAGCACCTCAAAATATAAGCAGAAAAAGAGTAGCTTTCACAATTCCTCTTCTGGTATTAAGAAAAGAAGAGCTTCCACAGTTCTTTTCTTAAAAAAAAGTAAGTTATAACTTGAGTAGTCTCCAACCTAATCAACTACCCTTATTAACTCTTCACCTGTTCCGTAAACATGTGGCGAAATTAATAGGAACCATCCATTTATCTTCATGTTCCAACCGTATTTTCGATAAAAATCGAGATAACTCTACTTACAAAAAATAGAATCATTTAGTTATAACCTTGACGACCTCCGACCCAATCATCAACATCAACTCCATAGCAACAAGAACATTGTCTTTTACAATAAGCTGACGGGAATCTACCTACCGATAAAGTTCCAACCACTATTTTTTATGCAAACTCATCATAAGTGTGCTTTACATTCTAACAAGGAAGAAGGTGCAAGACGTTAGTCCTTTTGGTAAGCTATCAAATGTAGTCTTGCAAGCACCTCATTAACTATATTTAAATTATAAATTAATTATATACTATAGTCAATAAAAATATTATATTTTTTTCATTTTATATGGTTTTATAAAATGAATTTTTTATTTCAACTTCAATATAATAGATAGTGATTTCTGCTGACCAAGCAACATAACAACTCGATAAGGGAGAATAGAAACCTCATCCCGCCTTTCTGGACTTCGGGTGCCAGTGTCGTTGGCAGACAACATACCAATCTGTTATATACATCTTGAGGTTAGATGGTTGGCGAGCAACATAAAAACTTGGTAATTGCATGTTAGGAAGATAACATGCAAATAAAAAAAGCAGACCCTAAAAGGTCTGCTTTTTTCTTATGCTCCTGCTGTAATACCGCCATCAGCCATTACTGTACTACCGACCATGCAAGAAGCTTCATCAGATGCTAAGAAAGCAACAATGTTCGCAATCTCTTTTGGTTGAATTGCACGTCCAAGCTTCTGAATTGCAGGTAATTCTTTAAGTACTTCTTCTCGTCCACCAAACAGTTCTGCATGTGCATCATTAAACGTTGTATCTACCCACCCTGGGCAAACACCATTCACACGAATGTTATCTTTAGCAAAATCAATTGCCATTTGTTTCGTTAACATCTTAATAGCACCCTTTGAAGTGACATATGCAGATAGTCGTTGCTCTGCAAACTCACTATTTGCAGAAGCCATATTTACTACGGCTCCACCGCCTACTTTTTGCATATAAGGAAGCACGTATTTCGCCATTAAGAAGTATGATTTAACATTAACATTCATTGTTTTATCCCAATCTTCTTCAGAAAGCTCAATGACCGAACCAGGAATATTTACACCTGCGTTATTTGACAAGATGTCAATTCGTCCAAATTTATCAAATGTATAGTCTACGACACGTTTTACCGCATCTGCATTTGAAACATCCGTATAAACAAAGAACACCTCATGTCCTTGTCTTCTTAGCTCTACTGCTAATGCATTCCCCTCTTTTCCTAACACATCTGCAATGACTACTTTCGCACCTTCATCTACGAATTTACGAACAATAGCTCCTCCAATTCCTCGGGCTCCACCTGTTACAATTGCTATTTTATTTTCTAATTTCATATCCATCTACCTTCTCTCTTTTTATTTATGTATTTTGTTTATCTGTTTTCTAAAAAATAGAACACAAAGATAAATCATCTATGTGTTCTATGTATTTATTAATTTATTTATTACATATTTTCAATTTTAGGGACGATTTTATAACCTTTTGATTTAATCGCACCAATTACAATCCCCACGAATACCCATGAGAATCCTGCACCATAAGCAAGCATGTCAAATCCTGTCCATACGTAACCACATACTAAGATACCTACCATAGGAGCCATTACATGTAATAAGAAACCTTTAATACCTCTCTGTTTCTTTTTAAAGAAGAAGTAATAAATAACTGCCATGTTTAAAACAGTAAATGATGTTACTGCTCCAAAGTTAATGAACATTAAAACTGTTGGGATAGAACCTACTAAGATAATAATTGTAGAAATTACACCCGCAGTAATAATTGAGTTAACTGGAGTATCATGTTTCGAATGTAATTTAGCGAAGAAACCAGAGAATGGTAAAATATTATCTCGTCCCATTGCATACATAATACGTGATACAGCAGATTGAATGTTTAATGTAGTTGCTACTCCCGCTGATAAAACATTCACAATAATCATAAATTGGAAGAATCCATTACCACCAATTTCTTTAGCAATATCGAATAATGCCATTTCTTCATTTAAATCTGCATGATTTGGATGAGCTAATGTTGCAACATATGTTAATACTAAGAATAGTAAACCTGTGCAAATTAGTGAGCCAACTGTAGCTAAAGGAATATGCTTTTTAGGATTCTTTGATTCCTCAGATAATGTACTTACACAGTCAAATCCCATGAAGCCCATTACTGTAATAGAAATAACTGTAGCGAAGAATTTCCAATCAATATGTTCTGGTTGGAATAGTGGCGCTAACGAAAATCCACCTGTACCATGACCATCAACAAAGACATATTTAATTGCCAATCCTACGAAAACAACTAATCCAATTAATTGAACGTAAAATAGAATATTATTTACTTTTGCGTTTACTTCAATTCCTTTTACGTTAATGATTGTATTTACAAGAACAAAGAATAAACTCCAAACAACTGGATTTACACCAGGAACTAAACCTGACATCCAAAGACCTGCAAAACTATAAACAAGACCTGGAGCTAAAATATAGTCGGCCAGCAATGTCCAACCTGCCACAAAACCTACATGAGGATTTACCCCTTTCGATACAAAGGTATAAACTGAACCTGCATGTAAAAACTCTTTACTAAACTGTGCATAACTTAATGCGGTAAAGAACATTAAAATCATTCCGATGAAGTACACCAGTGGTGCCATTCCAAAACTTTGAT
>NZ_JBBOUN010000002.1:0-566186 GCF_038006085.1 Bacillus sp. FSL K6-0073 | reverse complement strand
TCATTTTCTTTTCAGCTGTTTTAGATTTTCTTGATGGAAGAATTGCGAGAAAATTAAAAGTGAACAGTGAGTTTGGCGTAGAATTGGATTCCTTAGCTGATATTGTTAGTTTCGGCGTTGCTCCTGCGCTTTTATTTCATACGATAGCAACACCTTCTATTTTAACTTCTTTGGCATTTATCCTTTTCCCAACAATGGGTGCTTTAAGATTAGCTAAATTTAGTATTAAACCAACTATTGGATATTTTAAGGGATTACCTATTCCAGCTGCAGGATTATCATTGACTGTTATGGGATTGTTTTCATATAGCAATGCATGGATTACATTAATTCTGGCTCTCTTAATGGTTAGTCCCATTAGATTTAAAAAATTTTAATTGAGGTCACGCCCAACGTCATTAAGGGAGCATTTCAAATGAATTTAACGCGTCAATTAGTATAAAAAAGCGGGAAAATAATATTAAATTAAATGCCATTCTTAAAAATTTAAACCTTGTTTTTAAGACTATTGGGTTAATTCATCGATATGTTGTTCTGGATACTTTTAACAGGAGCTCCCTTTATCAAGAGAGCTCCTGTTCTTATTTCTTCTTCTTTTCTGTCGGCTGGCTTTGTTTAGCAAAATTAGATGAATCATCAAAATTTGGTTGATTTTTACCAGCATTATTACTTCTACCTTTTCCCATATGTAATGCACCTTCCCTCCCCCTTACTATTCCTAATAAAAAAATTCTCTTGCATCCAAGAGAATTTTAAATTGGGTTCTTATTGATAATACCTAAGTACTTCCAACACTGCCATTCCATAAAAGATGGATCCACTGTTAAATTATTTAATGCTGAAACAAGCATTACATTTTCATATTTAACTGGATAACCAATAAGTAATGTTTTTAAGCAAAATATTATCTAACATCTTAGCTGTTACAATAAGTATATTCGCATAATTCACACCTATAACAAGTATTACATATTACTTATGTTTCGTTACCTTTTTCTGTATATAATAATAAAAAATTGTGAAATTTTATCGCATTATGTAAGACACTTGATATCAAATATATTACTTTTACTATGAACTAAATGTATTTTATAGGATTTTTCTAGATAAACAAGGTGCTAAATTAATTCTTGAGAAGTCATTACCATTACATTTATCTAAAAATTGAAAAAATATGTGTAGATAGATATCATCTTAAATACATATATAATTAACTTTAATTTTCTGACACGATTTCACATTATTCTTAAACTGACTTTTACGTACATTATGAATAAAAATTGTACCGTGTCAATCTTTAAAAGATTATATATCATAACTTTAAGAGAGGAAGGAAAACTATGAAGATGAAAAGAAAAAGCATCATGACAACAGCCCTTGCAGCTACATTAGCTACAGGTGCAATACCTACTACCTCAGTGTTTGCTGCAGAAAAAGAGGTTCCTATTCAACAAAAAGAGGCACAAATGAGTATTCAACCTTTTGCACAAAACAATTTGGAAACAGCCGTTCAAGCTGCCTTAAACGGTCCAGAAGTCAAAAAAATCAAAGTATTTGAGCATGAATTTAATGTGAAAGAAATAGAAGTAGTAAATCTAGGTGCAGGAAAAAAATATGTTAAGGGGCAAATTTCTCATCATTTAAGTTTTCGTCCAGATGATCAATTTTATTATGAGTTTACCGTACAAGATGGAAAGGTACTAGATAAACCTGTATTTAATATTGATAGAGGTGGTTGGACACCATTTGCTGCTCCACTTTTATCAATTCTTGCTGCGTATAATGGAATTCCAGTTAATCCAAATGATTTAAATACACTTGGTCAGCAGATTGGTAAAGTTATAGACGGAAGCTGGGAACATGCAGCCCAATCAATCGCAACTGTAGTTAGTCTAAGTTTTAATGAGTAGGATTTCCCAATTTTTATTAGCATTGTTATAAGAGATTCTAAAACAGCTATTAATAAATTTTTACCACTCAGTCACATTATCTTGATTTGTTTACCACCTTATCATTCATTATATGTCACAAAATAGAAGTCTTTTTTAAGGCTTCTGTTTTGTTTGTATACAATACGAGCAACGGTTGGTTTTTGGAGGCTATATTTCGATTTTTCAAGAATACGTTTGGCTATTAGGTACAATTCATAAAAACAAATTATTAAAGTCTCAAATAACTTACTCCCCCTATTTTTAATTATTATCAACTCCAAAAATTTATTACCTTAAGAATGAAAAACAATAAATATAGTAAAAAATCATCTAGCGATTATTTAAAAATCAGGAGAGATCAAATGAAGAAAATAAAAATGAGAAATTTCATTAAAATTAGCATCCTCACTTGTATTACACTAGCAAGTTTAAGTACACCATCTACTATTTTAGCTGATAGTCATTCAGGTTATTCCTATGAATCCAATATAGGATATCAAAATCCAGCGTGGATGTCGAAAATAGAAGATTCTACAAAATTAAGTGAAATATCTATTCCAGGGACTCATGGTACCATGGCTTTACATGGAGTAAGCTTTCTTGATGAAAATTTGACAAGAAATCAAACTATGAGTCTATCACAACAATTAAATTCTGGAATCCGATATGTAGATATGCGTGTTAAACGTGTAAAAGATTCTTTTGCAATGTATCATGGCATTGTAAATCAAAAAACTATGTTTGAAGATGTATTAAAAGAGACAATTCAATTTTTAAAAGATCATCCAACAGAAACAATATTAATGCGCCTAAAAGAAGAAACTACTCCTGAAAGCGGCTCTCTATCATTTGAGGAGATATTTTTAAAATATAAAAACGTTAATGCTTCATATTTTTGGAATCCTAATTCCGTATCAACTTCAGATAGAAATACCCCTACTTTAGGAGATACCCGCGGGAAAATTGTAATCTTACAAAACTTTACATCCACTCAATTGTACGGTATTGATTACGAAGGTTTGAATATACAAGATAAGTTTGAAATTGGAAGCGGACCAGATGAAATATATGCAAAATGGACTGAGATAAAAAACCATCTACAAAATGCAAATACTAACTTTAATAATGGAAAAATTTATCTCAACCATTTTAGTGGTACGGGAGGCGCAGCAGCATTTTTAAATAATGTATATCCTTGGTTTATTGCAAGCGGAAAAGAGAGCAGAAATACTGATAGTAGTCCTAAATTGATTCAAACGAATTCCACAAATGCATGGAGTGATTTCCCTCGCGATAGAAACGGACAAGTATACTATGGGGGAATGAATACACTTGGGACCGAACTCTTACAACAAGGCATAATTAAACATTCTGGTATCATCGCAGCTGATTTTCCTGGTCCAGGTTTAATTGATAGTATCATTAAATTAAATGGCATACATTCTAATGAAAAAGAAATATTAATTTCGCAAATTTCATCTGAATCTAGTCCATTATCCGGACAACAAAATCGATCCAGTCAAAACTTTAAAATTGATAGTTTACCTGTAGGTACCAAAGAATTAAAATGGGTTATTGAGCCTTCAGAAAAAGATTATTCTTCTACTATCTCTTTCAATGTAATGATTGATGTTTCCCTAGGAATAGATTCTACTCGTTGGAAAAACATTTCACATGGATCTAGGACTGAAGCTTACACAAATACTAAATATTATATTGCAAGTCCAATGGGTGCCACTAACAAATTCACAGTGAAAATATACGCTATTACAAATTAGAAAATAAAGAATCCCAATGAAATTCCATTGGGATTCTTTTTTAATTTCATTTCGTAAACATTAGGATGGGATTTAAATCTTATTGATTTATCGTTTTCCGAAAGAAGACTCCTTCCTCAAAAATGTGAAGGTGCGAAACACCAATTTTAGGTGGGAGATGAATGTCGGTTGGCATAAGTCAACATATTTGCTATCATTTACTTGTACAGATTGCTCTTCGAAAACTGAAGATATGAGGTTGGTTGCAGAAAAACGTTGCAACCGTAAAATCTTCAACGTTCTATCGCCCCACGCTTCTCAAAATCGCGAAAACCAAGCTAAAGTAGGGAGTGTGGTGAGTCAGCGTACAAGATACTTATGTTCTCACCGTAGGGACTGCGGGTAGAGCCTGCTAAGATAACTGATGGATACATCGGTGTTCGCAGGAATCTCCCACTTCAAACAGTCCGTTAGGACGTTAAGTGGTGAGTAGTTCAACATTTAAATCATAAGATAATTCATATTTGGAACAGCCCTTAATTTTTAAAAGAAAACCCAAAAATGTTAACTACCTTTTCCCACCTGTCACTTATTCAAAACTGGCTTCCAAAGCGATAAGGCAAAAATCCAATTTGAGTCGCCATTTCCTTGATGATCTTGAACTGCTTCATACACTTTTCCCTCATGTATTACTCTATCGCCTTTAGTATATGCTTTTCTTGCATCCCATTTTTCATATGTGGAATCCTCTGACTTTGTTGTTACATTCAAAACATCACTTCTACTAGATTCATTTCCAGCTAAATCAACCGCCGTCACTACATATTTATACGATGTATTAGCCTTCAAATCTTTATCCATAAAGGATGTATTAGCCGCTGTCCCAATTTTATTCATAACCCCAGCGCTTTCTCTATATACAATATAATGGTCAACACCTACATTATCTTCAGACGGACTCCACATCAAATCAACAGTTGTCGCTGTTGTACCCATACTATGTAATCCTTTTGGTTGAGTTGGAGCCTCTATATCTGGGATTGCATGTGCTGTCTTAACCTTTAGTTTTTCACTTTCTTTTGATATGTTTCCAGCAGAGTCTAATGCCTTTATTGTATAGGTATATTCCGTATCTGCTTTTAGTTTTTTATCAATAAAAGTTGTACCTGGTACCGTATCAATTACTTCGCCATTACGTAACACTTGATATTCTTTTACACCTATATTATCAGTAGAGGCCTTCCATGTTATTTCAACACTATTGGCAGAAACTTTAGAGGCATTTAATTCAGTTGGTTGACTTGGAGCTACTGTATCGGGAGTTTCATTATTTACTAGATTTACATCAATTACATTATAAAACGCATTTGACGTATCTGCTACATCCCATACAGCTAAAATGACATGATAACCATTGCGATCAGTTGGTACATTAATTGTATGTGTTAAATTATTTGATGCGGCAGAACCATCATGTTTCACAGTTCCAATTGGTTCTAATTCAGCACGTGTTAATGGTTTATTAGGATCCCATCCCTTTTTTGTAATGTAATAATGCCATTTACTTGTAGGATGTGCAGCTGTATATTTCCATGTAAAGGTATTTGCTCCACCCTTAATCGTGTTTTTGAACCAGCGATTTGATGTTTGTTGGTCAAGAATTCCTCCAAACAGTCCTCCTGCCGAAGCGATTTTTCCATCAATCGGTCCCCCATCTGGGAATCCTTTAGGTGCTTCTAGGCTTTGAGGTTCGTACATTATATTTCCACAATTTAAATTCAATGCTCCATAATTCTGACTACATAAAGCAGCACGGCTACTTGGCTTTTCAACAAATCCATGTGCATAAGCACTTTGAGGAATCATAGTAATAGCCGTTACCCCTGCAGCTAAAACACAAGCACCAATTCCTTTTTTACTTTTTCTTAATCTTTCCAATTTAGATGCAAATTTCAAATTCATTCTTGTCCCCCCAATATATTATTGTTATCGCTAATATAATAGCAATATAGAGATAAACGAACAAATTACTAATAAATATACTAATACCTCTCATACATTGGTACGTTTATTATTATTTTTAATCTCATATAAAAATAAAATAAATACAATAAGTCTATTTTGTAACATTATGTTTTAAAAAAAGTATAAAAACTTCGTTTAATTTCACAAAAAATTCAAATATTAAAACAGATAATTAAATCATGTAGGAAAAATAATTTTTTTATATTACAAAAAAGCAAAAAAAGTCTGGAAGAAACCGATTATATCCGTTTCTTCCAGACTTTCACTTCTTTTATAACACTCACAAATCCCTTAACCTTAAACATATACACTTGAGGTTAAAACCCACATAATCAATATAACCTATATGTTGACTAGCTGCTAAATGTTAAAATTCATAAATTAATAGTAACAGAACAATTAAAACAAGCCATTTAGCAAACACATATAATATTCTTACTAATTCAATCTAACGCTTAATTACTTATAAAATGACTTAAGGTATCTAGCTTAACTGTATTTTCTTTATTAATAACCATTGTCTATCCTGCATTTTCTCACTTTAAACAGATTATCAAGAGATTGTTAATATTTAAGGAGAAAAGATTTGAAAACCCATTTTTCATTATCATATTCTAAAAATTTATTATATTATTTTTATCTAATAAGGCACAGAAACAACGGGTAAACTTCAGTGTGCTTGAGAAACGTTCTTAGGGTGAAACGTTTAAAGGGTACTTTAGTACTGAGTTTTTATTAAATGTTCCTGTACCTAATATTTAAATTAACGTATGTCAAAATATTTTACAATACGAGTGTTAAACGTTACATATTTCTATATAAAATGATACATTTCATCAGCACGCCTCCCTAATATTTATGCTAAATATAGAAAATTCAGCTCGTTAGGATTTAATTTTAAAATTCTCATAAAAGCATATGATAGATTAGGCACGTAATTGTCACAAATTAATAGTCTATCTACTTTTTAATTACCTATGAAAACTCTATTACCGCTTTATTATTTACTCCTAAACCAAAGCACATCTATACCTACAATTTCTTAAAACTCTTTTAGATAATATTTCAAAAGAGTCGATAGTTTTATTTTTTTTATTTTTTTATTGTACATTTGTGCATTTGATGTTAGGATTATGCCTATTAAAATTGAATCCTAACGATTCTTCTTTATAATTTCCATATTTTAATTGTTAAATAAAAATATAGATTCTGATATATATTCAAAATCAGACCGAAAATATCTTTATTTTACAATGATGTCGTAGCATACCTTTAGAATGGAAAGATATATGCAACAACGTGTTAAGGGGTTACAGGAGGAACAAAAATGAGAGACTTTTTTGATGATAAGTACAAAAATATTGAATTAAAAAGGAGGTTAATCAATTTAATAAGTGAAATTAGCGAATTCAAAGGAAAATTAGCTGCTTATCAGGAACAAAACCCTGACATATTTAATAGTTTAGAAAAAACTATACCACTACATTACATAAAAAATTTCACAACTATTTATGAGGATATAAAAGTTCCTAATAAAAGATTAAAAGAACTTATTTTAGATGATATAGTACCTCAAAATATTTCTGAAGATGCTATTTTTTGTTATTATCAAACACTTTCTTTTGTACATAAAAACTCCTGTACTTTATCAATTAATCCAGCAACTATACAGGAATTACATTTTCAACTAATACATTACCTTACCTCTGACAGTGCCAAATGGCGTGAAAAACCTTTTATTATTCCAGGTATTCCTGAGCATGGAATGCACTTGAATAGTTACCGCATTCTTCCGCATGAACTCATTCCACAGTTTATGGAGCAATTATGTGATCAATACAACTCATTAAATACTAGTAAGGGGCTACATTCACTTTTATTAATAGCCCGTTTTATATTAAATTTTTATTGCATAGTCCCTTTCAATCAAGGTAATAACAGGCTGGCATTTATGTTAATGCAATTGCTGTTAATTAAGAGTGGACATACATTTGTAAAATATGTATGTTTGGATAAATATATTAAGAAAAATGAATCTGATTATTACAATTCGATTTATAAATCTTCGGTCAATTGGTACTGCGAGGAACATAATAATAGCTTTTGGTTAAAAACGTTTTTATCAATTATATTAGAGGCTTACAAAGATCTTCATAACACAGTTCTAGATTCTATATGTAAACATACTAAAGTTGAGAGAATTCAAGATTTTATACTTAAACAAAAACAACCTTTTACTAAGGAGAGTATTCGTAACACTTATCCAGACATTGCAGAAAGTACAATCAGTAAGGCTTTAAATTCCTTGCAAGTGTTTGGCCATATTAAGCTAGTTACAAAGGGAAGAAACGCAAAGTGGATTAAAATTTGACCATACTTTCAATACACCTGAGGTTTAAAAATTCAATTATAATCTTATCATTGAATTTCATTTTAATTTTAAGCTAATATTACTTTTTTAGTTATTTCTAATTCCAACAAAACATTTTATAGGAAAAGGTCCGCTTCCCCCGCCTTTTCCTATAATAAAATGAAATATAAACATAAAATAATTGTCGAAAAAAGTCTTATTTTAATATTTTTTCTTTATTTTCTGGTTGTAAACGCTTCTATTTCGTGTTACGATCTTAATCAAACAATAGATGGTCATAAAAATGAAAGTATTTCTTTCCCTTAGAAACATATAAGCGTACGGTAATATCATGAAAATAAGGCCAAAGGAATATTTGATACCTACCAAAATAATTAATAAGAATTTTGCCGCGTTATTTTTCTGATTATTAAGAAAATACATTTTGTCCCTAAACAAAATTTGTTAGTGCGCAAGATTCAAATACACTAGAACACCCAAATAAATGAAATATCCTTTTTCATTGAGCATTAAGGTATGGAAAAAGAATTCTTCCTACAAAATTCAGATGATTAACTTAAAGGCATCTAAATTACTACCTTAATCGCCATCTATTGTTGATAACATATTTACCAACTATGAAAAAGAGCCTATCAATGGTTCTTTTTTGTTATAATCATTGAAATTTTAATTCTATCTTGAAACTTAGATTTTCACACAAATTACCTCTACTTTTTTCCTCTCAATTATTGAATTAATAATATAGCACATCAAATTTATCAATTCTTACATCCAATTCAATTAAATTAATGAATAAAATTCAATTATATAAAAATAATAACTACAACTAATCGGTATATATTAAAGAGGTGTCAATTTTGTCCTTAAATGAAGAGACCTTAGAAACTAAGACATATAAAACCATTGAAAAGATCGAAACAAATAACCTAAAACAACTTAAAAATACACTAGATAATATCTTTGATATTAGTGCAGATTTGATTGAACATCCTTTGCAATTAAAAACAAACACGAATATTTTGCTTTATTATTTTGAAGGCCTTACAGATGGTGTTGCATTAAAAGCCAATGTTGTTACACCATTATTACAAGAAGTAAATGAAGACAGTCAAATATTTAATTCTAATATTATCGCTACTCATACCAAAATAGTATATACGTGGAATGAAATTAAAGAAGGATTACTTGAAGGTCAATGTGTACTATTTATGGAAGGAGAAAATCGTTCACTTCTAATAAATACAAAAGGCTGGGCAGAGAGAGCCATTCAAGAACCAATTTCAGAAGTTACTATTAAAGGCTCACATGATGGTTTTATTGAGAATGTCACAAAAAATATAGGCCTAATTCGTCGATATATTCCTTCTACAGAGTTAAAAATCAAAAAGCTGACGATTGGAGAACGAGCCACTTCTTTAGTCTATTTAATTTACTTAGGTGATGTAGCAAACGCAGATGTAGTCCAAGAAATAGAAACTAGAATCTGCAAAATCAAAACAGATGCGGTATTAAGTATTGGAGAGCTATCTAATTATACAAAAGATCAAAATTGGACTCCTTTTCCACAGGCTTATTTAAGCGAACGTCCAGACGCCATTTCAAATCATATACTTGATGGGAAAGTAGCAGTGTTAATGGATAGATCCCCTGGTGCTATGGTTGTTCCTATGAATTTGATTGGATTTTTTCAAACCCCAGATGACTATAATATTCATTGGCTCATTGCATCTTTTTTTCGCTTATTACGATTTGCAGGATTTATTATAGCTATTTTTTTACCCGCATTTTATATTGCTATAGTATCCTTTCACTTTGAGATCATTCCTATAGATTTATACACTTCTATTGCAACGTCAAGAGTTAAGGTCCCCTTCTCTCCCTTATTGGAAGCTTTTATAATGGAAATTACACTGGAAATGCTACGTGAAGCTGGTATTCGCTTACCACAACCTATTGGACAAACTATTGGTATTGTTGGAGGGATTGTAATTGGACAGGCGGCTGTTCAAGCTGGACTTGTGAGTAACGTTATGGTTATTATCGTATCTATTACAGCCATTGCATCATTTATTGTTTCTAATTATGATTTATCAAGTTCTATACGCCTTATTCGTTTTCCAATAATGTTATTGGCATACTTTTATGGGGTTGTAGGTATTGTTAGTGGATTAATGCTCTTATTTGCTCATTTTGTTTCACTGACTTCCTATGGTTCACCATACGGATTGCCAATCGCGCCATTTCGGCTTCAAGAGTTAAAAGATTCTTTTGTAAGGTTTCCTATTTCGATGATTACCACCCGCTCGAGTACTGGACAGCCGAAACAAGAAAAGAAAAAAGAAGGTGGTCCGCATGGGGAATCTTAAATTCAAAAATATAACTTTATTCGAATTTATTATTTTCATCCATTCGCTGCAACTTGCATCTGGTATGTTAATTATGCCAAGCCCACTTGCTACTACTGCTGGTACAGATGGCTGGATTTCGATCATTCTCGGATGGATAGTTACTTCTATAATCGGTGTAATTATTATATTAATGTTACAAAAAAATCCAAAAAAAAATTTCTCACAAATCTTAAAAACATACTTTGGTAAATGGATAGGAACAATTCTTTTTCTTGCATATGCCTCTTATCTATTTTTTGCTGGATTTAATACTTTATTAAAGGCAACTGATATTGTAAAAGTGTGGATATTCCCTTCCACTCCTGCTTATCAAATCACCATATTATTACTATTACCTTTTATTATTTTAGCTCTGAGTGGGTTAAGGGCTCTTACTAGTTATTCTATGCTTGTTTTCTTCTTCACTACTTGGATGCCACTATTTCTTCTTTTCTCACTAAAGACTAACTACAACCCTTTACACCTACTACCTATTTTTAAAGATGGATTATACCCTATTATAAAGGCAACAAAAGAAACCATTACACCTTATGCTGGCTTAGAAATTGCATATTATATATACCCGTTCTTACAAAAAAAACAAAAAGCCATAAAAGGGCTACTAATAGCGAATACTGGAACTATGCTTTTCTATCTATATGTGACTATTCTTTCTTATATATACTTTAGTCCAGAGGGGATAAAAGACGTAATCTGGCCAGTATTTCATCTGTTAAAAGGGGTTCGTTTTTCTTTCATGGAAAGATTAGAAATTATATATATCGCTTACTACTTGATTGTATTTTCCACTACAATATATCCGTATTTATTTTTCAGTTTTGAATCTGTGACCATTTCACTTCAAAAAAACGTTCGTAATTGGGCGCTACTTGCTTTTATGTTATTTATAGTTGGTCTATTTATTTTCCTAAATCCCGATGTGGATCAATATTTGTTTATATATTCTCTTATGGATATCTTAAATGTCGTTTTCTTTATTCTATTACCAATTATTTTTTTCGTTTACAGTATTCTTTTTACTTGGGTTACTAGGAGGAAACAACTTTGATTCGAAAATGGATATGGGTTTTAATTTGTTGTGTATATATAATTGGTTGTAGTCAAAGAATTCCTCTTGAGAAGGTTTCATTAATCCTGTTAATTGGCTTGGATAGAACCGCTAATGGAGACATAAAAGTTGGAACAAGTATACCACTCTTTCATCATAAGCAACAAAAAAGTACTATAGAACATTGGACAAAAGCATCAACTGTATATACTGGATTCAGTAAGATAGATACAAAGTTAACGGGCTTTATGACAGCTTCCAAAGCTGAAATCATTTTAATTGGGAAAAAATTAGCGCAAGAAGCAAATTGGTTACAGGAGCTTGATTCTTCTTACCGTGATCCTTACGCTACCATTAATGCTAAAGTAGTACTTGTAGATGGGCCTGCAGAAGAAATTTTTAAAATTTATAAGCCTAGTAAACCATCACTATCATCTTATATAAATGGTGTAATCGAATCCTCAATTCAAAATAACCAATCCGTCTCTTCTACAATTCAGCAATTAATGAGAGAACAAAATGAAGATGGAATGACGCAAACTGTTCCAATTATCAAAAAAACAAAGAATGAAATCGACACAGTAGGAATTGCATTTTTAAATCGAAAAGGGAAATATTTAACTTATATCCCTAAAAAAGATGTTAAATTTTTCAATCTTTTAAATAAGTCAAAAAGTAACGGGCGAATGATACTACACCTTGCACTGCCTCCTAAAAATTCCAACAAAAAAACAAATACTTCTATCTTCGTACAGAACGCGACAAGGAAGGTAGATGTTACTTTTCAAAACGGAAAGTTTGTATTTAATCTCGATATATATGCTAATGTAGCTTTAATAGAAAAAACCAATCCGAATTTAATTAAGGGGTACTATGATAATAAAAAAAATATATATCATTTAAAAAGTGCTATTCAAAAAGAAATTAATAATAATTTACAAAATATATTAAATGAAATACAACAGAATAAAATTGATCCAATCGGATTATCCCTATATGCTAGAGCTTTTCAATATAAAGAATGGAAAAAAGTAAAAGGAGATTGGTTGCAAGCGTTAGCAGAGGCTAAAATAAATGTAAAGACGCACGTCAAAATAAAAGATACTGGGACCATTAGAAATTAAAATAGACTAGTCTATATTTCTAAGTAGAAATTCCCTCTTTAATAATTATTATGCAAAAGATGCTAACTCGAAAAACTCTTTCCGTTCTCTTAAAAAGGCAATAATTTAACGAATTTCCCGAAAGAATTCTCCTTCCTCAAGCGTGTGAAGGGCGTAGCCCAACGGTAGGTGGGAGATGAATTTCGGTTTGGCGTAACCAAAAGGTTTTCCTTTTTATTTTGCCTCTGATATAAGCAGTCTTATCAATTATAAAGACTGGTATATAAATGAAATTAGATAGTAATAACCATTCAGTATTCTTGTTATATTATCACCTTGTGTTGGTCGTGAAATACAGAAGAAATGTGTTTGATGATGATATGTCAGACTATGCAAAAGATATGTTTGTTCGACTATCTGAAAACTATAACATCTCATTAGTTGAATGGAATCATAATGTAGACCATGTTCATATTTTGTTCAAAGCACACCCTAATACAGAAATGACAAAATTCATCAATGCTTATAAAAGTGCAAGTTCTCGACTTATTAAAAGAGACTTTCCACAAGTGAAAAAGAAACTTTGGAAAGAGATGTTTTGGTCAAGAAGCTTTTGCTTGCTAACTACTGGTGGTTCGCCAATAGACGTAGTAAAAACATATATTGAAAATCAAAGTGAAAAGTGAGGTGAAATGATATGACAAAGCAGAATAAAGCATATAAATTCCGTTTGTATCCAACAGGAGACCAAGCACATCTTATACGTAAAACCTTCGGTTGTGTACGTTTCGTGTATAACAGAATGTTAGCTGAACGGAAAGAAGCGTATGAAAAACATAAAGATGATAAGGATCAACTAAAGAAACAAAATCTTCCCACGCCTGCAAAATACAAAGCAGAATTTGAGTGGTTAAAAGAAGTTGATTCATTAGCTTTGGCAAATGCTCAACTAAACTTGCAAATTGCCTATAAAAATTTCTTTCGTGGTCAAAATGACTTCCCAACATTCAAAAGCAAAAAAGACAGAAAGTCTTATACAACGAATGTAGTGAACGGAAATATTATGTTGCTTAACGGTCATATCAAATTGCCAAAACTGAAAATGGTACGTATCAAACAGCATAGAGAAATACCACAAGGCCATATAATCAAGTCATGTACGATTTCTATGACACCTACTGGTAAATACTATGTGTCCATTTTGACTGAATACGAAAAAGAGATCGTACAAAAAGAAGTAGAAACAGTTGTTGGATTAGACTTTGCGATGGATCAATTATACGTCAGTTCTGAGGATGAGAGAGCCAATTATCCTAAGTTCTATCGTGAAATGTTAGACCGATTAGCAAAGGCGCAACGAGTATTATCAAGACGTACAAAAGGTTCAGGGCGTTGGAATAAACAACGTATCCGTGTAGCTAAGCTGCATGAAAAAGTAGCAAACCAACGTAAGAACTTCCTTCATCATAAGTCTAAAGAGTTAGCTACTCATTTTGATGTTGTCGCTATTGAAGATCTAAATATGAAGGGAATGTCGCAAGCACTTCATTTTGGAAAAAGCGTCGCTGATAATGCTTGGGGTATGTTCACCACTTTCTTAGCTTATAAACTACATGAACAAGGCAAACAACTTGTGAAAATAGACAAATGGTTTCCTTCCACAAAAACATGTAGCAGTTGTGGAAATGTGAAAAATATGTCATTGTCTGAGCGAATATATACTTGTATATGCGGTGTAAATCTCGATAGAGATTATAACGCAGCTATCAATATCAAAAATGAAGCAATACGCCTATTGGTGTTAGCATAGATAGCAATAAAATAACCCTTGGAACAAGGGATTTAGCTCGGCTGTCTTAGGACGAATTCGTTAGCTACCAAAAGTAACGACTAACCGAGAAGCCCCCACTTCAAACAGTCCGTTAGGACGTTAAGTGGCGGGTAGTTCACGAGGAACCATTTATATGCATAATAACTCAAATAAAATCGATACTATACTTAGGTTAGATCTTAAAATCTAAAAACCTTATTCCAAACTTAGACCTAATTGATTTCTCCTCTCCCTTCCCTGGAGCTAAGTAGCTAGCTTTTGCTAGCTGCTTTTTTATTAAACGGATAAAATTCGATATTCTAACAATACTACTCATAATACAACTTGAGCAGTTAACTTTTGGTAGCTGCTCTTTATTTGTACAAGGTACTCAATTGACTGGCGCACATATAATATCCTGAGTTCCTTTCTTTATAAAATAGTCGTTATAAAATGAGACTCGTCACGAGGGCACTTTACTAAGTGCTCTTTTTATACTCCAACTTAATACAAAATGAAAGTTTGATTAAGCTTATTTTTACTACCGCATAACATGTTTAATTCTGCTTATAATATAGTTGTAACTTAAAGTTACATATCTTTTACTTGTAGGGCCTAATTTTCTTTTGTACAACAAGCAGTTAGCTAATTAAGCTGGCTGCTTTGTTTTGCAAAAAGAAGTTTTTATACGATTTTAAACACATTTAAAAATAAATTCATATGATATTACGTATTCCTCTCTTTTACAAAATGGATTTTGGTCAAAAGAGCACTTTTACGAAGTGCTCTTTTCTCATGGAATTAAAGCTCTACAAAATAGCATTTTTGTTTAGTTTCACTCTAAAAGTAAAATTTTCATTTTTTCATTCCACCAAGTTCATAACATATTCTTTTCCCCCAATAAAATAATGATTAGGTGTCCCATGCGCATTTTATCCACTGGAAATAATACCTTTCACGTACTTACGTATTAGAAACTTCATTTCTGCTTCTTCTGCAATAGCAATTTTGTTCACTTTTTTGATACATTTATGAAACATTCACATGTTATCTTCAATATGTTCTATTCTTTTTGAAAAACCATGTGAGAATACCAAAACAAGAAGCCCTAGAGCCCTAACTCTAAGGCTTCTTGTTTTCAAATAAGGATTTTGTATTAAATCTGCACCAAGATTAAGAAGCATACATACCATATCTTGTGCACCTTTTTTACATAAATCTTGATCATTGGGCGCCTTTAAAAGCGCTCTTTTTTGTTGATAAACTACACAAAGAGAAAAAAAAACGCATACAATGTCACGTATTCTTTTTCATTGTAAGTTTGGGTGGAAGAGCGTCCTGGAGGACGCTCTTTATATTTGTTTATAAACAAATAATTTACTTAAAAATACTCACAGTTTGTATAAACCAAACATATATTTACATAGACAAGACATAGCTTTTTATTTAACAAAATAACTATTTTGTTAAATTCTTTATTAGTTCATTGCTTTCATAACTACTTTCTCTAGCTTTTTTAACAAATGAAATCTAATATTAAATTTCTAAATGTATACTGTACTAAACACCAGTTAACACTATATACATAGTGTTAACTATCTTAATTGAATATTAGTAATAGTAAGTATAAACATTATCAATTTACTATATATTACATTTATGTAAAAATAGATGTATGTTAAGCTTATTCAAAATCTTTCCCCTAATAAAGATTTGAAGTAGCATTTCATGATTCTCCTTACTGTTAATATGCCTTGAAAAAGAACCCTATAGGGTTCTTTTTCTTTTCATTATAACCTCAGTAAGTCCTTATTTAGCATGTAAAAAGGACTGCTAATTACCTGCAGCCCTTTACACTTCAAAGTTTAGAAGTATACAATAACAAATCTTTCCCAGCTTCCAGCTACATAACTAGTAGCCGTTAATTCTCTACCACCATTTGCTGATATATACCTACCATTACTGAGTGCTTGTAATACGTATATCCTATTGTCTCCACCATTATATAAGATAAACTTTTCCCATGTCCCAATTGATGTACGATCTGCTACTACTCTACCATTTGGCTCAAACGAAACATACTTCCCATTACTTTTGGCTTTTAAAGCGTACGTATATAATTCTCCAGTCGGAATTAATTCGAATTTCTCCCATTCATTAACTACATTACGATTTGCTGTTACATTTCCCAAAGGCTCAGCAGAAACATATTGTAAATTTGCTGCCTGTATAGCAACTGTCCAACTTCCATTAAATAAATTCACGCCTTTTAATGTAGCTGCTTTTGATAGGTTGGCTGCAGATACATCATTGGATGGTGTAATCATAAATATCATTAAAACCATCGACAACACCATTAAAACTAAATTTTTTGAGACTGTATTACCTCTTGCACGTGTTATAAACCTTTTCATTCCCATTCCTCCCTTAATATACATAGAACTCATTTACATCATATCAAATATGTAAAACATTGTAATATTTGAGAGGATTTATCAATAAATACCCTACTATTCTGTTTCTTTTTTCTCAAATCTATTGCACTTAAACATTTATTAATTCAAAAACATATTTATAAAAAAATGTAGCATTTGATGGCAACGAGAGTATATAAAAAAGAGAGCGTATTGTTAAATAAAAGCCAAATAGCCGTTCATAATGAACGACTATTTGCATCTAACTAATAATTAGAATGTTCTTCATATTAATCTATTTTGTTTAATCCCGTTGAAGTAACTAGATAGATTCTTTTTTTGCCTATATATTCTTGTTTATTATTCTCAAAGTTAATAAGTGTAGCGCGTGTCTTTTCCTTTACTGCTTCCCCTTCTATATGGGTCAACTCAATGTAATCTCCCACTTTTACCGGCACGGTTTGACTTTCAGCAGTTTGTTGACTATTTCCCACTATATCCTTATTGTATACAACACTACCGGTTGAATTCTTTACTGTAATACTTGCATACGTATTATTAAAGTAAGAATGTGGTACGCCTGCTTCTAAATTCACCTGCATTTTCTCTGTTGCCCTATTATAATCAACTTTTGCGATTTCTCTATCACTATATCCTTTTAAAGACCACCCAAAATGATTTCCATCTAAAACTGTTGTTTCTGGCATTTTTTCTACTTTCTTCAAGCCTTCTTTTGTAACTTGGTACATGACTTTTTTTCCAAAGCTTTCTTGTTTACTGCTGTCTACATTTATTAAAGTAGCTCTATGCACACCTTCTAGGTGTGTCAACTCAATATAATCTCCTACTTTAACTGGAACCTTTTGCGATTCAGCATTTTGTTGTTTGTTTCCATAAATGTCTTTATTGTATACTACTTTCCCTGTTGCATTTTGTACTTTAATACTCGCATACGTTTCATTAAAATAATGATGCGGTACGCCTGCTTTTAAGTCGATTTGCATTTCTTCTGTCGACTTATTAAAATTAACTTTTGCAAACTCGAAATCACTAATTCCTTTTAGGGACCATGCAAATTGATTTCCATCTAAAACTGTTGTTTCTGGCATTTTTTCTACTTTCTTCAAGCCTTCTTTTGTAACTTCGTATATGACTTTTTTTCCAAAGCTCTCTTGTTTACTATTATCTACATTTGTGAGAGTAGCTCTATGCACACCTTCTAGATGTGTTAACTCAATATAATCTCCTACTTTGACTGAAACTTTTTGCGATTCAGCATTTTGTTGTTTATTTCCATAAATGTCTTTATTGTATACTACTTTTCCTGATGCATTTTGGACTTTAATACTCGCATATGTTTCATTAAAATAATGATGCGGTACGCCTGCTTTTAAGTCCACTTGCATTTCTTCTGTCGATTTATTGAAATTAATTTTAGCAAACTCAAAATCACTAATTCCTTTTAGGGACCATGCAAACTGCTTTCCTTCTAAAATACTAGAAGAGTTCGGTATATCTGAATTAAAACCTAAGTTATCTAATATAGTTTTTAAATCAGGTAAAACACCTATTCTATCATTCCACGGATCTTGAGATTTTGTTCCTGTATTCGGATTACTTAAGATATTTCTTAATTCTACTGGTGTATAAGGAGAGCCTCGATGTTCTTTAGCAATACCTTGTATCGAAGTTGCTGCTCCAGCAATAATTGGTGAAGCACTTGATGTTCCACTAAATGTTGATGTATATAAATTTGTAGTATTTTGACTTGGATTTGCTGATGTTGTATCAACATTTTCTCCCCATCCATATACATCTAATCGACTTCCATAATTTGAAAACCATAAACGTTTATGTGGAACAGTTGATGATCCCGCCCCAACCATAATAGCACCTGAATCCTTGAAGTCTAGACTATTTCGATTTAAGATCTTTTTTCCATTACGATCTTTAAAATTATCTAAGTCGTTTGAACCATTTGCGCCAGCTTCTATAATAATAATCCCTTTATCTGCACCAACACGAATTGCATCAAAAATATCTGGATGTACTTCTACAGGTAAATATTTATCCCCATACCCATCATACGAAGCTTGTGCCTCTAATAAAAGAATATCTCCCGCTTGTAAATTATGTACAGCACTTAAAATAGCATCCGCCGTATTATAAATTTCATTATCCCTGATCTGGGATATTACTTTTACATTTGCTTTTGGTGCAATTCCAATATTTCCAATTTGATTATCTTCAGATGAAACAATTCCTAATACAGAAGTACCATGAGCTCTATGCTAGCTTATATTTTGTCCCGACATAAGCTTAATACTTTTATTGACTAAATCCTCATGGTTCAATAACCATCCATATTCCATATCCACAAAAGTTGTACCCTTCCCATCACCACCTTTAATGCTCCAAGCATGCGAGGCATTAATTCCCTTTGGTGCCGCTTCAAGATATCCTTGATTTTTAAATCTAGGATCATCGTACGGATTAACAGATAAATTTGGTAACTGTATTTCAGGGGGTGTCAAAATTTGTTTTTCTTGTATATAAGCCTCCTCTACGAGAGAAGATGTTTCAAATTTTTTCAGTAATAATTCTATTTCTATGTTATTAGGAGCTTGTACAATATAATAATTTAATAAATTATTAGCTGATTCATTAGCAACTGATTTAGATTGTACTGATAACTTTTCAATCTCTATCGGATTTACAGATGAGAACAGACGATTTAAAGTAAGTTCTGTATTTTCGGAAAATAACTGCTTTAAATTGTTATCATAATCCCCATTTTTTATTCGTTTCTCAATACCATCTTCATAAGGTAAGTCAATTTGATTTTTAAACTTTACAATTAATCTTTCTTCCTGTGAATCTCTTTCTTTGTATGTGACATTATTAGATTCAGCGTAAACTTTATTATGAATACTATCATTTTGTAGGATTAGATCTGTTCCTACAAATGTGGTCATTGCAATTGATGAAATTAGAAACCCTTTAAATATGTTCATACTATACCCGCCAATCTATATTCTCTTAAGCATTTTTTAATGCGTATAATGGTTAAGATTTTTATATAATATATAAATCTATAATTTAACTTTTGTATTGAAATCTATGGCTTTATTAATAATCCCATAGAGGTAACCTGATATATTCTTTTCTTTCCCATATACTCCTGTTTACTATTCTCAAGATTAGTAAGTGTGGCGCGTGTCTTTTCCTTTTGTGCTTCTCCCTCTATATGAGTAAACTCAATACAATCTCCTACTTTGACTGAAACAGTTTGGCTCTCAGCAGATTGTTGTCTATTTCCTATAATTTCTTTATTGTACAAAATATTACCGGATGAATTCTGGACTTTAATGCTTGCATACGTATTAGTAAAATAAGAATGGGGGATACCCGCTTCTAATTTAATCTGCATTTTTTCTGTTGCTTTGTTATATTCTATTTTCGCGATTTCTCGATCATTATATCCCTTTAATGACCAAGCGAATTGATTTCCATCTAAAACCGTTGTTTCTGGCATTTTCTCTACTTTCTTCAAGCCTTCTTTTGTCACTTGATACCTCGCTGTCTTTCCAATGGTTTCATTTTTGTTATTTTCAAGGTTAGTTAAAGTTGCTCGCGTTTTTTCCTTTGTTGCTTCTCCTTCTATATGGGTAAATTCAATGTAATCCCCTACCTTGACGGGCACAGTTTGGCTTTCAGCATTTTGTTGTTTATTTCCCACGATTTCCTTATTGTACAGAACGTTGCCAGAAGAATTTTGAACCTTAATACTCGCATATGTACTAGCAAAATAGGAATGTGGTACACCTGATTCTAGTTTTACCTTCATCTCTTCTACCGTTTTATCATAATCTACTTTTGCAATTTCTCTATCACTATATCCTTTTAATGACCACGCAAACTTGTTTCCTTCTAAAATTGTTGCTTCTGGCATTTTTTCTACTTTCTTCAGGCCTTCCTTTGTAACTTCGTATATAGCTTTTTTTCCAAAGCTCTCTTGCTTACTATTATCTACATTTGTAAGAGTAGCTCTATGTACACCTTCTAGATGTCTTAACTCTATATAATCGCCTACTTTGACTGGAACTTTTTGCGATTCAGCATTTTGCTGTTTGTTTCCATAAATCTCTTTGTTATAGACCACTTTACCTGATGTGTTTTGCACTTTAATACTTGCATATGTACTATCAAAGTAGTTATGTGGTACACCTGCTTTTAGATCTATTTGCATTTCTTCTGTTGATTTATTTAAATTTACTTTCGCAAATTCAAAATCTCCAATCCCTTTCAACGACCATGCAAATTCATTACCTTCAAAAATGTTTGGAGATTCATTTTTGATTTGTACCTTTTTCTCAACAGTTTGATCAAATATATCCGTTAATACAATTTTTGCATAAGCACTTGTTGGTAATGATATAGATTGACTGATTCCATTTTGATAAGATTTAATATCATCAATTACGCTAATAGGTTGGCCCGTCATATTTTCATTATTATAAATTTCAATTTTCCCCTTAAATTGCGGTGTACTATTTTCTTTTAGTTTCCAAGATACATTTAATTTTTCATCTTCATAATATATAGATTGGATATCATAATCTAGTTTTCCTATTTCAGGTTGAGTAGGTTGATTTAGCGTGAATATTTTTCCTGCCCCAATAGTAGACTGCGTATTACCTCCTGCTTTGACCCATACATATTCTGAAGTAGCTCCTCCATCATATTGATAAGTATTATCATGCGTTCCAGAAATACTTTGATTATTCCAAGAACTCCATTGTTTATCAACTAATTTTCGGCTATAACCATTTTTCAGGCGCGCTTCTCGAACATTCTGTCCACTATCAGCCCAGTCTTCTTGAAACATTCCTAACCCATGATTAAATGCAACATTAGCAACCGGAAAGTCCATAATTGCAATTTGATGCCATTTATTGTTTGTTACATCTTTCATCCATTGTCCAAATTTAGTATGACCATTTTCTTGCCATGAACGCATTGTCATTGTGTACCAATTGTAGTCTTTCCAACCATAAGTTGTTTGAACCTTCATTCCTGTTCCTTCTCCTCCAAAGGGTCCAGCTTGCGAATTCGGAGATAAGTATTCGGCCTTTATTGCTTCTTTAGAGGAAATTGGATCCCATAAGGCAAAATGTAAAGTACGTTTTCCATTTTCATCGAACCCACTTTGTTGTTGAAAACCAGCATATCCTCCAGCTTCACCACCTGCATTCCAGTTGTGTACAGCCCAGTACGTATAAGGTGGTGTCTGAACTGGTGACCAGTCTATACTAATAATATCTGAGGCAGATATATTTTTGGGACTCACATAAACTGCTGGAGCAGCTGAATGTGTTGCAGCTTTAGTGTGCAAAATAGACGTTCCAAACATAGAAAACATGCTACATGCTGCGGTCATTATAATAACTTTATTAAATCTTTTCTTCGTTTTCTGACTAATCACTAATCTACATCCTTTTCTAATTTTTATTGTTTCCCGACAGAAGACTCCTTCTTCAAAAATGTGAAGGTGTAAAACACCAATTTTAGGTGGGAGATGAATGTCGGTTGGCATAAGCCAACATGTTTGTTATCATTTACTTATACAGATTGCTCTTTGAAAACTGAAGATATGGGGTTGGTTGCAGAAAAACGTTGCAACCGTAAAATCTTCAACGTTCTATCGCCCCATGCTTACCGAAGTTGCGAAAACCAAGCTAAAGTAGGGAGTGTGGTGCGTTAACGTACAAGATACTTATGTTCTCACCGTAGGGACTACGGGTAGAGCCTGCTAAGAAAACCGGTGGATACACCGGTTTTCGCAGGAATCTCCCACTTCAAAAAGTCCGTAAGGGCGTTAAGTGGTGAGTAGTTCAATATTGAATAATAACTTAGTAGAGAAATCTATCAAAATTCAAGCAACATCCAGTAAATCTTTAAAATACTGCCCCAATTTTATGTTGTTCTATCTTTACATCTGATTCTTTCATGTTATTTGATTGTAATTGGTTTCCATAAAGATAACGCAAATATCCAATTCGGGTCCCCATTTCCTTGATGACTTTGAACCGCTTCATACACTGTCCCTTGATGTTCAACTTTATCGCCCTTTGTATATGCCTTCTTTGGATCCCATTTCTCATAAGATACATTTTGATCTTTTGTTTTTACCAGAAGAATTTCACTTTGAATTGATGTATTTCCAGCTGCATCTACAGCCTTCACTGCATATTTGTATTCCTTATTAACTGTTAAGTTTTGATCAGTAAACGTCGTTCCTTGTACCGTTTGAATCAATTGTCCATCGCGTAATACCTGATATTCTTTTACACCTACATTATCTGTAGAAGGATTCCATTTTAGCTCTACACTGTTAGAAGTAAGGTTGCTTGCATATAATCCTTGTGGCTGTGTTGGAGATTCTGTGTCCGGTTTCGGATTAACAATTTGATTTACTTTCTTCAGACCTTCCTTTGTAACTTCGTACATGGCTTTTTTTCCAAAGCTCTCTTGTTTACTATTATCTACATTTGTGAGAGTAGCTCTATGCACACCTTCTAAATGTGTCAGCTCAATATAATCTCCTACTTTGACTGAAACTTTTTGTGATTCAGCATTTTGTTGTTTGTTCCCATAAATGTCTTTATTGTACATTACTTTACCTGATGCATTTTGTACTTTAATACTCGCATATGTTTCATTAAAATAATGATGTGGTACGCCTGCTTTTAAATCAATTTGCATTTCTTCTGTTGATTTATTGAAATTGATTTTTGCAAACTCGAAATCACTAATTCCTTTTAGTGACCATGCAAACTGGTTTCCTTCTAAAATATTATTTACATTAGGCATATCTGGTTTAATTGGATTAGAATCCGTACCCTTCCAAATCTCTACTGTTAAAATCGGATATCCTAATGCAGCTACTTTTTGAATTGTATCGTTATTTGGACGTAATCCCCACTTCTCAAAGAAAGGAATTAAATTTTGTTTGGCTACTTTTGATGCTGAAATCATAAATAGTTGTTTTTTATTTTCATCAGTTTGTGGAAGTTCACTTGAAGGCATGTCTCTATACAATTGATGTAATTTAGGATAGAAATCCTCTCCATACGCTAACTGTAATTGCCAAAGCATAACAAGCTTTACAAAAACATCGCTAATTTCATCATAATTTTTATTCACTTGTTCTAGATATTGAAATGCTTTTGGATAAATTCCACTTTTCTCTAAGTTGGATGGTTGATTAAATGCTTTTTCTACAGAAAGGCTGTATATATTATTTTGTACTTCTGTCATATTATAAAACTTCCAGGGCGATTGTTGTCTCAAATGTCCTGCCTCATGCCAAGGGCCCCAGCCATCTGTTATAAATTTATTAATATCTAACACGTATTGGATTGCATCTCCTACATATGCTGTTCGATAAGAAGTTGCATACATATAATAATCAGGAGAATGATTTTCTTCTACGTAATGAACATAATGTTTATCTACTTGTTCTTCAGATAATCCAGCTACTTTGTCTTGAATTCGAGTAGCTTCATCCATCTTTTTTAAGAGTTGTACAGGATCTGTATTAGAACCCAACAAATATTTCTTAACACGTGCAGGGCTAGCCGTAATTAATACACGTTCTCCTTTTAACTCTACTGCATGTGCATTAGGATACTGGTCCAGCATGTTTATTAAATCTTGTTTCGTATGCTTTCCTAGTTCAAAGAAAGGCGTAGTCGTTCCACCTGTTGTAATTGTTGTTCGAATGCTACCACCTTGTTGTTTATTATAAAAATAAATCATCCCCCCATTTGGAGATTGGATTGTGTTTATACCAGGTTTTAATGTAAATGATTTTATCTTAGAATCTTCTCTCCAAGAAGCATCATACGAATACGTTCCAATATACACCTGAATATCTTGATTACCTTCTACATTAATCGTTATTTGTTCATTTGGCTTTGCATATAAACCAGTTGGTTCATATGGACTAAATGCCATACTTTTTCTTTCCTGTTGTTTCAGTACCTCAACATCCCCTTTTCCTGGGACTGTAAATGTTCTATTTTCTGATTTAACTGATTTTTCACTTTGCAGTGATGTCGATAAATTTTTTTGCTGCTGCGTTTCCTCTGCAAAGACATCTGATGAAGAAATCATTCCAGTCGCAAGCATAGTTACTGTAGCAGTAGCTGCAAGTATTTTTCTAGTTTTATGTTTTGAATTATTCCTCATATTATCTCCCTCATTTTTCCTTAGTACTCTTAAGGATTTTTTGTTTTCTTCTTCATGTTTTTACAATCTAAACTATTCATACTATTTAAGTTGTGTCTATTACTCTATATTTATATATATATATCTCCTTTTCTTTATGTATTATTGTATATAAATGTTATTTGATGACACATTAAATAACAACTTTACGATAAACTCATCGATAACAGCCTATTATGTTTTGATTCTGTATTCTAAACTTCCATCCAATTGGAGAAATATATCCAAATGGAGAAATAAGTAAATAAATTTCAACATTTAAGGGTTGGAATCTCACAAAAAATTCATAAAACTTTTTTCACTTTAAAGGTTTAAACAATTACGACCACATTTTTTTGAAATAAAAAGCATCTAATTCTATTTGAATTAGATGCTTACATTTAGTCCTTAACCCTAACAATCTAAACTATTTATGCGTTTGTAGATCTTTTTTTATTACATCCCAGAGTGAATTATCTTGACGCATCGGTTTACCCTCTTCATCCCATTTTAATTTTCCTGTTCCCAATTCATAATTCATCCCTGTCCATGTGTCTTCACGGAATGCATAGAATGATTTATGCCATCCTTTTTGGTTAAAGATAGAAATAAGATCTTGCATGTATTGGGTAGCACCTGGAACAGTACGGTTAATTCCAAACTCCTCTGCGATAATTCGATTAGATGGTACATGATTTATCTTAGACCTAGGAAACTTTTACGTATAATTTACCTATAGTCCTAAAATTTCTACAATCTGACGAGCTTTAGTATTATCAATATAATAATGCATCTCTAGTCCTTTTCTTTCTGCACGGAGTACGATTCCTCTTAACTTTGCTAAGTGTTGTGAAACAGTGGATTGTGGAAGTTTTAATATTTCTGTTAACTGTGTAACATTGCACATTTTATGATGTATTAATTCACTTATGATTTTTAATCGAACCGGATGCGCCATTACCTTCAATACATCTACATCTTCTTCACGGATTTTAGCTAGATCATTATTAGATATTACTGTTAACATTTCGCATTCTCCTTTATTATTAATTTCTACTTTCCTATTATCCTTATAAGTAATACTTATAGATAATTACAATTTTTCCTGTTGAGAAAATACATTCTACTCAATACAAAAAGACACCTATTCCGAAAACAGTTTTTTACCGTTCCAATGAATTGGTGTCTTATAATTTTTTACCAGACTCTTTTTATTCATATCATAATCTCTACATAACTTTGAATAATGTTTTCTAAGCAAAAACAATACTTCCACTCCTCGTTTCAAGAAAAATTTAATTGAAATATTTACTTTCTCATATTGCTAAACCTATAAGAACCCTCTACTCATCTCACCTTTTACATCATATATTATTTATTTCTCAACATAAAAACATGGAATAAAAATTCCAATAATGGTAATATAATGGTACCTTCAGTTGTTAACTGTCATCCCTTTTTTTAATCCCTGTCTTTAAAGACAGGGATTTTAAATTTCCTTAACTAAAACTGTCTATTAATTATTAGCCTAAAACTTCAATAAGCTGCCATTATAGTAGAGAGAGGCTTTCATATTTATTCATTCCACTTTCATGCAAACATGCTATTTTCCGACTCACTTCAATCACATCACGTTTGCTTGAATTGTTAATGAGAGAACTATAAATCAAATATAATTTGGTTATCATAATTAACTTATTTTTCTGAATTTTATTGAAAAATAAATATAATACAATTAAACGAACTGGATACTTTGCTATAATGGTAATATATAACATTAGTAGGCTTTTATAGGATGGGGGAATATATAATGATGGTTTCAGCTAAGGGGATTAATGAAATTACAAAGCTATTAAACGATTGGTATCTTGAAATCCGCTCAAGGCGTATAGGTAATGCACATCAATTAAAAGAAATAATTGATTCTAAGATGCATAATATTGAAGTGGATCAAGATTTAATACTCTACTACTCACTACTAGATTTTAGATACCAATTTGTAATTGATAATTTAAGCGTTTCAAAAAGCAGTTTTGACAAAGTTGAGGCTTTTGATATGCCTACAGACAATTTCTTAGCTTATTATTATCACTTTTTCAAAGGGATTCATGCCTCTACTATTGGCAAATACCAAATCGCAAAGGAGAGTTATGAAAAAGCAGAAAAACTTTTAGACTGCATTCCTGATGAATTGGAAAAAGCGGAATTTTATTATAAAGTTGGAGCTTTCCATTATGACATATATCAAGGGCTATTATCTTATAAAAAAGTATCAGAGGCAAGAGAAATCTTTGCTCAACATGCTGGGTATGAGATCAATGTAGCATTCTGTGATAATCTTATAGGCTTAGCTTGTACTCATTTGAGAGAATGGGAACTCGCTGAAGAATATTTCACGAAAGCAATGGATATGTTCCAAAAAATAGACGAAGAACAATTTATTTTAATGGTGCGTCAAAATTTAGGGTTAATGTATGCTACTCAAAATCTTTCGCCATTAGCCATTAGATATCTTTCAGAAGTAAATCAAAAAATGCCTAACAATTATAAGGCTCTTTTTATTGAGGCAAGGGAACACATGAAGGAAGGAAATCACTCCGTTGCCAAAGATCTCATAGCAAAAGGATATTCCGTTTGTCAAGAGATTGAAAATATAGAGTATCTACACCATTTTAAAATATTAGATGCAATGAATGGAGGTTTTCCTGCCGAAGCACTTGAAATGACAGTGTTAAAAGGCGTATCATATTTTAAAGAGCAAGAACTTTTCGAATTCATTAAGGAATACGAAGAATATCTTGCTACTGCATTTTATAAAGAGAATAACCATATTAAAGCAAGTCATTATTTCTATTCATGTTCTCAAGCAGGAAAAAAAGTTATTGAGAAGGAGGCATTAAAATGAAAAAGACAATTCTCGGTTTAGTTGGTGTAATTACTATTTTTACTTTAATGTTTGGTGCCCAATCCCCTACAGAAACACATAAAGCTATTGATGTTATTCAATATGCTCATGGAAATCATGGTGGTTAAGATCTTAATTTAGCGAGGATAAAATCATACAATATGCTCGCGGCCATACTAGCCTAAATAAACAAAGGTCTTCACTTCATTGTGAGGGCTTTTATTTTTATTAATAATAAAAAAAGAATCCTTAGTAAAAGGATTCACTCCAGGAAAATATATAGAATGAGATACATCAATAAAAAGAATTGACTATATTATAATATGAAAATAAACGAAATATATTGAGAAACATAAAATAAGATTGAATATTCTTTCTTTTTAACATAAAATCAATATGAGTCAAGTGACAACATCTCTCTAACTCTTCTAAAAGAATCCTTTATGACATGGTGATTCTTTTGCTTTAGACAAATTATTCTTATTTTAACATTTGTAAAAAAACTTTTCTTACCCAACTACTCAACAAATATAAGTAAGGATTTAATTTTATGAATATTTTTATGATCTAAGCAACAGGTAATAGCCTTCAATATTTGTTGGATGTTATTATCAGAAAATAAATATCCTAAAAAATAAAAAGATGCTCTATCAATACTGTAAGAAGATTTGCTGCTAAACATGCATTTTTTCATTGTACCTTTTATAATCTGAGCTTTTTAACACTAAAGAATTAAGTATAGATTTATAGCCATGAATTCTTCTATTTGTACATATAATATTCTTTATATCTCTCAAAATTTGTTTTTTTTGTTCGTGTTGATGTTATGGGTGATTTTAATGATTTAGATACTGCTACCTGCTTTGGTGTTTGTAATGTGCCCCGTTTCTTAAGTTCTCTATACAAACTACTCACATTGCACCTCAGATTTTTTGCAATAGTTGGATATTCCTCTCCTTGATTAAATAATTGTACTGCTTTTTTACATTTTATGTCCCATTTTTCTTCTGACGTTTGAAATTTTTGAGTTTGTTTTTTAACTCTATTTTTTTCTAAATTAATACCCTCTCTTTCTATTTTACATCGCTTGGAAGAATACTGTTCTGCGTCTGCCTTACGCCCGGAATGCTCCTCCTGTAAACGTAACATTTGTACTTTTTTCGCAATTTCTCTCAAGTTAAAGTCACCTCATTTCGTTTAATAAATTCTACCAGTACTTGATCACCCTATTGTCTGTATCCCCCAATCATCGTTTATAAACAAGCTATAAATACTCAAATTCCCCTTATAATAGTTTTCAATCTAATATTTACGGAAAATTATAATCAATTCTATCTTTACATAATTGGAAACTATAGTAAATTGATAATGTTGACACAGAATATTCTAAACTTTAATTCCAACTATACAAATCAGTAAACTAAATATTTTCTTTGCTTAAAAAGTCAAAAATATCGTTTTCGCATAGCAAAACAAAATACTTTATCTATTGTAGCTATGGCACAAAGAAAAAGAATGCACATGTACTGCACTCTTTTTTAGTAACTCCTATATCAATTTTTCACCACAGTCAGCTCCTCCATTATTAGAAGGACTAAACTTTAAGCTTGTGAATTTATCATTCTGCAGTACATCATCTTTTGCAGCTATATTTAACAACACTCTTTCTATCATCCTATTTCGATGTAGAATTAAATACCTAATACTCCGACAATCTGACATGCCTTGGAATTCACAATATGATAATACATCTCTAATCCTCTTCTTTCTGAGCGAAGAATTTTTCCACGCATTTTAGATAAATGCTGAGATACGGTAGATTGAGGCACATCTAATAGCTCTGTTAACTGTGTTACATTACAAATTTTGTGGCGTTCTAGCTCTTTCACAATTTGTAATCTAACTGGATGGGCCATGATTTTTAATAGTTCTATATCCGCCTCTGGAATTTTGTACATTTCATTACTTACTTGCATTGTTGTCATTTTTTATTTCTCCTTTTTTAACTCTTTTTATTTTTTATCTATTTATAGGTATTTTGTGTTTATTCGAGCATATTGTTCATAATCGCTGTATTGTTTATTCTTTTGTCTCTCTCAGATTTAATATATAGAAGTATTATGATAGCTAAAAATCCAACAAAAGATAGCATAGGTATCGAGATGAAACCGAATAAATTTAAGTAATCTTTTGTGCAAGAAACTCCTACTGAACAAATCTGCATCTCACTATTAGGAAACGCTTGAATTGTAATTTGATATACAGATAACATTAAACCGATACACGCAAATGGAAATGCATACGTGCTTACGTGCGAATCTTTTCTATATATCCCTACCCCCAATATTAATACTAATGGATACATGGCCATTCTTTGGTACCAGCACAAATCACATGGCGGCAGCTTCATCCATTCACTAAAAAACAAACTAATTAACATTGCACTAGTAGCTATCGTCCAAGCAATTACAATGTGATACTTTTGAATGATCAACATCTTATTTTCGCCTCACCTATTTTTTAAAATACAAAACATTTGCTAATATATGACTAGTTTATTTCCGTGTTTCGAGTACCCTGTTTTAATAGAAAGTATCCAATCATTGATATCTTCCCAGTCGTATCCCCTCTCATTTAATTCTAGAGGGAAAAGATTTTCAAAATCACCACGCATTTCGTACATGGTTTCTAATGCTTTTTCTAGCAGACCAAATCTATATACCATGTGTGTATGTACTTTTTTGTTTTTCTTTTCTGCTACAACTAAATATACATACCGTCTTTCTTTCGCTAAAACAAACTTTAAAAATCCAGGTACTTGACTCACCTTTCACACTCCTTTTCGGTTTTCCTTACCAAACTTAAAAGAATATGAGTAAGGAAAACTATTTAGCTTTAATTACTAATTTAATAAATGTCCCGTTTTTTTGCTTTGAAAATACAAGAAAACGCTCATCATCACAATATTTATTACACCAGCTGCAGCACCAATTTTTGAGATAACATACACATATTCATTATTACTAACTGGCAATAGACTCGCGAAAATAAATAAAATTGAAATGATAAAGGATAAGAGCATATTTCTTTTGTTTTCATTCATTCAAAAAACCTCCATTTTGCACAAATATTTGTATTGCAATGGGTTAGGGGTTAATCTGCATCATTACGGTTATAATGCCGGTTCTTTTCATCTACAAAGCCTTTAATGCTCCATACACCAACCTTTGATTCTTTTGCTTCGTTTTCTGCTTCTTTCATTTCAGATAGAAATGTAGTATTAGGTCTAGAAATATAGGCTATAATCCCATAACCCGACTTGACCATTAATTCGTTGATGTGTATTCCATCGCAAAATACATAAGCCAATTTCCTACGGTATTTGTCTTCTTTTGGTCCCCGATCATAAACAAATGTTACACTTTTCCCTTCTAGCTGTTTCTTTAAAAAGGAAGATGCTTCTTTTCCCATCTTTTGTGGTGGAATTTTTTGAGATACAGACTCAGGGGTATCTAATAACAGTAACCTTACCGTCTGTCTCTGCCCCTTTACGTTTACGTCTATTGTATCTCCGTCTTTTATATGTAATACCTTCCCTTTAACGGTCTCTAAGTCTTTTAATTTCCCCTTATAATCCCTGGAATATCAACAATAGCTTTCCCTTCTACGTGCTGTTGTATTCCGTTTTGTACTGCTTGGGCAGGTCTCGAATCATTTTTTGTTTGCGTCGAATTGCTACATGCTGTCATTTGAAATACAAATAATGTTATACAAATAGCCTTAATTCATATTTTCATATCGGAATTTCTTCCTCCTAATCAAAATACGTAAATAGCTACATCTAATAAACAAACGGACTCTCTATTGTATTTACTTCTCGATAATTACAACATAGGCAAAACTGTATCCATTTTGGAGAATCATTATAAAGTGCTCTAAATGAGCGTTTCTTACAATTCGGACATATTGACACTATGTTTTTTCATTCTCTTCCTGACTTTTCAATTTTTCAAAAGAAACATTAGTAGATGCTATATTACTGGTACACAATATATATCCCCCTTTTGAGTCTTGAAATCTTAAAAATACATAAAAAAGGACACACCTACGGCATATTTATGCGTAGGTGTGTCCTTTTGCAAGATAGTTTTAGAAGTATTTTGTTACTTTTATCATATCATATTTCGCGTTAGTTTTATATATGAATTTTCCACAGTATTAAAATATTTTTTGGGAAGATAAATTGTCTGATCTAATTTTTTAGTTTTTTAGGGACTATTTTTTCAGTTCTGTCGTGAAGATGAATATAGATCGTGAAACAATAGACAAAGTTAATTTTGATAACTTCCTATATAAAAACCTTCCTACCGCTGTTAGCGATTATTGACAACATCCTGCTTTAGCAAAATAAATGAAAAAGACCACCACCACTAAGGCCGTTTTTATTTCTTATTCAATTTCCTTCCATTTCGTCCAACGCATGCGCCTTCAAATATAAATACACAGTTATTTCTTCTTTCGCCATCCCTCTATCGGCACACATGCCGTCTAACAGGATCCATTCGGAATCCCCTACGAATTCCCGAAACCGTTTCTTATCTTCCTCGACTACCAACATCATCGTTAACTCTTCCATACTTGTTAACACACGTTTCCGTCCTAATTCATCGATATAAAATACAGATATTATTTTATCCAATCGGTACACTTTAAATTGAAACGTCTGCTTTCCTCGTTTTACTTCGATAGGATACCACTTCAACTTTTCGTAACCTGGCATAGATAATTCGTATAAACCTAACGGTATATTATTATCTAACAGTTGAGTGCTTGTCATATTTTGGCTCCTTTTTCGTTATGTAATAATTACAAAACTAAGTTTACCAGAGTACCGTTAAGTCACCTTTAAGCTTAAGGATTGTAGCTTACGTTTATTCTAAGTCAATAATATTGTTAAATTTAAATATTTTTGTTGCGAAAAGCGTAGAATATTATCTCGTAAATTAGACCCAAAGTTTTAAAGTCTGTACGGATTTTGCAGGTGTCTGTCGAACAAAAATTCCGAATACCTTCCCCGCCCCTAAAGAAAAAAGCCGGTATTATTTTACCGACTATATTTTAAACGGTTTTTATTTTCACACACACATTTTTTTACAAATTCAGAAATTCATTTGAGGAATAAGCTCTGTTAAATAACAATTTTAATTAATTTCTTCATTCGGTTTAGCTCTTAGACTCAAGGACTGATAAATGAGCCTCAAGTTTACCTAAATTCGTATGTAACTTTCTACATTTGATTACTTTATAGTAATGCGGGTACTGGGCCCAAATAAGCTTTAATGTTGGAAAATTATCGAAGATATGGTTAAAATGGTTACATATACTAAGAGTTTAGAAGAGTTAGATATCCCACCGGCTGTTGTAACTACTGACATTTTGAAAGAGAAAAAGTTTCCTTTATACAAACGGTTCGATCGTAGAGGCAGTTCGAGTTAGTGTATCTGTACCGAGAGTGTTTGTCCCAGAAAAAACAAATGACCACTTATTAGAAGATACTGAATTAATTGAACACATTCCTGTATCGGTTGTAAAATATTTAGAGGTTGATATTGTAATCGCAGTTGATGTAACTCTGATTAAAGTGAATGGAGAGATTACATCTATTTATGGTGTAATTATGCAACACGAACTTGTTATAAATCGGTAAATAGCAGCAAATTTAATGGTGCGCCAGCAGTAGAACAATTTAGTTCGCCTGCTTTTACACATATTAAGGCCAGGCATTATTTGGGTCTGAGAAGTGGAAGGAGAAATATCATGTTTAAGCGTTTTCAGTTTATATATACAATTTTAATAGGGATTATATTAGCGTTACTACTTGTTTATGTGCGTTTACCATATTATGTGACAAAGCCAGGTATGGCTGCGAAATTAGATCCATACATTCAAGTGGTTGATGGAAAGAAGGCGTCTGGTGATTTTATGGTTGTCACTGTCGCGATGAAACCTGCAAATATGGTAAGCTTAATAGCCGCACAGTTTAATACATATACACACGTTTTAAAAACGGAAGAAATTTTGCAAAAAAGTGAGAGTGATGAAGAATATAAATTCCGCCAAAGGTATGCAATGAAAGATTCGCAAAATGCAGCAATTTATAATGCTTATAAACGTGCAAATCGCACTGTTTCTTTTGAAAATAAAGGTGTATTGGTTACTGGTGTAGCGAAAGGGATGCCGTCAGAAGGAATGCTTAAACTTGGAGATGTCATCGTAGCTGTCGACGGAAAAACATTTGAAAAGACGGAGGAATTTATTGAATATATGACAGGGAAAAAAGAAGGAGATACAGTAAATATTGAGTACAAGAGAAATGGAAAACAGTTAAAAGAAAATCTAAATTTAAAAACCATTCCGAATGGAAATGGACGTGTTGGTATAGGTGTATCTATCGTTACGGAAAGAGAATTAGTGGTAGATCCAAAAGTGAAGATTGATTCTCATGAAATAGGCGGACCATCGGCAGGCCTAATGTTTACATTAGAAATATATAATCAACTTGTAGAAGATGATTTAACAAAAGGACATGAAATAGCTGGAACAGGTACGATTAATGAAAAGGGAGAAGTTGGCCAGATTGGTGGTATTCAGCAAAAAGTGGTCGCTGCAAGTGATGCTGGTGCTGAAGTGTTCTTTGCACCAAATGAAAAAGGTGCGGAGAAATCGAATTATAAAGACGCACTTGAGGCTGCGAAAGATATTAAAACAAAAATGAAAATTGTACCAGTGGATACGCTGGATGATGCGTTAATGTATTTGGAAAAAATGCGTGAGAAAAAGTAAACCTCTCTAAAAAAGAGAGGTTTTTTTTATAAAGATTCTTTATTTATTACTTCATAATGCAATAAGTTGTTAGTTTTCGAACTCTTTTAGGGATACCGCTACATCGCTGTCAAGCTAACAAAACAAAATACCCCCTAAAATGAAAAATACCCTATTCTTTCTGTAGAATCATAGGTGGTCTGACCCCATTTGGTGAGACAAAAAAAACACCTAAATAACATGTTTCCTATAAGCTATAGGTGACATATTATCTAATTTTCTCTGAATCCGTTCATTATTATAGTAGTGGATGTATTCATCCACAGTTTGTATTACACTAACATTATTCGATTGTTTTATATTTTGCTCATAGAATCCTTCGGATTTCAAATGAGAATGAAAAGATTCTATGAGGGCATTATCATGGCAGTTTCCTGTACGAGACATGCTTGTGATAATATCTTTTTCTTTGGCATATGTTTGAAATTGTTTTGATGTATACACTTTTCCTTGATCCGAATGTAAAATCGTATCAATCACATTTCGCTTTCTTAAAGCCTTTTTAGAGTATCTAATATAAGAGAAACATCCTGTGTCTCAGCTATTTTATAACTTACAATTTCATTGTTAACCCCTTCTATAATAGATGAAAAATAAAGAGTCTTATTGCCGAACATCAAATACGTGATATCAGTGAACCATTTTTCATGAACCAGTGGTAGCTTTAAATCTCCGTTATATTCTATTTTTAGCTACCACTGGTTCATGACCGAGCACAAATATCTTTTTCTTTTTTCTAACACGAGATAATACGTTATATTTCTCATGATACGTAATACTTTTTTATGATTCATTACGATGTTAAATTGATCACGTAGACAAGCTGTAACCCGACGATATCCATACCGATATTTATGATGTTGACATATTTCTATTACGGTTTTTTCTTCATGATTAGTTACTGTTCTCTCCTGCTTTTTCCAACGATAATAAATAGCACGTGAAATATTAAATATGGAACACAGTTCTGCAATTGTAAAAATTGATTGCCATTTCTTTATCATTTTCATTATTTCTTCTTTTCCTCCCACCTCCTTAAGATTTCTTGGCACTTTTCTAGCAATATAATTTTTGCCTTTAAATAACGTATTTCTAATTCTTTTTGTTCAAGTTCTGTTAACCTTTTTAAGCCTTTTCCATGTGCAGATTGTCTTCCAATAGATTGTTCAAACCGATAGGTTTCGCCTTCACGATACCATTTCATCCAAGTTTTAATTTGAGCCACATGTCTAATTCCTAAGGCATCCATAATTTCTTTATTTTTGAATCCTTGGTGTTTCATTTCAACTACTTTCCACTTTATTTCGGCGGGATAATGCGCCTTTTTCCCCATACGAAAAACCCCTCCATTAAAATCATAACTGATACTTACGATTTAGAGAGGTGTTTTTTATCGTCCCATTCTCAGGGTTCACTCCAAATAGGAAAGGATGGCGTTTTTGTATGTCTACTTCTGTATCTGATGAATTACAACTATTCGCTCAAGAAATTCAAAGCTTCTTATTTCCAAATATCTTACGAGATTTTGCTAGAGGTATTGGTTTTGTTCAACGAACCAGTAAGTACCAAGCAAAAAATCTAGTCGCTTTATGTGTATGGATGAACCAAAATGTCGCTAAGACGTCTTTAACTTAGTTATCTAGCTGTTTGAAGCATCAACAGAAGTACTCATCAGTCCTGAAGGACTGAATCAAAGATTTAATCAAGCAGCCGTCCAATTTTCACAACACATACTAGCTGAACTACTAAACCAAAAATTGGCCTCATCTATACCGATTTATTCTCCATATACTTCTATTTTCATAGCGTATCCGTATTTTAGATTTAACCGCATTTCAACTCCCAAATCCTTTTTCATTCGTTATGCAGCTATACAACAGGAATAAAGATTCATACACCCAAGAGCTATCAAAGATTCTCATTTGTCTGTTTAACCTCCTACAGCAAAATGGGCGAAAATCTCATCGATATGAGAAGAAAACAGTCTTTGATATTTTAGGTATCGTTTACAATTTTACCATGTCTGATAATCAAGCGGCTTAATTCAAAAAAGGAAACCCATTAGGGTCTATTTCGTAAGCAAATCTTTAAATTCCCTACATGTATCCTCTAGAAAAAAAGAAATAACCTCTACTAAAGTGACGTTGTATGAGCTTAGCTTGATAGTGATGTGGCGGTACCCGATATTAAAATAAATGACTATCAGAGTGTTGGGAAACCCAAAGTATTTCCCAACACTCTGATTTATTTTGGTATACCTATTCTATCCAATGGATAATATTGAAATTTAACTTCTCCTATAATGGATTCCTTAGAAACAAATCCAAAAGAACGACTATCCTTACTAATTATACGATTATCCCCTAATACAAATAATGATCCTTCAGGTACTTTTGTTTCACCAGTTAATTCTTGTAGAGTGAAGTCACCTGTACGCATACCAGATGAATTATTATCTCCCTTAATTCCCTCCAAATAAGGTTGTTCTATTTCTTTTCCATTAATATATAGTACTTCGTCTTTCATTTCAATACTATCCCCAGGTAGACCAATAACCCTTTTAATATAATACTCATTTGCATCCGGTGCGTCGAATACTACAATATCAAATCGTTGTAAATATGATAATTTACTTACCATAACTTTATCTTTATTTTCAAAAGTAGGTAACATTGATTCTCCAATTACGTTCATAGGTGAGAATAAAAATTGACGCACAATAAAAGCTATGATTAATGCCAATGCTAATGATTTAATCCAAGAATAGATCTCATTTCCCACATTCTCTTTCATATATTTCCCATCCCCTTATTTGTAAATAATATTAATATTTCACAACTTTATTTCTTACTTTTTAGAAAATGAAGTCATTTTTATGGAAGTGAAGAATTTTTATATTAAGATTATATCCTACAAATTTTATCGCATTAATCGCTTCGATAATTTTAAAAATAGATATAAAATTAACACTGAGTAAATAAATACCCAAATAAAAGGAAAAAGAGAAAGTTCTAAGATACTTTTACCACTCCAATGAATCAGTGTCGTTTGTGTGCTCACTGCAGGGGGAATGACCCAAACTATATTCTTAAAGGTGGAAGGTAAAAGATCATAAATCCCTATTGCTCCTATTGAAGTCATTACGGTAATTGCTAACCCTCCATAAGAATTCACAGGATTATCTACTATCCACTTACTAAATAAGCTCGCAACACTAATACCTAATGTTGCTAAAGCAATATGATTTACTAAAGAAACTAAGCCAACAATTATAGTTACAGGTTCATTGAACATATTAAAAATAATTGGATATAGAAATGCAAAAACAGCAAGTACAATTGAAATAAGCCATACTGAAATTAATTTAGAAATATAGTAACGATTACTACTTTTGATATGTAGAGTCATTATTTGTTTCTGAACAGGTGAATCAAGGGATAAAAAACTTACACAAATCCAAGAAGATATAATATATAAAATCAATGCAGTTATTGCATAACTACTAATGACTGGGTTAGGTTTGTATGTATAATTAACAACAATTAATATGAAGAAAGTTGAAATAGGTGGAAAATATTTATGGGAACGGATATAATCTTGTAAACTATATTTAATAAATTCTTTCAAAACAATCTCTCCTTTTATATTATGTATAGATCATATTTAGTACAAAATAAAAATACATAGAATTGTAATAACACAGATTTACATGGAGAGACAAACATGATAGTACCAAATGCTTGTCATTACAGCGTCCCTAGTGTGTGAGTCATGCTTGTAGAAATTCCATATCCGACTGATATTGCACTGCATTTTTATTTTACAGAAAACATAGGTCATTATTAGTAAAAGGTTATTCAAAAAAATTAAAAGGAAGACGCTTCATACATCTCGCTCATTATTAATCTTCCTATCGAAGTCTATAGTTGATACACTATTAATACTTCCTTTTAATTGAAGGATTCTTGATAGTATGACATCACTATTTTTTAAATGAACGTAAAGTAACAAATTATTATCCTTCTTTTCCATAGAAATGACTTCATGCCATTGCTTAACATGGGAATCATCTATTTGTTTTACCTCCAATAACTTAATCTTTTCTTGTTCTATTTTTACAGAATTCACCTTAGAAATAAGACCATTATTTAAATCATAAGTCTTTTCTACTAAGCTCTCAAAAATATTAGATTCATGGTATGTCAATAAAATGGTAGTACCCTGTTCTTTTAATTCCTTTAATACTGTCAATAACTCTTGCTGTGCATGTAAATCAAGGCCAGAAATAGGCTCGTCTAAAATTAATAGTTCAGGAATTTGCAAAATAGCCTGAATTATTCCCACCTTTTGGATGTTACCTTTTGACAAATTCATAATCCATTGATTATTTAATTCCTTAAGTTGAAAACGATTTAGTAAATAAGAAATTCTTTTTGTTAAATATTCTTTAGAGAGGCCATCAATTTTTCCTACATAATTTAAATATTCACTTGGTGTAAAACGAAGAAGTTTAGAGAATCTTTCTGGTACATATCCAACCCTAATACTTTTTTTAGGGTAAATAACTTTTCCTGAACTAGGTCGTTCTAGACCAGCTATAATCCGTAATATGGTGCTTTTACCAGTACCATTTCCTCCTAAAATTGCAATGATTTCCCCCTCATCGATTGTCAGCGAAATATCACGTAGTACGTTTTTATTTGTGTACACTTTACTAATATTCTTAAGTTCAACAAGTTTCCCCATAAAATACCCCTTTCTTAATAAATAACGATGATTTGTTAATATGTATTAGATTCTAACGATAAGTTCCTCGAAAGTAATGACGGTTACATTGTCCGGTAATATTGAATTTGCACAAGCAGCCAAACTATAACTGGAATCAAAATGATATAACTTAAATGATAAATTTGGACTTAAAATATTATCATTTTCCATACATAAGATAGAAGATCCATTTATCCTTATCGTAAAAGAATTTAATGGACAGTTTAATCCAGTACCAATACATTTAATATAACTTTCCTTTAAAGTCCATAAATTGAAAAAGTACTTTGTCCTCATGGGTTCAGGCAAAATGATAAGATCTTCATACTCAGTTTGGCTAAAATAACTTTTAACAAGATCCAGGTTTACCTTATCCATTTGTTCAATGTCCACTCCTACTTCTTGATTACCAAATATACAAACTACCCAGTCTTTAGAATGGGATATATTAAATGAGAACGGAAAACCCAAATCGATTTCTGGCTTTTCATATTTATTAAAGGAAATCGTAATTTGATCATTAGGAATAAGGAATTTATCCCATATAAATACACGAACTAATAAATCACCAAGTAGACTTCTATATGCATCTCTCTTATTAAAATATCTACTTAATTTTTCTTTTTTACTAGCTGAAACACAATTAACCAATTTTTCATAATCAGCATCTACTATTTCCTCTGGCACCTTTATTGCATGAATTTGCGACATTAAACCACTCCAATTCAATGAAAACTAACAGTTTCCATAAAATGAAACATTCATCAGTAGGCTTTACCTCCTACTGATGTTATTCACTCCTCTAATGATATAGTCCTGCAGAAGCTATCATCATTAGAGCATTGTCATAAGACTTTACATAAAAGATTTCGAAATTAAGCTAAGAACGAACCCTTTCCTGTTAGTCAGCTAATTTCTTTGTATCTTCCACGTTTGTTACTGATTTCTTACGTAAGAAGAAAAATAATTAACAAACGATTGACTTAACTATAATGTTGTAAAAGTAGAAAATAAGAATGCCAAATAATTACGGTTGCCAATGGTATTTAATAATCACTGAACATTCTAGATTCTAAGGCTAAAGATCCTATTCCTACTACTATTATAATAGTTATCATAAAAATTGGTCTCATTCTATTTTTTCTTGCTTTCACTAATGCACCTTGAATAGAATAACCTTCTTTTATAAGTTAATTCGATCAATCAATAATATTGAGTTTTTTAATACAATTACAATTAGTGTGACAATACCAACTACACACAAGATGCTAAGCTCTATTTGCATGATAAATCATTCTATTAATATTTATCTCCTCAGGATGAACTTCAGTAAATTCATATGCATTCGCCTTTTATATTCGTATATATTTCTGAAATTGTCCCTAATCTATTAATTTCTTTTACTACTTCTCTTTCGTTATCGTGTATAAAAAAATGCCCACCTTCAAAAGCGATAATATTACATGCTCTTGTTGTATAATTTTTCCACTCTTGTAGGTTGGTAAAACTAGTAGAATCATCTTGCCTTCCGTAAAATATTACAACATCTATATCTAGTGGGTTATAATCTCCTGGAATAGAGGACTCAATTAATTGAAAATCATATCTTAATATAGAAATAAAAATTTCAGCTAACTCTTTATTAGAAAAAATGTTTTTTGGTGTACCACCTATCGCAAGAATTTCTTCTATGAATTCCTCATCGGGCAACGTAGAAATTACTTTCTGCTTTCGTAACTTTGGCGGTTCTGCCCCAGAGAAAATAATTGAAATTGGCATTTTCTTATTCGATTCTAATATCTTATATACTAATTCATAAACTAATAGACTACCCATACTATGACCAAATAATATGTACGGCAAATCATCTAGTTCATTTTTGATTGCCTCAAATATGTCATTCACCATTTCTTTATAATTAGAAATTAGAGGTTCATTTATCCTTCTCCCCCTACCTGGTAATTCTATTGGTACTAAATCAATCGATGGATGTAAATGGGTATTCCATTTACCAAATGCATAAGATGATCCACCAGCGTATGGTAAACAAAAGAGTCTTATTTTCTGCATACATTCACCCCTTAATATTGTTTGTAGTACTAACAATTAAAAATAAACTATTCCACTAGTACCATCTACAGTTACTTCATCTCCATTTTTTAAAATAGAAGTAGCTACTTTTGTTCCCAACACAGCTGGAACACCATATTCTCTTGCAATAATTCCAGCATGAGAGAGAATTCCGCCACTATCCGTTATAATTGCACCGACTATTGGAAAGAGGACCGTCCAAGGTGGTGTCGTCGTTTTACTTACTAAGATATCTCCTTTATTAACCCTATGAAAATCCTCCTGTGAATGAATGATTTTAACCTTACCTTTGTATAATCCTTTAGATGCAGCGGCACCTTTAAAAGATTGTTGTTGTTTGTTTATAGGCTCTTGTGGGAAACCTACGATTTGCTCTAACTCATACGCATTACCCATATTTGCAGGGTCTCCTACAAAAGGAACTGGAATATTCTTCATGTTCTCTCGATGCTTTTTCTTTCGTGTCTCGATTAGATCTCTCACATTATTGGGTTGTTCTAACAATTCTTTGACTTCATTTATATATAGATAAAAAATATCATGCTTATCTAAAATCATCTGTTGTTCTACTAAATAGTTACCAACTTCAAGAAAGAAGAGTCTTGATCTAGCTGGAAGCATAGCATCAATATAGAAATGATGATCTTCTTCAATACGCCAAATATGTAAAGTTGTTTGAATCATGCTAATAAACCTTTGTTTTTCTTTACTATCAGGTATCTCAGATAATAATTGATTAAATAATTTATTTCTTTTTGTATTTAATTCGATAAACTTCTCATTAAAGTCATAATTTATATTTAAATATGTTTTTACAATCCCAAGGATATACTTAGGATTTTCAACCCAAGTTTCTTCATTAAAATCATGAAAATTAGCACTTCTATACCCATATTCATTCATGACACGTTGTAAATCTGAAATAAATTCCTGACCCTTTTCTATACTTGCTAATTGTTCAGCAAGACTTTCGATATCTGTCTTTTCAAATACATAATTTAATTTAGTTGAACTCTTTACTTTCCTTGATAATTCCCAAATAGCTTTATCGGTCTCTAATGATTTATTCATTGTTCCAATTAATAAATCATAAATAACCGACTTATCTTCAGAGCTGAACAATTGGCTATACATCTCTTCCAAAATCCAACCAGCTGCTTGTTTAGGAGTTAGTACCTCATAATGGATAACCCAAGCTTGCATAAAAAATTGTTCTAACTCTTTTACAGCCTGAAGAATTAATTGACTGGATTTATTTTTGGTTTGAAATGCTGATAAATTCTCATAAAAAGGATTAAATATATTATCAACATAATCATCTAATTTTTTTGTAATATTTGGAATTTCGTTCATCATAATTGATTTATGTTTTTCATGACTATAATCTTCTTTGCTTCTAGGAACAACCGACTGATAATAGTAGCCATTTAAGGATTTTACATCAACTTTTTTTATTTGCATCTTCATTTTTTCATAACATACCTCTGTACCATTACTCATTGCAGGCATAATAAGGGATGTAAAAAGTGGTGTTAATGGTCTGGGAAAATGGACATCATTTTGTACCCAGAATGCTCTGTCCATATCATCATTAGACAACAGAAAATCTTGTTCTATTAGTTTATTTTTCAAAGTTGACACGCTCCTTTACAGTAGTTATAGGCCTTACTTGTAATACATACATTTCATTTTCATTTATTGCAAATTCAACATCAACTGGATATTGATAATAATTTTCTATTTTCTTCGTTACCTCCGTAATCTGTTCTACTTGATTATCATGCAAACTAAATAGTGCTTTTTCTTGCTCAGTCGTTGGTATTTCCTTTGTACCATCCACTGTTCCCACAACCTTAAATTCTTTAAGTCCTAACTCCTTATACAAAATGGTATTATCTTGTTTTGAAACAATAAACATATCTGGGGTTATGAGACCTGATACAATTGCCTCACCTAGACCATAACTGGCATTAATAATGATTTCATCATATAACGAGGTTACTGGATTCACACTAAATACCACGCCAGATGTATCTGCCTGTACCATCGATTGTACCAAAACACCAATTTTAACCTGTTTTATGTCAATATTGACATTATGTAAATATTGAAGAGCTTGATTAGACCATACGGAGGCCCAGCATTCCTTTATACTCTTCACTAAACCTTCAAAACTTCCAACGTTTAGAAATGTTTCATATTGTCCGGCAAAAGATGAATCATGTAAATCTTCTGCAGCTGCAGAAGATCTTACCGAAACTTTTGCTACTTCTGTTGAAGAAAGCAAGTTATCGTATGCATTTTTTACCTGCATTTCTAAGTCACTTGGAATTTTGTTAACATGAAACAATTCTTTAATACTATGACTAGGATTTTCCATCGTTTTTAAATAGTGATTAATTTGATTAGCTAGATTATTGATTTCAATAAATTCCCAAAAGGATTTGGAGGATATAATAAAACCATTCGGTACTTTTATTCCAGCCTCCATTAATTTCGATAGATTTCTTGCCTTTCCACCTACTAGTGATCGATCTTTACTATATCCTTCTCTTAAAGGAATAATCATATAGAACTCTCCCTTCAAAGTTAGGATGGGAATTTCATGCTTATTTCCCATCCTTTCCATCTAATAAAATCTTTTATTTCCCCTTAAGATACCCAACTTCTTTCATATGTTTAAGCAATTTTCCAATATAAATTGATTCAATAATTGGATAGTTAAAATTATCCAACTGTTGTAAATACTTTCTAGTAAAAGATGAATCAACATGAACATCCCATTTATACTGATTAGATTCCACGTTTATTAATTCAGTAATAATTGTTGATAATTCATCCTTTAGTTCATTGTTTCGATATATTGTATCGATAAATGTATTAAATTTATCTTCTTGAAGCACGTTAATCCTAATTCCTAGTGAATCTAACATTGCTTTGATATCAACCATTTTTACTTGATTGTGATTAAACAGATGAAAAACATTACCACATGATTCCTCTGTTTTTAAAATTTTAACAATAGCTTTACTACATATATCTACAGGCGTAAATTCAATTAATTGGTTTAGAAGATAATCTGGTATCGCTTTAAAATCAACTAAAAATTTAAATTTACGATAAAACGCATTTTCTTCTATATTCTCTTGGAAAACCCCATCAGTAAATCTTCCAGTTAAATTACCAACCCGATAAATACTAGCTTGTAACCCATTTCTCTGCGCTTCAAATATTCGTGATTCAGCTTCAAATTTACTATTAAGATAAACATTGTCAAAAATATCTTGTTTAATATAGAGGTTATTTTCCGTGAAATGCCTTTGATATTGATCCATCGTTCGAGTGCCCGAAATACTAATTGTAGAAATATAGTGAAAATAAATATCATGATTAGAACAGAAATCTATCATTTTTTCCGTTCCCTCAATATTTATTTTGTTAAACTCATCTTTATCGCCATAGTGTTTAACAATAGCAGCAGCATGAATTACTGTATCTATTGTATTACCAAGTTTTATATAGTCATCTTTTACCATCCCTAAATTATCTTGCTTTATATCACCTGCGATAATTTTTATTCTATGTTTGATATCATTCCAGTTTTCCAATAATGTATCATTAAAATATAACCTTATCTTATTTAAAAAGCGTTCTTCTGCAACCGGTCCTCGTACCAAACAGTGGATTGTTGCATCCGTTTCCTCTAGTAACTCTCTAATGATATGAATCCCTAGAAATCCCGTAGCACCTGTTACCAAAATATTATCCATTGTTTTTATATTTCCGCTAGGCATAATTTTCCTATTATTAGGTGAATTTATATTCATTATTTCAGGATGATGTACTACCTCAGCAGAATCTTCTACTAACTTAATTTTTTCAACTAAACTTCGAATTGTCGGCGTTGTGTAAAAATCTTTAACACTAATATTCCAGCCATGAAAATACATTTTAGTTAAAGCTTTCAAAATTGATATGGAATGACCACCCAGCTCGAAAAAGTCATTGGTAACTCCAATACGATTATCTTCAATTCCCAATACTTCTGACCATATTTGCACCAATTTAGCTTCCATTTCATTTCGTGGTGCTATGTATTCCTCTTGATTTAAGATAACTTCTTCTTTAGGTAATGCCTTTCGGTCTAACTTACCATTTAATGATAATGGCATGTTTTCCAAATGCACAAAATTAGTTGGAATCATATATTCTGGAAGCTTCTCTCTCATGTAGTGATGCCATACTTTATTACTCCATTCAACATCCGACACAATATATGCACATAAATATTTTCTTCCATGAGGATCTTCCCTATCAATAACAACTACTTCACGAACACCTTCACGTCGCATGATGCAATACTCTATCTCCCCAATTTCAATACGATATCCTCGTACTTTAATTTGGAAATCTTTTCTACCTAAATACTCAATATTCCCATCTGGTAACCATCTGACCAAATCACCTGTTTTATATAAGACAGTATCTTTTTTGTAAGGATGGGAGATAAATTTCTCCTTCGTTCGTTTCTCATCATTGAGATATCCTCTTGCTACCCCTTCTCCAGCTATACACAATTCACCAGGAATGCCTATCGGTTGTAATTTCCCTTCATTACTTAATATATACACGCCTGTATTATCAAGTGGTTTTCCAATCGGTAAAATTGACATTTCAAGATTATTGTCTAGCGCATACCCTGTTGTATAAATACTCGCTTCCGTTGGGCCATAGAGATTATATAAATCAGTATGCGATAATAACATTCTTGCCGATTTAGCCAATTTGGGCGATAATGCCTCACCAGCAATAAACATATATTTTAAATCTGTTAATTCCTGTAGCTGTTTATCAGGGACCATGTCGACAAATGCTTGAATCATAGAAGGTACAAAATTGACATGTGTCACCCGTTCTTTTTGAATCACCTTATATAGTTCCACTGGATCCTTTTCCATTTCAGGCTCTAAAATAACCAGCCTTCCTCCTCCAAGCATCCAGCCAAATAATTCTGCTACCGAGACGTCAAATATAAAAGGTGTTTTTAATAAATATGCATCCTCTTCTGTAATAGGAAATTTTCTCTGTAATCCGAATAATGTATTTAAAACATTTCGATGTTCAATCATAACACCCTTCGGCTTACCTGTAGAACCTGATGTATAGATGACATATGCTAAATTTTCAAGATTACTAACTCGACTTAAATTAGATACTTCTTCTTTGTGATCTTTTTGGTCATCCACAACGATAACCTTTTCATGATAGAAACTTAGTTTTTCTTTAAACTTATCTTGTGTTAATAATACGCACGTTTGACTATCTTTGATAATTGTTTCTATTCGCTTACTAGGATGATGAGGATCAATTGGTACGTATGCACCTCCAGCTTTTAATATCGCTAGTATGGTCTTAACCATTTCAAACGAGCGTTCCATTGCGACACTAACAAGAAATTCTTCTTCACCTTGTCTCTTTAATTTTCTTATTTTCCTCGCAAGTTGATTCGCTTGTTCATTCAATTCTTTATAAGTCATCGTTCGTCCAGCAAACTGGAGTGCTACCTTGTCTGGTATTCGCTCTACTTGTTTCTCAAATAATTCATGTAATAATGTATTATTATGATTGTCATATTGAGTTTGATTGAAATCATGAAGGAGTAACTTCTCTTCTTCACGATTTATCATCTCTATTTCCGCTAACTTTATATTAGATGATTCGGTAATTTTTTCTAAAATGGCTAAAAAATGTTCACTCAATCTCTCAATACTATCTTTCTTAAAGAGCTCTGTACTATATTCGAATTGTGCATGTAAGCCCTCTTCCACTTCGGTTATATATAAGGAAAGATCGAATTTAGAAGAATTTAATTCGATATCCACCGTTGAGAATTGTAATCCATCTATACTAATTTTTGAGTAACTGGAATCTTGAAATGTAAACATCGTGTCAAAAATAGGATTTCGACTAGTATCACGCTGTACTTTTAATTTTTCCACCAACAATTCAAACGGATAGTCTTGGTTTTCAAATGCATTCAATGTAGATTTTTTTACTTCATCCAAAAATTCCAAGAATGTTTTATCCTTTTTAGGGCGATTTCGAAGCGCAAGAGTGTTTACAAACATTCCAATAACATTTTCAACATCTAGATGATTTCGCCCAGAAATTGGAGTACCTACGATGATATCTTCTTGGTCACCATACTTCGAAAGTAATACATTATATGCTGCTAACAATAACATGAAAAGGGTCGTATCCTTTCTAGCAGCTATTTGATGCATATGACGGGTTAATGTTTTTCCTATATAGACAGAAATACTATCCCCTTTCGATCCTTTTACCGATGGTCTAGGATAATCCGTTGGTAACTGAAGTACAGGATATTCCTCTGAAAATTGACTTAACCAATAATGCTCCTGACTTTGTAATTCTTCAGATTTCAAAAAGCTATTTTGCCACGCAGCGTAATCTTTATATTGAATATGAAGCTCTGGTAATTCTTTTCCTTCATATAATTGAACAAATTCATTTACCAATAACTGAATAGATTGCCCATCTGCAATAATGTGATGCATATCAATTAACAATAAGTGTTTGTTCTCTTTAAGCTCTACAAGTTTTAATCTTATTAACGAATTATTGTATAAATCAAATGGTTCAACAAAATTTGCTATTAATTCAGATATTTTTTTATCCCTTAGATGAAGCAACTCAATTTCAATAGGGTTATAATCATGAATTTGTTGAACAGGATTACCATCCTTAACTTTAAAGGATGTTCTTAATGATTCATGCCTTTTCAATAACATTTGGAAAGTAGATTCAACCCGTTTTATATCAAGCGTCCCTTCAATAATCATTGCTTTTGGCATATTATAACTCGTTTGAAATTTATTTAATGCCTGTAACATATAAATTCTTTTTTGCGCAGAAGAAAGCAAATAATCTTCCCTTTCCTCTACTTTTTCAATTGCATATATCTTTTCACTTTTAATTTGAGAAATGTATGCAGATTGTTCCTTGACAGTTGATAGTTGAAAAATGATATGTATAGGAATAGAGATTTCAAATTCTCGATAAATTCTCGATACGAATGAGGCAATCTTTAATGAATGCATTCCTAAATTAAAAAGATTATCGGACATACCTATTTTTTCTTTTTCAATACCAAGGATTTGACTCCATATGGTAATCAATTTTTCTTCCAACTCATTCCAAGGTGCATGATAGGTTGATTCTCCACTTATTGCTTGTTTTGGTTCTGGGAGAGATTTTTTGTCTATCTTTCCATTTATCGTTAGAGGAAATTGATCAATCTTAACAAAGTAATCGGGAATCATAAAACCTGGGAGTCTTTTTTCAAGGAAATTTCTAAATGTTGACACGGGTATTTCTTCCGATGACATGTAATAAGCACATAAAAAATTCGATTCTTCTGAATCCTTAAGTGCTATAACAAGAACATCATCAATAGATTGATATTCTTTTAATTGATACTCAATATCTTTAAGTTCAATCCGAAAACCTCTAATTTTCACCTGTTCGTCTAATCTTCCTAGATATTCTAGATTCCCATCAGGCAACCAACGCGCAAGATCTCCCGTTCTGTACATTAAACTACCTGAAAAAAAAGGGTTAGGTACAATTTTTTCATTTGTTAAGGATTGATTATTAACATATCCTTTTGCAAGAGATTCACCGGAAATACATAGTTCACCAGGCATACCAATAGGTTGTAATTTCTGTTCATTGTCTAATATATAAACATAGTTGTTTGCGATTGGCTTGCCTATGGAAATCTTAGAATCGACCTTTAAATTTCGATAAACAGTAGTAACAACACTATTCTCTGTAGGCCCATATTCATTCGCAATTTCAACATCTTTCAATTTTTCTGAACTTTCCCTCAAAAGATTTGCTGTAACTTCCTCACCAGCTAACGTAATAATCCTTAAACATAACTGATCTTCATATTGTATCTCAGCCAACAGACTGCTATAAAGCGATGGTGTACTAATAAAATGTGTTATATTATGACGTTGAACAATATTATACAAATAGGGTGGGTTCTTTACATCATCATTTCCTACTAATATTATTTGTGCACCTGAAACAAGCGGTGTAAAGAAACTCGTTACAAATCCATCAAACGAAAAAGAGAAAAGCTGAAGTACACGATCCTTCTCTGTCAGCTTGTATTCATTTTTTCTCCAAAGAATGTTATTTGTAATACTTTTATGCTGAATCATGACACCTTTTGGCTTACCAGTAGTTCCAGACGTGTAAATACTATAGGCTAAATCTTCTCCTTTATTGATTGAAGGTAAATTCCCTTGATTTTTTGTATTCTTTTGTAACACTTCTAAATCAATTATCTCTCCATTGAAGTCTAATTTAGTTCTATCTTCCGTTTCTTTTAATAATAGACCTAAACCGCTGTCTTGGATAATTGCATTTTGACGTTCTAATGGATACTTTGGATCTATTGGTACATAAGCACCACCAGCTTTTAATATACTTAAAAGCCCAATAGCCATCTCTATACCCGGACTAATCATTAATCCAACGAACGTATTTGAAGATACCCCTTTTTGACGTAAAAGCGCAGCCAATTGATTGGCTCTTTTATTAAGTTCAGAATAAGTAATTTCACTTTCCTCAAATCTGATTGCAACTCTATCAGCACTTTTTTTGACTTGTTCCTCTACCAATTCATGTAGCAGTTTTTTATTACCAAAATTCACAGTTGTTTGGTTAAATTCCTCAAGTAATTTTTCCTTTTCTCTCTCTGTAACTAAATCTAAATCGCCGACTTTATATTCTGGGTTATCTATGAATTGTTCGATGGTCATGACAAACTGCGTAGCCAGATTACGTATAAAATCACTACTATATACTTTCTGATAAATAATTTCTCCTGTAATCTGATTATCATCATTTTGAGAAAAATGAAACGCTATTTTAGCTCGTGTATCACTTGTATAATTTTTTTCTCGAAGATTTTCAAAATTAATAAGTACAGGGAAGTAAATGTCCTCTGTCTCTGAATGAAGTAATCCCATGGATGATAATAGAGAACTAATATTTAATTTCTGATGATCAACAGCATCATTAACCGTGTTTTTTACGTTTAATAGAAGTTCTTTCCATGTCATATCAGGCGATACCGTATTTCTGAATAAAGTAAGATCATCCATACCGTTTTTTAATCCGGTTGTACCTATTAATATATCGTTATTCCTTGTATATTTTTGCAGAATAACATTTATAGACGTAATTAAAATTAAGAATGCTCCCCATTTCGAATAATTACTAATCTTATTAATTTTTTTGCTTACCTCTATTGGAATTGGGATGGAAAACTTCACTGTTCCCTCACTTTTAACTGTTTCTAGATCTGGCAGAAAACTACTAAACTCAATATCCCCTGATAATTTTTCTACCCAGTATTGTTTCTCTTTTTCAAGATCTTCATTTATGTATAATTCTGGCGTTAACGTGTTCGGTTTCATAACATTTTCCTTTCTTTTGCTTCTTAGTATGGCCTGTAAAAGGTCATACTAAGAAGTAGTTAATATTAAAATGAGAATGTTAAATCCTCTGGAAACGAAATCTCCTCAGATGCTTGGCTACCTTCTACTTTTATATCAGCGATCTTTATCATTGTGTCTACGGTAACTTGTTTTGCAATCAAATCTATATCTTCTGCAATTTTCTTTATCGTTTCTTGTTTATAGATATTGTCTTTGTATACGATATTTAGATTAAAATAATCTCCACTTTCGACTACATTAACAGTTAGATCAAATTTAGCCTTACCACTCTCATAAGGATATTCTTTTAACTTCAGACCTGCTACATTATAAAAATGATTATTGATTTTATCCTTTTTATAAATAAACATAGTGTTAATAATCCCTTGAGAACTATTCATATTACTAAATTGAAGGTAGTCCAACAGCATTTCATAAGGATAGTCTTGGTTTTCAAAAGCCAACATCGTATTATTCTTAACTTGTTGCAAGAAGTTGATAAATGTTAAATCTGCCTTTGGATTATTACGAATTGCTAACGTATTTACAAACATACCAACTATATTTTCTACATCTGTATGTGTTCTACCAGCAGTTGGAGTTCCAACAATAACATCATCAGAATTGGTATATTTAGAGACCAAAATTGTATACAGGGCAAAAAACATTTGAAACAACGTTATTTTATTTGCTTTTGATAGGTTAACTAAATTCTGACAAACTTCTTGATTTAATTTATAATTAAGAACTCTTCTTTGATTTGAATGAGGATTATTACTAGGATAATCAACCGGAAGCTTCTTTAGCAGAACATCCCCTTTATACAAATTGTGCCAATATGTTTCTTGCTTTCTTAATTGCTCCTGAAACTCGCTACTTTGCTGCCAAACAGCATAATCTTTGTATTGTAGTGAAGGTTCTGAAAGAATATCCCCTTTATAAAGTCGAATAATTTCATTCAATAATAATTGAAGAGAAAATCCGTCAGCAATAATATGATGCACATCAATACAAAGAACAAATTTTGATTTATCCACTTCAAAAAGTTTCGCTCGTATTAATGGTGCTTTCGTTAAGTCAAAAGGTGTTATAAACTTTTCAACATTTAGACGAATATCTGCTTCATTAATCACTTTGTATTCCAGTAAAAAAGGAATATTTGGATGTATCTTTTGTACAAATTCTCCATCTACAAACCCAAACGAAGTACGAAATGCCTCGTGTCGCTTTATAAGTTCATTCAATGTACCTTCTAAGCGATGTCTATCCAATTCACCTTCAATTTCCAATAATACTGGCGTATTATAGCTTGTCCCCATTTGTTTCGTTTGTTCTAAGATAAAGAGTCTTTGTTGAACATATGATAGCGAATAATACTCTTTCTTTTGAGCTTTTGGTATCGGCTTATGCATAAATTCTTTACTATTTATAAGGTGAACTGCTAAGGACTTGATTGTTGACATTTTAAATATATCTCTTAAACCAATTTCTTTATTAAACTGCTTATTTATTTTTGTTAATAATGTTACAGCATTTAAAGAATGACCACCCAACTCGAAAAAGTCATTGGTAACTCCAATACGATTATCTTCAATTCCCAATACTTCTGACCATATTTGCACCAATTTAGCTTCCATTTCATTTCGTGGTGCTATATATTCCTCTTGATTTAAGATAACTTCTTCTTTAGGTAATGCCTTTCGGTCTAACTTACCATTTAATGATAATGGCATGTTTTCCAAATGCACAAAATTAGTTGGAATCATATATTCTGGAAGCTTCTCTCTCATGTAGTGATGCCATACTTTATTACTCCATTCAACATCCGACACGATATATGCACATAAATATTTTCTTCCATGAGGATCTTCCCTATCAATAACAACTACTTCACGAACACCTTCACGTCGCATGATGCAATACTCTATCTCCCCAATTTCAATACGATATCCTCGTACTTTAATTTGGAAATCTTTTCTACCTAAATACTCAATATTCCCATCTGGTAACCATCTGACCAAATCACCTGTTTTATATAAGACAGTATCTTTTTTGTAAGGATGGGAGATAAATTTCTCCTTCGTTCGTTTCTCATCATTGAGATATCCTCTTGCTACCCCTTCTCCAGCTATACACAATTCACCAGGAATGCCTATCGGTTGTAATTTCCCTTCATTACTTAATATATACACGCCTGTATTATCAAGTGGTTTTCCAATCGGTAAAATTGACATTTCAAGATTATTGTCTAGCGCATACCCTGTTGTATAAATACTCGCTTCCGTTGGGCCATAGAGATTATATAAATCAGTATGCGATAATAACATTCTTGCCGATTTAGCCAATTTGGGCGATAATGCCTCACCAGCAATAAACATATATTTTAAATCTGTTAATTCCTGTAGCTGTTTATCAGGGACCATGTCGACAAATGCTTGAATCATAGAAGGTACAAAATTGACATGTGTCACCCGTTCTTTTTGAATCACCTTATATAGTTCCACTGGATCCTTTTCCATTTCAGGCTCTAAAATAACCAGCCTTCCTCCTCCAAGCATCCAGCCAAATAATTCTGCTACCGAGACGTCAAATATAAAAGGTGTTTTTAATAAATATGCATCCTCTTCTGTAATAGGAAATTTTCTCTGTAATCCGAATAATGTATTTAAAACATTTCGATGTTCAATCATAACACCCTTCGGCTTACCTGTAGAACCTGATGTATAGATGACATATGCTAAATTTTCAAGATTACTAACTCGACTTAAATTAGATACTTCTTCTTTGTGATCTTTTTGGTCATCCACAACGATAACCTTTTCATGATAGAAACTTAGTTTTTCTTTAAACTTATCTTGTGTTAATAATACGCACGTTTGACTATCTTTGATAATTGTTTCTATTCGCTTACTAGGATGATGAGGATCAATTGGTACGTATGCACCTCCAGCTTTTAATATCGCTAGTATGGTCTTAACCATTTCAAACGAGCGTTCCATTGCGACACTAACAAGAAATTCTTCTTCACCTTGTCTCTTTAATTTTCTTATTTTCCTCGCAAGTTGATTCGCTTGTTCATTCAATTCTTTATAAGTCATCGTTCGTCCAGCAAACTGGAGTGCTACCTTGTCTGGTATTCGCTCTACTTGTTTCTCAAATAATTCATGTAATAATGTATTATTATGATTGTCATATTGAGTTTGATTGAAATCATGAAGGAGTAACTTCTCTTCTTCACGATTTATCATCTCTATTTCCGCTAACTTTATATTAGATGATTCAGAAATTTTTTCTAAAATGGCTAAAAAATGTTCACTCAATCTCTCAATACTATCTTTCTTAAAGAGCTCTGTACTATATTCGAATTGTGCATGTAAGCCCTCTTCGAATTCGGTTATATATAAGGAAAGATCAAATTTAGAAGAATTCGTCTTTATTTCCCATGGCGAAAATTGTAATCCATCTATATTAAATTTGGAGTAACTGGAATCTTGAAATGTAAACATCGTGTCAAAAATAGGATTTCGACTAGTATCACGCTGTACTTTTAATTTTTCCACCAACAATTCAAACGGATAGTCTTGGTTTTCAAATGCATTCAATGTAGATTTTTTTACTTCATCCAAAAATTCCAAGAATGTTTTATCCTTTTTAGGGCGATTTCGAAGCGCAAGAGTGTTTACAAACATTCCAATTATATTTCCCACATCGGGGTGACATCTACCAGAAATCGGAACACCGACAATGATGTCCTCCTGATCACTATATTTTGAAAGGAGAATATTGTACGCAGCTAACAATAACATGAATAAAGTCATGCCTTTTTCCGCGGCTATTTGATGCATGTTATATGTTAATTCTTTTCCGATATGGACTGATATAGTGTCCCCTTCATAAACCTTTACAGAAGGTCTTGTATAATCCGTCGGTAACTGCAGCACAGGATATTCCTCTGAAAATTGGTTTAACCAATATTGTTCTTGTTTTTTTATTATTTCAGATTTCAGAAAGTTATTTTGCCACGCAGCGTAATCTTTATATTGAATATGAAGCTCCGGTAATTCTTTTCCTTTATATAATTGAACAAATTCATTTACCATTAAATCAACTGAATAACCATCTGAAATAATATGGTGAATATCAATTAAAAATAAATGTTTATTCTCATTAATTTCAATTAACATGACTTTAAAAAGTGGTGCACTTTCTAAATCAAATGCTCGGACAAATCTTGAAATAATAGTTGATAACTCATTTTCTGAAGCATAGATAAAATCAATTTGATAATCTACATTCTCATGTATTACCTGTTTTGCCTCAAATTCTACATATCGGAAGGATGTTCTAAGTGATTCATGCCTTTGAACAAGTGAATAAAAAGCCTTCTCAAATCGTGCTTTATTTAATAAACCTTCTATTAAAAATGCGCCCGGGATATTATAATTCACACTACTTTCATCCAATTTTGCTATAGATAACAATCTGTTTTGTGAAGCTGAAACAGGGTAATATAACTGCTTATTCAAAGGCTTTATTGACTCATATTCTTTTTTTCGAACAGTCTGTATATAAAACGCTAGATTTTTAATAGTAGGCTCCTGGAAAAATTCCCTTATCGGAATCTCCACTTGCAACTCCCTAAATATATTAGCAATTAATACTGTAGCTTTTAAAGAGTGGCCTCCTAACTTAAAGAAATCATCCTCTATCCCAATCACTTCTTCTTTTATTCCTAATACCTCGGACCATATTTTCACAAGCAATTTTTCTGTTGCATTTTTTGGTTTCACTTGGTGTTCTTGGTTACTTCTAACTAAGGTTGGCTTTGGCAACATATTATAATCTAGCTTCCCATTAACTGTACTTGGAAACTTATCCATAGCAATAAATTCTGTTGGTATCATAAACTCTGGTAAATACTCTCTCAAATAATTCTTTAGCTCTACAGTTGATAAATCATTGTTCAAAATATAATAAGCACACAATACCTCATTGCCTATGGTATTTGTCTGAATCATAACGATAGCTTCTTGTATGGCTGGATGATTTAGTAAGTTTTTTTCTATTTCTTCTAGCTCTACTCGATACCCTCTTATATTTACTTGATTTCCAATTCTTCCGATATATTCTATTGTCCCATCATGCATCCACTTTCCAATATCACCAGTTTTATACATTTTTTCACCAGGTATAAATGGATTATCAACAAAATTTTCATTTGTAAGATGCGGCTGATTTAAATATCCCTTTGATAAACCTCTTCCAGATATATAGATTTCACCTGGAATTCCAATTGGTACTAGCTTTTCTTTCCTGTCAAAAATGTATATATGTTTATCAGGAATAGGCCTTCCTATCAGGATTTTCCCACTATCTTCCTTTTTAACTTTATAAAAGGTTGCACACACCGTTGCTTCAGTTGGCCCATAGGTATTATAAACAGTAGAATATGTTAAAAGATTTGAAATATGTTCTTTTCTTAATACATCCCCTCCGCTTATAAACGTTCTTACCTGCTTTAACTCTTCTTGTTTATTAAATTCATTTAGAATTAATGGAGTACAACTTATAATTGAAACGCCTTGTGCTACAATTAATTTTTTTAAGCCTGCTATATCCATTAATTCTTCTTTGCGTGGAACAACCAATCTTCCACCGACCAATAATATTGGAAATAGTTGTTCAACAGATGCATCGAATGCAAAGGATGAATGCAATAGAACATTGTCGTCTTTATTCAACTGAAATTCATGTATAAAATGATTCACATATTGAACGACACTTTTATGATCAATGCATACTCCCTTCGGTGTTCCTGTTGAACCCGATGTATAGATAACATATGCAGGAGCATCTGGATTTGCTAGATTTAAGTCAGTTGATTCTCCCACATAAATATTTTGACTATCTAACAATACAACTTTATTGCTATAATCTAACTTATTCAATTGTTGTTTTAATAGTGATGAAGATAGTAATACACCTATATCACTATCATTCAGCATAAAATTGATTCTTCCGATTGGATATGAAGGGTCTATTGGCACATATGCAGCACCCGCCTTTAATATGGAAAGAATTCCAATGATCATTTCTATTGAATTGTCAATCATAATTCCTACGTAATCACGTTGCTTTACGCCTAAATCTTGTAATTTTCGAGCAAGTTGATTAGCTTTTTTATTTATTTCTTGAAAACTTATTTTTTCATTATTAAAAACTATTGCTATCTGTTCAGAATGATTTGCTACAGATTTTTGAAAGAGTTGATGTAGTGTCTGAGCATAATCAGTGATCTCTGATTTTTTATTAAATTCGTATAATAATTGATTTTTTTCCTCTTCTGTAATTAAATCCAGATTAGATATTTTATCATTTGTGTTTTCACAAAAAGCCTCTAAAGCAATAATAAATTGCTGAAAAAATCTCTTGATAGTTTCGGTACTATACAAGTCCGAACGGTATTGAATAGTCGATAATAATTGAATATCAGTAAGCTGGAAAGAAAAAATCAAATCCTGTTCCATCATATTGTGAATAACATTATGATGTAAATTTTCAAACCTCAAAAGTAATTTATATAGGGAATTATCTATGAAGTTTGTATCAGTGATTACTTTAACTACTTCTTCATAAGGAAAATTTTGATGCTCATTTGCTTCTTTAACGGATTGTTGAATCTGTGTAAGGAGCTCCTTCCAAGTTATATCTTCATTCAGTTTACTTCGAATGACTAGTCTATCATTTATATAATTGCCCACATCTTTTTGTTTAAAAACAGGAATGCCAATTACAATATCTTCGTCATTTGAGTATCGATATAAAATTGCATTCACTAATGTAGCTACAATTAAGAATACCCCAACCTCTGAACCGTTTGTTATTTGATAAATCTTTTTAAACATATGGTCCGGAATTTTAAATTGAATTTCTTCCGTTGTTGGTTTAACCTGTTTTGTATTCTTAAAATCTCTTGGCAACCTACTTGGATGAAAGCTCCCTGATAATTTTTTCTGCCAGTATGCCTTTTCTTTTTGGTATTTTCCGCTATTTAGTAACACTTGCTTAGAAAAACCCATTACCTTCCCTCCCTTATAAGGATGAAATAGAGAGAGGGAGAAAAACCTCTCTCTACTGTTTGCGAGTAAAACAAAATGAGGATTAATAAGATTTCACAAGAATTATTTTCCTAATTATTAAAAGAAAATTCTATGTCTTCCATACTCACTGGTTCTAATTCCTGAATTTCATTTTCTAATTGAACCTCAGCTAACAATATTTGTGGATTCTTAACCAAAATCTCTAAAATTTTCAAAAAGTCTTCTGCTACTTTCTGAATTGTGTCATTCTTAAATAAATACGTATTGTATTCAAACCTGAAAATAAATCTTTCATCTAATTCTTCCGTTTCTAAACTCAAATCAAATTTAGAAGTACCTCTATTAAATGGATACTTTTTGATTCTTAATCCATCCATACTAATCTCATGATTACTTACTTTCATATCAAACATAGTATTGAATAGTGGGTTTCCACTTTCAGATCTCTCAATATGAAGTTCATCTAGTAACTCTTCAAATGGATAATCTTGATTCTCATAAGCATCTAGAATGGAATCATTTAATTCTTCTAAATAATCTAAGAAAGTTTTTTCATTTTCAGGATAACTCCGAATGGCTAATGTATTCACAAACATCCCAACTAAGTTCTTCACGTCCGGGTGCCGCCTACCTGCAGTAGGAGTACCTACAACAAGATCCGTATTACCAGTATATTTTGATAAGAGAACATTATAAACACCGAATAATACTACATATAATGTTTTTTCCAATCTTGCAGCAATGGAGCGTAATGTTGAAGAGGTCTGTTTATCTAGTACTGTTGAAATTGTTTTCCCTTCAACTGTTAAACGGTTAGGCCTCGTAAAATCATATGGTAAATTTAATTGCAAAACTTTATTTTGAAAGACTTTTTTCCAATACATTTCTTGTCTATGCATTCTTTCTGTATTCAACAGATTTTCTTTCCAAAGAACATAATCTTTGTATTGCACCTCAAGCTTTGGTAATTCTGTATCATGATAAAATGCAATAAAATCACGAATCAGTATGTCTAATGAAATACCATCTGCAATGATATGATGCATATCAAATAACAATAGATACTCATTTTCTTCAAGGTTAATTAACTTAACTCGAAATAGCGGGGCTTTATTTAAATTAAAAGGCTTTATAAATTGTTCAATTAGTTTATCAATATCACAATAAGACCCCTTTTCTTCTATAATTTCAAATTTTTTGTTTTTGTGTATCACTTGAATGAGTTCACCATTTTTATAAGAGAAACTTGTTCTTAACGATTCATGTCTGTCCACAAGTCTCTGTAAACTCTCCCTGAACTTTTCTTTATTTAGCACTCCTTTAAGTAACAATACCTCTGATAGATTATAACTAGTGTCCATCTCATTTATCTGTTCTAAGATATACAAACTTTTTTGTGAAGAAGTAAGAGGATAATATTCTCTTTCTTTAGCAATTTCAATTTTGGCGTACTTCTCCCTATTATAATTTTGAAATAATATTTCTGCTTGTTCAATTATCGTTGGTGAATGGAATATATCTTTCAACGATAATTGAACACCAAATTCTTCATATATCTTAGAAATGATGGATACAGCTTTAAGAGAATGACCACCTAATTCAAAAAAGCTATCCGTAATTCCAATTTGTTGTGCATCTATATTAAGAAAATCAGCCCAGAGCTGTGTTAACCTTTGTTCAACATCATTCCTTGGTGCTACGTATTTTCTACTCTTCGTGATATCCTTCAACTGCACCAGGGCTTTGCGATCAACCTTCCCACTTGCATTAAATGGAATACTGTCTATACAAACGTACATAGAAGGCAACATATAATCTGGTAACATTTTAGATAGATAGTTTCGCAACTCCAAATTAGAGATGGGTTGATTTGCAATATAATACACATATAATTCATGACTACCATTTTCATCCTGTACTGGAATTACAACTGCATCCACTATTTCTTCATGTGAAATTAAGTTTGTTTCAATTTCCCCTATTTCCACACGATTTCCTCGTATTTTTACCTGATCATCAGTACGCCCTAAATATTCAATATTTCCATCAGGCAAATATCTCGCAATATCACCTGTTTGATACATTTTTGTTCCTGGAATAAATGGATTATCAATAAATTTTTCATCTGTTAATTCTTTTCGATTTAAATATCCTCTAGCAAGTCCAATTCCCGCTATATACAGCTCTCCTTCTACTCCAACAGGTTGTATTTGATAATGTTTATTCAAGATATAAAGAGACATATTTGATATAGGTTTTCCAATTGGAATAATAGATGTCGTAACATCATCACAATCATAATAAGAAACATCAATCGTTGCTTCAGTTGGTCCATATAAGTTCGTTAATCTCGTTCCAAACCGTTTATTTAAATATTCATAAAACACAGAAACATGAGTGTTCAATAATGCTTCTCCACTAGTAAATATTCTCCTCAAGTGACTAAAGTCATAATATCCTTTATAATTTTTTAGGTGTTCCAAAAACATAGTAAACATTGTTGGCACAAAATGCATAACAGTAATCTCATGCTTCTCAATTGCTTCACAAATCACTACTGGTTCTTTTTCACCATTTGGTGGAAGCATATATACTTTAGCGCCATATAAGGACCACCATAACAATTCCCATACAGATACATCAAAAGTAAACGGTGTTTTTTGCATAATAATATCAGCTTCTGTTAAAGGGTATTTACTCTGCATCCATTGAATCCTATTAATTAGAGATTGATGTTCAATCATTACTCCTTTAGGTTTACCAGTTGACCCCGAGGTGTAAATGACATATGCAAGACTATTAGGTTTTGTAACAAGATGAAGATTTTTGTTATCTAGTTGCTCAATTTTGCTATCATTCATATCTATAATTGATCCTGAAAATATAATATCTTGCTCCACAGAACCATTTGTTAATAAGATGTTTATTTTACTATCCTGAATGATGTAATTCATTCTTTCTAAAGGTAAATTCGGATTGATTGGTAAATAGGCTGCACCAGCTTTTAAAATCCCTAGTATTCCAACAATCATGTCGGATGATCGTTCTAGCATAATTCCAATAATACTCTCAGACGCTATACCATTTGACCGTAAATAGCGAGCAATTTGATTAGCTCTCTCATTTACTTCTTTATAAGTTAGGGAACGATGATTTTCAATTATCGCAACATTATTTGGCGTACGATTCACCTGTTCCTCAAATCGTTCATGATATCCTTTTGATATATCAATTAATTGTTGTGTGTTATTCCACTCATAAATTTGTTTATTTTGTTCCTCTTTGCTTAACAGTTGTATATCCGATAATAGTACAGTTGTTTCATTGGTAACTCGGTCAACAATTCCCATAAAATGCCTTTTCATTTTTTGTATTGTTTCACGATTAAACAGTTCTGTACTATATTCTATTTTCACTTCAAGCTCTTCCGTTTTTTCTTTCACCTCAAAACCCAAATCAAATTTTATATCTTTATTATTTACCTCAACAGGATGAATTGATAAATCTCCCACAGTTAGGGAATCAAATTTTGTATCTTGCATCGTAAACATAGTATTAAATAAAGGTGATTTACTTCTATCAAAAGGTAAATCAAGCATATTGATTAGATTTTCGAATGGATACTCCTGGTTTTCATATGCTTTTAGTAAATTATCTTTCACATGCCCTAAAAATTCTTCAAATTGCATCGTTGAATCTGGATAACTTCTTATAGCTAATGTATTTACAAACATTCCAATAACATCTTTAACTTCATTATTTTTCCTACCAATAACTGGAATGCCTGTCGTGATATCCTCTTGATCACTGTACTTAGCTAACAGGATATTGTAAATTGAAAAAACAACCATAAATAATGTTGCTTCCTGCTTTCTTGCAATCTCTTTTAATTTAGAAAGATATCCACGTTCTATCACGAATGTTAGATGGTCTCCTTCATATGAAGAAATGGATGGTCTTGCTCTATCTATTGGAAGATTTAATTCGGGTATCTCTTTTGAAAAAACATTTAACCAATAATCTTCCTGTTTCTTCATGGCATCTGAAAGTAAATATGTTTCTTGCCAATTAGAGAAATCTTTATATTGTACTTTAAGTGGTGACAAACTCTTACCTTCATATAACTGAATAAAATCTTCAATCAGAATTTTTATGGATGTACCGTCTGAGATAATATGATGCATATCAACAAATAACAACCATTTATCTTTTTGTACATGAATCAAGTACACACGAAGTAATGGTGCTTTCGATAGGTCAAATGGTTGAATCAACGAATGAATCAATTCTGTAGAGTCAAGGTTTTGTAACATTATTGATGTGACATGGAAATTTACATTACGATGAATTTCTTGTACTGTGATACCATCAACAATTCTAAAAGATGTTCGAAAAGCTTCATGCCTTTCAATGATTTTTTGGAAAATCTCATTTATTTGCTCTTCATTCACTTTACCATGGATTTCAAAAACGCCCGGCATATTATAATTTGTTGTATTGTTAGTTTGATTAATAATAAATAAGCGTTTTTGAGAGCTTGAAGCAGGATAATTACTTCTATACGCAACAGGCATTATTTTTCCTCGCTCTACAAGGGCTGAGGATTCTATATATTCTGATAATCGTTTAATCGTTGTATATTGAAATATATCTTTAATGTATAAATCGACCTGAAATTCTTTTTGTACACTAGTTACCAGCTCAATCGCTTTTAATGAGTGACCACCCAAATCAAGAAAATGATCGTTAATACCAATTTCCAAGAAGTTTTTATTAAAAATCCTTGCCCAAATCTTAGTTAATCTTATTTCAATGTCACTCCTTGGGGCTGTATAAACATTCTTCAATTGATTATTTGTATATGGAAGCGGTAAGTTTTTTTTGTCAACTTTACCATTTGGTGTTAACGGCATTTGATTCAGTGGAAAGAAATATGTTGGAATCATCGCACTTGGTAAATTGAACGTTAAGTACCCCCTGATTTCTTCCAATGAAACAGGTTCTTTGGCTATATAATATGCACAAAGATGTTGCTCTTCATTGTACTTTTTAACAACAACAACCGCCTCATCAATTTTTGGATGACTCATAATCTGATTTCGAATCTCTCCTAATTCCATTCGTATGCCATGAATTTTTACTTGATCATCATTTCTACCAATAATTTCCAGTTCTCCGTTAGGTAGCCATCTTGCTAAATCTCCTGATTTATACATTTTTTGGTTGGGTTTAAATGGATTCTCCACAAATTCAGATGATGAGACACCTTGATTTGAAAGGTACCCATTTGCGATTCCCTCACCTGATATACATAATTCACCAATCACTCCTATTGGTTGTAACTGTTCATTTTTATCGAGAATATATATTTCTTTGTTTGCAATTGGCTTCCCAACCGTTATCAGCTTAGGAGAAGCATCCATTTCTTTGACGGTTAACCATACAGTTGTTTCCGTTGGACCATAAATGTTATAAAGCTTCGCATTTGTTCTTTGTTTCAGCTTTTGAACTAGACTTTTTGTCAGCACCTCTCCGCCAACTAGTACCATTTGTAAATGATGCAAAGAATTATTATTTTCATCCTCTAGCAAAAGTTGTAAGCGTGACGGTGTAAGTTGGATAACATCCACTTCATGCTGTCGAATTAAATTCTTTGTTTTCTCCGGGTTTTTCCTTTGTTCTTCATCTGCAATAACAACTGTCATTCCTAAAGACAAAGGAAGAAAAGATTCCACTACAAATGGATCAAAAGACATAGAAGTAAGGGATAGAATTGTTTGATTTGACGAGAAATCTACTGTACGAGTAAATCCATGAATAAAATTATGTAAGGATTGATGGTCAATACTAATACCTTTTGGTCTCCCAGTCGATCCAGATGTATACATTATGTAAACAGCGTCATGAGCTTTCATTAAATTAGGTAAATTTTCTTCACTTTCTTGATCAATTCTCAAATCTGTAAGGTTTATTTTCCAACCATCAAATTCCACATTATGAATCTGCGAATTGATTAATAATAGTTTTATACAACTATTATTAATCATGTAATTAATTCTACCAGTTGGATAATTAGGATCAATTGGAATGTACGTCCCACCAGCTTTCATTATCCCAAAAATAGCGACCAACATTTCAATTGAGCGATCAACCATAACTCCGACACGTGTCAAAGGTTGGACACCTTTTTTTTGCAATAAACGTGCAAGCTGATTTGCCCGATTATTCAATTGTTGATAAGTTAGTTTTTGATGACCAAACACAACCGCAGTCTTGTTTGGTGTTTTGGTTACTTGTTCTTCAAATAACTGATGAATCGTTTTTGTTCTATCATATTCTGACTTCTCACCACTAAACGCCATTAACAACTGGTACTTTTCATCCGTTGAAATTACTTCTAATTCAGATATTCCTTCATCACCATAAGCAAATAAATTCATGATGATTTGAACAATCCTACTAAAATGATTTTCAATTTCCGTTTCCGTAAATAATTCTGTTAAATAATCAAAATCAAGCATCAACTCATTTTTTTCTTCACGATCACTGATATGAATACTTAACGAATTAATCTCATGTCCTGAAAAATGCCATTCTGTTTCATATTTTCCTTTTATTGCTTCGTTTTTATCGAGATGCAATTTTGAATTTTGATAGGTTAAGGATATATCAAATAATCGTTCAGTATGATTATATTTATCTCTTAATTTTCTAGTTAGTAAATCAAACGGATACTGCTGTCTTCGTAACAATGATATTTGCTTACGGCTTGTTTGTTTCATAAATTCCATAATTGTGATATCATCATTCAACTTCACCTTAAACGGCATGGTACTGACAAACATACCAAATGTTTTACGTTCCTTCGGATTAACTCTATTGAGAATAGTTGTACCTAAGACAAAATGATTTTGATCAGTTATCCTTTTTAGATAAATCGATAGAATCGATAGAAAAAATGTAAAAACAGATATCTCATGTATCTTACAAAATTGATATATTTCTGACGTAATCTCAGAAGATAAATTGAAGGTTCTTCGCTTTGCATTCGTACCTCTAAATGCTATATTTCCTTCTTTTAATCTTATTGGCTTAGGTATATCACGAAGTTCCTCCAACCAAAATTTCTCATCTTCTATAAATCGTTTGGAACATTTATAATTATTTTCACGGGTGATAAAATCCATGTAAGAATGATCTTTGTTCATACTCACTTCTAGACCATTGCATAGATCCATATAATCTTTCATAATTTTATCTCCCATTAAATGAATAGACCAAGCATCCGAAATAATATGATGAATTTTGACCATCAATCCACTTTCATTGCTACCATTTTTAAAAGTTATAAATTCAAATAAATCAGAACCCAATAAATTAAACGGTTTACTAGTTTCTTGAGCAATCCATTCATCAAACGTTTTATTATTTTGTTGCAAATCAACAATTCGAATTTTTTTCTCATGATAAGGTGAAATATACTGTTTTACTCCATCATCATTTTCTACTAACCGAATCCGGATAGCGTCATTTTTAAGTATAAATAGATTGATAGCTTGTTCAAATTTATTAAAATCCAATAAACCTTTGATTTTAATTGTTCCAATTAAGTTTGATATCGGAGAATGTTGAACAAACTTTTCAGTTTCCCAAACCCTTTTTTGTGGGTGTGTCAAAGGATATCTCTGTTTAGACACAAAATCCCCTCCCTTTATCAAAATGGTTAATTACTTTCTCTCCATTTAATAAATTTAATAATTAGCAAAATTGAAAATAAACTAAACACAATTAACACGATTAAATCCTGTATAACGGCGGTAGACCAAATACCTTGAAATAGTAGTCGAAGTGCTTCTGACAAATATGTTGTCGGTAATACATATGAAATATACTGTATAATCGAAGGTAGTGATTCAATTTCTACCATTACAGGACTCATAAAAGTAATAAACATCATTGCAACTTGTCCACAAATAGCTGCAACCTGTGGAGTTCTTGACCAAAAACCAATCAAAACTCCGACACCAACGCAACTTAGTATACCAAAAAGTATGACTGGGATTATTCCAATATGAAATTGGAGTGTAATGCCATACATTGATTGGCCAACAATTGCCAAGATGATAATAGAAGGTATAGCAGATAAAACGCCCTTTAATAAAACAGATAAAATAAACGTTATTCTAGAAATAGGTAAAGAAGCATAATAAATAAAATGTCCCTGATTTTTTTCATGGGAAATATCCTGTGCTACACTGGTTAAGCCCATAAGGACAATTGCAAACACAATGTTACCAACGATGATTCTCGTAATTGTCTCTAAAGAAGCATCCTCATTAAAAACTTTTAGAAAAAATAGTGATGTAAAAGGAAACATGGATGCCATAAACACAATCAAATACCAAGTATCCCTAATAATTCCCCATTGAATTCGTGCTAATATATAAAAATCAACAAAATGTTTCACAAACTTTTTGAATACTTTTGTCTTTTTATTTGGAATTTCGTAAGCATGAGATTTCGTATTCATATTAGTCTCTTCCCTCATAATGTAAATAAACATCTTCAAGGCTTGGTGGTATAATTCGATACTCTTCACACCTTACTACTTCTAAATATTGAATAATTTCACCTATAACACTTTTTAATTTTTCATTTGGAATCAACACTCTAAAACGATTTTCAGTTAGGATTTGTATCTCCCCATATTTCGACATATTTGTTTTCAGTTTATCTCCTTCCTCCAACATAGAGGATATTTCTAACTTATATCGTTGATCTACACTCTGCTTTAATCGCCCTACATAATCAACAGCGATCACTTTACCACGATTAATAACAGCGATACGATCAACTATTTTTTCCGCTTCTAGTAGGTTGTGTGTTACTAAAATAATGGTTGTACCTTCCTCACGATTCTTTTTTTGAAGCAAGTTCCATACTATATTTCGCTTAACCGGATCTAAATCATTAGTTGGCTCATCTAATATGAGTATTGGTAGTTTACCTGTAAGGCAAGTAGCAAAACCAACCATTCTTCTTTGACCACCAGATAAATTTTTCACATACATATTCCGTAATTTAGTTAAGTCCAATAGTTCTAGCAGTTCCTCAGTTTCATTTCTGGCCTCCTGATTTTTAACACCTCTTAGCATGGCAGTAAAATAAATTGCCTCATAAACCTTTAATTTATGTAAGGCAAATGTTTCTTGAGAATAATATGCTACATTGTTCATTACATAATAACTATCTTGTAAAACATCTTGACCATATAAATAAATCTTTCCTTTAGTTGGTTTTAATTGTCCTACCATTTGTTTAATTAGAGTTGATTTACCTGCACCATTTGGCCCTAGTAATCCAAAAATCTCCCCTTGGTGTATCGTAAAAGAAACATCAGAATTGGCAACTTTCTTTCCTTTTTTAAATTCCTTATAAATAGAATCAACACGATAAACTTCTTTTTTTAATTGCACTTCTTATACCACGCTATTCGCTAATTCTTCATTTATAATTCTAACAATATTATTATCCTCATCCATTATTGCTATATGTGAGCGAAATTTACCTAACTCATCTTGATGAACTTGAGCATAAGATATTATTATTACTACATCCCCTTTTTGCACAAGTCTTGCTGCAGCACCATTTAAGCATATATCTTTTTCCCCAGGTGGCCCAGGAATAACATAAGTTTCAAAACGTGCTCCATTATTATTATTTACGATTTGTACTTTTTCATTAGGTAAAATCCCCAGTGCATCAATAATTTCACGATCTATGGTGATACTTCCAACGTAATTAAGATTTGATTCGGTTACACGTGCACAATGAATTTTTGATTGCATAAACGTTCTATACATATTTACTCTCCAATCTTTTTATTTGATTTTTCCTTTTTGGAAATTTCTTAGTTTACTAGTTATCTAACTTCATAAAAGCAAGACTATACTTATTTTTATTGAATACAAATACATTACATTCAAATCTTTTTTTCTAAAAGTTCCAATGCTGCCCATATCTAATTCCGTATTTTTCTACAAGTGGTTTTCAGTTGATTATATATTTATTTTAGATTATAAAAATAAACGGATAAAATACACCTTCTATTTTCTCATTTTCTCTTAAATATGTCATTTGTCGGAGTAAGTTGATCCATTTACCCTCCTTTCTTTCTATAAAACTAACAGCCTAACCTATTTATTAATATAGCAAATCTCTTTCACTGAAATATTCAGCATACATTAAAGTATCCTCTATCGTTTAACCTCTTTAAAAAAATACGCCATGGAACTGAGACCCTTTCCCTACATACTCCCAAATGATAAAGTTATAATATAAAATTGAATATGGTAGTTGAAATACAAATCGTGATATTTTCCAATGCTTTTTTTATTAAAAAGTCATTTGTAAAATACTAAATCTTAAGAAAGAGACTACATATTCATGTTCTCATCCTCAATTATCTTTTAGACTTATACCAACCATAAAGTGTCACTGCTATAATCCTTTTTTAAAAAAATTATAATGTCACTATTAACAATAACTACAAACTATATATTCCCATATAAAGTATTAATTATCCATTATTTCTAAACGAAGGAAAAACTTAATATTCACTCTAAATTAAACATACAAAATAGTGTAATCTGTCTGAATTTAACCACATGAATGATTATACCAAAATTTACTAGTAAATATCCAGCTAATATCCAATTTTTAAAAACTTTTTATTCCGACAATAAACGACAAAATCTACAATTGAAGAATGTATCATATTCTATCCATTTAGCCTTTTGGTAAATTTAGATATCTATTAAAAGTATTTTCACACTTAAAGTTACCAAAATAGAAGAAGCTTTTATAATATAAAGGAGAAAACATTCGATTGAAATTAACCAACAGTTAATATACAAAGCTATTAATACGAGAAGTGGACCAAATACTATGAATCTCCCCTTAACCTTATAAACTGATAAAGAACGACCTAATTTAGCTTTAAAATAAAGTTTGATTAAAAATATTGGATGTAGCCTTATTTTGTGGAAAATGAAAAACAGCCATTTCGATCAATCTTTGTTCAAAATGGCTGTCTCTATTTTAATTGTTAATTTGATTTTCATAAAAAAAGATTGATTAAAACTTTTTCTCAAACATTGATCCAAAAGAATTTTTATTAAAATACATGCCATCCTTTTTACACAGTTCTGTTGCAAAGTTTCTTAACAGAGAAAAAGTTAGTATGATTGCAGATGGATTTTATGAAATCGTTAGTAATTGTTGTAATTCATTATACGTCGAAAAAGCGAAGTTTGGTTGTTGCAAACTTCGTTTTCGTTTATATATAGCATGAATGGTTTCAATACCTTTCAAAGTACGTGAAGCATAACGAATGTTTTGGGATCCAGAAGATTTGGTAAAGCGACGTTTTATATGTCGATGATCCTGTTCAATCAGGTTATTAAGATACTTAACGGTGCAATGTTTTGTACGCTTATAAAGGTCGTTCTTTTTCAGTTTTTTGAACGCACAAAATAAGGCTGAAGCCCTGTCTGTTGTGAGAACTGTTGTTTCTCCAAAATCTTTGATCAATCGCTTCATAAACGTATAAGTAGCTTAGTGATCGCGTGTTTTACTAAGTTGGAGATCCAAAGTATATCTATTTCCATACGTTAAAGTCAATTCAGCCCGACAACTATTTATTTACTAGTTTCACAAAATCCTTTGGTTCTCCTTTTAACTTGTAATACTTCATGTTAAGACGAATAGCTACTATGGAGATTACTAAAAACCCTATTACATATAACATCTCTCTTTCTCCATTTCTTATTGTTTAGCAAACTTATTCTGTAAATACTTCACATGTTTATTCTTAATATCCTTATCGGTAATATTGGCTCGCAAAATAGTTTGGTAGATATGCTCGACCTCGTCCTTTGTTAGTTTCACATCAATATAGGATTCGACACATTTTTTTAGATCGTTATAATATAGGACATGTTTATGTTTAGAATGAACATTTACTCTTTTTAGACTGCATTTTGAATGAAACGCTGCAATAGAAATACACGGCAGCTGTTGTTCCATCACCCATTCAATTGCTTTCATGTGTTTATAGTTTTGTCGAAATGGATTTTGAAAAGAGTGTTTCTTTCTAAAAATACCTTGTGTCCATCTTGCTGCCTTCTCACTTCCATAGATCCAGCCCTCATAGTTCTTCGTCTCTATAACAAATATACCTGTTTCCGCGATTATAATATGGTCAATTTGAGTTGTATCACCATACTCTGTATGAACCGTCACATCATGTAACACCCAATACCTTTCGTGATCTAATTTGCTTAATATACGTTTTACCATCTTTTCTCCGGCTTTCCCTTTCCATTTTGGTGCATGTTTTTGACCATAATATTAATCGGTATCAGAAGCACAATTAGAATTAATTCAAATATTAGTACTTTCATAATATAAGCCTTCCTTTCTTGTGTTTCTACGCATTAAACGATATACATGAGTTTCTAATCCTAAAATATAATATGAGATACATAAACCTTTTATCACCATCTCTATGAATCCTAATCCTAATGAAACAATGAGTCCGCCCCGAAATTGAAACGGTCTTGTCACCCTCCGATTCACTGGCTTTTCAATTACTCCAAAATTAGCCCAAGTTGGCAAACGCTTTTCTACATTCTTTATAGTGCCCATTAATCCGTATTTTAATGACAAAATGAAACATCCAATTAGTAAATATACAATAGAAGAAAAATAGATAGATAGGCCCATAGTGATAATTGTGAGCAGCCAACCTATCAAGATAGAATTTCGTAAAGCGGCATATTCTTGATTTCTTTTCAAAACAAGCAATCCTTTCAAAATAAATTAAGTCATTTTTAAACACGAGAAATACTTTTCTAAGTAAAATATTATTTTAGTTTCTATCTTCCTCGTCTGTTTTGTATGCATAACAGCTCTAATACAAGGAGTGTTCATTCTACAAAAGGAAATCCTTTACAACAAAAAACAATTAAAATTGAACGAATTATCCCCTATATCAGAGGAAATATTTGCAAAATACGAAAGGAAAAATCAGATGGGTTGATAAAAGGTACTGAATGTTCATTCAGTACCTTTTATATCTATATATATTTCTTTACATATTCGCAAATAACCATGGAGCCAGTACGGCTAACATACATAGTAAACAAGATCCCGTTATAACGCGATTAGACCAACGATAATACTCAGGTTGTTTTGTACTCTCATGAATTCTTCGTAAACGAATTCCTGCAATTAACATAAAGGGTGTAAAAATAAGTGCTGTTGATTTAAACAGGTCTAAAAAATCCGTAAAAATGTTCATAAACGAAAATACATCCGAACTAAATAAGAAATATACACTTAATCTCATCGCCATCATACTAACGAACGAGAAAATCATACTCCCTGTTGCCCATTTCATCCATTGACCATTCTTTGTAATTAACGCCATAACCATGACAATAACACCTAATATGAAAGAGATAGAAAAGATATTTACCCCTACTTTAAAAGCTGGTGCATACATACCCTCAACTTTTTATATAATTGATGACCCAAATGAATCGTCTTTCTCTGTCGTTTTTGTTCGATTGTTTAATCCTTCGTTAAAAGATGAAGAAACATCATTTCCTTTCAATTCATTAAAATCCACTTTTACAGATGCATGAGCTGTATGTAAAGGTATGAGTACTAGGATCATAAAAACAAATGTACATAAAACTCCAATCATCCCTTTTTCTCGCTTCACAACACATCACCCGCTAATTTTGGCTTAATGCTCTTTAATTTGATTTCATTTCCTTCTGCAACATAACGGAGATCTGCGGAATAATAGATATTGGCTTTTGTATATGCCCTCATAATCGCATTTGCAATTTCTTCTTTTTCTACTGCTACATATGTTTCATTTTCATTATAAAACTCTATTTCAATTCGATTAATATTATTATTTAATACTGTTATATGTAACTCTTTTAAGCTATTCAAACGATTTCCTAAACCACACACTAGCTTAAATACCTTACTCGCAAGTGTAGGTGGCTTAACATACGTCGTATTAAAATGAATCGTTTCATCATCTATAACACCATCTTCCTCAACTGCGCACGTCATAATGAAAGAATGATTTTGTTTTTCAATTTCTTGTTGATTTAACTTGCGATCAATGACATATTTCAGACTTGTTGATAGATTTTCTATATATTCATCCAGTTCAGCATTTGAAATTTTAACCTCTGAGAATTCTGGGAAAATCATGTAAGCGTGCATATTAGAACTACTTTTACTTACACGTAATACCTGTACCTGTTTCTTTTCATAGCGCACCGTTTGTTCCAATTTTTTTACTACATTGTTGCTTATATGATCTATTATCATATTTCATCAGCCTCCAGTAATTTTAATAAAATAATTTTTACAATCTCATGTATATAAAGCATTGCAATATTTTGCTGAGGTCTCGAAACTCATATTTTATGACTAATAATCACTTTAATCTTAAAACATCTTAATATCACAATGACGTACAGTGTTTCATTATAGTCGAATATTCTTATATGTTGAATCGTTCTGTTTCACTCATTTTCATAAAAATAAAAGGCTATTTTATCCTTATACAAATGAGTGAGAACATACTGTATTTCATGCTATTTATCTAAGAAAATTTAACTGGGAAATGGATGTTATACACTCCCTAGTCATCTATTATTTGATTCAACTAATGTATAGAAATTAGGTGGATTCACCTCAAATTTTATATACATTTATATATTTTCTGGTATTATCCCTCCTTCTATATAAATCCGATAACACTTCTTATTAGATATCTTTATAAATAATGTTAGTCCTTGTTCTCTTTCTGTCACTTTTGCAGTCCACTTTAACGCTTGTGCCTCTTCTACTTCTGATTTTCACTATTTACAAAAAGCACAATTGTTCAAGTTCTAGAAATGTCATTCATGTTCTCACTTAGCATTTACTTCTCCATCCAAATTCTTTTAGACCGATGTAACAAATAAATTGTAAACACTGACAGACCCTTTTCTAATGTAATTTCCATTGTGAGAGTAGTAATACGCTCTTACTCTTTACTAATCATTCTGCATTCCCTTGGTCAGCAAGAAACAAGACGTTTCACCAATACATTTCCCCTTTCAATTATGCAAATGAATCGTACTTAAACTAGCCCTTTATGAATTTGTTTTTTCCTTTTTCTTCTATGTATTGAAATTAAATAAAATTTTTCCGCTAAATCATTTTTATATGCATAATTATTCCTACCAGATTTCTAATTGCAATAAAAAAGGAAGCTCCAAGTATACATATCACTTAGTTCTTCCTTTTCCCCTGTATAAACTACCATCACATGATTTATATCGTAGTTCTTCATTTGTACTCCCTAATAACTTATCTATATCAATCAATATATCATCGGGCTCTTTAGATTACTCTTTTAGATCAACTAATACTATTCAAACATTATTTTATATCTTTTTGTTATGAATCATAAATAATCCCACCTGCAACTTGAAAACAACATCAAAAGGACTTCTTCAAGTCGATTAAAAATGTGCATAACAAAATAAGCTATATATGCACTAATCGGCTCAAAGAAGCCCTTTCAAAATTGAAACAAGAACACAACTTGCTTCTGCAACTCAACCACAACACATAAGGCGTGGGAATAAACGGAATTCAACAAATAACAATATACCTATATATTATACAATTTAGATTTTTGTATCAAGAATTTTTTTATTATCTTTAGTCATTTGTCAGATGTTATACAATCAATAGCATTATCTAATAAGTTAATTCCAAGATCAAATATTATAATATTAATAGTAATCACCAGTGAAGTTTTACTAATAATGATAAATAAAAGACGCCAACTAGCGTCTTTTATTTACTCTTCCATATTTTGATTTTTCAATAATTCAAATTCCTATCTATGAAATATACTCCTCGTACCATTTAGCTTTTTTAGTTTACACTTTACACTCTTTTTCTTCATCTCACTCTTGTATTTCTTCGTACATACGCTGTCTTTCTTTGTTAAGAGCTCTAACTTGATCGTAATCGTAATCAACCGATCCCCTTTCTTCTGTTCTACGTTGTATTTCTTCGTAAATACGCTGTTGCTCCTTGTAAGCTGCATCCCCCTGATCGTAATCAATTAATTCCTGTTCTTCGCCCCTAATTTGTCTTTTTCGCTCTTCTCTCTTTTGTTGTAGTTGATATCTTCTATATGCCTTCTTATCAGTAATTTTTTCACAGTCGTGCGCTAGCTCCTTCGTTTCGTCATGTCCATGTCCGCAAAAATCGTTTGGAATTATAGCACTAGATTTCTTAACAGATTCAGGATTAGGGTCTTCATGTTCTTTGCTAGCCTTCTCATCTTTAACTGCAGTATTGCTAAGACCATTTTGCTCTTTGTTCGTTACATTTCTATTAGAATCAAACTTTATAGTCATCGAACCGTGTCCACCGTGACCTAAATATATATAGATAGAGAACAATTTAGTTGTTTCGCTGGATCCAGGCTTTCCTGCTATCTCTATGACTTTGTCCGCAGGCATTCCAACCTTGATTTGATTATACTGTTCTAGTGATACTGTTGATGCGTCCTCATGTACATCTTTATAATGCGGATATTTGTCATTAATTTCCTCATCTTTATTCTTAGATTCCTCCACTTGTTGTAGCTTTTTTTTCTTCTTAGGTTCTTCTGTATCCTCTTTGACCTTAGGCAGAGTGGACTTCTTCTCTACAATCTTAGGGGGATTAGACTTCTCCTCTTCGACCTTTGCGACTTCTATAGAGTCTTGTTCCTTATATGGCTTGTAATCCCCAACTTCCTTTGCAGAGCAGGCACTGAAAATTGATACAGACGTTGCACTTAATACAAGTAATTTCTTTAATAATTTCGTATTAAATTTCATAATATTATTCCCCCGTTACATATATTAAATTACCCCTCATGCTTCCTCCTATAAACGTTATCCTTTTCCTTCGTACATAGACTCACATATAACTTTGCGTAAGCCTCTTCGATATTCATTACAAATCACTTTTTGGCTGTAGTACTTGTACACCCCTATAACATTTCAAGTTGATTAGTGTAACCCACAAGTCAGCATCTTTCTCATTATTCGCACTCTATTTCTATCAAATGTCTTAATTACGTATCTTATGCTGCGGAAAGAATTGTATATTAAATGTACTTCGTTATTTACCTTACTCCATTAATCAACGGCTAAGCGTTAAATTAGTGATATGTAAATTTTTATCTTTCTATTATATAAATTTATGTATATATAATTATTATAATATTATTTTAGCAAATATTGTTAATCCATTCAACGTTGATTTATAGGTGTTAAAAAACGAATAAGTGGAATTCTTAACGAATAGAGATGAAATTTCGCTTGCTAATTCACGTAATTTTCACACATTAAAACACTGCATGTTAATATTTGTTATATAATGAAACCAAGCCTTAAGTAAGATAGTTTCCCTGTTACGAGTAATGAGATAGTTTGTTTCACCTTTTTATATTATCTAAAAAAGAACTTGTAGTGATGCCTACAAGTTCTTTTTGCATTTTTTATCATTTTAACCAAGGAGACACCTACCAAAATGAAGGTGAATCAAATGATGATTAATAAAGCCTATAAATTTTGAATCTACCCACATCTAGCACGAGCAATTCTAGGCAACAAAGTTAATGTTATCTCTTTTCTATCAAGCGAAGGTTTTATAGTACCCTCAGAACGAAATTTTGTGCTAACTTTTACCCATCCAGCTCATTTTTTCGTTTTAAAATATTTCAAAATATGGGCTGGATGGGTACGTATAGTGACCTCCACTTAATTATCAGAAAAACCTTAGCCTCTAATTGCATACACGCTAATTACGATGCTTTCCCAATTCCAGCACCATAATGAATCTCTCTTTCTCCTCTTTTCATCAGTATTGATAGGTAATAAAGGGGCCAGTCACAAAAACAGGTTGTGAAGAAAGTCTTCTTCACAACCTGAGTGTAAGTTATATATCCAAATATGACCTGTTCTTTTAAGTATTTAGTCTTTTATAATCTGTTATAATCGATATAACTAGAGTCATAATAAATCCACTGACCTGTTCCAATTCTTAGCCAACCATTCTTTTCTTCATATACTGTAACTTTTTCGCCTTTACTTGTCTTTCTAACAATAGAATAGTTTGTACCTGACCCGCTTCGAACATTTACCCCAATACCATTAATTTGAGCCGTTCCAACTACCTTTTCAACACTGCCATTTTCAATTACTTGTAGCATATTTAGAATGAATGTTGCTGTTTCACCACGAGTTGTTGTTCCTTTAGGGTCGTATTGATTTTCACCCTTACCTTTGACAATACCTAAGCCATACAATCTTTGTACATCTTCTTTATAGCTAATTTGGTCTTTGTCTGAGAATGGTAGGTTTACAACTGGTCCCCATATACCTTTATACTGTAAAGCCTTGTTTACAATAATTGCTGATTCTTCTCTTGTAATAGGTGTGTTTGGGTCAAAATAACCATCTCCTCTACCTTGAATGATACCTGCACTTGCAGTACGTTTAATACCATCTCGTAAAGTTGAATTTGCATCGTTTAGGTCTTTAAATGAAGCATCTCCAGCTGGCAGGTTTAGAGATTTAGAGATTAATTGAGCAAATTCGGCTCTTGTTATCGCTCTATTGGGTGCGAAAACTCCGTTTCCTTCCCCTATCATAATACCCCTTCTATTTAACTCTCGAATAGCTTCTTCATACCAACCTCCTGTAATGTCATCTTTTGGTTGATAAAGATTATTATAATATCCCTCAACGCTATTTACGAATACATCCCATTGCCCATTATTAATCATGTTAGCAGGGCAGATTTTACCGCTCCATTTTTGGTGTTTTACAATGTTATTTAACGGTACACCAGTTTCTTTCATTAAATAAGCTACAAGTTTCTTAGCGTTATCTACTGCTTTACTGTAGTTTCCGTCACTGTTAACTGCGATTTCAATTGCAATAGATTCTCTATTACCTGGACCATCACCGTCTCCTGCGTGCCATCCGTTCTCGTTTAATGGTAGATGTTGATAAATCTCTTTATCGTCTACTGTAAAATGCCACGATGCAGCTCGTTCCGTGTTACCTACTGCTTGGTTATATAGGTATTGAGCATGGTTTCTAGCACCTGCTCCTACACTTGTATTATCAGTCTCATGAATTGTAATATACTTTGGACTCATGTAGTTTTGAGGGCGAATATTATCGTTACCTGTTGGAACAATCCATTCAGTGAATGGAACACCGTTTATTGTACTAGAGGTGCTAGGTGATATGGGAGACAGACTACGTTTTGTTCTGTTTGAATTGTTAGGAACAGTTAATGTGCCTGTTTCTTCATGAATATCCTCTGAGCGTTGAAGACTATCTGCTTTCTTATTGTCGACAGTACCTCCACCACGTCCGTCTACCTCTTCAAAACTAGCTTCAATACTTTTTAAAGCCTGTTCATCTGTTGTTTGAATTTGGTCTGTGTTCTCTTGCACTTGAAGGCTTGTAGATTGGTTATTGTTTACTGATTGTTGTTCCTCTGCAAACGATACCAATGGTGAAGATAATACCGTTAATCCTGCCGTGAATGCTACTACTTTTTTATTAAATTTAATGTTCATTTCTAATTTGGTATACCTCACTATTTTAATAGATATACCTTCCTCCTTGTACTTCTTTTAGTGTGAATGTTAGTTTAAATAATGGTAGCCTGAACCTTCAAAATGACGGATTGATTTTACATTTCATATGTCAAACCGACATCTATAAGTCCTACATGAAATGTCAGTACTTTAGAATTATAACACAGCACGGTTGCAATAATTCCAAGACTCTTGCAAGTAATCTCCTAATCTTCGACATGCTGATACGATGACTCTAAAAAAGGACATTATCAGTATGAAAAAGGGAAATTTGTTTAAATGGGGCATTATCACAGCGCTATCAAGCTAAAGTTTTATACCACCCATAAAGCAAAAAAATGTTATCCTTTCTGTAGAATTATAGGAAGGGATAGCATTTCTTTATGAATCTTTAAATGCTTACGTTTACTGAAGAATTACAGCGGCATATGCCTCCCCAGGTTCTATAAAGGACGAAGCACTTGATTATCAACATGATTGATCGCATCTAGTTTCTCAGGATAACATTTTAAGAGTTCCTATTTCAAATGGTGAAGATTACACTATAGATGATAAATTTACAACTTCACTCTTATTATTCATCTGCATAGTTTATCATAATGGAATAGCATTCAAAAAATTCCCTAACAATATAAATCACCCTCTCCAATTCCTTGAATCTGAGCAATCGGTACATCCTTACTGGTCTTTTTGTTTTTATCGTCACCCTTTCAAATCATCTTCATATGTTGTATATAGATATCTCCTTTCGAATTGACAATGATGCCTCTTTCAAGTCCTTAATGGTACGCCTTACAAAGAGCACTTTTGAAAAGTGCTCTTTGTACTTTGTAATACACTCAATCTATAATAAAGTAATTTTAATGTATGAATAATTTACACCTGCCTCTTTGTATGAATTGTAATTATTTGTACACACTATAATTGGAAGGCTTGAATCATTGTCATTGAAAAATGTTCAGCACTTATGTTCAGCACTTCCGTTCCTTAAGAGAACAGTCTACGCAACTGTTCTCTTTCCTTTTTTAACAAATATAACAGGACAAGCATAGTTAACTATCCTACGATCGATTGCATTGCAACAGTCTCAACGTTTCCTCAACAATTTCTCAATATTTTTCATGGACAATAGCACACTTCCTCACCGTTATTAATATCTTAATATTAAATACTGAAAGACCAACTATGAGAAGTCAAGGAGGATTTTTTATATAAATAGGGGGTGTTTCTCTAAAAAAGGGCGTATCAAATAAACCTAAGGATTTTCAAAAAAATGAGAAGTTCATGTTTCTGTTGTGTGTGGTGGAATTTCATAAGGTTTATTGCTTTTAAGAATGGCATAGATAATGTAACACAGCTTTCTAGCTACGGCTCCTATACAAACATAGTAGTGCTTTCCTTGTTTTCGTTTCTTTTCATAAAAGGCTTTTAATACAGGGTCATGTTTATGAGCTGTAATAGCCGCCTGGAATAAGGCTCTACGCAAATGAGAAGAGCCACGTTTGGATATAGACGTACCTGAGGATTCAAATTGCCCAGATTGGGACACAGAGGCATCGATGCCTGCGTATGCGACAAGTTTAGATGGTTTGTCAAAGCGGTGTATATCCCCAATTTCACTTAGTATAGTGGCACCTAAAATCGGTCCAACGCCAGGTATTGTCATGATAGGAGTATCTAAATCAATTAAAAGTTGTGACATTTCTTCTTCACACTCTTTGATTTGATCTTCGATAAAACGAATTTGCTCCATCAACATTTTTAGTTGAAAGGAAAAAGCGTTTTTACAGAAAGTAACACCAAACGAATTAGAGGCTAATTCCATTAGTTTGTTGGCTGTTTTCTTCCCAAGTCGGTTACGACTGGTTTGCTCAATTATTTGTGTTAAATCATCAATAGATATCTGTTCATAGTCACTAGGAGAGGAATATTCAAGTAAGATTTGTGAAGAAGTTTTACCAAAAACATCCGAAAAGATGCTTTGGTACTCTGGGAAAGTCTGATCTAATACGACAAGAGCTTTTCTTTTTAAATCACTCATATTACTTACAAGCGCATTACGAAAGCGGCTCATTTGTTTTAGAGCGAACATTTTCTCGTCCACAAGTGGAGTTTCAACAAAACGGCCGAATCGAATGATATCGGCAATCATAGTGGCATCAATGGCGTCTGTTTTCCGCTTTCTAATTTCTGTTCCTTTTCGCCAGGCATTGGTTTGAATTGGATTTAATACAACGACTGAGAAGCCATGATCCAGTAGAAAAGAATAAATGGCTAACCAATAATGTCCTGTTGCCTCCATTCCAATCATTATTTCTGTAGGAGACTCAATGTATCGGTACATCCAATTTAATAGTGCTTGTCCACCTTCTTTGTGATTCTGAAAGGGAAATGGCTTAGTAATAGGTTTTCCAGTTTGATCGATAATGGACGCATAATGTTTATGTTTAGCGATATCAATACCTAAATAGAACATAGCTTACACCCCTATTTTAATCAGTGTTAGATAGTGTTGTCCTCCTCTGAACTAATAAGCGCTACTACCTCGTAAGAGATACGAAGAATGACCAATGGTCATCAACATCCAACTCATTCGTAAACTACTTATTAGACAGAGGTACCATTCTTTCAACCGAATACAAAGATTCAAGGAGGTGGTCGGCAACACTCTATCTACAAATTTAAGTATCTCATAAAAATAGATACTCTTGGGTTTATAGGTACATCCCGTCCCTAAAAAACCTAACTTAATCATACGAGGAGGTGCTAAAAAATGACTTGGTTCATTATTTTAGGATTTATGCTTATTTTAAGTATAGGCAGCTTTCATACACATAGTATTCATATCATTTTCAAAATAGATTCAGACATAAAAGCTATGCCAAGTTGGTCTTTCATTAATAAAATAAACTTTCAAACATTTAAAGAATTTTTAAAAAACCCAAACAGGAATAAACTCAAAAGCCTTACCATAGGAGAGCTGTTTATCCCTTTAAGTCTATTCAATAAATTATTTGGAAAAACATTAATTTTTCTACTCCTATTCTTCTATTCTCAATACTTCAATTAAATATAATATGAGTTGAGTAAAAGAATAGCAGTCGCCAACCATAACAAACAACAGAATAAGGACACTTTAAATATTCATTATATTCTTATTATTAACGAAAAAAATGGTAGTAATAAGTGCATTAGCATATAGCACGAATAGTTTACATGCACCTCAACAATCTTCTTCTAATGGTGGAGATACACCAGCACCACCAATTCCTAGTGTCTCTGTAGAAGTATCTATTAATTAATGTAATACATTTTTCTTAGTTATAAAATCAGAAAATTCATTTTTCACAAAAATGTTGCATACACTGGATAGAATATTGAATCCTTAGTCCGAAACAAATTTGTTTTGGACTATTCACGTTACTATAATTGTACGTAGAATGATAGACTAAAACTTCCACTTAGTCTTGTTCTGTAATTTCTTCTCTTTTTGAAGTAAGGCCTTTAACTTTTTTAAATAATCGATTTCCATACGTAAACATTCATTTTCATCTTTTAATGTCTCTATACCCCCTTCAATAGTTGCATTATTTAACTTTGATCTTGCCTTTTCCATAACTGCCCACCTTTCTTCTTTTTATATGAGAATTCCACGCCTTTTAAATCATATATTTCCCTTTACCTACTAACTATTTCAATAAATTCTTTAACACAAGCAATTCATTTATTTCATTTGTTTTTATTTTATTTCTCAGAATTTCAAATATATCTTTTGAAAAACCCTGGTATTCCATTCATATTTATCTCTCCTAAATAAATCGTAATACATATTATACCCAACAAATTTATAAGCTTTAATCTTATTTTTAACAAAACCTTCATAATTTTAAATAGACATAACACTTCATGCTGTCAACTCCCCCTATATGGATAAATATGAATAATCTAATTTATTTGACATTTCAATGACTTATGACAGGAAAATATATACATTTAATTAAACCTAATGTATCTTTGGTTTGTAAGTCTTATTTAGTTGGCCAACCTTTAATACAATTTAATAATTAAAAATAAGGGGGATTTAAAAATGAATCAAGTATTAAGGAAAAGTAAGAAAAAAATGATGTATCTAGTCGGTTCACTTCTAATTTCTCTATCAATGTTTTCAACTACAAGTTTTGCAGCTACAGAAGGTGCTGTAAAAAGTGTTACAAATAGTAATTATACTGGAATTGCAGCTGATATAAACCTACCAAAATCAGTTGTTGTTAAGGATGGATATGTGAATTGGTATTTAGGTATTGGAGCATCTAAAGTTGAAGGTGGTATTTCAAAAACACCAAGTGGATATAAAGTATTTCTTAATTCAGGATATAATGAATCAGGTCAAAACAATAAGTATTGGAACACACAATATGATACATCAATTAAAGATGGTGATCGAGTAAACCTTAAAATAATTAATAACGGCAATGGTACGGTTACTATGTATGTAAATGGAATGCCTAGATATACAAATCAGCCTGTATATGGCTCATTTTCTCAATACGAACCAGTAAAAATGGTTCAGGGCGTTGAAGATACTGGACGTAATTCTTTTAGCCAAGCTAGCTTTTCAAACGTACTTCTAAGAGCAGATACATCTGGATCTATCTACAAGAGTTGGAACAGTTCTATTTCTTCCACATTTTCTAAACATGGTACTTATAGTAACAATTTCACAGTTTATTCTCAAGTACCATTAAGCGCAAGTTTACGCTAAGGTTGTTCTTGTATACGAAATTTTTTAAAAAAGGTAGCTGTACTTTTATACAGCTACCTTTTTCATACTTTAATTGCAAAAAGCGTGTCAAAAATAAAAAGATGAAATTGTAAGTATGTTCACTTCTCAATTCCATCTCTTCTAAGAAATTGTATATTACCAATTCTCTTGTTCCTCACTATTCTACCAAATTAATAGCAACACATTATGTAGATATAGGTTTATACTATTCTACATTTAAATACATGTAATATTGCCTATACTTTGTTATTTTCATGTGAAACTAATTCACTATATATCTCTTTCTCTATATTTTTTAAGAGAATTTCCAACCTATTTTTTGTAGCTAGATTAAAATGTGGATTTAATTCTTTTATTATAAATTCAAGTATCTCAAAGCTTATGTAATCTCCTAATTCAAGTGAATATTGATCACCCAAGAAAGTTTTTAATTTTTTAGAGATCTCCACTTTATCTTTTTTGGTAATATTTACCCCATCCGATAACAAACCTCTCTTAGATTAGTCTTAAATACTAATTCAAACAGTTTTTATAACATAATAAAAATATTTTAGGGTTAATATAAATCATATAATGAAATTTTTACAAATAAATAAAAAATATACATTATAATCATTAAACAACATATTATGCATCATAAACATATATTGGCTCGTCATAAAGGCGTAAACATTTTGACCAATTTCCACATAACGTTTCCCATTCACCAGCAGGATATACTTCCGTACGCAATATATGAAGTGGTATACGTAAATTCAATAACCGACCACTAAGCGTCGTACGAGTAACTCCCGCTGGCATTAAAAATTTTGCTTCAATTACCTTTTTCAGTTCCATCAATGAGTATTCTGGATAACTCATCAATATTTCATTTGAATGAGGCCAGACCTCAGTATCATTTGAAAGGCGGCGTACCGTATACTCATGTTGATATAAGCCGACAATACGATGCCATATCTCTAAATGGTTAAATAAATCACTATTTAAATCCCTTGCATATAAAAAATGTTCTTGTTTATTTGCTTCTGTAATTTTTGCAAGCAAACGTTTATTAGCAATAATCTTACCTGACCAAATTATTGTAGGTTCTTTCTTTAAATTATTTACCCATTCCCCCATTGGTAATAAATGATTCCAAGCACGAATTTTTATTTTTTCATCAGGTACTACCTGTACAGCAACGCGTTTACAACCTAATGCCATCATAGCCTTCATACGATGGGCACCATCAAGTAACAGATAATTACCATCACTAAGCTCAGATACTAAGGGAGGGTTCCGTAAAACACCTTCGCTTTCCATTACACGACAAATTTGTTCCAATCGTTTGTGTTCATATGATTCATGAAAGCGAATTTGCTTGGGATGTAAGAGATCTAAGGCCGAAATAATTTCACTCATAAAAACAGCTCCTCAAATAATTCCATAAATTCTAAGCTTATCAAATAACTAATTTACTATAATGATTAGTCGTGTTTACCAATATTTAGCGGATATTAGACAATTATTTCAAACTGCGTTTTAATAATTTTACTAGTCTTCTAATAAAACACCAATTTCATTTTCCCTAGCCCTTTGATAGTAATAAGCAGCAATGGCTACATCAAATATGGCCATACCCATTGGATTAAATAATATTGATTTGTCATAAGGGAAGTTTTGCAGTGCTCCTCGGATTACAACGTCAGCAATTGATACTGTATCTTCTTTTTGTAAACCTCTTTCAAGGTGCATCCTTTCAACATCAGTTTTTTCACGACAGACTTCTTCCCAATTATCAACAACTAGGGATTTTGTATATTCTAAGATATCAGGCTTAAAGTCACGAAGAGAAACATTGAGTAGTAGCGCCCCATCTTTAGGTTTCTTATCAATATAACCTTCTGCAGAAACAGTACAAGTAATAAAAATATCAGCATCATTATAGGCTTCTTCATATGCATTAACCTTTTGAGTTTTAGAATAAATTTCCTCAGGAATTAATTCGTCTTTAATTCCATTAATATCATATAGGTAAACACTTTCGATTTTATCGCCTAATAGGGCAGTTACCATCTTTAAATGCATCTGACCAATAGGTCCAAATCCAATAATTCCAACTTTAACATTATTTAAATCTCTTAACTTGGCAAACTCTCGAATCATTAACCCTGTAACAGAAGCTGTTCGTATTACACTGACCATCGCTGTATTAAGTGTCGCAAATGGTTTTCCAGTCATAGCATCATTTAATATAGTAACTGAATGAGCACGTTGAATACCTTTCTCAATATTCTTCGGAAAACTAGCTATCCATTTGATTCCTGAAACCTTAAATTCTCCTCCAATATAAGCTGGCATAGCAATAATTCTATTAGCCGGATCATCGAAACGTAAGTATGGCTTAATTGGCTGAGAAAAATCTTCTGAATCAAGACTTTTTACTGCCTTTGAAATGACATTTATTGTTTCTTCCCAATTAACACCCATTTCATTGATATGTTTGGTATTTAAATACATCATAATTGCTTCCTCATTTCTATATCATTTTTATAAAGAAACTAATTGGTCTTCTACTGATTTTTGTGTATTAAGCCATTCTACCCATTCTACGTTGTAAATAGTTGATGTGTAAGCTTGTCCATTATCAGGACACAAGAAAACAACATTAGGTGTATTTTGAACATCCTTATTTTCAAAATACTTTTGGATTGCATAATATGAAGTCCCTGATGATCCACCAGCAAATATTGCATGTTTATTAAATAGCTCATAACAACCTGCAACAGTATGGACCTCCGGTACAATCATTACATCATCAATCAATGCTTTTTTAACCATACCAGGTATCATACTGGCACCAATTCCTGGTATGTACCGTTTACGAGGCTTATCACCAAAAATAATGGACCCTTGACTATCTACCGCAATAATTTTAATATTAGGGAATTTTTCTTTTAATCGTGTAGATACCCCAGCGATAGTTCCTCCAGTACTCACTCCAATGAAGGCATAATCTAACTGTTTAAAATCATTAGATATTTCTTCACCAATTCCTTGATAATGGGCTTCAAAGTTATCAGCATTATTATATTGATTTGTCCAGTATGCATTAGGAATAGTATTTAAAAGTTCTTCCACCTTATTTAAACGCGTTAATAAATAGCCACCTGTTTCATCTCGTTCATCCACTTTAGCTACTTGATAGGAAGTTGCTCTCAAAAAATTCTCATAACTATCATTAATATTTGGATCAATAACTGGTATGAATTTCAGGCCGATATACCTACAAAGAGTAGCAAGAGCAACCGCAAAGTTACCAGATGAAGATTCGATAATTGTAGAATTTTCAGTCACTTCACCGCGACTTATTGCTGATTTTAAAATATGGTGAGCAGCACGCACTTTAACACTATTCATTAAATTGTGATATTCTAGTTTTGCATACAGATTAATCTTTTCATGCTCTAATTTAATCATAGGTGTGTTGCCGATTACCCTTTCTAAACTCTCTAATTTCTTGAGCATAATTTGCTTCCTTTCTTGGTTAAAATCTAAAAAAATAATTAAAGATAAATAGTTGTAAATGTTCTTTCGAATGTATTTCAAATAGAACTTATACCTGAAAGACAATAAATGCTAGATTCTTTAGTATCGATAAGCTAAGCACCATTCAAGTACTGCCATAGCACTATTTAGCTTGTTTTCGGCCTGGGTAAATACAATACTTTTCGGTCCATCAATAACTGTTGCTGCTACTTCTTCCCCCCGGTGTGCTGGGAGGTCATGCATGAAAGTAGCTTCCGGATATAAAGTCAAAATTCTCTCTGTCACTGCAAATGGATTAAATGCATCTTTCCATAAAGGATCTATTTTGCTTGTCCCTGTTGTTTGCCACCTTGTTGTATATACAACATCCACTTCACTAGGTAACATTTTTATATCATGACATTCAATAACTTTAGCACCAGATAATCGTGCATATTCTTTTGATTTTTCAAGCACACTTGGAGACACTCCATAACCAGCAGGTGTAAAAAGATATAACTCCGTACCTGGAAAACGAGATAAAGAAAGAGCTAGAGCTGCAGCACTGTTATTACCTTCTCCCATATATAAAACCCTTAATCCAGCTATTTCACCAAATTTTTGTTTCATTGTTGTTAAGTCTGTTAGCGCTTGTGTTGGATGTTCTTCCGTACTCATTGCATTAATGACTGCCATACGACTTTGAGATGCCAGCTTTTCCATTTCCTTTTGACTATCTGCAGTTCTTGCTACTAGTGCATCCAGCATTCGCGAAAGTACTTGAGTAGTGTCTTCTATAGACTCCCCTGTATTTTCTTGCAAATCATTTGGACCATACGTTACAATTTGTGCACCCATCTTTAATGCTGCAACAGAAAATGCCGATCGAGTTCTAGTCGATGTTTTACGGAAGTAAATCCCAATTATATTTCCCGCTAATATTTGATTAGGTTGCGATTTACCTGTGGCAAAATCTACCCCACGAGTTACAATTTGGTTAATATCACTATCAGTAAGATCCTCAAGAGTAATTAAATGTTTTCGAATAGCCATTATTATATTACCTCCCTTTTGAATAATTGCATGTAACAAAAATGTATTTACATATGTATGTAAATACAAACTACTAAACTGCTACAGTAAAAATAATAGATTGGAAATATAATTCATGTGGATCCATTACCACACTTTTCTATATTTGTTTTTAAACTAATGTATAGCAGTTGATATATAGCCTATATGAACTCGAATACTATTTTTACTCAGAAATACTTACATATAATTCTATTGTTAGTCTATATTCCTATTTTTTATGATATAGCTCTGCTGAATATATTACACACTACAACGCCAAAAATATACTCAAAATACAGAATTTTCAGCTTTCTCAATTCTTTTATCAATTTTCTGTCAATTCATACTCAAATTATCTTTTTTACTAATAATATACATACAATGTTGGCTGTTTCTTTTATAGCCCACTTCTAAAAAATCCACCCATTCAAAAATATCGTTTTCCGGATTGTCAGTTAAGATACAAATTACTGCTGCAGTCATTAAAGAGCCCTCTTTAAAAGAGATATACTCCTTCTACTGGCTCGCTATTTTTAGTTATGATAACCTCTTAATTGTTACAGCTATAACGCTAACAATTGTTATTGCAACCATTGATCTAAGTAAACAAACAATGAATGACATACTAATATATACACAAAGTAATCTATTAAGCGTAAAATGATTGCATCTCCAGCAAGTTTAATTACTTATTCAGATCTTTGCTTTTATAATTTTCAAAATTAAATTTCCGAAAATTTTCTTTCCTTAAGGAAATATCGATCTAAACTATGTAAGAATGCTTATCTTCTATAAAGTAATTACACAAATCAACAAAGTCAATTTCAATTATGGATTCTGGAAAACTATCTAAAGAAGCACAACAAGAAAGCTTATAATCTTTACCAATAGTAAACTTTTTATAATAAACCTCATTAGATAGCATGTCACCATAAAATATTGTATTTTTTTTAATAACAAAAGAGTTTAAAGGTATAGTTAGTCCTTTCCCTATCCATTTAACAAAGCTTTCTTTTATAGTCCATAATTCATAAAACACATCTAATTGTTGTTCTACATTTAATGAGTTTAAATAATTAAATTCTTCCTCATTAAATATATTTGTAATCATTGTAGTATCTATGGGCCGGACTTTTTCTACATCTATTCCTACTTCTTCCTCATGAACAGCTCCAACAACCCAACTTTCGGAATGTGATATATTAAAATGAAAATTATTTAACTCATCCACATAAGGCTTTCCGTATTCATTGTATTTATATTTAATATCTTTATTTTCTTTTGAGAAATTTGTAGTAATTAAATATCTTATTATAATGTCTCCAATTAAGGCGCTATATTGGTCGGGCTTTCTTTTATATTTCTGTATTTTCATTTGCTTTTCTTTTGAGACCAAACTCATAAGTTTCTGCATAATATTATGTTCTATATTTCCCGGCACACGTACCGTATATATATTCATTATTTCCTTCCCACCTAACTTCTTATATAAATATAAAAAACTCTCAATGAATAATTCCTATTTATTTTTGATTAGTAAAAAACATTTTCAGAGGATAATATTCTATTTTACATTCATATTTTTGACTTATTTTCTAACCTCTTTATGTTTATTATTGAATGGGCTCAAAGAAAAAAGTCTCATAATATGTTATACACGATTTTATGAGACTTTTAGAAAACTAATATTGTACAATTTCAAATAATATTTCACCTATTTACATTTGCTAATAAGAGCATTTGTTTAAAACTCATTTTTATACTCTTTACCAATTCATGAATATGCGGTTTCTCTAACATACTCAGATGGGAACCTGGCACTTGCAAAGCATATACTTCCCCTGATGTATATTCATTCCATCTGTTATAATCTACTAGTGGGTGAATGTCATTAATAGATGCATTAAATAGAAAGATATCTGCTTTTATTTTTTGTTTACAATTATATTTTAGGTATGCATATCTATTAGCTATCATTACTTTTAACTTATTCATCATTGGATCTTCAAAATTTTGCTGACAACTATTTTCATTCAATGTAAATTTTTTCAGTAAAGATTCTATTAATTGTTCTTCACTCATTTGTTCAAAACTAATTTTCTCAATCCCTAACTGATCATTGAATTTTTCCAATACTTCAAATGCATTCTTAATATTTAAACTAAGAATCTCCTTACCTTGTTCAATAGGATGAACATCAAGTAAACCTAGAAAACTAACTTTATCACCTAGTTCTTCTAATTTTCTAGCCATTTCAAATGCAACTATTCCTCCAAAAGACCATCCTAATAAGGTATATGGCCCTTCTTTTTTTACTTGTTTAATCTCTTCTATATATCTTACCGCCATTTCCTCTACAGATAAGTTTGGAAATCTATTATCATCATATCCTATAGATTGTAACCCATATACAGTCTTATCCTCTCCTAATTCTCTAGCCAAATCATAATAGTTTAATATACCCCCTCCTTGTCCATGAACAATGAACCATTGACTATCCTTGTTTGTCCCATTTTGAATTGGAATTAAACACTCACTGTCTATTCCTTTATTCCTACTTATTACATCACTTAATTGTTCAATAGTAGCCTTTTGAAATAATAAACTTAATGGCAGTTGCACATTAAACATTCTCTTAATATTTTCGAATAACTTTAATCCCTTAAGAGAATGACCACCTAATTCAAAGAAATTATCATTTATACCAATACTATTTACGCCTAATATACTACTCCAAATATCAATTAAACTACTATCTATTTCATTTCTTGGTGGTACATAATTACTATTGCCCAGTGTATTTAGCTTCGGTAACTTACTTCTATCTATTTTCCCATTTTGTGTTAATGGTATATTGTGAATTGGTATGAGTTGTTGAGGTACCATATAATGTGGTAACTTTGTTGCCAAATATGCTCTTACCTCTGGAATAGGAATATCTTTTTCTGTAACTACGTATGCACATAAATACTTTTCCCCAGCTTCATCTTCTTGATCTATTACTACGGCCGTTTTGATTGTCTCATATTTTAACAAACTCGCTTCTATCTCACCTAGTTCTATTCGATATCCCCTTATTTTTACTTGATGATCGACTCGGCCCAAGTATTCAATGTTACCATCAGGTAGCCACCTTGCTATATCCCCTGTTTTATATAGTTTCTCACCTCGTTCAAATGGATGATCAATAAATTTATCTGCTGTTAATTCTTTTCGATTGATGTATCCTCTAGCTAACCCTATGCCAGAGATACATATTTCACCTGGAACACCTATAGGTTGTATCCTATGAAATGAATCCAATATATAAATTTTAGTATTTAACAATGGCGAACCTATCGGTACGTTTTGTGTTGTAATTTCTTTATTACTCTCATATCGATAAGATGTACAACAAACTGTAGCCTCTGTAGGTCCGTATCCATTTAATATTTGGAGGTTCCCCCTAAATAGATAATCGTATTTTGCGAGTAATTCTGTTTTAATGGGTTCTACTCCCACAAGTAGCTTATTTAACACTATCTTCTGGTTATCTCTAACAAAATAATCATATATTTCATTTAATAAAGTAGGTGGAATATATGATAATGTAACCTGTTCCTCAAGAATGACTTGTACAAGTTTTGATACATCAAACTTCTCACCTTGATAAATAGTCATTCTTGCGCCATATATCAATGGGACAAATATCTCAAAAATTGTAACATCAAAAGAAATACTACTTGAGAATAGTACATTATCAGTTATCCCTATATCTTGAGAGAAATCTTCATACATTGCACACAAAAAGTTAGTCAAGGATCGATGTTCAATCATTACTCCTTTAGGTTGTCCTGTAGAACCTGATGTATAAATAACATACGCTAAGTTGTGAGGTTCTATCATCATGTGCATGTCTTCTCCTGGTTCTTCTTCAAAAGACATATCCATGAGATCTATTACATTACCTTGGAATTCTATCCCCTTTATAATAGAGTTTTGATGTACTAATACATGTGAACACCCACTGTCTGTCAGCATATATTCCACTCTTTGTTTTGGTAAGTCGGTATCAATTGGTAAATACGCCCCACCTGCTTTTAAGACACCTAATATACCTATAACCATCTCGATGGAGCGTTCCATCATCACACCAACAATGGATTCTCTTTTAACTCCTTGGTCTAATAACCTTCTCGCCAACTGATTAGCTTTTATATTTAATTCATTATATGTAATTCCTTTTTCATTACATACAACGGCTATTTGATTAGGGTTCTGTTTTACTTGTTCTTCAAACATTTTATGCACTAATAAATGATTAGAATTTGAATTCTCGTTTTTGTTAAATTCATTCATAATACAATGTTCTTCTTCTATAGATAACATATTAATATTACGCAATCGTACTCTAGGGTTATTAGTTACTTCCTCAACTATATTTGTAAAATGTACCATTAACCTTTCTATTGTCTCCGCTTTAAATAACTTAGTACTATATTCTACTTTTAAATGAATGTTATTATCTATTTCCGTTGCTACTAATGACAAATCAAATTTTGAAACTGACTGCTTAAACGGATACGGTGTAAATTCTAATTCACCAATAGATATTGGATTCATATCCATGTTTTGAAAAACAAACATGGTATCAAATAATGGATTTCTACTTGTATCCCTATGCAAGTCTAAACCTTCTAATAGTTCTTCAAAAGGATAGTCTTGATTTTCATAAGCTTCTAATGTATTGAGTTTTAATCTACTCAAAAACTCAATAAACTCATCGTCATTTTCTAGATAATTTCTCATTACTAAAGTATTAATAAACATACCAATCATATGATTAGTATCAGAATGAGACCTTCCAGCAATAGGCGAACCTACAATAATGTCTTCTTGACCTGTGTATCTAGATAAAAGTATGTTATAAATGGCCAATAAAATCATATATGGCGTGGTACCAGTTTCAGTTGCTAGTTTATTTACTTTAAAAGTTAAATCTGTTCCCAAATTAAAAGAACAAACATTACCTTTAAAGCTTTGTATAGTCGGTCTTTGAAAATCGGTTGGAAAATTTAAAACCGGGAGTTCTCCGTTTAAAGTTGTTAACCAATAATTCTTTTGTTCACTAATTAGATTCTTATAGTAAGGTCCATTTTGCCACATCACATAGTCTTTGTACTGCACTCTCAATTTTGGAAGCTCATTTCCTTTATACAATTCTACAAACTCTTTTATTAATATCCCCATTGATAAACCATCAGATATTATATGATGCATATCTACTACAAGAATATGTCTTTCTTCTGCTATCCTTAAAAGCAACACCCTTAATAATGGAGGTTTTGATAAATCAAATGGACTTATAAACTCATGTATTAAATAATCCGCATCTTTTTCATTTACATGAACGTATTCAATATTGAAATCTACATTAGGCTCAATTTTCTGCACTAATTCCCCATCTAAAATTTGAAAAGAAGTTCTTAATATTTCATGTCTCTCAATTAAAGATTGAAATATATTTTCAAACTTATCTTTACAAATATCCCCTTCTACTTTAAGTATTGTGGGCATATTATAAGTTGTATTTGTACCATCTTCGAATTGATCTACTATAAACATTCTCTTTTGTGACGTAGAAGCTAAATAATACTCTTGTTGTTTTACAGGTTCTATGGAAATATAATTACTTTTTTCCATTTCTAATATACATTTTGAAAAATCAACCAAAACAGGAAACTTAAATAGGGATTTAATAGATAATTGCACATTAAATTCTTTATTAACGATAGAAATTAACTTAGCAGCCTTTAATGAATGACCACCTATCTCAAAAAAATTATCCCGTATTCCTACCCTTTGTATTCCTAATACATCTTTCCAAATATCAACTAATTTTCTTTCTGTAGAATTTGTCGGCTCTAGATGACTAGATTTCAAATTATTAATAAGTTGAGGTAATTTTTTTCTATCTATTTTTCCGTTTTGTGTTAACGGTATGTTTTGAATGGATATGATTTGTTGAGGTATCATATAATATGGTAACTTGGTTGCTAAATATGCTCTTACCTCTGGAATAGGAATATCTTTTTCTGTAACTACATACGCACATAAATACTTTTCTCCACTTTCATCTTCTCGCTGTATTACTACGGCGGTTTTGATTGTCTCATATTTTAACAAACTTGCTTCTATCTCACCTAGTTCTATTCGATATCCCCTTATTTTCACTTGATGATCAACTCGTCCCAAGTATTCTATGTTACCATCAGGTAGCCATCTCGCTATATCTCCTGTTTTATATAATTTCTCACCATGTTCAAATGGATCATCAATAAATTTATCTGCTGTTAATTCTTTTCGATTGATGTATCCCCTAGCTAACCCTATGCCAGAAATACATATTTCTCCTGGAACACCTATAGGTTGTAGCCTGTGAAATGAATCCAATATGTAAATTTTAGTATTTAACAATGGCGAACCTATTGGTACGTTTTGTGTTGTAATTTCTTTATCCCTCTCATATTGATAAGATGTACAACAGACTGTAGCCTCTGTAGGTCCGTATAAATTTAATATTTGGAGGTTCCCCCTAAATAGATGATCGTATTTTGCGAGTAATTCTGTTTTAATAGGTTCTACTCCCACGAAAAGTTTATTTAACGATATCTTCTGATTCGCCCTTACAAAATAATCATATATTTCATTTAATAAGGTAGGTGGAATATATGCTAACGTGACCTGTTCCTCAAGAATGACTTGTACAAGTTTTGGTACATCAAACTTCTCACCTTGATAAATAGTCATTCTTGCTCCATATACCAATGGGACAAATATTTCAAATATAGTAACATCAAAAGAAATACTACTTGAGAATAGTACATTATCAGTTATCCCTATATCTTGAGAGAAGTCCTCATACATTGCACACAAAAAATTAGTTAAGGAACGATGTTCAATCATTACCCCTTTGGGCTGGCCTGTAGAACCTGATGTATAAATAACATATGCCAAATTTTGAGGTTCCATCGTTATCTGCAAATCTTCTACTTGTTCTTCTTCAAAAGGAATATCCATTAGATTTATTACACTACCTTGAAATGCTACTCCCTTTATAATAGAGTTTTGATATGTTAGTACATGTGAACACTCGCTGTCTGTCAGCATATATTCCACTCTTTGTTTTGGTAACTCGGTATCAATCGGTAAATACGCCCCACCCGCTTTTAAGATACCTAATATGCCTATAATCATCTCAATAGAGCGTTCCATCATCACACCAACAATGGATTCTCTTTTAACTCCCTGGTCTAATAACCTTCTCGCCAACTGATTAGCTTTTATATTTAATTGTTTATATGTAATTTCTTTTCCATTACATACAATCGCTATTTGATTAGGATTCTGTTTTACCTGCTCTTCAAATAATTGAGGAGCTGTTACAGTCTCACAAAGTAATGTTTTATGAACTCTAGTCGTATGATTGAAATCAAATAATATTTGATTCTTTTCTGTTTTAGGCATTACATCTAGATCCATTGCAGATTTATTTGGATCTTTCATTAATATATCTAAAATATTATATAAATGATTAACTATTCTACTAACTAATCCTTCACTATATAAAGTAGAATTGTAATCCACTTGAACCTTTAACTGTTCTTCATTTTTCATAAACCTAATAACCATATCAGAGTTTATTTTATCTGTACTCTCATAACAATGAATATCATCTAACATTACTATTGTATTTAATAACGGAAGATTATTACTCTCTCCATCTAGACTTAATAATTGAGTAAGTTTATTAAAAGGAAAATGACAATGTTCATTTGACTCTAAAATTGTTTCTTTAATTTTATATATTATTTCTTTAAAATTATCTTCTTGATTTATTTGAGTACGTAATAATAAAAAGTTGTTTTGAAAAACCGTCTCTTCTTGACCTTGTTTAAAAACTGGCATTCCAATTACTACATCATCCTTATCGGTATATCTACTTAAGAGATATTTCACACCTGATAATAAAATAGTGTACAGTAACATATCAGAATTATTGCTAATTGCTACAGCTCTCTTCGCAATATCCGATGGGAATTGACAATAATAACTTTCTTTAGAAGCCTGAATATTATTTAAAGACAGACAATCACAAGGAAATCTACTTAACTCAACATCACCTGATAACTTGTCTAACCAATATTCTTTTTCTTTTTTAAATTTTTCACTAGATAATAAAACCTGCTGGGTAAATTTATCAAGCATTTTTTCTTCCCACCATTCTCTATGATATTGATACTAAATACTACATATTTAGTGGTTATGTTCCCCATAGACCTATCCGTTTTATCATGAGGGGGCACAATCATACTCGTCATTGGGAGTTTTCTTCCTCAGTAATAAAACTCCCAATGACGACCAATTAGATTGCTACTTTAACGATAGAAGTTTCACATAAAGCACAGAAATGCACTTTTCTCTTACTCAGATACATCTCTTAATTTTTTTACTTCACAGATTTTACCCTATCTAGTATTTTCATAATTAACTCGCCCACGATGTCAGCTTGATGTAGTAAAAACATATGACCACCATTAACTGTTAGAAAATGAACCTCATTGCCCCATTCTACCCACTTCTTAGCCCCTTTTACTGTATAATTAGAGTCTGTTGTTCCACTAATAATATATAGGGGCGCTTTCAACAATGTTGTGTCATCATTTATATAATTCTCAATGGCACGAAAGTCTGATCGAATAACTGGAAGGATATAGTTTAAAAGCTCCTGATGTTGTAATACTTCATCTGGTAATCCTCCCAAAGACTTTATATAATCTATAAAGTCTTTATCATCTAAATGATTTGTTTTTCTTCTTATTTCCGGTGGATTCATAGCAGAGATAATAACATTTTTAGGATTTATGCCCTTACTTTCTAAAATTTGAGCCATACGGTGAACTATAATTCCTCCCATGCTATGGCCAAATAATGTAACCTCTCCCTCTAAAATTGGTTGCATCTCCATTAAATATAAATTAACAAGATCATCTATGTTATCAACTAGTGGCGAAAGATTAGGACCATGGCCTGGAGGATCAAATGAAATAAGTTTTATATCTTTTGGTAAATAATTCTTTAAAGGTAAAAAAGAATTCGAATAGCCCCCAGCATAAGGAACACAAACCAAATATTTGTTACTATTCAATCCTGGCGATAAATCTTTCATTAATTTTCTCAAGTGACTTCTCCTTTATTAAATAAAATTTTCATCAAATAGTTGTTTAATCAAACAAATTATCAATTTCTTCATCACTAAGGTTTAAGGTTTCAAAATCTGATGAAGTAAATTCTTTTCTTTGCATTTGACAACAGGATTGGATATATGTCTGTAGTCGTTCTAAATAATCTGAAAATAAATTTTCTACAAAATTCTTTTGAAAATGACTTGTACTAAATGTCACATGAATTTCTAAGCTTTTATTCTTAACCATGGCCACAATATCCAATAATGCAGTAATATGATTATCTTTTGATTGTTCACTGCCACTTTGATAATCAACAATAGTAAACCATCCATCCCCGAGAGAATTATCTATCTCTCCTAAATAGTTAAAACGAATTATATTTTGAGTTAAATCTTTGCAAGAAGGAAACTTCTCTTTAAGAATTCCATATCCAATTCCCTTATTAGGTCTTTTACGAACCTCTTCTTTAACACTCTTTATTTGATTAGCAATATTATGCGAAACTTGTAATACAATAGGATACATCGTTGTAAACCACCCTACTGTACGTGAAATATCAAGATGCTCAAATAATTCCTCTCGACCATGACCTTCTAACTCAAATTTAATTTGATCTTGGTTTGTATATTTACCTAAATTTTCTGTCAACACAGCAAGTAACAACTCCATTGGTTGTGTATTGTAAGGCACATTTGCAGTAGTTAATAGTTTTCTTGTATCATCTGCATTCAATGTAAAGGTAAGAGTCGTACAACTTTCAACAGTACTATTTTCTTTTTCTCTATTAATTTGAAAATTATTATCTAGCGTGTTATCTATGGATTCCCAATAATCTAATTCAGCATGTACTAAATTAACTCCTCGACTATTTAAAGCTTCAGACCAATCTTGGAAAGAGTTAGTTTTTAATGGTAGCGATGGAACTTCTCCTAAATACAAGCTATTCAAACATCGGTTTGCATCTTCAATTAAAATACGCCAGGACACAGCATCAACAATAAGGTGGTGTGCAGTTAATAATAACAACTGTTGATCATTTGAAAGCTGGAATAAGGCCCCTTTAAATAATGGTCCTACATTCAAATTTAAACTTCCTTTTAACTCTTCACCTTTTATATGAACCTGATTCAAAGCCATTTCAATTGGAATTTCAGACAAATCAAACATGGTAACCTTAGAATCAACAATGGACATATCTTCGTCATAATAGAAGTAATCCTGCTTATCCTCATACCTTAACCGTAACAAATCATGATGATGCATGATCGTATTTAACATCTTATTAACATATTCTTCTTTAACCGGCTTCTTCAAAGACAGTAATACCGATTGATTCCAATGATGCGGGTTCTTAAACTGTTGATCAAGGAACCAACGCATAATAGGAGTAGGCTCTACCTTTCCTGTTACCAATGTTTGTGAGACTGTAACATCTTTTTGTTTAACTAATATTGCTGCCAATTCACTTACAACTGGATAATTTAGTACATCTTTAACTCTAACTTTCCATCCCAGTTCTTGTAATCTAGCGCTCACTTGGATCGCTTTAATAGAATCTCCACCTAAATGATAAAAATTACTATGCAATTCGATTCTATCAGTCTGTAATATTTCCTTGAGAACTTCACTAACCATTCCAGTAACATCTTCATCTACTTCTTCTAAATGAGTATGATTAGAACCGTTATTTAACATCGGATCTGGCAACGCTTGACGATCTACCTTTCCATTGATAGTAAGCGGTAGCTGATCCATATAGATAAAAAATGAAGGAATCATATAACTTGGTAGCATATGCGAAATAAAACTGCGTATTTCTATATTTTGAACACTGTCTTTCAAAACAATGTAAGCAACTAGATGATTTGAATTATCCTCACCTTGCCAATTCACCACTACTACATCTTTAACAGACTTGTGTTGTAACAGTGCATTCTCAACTTCCCCTATTTCAATACGATATCCTTTAACTTTCACTTGAGAATCCATCCGTCCTTGATACTCAATTAATCCATTTGGCAACATGACAGCTAAGTCACCACTTCGATACATCTTCTCACTCGAAATAAATGGATTGGATAAAAAACGTTGCGCTGTTAAATCCGGACGATTTAAATAACCTTTAGCTACCCCATCACCCGATATATAAATTTCTCCTTTTACACCAATAGGAACCGGCTGAAGATTCTTATCCAATAAATATATTTGAACATTATCAGCTGGTGTACCAATTGGTACGGATGCTCTTCGATCTAGATCTGGATCATAACGATGAATCATACATCCAACCACAGTTTCAGTTGGTCCATATTCATTAATTATTTCAACTTTACCGCTAAAAAGATCATATACCTTTTCGGCTACTGAGGTTTTCAAATCCTCTCCACCCACAATCAATCTGCGAAGAGATGAAACTCTTGGAGGTGCATAGTTATTTAACAATGCTAAATGTGAAGGCGTAACTTTCAACACTGTTACTACATTTTCCTTGAGTATTTTTGACAAAATAAACTCATCTTCATTATCATGATATATTACTAACAATAAACCACTTATTAAAGGAGTGAATATTGAAGTTACTGTTAAATCAAAAGAAACGGATGAATATAATGCAAAAACATCATTTTCACTACTAATATAGTTCTTTTTAGCCCAGGAAATATAGTTAACCAATCCACGTTGAGTGATTACAGTTCCTTTAGGATTCCCCGTGGTTCCAGAGGTATAAATTATATATATTGGATCATTTGATGCAGTTACTAGGGTTAGATTGGCATTATCTCCTTCATAAAGTTTCTGATCACATATATTAATTTTCTCACCTAAATATTCTAAATTACCCTCATTTGTATAGTCAGTTAAAAGTAATGTTGTGCCGCTATCATTCAAAATATAACGAATTCGGTCCTCTGGGTAGGAAGGATCTATAGGCAAATATGTACCTCCAGCCTTAATAACTCCCAAAATTGCAATTACTATCTCAAGTGAATGTTTAGCTAGTATACCCACGACTTGACCATTTTTGACTCCTTTTTCTCGTAACTTTCTTGCTAACTGATTAGATTTCTTATTTAATTCAAGATAAGTCATTGATCTATCAGCATGTTGAATTGCTATTTTTTCTGGTGTCTGTTTTACTTGTTCTTCAAATAATTCTTGAATAGTTTTTTCTTTCGGATACACAACAGCTGTATTGTTAAATTTCTCTAACATAAACTTTTGCTCATCATCCGATAACAAAGATAATTCTTTTATCGATTGATCTTCATTACGTAAAACTTGTTCTATTAAAGCTAAAAACCTCTCATGCATACAATTGATTTGATCTTCTTCAAAATCCGCGACTTTATAATCATATTGAATTTCTAAACCTTCATCTGCCCATTCCTTAATAACTAACTGCAATGAATAGGCTTGGTAGCCACTATAAAACTCCACGTTTTCTAAAGAAAATCCATCGATAGTATTTTTAAGTTTTGTATTATAGTAATTCACACTATATTGAAATAAACCATCGTATCCTTTACTAGTCAATTGCAAGTCTTTTACCAATAAGTTGTAAGGATAACGCTGGTGAAATAGACATTGTTTTATTTCATGATTTACTCTTTTAATGAAAGATAGAACACTCTCATCTTCATCCACATTTAACCGTAACGGCATTGTGCTAGTAAACATACCTACTATTTTCTTTTCTAGTACACCGGAACGATTTAGTACAGGAGATCCAATGATTATGTCTGATTGATCATACATTTTATGAATATAAATAAGCATAAAGGTTGAAAATAATGTATTCATAGATATTCTATGTTTTTGTATAAAAGACTGTAGAGCAACCGATTTTTCTTTTTCAATTAAAAATATCTTTCGTTTCCCTTCTAGAGAATGAGATGTTTTTGATAAAAAGAAATCTGGCAGATTCATAAATTTCTCATTCCAATAATTCTTATTTTTTACGTATCGAGGGGATTCCAGATATTTCTCCTCTGCTTGTAAATAAGACAGATAAGTAGATTCAACCGTATCATTTATATGCTCATCATTCTTTAACTTAGAGTAAAAATCGATAATTTGACTCGTCATAAGTTGGATTGTCCAACCATCAGCTATAATATGATGAAACTTAACAAAATAGGAGCTTTCTACATCACTTATTTTCAAGAGCACAAATTCAAACAGAGGGCCTCCTTCAAGTGGAATTTTTTTTTGAAATTCATCCTGGGCCCATTTTCTAGCTTCTAAACTTGGATTATGATGATTAGAAAAATCAATTAAACGTATTGGTGTAGGTTCAAATGGTGATATATATTGGTGGGGTTCTCTATGTTGTTGAAAAATCCGTAGACGTAAACCATCATTTTTCTTAATGAATAATTGAATTGCTTTTTCTAAAATTGTAAAATTAATTTCCCCCTTAATAAGAACCATCCCTCCGATGTTATACATAGATGTGTTTGGATAAATTTGTTCATTATACCAAACTCTTTTTTGTGGATGCGTAAGAGAATGCTTTACAATTGTTTGTTGCATATTTCCACTTCCCCTCTATCCACATCCGTTGGTGTTTCCGGAAATTGTATATTAATATAGTGAGGATAAGGATTTATATTCTCAAGATTATGTTCTAAAATTAATATTCCATTTTCGTTGCTAGTTTCCTTAAATCCAGCTAATCGGTACGTAACAAACATCATACGGTTACGGTCAGTCTGTCGAAACTCAGCCAAAAAGCGTTTACCTGCCTGTTTTGTTCTTTCCATTAGATATGTGAGGAGTATAGTACCAACGCCACGGGACATTACACGACAAGACATGAGAAGAAGTTTTAGGCAGTCGGCTTCCTCCGTCCTTTTTACAAGTGTTAAACCAATCTTCCCATAGGAGCCATATTTATCTGATAACTCACAAACTAATAATAAATAATCTGGATGATTACGATAATAGTTTAATTCATCATAATCATAGGTAATACCAGTCGAATTTAATTGATTCGTACGTACTGTTAACTCCTCTGCCCGCTGCAAATCTTCCTCACGAGCCTCACTAATCACAAAATTCATCCCAAGTGAAGCTAAAAATTCTTCTTTTGGGCCTTCATATTCTTCTTCATCCTTCGTTCTCTTAAGATTTTCTAAATACATCAGTCTTCGACGACCTGAATCTTCTGTAATTCTTTTTGGTTGTAGTCGTGGCAAGTCTAATAACGACTTATATTCATTTACATGTATACACAGAATATCATTATGAACGCTCTGTACTTCTTCTAATTCAAAAGGTTGGTCATCAATGAACGCAAAAGTATCAATACCTATGTTTAAATTTTTTCTAATTTTCTCAATGGAACTAGATTTAGAGTTCCAATGAATCTCCGGATATAAAAAATACTCTTCTATTCCAAATTCCCGTAATTTAGCTATTGCATCTTCGTAGTTATTTTTACTAGCAACTGATTGCAGTATTCCACGTCGATCTAATTCACATATAATTTCATAAATTCCAGGTTTTAAAGTAACTGTACCACTCTCTAATAAAACACCATCCCAAATTGTACAATCTAAGTCCCAAACAACACATTTAATTTCCTTACTCATAATAATGCCTCCTTTGTTTTATTCATTTTCACAGTTCCCATCTCCATCACTATAAGCTTATCTGCCAAATGAAAATATTGATCGTCGTGAGTAATAGCAATAATACATTTACCCTTCGCTCGCATTTGAGGTAACAATTCTTCATAAAAGAAGCGTCTATAACCAGGATCTTGATCCGCTGCCCATTCATCAAATAAAAGTATAGGTCGATCTTCCAAATACGTAACCAGCAATGCCAACCTTTTCTTTTGTCCAGTTGATAGTTGCGTAGTAGTAAAGCGTCCATTCTCAATGCCAACCTTGTCACTCAGTTGGAGAAGTTCTAAATAATGATCGATTTCTGCTTTCATTCCTTCTGTATTAATTCCATATAGCCTATCAAAAACATGAAAATCACTCAGGATAGCTGAATAGTATTGATTCAATTCCTCTGGAGCTATTTCTTTTCCATTTAATAAAACGTTACCTTCATTAGGTTCATATAACCCAGTAATCAGTTTTGATAAAGTAGATTTTCCACTCCCATTACCACCAGCAATAAAGACTATTTCTCCAGAATTAAAGTCCATGTCTATTGGACCAATACCAAAACCAGTAAAATCTCCATCTTTATTCTTATACTTATAACTTACATTTTGTAGCTGCAAACAAATTGGCACATCTAAGTACTCTTTTGTTGTTGCGATTTGCTCATTTGCCTTTATATGATCTACACTCTTCACCATTTGTTGAATACGTTGCCAAGAAATACGTACATTTACGAGCTGAGGGATACCGCCCAGTATTTCATTAACTGGACCTGTCATATACAGAAAAACAATTACATAGTTACTTATCGTCTCTTTTGGCATATTAACAAAAATTTCTGGAAATACGAAAACTACAATACCAATAACAAAAATGAATAATAGTTCTCCCAGAACAAACACATTTGCAAATTTAATATCTCCTATCGTTCGTTTAACACGATAGTTATTACAGCTTTCATTCATAACTTCTCGAAAATCGTTTCGTTTTCCAGTATGAAGCCTAAGCTCTTTGAAACCATGCCTTAGATCACCAATCAAACGAAAATATACATTCTGAATATCTCTTGTTTCATTCCAAACTTTATCTGCTTGTCGTCCGATCAAAGAATATACCCCTGCAGTAATAAAGATGATACACAAGGATAGTAAAAAGGCATACATATTCATTACACCAAGATAGAGAAAACAAAATAGTAACGTTAATAAACTTGTTCCAGCAGTAACTAATAGATTGAGAGAACGAGAGATAACTTCCGTATCGTTATTTAATGTCGCCTCTATTCGGCCCTTCTCAATCAACTCCAATTTGTAATAAGGAGTCTGTAACAACTTATCTGTTAATTCCATCCTTTTTTCATAAACTAGCTCGTTTGTATACGATACAATGCTAGTTCTAATAATACGTTGTGAAAAGATATACATAACGATTCCAAGTACAAAGTAAAACAACAAGCCATTTTCCAAATTATTTGATCTAACAAACGTTTCATTAATCACAAAAATGAGAAAGGCATTACCAAATCCTGATATTAATCCCAAAACAATTAAAGTCAAAAGCGACTTTCCCTTTTGTCTTGGAAAACAAAGATTTAAGAATGTATGGATAACATAGGCCAAACCCACCCCAGCAATTGCATATATTGCAAGGACAACAGTTGAAGGAGCCCAAACTTTTATAAATGCCCACGGAAGCCCTCCAAACAAGAGATTTGGTAGTTGATAAAGTGCATAAATCATTAGCCCATATATCGCAACAACTAATACCATATGTAACCATGTTTTTCCCGTTGGTAATATAAACTTTCTTTTTCTAAAAATAATCTCCCTGATTAAATGAAATAACATGACCAATAACGTTAGTAAACACAAAGATGAGATCACAAATAAGGCTGTTCCTATTTGATCCGTTTTCTTATATTCATCATAGAGTAACGGTTTAACTTCTTTATCTATCATCATATTTAAAAGACTGCTACCGATATAGTAAGTGTAATTACTATTCAGATTTGCTAATACTACGACCCCTATCTGTTCCTCATCACGGAAACCAATATACGATGAATAATTTGGGTTACTTCCACCATGTGAAATTTCCCCTCCACCACTTTGATAGACCTCCCATCCAGCTGCATATGAAGCTCCATTGCTATCTGGGGCAACCTTTCTATTCGCTTTATGAGAATCGTTAATCAATTCCTCCGGAAACATCCTAGGCTTTTCAACCCCAAGCTGTAATTTTAACCATCTTTCCATATCATTTATATTTGAAATAAAATATCCAGCCGGTGTATTCCCCCTATAATTAGGAGCGTCATAGGGTAATGATTGTAAGAAATTACGCTTGTAACCTTGGGCCATGTTATCTAATGGGGCCATCCCACGTCCAGCGTATGTACTCAATAAATCCAACTTTGATAGCACATGATCTTGAACATATCTTTCAAATGATTGATTAGTTGCCTTCTCGATTACTAAGCCTAATAGATCGTAGTTAACCGTAGAATATTCAAAACTGCTACCCGGCTCTCGGTTTAGTCCTATTGGCATAACATTTCTAATCGTTTTCTCAATAGAATCTTTGCCATTGGTTATAGGAATATATCCAATGGCCTTTTCCGGTATTCCACTAGTATGGTGTAATAAGTCATAAAGTGTAATTTCATAAGGTTTTCCTTTATACTCCATTTCAAACCATGAAACATATTTAGTTAAAGAATCACTAAGTTTAATTTTCCCTTCTTTTTCTAGCTGCAATACAGCTAATGCCGTAAAAGCTTTTGAAGTAGAACCTAGCTCGAAAAGCGTCTCATTCGTAACTTGACGTTTTTTGTCTGTATTGGCATAGCCATAATTCTTCTTATAAATCGTTTCGTTTCCTTTTACAATTACTACTGAAAGTCCAGGAATACCCGCTTGAGATATTTGTTCTTCTATATGCTTCTGTATTTTCTTCTCATTAAACTGTACCGTTTCCTGTGCTTCCACCTGTCGATAAGGGAGTACTATTAAAGTCATTAAAATGATAAACTTCAACCATATGTTTAACTTCATATTTTTAGCCCTCTTTTAGTTAACTTGGATTAACTTTTCAATTTTCTTTTTAAATGGTTGCACAACATTTTGACCAATACGTTCAATTTCATGCTCACTAATCTGAGAAGTAATAAGAAAATAATTTGCCCCTATTTCCCAAAAATCAGTTAACGTCGAGATGACTTCCTCATAGCTACCAACAATAGAAATTGAATTAGATGGGTTAACTAAACTTAGACCTCCCCAAAGATGATCATCTATCCACATACTATCTTTTGTAATTAAATCTTTGTATCGGCGAAGTCCAACAGAATCTGCATTATCTAAAAATAGCTTAGTCATCCTCTTTAAGGCTGCTGGTGTTCTCTCAAGTAATTCATATGCTTCTTTATATGCTTCTTCCGAAGTCTCACGAGCAATGATGTCTACTAAAATAGCACCTGGAATTTTCTCGCGCCCATATTGCTTAGCGTAATTATTAACTGTTTGATAGTGTTCTCTAAGACTTTTGCGGTCTGTTGCATAAAGTATATAAGCATCACCATACTCTGCAGCTACTCTCATTGCCTCCTCGGAGGACCCCGCTACAAAGTAGCGGGCACTTCGAGAGAGATCTTCCTTTGGATAAATATCACTATTTTCTACTTGATAAAACTCACCTTTATAGCTAGTTACTCCTCGTCTTAATTGTTGTAACAGCTCAATATATTCTTTTGTCCTAGCATATCGTACATGGTGCGGTTCTGGTAATCCATCACGCGCAAGGACAAGCGAGGCACTTCCAGTTACAATGTTAATATCTGCACGATTACCAATTAAACTATTTAAAGTATTCAATGCTTTTGCTGTTACGGTAGGAAGCATCTGGTTTGTATTTTGCGCAACCAAAATCTTTACAAACTCCGTATTCATTCCAATCATAGACGCTGCTATCATTGGATCAACAGATGTTGGTGCAATGGAAACCAATACTGAGTCAAAGTTATTCTTCTCAGCTCTTTTAGCTTGATTAACATATTCCTCTAGAAGTTCTTTTGTTTGTGGTGTTGGAATAACAGGTAATCCCCAGCAAAACTCAACTTTTGACGGAACTACTTCTTTATTAATCATGTTGTTCCCCTCCCTTTACTACTTTCTACTTTTTAAAGCAGATAATGTATTTTTCATAACCGATTTCGCTTTCAATAACTCTTTTTTATTTGTTAAATTGTTATTTACTTCTTGATTACTTAAATATTTAGCAAGAGATTTAATTGACGTATGCTCATAAAGAACAACTATAGGTAAGTCTCGTTTAAAGGCCTCTTTTAATTTCACATTAATACGAACAAGATCTAAAGAACTCATCCCTAGATCGAAGAAATTATCGTAAATTCCTATTTCTTCGATTCCAAACATATCTTTTAATAATTCGTATAATTGTTGTTCAATTTCATTAGTTGGTGGTCTATACGTTGTGGAAACATCTGAACGATTCTGCTTTAATCTATTCTTACTTCCTTTTTCCAATAATTCATTATAATAGTTGGCACCATTTAAAAGTTTCCAATGTAAATCTATTGGAGAAACCACGACTTGTTGTTGATTTCTATTGATAATACTACGGAATACTTTTAAACCCTCTTCTACAGTTACACCATCATGTAATACACTTTCCATATCCATATTAAATTGCTTTGCCCATATTTCAGCCGACTTAAGTGACATACCCACCTCTTGCCAATCTGGCCAATTAATAGCTACAGTGAACACTCCATCATGAGCCCGCTTATAAAACGCAAATGCATCTAAAAATTCATTCGCTGCATTATAACCACTCTGACCAAATTTCATATGATACGCCACATTACCAATTGATGAACATAATACGAAGAAATCAATTGGTTCATCTTTTAATAAAGCATCGAGTACTAGTGTACCTTTAATTTTCGGAGCTAAAATTTTATTATTAGATTCTTTTTCACGATTCATCATAATACCTAGATAATCAGCGACACCTGCTGCATGAATTACGCCATTAATAGAACCAAAACGAGATTTAGCCTTTTCAATTGCCTGTTTCATATCATCTTGATTGGAAACATCAGAACTTAGGATCATGTATTCTGCACCTTGAGACTCCATTGTCAACAAATCAGAAATAACTCGGCTTACACGCTCGTCTTTATTTTCTAAGTACTGTTCCCATTGATTACGTGGTGGGAACTCTGAGCGGCCAATCAATATAAGTTTGACATTTGGTACTCTATTAGCTAAATCTTTTGCAATTTCAAATCCAATTCCACCAAGTCCACCAGTAATTAAATAAACGCCACCCTCTCGTAATCTATCAATTTCTACATCTTCTTCCTCAAAAGGACTTTGAATAATCGTTTGCGTCCATCGATGACGTCCTCGATAAGCTACAACTATATCAGTAGAATCCACAAAACTCTCCATTAAACCCGCTTCTTCAAACATTTGTTGAGAATCTGTATCCATATCAATGGTACGACATTTTATATTTTGAAACTCAAGATTGCATATTTTTGAAAAGCCTAGAATTGTAGCTTGCTCTGGCTTTAAGTTCAGCTCTGTACCTGTAACTTCAAACATACGATCAGTAAAAATGTTTAACTGTAATGCTCCCTCATAATTAATTTTCCCAATTGCTTGTGCAATATAAAGTAACGAATAATATCCTTCATCCATTGATCGTTCAATTCTCTCTTGATCGAGAATAACCTCATTAACTGGATTAAAGCTCCAAGCATGTATAATCTTATTTGGTAATAAATCTTTTTGTTCTAATTCTGAAAATAGCATTTCATAATGCATTTTTTGAGATGGACATATCGTATATAAACCGTCGGATTTTTCAGAGAAAATACCACCTGTTTTAACTTCAATTACATCATGACCTTCTCTTTTTAATTTTTCTATCAGTCGATTGAATCGATTTAGATGATCATTGAAAATAAGCCATTTATATTTTTGTTCTTTCTTTATTTGTATAGATTTTAATGTTTTGCGTTCCCAAGAAGGCAAATAAAACCAGTCTTTAATATTAGCCTGTTTATTATGGCCTCTTGTTTCCTGAGTTAAACTCTGAGATTGAGTATTAAAAAATGGATCAGCTTTAAATCGTTTTTTCATGAAAGGATACGTTGGTAAATCTAATAACCTTTTATTCTCACTGTTATTAAAAGTATTCCAATTTATAGTTCCACCTTGCATCCATAACCGTCCCATTTGCTTGCATAAATGCTCGAAGTCATTTGATTTATCCAGAGGATGACGTAACATGTTTAAAGCCAATTGATCTTTACTTCTATTTAAATGTTTTAATACAAAAGTTGATAATGCATTACCTGAGCCAATCTCAAGGCAAATTACATTTTTCAAATGAAAAATTTCAGATAACCCCTTTGAAAATTGAACAGTACTTCGTAGATGCTGTGCCCAATAAGAAGGTGATGTGGCTTGATTTGCTGTAATCATTTCACCTGTAACATTAGATATATAAGGTATTTTAGGACTTGATAATTTTATATTTCCTACAGCTTGCTCAAATGAATCTAGAACTTCATCCATCATTCGAGAATGGAAAGCATGCGAAGTAAATAGACGCGTTGTCTTTACTCCATGATTTAAAAGTAATTCCTCAATTTTATTGATTGAAAGTACAGTACCAGAAATTACTGAGTGTTGAGAGGAATTTACAGCTGCTATATCTACATCATCTGTTATATAGGTTTTTAATTCTTCAACAGATAAATTTACACTTAGCATAGCGCCTTCTGGTACGCTATTCATTAACTTCCCTCTAATCATTACTAAATGTAATGCATCTTCATAAGACATTACTTCTGCTAAACAAGCTGCTACAAACTCACCAATACTATGGCCAAACATGACCCTTGGATAAACTCCCCAATTCATTAGAAGCTTGGCTAATGCATATTCAATAGTGAATAGTAGAGGTTGCGTCATTGAAGTTCTATTTAACTGTTCAGTTGCTTTATCCTCTGTCTCCTTTGTAGGATACAAAATATTTTTCATGTCTATATCTAACCAATTTGAGAGTAAGGCTAAACCTTGATCAACGTGTTCACGAAATACAGGTTCATTTTCATATAAATCTCTACCCATATTGATATACTGTGATCCTTGACCTGAAAAAAGAAAGGCTAAAGGTCTACTCTCCATTGCGTTTGTTTTCTCTAGTCCCGTATCACCAAGTTTTTCTATGGCATCCTCTATTCCATTAGCAACTACAGCAGTTCTATATGGAAATTCACGACGACCTTTTTGTAATGTATAAGCTGTATCAGATAGTGATATCTCTGGATTCTCCTTCAAATGCAATAATAGATCGTTAGTAGCTTTATCTAAGGATTCCTCTGTTTTTGCTGAAACAGTTAATAAGTTCCAAGATTGTTTTTCAAAATTCTTAGCATTGTCAGGAACAGACTCTAACACTATATGTGCATTAGTTCCACCCATCCCAAACGAACTAACACCTGCTCTTCTTACCTCTTCTTTCCATGGGATAAGTTCCGTATTTACACGAAACGGATTTTTTCCAAAATCAATGCTAGGGTTTGGGTTATTATAATGAAGGCTCGGCGGAATTTTCTTGTTTTTCAAAGCTAAGACCGTCTTTATAAATCCTCCAACTCCTGCTGCAGCATCTAAATGTCCAATGTTCGTCTTCACTGATCCAATTAAAACTCTACCTGGTTCTTGCTTACCAAAAGCTAACTTCAATGCTTCTACTTCTATAGGATCACCTAGTTGCGTACCAGTCCCATGAGTTTCTATATATGAGATTTCTTCAGGCTTAACACCAGCTATTTCATGAGCCGATTTTATAACAGCAGCTTGTCCATCAACCCCTGGCGCTGTAAATCCAGCCTTATTGGCCCCATCATTGTTTACTGCAGCTCCTTTAATAACTCCATGTATTAAATTTCCATCTCGAAGAGCGTCCTCCAACCTTTTCAGTACTACAATACCAGCACCATTTCCACCCACTGTTCCTTGAGCATCCTTATCAAAAGCTCGACAATGACCATCTGGTGAGAAAATCATACCATCTTCATATAAATATCCTGTTTTTGTTGGATAAGTTATACTTACTCCCCCGGCCAAAGCTATATCGCATCGTCCATCAATAAGATCTGCCCATGCGTTTTGAATAGCAACTAAGGAGGTAGAACAAGCTGTTTGTACTGTAATCGCTGGTCCTTTTAGATTTAATTTATAAGCCAATCGAGTAGCAAAGAAATCTTTTTCGTTTAACAACATTGCTTGGAAATCTTCTAATGTATTAGAAGATTCACTAGCAATAGAACGAAGCCAGTGGAAATTTGGTGATCCTCCAACATAAACTCCTGTATCCATATGAGAAGAATTAACCTCACCTGCTTGTTCTAGTGCTTCCCATGCGCATTCATGAAGTATTCGCAGTTGTGGATCCATCATTTCAGCTTCTTTTAGACTGTAATCAAAAAATTCATTATCAAATGCATCTACATCTTCTAAATACCCTTTAGATTTTATATAATTAGGTTTTTGAATCACTTCTTTTGGTATGCCCATCTCACTAAGTTCTTCATCTGTAAATGTACGAATGGATTCTATCCCTTGTTCTAAATTTGACCAGAATTGCTTAAGATTAGAAGCGCCTGGCATACGAACCGCCATACCAACCACTGCTACATCATTTTTATTCATAGATAAAAGATTTTCTTTCTTAACTTCTTCAGGTTGGTGTTCCATAGCATTATCACTTCTAAAGTAGGAAGCTTGATCATGAACCGTTGGGTATCGGAATAACATAGGCATTGTAAGTTCTTTTTCAAACTTGCTTCGTAAACGAGAAAACAATCGAACCATTTTTAAGGAGTTCCCTCCAACATCAAAGAAATTATCATACAACCCTACTTTTTCTACCCCCAAAACTTCCTTCCAAACATCAGCTACCGTTGTTTCAAGCTCATCTAGTAAATCATTTGGTTGTACTAACTTAGTAGGCTTAGGTAAAGCACGACGATTAACTTTTCCATTCGTAGTTAATGGCATTTCACTTAAAAGTACAAAATACATAGGTATCATATACGAAGGTATTTTGTCAGTAAGATAATAACGTAATTCATTTTGAGATATATCTTGATCAGTTAGTATATAAGCACACAGTTCTTGTTCCTCTCCAAAAGCAATAGATAAAACTACCGCTTCCTTCACATCCGCATGCTGTTGTAAATGATGTTCTATTTCTCCTGTTTCAATTCGATAACCACGTATCTTCACTTGATGATCACTACGACCTATATACTCCATTTCGCCATTTTCAAGAATACGGACTAAATCTCCTGATCTATATAATCTTTCACTTGGATTATAAGGATTCTGTATAAAACGTTCACTGTTTAGTTCAGGACGATTTAGATATCCCCGCGCAACTCCATACCCTCCAACATAAAGTTCCCCTTGCATTCCCTTAGGTGTAGGATTCATATGTTTGTCAAATACATAGCACGAATACGTAGGAAGAGGCACGCCTATAGCACTAAGATTACTGTGCATTTCTTTTTCTCCAATTTCCTTATAAGTAACATGTACTGTCGTCTCAGTTATTCCATACATATTTACTATGACCGTATTAGGTGAACGCTTAAACCAACTTTGCAGTAAACCTGGCTTCAGCATTTCCCCTCCAAATGTAATTAACCTAATTTTAAAAGCAAGTTTAGGCATCTCTTCAACTACTTGTTGAAAAACATAGAATGCAGATGGAGTTTGATTCAATACCGTTACTCCCTCATCTGCAATCAACTGGGCAAGTTTATACGTATCACGGATTGTTTCTTTTGTTGCCAGGACAAGACGTCCACCATAAGTAAGTGATCCAAATATCTCCCAAACTGACATATCAAAACAGAAAGAATGAAATAGTAACCACACATCATCACTAGAGAATTTAAAACTATTTGGTTGATGCATGACAAGTTGTATTACATTACTATGTTCAATCATAACCCCTTTAGGACGTCCTGTTGTTCCAGAAGTATAAATGACATATGCTAAATTATTTGGGGCAACATCTACTCTCTCGAAATCTTGCATAGGTGTCTCATTGAGTTCTTCAATAAAAAGCTTTGTGCTATCAAATTTAACTTTATCCTCAAATAAATTTGAGGTTATTATTACATTCGAACCACTATCTTGAAGAATAAAATCAATTCGTTCCTGAGGATAATCAGGATCGATTGGAACATAAGCCCCACCTGCTTTTAAAATACCAAGTAGAGAGATAATCATATTAAATGAGTAATCCAACATTACAGCTACTGGAGAATCTAAAGTTACACCTTCTTTTAGAAGAGCAAATGCCACTTTATCCGCACGCTCATTCAACTCTCCATAAGTCATCTCACTATTCTCAAATGTAAGTGCCACTCTCTCAGGATGCTTTTCAGCTTGCATCTCAATTAATTGATGAAGTGTTGTGTGTGGGAATGTAGCACTTTGATTTTGACCACCTTGAAGCAAAAACTTTTCTTCTGCCTCATCTAACATTTTAAGAGTTTGTATTGGTTGTCCTTCATCTAAAAGCATTGAATCTAATAGCTGTATAAAATGGTTAGTTATACTGGTAATAATGGATTCATCAAATACATCTTCAGGCCACATCATTGCAAGTTTAATAGAATCGAAACACTCTATTGAGACGGTTAAATCATAGTTGGTCATTTCATTTACTTCATAACCTGAAATTCTTACACTTTCATCAATTTCTTTCAGCTTTTCTATATCAAGAGGATAATTCTCAACTACCATAATAGTGTCAAATGACACGTTTAAATCAACAATTGGAGTCGTTTCATATTCAGTTCTTCTTTGGACATCACTTTGAATTCTTTGTAAAAGATCTGAAACAGTCATTCTCCCATCAGCACTTACACGAAGTGGTGGTGTATTTATAAATAAACCTACCATTTCACTCAGACCGTGCATTGGAATTGAACGCCCAGATACTGTTGTACCGAATATTACGTCCTCTGAATTTTTGTACCTTTGTAATAATAGACCCCAGGCTGTATAGAATAATGTAGCCAATGTTACACCTTGATTACTTGCAAAACTTCGAAATCTATCACTTCGCTCTTTATCTATCTCTTTTACATATGTTTTTGCTTTTTTTAGTTGATTAGAATTTTTATTGGATAAATTTATTTGTTCAATTAATCCATTTAAATATTGTTCCCAAAAAAGCCTTTGTTTTGATTTATCTTGTTTTTGTTGCCATAGTATATATTCTTTAAATTTCTTTTTATTTATAGATGATGGTACATCTCCCTTTATTAACTCTCGATATACCTTAATAAACTCTTGTAAAATAATACTATTACTCCAACCATCAAACAAAATATGATGATGACGTAAAACCATTTCATATTCGCCTTCGTTCAAATGGCACAGTTCGATAGAAAAGGGAACTGTTTGTAAATCAAAGCTTTCTGTATCATTAGATACTTTGCCATCACTATAAATAATGTTCGGAGTATGCTCTTTTAGTATAAGTTGTACAGGTTGTTTAACTTTTTCCCATCGAAAAATTGTACGCAGCATTTCATTTTCCCGCGTTACATAATTCCACGCCTCTTCAAACTTTGGAATATTAATTTTTCCAGTTAAGCAAAGTCGAAGTTCTTCATGATATAGCTTTCCTTCGGGTTCTTTCAAATAATGATAAAGAATACCTTCCTGCACTGGTGTAAGGGCGATTACATCTTCAATATCTTCTTTATGAATCTTTACTGCTTTCCTCATTAACAGAACCTCCTACAAGTGTGGTATGGTGTGAATATTTATCGGAACCTAATAAGGCAAGTGCTTTTCTATCTATCTTTCCGCTATCCGTTAATGGCATTTCATTTACACGTACCAAACTGTTAGGTATCATATAATCTGGTAAAAATAAGCGTAGATATTTTTTTAACCTCTCTAACTCAATATCATTTTCTGACTCATAGAAAGCTATTAACTTAACTACCATCTCAGATTCTTGTCTTACAATTACCGCACATTGTAAAACTCCTTCACAAGACATTAAACACGATTCTATTTCCCCTAACTCAATACGAAGGCCATTAACTTTAACTTGAAAATCAATTCTTCCATGAAACTCAATATTCCCATCCGATCTTATTAAAGCTAAGTCACCGGTTTTATATATACGGGTATCAAGGGAATATTGTACAAACTTTTCTGCCGTTAATTGCGGCCTATTTACATATCCACGTGCTAATCCTATACCTGAGATACATAATTCTCCTATATGGCCTTCCGGAAGTTTATTACCATATTTATCAACAACAAACATCTCAATATTCTTAATTGGTCGCCCTATTGGAACGCTCCCTTCTGTAATCTCATGTGTCGGACAATCATAAGCAGTCACATCAATGGTTGCTTCAGTAGGTCCGTACAGATTAGTAAGAAGTGTACCATTAGAGAAATTTAGCAACTTATTAAAACGGTTTACATGTTGAGACAGTAGTGCCTCACCACTAACAAATACTTGTTTCAACGATTTTATTCGGTTAGTTTCACCTGTCACATCAAGATAGTGTAAAAATGCACTTAACATAGATGGTACAAAATGCATAATTGTCACGTCATTACTTTCAGTTGTCTCAATAATAGCCTGTGGAAACTTCTCCATCCCCGGCGCAAGAATACATACTTTGGCTCCAACTATGGCCCACCAGAACATCTCCCATACGGATACATCAAATGTATAAGGGGTCTTTTGTAATATAGTATCCTTTGAACTAATTGGATAAGCCTCTTGCATCCACTCAATTCGATTTATTAAGGCCGAATGCTCAATCATTACACCCTTAGGTTTCCCGGTTGAACCGGAAGTGTATATTACGTACACAAGATCAGAGGGCTTGTTAATACACTCTAGATTTTCACTCTTTCCTTCATAGGAAATCGAATCTAAAGCCAACATATCAGCCTTCAAACTATCTTGAAAACGATGTAGGATTTGCTTTTGCGTAAGTATTAATTTAGCACCGCTATCTTCTATAATGAATTGTAATCGTGATGATGGATGATTCGGGGAAAGCGGAAGATATGCTCCGCCCGCTTTCAATATCCCGAAAATTCCGACAACCATTTCGATAGATCGCTCTACCATAATACCTACAACTGTATCTGGACCAACTCCACCTTCACGTAAAAGACGAGCTAATTGGTTACTTTTTTCATTTAATTCCTTATAGGTTAATGTTTCTTTTTTAAAGATAACAGCAACCTCATCTGGCGTACGGACTACTTGTTCTTCAAACAGCTTTTGTATACATGTACTCATCCGGGTTGTATCACTCCTTTAGTTACAGGTATTTTTTCAATGGCATGTTTCGCTTTTTTAGCAAATCCCTTACCAAGTAATAGCTGATGAATCTGATTACTCCCCTCAACGATCTCCATTGTTTTGGAATCTCTAAAGCACCTTGATATTGAATAATTATCATTACAACCAAGTGCTCCCATAATCTGTACAGCATTCGTTGAATGCCTTGTACCTGAGCGCGATGCAAAATATTTTGCAATCATAATCTTTTCAGTAGCATCAGCTCGATGCTCATTTTTGGCCTTACAAGCTTCTAAACTAAGTAGTATAGAAGCTTCTAAATCTACTCCCATATCCGTAATCATATGTGAAATCATGCCATGATCAATTAGAGAGTTACCAAATGCACTTCTATGTAATACATGATTCCCACATATTTCTAAACAAGTACGTAATACACCAAGAGCAGCAAAGGCAATTGAAATACGCCCAAATTCTAAAGCATACGGTGCAAGGTAAGTAAAAGCAAATCCTGGTCTACCAATCATATTTTCTAAAGGTATTTCTACATTATTGAATTCAATTTCTGCCAAATATGCAGCTTTAAATCCAAGCATGTCTCTTATATGAGTAACATTTACACCCGCACTATCTTTTGGTACTAAACAGGCAACTGGTTGTTCACCATTTAGCTTTCCAAATACCAAAAACACATCAGCAGCTGCACCAAAAGTGATCCACTTCTTCACTCCATTAAGTATTAATTCATCCCCGTGTTGATCGAAGTTCGTTTTAATCATATTTAAATCTGATCCTGCTCCAGGTTCAGTAAGAGCTAATGCAGCTATTTGATTACCAGATGCAAGTAATGGTAACCACTGATTTTTTTGATTTTCTGTTCCCCATTTTAAAATCGTTTCTGTTACCATCGTATGGACATTAAATAATCCCGAAAGAGAGACACTACCTCTTGCTATTGCTTCAGTAAATAACCCATACGTTACATAATCCCATTCTAATCCACCATACTCTGCTGGAAGTGTTCCACCTAAATAACCATTTTTAGCACAAGTCTTTATTATGTCTGATGGAATGCCCTGTTCAATTTCCCAACTATTAGCGTAAGGTTCTATATTTTCATAAACAAAATCCAAAAAATTCTGATACATTTTATATTGAGATGGCTCTAAGTATTGTTTCATGTCCATTACCGAACCATTTGCTTATTTCTTATAAAATTACCAATAGAATTTACAGACTTATAGTTATCCATATCTAAGTCATCCATAGTTACCTTTATGGCAAATTCTTTTTCAAGAAAAGTCATCAATTGGATTGCAAATAAAGAATTAACTAATCCTTCTTCAAAAATCTCAGTATCATCATTAAATTCAATACCTACATGATCTTGAATATACATATGAATAATTTGTTCTAAATTTTTATCTTGCATTTTATACACCCCTATTTGTAATTTTTAATTTTAATAAGCGTAAAAACCTTTACCACTCTTTCTACCACATTCACCTGCATCCACCATCTTTTTAAGTAATGGACAACATCTAAACTTTGGATCTTGATATTCCTCATAAAGTACATTCAAAGAATGTAATACTGTATCTAACCCAATTAAATCTGCTGTTTCTAATGGACCCATTGTATGTCCAAAGCATTTTTTAAATATATCGTCTACCTGTTTAGGCGTTGCTACACCATCCATTACAACCCAAGCCGATTCATTCATGAATAAGTGGGAGATACGGTTAGAAACAAACCCAGTCTGATCATTAACCACAATTGCATCTTTATCTAATTGTTTGAGGAAAGATTGAGCTTTTTCGACCGTTTCATCTGAAGTTAAATACCCTCTAATAACTTCTATAGATGGTTTCATATATACCGGATTCATAAAATGCATTCCTATTATTTTATCTGGACGCTTTGTTACTCCTCCTACTTTTGTTATTGAGATACAAGACGTATTGACTCCAAAAATTGTATCCTTTTTACATATCTCATCTAATCTTCTATAGATCGGCTCTTTAATTTGCCAGTTTTCTGGAACATTTTCTACTATATAATCACATTCAGCCACTTCATCAAGATTAGTAGAGCTACTTATTAACGAAAGTACTTCTTCCTTATGCATTCTAGGAAATGCTTTATTAATTAGAGGAGCAAAGCGAACTGTCTCTAATATTTTCTCTTCCGCTATTTCTAACTGTTCTTCTGTAACATCAATTAATACCGTTTCTAGACCATGCAGCACTAAATCTACTGCCATGCCGATCCCCATTGTTCCAGCACCTACAATACCAATTTTCTTGAACATTTATCCATCATCGCTCCCTTAAAATATTTATAATTTATATCTAAAAACTTTTACATTGAAGAACTCTTTGCAGGTAACGTTTTTGTTCTCTCTCTTTAATCTGTTTTTCAGTAAGTGCTGTTTTCATCATTTGGATTGCTTCTTCTACATCACTTTTCTCCACTAAATACCCCGAATTAATTTTTTCTTCCAATTGACTTTGGACCTTTTGAAATGGGAGTACTACCTTTTTCTGATAATCACTTAAATCTGTATTATAATTTTTTGTACTTACAACTACAGTTAAACACCCTGATATAACTTCTTCATAATCAGATTCTTGTAATGTAAAAGAATTTTTTGTATTTAGGATATCTTTCTCCCTTTCATAATTACATGTCGATATAGCAGGGTTAATAGCTTGCAGAAGATACTTCAAGACTTCCTTTGGTCCCATTTCAATAGCTTTCATAGACCCTTGATTCATTAGATAGTGAATCATGTCCAACCATTTCACAGGCTTTATTAATTGTAAGTAAAGGTTTTCTCTTATATTTTCTACACCTTTATACATTGAACTATCATGATTCGCTATGACAGGTACTAATGGCTGTTTCATATCTATATTTTCTAGTACACTCTTATATTTTTCAGCAGCAGGTTGCATCATAGGAGAATGAAATGGCCCACTTAATTTAAGGGGGATTGCAATTCCCCCATGCTCTACTACCATTTCACAAGCTAACTGAACCGCAGAGTTTGTACCAGAAATTGATGTTTTATTTGGAGTGTCATAAGCCGATATATATACTTCCTGTCCCTTGGTTAACAATTCTGAACAAATACCTTCAACAATTTCTGGAGCAAGATTGTTAACCCATGCCATAGTTCCATCTATAGTCAATGCATAGCTACTCAAAATCGTACTACGTTCTTGTACTAATTTTAAGGTATCTGAAAATGCAATTGCTCCAGAAGCACATAGAGCTGTATATTCTCCCAAAGAATATCCAATCATTGCCTCTGGTTTATTGCCTATTTCCTGTTCAAAAACTCGAAAAGCTGCCATGCTAGTTGTTACTAAAGCAGTCTGTGAATTTTGTAACTTTTCAAGGTCAGCTTTGTATATCTTCTCCATACAAAGGGAAGCCATGTCTATTTTTAGAGTGTCACTTGCTTCTTCAAATATCTCACGTGCTACAGGGAAGTTTTCATAAAGGTACTTACCCATTCCAGAATAATGGGATCCTACGCCAGGAAACATAAATACAATATTCATCTTTTTATCTCCCTTTTTTTCATCTTAAGCTATCTTCAACTCTATCTAATAAAGCTCGTCCCTCTTCAGTTTTTCTTAAATTCACTAAATCAACTACATAGCGAATATCTGATACATCATTCCATCCTAAATCCAGTGCAAGATTCATATGCTTTAACGAAAGATCGATTCTATCAATTAATGAATAACCACATGAAAGTAAAAAGTGATGCCATGCATTTAAATCTCCTATAGTACGAGCTTTTTGTACAAACTCACTAGCTTTATTAAAATCTGAATAGTATCTTAGTTGATGGTATGCGGTAAAAACGAAATTATCTAATTCGTTATAAGGAAACACATAAGCTGTATAGGTTTGAAGATTTGTGAATCCAACTTTTCCCGCTAGTTTAATAGATGGAATACGAAAATCCTCTGTCTTCCAATGTGGTGTTCTTCCTTGTTTTAAACAGTCATCCAAGAATGCTCTTGCAGCCAACCAAGCATACCCTTTACCTCGCTGGAATAAATCATAAGTATTAATTCCAATTTCCACATCAGTATCTGTTGCAAAAACCGATAAGCAACTAGTTACAACTTGTTCATGTACCATTACTACATAACCAAATCCATTTCGGATGAAATCCTGAGTTGACTCCCAAAAATCAACAATATCATCCCGTACCATTGCGAACTTTTTATCTGATAACATGTCGATTGTAATGCGTTCCACCGTTACCTCATCAGGCATATTAGGTTTAGATAACTTATTATAAGACTCCGGATCAAAAGTAAATGTTACTCGAGTGTAAGGTTTAGGAATAAACATTTGCAATTGTTCCTCGACAACCTGTTTCCATTTTGATTCGGGTAATAATTCAACCTGAAAAAAGTCATCCCCTATCTGCTGAGCCTCAGGTGCAATTACTTCTTTAATAAAAGTTGGTAGACTTGAAACAAAATTACTTGTAGGATCACCTAATAAATAAAAAATTTCTTGTTCTGCCCATACAAGTGCACATCTAGGGTTATTAGGATTATCCACATAAATATGTCCCTTATTGTAACCATGAGCTATACCATTAAGTATTGGATGGTTCTTATAATCAACGAGAAGTGGAGATATTTGTTTGAATTCATCCTTTTCTTTTACCAATTCATAAATCATATTCTTAAAAGTCCTCCCTTTTGAGAACAAGTGTGAAGTGCATGCTGCGCAATAATTGGCTGAAGTACCTGCGAGGTACCTTCAATAATTTCTAAAACCTTTGCTTCCCTAAATAAACGCTCAACAGGATATTCTCTTGAAAACCCGTTTCCACCAAACACTTGGACAGCGTCTGTGGCTACCTTCATAGCCATCTTTGAGGCAAAATATTTTGCAATGGTTGTTTCAATTACAGCATCAGTATGTCTATCCTGACGCTTTTTCCCAGCCTCTTGGCATAACGAACGAGCTGCTTTTATATTTACACTTGCTTCTGCTAAAATTGTTTGAATTGCTTCATATTCACATATATATTTATTTCCTTGTTTTCTTCTTCTTGAATAAGCTACCATTGCTTCTAGTGCTTCTTGAGCAATGGCCACTCCCGCCCAGGCAATACTATATCTACCATGATCAAGAGCTGTGTTAACTACATAACTCCATCCACCCCCAATTGGTCCTAACAAATTTTGAGCTGGTACCTTTACATCTTGCAAATGAATCTCAGCTATATGCGAGGAATTACTTGCTAACAGTTTACTCATTTTATTTGTAGAAACACCCGTCATTGACCGTTCAACAATAAAAGCGCTAACTTTTCCCTTACTAGACGCAAAAACTAAAAAACAATCCGCAATGTCAGCAAAAGAAATCCATTTTTTGTGCCCATTAAGAATAAAATGATCATTAACTTGTTTATAGGAAGTTCCAACAGCTTTTGCATCAGAACCAACCTCTGGCTCAGTTAGGGCAAATGAAAATAATAGGTTCCCCTTTGCCATCTCAGGTAACCATTTTCTCTTTTGCTCTTCAGTCCCCCACCTTTTAATTGACTCCCCTACTAAAGATACATGAACTGTAAGTAATTCACGAACCGAATTACAAGCTTTACCAATGATTTCAGTAAGACGACCATAATCTAAAGAATCAAGAGAAAGCCCACCATATTCTTTTGGTATCGTTGCACCCAATACACCATAACTTGAGATTTCTTGTATCACATCATAGGGAAGCTCTTCATTACTTTCAAACTCACTTGCTCGAGGCCGAAGCTTCTTTTCCGCAAACTCATCAACTACTCCCAGAATCTCTTCTGCATTACTCATACTGTGAAATTCCCATTCTTCTTTTTGTTAATTAGATCAACCATATTATTAATAGTAGAAAAGTTAATAATATCAAGTTCATCATTATCTACTACTATATCAAACTCCGTTTCTATGAAATTTAACATTTGCATAGCAAAGAGCGAATTTACATAACCTTTTTCAAATATGTTGTCATCATTAGCAACAATAGTTTCCTCTGCATTAAAAATAATAAGATTTTTTTTAATGTATTGACGTATTTTTTCATGATTATCCATGTAATTACTCCTTCTGAGACCTGGGAAATCAATTAACCTATATCCCAATTAAAATCAGTCTCTATTTTTATTTTTTCTTTCTCCTGAGTCGCAGATAAAACAAGTTCTTTTTCCTCACTTGTTAACATTTGAATATCTTTTAGACTAACATTAGGATGAGTTGTTATTTCTTCTAATAGAAGGTTAAATCGCCGTCCAAATTCTACTATTGTTGATTTATCAAATAAAGATGTAGCATATTCAAAAGTAAATTCATATATATCTTTATTTTCTTCAGCAATAAGAGTTAAATCAAACTTACTTGTTAGTGTATCTGTGTTTGTTTCCGTGCTAATTTCTAATCCATCCACAACTGTATGTTTTTCATCAGAATTTTGTAATACAAACATGACATCAAATAAAGCACTTCGGCTTAAGTCTCTAGAAAGATCTAATTTTTCCACTAACTGATCAAATGGATACACCTGATGTTCGAAAGCTTCTAACGTATCGTTTTTCACTTTTTTCAAGTGATTAATAAAAGATTGATCTGGATTTATTTGATAACGTAATGCAATTGTATTTACAAACAGCCCCATAAGAGGTAACAGATCAGCATGCGGCCTACCTGCAACTGGTGATCCTATAATGACATCCTTTTGTTCCCCATGCTTGTACAGAAAAATAGTGAAGGTAGCCATAAGTAACATAAAAGGTGTCGTATCAGTTTCTAGTGCTATTTTTTTTATTTTTCGAGTAATTTCCTTGTTTACTTGGAAATTATATTGTTCACCCTCAAAACTCTTTACAGGTGGTCGACCTCGATCATATGGTAATTCAAGAACTGGTATATCCCCTGAGAATAATTCTTCCCAGTATTTCTCATGGATATCAAATTCTTTAGAAGATAATAATTTTTGTTCCCACGCAACATAATCTTTATATTGCAAACGATTTTCCGGCAATGTTTCCCCAGCATATAGGGCCTTAAAATCATGCATAAATATACTTAAAGACACGCCATCTGTTATGATGTGATGAAGGTCAATTACAAGTAAATAACTATTATCTTTTAACTCCTTTAGTCCAGCCCGCATTAACGGAACCTTAGAAAGATTAAATGGTTGCAACCATTCTTTATACTCTCCCTTTATCATTTCTAGCTCAAATGTTACCTGTTCTAATACTCTCTGTACTAACTGATCCCCCTGCCACTCAAACTGTGTTCTGAGTATTTCATGGCGTTTAATAAGCTTTTCAAAGACTAATTCTATCCTTTTCCGGTCCACCGTTCCTTTAAGAATAAAACAACTTGGTACATTGTATGTCATCTGTGCCCCATCCATCTCTTGTAATAACATCATTCTTTTTTGAGTCGATGAAACCGGGTATACCTCAGATTCCGGTACTATTTCTATATCTTGCAACCTATTTTCTTTTGAATTTTTAATAAAATGACTTAAAGTGCTTATTGTTGGATACTCAAAAAGATTTGCCAATGATAATTGCACGTTAAATTCTTTCCATATTTTAGCGTTGATTACAGTAGCATGAAGGGAATGACCACCAAGTGCGAAAAAATTATCTTCCACACCAATACAAGGATTACCTATAACTTCTTTCCATATATCAACTAGCTTTCTCTCCATATCATCGAGTGGTTTTACATAATTAGTAGTCTCCATCAATGGAGAAGAATCTATAATTACATTCTTTGTATTACCTTCTATAACAGAAAAAAGAAATGTCATTATTTGTTCTGCTAAATTTTGCTCGTATTGTGCAGCATGGTGAATTTTATCTGAAATGTTTACTATTCCTTCTTTAGTTACTGATTTTGTTAAGTGCATTTTTATCAATGATCCACGAATTACTCCCCAATTGGCAGCTGCTGTCTTCATAGATTCAGCGATAGTTTGGAAGTCCGAGTGATAACGCTCACCAAGAAACGAAAGCATTTTTGAAAACTTCACTCGGCCATCTACAACTTGACCTAAATGTGAGAATAACGGAACATCATTAAAGTCTAAATATCCATCTGTCTCTTTATTTAAATCAAACCTACTTATTAGTTTCGTAGCAAAAAGGTGCATTTGTGAAAAAATATGTTTTTCATCTTTTATATGTTTTATCCAATTTGACAAATCGGTTGTAATCGATTGTATGTCTGTGATTTCATCTTCAGTAACTTTTAAAGTACTTACTTTTTGATAACCCTTATGAAAAAGTTCTGTTGAAAGTTGTGCATTTTTAACCATAAAATATGGATCGGTAATAATTAAACAGTCTTCTTCGGGCTCATATCCTACAATAACAAATGAATGAACAATATGATTTTTTAGATAATTCTCATCCCAAGGAAGCCAGTATGCATTCATGGTTACCACCACAGGAAATCCCGAGTATAATTGTTCTAATATAATTTCAAATCCTTCATCGGATGAATCTGTATCAAATATAGTACTTTTTATACCATGATATTTTTCTAAATCACTTACAAAATAACCAGACTCTGTATATAAACCATCCCCTAAATTTCCATTATCGACAGGAGAAAAACCAAAATCCCATAATCTAGCGTACATTAAATAATGTTTACGCTTAAACCAATTAGCTAACGTAGCAATTACATCATCAATACAATTCTGTTCAGAGCTTTTACAAGGCTCAACATCATATAAGATTGAAGAAGTATAATTTCCCATTTACTCACCTCTATATTTTTACCAACAGAAAAACTATTGTAATTTGGTTATTTCTCTATACTAAGTTGACAGAGATATGTATATCTTCTTTAAAAAGCTATCAATTATTATTAACGCATTTCATATAAAGAATCTTATTTCTCGAATCACTTTTTTATTTTAATCATTCTATAATAGGGAGGAGAATTCCCTAACTCATAGTCACCAGAATAAACACTAACATTCCAGAAAGCTAAGAGGGAAAACCCCTTTAATCCCACAGTATAGCAAGTGTAAATTTAAACTCTTAAAAGTCGTGTTTACAATATGAAGTAATACTAATTATTTTTCTTTTCTGCTATATAAGCCGCTAGTTGTTTAATATTTCGTTTTGTATATGCGACTAAGTCGTCCGTATTAAGATTCTCGTTTTCTAAAGCAAGATCAAGCTCAATAGCTAGTAGAGAATTTCCTCCTAAGTCAAAGAAATCATCCTCTACACCGACAGCTTCAATCTTCAATATACTTTTCCATATTTCAACCAAACGAGATTCTAACTCATTACTAGGAGACATCATACTCTCCTCCTCATTCTTAGGTAAAGATCTAGGTGAAGGTAAGGAATGTCGATCAACCTTTCCACTTGGTGTTAATGGTATGTTTTCAACTTCAACAAAGAAAGTAGGTATCATATAACTCGGAACTAATTTCGCAAGATGCAATTTCAAATCAGAAATGGATACAGGTGATTTTGCTACGAAATAAGCTACAAGTTTTTTCTGCCCATCTTCATCTTGAATGTCTACTATCACTGCTTCTTTAATTGCATGATGTGAAGATAAAGCATCTAAAATTTCCCCTGGCTCAATTCGATATCCTCTAATTTTTAATTGTTCATCATTTCTACCGAGGAATTCTATATTCCCATCAGGTAACCAGCGTGAAAGATCTCCTGTCCTGTACATTTTCTCCCCTTTTACAAATGGGTCTGGTAAAAACTTTTCTTCAGTTAATCTCATTTGATTTACATATCCTCTTGCAAGCCCTTCTCCCGCAATATACAGCTCTCCTACCGCGCCAATAGGCTGAAGTCTCTGTTTTTGATTAAGTATATAAAGCCTTACATTCGGAATAGGCTTTCCAATAGGAATAGTATTATAGTTTTCACTTTCTTGAAGTGAAAACGTACTTGCGATAACTGTCGCCTCAGTAGGACCATACATATTTTCTATTTGAGTCGATAGTCGATGCTTTTTAAACTTATTAACCACCTCATGTGTCAAAGCTTCACCCGCAAGTAATATATACTTCACTTTATTTAAAACCTGGCAATTTTCATTATTAAGTGTATTTACGAAAGCTCTAAACATAGACGGTACAAAATTTAATAATTTCACATCATATTTATCTATAGTTCTTAAAATTGCTCTTGGGTTTCGATGTTCCCCATTGTCCATTATTACTAATTTACTACCTACTATGGTCCACCCAAACAACTCTAGAACAGATACATCAAATATATAAGGTGTCTTCAGTAAATACGTATCTGATTCATCCATAGGATATAAATGAGACATTGAAAATAAGAAATTCACAATACTACAATGTTCAATCATGACTCCTTTTGGTCTACCTGTAGAACCGGAGGTGTATAAAATATAAGCTAAGTGATTTGGTTTTCCAGTAACCTCCAGGTTGCTTGTATCACCAACGTACAAATTTTCTTGCTTTAAATCAATAATCTCTCCTACAAATGGAATTTCACCTACGTATTTAGATTCTGTAAGTACAAATTGAGGATTACAATCCTCTAAAATATGTTCCATTCGACGCTTTGGATATTCAGTATCAATTGGTACATATGCAGCTCCAGATTTTAGCGCAGCAAATATAGCTATAATCATTTCTACGGATCTTTCCACAACGATACCAATTTTAGTTTCCTGATCTACACCTTTTTGTCTAAGAATACGAGCCAGCTGATTTGCTCGATTATTGATATACGAATAACTGTACGGTATATCATTTGAAATAACTGCGATTTCTTCTGGTTTATTTTCAACCTGATCCTCAAAAAATTGATGAACTAATTTACCCTGAGTAAAATCCAATTTTGTATTATTAAGTTCATTTAACATCCTTGTGGATTCACTTTTACTTAAAACATTAACGTCTTCAATTTTCGCTTCAGGATTAGCTACCATCCACTCTAGCGTATTTATAAAATGCATCATAAACCGCTCTATAGTTTGTGGATAATATAGTCCTGTCGCGTATTCCAATTCTAATCGCAGACCCTCTTCTTCCGGAAATACTTCTATACTCATATCTACCTTTGAAGCTTGATGCTTAATTTCGTATGATTTAAATGTAATATCTTTTATCTTTTCTGATGTTCTTCCGATATTCTGCATCACTAACATGACATCAAATACAGGATTTCGGTTAGTATGATAAGCCATGTCTAACTTATTTACTAACTCATCAAATGGGTATTCTTGATATTGAAATGCTTCTAGCGCATTTTCTTTTACTTCATTTAAGAATTGAATTATCGTCTTTTCCGCTTTAGGATGATTTCTCATAGGTAGGGTATTTACAAACATACCTATGATAGGCTCAAGATCATGATGAATTCTTCCTGCAATTGGAGAGCCTACTATAATATCTTCCTGTTGCGTATACACATGCAATACTATATTTAGTGACGAAAGAAGTACCATATATAAAGTAGCTTCTCTTTCATCCGCAAAGGATTTTAATTTATTAGAAAGTTCAGGTGTTAGATGGAATACTAATCTATCACCTTCAAAAGTTTGATTTAGCCCACGTGGCTTATCGGTTGGGAACATAAGAATTGGTAACTCACCTTTAAACTTATTTACCCAATACTCTTCAATTTCTTTCAGCCCTTCATCATGTAAACGATTGGTTTGCCAATTGGCATAATCTTTGTATTGTATTTTAATAGGCTCTAAGGCTTTGCCTGAATATAAATCTATAAACTCCTTTTCTAACTTCGCTAAAGATACTCCATCTGCTATTATGTGATGAAGATCAAAAAGTAACAGGTATTGATTGAATTCTAATTTCATTAAACCGACACGCATAAGTGGAGCCCTATCTAACTGAAAAGGACGAACAAATTCCTGTATTAACTCTTCAATTGTTGATCTATCAGATTTATATAAATGTTCAATTTTAATATCTAAACTATCATGAATAAATTGAACTGGTTCACCTTTAATAAATTGGAATGAAGTTCTTAATGATTCATGACGTTCCACTAATTCTTTGACACATTGTTCTGCCTTTATAAAATCAAACTCACCTTCAATTAACATTGCACCTGGTATATTGTAGGCAGTTCCTATTCCAGCAAAGCGGTTTAATATATATAATCTTTTTTGTGAAGAAGAAGCTTGATAAAATTCTCTATCAGGCACGATCTCAATTTGAGAATAATTTTTCTTCCCTTCATATTTCTCTATATACTCCGCTAATAGCATAATTGTAGGCCTTTGAAACATTTCACGTATAGGTACATCTACACCTAAACGTTTATATATGTGTGAAACAACAGAAGTAATTTGTAATGAATTACCTCCTAATTCGAAAAAGTTATCATTCACACCTATTTTCTCTATTCCAAGTACTACTTTCCATATCTCAGAGAGCATTTGTTCAATTTCGTTTCGTGGTTCAATAAATAAAGCTGTGGATTGCTCCCAAATTGGATCTGGAAGAGCTTTCCGATCTATTTTACCGTTTGATGAGATTGGAAACTGCTCAATCGGGATGATGTAAGCAGGAATCATATAAAACGGTAAATACTCTCTAAGGAATTGGCGTACTTCTTCTACTTTAGCTGGAGAATTCATAACAACATATGCACATAAAACCGGAGCATCTTCTCCCTCTTTTTTACGTGTAATTACAATAGCTTCACCAATTTCAGGATAACGTAATAGTTGCTTTTCTACTTCTCCTAATTCAATTCGTAATCCACGAATTTTGACTTGATCGTCCATACGGCCTAAATATTCAAGGTTTCCATCTGGTAACCAGCGAGCCAAGTCTCCAGTACGATATACCTTGTCATCTATAATAGAAGAACCTGTTTTGGTGATTTGTATAGGAACAAATTTGTCCATAGTTAACTTAGGTTGATTTAAATACCCTCTTGCTAGCCCTTCTCCTGAAATACACAACTCTCCAGGAATTCCAACGGGTTGTAACTGTTGATTATCACCCATAATATAAACTTTTTGATTGGCTAGAGGTCGTCCTATTGGTAATTGATTCATAAGTTCTAACTTATCGTGCTGAACATGATAACATGTAGAATCTACAGTAGTCTCCGTAGGTCCATAAGCATTTGTTAAATTAGGTTGGCAGTTCTTATTAAATAAACCAAGGAATTTCCGCGCTAATTTCGGTGGTAATTCCTCTCCAGCAATAATAAAATGTTTAAATGAATATTCTATTTTTTCATCTATAAAATTAGTTAATAATCGAAGATGCATCGGCGTTCCATCCGCGATATTTATTTGCTTTTCTTGATAAAAATTCATTAGCTTCTGCCCATCAGTTCTTGCTTCCTCTGGTACTATAAATAAACTATTTCCTAATAAAAGCGCACCAAACATGTTTTGTACTGAAGCGTCAAACTCAAAAGGTGAAACTAACCCGATTCGCATAGAGGAACTATATTTATCATATATTTCATTTTTTAACCCGAATATTAAATTTACAACACTACGATTTTCAACCATAATTCCTTTAGGATTACCTGTTGTTCCAGAGGTAAAAATAACATATGCCAAATCGTAAGGTGTACTTACTGAAGGGAAACTAACCAATTCTGTTTCAAGTAGTTCATTAAAACTTACCATACTACAATCCTGGATTTCCCTTGTAAAATCTTCACTAATAACTTCTGGTTTTACTATACAAAATGGAGATTTACATTCTTTTAGCATTGCCTCTATCCTTTTATACGGCAAATATATGTTAATAGGTAAATAAGCAGCCCCACTTTTTAAAATACCTAGCAATGCAATTACTGCATCAATTGATCGATCCATCATAAGGCCAACAATGTGTCCTTTTCCAATTCCTTTTTTATGTAGAGAACTGGCAACCAGATCTACCTTTTCTTTTAATTGAGCGTATGTTATTTCTCTTTTGTCATCAGAAACAGCAAGCTTATTTGGATTATGCATGACTTGTTCTTCAAATAACTGTATCACCGTTAAATGATGCGGGTAATCTAACTCAGTTTGATTAAATGTAATTAACTCTCTTACATCATTATGACTAACCCAATCTAACTCTATATGCGGTGTATTCGGTTGTAGTAAAGCTTGCTCTAACAAGTCTATAAAATGATGACCAAATCGCATAACAGTAGATGTTTTGTATAGATGCTCATTAAAATACATATCAACTTCTATACACCCATTTACTTGACGGAAAGAGAATATAATCTCAGCATTGCTCTCACTTAAATAATTTAAATCTTGAATTTCCTCTAGCAAAATTGCAGTACGGAACGGATAATTACGCCCCTCTGGAAGGTAGTTACTCAAAACCGGTTGTAAACTTTCCAATGGGAAATTTTGATGTTCTAAAGCATTAACCATTACTGTACTAACATGCTGGAGAATTTGTCTAAATGTCATATGTTCCTCAAGACCATGTCTTAAAACTAACAAAGTATTAATAAGGTTAGTATCACTGTCTTGTTTTAAAACAGGTGTACCAATGCATATATCTTGCAATCTAGTATATTTATTTAACAGCAAAGTAAGTCCAGCAGTAAGAATCATGTGCAATTGAAGATCTGATCCATTTGCTAACTTTAAAATCTTCTCGGACAATTCCTCTTTTAGTTTTATGCTAACATTTGATAAATTCACCTGTTTGTTTGATGTCCGGTAATCATAAGGGAAATGGCAGTCAGCCAGTTCCCCTGATAAGTTTTCTAACCAAAATTCTCTTTCCTTTATTCGTTCATTTGCGGCAATTACTTTATCTTTATTCGCTATTCGTTCAACCATAGTTACTCACTCCTGACAATAATCAATTAAAAGTTAAAATCCCCAAAATCTACTGATACCTTAACTGGTTGCAGTTCTTGAATTTCTTGTTTAAATGAAATATCTTTTAATAAAATTTCAGGATGATCTACAATTTGTTCAAAAATCTCAACATAACGCTCACATAACTTTTGAACCGTGTCCCTAGTATATAAAGAGGTTGCATATTCCATAGTCAGTTCAATTGTATCTTCCAATTCAACCACTCTTAGCAATAAATCCATTTGCGCGCGCTTAAAGTCGTGATCATATGTCTTTAGTTCTAAACCATCGATAAACATATGATCTGCATCCATATTTTGCATAACAAATGAAACATCGAAAAGTGGGTTCCTATTATACGTTCCTTGAAGTCCTAATTGATTAACCAGGTCCTCATATTGACATTTTTGATGTTCAAACGCTTGTAAGACCTGTTCTTTTACTTCAAATAGGAATTGAGTAAACCTTTGTTCAGCTCTTGGATAGTTCCTTATCCCTAACATGTTTACAAATACTCCTATAATATCTTGTAAATCCGCATGTGGGCGACCAGTAATTGGTGAACCAATAACAACATCCTCTTGGCCAGTATATTTACCTAGCAAAATATTATATACAGAGAGCATTAGCGTATATAATGTAGTTTCTTCTTTTGCTAATAAACGCTTAATTTTCTTGGTAACATTTGAATCAATAGTAAAGGATATTTTACTACCTTTTAGATCTAATATTTCAGGTCTTGTATAATCAGTAGGCATATTCAAGACAGGTACACCATCTTTAAATTGATCTAGCCAATACTGTTCATGTTTGAGAGCAATTTCTTTTTCTTTTTCACTCTGCTGCCATTCTGAGTAATCCTTATACTGTATTTTTAAGCTTGGTAATTTCTCTCCAGAGTAAAGCGCAAATAGATCTCTAACGAAAATATCATAGGAAACTCCATCAGTTACTATATGATGTAAATCAATAATTAAAATATGTTTTTGTTCTTCCAATCTAATTAACCCTACACGGAAATATGGAGCATTATTAAAATTAAATGGGCGAATAAACTCATTAATTATTTGTTCCACTTCAGATTCAAAGCCCTCAATTTGAGTAATATGGAAATCAGCATGATCATGAATAATTTGTACCGGTTTATCATTTTTCATTTCAATAGTAGTTCTAAATATCTCATGACGTTTAATTAATTGAGTGAACGCCTTTTCTAAACGTTCAATGTTTAATTTTCCATTCAAAAGAATAACGGAAGTATCATTATAAGCTGTACTTTCTGGATACAATCGGTGTAATACATAAAATCTCTTCTGAGCTGAAGAAAGCTGATAATGAGATTTAGGTTCAGCTGGAACAATAACATCAAATTCACTTTTATCTGCCCTTGAAATATAATTTGCTAGTTTCTCAATATTTGATAGAGTAAAGAGTTCTTTAATAGGAACTTCAACATTAAACTCTTTATGAATTTTTGAAACAATAGTAATAGCCTTAAGTGAATCTCCACCTAGTTCCAGAAGATCATCATGAACACCAACTTCTGAAACTTTAAATATATTTCTCCAAATTTTTGAAAGCTTTTCTTCTACCTCATTACGAGGTGCTACATATTCAGTCAAGAGTTGTGGTCTAGAATGGTATAACGTAGAATCTAATTCTTCTTCCTTCTCATCATTGAAAGAATTTAATAACACCCATTGATCAATACGTGCTTGCAGTTCCCCTGGAGAATGAATCAATACTTCCCCTTGTTTCCATGACAGTGCTATATTAAAGGCCTGAACTCCTTCTTCAGGTGTCATAGATAATTCATGTACACTTGCACCTATCTGCATATCTTTTTCTTCATCTTCCCAGTATTTCCAATCACTCCAATTGACACTTATCCAAGGCAGGTTGGAATAACGATTTATATATTGCGCAAAAACATCCATGTATATATTTGAAGCAGCATATGATACATAACCTAATCCACCTAAGACCGCTGAAATTGAAGACATTAGAACACAAAAATCTAAATCTTTATTTCGTAAGCACTCTTCTAAATTGAGAAGACCATAAATTTTTGCAGAAAATTGTTCCTCACAGTCCTCTTTTTCAAGTTCCTGAATCAAATTAAAAGTCTTTCCACCAAGAATACCTGCACCATGAATTACACCATTAATCTTTCCAAATTTTTGTTCTGCCTTATGAATTGCTTCGTATAGTTGTGATTGATCTGTAACATCAGCAGCAAGTACATAAACTTTAGATCCCGTTTCTTCTATCTCTAAAACTTTACGAATTCTTTCCGAATACATCGTATTTTCCTTCAAATGCATATCCCACTCATCACGATTTGGCAGACCTGTACGTGTAAGAAGAACTAAGTTGGCTTGTACAGTTTGAGCCAAGTGTTTCGCAAGAATTGTACCAATACCTCCGAGTCCTCCTGTAATAAGGTAAACTCCATTCTTTCGTAAAGGCAGTTTCTCTTTAGCTGGCTGTTCTAGTTGTAAAGGCTCGTAAGTTTGAACAAATCTTTTATTCCCTCGATAAGCAATCATCTTATCATTCGTATTTGAAAGACATTCTTCTACTAATTGATTTATTAGCCTATTCTTCAATTCTTTGTTTACAGGTAAAACAACATCAATACTTGAACAAGAAAGATAAGAATACTCTTGCGGAACAACTAATGACGTTCCAAGTACAGTTGATTTTTCTGGAATTAATTCTTCATCACCAATCACTTGTTGAACACCATTTGTAATGATTCGAATTGAGATTGAATCAGAGATATTCTTGTCTCCTAGTGCCTGAGTTAAATAAAAGATTGAATAGAATCCTAAGTTTTGTTTACAATTTACATATTCAATTGAGGCTTGTCTTTCCTCATCCGTAATTCCCCACATATGAACTATTCTTGTAGGTAAACCACATATTTCTTGTACTTCATCCAATAACTTAACGTAATCTGTACGTTCTTCAGGATTTATAATGAAGCGATCGTTATTCTCCTTATTAAAAGCAAAGCCAGATTCTACTGTAACTACTCTCTGCCCTTTATTTAATAAGTCCTTAACTAGTTCATTACCTAATCCTTCTTGATCTACAAAAACAATCCATGTCTCATTCACATCATGATTTGGTTCAAACAATGTAGAACTTTTCCATTGCGGCGTATAGAACCATTCAGAAATGTTGTTATTCTTACTAATTTTAGATTGCTTACTATTAAGCTTTTGACCTAAATCATACGGATTACCTTGTAATTTATAAGATATTTTATTGAAAGAATACATTGGTAATGGGATACGTCTTCTCTTCTCATCTTTATAAAATTGTTCCCAATCTACAGAAATACCTGTTACCCACATTCGAGTGATGTGACTGAATAAGAAATACATATCTGATACATCTTGTTGAACAGATCGAACCGTATTAAATATTCTTTCATTACCATTTTCATAGTCTAAAAGGCGACTAGTAAGCCTACTAAGGTCATTTCCAGGACCAATCTCTATGAATAGACTTGTATTGTCCCTATTCAACTCTTGAATTCCATCAGAGAATCGAACAGTTCCACGCATATGTTTTACCCAATAAACTGGGTTTGTTGCTTCTTCAGGTCGTATCCAAGTACCGGTCAAGTTTGACAAATAAGGTATTTTAGGTTCTCTAAGTGTCAATGTACTCACATAGGAAGCATACTCGTCCAGAATTGAATCCAGTTCGTGTGAATGTGCTGCTCCTTCTATCGTTACTCGCATACACATGAAACGCTTTTTCTTTAATTCATTTTCAAAATCTACAATTGCTTCTTCTGTCCCAGAAACTATACAAGCTGGACCATTAACTACGGCTAAAGAAATAGTATGTTGATATTCTTTTTCAAAAGAATTAATTAAATGAATCAATTCCTCTTCTGGAAGTGGAACGCTAAGCATTACCCCTGCAGGAAGACTACTCATTAGCTGTCCTCTTTTTACAACCAATTTAATTGCATCTTCCAAAGTAAATACTTCTGCTAAACAAGCAGCCACATATTCACCAAATGAATATCCAATCATTGCTTCAGGTTTAATTCCCCAACCCATTAATAGTTTCGCAACTGCGTATTCAAACGCGAAAAGAATTGGTTGACTAAATTCCATTCTTTTTAATTTTTCCGTCGCCTCATCAATACTGAAAGTAGTTGGGTATAACACTTCTTTCATGTTTACATTCGTAACAGATTGAAGGATTGCAAAGCATTCATCCATAGCTTCACGGAAAATTGCCTCTTGTTCGTATAATTCTAACCCCATGTTTACATATTGCGATCCATTCCCAGAAAACAGGAAGTTAACTTTAGGATGTTCCTCTTTTACATTTACATATTGTACTCTTCTTCCTTCTGGCTGGTTTAACAGTTCAATTCCTTCTTGAGTACTGGAACAAACTAAAGCTCTCCTATACTTGAATTCCTTACGTCCAATTTGCAATGTATAACTAGTGTCTGCCAAATTCACATGAGGATTCTGTTCAAGGTGATTTCCTAAATTCAAAGTCATACGATCCAAAGCATCTTTCGATTTTGCCGAAATCATTAACATCTGGTATGGTCTACTATTTGATGTTGCTTCAAGCTTTGGTGCCTCCTCCAAAATAATATGTGCATTTGTACCACCAATACCAAATGAACTAACACCTGCACGTAATGGTTTATTATCCTTTTTCCACTCATTTAATCGTTGATTTACATAAAAAGGTGTCTTTTCAAATCCAATTTGCGTGTTTGGTTTTGTAAAATTCACACTTGGCGGAAGAACTTGATCTTTCATCGCAAAGACCGTTTTAATTAGACCAGCAACACCGGACGCTGCATTTAGATGGCCCACATTTGCTTTAACAGATCCAATTGGTACAGATTGTTTTTCATTAGAGTTAAACACTTCACTAAGCGCCTTGATCTCAATGGTATCTCCTAGTTTAGTAGCAGTTCCGTGTGTTTCAATATAGGAAATGGACTCAGGTTCTACATTTGCTTCATGTTGCGCCATTTTAATAACTTCTACTTGGCCCTCTACACTAGGTGCAGTGTAACCAATTTTCCGATTTCCATCATTATTGATCGCTGTTCCTTTTATTACTGCATGTATAGTATCTCCATCATTTATAGCTTCCTGTAAAGGCTTCAGGACAACAATCCCAACTCCGTCTCCAAAAAGCATTCCATTTGCATTTTCATCAAAAGGACGACAATGACCATCTGAAGAAAACAGCATTCCTTCTTGGTAGGTATAACCTGCTTTTTCAGGTTGAGTTAATGTAATTCCCCCAGCTATAGCAATATCACAATGCCCCTGTAATAATGCTTGGCATGCATTATGAATAGCCACCAATGATGTTGAACATCCCGTAAAGATATTCATACTTGGTCCTTTAAGGTTAAATTTGTAAGAAATTTGAGTACTAAGCGAGTCTTTGTCGTTAAGTAATGAAATTAAAAATTGCCCAGCTGGTTCATTTGCCTCTGATAGAGTAGATAACACTTGCCAATATAAGTTAGGAGATGCCCCACTATATACACCAATTAGGCCCGGGTAGGTCTCAATATTATATCCAGCATGTTCAAGGGCAGACCACGCACATTCATGGAATACTCGTAGTTGTGGATCCATTAATGATGCATCTTGAGGTGTATAATCAAAGAATGGAGCATCAAAATTATCAGTACCCTCTAAATACCCTTTCGCTTTAACATAATTAGGGCTTTTTACTTCCATAGGATTCACACCAGATTCAATTAACTCTTCATCTGTAAAAAATTGAATAGACTCTGTACCAGACTTTATATTATTCCAGAATTCATTTACATTCTGTGCTCCAGGAAAACGTCCATCTATTCCTATAATTGCAATATCGTTATCTTCTTTCGTTTTTCGATTAAAACGTTTTGTATGTTTAACTTGATTCTTTTGCTTATCTCCACTTAAGTATCTCGCTAAAGAACGAATACTTGGATACTCAAACATAACTCCAATTGAAATCTGTTTTTCTAATCTATTAATTAATCTCTCATGAATTTGAATTATATGAAGTGAAGTTGCACCAAGATCAAAGAAATTTTCATTTACATTTACAGTATCAACACTGTAAAACTCTTTCCAAATTCCTATAATTATTTCCTCTACTTCATCTTGAGTTCTGAACTTATCTCTCGTTTTCGTTTGAGTTTCCAATTCAGAAATTCGTTTACGAGAATTCAGATTAATCCATTGATCAAAACGTTTATTTAAATCCCCTGAAGAAATAATTACCTGATTTAAACCACTTAAACCAAGCACACATTGGAATGTTTTTTGTCCTTCCTCAGATGTCATTTCAAGTGCTTCTATACTTTGAGCATTGAATATTTTATTAACCTGTTGAGCTCCCGTATACTGCCAATCTCCCCAGTTAATACTGGTCCATCGATTATTAGATGTTTTACTCACTTTGTCTGAAAAACTATCTAAGTAAAGGTTTGCTGCTGAATAGGCTACAAAACCTAATCCACCCAAAATAGGTGAAAGTGATGAAACAAGATAACAAAAATCAAGATCATAATTACTCAATAACTTATCAAGAACTAGCACACCATGTACTTTAGGAAGAAATTGCTCTTCACATTCAATCCTACTTATCTTTTCCATTGGACACTGAGCTGATTTAACACGTAAGACACCTGCTGCATGAATTACCCCATTTATGTGACCAAAATTAGCCTCAGCCTGATGAATCACGTTTCTCATCTGCTCTTCATCAGCTACATCTGCAACAGCTGTCATTACTTTTGCTCCCAATGACTCCAACTTCTGAATATGGTTAATACGTTGACATAATTGTTCATTTTCAATCTGTGATTGAAGAATTTGATCCCATTCTTCACGATCAGGAAGAGCTGTTCTACTAACTAATATTAGTTTAGCCTTTACTGTACGCGCCAAATATTCTGCTAATTTAAGGCCTACTCCTCCCATTCCACCAGTAATTAAATAAACCCCTTCCGATCGAATATTTCGAATTTTTGAAGCTGATTCATTTTCATTTATTACTAGCATTTCACTTACTTTTTCATCAGGTATAGGCTCATAAATTCGAATGTAACGAGTATTATTTCGAATTGCTATTACAGTGTCAATAATGTCCATTTGAATCTCAGAATATAAGTTTGATATTAATGCTTCTTCATTATCAGACAACATAAAATCTACACTACGGCATCTAATATTTGGATACTCTTGCGGAAATACTTTTATAGGAGCCAAAAGAGTAGATTTTTCTGCAATAATAGACTCGTCTCCTACTACCTTTTGCATATTATTCGTCATAACATTTATATTGATAGGATAAAGTAAATTAAATTTACTAATTGTCTTTGCAAGTGATATTAATGAATAGAATCCAGTATCTAAGGTCTTGATACCTAAATCCTTATTATCCACATTCCATAGGTGAACAATCTCTTCTGGTAAACACTCTTGTTTTTGTAGCTCGTTAAATAACTGATAATAATCTTCTTGTTCAGTAGGGCATATTGTAAATTCATTTAAACTAATCTTTTTATATGAAGGACCCACACCGACTGTTATAACACGATGTCCATCTCTTTCAAGCTTTTCTTTAAGAGCTAAGCCTATATGCTCATTGTCTAAAAATAACAACCAACTTTTAGTAGATTCTTTAGTTACATCTACAATTTCTTTTTCCATCCAACCTGGAGTATAGAACCACTCAGCTATATTAGAACGTTTCTTTATCGATGTTTCTTCACTATTAGTTATATTTTGCTGTTCAGCTGGATCTATCCAATATCGTTTTTTCTCAAAAGGATAAGTTGGTAAGGCAATACGTAATCTATATTCCTCTTCATACAGTTTACTCCAATTAATTTCTACCCCTAACTCCCACGCTTGTCCCAATACCTCTAACAAGTCGTTCTGTAAAATAATCTGATTATTATTAATTTCAGAATTTAATAACTCTCCAATATGTACAATCACAAAATTAGGATCTACATCCTTAACTTGTGTTAGAAGTTCTACTTTTTCTCCATGCGTCCATTCTGTTTTTAACTCTATATAGTTCTCAACTAATGGATTCAGGACATCTTCTGGCTTAAGAGATTTATTATAAATATCTGAAACCATTCCAGCTAAGCCTGTACCAATAATGTTAGAAGGACGTACATCACATTCAATTAATACATCAATAATCGATTGCAAGCAGACGAAGAAGGTTAAATCTTCAACCAAGCTATCATCTGTTCCTTTAAAGAATGCTTCTTTCAATGCTTTTCCAGTATACATTTGTGCATCAGTCATATTACGCTCAAATACTTGTAAGAATAATGGTTCCTTTTGGTATAGTTCTTTTACATTCTCAATAATTGATGAGTATTCGCTAGGTAACACAAATACCAAATCTGGATTTTCTTGCGTTTTTACGTGAAAATCTTTAACTGTTTTTAAATTGTCTATGGCGCTATCTATATCCTTACATAAGACCGCTCTTCTATACGGAAATGATCGACGGCCAGTTTGCAATGTGTATGCTACATCTGCTAATTCAACATCTTTATTAGATTCCAGATATTCAACCATATTTACTGTAGCATTATTTAAAGCTTCTTTTGATCTAGCAGAAAGAACCATTAACTTTTTCTCTCTAGTAGAAGCAGAACTTTTAACTTTAGGCGCTTCTTCTAATACAATATGAACGTTAGTTCCACCATATCCGAAAGCACTCACACCTGCTCTAAGAAGATCATTATCTTCACTTTGCCAATCCACCAAATCAGTATTAATATAAAATGGGCTATCTATAAAATCAATTTTCGAGTTAGGGCGCTTCACATTTAAAGTTGGCGGGAGTTGTTTATGTTTCATAGATAAAACTGTCTTTATAAGTCCGGTCACCCCTGCAGCTGTATCTAAATGACCTACATTACTCTTAACAGAACCAATTGCACAAAAAGATTTCTTGTCCACATCTTGAAACGCTCTCTTTAGAGCCTCTACTTCGATAGAATCCCCTAATGGCGTTGCCGTTCCATGCGTTTCTATATAACTAATTGTAGAAGGATCAACTTCAGCAAAACTATGAGCTGCTTGAATTACTTCAGCCTGTCCCTCAACACTCGGAGCAGTATAGCCTACTTTTCGACCACCATCATTATTTGCTGCTGATCCCTTAATTACACCATAGATTGTATCCCCATCAGCAATCGCATCTTCTAATCTCTTTAGTATTACCATACCTACACCATCACTAAAAACTGCACCCTGGGCTTCTGCATCAAAAGTACGTACTTTGCCATCCGGTGAACTTGTCATTCCTTCATGGTATTTATAACCATTCTTTTTAGGATACGTTATAGATACTCCACCTGCAGCTGCAATAGAGCATTCTCCAGTTAACAATGATCTACATGCAAGATGAATGCTCAAAAGAGATGTAGAGCATGCTGTATATAATGTAAAACTCGGTCCCTTAAGTCCCAGCTTATAGGATGTAAGCGTTGAAATTGCATCTTTATAGGAAAGAGTACCTGCCTCTGAAAACTCAACCACACTATCACTGTTTAATAATGGCGTGTGCTTCATCCAATTAAAATTAGTAGATGCTCCTACGTATAACCCTATTAATCCTTCATAATCAAATGGATTATAACCTGCCATCTCTAATGCTTCCCATGTTGTTTCCTGTAACATACGGATTTGGGGATCCATTATTTTCGCTTCTCTAGGTGTATAAGCAAAAAAGGATTCATCAAAATATTCTACTTCCTCCAAATACCCTTTTGCTTTCACAAAATTAGGATGTTGTAAAACATCTAAATTAACACCTTCTTTAATTAACTCATCTTCAGTAAATGTAGAAATTGAATCAACACCATTTTTTAGGTTATCCCAGAATTGGTTTATTTCATTTGCACCTGGAAATTTACCTGCCATTCCAATAATCGCTATTTCCAAACCAGTTTTACTATCATCTTGATGCTTCATTTTCACTTTCCTCCTATTTTGTTTAATTCGGATTTTCTATGCTTTACATACTCTTAGCTACAATACTTAGAGCTAATACTCCTATTTCATAAACTTAAGCAAAAGAAAAAACACATGAAATTACCCATAAAGTAGCTAAAGTGATTTACATACCTGACAGAAAACAAAAAATTTTAATTACGATTTCTATTCCTGGATTTCAATGATATTTTGAGCAATCATTTTTATTCTAAAAACCTAATACTTTGGTAATAATTCTGTTAATATTACACTTTATGTAGTTAGTAACATATTCACAAGAAGTTTTCTTTAAGAAATTAATTTGTAGAGTAATAATTTTGTAGGGGTTTTATGTTATAAAATTAAGCATACTTTTTCCAATATCATATAGAAAAAAACAAAAAAGTGACATACAGTGAATATTGAGAAATAAAATTCATTTATTCCATATCTAACCAAAATAGAACGAATTTTCAATTTTAAATTAGATTTTCTTGCATTTATAATTGCATTCTCTATAAATCATCTATGGTGAGCTTTTAAACTTTAAACATAAATAAAATTATATGTGAAGTTTTTTAATTTAGATGAGGATCTATAAGTGAATCCATTCCAGAGGAATAACATATGCTACAGATTTAATATTCTTCATAAAGTTATATACATAAACTAAATTCCTTCAAACGTTTTAAGAAAATATTGAGTATGAACATCGTTAGTGGAACGCTTCCTACCGAAGGCAAACTTATTTCTAGGATTGCTGACTTACAATTATGCATTGTACGACTCCTAAGACAGACCAAATAAGTTCCATATGCTACAGTACTGTTTATCCTTCCGTTATGTTTCGCTATGCACATACAATATTTTCATCTTATACCCATAACTAATGTCCTGCAGACGCTTTATATTATCTTCAAACCCACTATTTCACTAAACTGTAAAATTAAAACCGCTAAATTTCCGAATAAACTGAAAACTCATGAGAAATTGACAAGAAATCTCAATAAGATCTTTTCAATATATCTTAACTTCAATCTCATGGAATCAGGACTCAATAATGATGCTATACAGGGGAGTATTCTATTAAGTAGAATTACAGAAACGATTCTGCTTATGCAGGATAAATAAAAAATTTTCCATTTGATCCTTTAACCTTTGTAAAAATCAGGTATTTAAATGTTATAAACAAAAAACGTAGGAATATTTAATTCCTACGTTTTTCATAAATAAATTTAATTTATTTATACAATTCCTCAAATTCGTCAATCTCAGCTTTACGCTTTAAAAATAGTTCCATATCTTTATTTTCTCTTTCTATTAACCCCAGAGCATGTGTATCATCCAAGGCTAACTCCTTATATCCCCATATATAATCTATAGTTGTATCTTTAACCTGTCTGTGTTCTGCACAATACCATTCTAAAGGTTGTAACGCATCGGATATTTTAAATAATTCTGCTGGATACCATGATGGCATATTTTCACGTTCTCCTAAGATTAAATATGTTAACTCACCACTTTGTAATTTACATATTCCATAAACAATATACTCTTTTTCAATGGTTAAATTAAATGTTTCCTCTGTTATCTTAGATAGGGCATTGCCGGTATTATATAAACAAGTTACTTTCATAACATATTCCCCTTATTTATTTTTATCTTTAAACTTAAAATTCAACCGTTTCACCTGTCCCCACATCAACTGCTTGATAATAACAAGCATAGCGTTTAAAAAGAAATTCATAATATTGCAGAGGTACAGAAACGAGTTGAGATATAAAGAATCAATATGAAAGAAAATCAAATTGATATAATATAAACCGCAGGAATTAAATATTTCCACAGTTTTATGTTTATCTAAGGTCCGTTTAATTATTTTACAACAATATAGAATTTACTTAGCATTTATTCTTCTGCAAATACTTATCTTTCAATTTTTATATCCTTACACCATATTTCTAATTCCATAGGAGGCATAACTATATTACAGGTATATAATTTCAAGCCCTCTTTTTCTACTTCACCGATTTCAATATCATGAAGAAAATATGGTAACTGTTCATATGTAAATGTTTTTATTGGCTTTTCTTTTACATATCCCAAGCTATGTTTGAAATCTATTCTATAGCAACCGCTAAATTGAAAATCTACGTCCTCATTTTCATCCTTATAAGTTAGGTGTACCTCATCACCAAAATAGTCGCATACTAATTTAGTAACCCATGCATCACAATAGTGTAACTTTTCAAATTCTGCTTGTATTCTCTGTACGTTCATTTTCGACCTCAATTCTTACTTTTTATATGGAATATGAGCATCTGGACTTTTAGCATCTACTATACTCCCATTTACATCTAATGGATTTTTATTCTCATCATATAAATGTACATGATCATATTTTGTTACTTTATCTGGTGGATCTATTCTCATCCTTATTGTACCATTACCATCTCGAACATGAACAAACCCATTATTCTCTGTGTATTTCCATCCTTCAGGAAGTTTTTCTAGTATTTCTTTTTTAGACATATTGGGTATGTTTCGAGCATTTATTTTACCAAAAGCATTTGTGTACTTTGCAGCCGCCTCTAATGCTTTACCTTTCTTTTCAAGGTCACCAATCTTCCCTACAACTTTACCGATAACCCGTGTTGTACCACCAGATACGACGGCCAATGTGCCCCATGCATAATCGTCTGGACCGTATTTTTGACCTGTTACTAAGTCTTCACCTTTGATAAGTTGTCCAATTTCTTTTCCTGTACCAATTATTGGTGTAATACCCAATACGAATGATAAATCCCCATCATTCGCACGATTATAAATACGAGATGGATCTCCACCTAAATCACGCAATGCGTTATTCAAATTAATATTCCCAATGTTAGCTGCCGCTGCAGGGATATTATACTTATGTTGGGCAATTTTTGAAGCTGTTCCCATAAACGCATTTCCAAAGTCTAATCCTGTATTAACATCATTATAGATACCTGGTACTCTTTCTTGAAATGCTTGTAAATCTTTTGCTATAACTGGAACATTTTTTCTTGTTACTTGTACAAGTTCCTCCATCCCAGGTTTCGCCGCATCTATAGAGTGTTTTAATCGAATCGTACTTGTTGCAATGTTTCCTAAATCCTCAAATGTACCATTGTCGTGTAATACTTGCTGAATACGCTTATGACTCTCTGCTAATTCATGAAACGCATCTGTAGTTTGTTTTAAATACACATTAAATTGATCCTGGAACTTTAATACGTTTTGTGTATCTTCCATGATGACTGCATAAATTTGATTATTAAACTCTACCATTTGATCAAGAGATTTTACCACTTCTTGCTGGAATCGAAGCATTTCCTTAGACCCTCTAAGGATTAATTCTGAAAAATGCTTTGCTCGGTCTTCTGCATATTGTCCAAGATCATCACCATAAATTCCAGCTCTTTTTGCATCAGCCTGAAACATTTCTATCAGCTGTCGCATCTCTTCTTTTGTTAAGTGGTCCCAGTCATTCTTAATTTTTTTTCCCAGGACTTTCATTTTTTGATCAAATTCTAGTATTTGTTTTTTCTGTTCTTCTAGGTCATGTTTCGCATCTTCAGCGTCTTTTGCAACATTATTCATCAATTCAATTGAATCAGTGGTACTATTTTCTAAATCTTGTAGAGTTTTTAATGTATTATTGAGTAAAGGCTCGTCACTTTTGATGTATTTAAAAACACCTTCAAAAATTTTCAATTTACCATTTAATAAAGATAACGGTGTCTTTGCTTCTTGGTCAAAAATAATGGCATCATGGATACGTACATACCCTTTTTCACCTTTATATTTTACTTCATACCAAGAACCAACTTTTCCTGTTACTTCTATTAATTCTCCAGTATTTACTCGCTTTGCTCGTAAAACTTTCTTTAAGTCTGGTTCTGGATATACTTTTTTTACAAGAGATTCTAACGTGATCCAACCTTTTATCATTTCTCCATCATTATTAAAAGAGAAAACCTTGTCTTTATAGGTAAAATCTCCTGTTTGTAAGGCACCATTTGGATGTAACAGATACCAATCATATTCTAATTTCATCCAACCACTTTTTGGTTCACTTTCATAACTAAAGTAGTACGGTTTTCCATCTACTTGTTGCATACCTCGGGATAAGATACCACTTTTATCAAAATAATGCATTTTACCATCAATATACTGAATACCTTTTTGTAACGCACCGGATTTATTCGCATAATATTTCGCGCCACCTATATCAACCCAACCGGTTTGCATAAAGCCATCAGGTCCAAAATAGTATTGTTTATTATCAATAGTCTGAAGGCCTGTTACACGACTTCCATTTTTTAAATAATACGTCCATTTCCCCTCTTCTTGCACCCATCCTTTTGCATTATCAAATAACAACATAGATTTTAATTGTTGGAAATCATAATACACATTATTTACGTTCTCAATTAACTCGTGAATTTCTTTCTCCTGGTTTTTAATTACATTTGGAGGAAAGTATTTTTCTGGATCTTTTTTATACTCCGTTAGTATAAATCGCGTGAGGCTTGTTCCTTCTTTTACAACATCCCAAGAACGTGTGGGATTTTCTCCTATGACTACGGATTCAAATATTCTTACATACCCTATTTCTCCTTGGTATTTTACTTGATACCAAATACCTTGTTTACCAATAACCTCTAATATATCTCCGTCTTTTACAGGCTTTGATTCCAATAAAAATTTTGTTTCTGGTTTAGGATACATTCTTTTAATTTTAGAACGTAATGTAATCCATCCTTTTTCCATTTCCCCATATTTATTAATTTCAAATTGTTTCCCTTGATAGGTAATAACACCTGTTGCATATTTCCCATCACGTATATAACTCCAAGCTGTTCCTGAAAAACTCCATCCGGTTTGTAATTTTCCAGGTTCTTTATAATGAAGCCATTCATTTCCGACTTGTTTTTTCCCTTCAAACAACCTACCATCTTTGAAGAATTCATATTCTATTCCATCTAATGTGATTGTTTCTGTTCTTTTACTGCCATCTTTTTCATAATAATACCAATTCTCTTTCTCCTTCACCCAGCCTACTTTATTTAAAACTTCGGCTGCTGCTGTAAATGTTGGTGCATAGGTAGAAAATAATAAAAATAATGATACAATAAGTCCTATGACTTTCTTCATACTCGCATCTCCTTATCAATTCATTAAAAACTTTTTAATTATATATTAGATTTTAATGTTATTAAAAATATTCAATATAAATATGCATAATTGCATATTTATATTCTTGATAGTGCGATCCCAATCATACTGGGAAGGATTTTTTCCGTATCCCTAAATTATCTTTACCCCAAAAAAAGAACCTGTTTTCCATAGAAAACAGGTTCTTTTTCATTATTACTTCTCCGCTATACAATCTTTTATTTTTTGTACTCAAATAATTAAGATTTTTAAATAAAAAGTTTCGAAGTGAAACCCTTCTTTTGCTCAAAATAGATAGAGTATACTACAACAGTATTGGTTCTTTAATTAATGGTAAATACTCTATACTCATAGCATAATTTAATAACAAATTGATATACTCTTGATTTGGCTCTAAACAATGTATGTTCTTCAAATATCCTTGCGTGTATAAACAAGATGGTATAGCTACTGATAGCTCTTCTACAGATTCTAATAAAGGCATTATGAGCTCTAAAGCTTTCTGTTCATCAGTAGTTAAATTCGTATTAAAAAACTTCTCTATATATTTTTCTTGTTTCATTAACAGGATATCGTATCCAAAAGCTTGTAAACTATTAATAAATTGTTCCCATTTTAGCTGAATTGGATTACAAATATGCATGGTTTTATTTACTGTATTGGCCTTATAAGATAATTCAGTAATAGCTAAACTTCCATAGTCTACAGGCGTTAAATCTACATACGTATTGACGTCAGGAGCTATGCTAGATAGGCATATCCCTTTTAATAATCTATAAAATGCGTTTTCATTAATATTGTATTGAAATTTACCTGTTTTAGAGTTACCCACTAAATTCCCTACACGGTATATTGTGGCACGAACTTCTTTTTCCATTGCTTCTCTAACCATTTTCTCGCCTTGAAACTTACTTTCTAGGTACAGATTATCTAAATTTTGTCCTCTATCAAAATTAGACTCAAAAAATTCAAATTCTTTTGGATCGCTTTCAGCCTGACCTACTACACTTAAAGTCGATATATAATGAAAACGTGCATTTGTGTTCTTAGCTAATTCCAATAAGTATTTTGTAGACTGAACATTTACCTTTTGAAAATGCTCACGTTCTCCATAGTGTCTAACTTCTCCACCACAATGTATGATTGACTCTACCTTATTCTTTAAATGGTCCAATTGCTTTGAATCTAGACCTAGATTCATCTGAGATAAATCTCCTTCAATTAACTCTACTTTCACCTTCAACTTTTGGAGAATTTCTTTACCGAAATAAAACTCCATTCTTTCTTTTAACTTTGCACCAATTACTTGATCCTCATTTTTTCTTACTAAACAGTAAATAGTCGTAGATGGTAACTGTAATAATCGTTCTAAAATATGTGCTCCTAAATATCCTGTTGCCCCTGTAAGGAAAACTGCTTTTGGATAATTCACCATATCTAACTCACATTCTTCTAATTTAGTTGTTTCATAAACAGGAGTCGTTTTCGTTTCATTTTCCCTACATGCTACATTCATATTTTTCTCTTTCTTGAACGACATATCTTCCATCTCTTCAATATGAGAGGCTAATTTTTCTATGGTTCTATACTTAAAGAAATCTTGAATTTTCAAGTTAGGATATAACGGTTTTAATTTGACTAATACCGGCATAACTTTTAAAGAATGTCCACCCAAATTAAAGAAATCATCTTTTAAACCTATAGATTTTACGTTTAGAACTTCAGACCATACCTTTGCAATGTTTTTTTGTACTTTAGTTTGAGGCTTAAGTATACACTCATCCTTTTGCTCATGATCAAACTCTATTTCTGGTAGTTTTTCAAAATCAATTTTCCCATTCGCCGTTATTGGTATTTCTAAGACATGAGAGTAATATTTAGGGACCATATATTCTGGCAATACATTTGATAAATGTATTGCTAACTTATTTTTCTCTATCCCTATACCGTCCACTGTTTTATAATAAGCTTGCAGTAACATTCCATCTTTCGTTTGTGTTACCACAGCCTGACTTACCCCCTCAAGTTGTAACATTGCATCTTCTATTTCTCCTAATTCAATTCTGTGCCCTCTAATTTTAACCTGTTTATCTTTTCTTCCCATAAATTCTATATTTCCATTTGGTAACCACCTTGCTAAATCACCTGTTCGATATAATCTTTTACTATTGTCTTCTGAAAATGGATTTGAAATAAATGCCTGTTTTGTTTTTTTTTCCTGCTTCCAATACCCTTGGGCCAATCCTAAACTTTCAATATATAATTCACCCATAGCCCCTACCGGACAATGTTGCATATATGAATTCAATATATGAACCTTTGTATTAGAAATAGGAATACCAATTGGTATACTTCCTAAAAGATTATTGTCGCCTTCTAAAACTGGTATGAAATAATACATTGCTGAAACGGTTGCTTCAGTAGGGCCATACTCATTTACCAGCTGTACTTGGTTTTTAAAAGTACTTTGCCAACTTCTAATAGCATTTGTTGATGCAGCTTCCCCTCCCATTATTATAAATCTTAAAGAACGTATCTTTTCGCAATCCAGTTTCGTTAATGAAGTCGATAATTCATTGAAAAATACTGTTGGTAAGTCAGAAATAGTTGCTTGTGTTTCTTGAATGGCTTGAGCATATGCGACAGTTGAATAGCGCTGTTCATCACTTAATACATATAGTTCCGCCCCATTTAACAAGGTAGAAAAAATTTCTGATACTGAAGAATCAAAACTATGGGAATAAAACTGTGTTACTTTATCATTTGAAGAAATCTGAAATACTTCATTTCTCCATTCAACTAAATTTAATACTCCTTTATGTGTTAATAATGTACCTTTTGGTTTACCTGTTGATCCTGAAGTATAAATTACATATGCCAAATCATATGGTTTATTTAAAATTTTCACATCATCATTTATAGTCGCACGATATATATCCTCTATTATTGAAATCTTATAATTACTTACATTCAAATGACTTTTGTATTTGTTACTCGTTATAATTCTACATGCCTCACTGTCACGAACTATATAATTTATTCTATCCTCAGGGTATTTTACATCGATTGGTATATAGGCAGCACCGGCTTTTAATATTCCAAGCATAGAAACGATACTATTCATACTTCTATCTAAAAATATGGCTACCTTATCTCCCCTTTTTATACCATTTTCGAGTAAATGTTGAGCTACTTGATTAGAGCTCATATTTAATTGTCTATATGTTAAAGATTCCGTTTCAGTCGCTATAGCAATCCGATTGGGTTGTCTATCTACTTGCATATGGAATTGCTCCTGTATATTTTGAAAATAAGGATATGGTCTTTCTGTATGATTTACCTTTTTATATAAAGATTCTTCTTCCTGTGATAGGAATGAAAGATTTTCATATGCTACTGTTCTTCGATGAATAAAGGCGTCCAGTATAGTAAGTAAATTTTGAGTAAACCTATTAATTGACTCTTCCTTGAAAAGATTAAAATCATACTCAAATGAAACCCCTACATAATCCAATCCTTCTTCAACAGCTAAAGAAATGTCAAACTTACTAATATCTTGTTTATTAGGTAACAACTGAAGCTTATACGCATCATGTTGCTGCAGAATTTCTTTCTGATAACTAAACATAGTAGAAAAGATCGGGTTATTCCCAAAGCTTCTATCAGGATTTATTTGCTCAATTACTTTATCAAATGGGTACGATTGATTTTGGAAAGAATTCAAACATTTTTCTCTCACTACTTGTAATAGCTGTGTTAAATTTTTCACATCATTTAATTGTGTTCTAATTGCTAGGGTATTTACAAAAAATCCTTGTATTTGTTCAAATTCTTGATGATTCCTTCCAACAACCGGTGTACCTACAATAATATCTTTTTGATTCGTTAGATAATGTAACAATTGAATATACGCTGCTAAAAATAACATATACATAGAAACATTCTCTTGTTCACATACTTGTTTCAAAGACTCTTTCATTTCATTATCTAACTTCATTTCAAATACTGTACCCTTATTTGTACTTTGACGATTCCTACTAAAATCCAAAGGAAGATTTAGTATAGGAAGAGGTGCTGCAAGTTCGGCCATCCAATAAGATTTTTCCGTATCCCACCGACCTAAATTTAACTGCTCCTGTTCCCACTCAGCATAATCTACATATCGATTAGAGATAGTTGGCAACTCAGGATTTCTACGTTTTGCAAAGGCACTATATACCTTCATTAATTCATCTAATAAATTCCTTACACTCCACTCATCTGTAATAATGTGATGTAAATTGATATATAAATAAGATTTTTTCTTATTCAGATTAAAAATTCTAATCCTAAAAAGAGGGCCATTTTCTAAATCAAATGGTGCATGATCCGTTTGATTTATTGTTGTACGTATATATTCTTGTTGTTCTTTTTTAGACATATGTTCAATCTCATCGTGAATCAAATCAATCGCTATTGAGTTTAAGATGACTTGTCTAGGCTCCCCATTTCTTTCAATAAACACTGTTCGTAGCATCTCGTGTCGTTCAACTAAAAATCTTATGGTATCTTGTAAAATATCCTTTTTTAAACTCGGCTCAATATATATGTGTAGTGGTGTATCATATACTCTATTAATGGCGTTATACTTATTTAAAAACCAGATTCTTTTTTGAGCACTTGATAATTGATAACTTTCCTTATCTGCAACTTTTAATACTTGCGTCTCCTGTTCTTCCCTATCATGATTTACTGCCATTAATTTATCGATGTAAGCAGACAGACTAGCAATCGTTGTATGCTCAAAAATATCTCTAATTTCAATTTTTAGATGAAACTCTTTTTGAATTTGATTTAACACTTGCACAGCAATTAATGAATGTCCCCCAAGTTTAAAAAAGTCATCATCTCTGCCGATTCTATATTTCCCTAAATTTAAAATCGCTGCCCATGTTTTTGCCAATCTTTTTTCTGTTTCACTTATCGGTGGAACATATTGCTTCTGCATGTTTTCAAGTAAAGATGGGATTTGTAATTCTAATTTTTTTCTATCAAGTTTCCCGCTTGGTGATACAGGAAAACTTTCAAGGTGAAATACATAATTTGGCATCATAAAATCTGGTAAACTTTCACTTAAGAATGTTTTTAATGCCTCTTGTTTTAGTTCTGTATTGTCTTTTGATAAATAAAAGCTAACGATTTTGTCGTTTTGATAAGTAAATACTACAGCATCTCTCACTTCTGGATGTTTAAATAATGTTCCTTCAATTTCATCCAGCTCAATTCGATACCCACGTATTTTTACTTGATTATCTTTCCTTCCGATAAATTCTAAATTTCCATTCGGTAAAAGACGTACTAAATCTCCAGTACGATACATCTTTTTATCATGATTATAGGATTTATCGAAAGAAATAAACGCCTCTTTTGTTTTTTCCTTTTGATTTAAATATCCGTTGGCAACTCCATCACCGCCAATAAATAACTCACCTACTACACCTGACGGACATAACGTATTAAACGGACTAACCACGAAAACTTCACTATTAGCAATTGGTTTACCTATTGGGATATTAGAGATTTCTTTTTGTATCTCACCATTTACTTCATACATCGTTGCACATACAGTAGTTTCAGTAGGACCATATGCATTAAGAACTGGAATCTTTAACCCTAATTTGCTTTGCCATTTACGAACTGATTCAGCAGGTAAAGTTTCCCCTCCCACAAATACACGTTTTACAGAATTTAATTTAAGTAACATTTCTTTTGGCATATCAGCTATTAATTTAAAAAACGCAGTTGGTAAAACCACATTTGTAATACCATTCTTTTGACTTACATTTATAAATTCCTCTGCTGAACGTTTTTCGATTTCAGAAATTAAATGCATTCTTCCTCCACATAGCAAAATCGGAAATATTTCCATAATGGAGGCGTCAAAAATGATCGTTGCAAATTGTAAAAATACATCTTCTTTGCCTAAATGAAATGTATTGATTACTGAATATGATAAATTAATTACGCCTTTATGTGGTACTACGACTCCTTTTGGTAAACCTGTTGAACCTGACGTGTAGATAATATAAGCTGCATCTTCTATGGTATGTGTAGGCGCAATATTTTCTATGGAATTAGCGTAATGAAAATCTTCTAGATAAATTGTATGAATCGCAAAACTTTCAACCAATCCCCTGTATTCTTTCTTCGTAATAATCATTTGACTTTCGCTATCTTTTAAGATGTATTCTATTCTTTTTTCAGGAAACTTTGGATCAATTGGTACATAAACTCCACCTGATTTTAAGATGCCTAGAATCCATACAATGGTATCAATCTCTCTCTCCATTGTAATACTTACACGTTGTCCCTTTTTCAAATCATTTTCACGTAAATAATTCGCTATTTGATTTGACCTTTGCTGCAATTCATAATAGGTAATGGATTTATCCCCCATAGAAATTGCTATTTGATTTGGCGATTTTAATGTTTGTAGATCGATTAATTGATCTAGTGTTTTTGAATTAGGATACGTAAGAGCGTTTGAATTCATTTCTTTGTATAGACGATGATCTTTCTCTAAAAGCAAATCCAGTGAATGAATAGGTTCATTCACATTCTTCATTAGTTTTTGCAACAAATATATATATCTTTCAACTAAATCACTAATACTCTCTGGTTTATATAATGCTGAGTTATAGTCAACCTCAATTTTATTCTCTGTTTCCCCTTCATACCTCATTATTCTCCAAGTCATATTAAAAGGATTTACTCTTTTACAATCTGTTAAAACTGTTGACTCAATATCAGGAATTTTTAATTCCGGTATCTTCATCGTATTAAATGCTGTGGAATATACCATATTATGATTTGTATCTAGATTTAAATCTTTTACTATATGTGAGTAAGGATTATGTTTATACGTAATAGCTAGATGAATAGATTTATTAACTTTATTAAGTATCCCCTTAAATGTCTCTCCCTTTTCTATTGTTATACGTATAGGTACTGTATTAACAAAATAACCAAAAGTATTTCGTTCTTCTGTATGTGGTCTAGTATTAATTGGAATACCAACAATTATCTCTTCAGCATTTGTCATTTGATGAAGTAAGGTACAATAAGTACTTAACATTACTCGATAAATACTTATATTATTTTTTTTAGCAAAACATTGTATTTGATAAAATAAAGCCGAATTAATATTCTTACTTATATTTTTATCTGTATATCTTTTTTCATTCATTTTATTAAAATCAATAGGAAACTCTGTAGGAGTTAATTCACCTTGTAAATAATCTTTCCAATACGATGATCCATCTTTATATATTGCACTATCAATAAAACCCTCCTCATACTCTACGAGGTTCTTATAAGGAGATTCAAATTTTACATTCGTCTTTCCTTGAAGTAATTCACCATACGTATTGGATAATTGTCGGATGAAAACTCCTAAACTCCATCCATCGTAAATAATGTGATGAAACATTAGATGTAAAATAAATGTATCTTCACTGAATTTAATGATGTGGAATTTAAACAAAGGCCCCTCCTCTAAACTAAATTTCTCATTCACTATAGATTCTAAGAAATTTTTAAAAATAGATTTTTGTTGTGTGTTTTTAAAAGCAGTTAAATCCTTAATTGGTATATCAAATTCTACATTCTTTTGAATTAATTGCTTTATTTTTTCATCCCTCTTCTTAAATATTGTACGTAGCGCCGGATGTGATTGCACTATTATGGTAAGCGCTTTCTCCAAAACCTCTATCTGAAGTTTTCCTTTTAACTTTATTATAATCGGTTCATTGTTCATTCCTTTTTCTATTTCCATTTGATGAGCTATCCATAATGCTTCTTGGCCTACCGTTGCATCCAATTCTTCTACAATTTCATATTTCTCTTGTATTTCTTTCATATGAATTTCTCCTTTTATAAATATTTAAAAACGGATAATATTTACAGTTACAACTATATGTACATATTCTGCAATTTGTAAATCTATATTTTCCGACTAAATTCAACATTTATTTCAATTATTGCATAGTTATTAAAATTATGAATAAAACTCATATTTATACTGTAACAGTTCATACTTTTATTCAATTTAAGCATAAAAAACCATTTCACTAATAATTCTAATTTCTTTTTATACAGTATTCTTGCATATATTTATTAAAGTAAATTGCCTAATTTATTCTCCGAAATAAATTCAAGAATATTCCAACTGGTCACTATATATACTTCTTATAACATAAACTGTAAAGGAGGAGTCCGTACATAATGGAATATAGATTATTAGGCAACACAGGATTAATAGTTTCAGAGATAGGATTTGGTTCTTGGGCAATTGGTGGAGATGAATGGGGTGCAGTAAAAGATAATGAATCCATTGATGCAATTGAGAAAGCAATTGATCTAGGGGTCAATTTTATTGACACTGCTGATGTTTATGGATTAGGTCATAGTGAAACACTCGTTGCAAAAGCTATAAATAATCGCAGGCAAGATATAATCCTTTCTACAAAAGGTGGTTTAATTGGTCATCATTATGACCCCGATCAACCAGCCGTTTATGGAGATCCTCAAAAGATCATTGATGCGTTTGAGGCTAGTTTACTGCGGCTTAAAACTGACTATATAGATGTGTACTTTTGTCATATTTGGTGGGATAAACCTGAAGAAACAGAAGCCTTTCTACAAGCATTCCAAACCTTAAAAAAATCTGGCAAAGTGAGAGCAGTTGGCGTTTCTACTAATGATTTAGATTATATTAAACATTTTAATCAGAATGATGATTTAGATGTTGTACAATTCGATTACAGTATTCTGAATAAAGAGCCCGAAAAAGACATCCTTCCTTATATTGAAAAACATAATTTAGGTGCTGTGATAAGAGGTCCACTTAAGATGGGAATTTTAACTGGGAAATTTAATCATGAAACTCAATTTCCAGACGATGATTTAAGAAAAGATTGGCCAAAAGAAAAATGGTTTAAAGATAGCTTAAACACAGTAGAGAAATTACGTTCACTTGTACGTTCAAATCGAAGTTTAGCGCAAGTAGCTTTACGTTATGTTTTAAGTCACCCAGCAGTTTCAGTTGCTATTCCTGGTGCAAAAAATTCTACTCAGGTTGAAGAAAACTCTTCCCACTTAACTCGTCCATTATTATTAGATAATGAAATTGAATTCATTAAAAAGCTTTGATCAGCTCGTTATTCTCCCATAAAAATCAAACTGATTTAGCTACCAAATCCATACCATTACTGCTTCTCCACTAAAACATATCTTTAACACTTCCACCTTATTTTTTCCCTTTTCTCAGCAATATCTACAGTTTATAGGGTAGTTGAGCTCTTATATTCAACTACCTTATAATTGGTTTAAATTATATTAAAATATCTACTACATTAGTTGAATACATGCTAGAGTATCATGCAAACCAAAAAAAACAATTAATTCAGAAATATTTTTAGAAACTTCATTATCTCACAATTACTTTTTTAAAAATTAATCAAAAAATTTTTCTTTACTTTAAATTCCATAGTTCATATAATCTTCTATGGAATTACATTTTTTTCTAAATAGCTCCTCATTTCTAAGCATTCTAAAGGGCAATTACAAATTATTACACCCTTATGTTTAACCAAGTAAAATAAAAATCCAGTTTTTCACAAGGAGAAGTGACTGCATGCAAGATATTTTAAAACTATTTCCGAGCGTTGACGGAAATGAAGAAAAACAACAACTATTATTAGAATCTATGCAGAAAATAATTAAAAATCTTGACCAATTAAAAAATGAAGAGCGAGCTACTTTAGGTAAATGTGAGGAAAAATCAGAAGGATACTACAATGACTTAATTCACCAAAGTCATATTCCACTAGCTGGAATTACTATGTCTGAGGTTATAGAAGAGCTAAACCAATTTATGAATGGTCATCCGTATCCAAATAAATATTACTTGTCTAACGCTGTACCACTACCAAGTATACCTTCACTATTAGGGGTAATGACAATGGCACTTTTAAATGGTAATGGTGTTTGGGATGTATATGGTCCAGGGGCAGCAGAAGCAGAAGTAAAAGTTGTATCCATGCTTTCAAAACTGATAGGTTATAATCCACATAATAGCGGCGGCTATACAACATGGGGTGGACAAGGTTGTGTATTTTCGAGCTTACGTTTAGCAATTTCTAAACAATTCCCATTAGCAAAAGAACATGGTGCTCCACAAAATGTATATTGCTTTGCTTCTGAAAATGCACACTATAGTTTATTAAAGTCAGCTGAAGCAACTGGCATTGGGTCAAATTACTTAATAAAAGTGAAAACTGATCCTTATACAAGTTCTATGGATATAGAAGACTTAGAGGCTAAAATGATACAAGTTATTAAAAATGGCGGTATCCCCCTTTATATTCTAGCTACCATGGGATCAACAGACACATTTACTATTGATGATATAAGAAAAATTAAAGAGAGCGCTGAAGCAATACAGAAAAAATATAAATTAAAACCGATTTATATCCATGCTGATTCTGCAATGGGCGGATTCTATAGTTTCTTTAATAATTATAGTTTTGAAGAAAATCCACTCTCATTTGAATCTAATGTAAAAAATGCCTTACAATACGTACAAGATAAAATGCAATATATGTCCCTTGCAGATAGTGTATGTTTTGATTTTCATAAATTAGGACAAACACCTTATGCTTCAAGTATTTTAATCGTAAAAAATCATACTGATTTACAACTGATGGATATTGAACAAGATGATACACCTTATCTTGGTAATAGATCATATGGGAGTTATCATACAGGATATACTTTAGAATGTTCACGAGCTGGTAGTGCTATTCCGATGTATATCAATCTATTAGCCTTTGGAATTGAAGGATATCAAAAACTACTAGCAAATTATATTCGTGTAAATCTATTATTTAGAGACAAGTTGCGCAAGGCCCTCCCTCAAGTCGCAATCACAAATGATTTTACATATGGACCAATTACAACTTTCCGTTTCTATCTAAATGGAGATAGCCAAGAAAATTGGGAAAAAGAACGAATAGGCCTTACAACAAAAGAAGAGATTGAGGATACAAACCGGTTAAATATAGAACTATTTAATTATCTAGGAAAAAATCGCGATCAAGTATTTTTTGGTGATACAACTCGTTCTTGTGTAGTAGATGTAATAAACAGTTATGATAGAAATCCGATTTCTACATTAAAATTCTTTTCTATCTCTCCATATACAACTGTTGAATGTATAGATGATATCGTAGGATTTCTTTATAAACATATTTCGATTGCTACTAAACAGATTCATTCATATGTTTAATAACCATTTTTGTTAGCGCTTTAATAGTTAAACTTAACTAAATGAAATAAAATTTTTAATCCTTTTAATTACTATTAACTATATCAGGAAAGAGGAAAAACATATGAATATAGAGCTACTTGATACACACCACGTGAAAGATGCAGCACATTTACTTGCACATTCTTTTGTGAATAATGAACCTCTTGTAAGCAATTTACAAATTCCTTTTGCTTCTTTTCACAAAATGTGCGAAGAAATGATGAAACAAGCTGTATCTCAAGGCATGTCATTTGTAGCAATAGAAAATTTTCAAATTGTTGGAGTTCTTTTAACAAAAAAAGTAACCCAGCCACTAATAGATACAGAGAAAGCGATTGAACTATGCCCGCAAATGGAACCTATTTTTCAACTTTTAGATACATTAGAGACAGAATCTATTGAGTTTTCTCATTTAGATAAAGAAAAATTGGTCTATCTAGATATGGGCGCTTGTCATCCAGATTGGATGGGAAGTGGTATAGTCACTACCCTTCTTTCACATGCCATTCAAGAAATAAGTAAAAGAGATTATGATTTTATTGCTGCTTGTACAAATAAAATTTCTCAAAAAATCCTAAAAAAACTGTGTACGACCTATGAAATGAATGAAATAGTGTATAGTAATTTTCTTTATAAGGAAGCATACCCATTTGTTAATACAACAACTTCCTTAACAGCTCAATTACTATATATACCTCAATCTCAATTTGTCATTAAAGCTATATAAATTTGTGAAGAAAACTAGCTGTACTTTTGTGCAGCTGCTTTTTTATATAGAGTAAATAAGTAGTAGATATTCAAGTTAACATAAGTGACACTTTTCACACTTTAACTTCTTCGAATTCAATAGCCACTTTCTCAGCATGTCTTATTTCTCTGCTTAACCTATCTAAAGATCTCCTTCTATTTATTTCAACATGTTTCATCATGCTTTAATTTCATATGCTCCGTTTTTTCATCTATACAATTAACTTAGACACTTCTCCCTATTTAATGACTAATCTTTTACTTTTTAAGTAATGATTGATACACATCTTCCCACCCTTAAGTACTTGAAAATTCCCACCTAATAACCCCTTAACAATCCCTGTAATTCTTACAATTCTCTTTCATTTTATTTATCTATTCATTCATCCCCCATATCCTTTATCTACCTAATCTTCCCCAAAGAATCCAATGTAAAATTCATGATAAAAGAAAACAACCGTATCATATGTAGATTATTTAAGGAAAAAGAGTGAGAATTACTGGATTCCCCTTTCTTTTGATCTTTTTTAGAAGCTCTTTAAAGTCTAATTCTATTACATTCCTGCTTGGTAACATGTCTACTAAACATTAACAATTTGTATAGCTACATAAAGACTCTACTAATTCATTAAAGGAATCTCCTTCCCCCTATCGAATTATTGTAGAGGAAAGGAGAGGAATACATGGAAATTCTAGGATTAGATCCTCGCGCATTAGCGACCTTAGGTGCACTTGAATACACCAATCGTCGCAATAAATTAATTGAAGACTCGGAGAATAACATATACGAGTGTAAAGAAATAAAAGAAATACTTCAATCACTCCCTAAAGAGAAGCAGATTGAGGTTCTTGAGAATCAAGCTCACTTTGAAGCTGTGGCAAAGATGATTGAACAAAACAATTTAATTCTTTTAGAACAGATGAAAGCTCTACAGCTAATTCAGAAATAACAAACTTATGATTGATTAACTCTACATATGCTTCCATAAATAATGTATCTTTATTTATACCTTCAGCCTCTGTTTTTACAGGGGCTTTTGTTATGCGCTGATTCATATTTTGAATTTGAATGGTTTCTTTCACGTGTATGAATAGATCCTCTAACAAACCTGGTGTAGACTCTAATTCCTGTTTTTCAATTTCCTCTGTAACAGCACTTATAAATTCCCATAGTACTTTTGCACCTAATAGTTCTGCTAATCGTTTTTCACGCATTTCAAATGTTTTCATATTCATATTGAACACTTCCTTTATCTAATATTTTCTTAAAAATAATTAATATATTATTTCGTTTTAGGGAAACAATATAGAGATGAAATCCCCCTTATTAATTACACGTATTGTGACATTACTCTTCAAAAAAAAGAGTCCAATCAAAATTTAGTACCTTAGCTATATTCTTTGCGACAGGAACACTTGGATTTCTTTCACCATTTTCAATCATTGCATACATACTTCTAGATATTCTTGCCTTACATGCAATATAATCTTGTGTTTTCTCTTTATTTTTACGTTTTTCCAATAACCAAAACCTCATTATTCCCCCTCTTTCATTGTCACAAAATGTGTAACTAATGATTATATTACATAATAATAAGTTTAAAATCAATATTTTTTACACATTTCGTGTACTTTATTAAATGTTACATATTGTGACGTTATAATTGATTTAGAAAACACCTAAAAGGAGGTAGCATATGTTTGGCACTAGACTACACACTCTTCGAAAAGAACGCAAACTGCGTCAAGAAGACATGGCAAAACAACTAGGGATTGCTCGAACTACATATGCAATGTATGAACAAGGAAATCGAGAACCTGATTATAATACATTGATAAAATTAGCGACTTTCTTTGAAGTATCAATTGATTACCTCCTCGGTACAACTGAAATGAGACAAGTTACAGACATACAAGATCCTGAGCTTTATCAATGGCTTGAAGATATAAAAAATGCGACTCCTCAAAAGCGAGAGGAATTAAAGAAGTTTTGGGAATTTATAATACAGAAAGAAGATTAATATATCAAAAAGACCGCCATCTTAACAAGGTAGCGGTCGCTGGTTCGAACCCAAACGAGATTATACCGTTCCCTCCTTGATATTCAAGAGGGGTTCATATGTATAACAATGGAACAGCTCTTTTAGGGAAGAAAATTCATTTGACTTAAGCTTCTTTTCGATATTTAGCTAATACTTGTTCTAAACGTTTACGTTCACCTTAGGCGCATTCTTTTCTAAGGCTATTTCCATTGCTTTGAGAACAAGTTGTGTATTCAAATCTTCAATCCCCGCATTATTCCCTCCAGCTACAAATGGTTTACTAACTCCAAAGTTTGCTCGTTGAATGCTATTGGATTTTCTACTACTACTTTTTTATCACATAAGCAGCTTGCTGCTTCTTTTTCCTTCATATCAAAAGCCTTTAAGCTAATTTTGCTCGCTTTAGGTTAGAGCTATCTTGTTAGTTTATTAGGCATACATTCTTTTTTCTTATCCTATATTTCTGACCTTTTAATCTGTCCATTTCCACGAATCACATATTATGATTACATTTATAAATCACCCTTACAAATAAAAAAATAGGAAGATCCATGCGAATAAACGCTTTAGAATCTTCCTATTCCTTCATACACACCCTTAAAAATAGTTGGCTTATTGCTTTGTATTAGATAATCCTCTTTTTCAATAAACTTACATAAATATTATCTCCAATGATGACGTGATCTAGAAGAGGAATACCAATAATAATTCCACATTCTTTTAATCGCTTAGTTACTTGGACATCTTCATGGGATTCCACACTATGGCCTGAAGGGGAGTTGTGAAAACATATAATAGAAGATGCATTGTTTAATATTGCCGTGCGGAAAGTTTCCCTCGGATGGACCAACGATGAGTCAACTGTACCCTCGAACACAATGCTACATCCTATAATTTCATTCTTTGTATTTAAGTTAAAGACACCAAAAATTTCATTTGGCCTTGATTCTATATTAAATATAATCTGTGCAAAGCGTACAGCATCCGCTGGACAAGTGATTTTCTTTTTCTCAATATCATAAATACGATTACTATCTTTTACGAGCTTTACAGATTGCACCATAATTTTTTTACCCATGTCCTTCTCCTTTCGAAATAAAAAAGACGAGCCTACTCCTCTCATCTTTTTCCACCTTCTTTTATATTTTGAAATTCAAAATTCTTACTTCCTTACTACATTTCTTAAAAAGTTAAGACATCCTATCACTTCCTTGTTAGTTCAATACTTGTCCTATTCCTACAACGCAAAAAACCTCCCAGGAATACATTCGTAATACAAATAAGCGTATATGCGTTATACACTTCTTTGTAATGAATCGTAAACCCGAAAGGTTTGTGGTCATTATGGAATAAGTAAAAAAGGAAAAATTTTCTTTATATTAGTTTATAATATATCTAATATTCTTTCAATTCTATCTTTCATAAAAATACGTTTATTTAACTTAGGTAATTTAATTTATTTACCTTTAATATACATTAATTACATTTTTTACATCAATCGTTTTTTGTGTTAGTCCTAATATGGCAAAATAATTCACATGAAGACAATAAATCTTATTAATAACTAACTTAGTAGTATAAATATTCCTGCACCACCAAATTGTTTTTTATATCCCTTACTCTCCAATTTTAGTGACTTTAGCTTTTGAATAGTACACTTACTTACCAAATAACTCCAATATACTATGCAAATTATCATTGTCTATGGAATCATTTGATGTTAATAATCCAATAATCCTTTTATCGAACTCATTATTTCTACCCATGACTTCCTTAGCGATAGTATTTGCTTCCATTTCAATTTCTCTTTCTTCATAAGGGATACTCTTCATCTCTTCCATTTTTTCCTCGGTTAATTTTCCATTTTTAAATTGTTGCACATGAACCAATTCATGCACCAATGCAAATTTAACACTTAATTCAATTACTCTTTCAAAATATATATCTGGCACTTTTGAGAACTTAGAATTAATAGATTGCATTAACCCTTCTACCACTAAGATAAGTTCCTTTATGTTCTCCCACCGTTCAAATATTACTCTAGCATTTATTGATGTACCAACATAACCATCTCCCGCATTAACTCGGTCTATATGTAAAAGATCATATTCTATATCCTCAATATCAAACTCTCTTCTTATTGATGCATGAAATGCTTTAAAATCTTCACTTTCAATTAAACTGCAAATTTGGTCTTTAGTAACTTCCGATAGAAAAATTGCCATTTAATACCACAACTCCTATGTAATATTACTTTACTCACAAAGAATAGAATTCAACTATATTTAATTCTACCTAAATATTTTCAACATCCTCCTTATTAATAACGAAAACTTTACTTTCCTCTTCGTTACATTTTTATCCTGGGTTTTAAATGTGCGTTTTCCTTCAAGTACATCTTTTCTAAATTTTATCTCATTACTCCCTGCTACACTCTCATTTTTTTGCGAATTACTATCTCCTTTTCTTTGAGATGATATATTTCCAATAGTAATAATTTCCATTGAGATTGTTATTAAATACTCATTAAAGAAAAATCCATTTGTAGAATAATTACTTACTCCTGCAGTACCACTTAGTATGCGATAAGCTATTTCTTTTATTGTAAATTCTTTTTATATCAATACTTTGGTCTTCTACTCTAAAAAAACTAATAAAAAGATTATCTGTATTAGCGTAATTTTCAAATTAGCTCTATTAAACAGCTCATATCCCTCAATGCTCCAATTAAAAACACTTAAACTACTATTAAAGGTTCCCTAACATTGTAAAGTCAACCGTTTGAGTGTTATTTATTTTAACCTAATTTATTAAAGTCTCCCAAACTCTTTAATTGTATATTTTTCTAATTTCTTATTATTAATTACTGCACCTAATTTCAATTCGTAATCAGGATATATATATGCACACCTTGCTAATACTTCTGCTTCAACCTCATATTTCGGTACCCTTTCAACTGTAAATTCATGTGTATATGAATCATAAACATACTCATATTCATATTTTTCTCTTTCTTTTTCTATTTCTTCTTCAATCTCAACTTCAACCTCAATTTCTCCTGATAGTATTAACTCTAAATAAAGGCTGCCATCACTTTTTTCATATACAAAAAAGTCCTCAATATCTAAAAAGGCTCCACAAACATTAATGTAACCCGTACAGTTATCAAATCTATTTTCAGCGTATCTCATTAGCGAGTCTTCTTCATTTTCATTTAATATATGTAGAAAATTATCATTTACTTCGTCAATGTTAATTTGGTCTTTTATCCACGTTTCATCTACAAATTTAATTTTGGTAGCATGCCTTTGAATAAATTGCCCTAATGAGTTGTAATATTGCACATCTAGGTCTAAATCGTTTACTTCCCTCTCTAAATCTGGATGGAGTACCTCTTTATTGTTATCAGCTGCAAATTCTTTCGTATTATGCGAAATTAAAACTAATTGTTCATCTGAATTTTCTTTAGCAATATCTAGAACAGTAAGCCAAAGTAATGTATCTCTGAACTCTTCTCCTTTAGGGGAGCATGGTTTTATTCTATGAATTGCTCTGTTTACTACTTCAGGAAGATATTCTTGTTTATACTTAACAATACCCTCATCTTTTAAGCTTAATCTATCTTTTATGTAGTCCATGTAATCCGCCGTTTTTTTATCCACATTTATTTCTGTATTATTTTCAACCGGATCCATTAACAATACGTTTAATTTTAAAACACCATTTTTGTAATCCTCATATCGTTGTTCTAAATCTTTCTTAAATAAATTTTGTATTTCTTCCCAAACGATTTGAGGTATTATCAATTTAGATTGAGTTTTAATAAGATAATCAATTAAATTATTAAAATCAATAGAAGTAAGCATAAAGTTCTTTTTAATTACGTTGGCATCTAACACTACTAGCATTTTATCACCTCATTATTAATTACATTCACTTTTTCAAATCCTCGTTATCCAGCTAGCTAATCAACATATTTAATAGCTTATTTGAAAAGGGATAACGATTGATACATAGCTCATGTACTTCATGGATGTTCCGTATTTAATTTGGAATAACCTTCAATACAATCCCCATTACAAATCACTCCTTGGAATTCATGTACGTGAAAATCATACCATAATTGTACAAAAAATGAAGTATACTTTTATGGTATAATCCCTTTATAGTAGACAAGAAATAGAGAACATATTAATTTATTATAATTGGATTTTTCTATGGGCAAAATTAGAGTCACTTACGATGTAGAATTTAAGAAAAAAGCTGTAGCTTAAACACAAAATTCTCTCACGTGTTTAAGGATATATGGTCACATTCAAGATTTACTGTTCGCCATTCTTTTTTTATTCCCATAAAATTACTCATAACGCACTCATATAGATACATTCGATGCTCTTCTACATCAAGATCTTTCAACGTTGCAAGAAGGTATCATTCCGCTATCGCCTTTTCAAGTGTTTTGAAGAGCCAACAAAAAATACTTAATGAAAGAATTAAATAATGACATCAGAAGAAATTTTGACCGAGGAAAATATTGAATATAATTAAGTAATTCTTTATTTCTATGATACTGTTCTTCCCGATTAATAATAAACATCATTTTATCAATTTGTTTATACGAAGAATAATCTATCTTGATGATATCATTCTTAAAAATAAGGATAATTACTAAAAAAACATCATATTTACTTACTAATTGCTCCGATTAATTTTCATTATAAAAAAGAGCTTAGCTAAGTAGCCAAACACTTCTAGATGCATTAATTAGAGAATTTTCTTTCCTAATTTTTATTATGTATAAAATAATTCGTGTATTTTAAATATTTATTATCTGTCTCTTTATGTTTCTGAATGATTCTTTTCCTTCTTACTTTCTAATGTTACAATTTGTGATTCTTAATACTCCTGATTAGAAACATAGTGCCATTATCCCTGCTGTATTAACAATACCTGCCTTGCTAAACCTTCTATACACTCTCCTTAAAAATTAAGAAGAAAATCCAACAAAAAAATAGATACTTTTTACTCATCAAAACTTTTTTTCTTCATATTTATGCAATTGATTAATAATAATCTCAATAAATTCAGGTATGATTGAATCCCAAACATTAATGAAAAGAAAATGTATTTCCCATATTAATTTATTTAATCTAATACTATCAACCTCTCCTTCTCTTCGCTTTAGATGCTCAATATTATTGATTTTTGATTGGTTTGATGGAATATAAAGAAACCAATTATTACTACTAAGAACTTCTTCAAAACCTCTATCTATAGTTTTAAATAATTTTATAACTTGTTGGTATATTTCCATATCTATTTGTGAGGCTAAGTCTATAAATTCATATTTTTTTTCAAGTACCCAGGTACGTAATGTTATTAAATTTAATTGTACATGCTCTAAATCGACTAGTGCTTCACTGGATATTTGAATATCTTTTAAAAACACTTCATTTGAATTGGGTGCCAGTTGATTTATATTTTTCCATTCATTTACCTGTGTTAATCCTAAAGGTAAATCTATATTCCCTATAAAATTCTCATGAAACTCCTCCTGAAATCTTACCGAAATCTTTTCCAACTTATGAATAAAGGAAATTTTTTGCAAAACATCTTTTTTGGTTAAATTTTCATTATTGAATTTTTCCGCCTTTAATTTTACATCCATTATAACTAAACTCTCTTTTAGACAATTTTTTAATAATTTAATAACGGCCTTGTATATTAAACTATTTATAGAATCTGGTTTTGCTATCGAAGTATGATCAGCATCAAAAAAAGAACCCAATGTTTTTTTAGTTTCAATTCCAATCGCACTATTTTCATTTACCACCATATCATGCTTACCATAAAAATATTCAACTCTGGGCAAATGCTCCCTATAACGAACCCATTTCTTAGTTGTCTTATCTACTAACGAACTTAAAGGAGCTAAATCTTTAAGCTGTCTGTTTGCTCCAAATAAAATCTTTCCTGCTCCTGCTAGACCTGTACCTTGGTGTGGTACTGCTAATGAGATTAAAAGATCTACTTTATTAATCTTTTCATCTTCTAGAATTTTTAAAATATATGTTTTTGCAACTAAACCTCCCATACTATGTGCAATAAAAACAATCCTTTGATAAGAGCCACATTCAATTTCTATTACTGTGTGCAATAGATCTGATATACTTTCTATATCTAAATTCTTCCTAGTTATCGAACTTTCCGAACATAATATTTTGTCAAGTATATTCTTTAACCATTCCATACTATACGGTCGAATAAATTTACTATAATATGAAAAACAGGCAATATCATAATGCTGTTTCACGTAATCATCCTGTAATAATAATTCCGGGAAAAAAGACTTTTCATTATATCTCCAAGTCTCTATTCCTCCTTGAAATCCATGTATAAAAATGACTAGATTTTCTTGATTTGAACGTTTTATAAATTGAATATTATTCATTTAATCCCTTTCCTTTTTACAATAATACTTTTACTAACTTTCATTTTACTGCCTTAATTCTTTTATAATCTAGATAAATATTTAATAAACAAATCGACTTTAAGGAAATAATAGTATCATGACTGGCACATAGAAATGACTTTTTTAGCAATAAAAGTTTATTAATAAATATAGTTTTACTACCCGTTTATTTCCCTTAATTAAATAGAATAAACGCAGCATATTGTCCATTTAATTATGGTTAATTAAAAAGTCATCTCCACAAACTGAATTATAAAATAACTTTAAAATAATCCTTCTAACGTTTCTTTAAAATTAATATTTTTGCTATAAAGGTTATTTAAAATAATATATATATGTGAAATTTGGAAGAAGTTTAACCCATAATTAGTTCATAATTTTCCCTTTGTAGACATTCTTGATATTTTATCAATGTTTATTGCCGCTGCTTCAATTCAATCATCTTTTGGCCTGTATCTAATTCTAGTTCATTGTAACCGGTATCAATGGGCAGTTTTACTATACTTAATAAAAACTAAAACTGCTACTTAAGTACTCCAACGTTTGTATTCTGCCTTCCATTCAAAGCTTCCTTAATTCAGCCTTTGTACTCTGAATTTTTCTTACGATTTATAATCAAGTCATCCAATAAAACCACAAAATCTCCATACTTTTATATTAACGTGAAATAATTTCTGTGAATAGCATTAAGATTTAGCTAAATAATTTTCATCGTTTTTTCTAAAGGATTTCTATAGATATATCTTCCTAGATAAAACAGGGAAATACCTGATTTAAGTGTGTAATATTCAACTATATTGAAGTGAAATATCCTATTAAAAATTCACGAAAGTCTTTTATTAACTTACAACCAAATACTCAGTATGGGATTTAAACATTTTCCTACGGCTATTGAAATCCTTTGGACAAATAATTCGTAATTTACAAAAAAAGCAAAATTAGGATGTATGAAAGTAACGAACATCAACCTGATTACACTAAATTTCGCTGTATTGCTGATTACTTTGAGGTAGCAATCGATTTTCTCCTAAGGCGAATATCAAGAATAAAAAAAGAAAAAACCATACTATACTCATTAATTTAGAACTTGATTAATTGTTTAATAATATTAAGCGCGAAAACGGAAATGATCCGAAACTTTCAAACACTTCAAACACTGAAATTAAAACACTTAATTTAAATAAACTTCCACCTTATCATATTGGAAGTTTACTTTTAAGGCTTATTTCTAAAGCATAGTCCAGAGTACAGTATATTAAATTCCCAAATATAACTACCGTATTTTATTGCGACATTGGATTTTTTAACATTATTAATATTTCGCTCAAATAATTAAGTTTTATTTCCATCAAAAGACTAAGTATACCTTTTTTTAAGATTGATAAGATATCTACCAAAAAGACAATTGCCCATTTTGAAAGCAACTGTCTTTTTTTAATGAAAGCATTAATTATTGTACAATTCCTAAATACTTAATTTATTATTATTTATCCTGATTCAAATCTAGAACGCTTTTTAATAATACATCTATATCTAAATTAGGTTGTCCCTGTCTTGCAAAATAATTTGAAAATCTAGCACTTATATCTTTTGAAAATTTCCCTGAAACTGAAGCAAATCTAGTCATTTCAGCTAACTCCTCTTTTGTTTTGGAATGTACTTTCTGAAAGTTTATCAATCCACCTGAAAACTCTTGATAACTCGGTAAAAAATGATATTTAGCACTATGATTATTAGTTAAAAAAGCGAGCACTTGTTTCTTAGCTTTTTCAACTTTGTCTTTTCCTTTATTTTTTTCTTTATAAAAATTTTGTTGACGTTCTGTAAAAGCTTTTATTTCTGCTAGTAACTCTATTTCAACTAAAGTTACTTTTTCATACTTTTCTTGTGCCATATCACATGATGGCGACAAAATTATATAGTAATTGTTATTGCTATCAAATAAAACATCACCAAAGAAGGGATTGTTTTTTATCGGTGGTTTGATAAACACTTCAAATGGATGATAATCTAAAAAACCATCACCATTTTCCGCAATTTCTAGATGTTCTTGCAATAACGTTAAACAATACCTAACTAAAGATACCTCATGCCTATTATTATCTAATAAATCCTTATCCCAAAAACTAATATTCTTTGAAAGCCTTTCCCAAAAAATTTTATTTAAATATTTTTCAACTTTCCCTTTTGTTCCAATAGTTGAAGTAATTCCTTTTTTGTAAAATTTAACAATTTCAGCAACAATATCATCCAATTTATCAGTTTTTTTGAAAACCTTAACAAAATAATGTTCAGCATTTATACTTTCAACTTTTTCAGGAAATCCTGAACGAACAAAAATTGGAAATCTTAATTTATCAATAATAATATCAATTAAATCCACGCCCTCATCCTTATCTGTAGTAGAACTTAGCTTTAAATCAATAATTGCTGCATCAAAATTCTCTTTTAAAAGCGTTAGTACTGCGTCATTATATGTTTTAACTATTCTTAAATCTATTTTAATATTTTCAGCCTCTCCCTCTTTTCTATTAAAATCTCTAACTGCATCTTGAATTTGTTCAATCTGTCCATCATCATCTTCAATAATTAATAGATTTATATTATTAGTAGTATATTCACTCTCAATAGTACCTAATTGTTGATTACTTATTGCATCATTCAATTGCTTTCCCTCCAAGTTCAATTCTTAAATGTGCACCATTTGTAGAATAAAGTGCTTTTAATTTCCCTTCATTTCTTCTTATAGATTCTCCTGAAATTGCTAAACCCAGACCTGTTCCAGACTCTTTGGCACTAAATCCTGGTGTGAAAATTATGTTATTCTCAATATGTTCTTTTTTTATTCCAGGGCCATTATCAATAATATCAATTATCAGATTATTATCGCTATATTCTGCAAGAACTTTTATATATCTGTTAACATTTTTAGTATCTCGCTTCAGCCAATATATGCTATTTTCAAAAAGATTCGCAAAAACTCTCCTATAATCTTGCTCAAATCCATTCCAAACAATTTTGTTATCTTCGAATTCTTTAATAATTTTAATGTTATAGTCATTTAAGGAGCCTTTAAAAATCCCTTCCATATAATCAATGATTTCAGAAAGGTTTATTTTTTTTACTGTTTCCTTTTTCGCCGTTGTTAGTGGATCTAATTTATCGAAAAGCTCTATTAAAGCTTGCGTTTCTTTATCTGCTCTTTCAAGTCTGTTAATAGAGTCATCTAATAGTTCATTCGTTTTTTCTAACCTATATTCTTTTAACCACTCCACTACCCGTGGAACTGAATTCGAAAACCAACTAGTATGCTTTCTGCCTTCATGAAGTATGGTCGTTGTAATATTCCCTAAAGTTGCTTGCCCTTGATATAAAGCTATTATTTGTTTAATTTCTTCATATTCTTTTGCTTTTTCCTTTTTTATAGCATTAATGCTTTTATTAAATACTTTAAAAAATTCTTCTTCAACTTCCTTTTTATTTTTCCCCTGTGCAACTTCATCAAATTTACTCTCTATTGTTTTAGTAACTGTATGCTGAAATTCTGTAAAATCAAATAGAGATTCCATTTTTTGGTATATCGTCTTTTGTTTTGAATGATCTGTAGATCTTCTAAAAGCAAATCTTTTGTTTTCTAATATTTTCAAAACTTCAATACTTTGAGTTTTAAGCCCCTCAAAGTATAAATTTTCTTTTAAACCATCACGCGCACTCTTTTCTTCAAGTTTAGAAAATTCTTCTGGTTGGATAGAAATATAACCGATGATTTGATCTACACCTATTCTTAATGATGGGTTTTGTACTCTTCGTCCATCTAGATTTAGCCAATCAAACCCCTTATCACCATGTGGTCTAATTCTAAACCCTCCACGGTATATCCCAACACCGGCCATTTCTTTTACTTCTTTTGCAACTTCTCTTTGGGTAAAGCTTAAATCTACCGTCTTGATTAATTTTTGCTGTAATGAACTTAAATTCGCAGTATCAAGGTCAAATACCCTAAAGTCAATATCTATTTCTCCACAATAGTTTCCACCTTCATATCCTAAATCTATATAAAATGGATCTATTTCTTCTTCTTGCATAACCTCTAGCGAATTATTTTCATAATTTAGATACGCCATTCCTTGATTATCAATTTTTCCATATAGTCTATAATTATACATATCTATTATGGGTAACGGCTCTATAATAGTACTATAATTGTTAAATTCTGTAGAATTTTCTATGAAATCTATAACCTTCATTTCTATTTTAAAAGTATCCCTTGCTAAATCTTCTTGGAAAGGGGATAATAATTTCCTGAGTTCTTTTACCAACTTCTTTAATTCTTTTTCATTCCATAAATTAAAATATTCAGTATCACCAATAATTTTAATAACAGTACCATTAGGTTCATCTACGGGAATAGACTCTACTTCAACTCTAACATCTTCTAAGTATTCTAATTCTTCAAAGTCATCCCAATTTACATACACAATGGTTTTATCATTATTATGTATCGTCTCCATTTGCAAATAATTACCTAATATTGCAGCAGCATATCTACCAATACCTTTTCTTCCTTGGAGCAACCTACTTTTATGCTTACTCTTACGATTTAATTTATTTGGTGTAGCAGGAACCAGCCAGGCCTTAGTTATTGTATCTAAATCCATGCCATGTCCATCATCTCTAATTGTTATAGATATTCTAGGTTCTTCCCCTTCTAGATATTTTGAAAAGATAATTTCAACATTTTCTGCATCAGCGTCATACGAATTTTTTACTAATTCTACAATTGAGGCAGGAATATCTTTTATCAAATCTTTTCCAATAGTAGTAATCATTCTAGCGGCTGGTTTTAGCGGTAGTAGTTGCATTTTAACACCCTCGCTTTCATATAATTATGTTTTTATAATATCAAATTATTACAGAAATACACATTATTTTTGATTATTTAACACGATTTCCATTAATTTCTTAAAAATACTCAAATAAAAGAAGCCAACTTATAGGGCTTCTTTTATTTTTTCAGCTATGCATGCCGCCATTAAAGGTGGAACCGCATTTCCTATTTGTCTAAAAGCTGCGGTTCGTGAATTTTCAAAGTAGTAATTATCAGGGAATGATTGAATTCTCGCGGCTTCTCTTACACTTAACGAACGATTTTGTTTAATATCTGGATGTATATAATAATGTCCATCTTTCGATATATGAGCAACTATTGTATTTGAAATACTATCATATGGAATAACATTAAAACGGTCTAAAAATGAACTAGTATTACTATGACTTCTTAACTTTTCGGGTAACTCATTATATTTAAGTTTAACCTTTTTATCATTCCACGCTTCAACACATAATCTATAAATATGTAAGTCTTGCTCATTATTTGGACGTGCAATGTGCTGGGTCAATACATTCCATTCACTATCCCTTATTTGTTTTCTATCTAGGTACTTCCCATCAACAGAACATACATAAGTGTTACCTGGTACTAACTTTTCTCCAGCTTGTATTTTTGGTAAATCCATAAATAATTCTTTGATGGTTGCATTCTCATCCACTCCCTCAAATTCTGGATACTCATAGTTTAATCCTGTTTTCCAGCCAATTAGTATCACACGAGCTCTTGATTGTATAACTCCAAAATCTTTAGCGTTCAATATTCTATAATCAATTTGATATCCAGCTTCATTCATCTCAGTTTGAATCGCTTTAAATATTTCTCCCTGACCAGCTGATAATATCCCTTTAACATTTTCAAAAACAAAATGATCTGGTTGATACCTCATTAAAAATTTTATATATTGTTTATATAAATAATTACGTGGATCATTCTTCATTTTATTTGGATCCCTAGAACGACCCGCTACTGAATATGCTTGACAGGGTGGGCCACCTATAATTACCCTTACTTTTTCACCCTCAATTAATGTGTCCACCTTGCTAAAAACACCCTCTATAGTTTTATCAGATATTTCCGCATTAACTACTTTATCTATAATTTTTTGAGGTATTTGAGAATATAATTCATCACGTGATAGCTTACCTAATAAATAATCTTTATACAAATCTAACTTATTTTTCTCTTTTAAATAATAATATACTTCTCTTGTTCTCAAAGTAAAAGAAGCACTCTCGTCCATTTCCACATGAGCAACAACATCATACCCAGCTTGTCTAAATCCTTCCGATAAGCCTCCTGCTCCAGCAAATAGATCTATTACCTTCATACTTCTTCCTCCTTTACGCTCGCTCTTTGTAGTATACCAGGTAAATTTATCACCGAAAAGAGAAATTTGTTATAATTATATAAACAGAATTAATGATTTATCCTGCTACTAATATAAAGAATAATGCATAGTTTACTATTGACATATCCCAACTAAAGAATCTCTCTCTTATATCTAAAACTTTATCAACCTGTAAATATCCAAAAATAGCATGAATATCGGGGGCATTCTTACAACATTTCTATATATCGTTTATTTTTCTTACTTCTTTAAACCAGCCAAAGAAGAGAAAAATATCCCCTTTTCCAACATTTCGATTATGTAAGATACCTTGAGAATTCCCACTTTATCCAAATGATCCATGCCTATTTTCTGGTCGTACCTTCAATATAGATTTTTGTAAATCTGGATCTAAATGTGCCGCTGAGTACAAATTTATACCCAAATCTTTCATCACCTTCAAGTAGCTTTCTGTTGGGGAATTAATTAGATTTTTGTAAAAATTACCGGAATCAGCTCTTAGAATAGGAAATGACACAAATTTATCATTCAAAATAGGACTTACTTTTTCACCAGTGGTTCCATCAGCTAAGAATCACCTTTCTTCCCATCTTTTCTTTAACTTCTCTTATAAAATACTAAACTTAATAGCCGCTTAACTAATTAAATAAACTAATCTTTATTATAAAATTGGCGTATCATGTAACTCTTTTAGTATAGATTTTAAAGTTGCTATGCCATTTTCTTTTAATATTACACCAGTAACTTTTGTATTACTCTTATCATTAGCATTAATTTAGTCGAATGCACCTCAAAACCATATTTTTGAATTACACGAGTAACAAACTATGAAAAAATTTAAAAGAAGACATCCAACTAATTTAGATGTCTTCTTTTATTTAGTTTCTCGATATCTTAAGCTAACGTTGGCTCTCTTGTTCTACCTCCCTAACTTTATTAGAATTTTTGTTAGCCTCATTCTATTCTTCTACTGCTTTGTCACCTTCTTTCAAAAATTGGCCTTGGAGACGAATTCGACCTCCGCATGGTTTTACGCTTTCTAAGAATTCTGACCAGCTTCTATATGCCTCATAAAAAGATGAATTTTATTGTCTATGTTTAACAATGATTTCTTTTAACTCTTCTATTCTTAATACTTCATCTTTTCTTCTATGTACCATTCGATGACAGTTAGCACATAATGGAACTAAATCAGTTTCGGGATTTATCTCAACTGCTTTCTCTAATGTGCTTAAAGGTTTAATATGATGAACCTCAATAAAATCTTTACCACGCTCACCATAGACTTCTTCAAAACTAAATCCACAAGCATAACATTTCGCTCCATGCTTTTTAATCGCTAATATTCTATTCTTAGGATCTCTTTCGTAACGTTTTCCATAGTAATATTTCACATTACCTTCTATTCCATGACCATCTTCTATTTGTTCAGCTTCTAAGTCAGAATTAATTGTATTTATTAAACTACTATCATCTAAAAGTGATAGTAATCGTATTGGTTCTTCAAAGCCTTTTTCTTGCTCTGTTAATATACCTATTACTTCTTTTAATACTTTACCTTCAAAAACACCCTTATAATTCGCCTTAATCCCAAGAAAATGGAGAATACCCATTGATTGAAATCCTTTGCTACTGTTTTTATCCAACCCAAGAACTGCCTCATCAAGCTCTCTATGTGTTAAACCATTAACAATATGTTCAAAAATTACTTTTGCCTTTAATGAGTCTTCATAGTTATTAAATTCTCTAATTCTACCACTAGGTTTCAATTCTGGTAAATCTATATTTAAGACATCAACTTCATAACCAAATTCTCTTAATCTAGTTTTAGCAATTTCCTGCTCTTCTTCAGTAAACAAAGGTCTAAATTCTTTTTGTAATATTACTGCCTCAGTTGATAAGTCTAATCGCTTTAGTTCCCATAACTTTTCAAACCCAGTAGATGTTTTATGAATTAGTTTTTTTGCAACAGAGTATCCACCTTCAGTTGCTAGCATCTGATTAAAAACATGAGGAGTATATCCAATACTTTTAGCATCTTTTACTGCTTTTAATAACGCTTTATGTAATTCCTTTTGTAATTGGTTATGTTCTTCAGACATTAAAATCGATCCTTCCTTTAATTTGCATTATCCTCCTATGAACTTTATTTATCGGTTATAGGATTGTCCAGTTACAATTATACCTTTAATTCAAAGTACCTTTGTATAATAAATAGTGTGAATCATAAAATCCTGGTATACCTCTAGTAGAAAATGAAATAGAAGGAATACCATATGGCATATGTATATGGTTACACGTTTTAGTCATTTATAAACTGGTCTTTGTTTTATACTATGTATAATATTTATTGGAATATAAAGGGGATAAGAAGAATTAATGGAAAGATGAAAAACGTATGTCAAAGGATAAAGAAGAAATGTTAGGGCTAAAACTGGATAAAGTAATTGAAATATTAATTGTGGAAGCTTTATAATTTTGAAACATTAGGGTAATTCCTACTGTAATAGTCGTCCTAATTAGAAATTAAAAGGTAGGTTCATATTAATTATGTCTAATACGTACCTACCTTTTTACTATTAGGATTTTTAAATTTTAATTTTGATAAATTACTTCTTTAATCAATCTTGCTTTATTATTTATAACAACATATTAATATTTTAATGAATGAATTTTATTATTGCTTTATGTTATATAGACCCTAAAAAGCAACTTTCTATACCAAATAAACTTATAGTACATTATCCTACCTATATACGCACTACAAATAAAAGTTTGCAAGTAAATTAGGGGATCCAAACTCTATGGTGATATGCTCATCTAAACAACTTCCCACAAAATCAGTCTTAATTTTCATTAGCACCGCAATAGTATTTATTTATATTCTATTCGCAACAATCTATTAACTGCAAATTAAAATAAGCTTTTCTATAAAAAATAAAAATTACAGCACTATATACAGAAATGACTATAGAATAAAAAAACTATTTATAGTGCCTAATCTTAACAAACATATAGTTGCTAATCATTGAATTATAGCCCAAACAATTATGATATTAATCTAAAACTCCCATTTCATACAAAAATCTTGAGGGTGTTTTTGACCAACCATTATAATTTTCAGCAAAAGTTAATGTAAGTGTTTCATTAGTTCTTGTAATAGCTACAAAACAATTTTCATAATTTCTATTCATTTGTTTAAATAACCATTCACTTTTTTGTTTTAACTTCATTAATGGAGTAATATCTAGATTACATAATTTAAAATATGAAAAAATCTAATAAACACCATATTAAATACATCTGATATCACACGATACGCGTGCGCTAACTCTAAAAATCCCCTTCTTTGTTCACCCCTTTCTTTCTATCAATATCTTAATTTATGCCTAAGACAGACGCCCTTAATTTTCTCTTCTATCTCATCTCTAAAACGTTCCGTCCACTGTAACCAGCGATAAAATGTGGAACGTTGTAGTTCTAATATGTTACACAATTCTTTTACTGTTATTTTTTTAAAAAAATCTATCCATAAAGTAACCACGGTTTCTGGTTTCAGCCCCTTTCGATTTACAAATACTTTCCCCATACAAGTAATTTTGTTTTTAAATGTTTATTTTCTAACCGTAGTTGTTCCAATTCGCTTAGCTCTTTTGATTCTTTTACATAAGCATATTGTTTTCCTACAGGTTGTTGAAAACGATACGTTTGACCGGTACGATACTATTTCATCCATGCCTTAATTTAGGAAATTTTTCAATTCCGAGTCTCTCCATAATCTTACGATTTGAATAAACATCTTTTTTCATCTCTTTTACTTTCCACTTTATTTCTTCTGGATAATGAACTCTCGTTTTCAAACAAAAAAAAACACCTCCATTGAATTTGCATACTTAGTATGCAAATTCAGAAGGTGTTTTTTTATGTACCACTATTCGGGGTCACGACATCAAAACTGGATTTTCATTTATTAAATTTAATTATCTTATTAAAATCTCTAACCAAACCGCTTTGTAATTAAACTTAGAAATTATTTAGACAATATCTCTTTTACTGCTTTTGCAATTACTTGTGACATTATTGGTGGAACAGCATTTCCCACTTGCGTATATTGCGCTGTGCGAGGTCCTTCGAATTTATAGTTATCTGGAAATCCTTGTATTCTCGCTGCTTCTCTTACAGTCAAGGAACGACATTGTTCAATATCCGGATGTATATTATAATGTCCATCTTTTGAAATATGAGCCACAACAGTATGTGGCAGACTATCCCACCAATGTACTTTAAATCTATCCAAAAAGGCCTTATCATTTTTATGTGTTTTTAAATAACTAGGTAAATGATTATACTTTAGTTGTTCACCAACGCTAGCTTTTTTTATTGCTATTCTATATATTTCTGCATCACGTTCTTTTAATGGTCGAGCCTTATGGTTTAAAACTCCAATACTCTCTTCTCTCATTGTCTCTTCATAACAAGAAAGCTTATGATTGTTATCAGTTTGACTATATTTCATTACTCCTAAATCTTGACCTTCATTTGGCTTCAATCGGGGTAAATCTGAAATTACATTTCTAGTACTCATCGAACTTTCCCAAGGAAACTTATATTTCGAAAAATTGGGATAAGTATATCCTAGACTTTTTTGAAAACCAAACAGCAATACCCTTTTTCTTCTTTGAGGTACTCCAAATTCCCCAAAGTCTATGATATTTTTTTTATCATCATCTTCTATTCCAGATAATACAGTGTATCCAATTTCATCAAAAGCTTTCTTAATTTCCTCGTATACTTTTCCCTTTTTAGCTGTTAAAATCCCCGGAACATTCTCAAAAATAAATGCTTTAGGGCTAAATTCTTGAACTATTCTTTTATAATACTGAAATAAATAATTCCGTGAATCTTTTTCTGCGTTTTCCTTCATCCTACTACGTCCTACTAAAGAATAAGCTTGGCAGGGTGGGCCCCCAATAATAAGATCTACTTCAGTTACATCGTTATAACGAAGAGAATCTCTTATTAATTCAATTACTTGATTAGATGATGTTGCAGTTGAATCATTTTGAGGATTTCCAAATTTTTTATTGAGAACCTCCCTCTCAATTTTATGTTTCAATTCTGGATAATAGCTGTATACTAACTCTCTATACTCATTTACTTTTCTATAATTAATAGATTCACGTAAATAGGTAAAATATAATTCTAAATCATTACGTTCTTTCAAAAAATGGTAAAACAGGCGCGTTTTTATCGTTTCACACGCCCACATTTCTTTCTCTACATGGGCCAAAATTTTAAATCCTTCTTTATGAAATCCTTCACTCAACCCTCCTGCTCCAGAAAATAAATCAATTACAATCATTTACAGTACTCCTCTACAATTTCTAAACTATTTTGATAAAATATTTATTAGCAATTAGTTGTTTAAATAAATTATCTATCTCTCTCACTTTTTCGCCTATAATAATTGTTCCAATCTCTACATTATTAACCATACCATTATAAGAGAGATTAGACGATGATACAAAAGCTTTTTGATTGTCGACAACAATTACTTTTGCATGTAATGAAGATAAAGATTCACTTTTTTGATATTTATACAACTCTAAATTAGTCAAATCTTTACGATTTTTAATAGTTTCCATATAACTCAAGTTTTTAGTATTATCATCAATAAAAAATTTAATATTTACTCCAGATAAGTTTTTATTTATTATAACACTAAAAATTTCATCAAAATACTCAGAAATTGCATATCCTGTGATTAAAATTTCTTTTTGAGCCCCGAGAATAATTTGACGTACAACACTAATTGTTTTTCTAAATCTGCTATCTATGTTAGCTGGAAGTGTTGCAACAAATTCCACAGACTCTTGTCTTTGTTCTTGCTCATAAATTTTAAATAGTAAGAGCAGTTCTAATAACTGCTCTTTACTAAGCTTATTTAATAATGTACTTGAATTTGTTAAATTTACATCAAGCTGATAGCCATTTATTTTGAGGTGCTCTGTATATTCTTCAACATTCATATCAGCATGTTTTTTCAATTCATTTTCAAGTACATTTTTTAAAACATATAAACGGGATATGTTTATTTGCTCCATTTCTATATCAACCCTTCAAAAAATGGAGCAAATTGACTATCAATAGTTTTTACAACTAATGACCGATCTAATAAACGATTTCCCACTTCACAAGATGTCTCAGAAACCATAGAGCAAGCAAAACATGCACACCCATTTAAGTGATTATCTTCGCATGGTTCTAAACTTGCACAATACGGATCACTAGAACAGAATGTTGCATCCTCTAAAGCTTTTAAAATCAATTCACGTAATTTTTTAATAGTACCCATTTCTACCAGACCACCTAAAGACCCTTCTTGATCTGTACTTCCTGTGTAAAGAAGAATTCCAGCCATATCTTCACCACAATATATTCTTTCTTTAATGGCTACAGAAGAATATCCTGATTGCAGTGACAACTGTTTAATTAATAAATGAGCAAATGTATGCAACATGACATATACTATATTCTTATTATCACGCAATTCCCAGCCTTTACTTTCTATCCATTTTGAATATAAAGTTGAAAATTTATCAGACCTATTAGATAAAACTTGATTATTTTTTATCCAACTTGCTATTGATTCTTTATTAAATTCGAGAAAAATGCCTTCACCATGAACTTCTACAGCAGGCAGCCAATTTTCATTACTATTTGATTCTAGCCAAACAATTTTTTGGGGTTCATTTACATCTGGTTCAGGACTATCATTTCTCATAAAACCCAATAGTACTAATATCTCTTTTAATCTATATGCTTTTATAATTTTTTTAAAGTATGGTTGTAAATCTATAGGAACCTTCTCTATCTCAGCTTGAAATACCCCTCCTAAATTTACTTTATCCTTAAAATTAGTAAATGTATGGTATTCAGCTTGTTTTATTTGATTATATTCCATTTCCTCATCGGGATTTTTTCTCTGTTGATACTTTTTAAATTTCTCCAAGAAAGCACCTGCATTAGAAAACCCTCTATTTTCCAAATGGTTCAATTCATAATACTTAATATACCATTGATCTCCCAGTGCACTTCCCAATACTTTTCTAAACTGCTCAATTTCATCATTTAAAGAAATGAATAACTCATTTAATTCTTCTCCTTTATCAGGAATTACAATAGCACTTCTCAACGCAGGGAAATAAACATTTGAAGCTCCTCTTTGCAGAGGAATAATAGCTGAAGCACAAGGTGATTTTTTATTTAATTTATGAGGGTGATTACCAGTACACTTAAATCTCTCAAAATAACTTTCTTGTGTAGCCCCTCTCATTGTCTTACGTTCCCCACACTCACATTGAACATATAGAGACTCCAAACTAGAATTTTTACCAGAACTCTTTAAATACAATTTGCCCCTACACTCTGTTTCTTTCCTATTATGTACCCACCATCTCCATGGAAAATCATCTAAATGATTTTCCTGACAAGATACAACAAAACGAGCTGGATAGGATTTCGTCGAACAATCAGGACAACTCGGTCCCTTACTTAAATAAGTACTCATTTTAAAGGTTTCTCTTATATCAAATAAATGAAAACATTTACTACACACATGATAATTTGGAAAAGGTATAGATGGCAAATCATAAGAACCGGTGGCAGGTATTTTTTTAAAATAATCCTTTTTTAAAAATTTAGCTAGCTTGTTATCATATATTTTTTCGTCACAGTTTTGCCAATACTTTATATCTAAAACCATAAGCGAATCATTTACTGAATCTATAATTGCTCCTGGTCCATATGTTGTGATAAGCTGTCCAGGTCTAACTTCTCCAACTTCCTTTTTCATCATGATTCCACCCTTCATAAATATACAACGAAGATGTTCCTTCAACTTGTCTCATTGAATCTAGTGTAGACTTCCCTCCATACTGTTTATCCTCTGAAAAACGAGCTAATATCCTATTTTTACTTTCAATACGCGCCTGTTTCTTATTGGGATAAAAATAATACTGTAAATCTTTTTCCAAGGTACTCTTTTCAATCCATTGATCTAAAAACTGATTCAAATCAACCATACTTTCTTCAACATTGCGAGGTTCTACAATCCTTATCCGATTCATAAGTACTTCTTTAAGATAACTTAAATCTACATCTTTAATGTTTCCCGCATCTTCATTTTTTGCTAATTCTATATTAGAAAGTCTTAATAAAGCCACGGCGATAGCATGTAGAACCCTATCTCTTGCCCTAGATGCATAAGGAGTTGCTGTTGTCCCTTCAACAAAATGATATAGACGTTGATGATACCCCTTGAAATTTTGATAATGAGACATATCACGAGGACGGTATGGGTTGTAAACCGTAACAACTAAGCCTGGTTTACTTCTCCCTACTCGACTTGATGACTGAATATACTCAGATGTTTGCTTAGGTTGTCCTGTTACTACCATTAATCCTAATCTGTCCACATCCATACCTACTGAAATCATATTCGTAGCTAATACAACATCTAATTCTTCATTTCCAACAGTTCTTTCCAATTGCTCTAATACTCTTGGAATTTGGCTTGATTGTACACGTGAAGTTAACTCTGGTTTACGGTTAATATACCTTGGCTTTGCATAAGAGTGTTTTTTTTGTAAAGTCTGAATTCTTTTCTTAATGTCATCATCTAATAACCTAACAGCTCCACCTAATTCTCGAACACTATTAAAATACCCAACTAATGTTCTATAAGGATCAACATACCGCGAGAGTTCCTTGTCCGCTAATAAATTCTCCGTTGTTTGTAATAAAACTGCATATACCCTTAATAATACTGTTTTCATAGAATTTCCAGATACACAAATACCTGTATATAGTCGGAATGGGAATTCATCAAGATTTCTTTCTTTTGCAAAGAAAGAATCTTCTACATCTAAACCCGATGGAGGAAATTGTTGGGTTACTTTCCTCCCAAATACTTTCTCTATTTGATTGGCTGCATTTTTTATCGTTGCTGTAGCTGCAATATACTTAGGTTTAAGTACTTTGCCTCCAACACTTACTGTACTTAATTCCTCTACTATAGTTTCATATCCCCCATAAATAGTTCCCAATGGTCCAGTTATCAAATGCAATTCATCTTGTATAATAAGTTCGGGGGGATAAAAAGGTTTAACTTGATGAACCATTGCATTGGGATTTTTATGAAAACGCTGGTGCTTTTCCCCTTCAGAAATAAAACCACATTTTTCACACAGTCTATTAACTCTCCCAAACAAAGATGCTGTTTTTTCCTCCCAAGGTAATCTAGCAAACTTATCAACAGTTGATATCACTACTGAAGGTAATTTTCTATAAATTTCTTCATCAATTAAATATACAGGGATATGATTATTCTTAAAAAAACATTCTTCATTTCTGCAATAAATCTGCACACCTATCTTTATAGATTTTGTATCCTCATTTGGTAGGAATTTATAGTGCAATTCTTTATTTCCACAACATGGACACTCAATTATTTGTTTTCTTATTTTATTATATTCATAAATTACTCTATCACTGCTTCTAAATTTTGAATCCTCAGTTAAATCCGATAATCTATTAGCAGTAACCTGTGCTCCCACCCAGAAACCTACTGAAAACTCTGATTTACCAAATATAGACTGTTTCTGACGTATATATTCACTTGCACATATCATACGCATCAAACGATCTCTTTGCTGAGTTGTTAACAAACGTAATGTATATCGTAACAAAATTGTAACTCCACCATCGCGTTCATAAGAATCAGTAGTTGAAGCAATAAGTCGTCTATAACCTAATAAAAATGCTGCAATTCCTAAATAGGCTTCAGTTTTTCCACCACCTGTTGGAAACCATAGTAAATCAACCAGTTCTCTATCTTTAGAAGCTGGATTAACAAGGCCTTCAATGTTAAGGAGTATAAATGCCAACTGAAAAGGACGCCAATTGAGACTATCCTTTGTTAATTCGCTCTCTAATGTCGTTGACGTTCTATTTTTAGCATAATTTTTCATCGCTATTTGCGTATGCATAACTTCATTCATAAACTTAAATGCTAAAAAAGCTTCATTATTACTTTCTAGAATTTCAATACCCGTTCTAATTCTTTCTATTACTCTACTACAATTCATTACAACATGCTTTGCGGATTGTTTGTCTTCCACATCCTTAGACGGTAACATATTAATCCAATTTTCATAACGGTTAGCTAAATTATTTAATTTTCCAACAACTTTTTCTCTTTGGACCTCTTCAGCAAATTTCTTAATTGAAAAATAGCTATTTGGCATTTCTCCATATTGTCTATCAAATGGCAATTCAGTACTCATACTTTCTACTTCATGAATAGGGATAAATTCCGAACGAATTTGTGCAGCATATTTTATATCATTATTATTCCAACTAACGGCACATCCGAATCCTTTAGCGAATATCGGCTTATTCCTATACAAAAATTCATTAAAATTATATGTATCCTTCCTCGCTTCATTCTCACATAAGAAAATCCGTTGACTTTCAGTGTGTTCTAAAATTAATTGACATTGAAACATTGCATTATTACTATTTTTATCAACTGTCTTATTTGTTAAAAAGACTGAGATTAATACTGCGTTTGTACCTTCAATTTCTTTTTTATTTACTATTAAAAAAACATTTCGAGAAATCTCTAAATCTATTTTATTTTCAAAAGCATTTATATATATTTGCTCCTCAAAACTTACAATGTCTCTAGTCCATATCGTTACTTCTCGCTGTTTTTCATTATCGAATTTCTTAGATGACGTATATTTTCCCCATCCACCTTTAACAAGAAAATGATTAGTATCTTTTTCTATATAAAACTTTACTCCCATTGAATTTTGTTGTTTAAATGTTTTTGTTTTAGGAAGAATTATCTCTTCTTTTACATTATTATTCTCAGTACCCTCATATTCTTCATCTAAATTATCAACTGAATAGACTTTTTCAAGCTCTTCTTCAAATATCTGTGTTTCAGATTCTAATGGATATAGGATGCCCGTAATATAAGCCTGTGATGGAGGTTCATAAATTATATCCTCTTTATTATGTTCGGGTCCGATTAAATCCCTTTTAAGGTCTTTAATTAAAATTTCCCTAACCATTTTGTATTTATTTCTTTCAGTATTAGTCATATTTTTCTCACTCCTTTTCCATAGATCCAAATATAAGTCCCATTTCTATAGGCTTAATTCTATATCCTCTATTCAATTCTATATTTTTCACTGTTTTAATTAATAATGATTCCTTTAATTGCTCCACAGATAAATTATAGTTCTCAATCATTGCTATTTCTTCATGATCAATTTTTTTATTTGAAAAATAAATAATCTTGTTAAGAATTCGTGAAGCCCGTCTTCTTTCAACTCTCACTTTTGACATAGCGTTATAGTAAATGTCCGTATTATTTATAAATTCCGGTATTTCTAGCGCCTTTCCTAACAAGATAATGTCTTCTTTATTTCTAGGTCCATAACTATATCCCGTACGCCAATTCCTCAAAATAGATTTAGTAGTTTTTTCCCAACCTATTGTTCTCATTTTCATATATAATTTCTCGTCAGTCATTCTAGATTCTAAAAATTTCTCTTCATACAATTCTCTCCACCGCTCAATAAGCATGTATAACTTTTTATTAATATCCATATTTTCAATTGAATGAATAAATATGTTATATATATCTTTACGGGCATCATTATCAATAAATAGGATTTCATCTTTTATACATAAATCTTTAAATCGCTTGCGTATAACACGTTTGTTCTTTTTATCAAGCACCTGTATTCGGCTGTTTTTAGTAAAAAATGCAAGGCTATTATCATTAAAATATACTAAAAAACCAGTAACTGCTTTCTTGCCCTTATACTCCCGAAATTCCCTTAATAAGTACGTTTCAGATTGGGTAACCTCCTCCATTAACTTAGATAATGTTTCATCCTGATTCACTTTTTTTTGTCTAACAAATCGATTTAATCTACTAAATAAATATATATATATATTTCCCACACTACCCTGTCTTATTTCAAAGTGTTTAAGTGCGTAATTTTCAACATCTATTACAGTTTTCAATTTATTTATAAGTAAGTTTATTTCAATATTATATAAATATACTCTCGCATTTTTATAATTACACTTTAATAACAGGCTTAAATCACTGAGATTTAAAGATGAATAGATAACTAAGCTATCACATGTAATAACCTTCATTTCATTAATAATATCATTTGCAAGCACAAAAAAAATACCATTATCTTCCATATCACTTAAAGAAACACCTATAGATATTGATAACATTTCTTTAAGTGCCAATTGCGCTATCTTATTAGGAGAAACTATACAAATACTCTTACCACAGCTATATTCCTTAAGTAAATAACCTTTTAACTGTTCCCATTTCGGACATACACTATCCAGTTTACACTTATACAGTATATCTTCAAGCATCTCTATAATTTGTTCAAAACTGTCATTTTCGTATCGGTAATCACTCTCTTTTAACTCTTGCATTATATCTCTAATTGTTTCTTCATAAGGTTGTAACTTAGCAATAAGGTCATATAAAGCTGCATTAACAGGCATTCTAATAAAAAGATATATTAATTTTGCTACTCCATGCACATCGTATTTTGAAAATCTTTGTTTTTTTAACACATCTAACAACTGTATAGCTCTTTCAATTTCACGTTCAAAATTACTAGAAACGTATTCTATTTCTACTGAATTAATACTCGATTTTCTAAACATTTCTTGTGATAATTGTTTAATATTACATGATTCTTGATAATTTATAGATTTTAATATATCCCCTACTAACAGGTATTGTTTTAAATTATAACGTTGTAAGTAAACAATGCGATCGTCTAAAGGAGAGTTAAAGAAAAACAAGGTACCTGTAGGGAAATTAGAAATGTTTTTTTTGATTCGTGAGCAATCAACAAATACATAATCATATTTAATACTGCGATCCTTTAATTTATCAATATTGTCTGTAATATTAAAGGTAGGTGGTTGACTATCCTTTCTACCAAGTAAATTTCTATTTCCCCTAGAAATTGTTTGCAGTGTATGGTATCCTGTCGCAACTGGATAAATGTAGTGTAAAGGGACTTCACTCGGAATCTCACCACTATAGTATTTATATAATAAATGTCTCCAATATACCCTTGCAAAATACGGATCATCAATATTACAAAAGCCCAAATGATGATGCAGCCTATTACATAACAAAAACAGTTCATTACTATTGACTGTGCAGTTTAAAAAAAATTCTTTCATATTATTTTTCTTAGTAATTATTAGTACTTCAAGCCTTTTTTCTGGCTGCTTGTTGTGCTTAAAATTAATAGTTTCTTCTTTATATAATGTTTGTAATAATAATGAAAAAAACATTTTTTCATTAGGGGTAAACACTAAATAATTCTCTCTTTTTTTTATTCCAGTAATTAATTCATTAATTATGGACATTTCCTCATTAAACAAATTAAAATCTATCGTATTACATTTCAAAAAACTTTTATCAGTTAATTGGATTTTTTTCAAATCCCTCTTCCTTCCTAAAATTTTTTTGTAACGTACAAATGTAAAAAAATACAAAGTGCATTTGATTTTATTGTATCATATTAAGATCAATGTCTTCTTTAGTTATATTTAGTTGATTTACTCCTTATTCTAATTCCTTCTATAGCAAAGTAATTACTGTAACAATATTTAAGTGACCATATTATTTTTTTATTCTCAAAGAGCTTTTTAAAAAACATTATAATACTTTGATAAAAAATTATTTAAATACATCTAGTATGTCAAATTTTAATTTAGATAAAGATTTATTTTATATGGTTTCTCCTTACCAGAGAAACCATATAAAAAGAGATAAAGCTTGGTATTATCCCCTATAGGTAGACAGTAAAAAAAGAGTCCATCTGATATGATGGACTCAATACTGTTTTATCTGGAGGGGATTTTTTTATGGCAAGAAAAGGACAATCATTTCAAAAATATACAGAAGAACTAAAGCGAGAAGCAGTTCGTCTTCGATTAGAAGAGAGAAAATCATTGCGAGAAATTCGTGAACAACTCGGTGTGAAGAGCGATGCCCAGATTATTGAGTGGGTAAAACGTGCGCAACAAGGGGAGTCCTTTGATGATCAACGTGGTGTCTGGAATCGAAAGAATTTTAATAGTCTAGAAGAAGAAAATGCTTATTTGAAGGCACAGGTTGAGTATTTAAAAAAGCGCAATCCAAATCTACACGGGAAGGAATGGTCCTAAAGAAAGAACGATTTTCTCTTATCGATTCATTACGCCAAGCCTATCCACTCCGATGGTTGCTTCAAATCGCGGAAGTTTCTAAGGCTGGCTACTATAAATGGCGGAAATATCATAACGTGCAGCGTTTACGTCAGAAAAGGGATATGTGGCATAAAGAACATATTTTATCTATTCATCGTCAGCACCCTTACTATGGGTATAAACGTATGACTCGTGCTTTGGCTCGAGAAGGAATGGTAATGAATCATAAACGTGTTCGTCGTCTTATGAGAGAGCTGGGTATTCAATCTATCATTCGAAAAAAACGTCCGTTTTATGGAAGAAAAACATCTGTGGTATTTAAAAATCATTTGAATCGAGAGTTTCAAGCTGAAAAGCAAAATCAAAAATTCGTAACAGATATTACTTATGTATGAATCGGAGAACAATTTGCCTATTTGTCGGCTGTGTTAGATTTATACAACAATGAAATTGTTGCCTGGAAGCTATCTTCAAGAAATGATTTAGATTTGTTTTTAACTACATTACGTCAATTAGAAGGGAAGTCATTAACTACTAAGCCCCTTTTCCATTCAGATCAAGGGTTTCAATATACATCTAAATCCTACGCAAAACAGTTAGAGAAATTAGGATTTGTCGGTAGTCATTCTAGACGTGGAAACTGTTTTGATAATGCGTGTATCGAATCATTCTTCTCACATTTAAAAACAGAGAAGTTGTATTTAGTGTGCCCAAAAACATATGAAATGGCCTACCGAGCAATTCAAGAATATATTCAATTTTATAATACAGAAAGATTCCAAGAAAAACTTCACGGCCTTTCCCCGATAGAATATCGGGAAAAGGCCGTGGCATAATACTCTTTTTATTACTGTCTACTTGACAGGGAGATGACCACCTTATTTTTAAATAAGAGTTCTTGCACAAAACCCTTGTGAGATTGATATATTTCTTCTAAGCGAAACATCTCAATTTTCATATTATCCACCACATAACTATTATCATCCTCTATTATCAAATCCAAATCAGCAGTATTTCCAATTAAAGAATTTATATCCACTTTCCTTTTCGGCTTAATATTAAAAACGGCATTCTTCTCAAAGCCATCTTCAAAAGGATATTGTATTTTTAATTTTTTAGCCTTTTTAAACCTACTATTACAAATAGTACACGCTGGTATACAATTTAATATCGCTCACGAATATAATTGGAAAGTACTTTTAGGATAAAAATGATATAAGTCACTTGTGGAACGTAAATCTTTCCCTACATTGTACGTCGTAATGTATTGTCTATTGCAATACAGACATACCTTTGCATCTATTGAAAAAAGCAGTTCGAAGGGTCTATCTTGTGTTTTAAAAATGAATAAGAAAATAATATACATATTAATATAGTAATTTTGAATAAAAATTCAAGAAAGCACCTTAACAATACAAGTACTAACTTTCGTATTGTTAAGGTGCTCATCAGCCAAAAAAAATCTTACTGAATTTTAAATTAATCATATTTTTATCCTGTTAGCCTTTTTTATATGATTTATTAGTTTATTTAAACATTCCTCCAACTCTGTATTTTCTTCTACAAGTTCCGCATTCCAATTATCAGCAACATAACGTGCAATTTGGACTTTACGCTCCACAATAATATTAACTACGTTTGTTTTTTCATTCTTACTTAAAGCTACTCTGATTGACTAGAATTCTCTTTGGTCATTCGAAAATTATTCTTCTTACTAACCCACAAACAAATCGGATGCCATACACTGGGCGCCCCACCTTCTTGTCCTCTTTTGACACATTTCATTGCAATCAACAATATTAACCTATAAATGCCGTTTATCATTACATAACTTATTATTAAATTAACTAATAAACTAACCGTGCTAACAACCATCTCCTTTTCAATTACTGGATAATATTTCTCCAGCGCTTGAAACAACGTATTTTCCACTAAAGGATGTATTAAATTATAGTCTTTTTGGGATAAAAAGGAGAAAATTATAATTATCCCTACTAATTTAAATTGTGATACCCGCTTAAATTTTGTTTCTCTTTTCACCCTTTCCCAATCATGCTTTAAAAGAATACTTCCTAAATATTTTAACTGCTCTTGATAAGATAAATAATTTTCCTCACTACCAACTTTCATGCATTCATATATATTGTCCATACAATTTATTATTTTGATGTCCTCTACATCATTAGGGTTCAACCTTAATCTAATAAAAGTTCTACATTTATCTACAGTAGCTAAATCTTTCGTTGTACAAATATCGACTAATTTATCTCTAATTTCATTTCTCCATTTTTGTCGTTCTTCAATGATGTATTTTACCTGATGATTCTTTTCATTAAAAAATTTAGTGTATAGCATTGTAATTACAGCGCTCAGTACTGTTGATCCTATAATTGCAGTTAGTATTTTCTCCATAACCTGATTCCCCTCCAAGTCTATATTATAACGAAATTTAGACTTTCTAAATAATATATTAATTCTATTAAGTGATTATTCATGTCCACTCTTTATATACTAAGATTACCGAATGGATTAACTTTAAATTTAAAACTTGCTATTTTTCATCCAAAGTTTGATAAATAAAATCACTTTCTCTAAGATGTTAATTATACAATCTAATTACCCTTATTAGTTTCATTTAAACCAATTATACTATCACAATAATCCCAAAGGACACTAAATCTAACTAAGATGAGTTATGAGAAATAGAATTAAATATCACGAATATCGTATCTCACTTATAAATCTAAAAGCCTCCTTAAAGAAATTTAATACTATGTCTAGATTCCTAAAAAGGAGCACCTTCTTCCAATACTTTTATACAAAAATATATTTAAACACAAAAAAATTAATATTTATGGTAAAATCTGTTATAAAAAACACGATTCCTCATAAATAAAAATAAAGGGAGCCGTTACCACGAATATATTCACAACCTCTTCGAATCACCTTCTTTAGCCAAGATAAACGTAAACAAACATATTATTCACAGTATCAAAGGAAATTTTTATGGCTTTAATTCAGTTGTATTTTTAATATAGGTAAAAATATAGAAATCTAGTTTTTCCGAATTTGAACAGTGCGAACGCTTTTTTATGTGTGCCGTTGCAATAAAAGCTGGTGATAATTCGTCTTCATACCACCTCGTTCTCACCGTCTCATATAAATTTACACAGTAAATTTTGTTCAACACGATACCTATGCTTCGTATCTCGGTTAAGCTACTTATTAATCTCTAGTGCTAACAATACTTTTAAAATCTCTTCACATTTTCTTAATAAATTCAGATTGTGTTAGCTAATCATTGGATTCTTTAATATACGAAATGCAATAGCATCTTTAATTTCATTACGGGGTTCATCTTCCACAACTATATCAGCCAATGACATTTGATTACCCATATATTGTAGCAATTCGTATATATCACTAGATTGTATAATGTTTGAATCCGTAACATTCACACCGCAGCAACGAATGCTCTTCCCTAAAACCTCATCAAGTAAAACGCGCTTTTCAGCTTGTCTAAATAAAAAAATTTGAAAACCTATCACTTAAACCAAATTTCTCACTGCCTTTAACTACCGTCCTTCCTTACGGAAATTGAAAATATTCTGCTTTATGGTACGGATTAACCTATAGTATTTTTCACAAAGTTCCACATGATCACTTCTTTCAGCCTCTTCAAAGAATTCGCATCTTCTTATAGCTTCGTCTATACCAGCCACCAGCATTGCGACTTCATCATGTAACAAATGGTACTTTTCATAAAGAATAGGTCGAACTTCTTTTTGATATACAGTAAAATCAAATTCTTCAGGTGCTCCACCATTATCAATTATTACGTTATTTTCTCCATTAACCTTAAGGATACGATTATAAATTTCTAAAGTTTCTTTTAAATCATTTCTTTTTTCTTTCATTTCATCTCGTTTTATTTGTAATTCTAATAAATCTTTTTGAACTTTCTTATTTCCTTTCTGAGTCAACCAGACTGCTGTTAATGTAGCAATCCCTGTGGCAATAGAAGCAAAAAGAGGCATAAATTCTTTCATAAAAACACTTCCTCATTATTTAATATTTATATTGTAATATAACTAATGAAATATAAAACTATTTTTCTATCTATAAATTTCATCAAGTAATTCATCCATGCCTTCTTCATTTATGCTATCCATAACCATCATCGTTTCTTTATGAGCGCATAAAAAAGAAACAAATTCATCAATCTTTTTTTGGACTGTGGCTTACTTGGGGCTTTCATCCCATTGATATTTGTTACAACTACAACATTAAGAGCACAATAAACAAGGGATTATCGGTCATTATACGTTTTTCATAAATTAGTATTTTTGAATCTTCCATCATCGCATTCACAACATTTAGAAACTGATTTACAGAGATACATTTTAAATCAATATTTTCCTGTTTTTTTAATTAACTTCTGTGACATTGCTGGATCATAGTTTATTTGTTGTACATCATACTAATTTAAGCATTCCACAATATAATCCATAACTTGGTCTTGGTTTATCATCTTGCTATCACAAAAGTAACAAAACCACGTTCAATTATATAAACACCACCTCTAAGGCATAATAAAAAGGATAGCAATTTGAACTATCCTTTTTATTATAAATTCTTTTCGATTTCTTCATATTCAGTTCTTGAATATGTATCAAGGGCCTCATCTATATTTATCTTTATCTCAACTAATTCGTTGATATCTTTTAAATTAAATACTAATAATTGATTTAATGCTATTTCAGATGCTAAATTCAAACTCTGTGATGTATGTAGATATAATTTGGAAGATAATTTATTAAGATGCATATCCAATTTATTAATTAGAGGATCTGTCTTTGAAATCATCCTACTATTTGGATTTAATTTCACATTTCTCTTATTTAGAAAAGCATTTATTAATGATAGTAAAGCCGCTCCTTCCTCTCTTAAATCCTTTAGCTCTTGTAGCCTTAAATTTACTAGTGTAGTAGATTTTCTGTTTTTCTTCGCTTGCATTGATGTAACAGCAAGAGAAACAAGAGATGAAATAAATGCTAGTAAAGAAGCAATAGCCGCTATACTTGCCCATTGAAAAACACCAGTTTTGTCAAAAAAAATATCATGCCACATAATCTAACCTCCAATATTTTGATAATTAATTATATCAAAATATATTATTATATTCATATTTAATTTTAGCTCTCCACTTTGCACGGTATTTATCCAATTCACTAACTTTAGCTATTGGTTTCTGTAGCTCTTCATCTTTTGTGACAGAAGTACCACCGGTGCCAATCTTACCTAGCTTAGATTTATTAGTGAGTCCTAACAAATCTATTACCTTAGTTTTCTTATCAGGCCAAGTTTCTACTTGCTAAGCCAATGGATGCTATAAATTATTTGTAGCATCAACTTTATTTTTATGCCGCTGCGTAGCTGGGAGCCCCATTTCTTTCCATTCAATGTACATAGTTTGATAGATTCAAAAATGTCCGTGTAGGATTCAATTAATGGATCTAAAGTAAGAGTGTAAATATCTGCGTCACGCATGATTTTTAATATTTGATTTTTTCAACTTCTGTTTTTTCGGCAACAACCTTTTGACGCTCTTTTTTAGTAGACATTTCCCCCCCCCTTTATTTTTTTAAAATGTTGTCTAACGATAGAAATGCCCCTATGCTACCTATCCTCCCCAGAGGAGAAATTTTATTTTTTGATAGGGGGGCTTATCCAAAATAACTTGGAAAAACTTTTTTTCGGTTTGCTTTCATTTTCTTTGATTGTATGACAAACTGGACAAAGTAATCTCAAGTTATTCTCTTCTAATTTAAGTGTTTCATCTTCTTTAATTGGTATTACATGATGAACATGAGCACTCCTACCAAAAACGAGCCTTCCACATCATTGACAACAGCCATCCTCGCTTTCGTATACCTTTCCTTTGACCTAACATACTTCCATGCATCAGTACGATAGAATAGTTTGTTATCATGATGATAGATATTCTTCTTATCTTTCTTCTCCTTGGTTTGTTGCGCTTATGTCTTCACAGTAACGCCCCTTACTTATCTTGTTACGTCAGCAATTAAAGTCACAGTACTTCATGATAGTAAGTCAATTATGTCTTCTTTCTTGTTAACATTGGTTGGAATCTCAATATCTAACTCATCAGCATACTCACGTAACTGTTTCACTGTCATACCATTAAAGGGTTCTACCACTACCGTCTTATCAGGCTTACTTGATAAGTCCATGCCCAAGACCATACTTTCAGGATTAACAGTTACTTCGAATCCCGGTTCTTCACCAGTAGGAACAAATAGACTTCGCTTTTCTTTTTAATCCCAATACTCCGTATCTGATATTATTTTTCTGATTTCAGTAATCAATTACTCTACACCACCATGCTATTTTTATATAATAAAAAGCACCTATTAATATAGGTACTTTAATTTAGTGAATATTAGTTTTACAGCTCCAAATATTATAAACCCCACCATAATAAAAATAGCAGGTTGCTCTAACAATATCGCAAGTGCATTTAATAACATCTCGATTTTAGACATGTAATCACCTCCTATATTTAATCATACAGTAAGAAATGTTACAAACATCTTTAAATCCATTTATAAAAATATTAATATTCCGTTACAGTTCTTTACATTTAAAAAGCACTCCCTAAGGAATGCTTTCAACACACATAAACACTAACCTTATAAACCTAGCTTTTCACCAAATGTTTCACGTAGGTAATCTTCTAAGATTACTGTTGTAAATTTTCCATTACGACCTAGGGCAAATAACTCTCCATTTTGTACAACAATTGTATACAGGAAAGTAACTTCGCCATTAATAATTTTTGTAACCTCAATTGTATTGTTCTCGTTATTAACCTTTGTATAAGATTCAATACCATCTATGTTTATACGCGAATATATATAACCCGCACCGATTTTAAAATTATGATTCTTTACAGTTCCTATCCCTTTTTCCATTAACAGTACATAATCAGAAATGAGCTTACTATGTCCATCCGTGATGATTTTCTCGTCTAAATCCTCTCCTAAAAATCTATTGCTTTTTTAATAAATTCAGCTTGAAAATCCAATTATTCCACGACCATCTCTACAATTAATATTGGAATTTTAAACTAATATTAATTTTTTGTCTAAGTTGTAATCTAAGTACGCGATTCGTTCCTCTAATTCCTATTGTACTTTCGATACGTAGGCAATTGTAAATCTCAATTTTTAACTACATTATAAAATTGTTTGGGTTATTAACAACTAAATGTAAAAAAGCTTTTATATTCCTGCAACATTGCTGAAATCTGATTTCTGATGAACGTTTATTTTACTTTCTACTTTTTGAGTAAGTAAAATGTAAATACCATAACCTTCTCACTTCATTACATGATGATTATAATGCCACTCAAAATAAGGTGCCGTTTCTTCCTTCCAATATAGACAAGACTTGTTATCATACTCTCCAAGTAATGCACCTACACGTCCCTCATAAGGAACAGCATTATCCATCATATCCGTACGCCTAAAATAACCAGAAGAATCCACTACAAGGAGCCCTTTTTCAAACAACATATCACACCCTAAATAACAAAGTGGCATAACCACATTGACATCTAGTTTTTCCTCATTTGAACAGTGCGAACGCTTTTTTATATGAGCCGTTGCAATAAAATCTGGTGATAATTTCGTTTGGCAGCAACCGCATACCACCGCTTTCTCACCATTGAATAAAAATTCCCTTAGCAAACTTTGTTCAACACGATACTTACGCTTCGTATCACGGTTAAGTTCCTTATTATTCTCTAGTGCTAACAATGCTTTTAAAATCTCTTCACGTGAGCGCTTCTCACTAGATGCTTCCAAAATAGCAGCATGCGAGTCTACATATTCACCTTCAAGATCAAATGCATCAATAACCTGCAAGCTCTGTTCATGACTTAATACACGGAAACCCATCACTGGGAAATCCTCCGATTTTCCATATACAACCTCATTAAATCTTACAACCGACAAGTTATATGGATGGATATCTTGTAGTATGTAAACGTGCTCGAAAATTGGATCTCCCCATAAATGTTCACTTAACCCAGGAGAATGCAACTTATACGCAACGATGGCCCGGTTATAAAAATGCTTATCTTGATAAAATAGCACAAAATCACCAAGTTCTAACTTATCATACTGCTTTTTCGTTGCATCATTTGCACCTGACTTCACGCCCCAAACAGCGCACTTCCCCTCAGGAAAAATTGCCCGTAAATCCGCAAGCTCTTCTGCCTTCACATATTCCGCAAATTCTTCAACATCACGTAACTGACGAATCGTATTTTTAAAATTAGTTCGTGCCACTTTATCGCTTGTTGGCTGCAGTACAACATTGAAATCTCCATAAGTAGCAAGTCCATTATGGGTAATCTCCATCACTGGCGTTGCATCCTTCTTAATAACACTAATCGTATCTGCTGTTAATGGGTTCACTAAGTACTCCTGTGATACCTTATAATGATTTGCAAGTCTTTCCAAATGTTTTTTTGGAATCGTACCTTTCTTCGTCCATAACGAAACCGCCTGAGTCGAAATACCTAGAATTTCCGCAACATCCTTATTCTTTTGACCTTTAACATTCATTAAATAGTGTAAGCCTGTCATTACTTGTTTCATTCCAATTTCTCCTTCACAAAATACAGGTAACGGTGACCAAAAGATTACTCTTTTGACCACTATTATGTTTAAATTAATTTTAATAAAGCTGTCGCTTTTTCATCAATAAAAACTTCCAAACGTCTTAAAACATTTTTTTTCAATTCTCCTCGTGTGATTTCATTAACCGCTGGTGTAAGCAAATTGATTTTCGTTAACGAATCAACTGAACAGAAATATAGATTATTAAAGTTACGACTATCATCCGATGGAGAGTTCCATAGCAAACTTGCCACTTTTGGATTGTGAAAGCCACACTCAACTTCCGCACGTAAAAAATAACACCAATCTGTGTAAAACCATATATCAAACCCCTTGTTAATCATCTTATATTGATTATCCGTCCACCCATAATCGTTACATCCCCATGCAAGAAAGCGTTTCGAGGGAAAAGCTTGTTCTAAACACTTATACTGCTCTTCAGTTAATGCTTTTTGTAAATCATCTAGGTAAACCGACTGAAGTATTGTACGCTTCACATTTTCCATACCACCTGTTGGTTGTAAAACTACACCTTTCTTCTTACTTCCTACTTCTCCATTTTGATATAATTTCATTATATATTACCTCCAAGTTTTTATTTATCACATTAATTCTTTACATGCTAATATATCGAATTATTTGATACAATTGATTTGATTATTATTTAAACTTGTTTTTTTCAAGTTTATTACCACCTATACGAAACCCTTATATACTACACATTAAATTGTTCATCTATCAAAGTCAAATATAAAATTTAGTTAATTTTTGTTCCCCAAATATAAAAACATCAATAAAACCCTATTAAATCAGCATTAAAAATGATTTAATAGGGTTTTATTTTTTTATGCCCCAATTGAATTATAATGTGGATATCTTTAAAAACTTTAAAATATCAAGTTTTTGTATATATAATAAAAATTCAAGATAGGGCTATACCAACATTCTTCCTTTAAATTTACATATATAACAAAAACGTTTCTTTTTTATCACATCGATTATTTTTCTATCCCTTAATTTCGCAGTATATCCAACCACTTAAATAGAATGAGTGTTAATGGTATAAATTCCATTATCAGATGAAAAACCTAATCGATTGAAATTGAGTTATGTATATAATCATCCAACCGAATTCTTATTTTTCATTTCTATAGTTCATCATATTTTTTATTTTTTCCAAACGCCTTTTCTACTGGATATTTCTCTGCATTCTTGCGTAATTTAGCATGAACTGCCTCTTCTAAATCAATATTTAATTTATCACTTAACATAAGCAAATAAATCATTACATCCGCTATTTCTTCCTTCATTTCTAGCATTTTTGTTTCTGTCGCTTCTTCACTTGACTTCCATTGAAAGACTTCAAGCAATTCTGATGCTTCTAAGTTTAATGAAATGGCTAAATCCTTAGCATTATGAAACTGACCCCAATTTCTCTCATCTCGAAATTTTATTACTGCCTCTTGTAAATCTTGCATTCTATTAATCGCCTCTCTATCCCTTACTATTTTTTCACATAAAACTCAACACATATAGAACCTCTTCTAATTAACCATAATCCAGATATAGTCATCCTCATATTTAATATTTAATTTTAAGCGAATTCCCTTCATATAAACTTCTAATTGTTTTATAAGGTCCTCATCATCAGGTTGATCATATCTATCTAAGTTTAAATATAACTTAAACAGATTTCCATTCGTTAACTCAAACTCCCATTTTAAAAAGTTATGTAGCATATTTTCTTTATTCATATAATTATTTGCTTCCATATAATCTAGCAATTCATATAAATTATAGTATACTAAGCTACTTGGTTTAAGACCTTCACATCTTGGGCAAAATTCTCTATATCTGTCTTGTAATTGCATAATCATTTCTGTTCCACATTGATTACAGTTATACATATAACACCCTCCTCTACTAGATATCCCAATTTCTCTTCCTTATTACCTGCCCCTGAAATTATAAATTATACTATTTTATTTAATAAATATTCCTTATTCAACTTAAAGTATAATTTATTCTCCAGGTTAATTTCTATATATTTAAAATCCCCCTTCATAAAAGAACATACGCTCTTTTATGAGGGGCAATCACAGTGTATGACTATTCCATCCTAACTAATAAAATCATCTTATGTGTAGTTCTATGAAGTTTTTACGCTTCAGTAAGTTGCATCAAAATGGGATTAGACCCTATGCATACAAAATTAGCAGTAGTCGGTGATGTAAATAGAAGCGGTTCAATCGTTCTAGCCGCAACTCCACCCTTAAAAGCATTGGGTGTAAAGAAGAATGTATGGTTTGGTATTTAAGAATGTAAATCAGACTGTATTTGGTACTATGGAACATTATCCCTTATATTTTTCATTCCTACTGCTACTTATGTTATTTCTAAATTAATATGGTCATAATTAAAAAAGAGGGTGCTCGCAGCTCCCTCTTTTTTTAGATAATTAAATATGCTCTCCATGATCCATAAACACTTCAATAGTTTCATTTTGTGATACGTCTTTTACATTAGTAAGACCAAAAGTAAAAACAGCGGATAACATCATCATTAATAAGATTGCTTTTTTCATTTTAGCGCCCTTCTTTCTATACTCTTTTTGTCTGCATCTAAAGCGATGTGTAAATACTTGCTGGCTTTTTCGTGATTTTCTGAACCATAGAATATATTACCTAAAAGATAAGCATATTCTTTTACCCAATCATATAATTCTTCTTTTTCAAAATACGAAATACCTTCCATGACCAACTTTTCTAATTCTTCTTGTGGTGCATAGTTATGTACTGCTTTTAAAATTTGAAAATGATGACGATAACATAAGTCACTAATCTTATAGCCATTCTCAATATATTCATTAGCATTATGATTATGACCTAACTTAAAATGTTCTCTTGCTAAAAGAAACATCGTTTTAGCGTTGTTTTCTAGTGATTCCTCTAAATGCTTAATTGCTAACTCTGACATGTTTTGACTTGCATATAAAAGTCCTAAATTGTGCTTCACACGTTTAGTAAGACTTTCGTCATGAGATTTTTGGAAAGTATCCAATGCTGAAAGTAAATATTCCTCTGCACTTTCGAATTCACTTAAGCGAGTGTGTGCCATCCCTAAAGTATTCAAACAAGCAGCAGTTTTTAATTCATACCCTGGACTAATTGAAAATACTTCATTTGCCTTCGTAGCAAATTGAACTGCTAGGATCGGTTTTAATACGTGATAGTAATGGACTGCAAGCCAATAATTAAATTCAGCTTTTTCAATTTCATCATGCATGTACTCTAAAAACGTTTCAGCTTTTTCAAATTGCATTCTTGCTTCACTATGGTTTGCTGTATTAGTAGCATAAATTGCTTTAAATAAATGATGATAGTACTCTAAAAATGTTTCTGTAGACTCTTGTAATGGCTCAATTTTATCCAAAATATCTTTTGAACTATCCATATCACGAATTAGCAGATTATACCGTGCATTCAATAAAGCATAGTAGACTAATATTGTTTGGTCTTCCTTAATATTATTGATTTTATCTGCAATCTCTTCTTTTATTTTATTAGACTGTAATACACGTAGTGAAATTATAGCTTGATACCAGTCGTTTAATAATTTTGTGATTTCTTCTTTAGAAATAATTTCAACATTCATATACGCTACCCCCTTTTGTTAAATGTTACCACAACACACTTGTTTATATAAATAATTTTTCGAATATTAAAACTTGATAAACTTTTTTCTAATACTTATATTAAACAATGTTAATTTCAGATCTATTGAACTATCCCCACTTTAAATAATTATCTGTTAATCTTACCAATTCAATTAGTACAACAGTTAACAAGATACACAGGGAAGATTTAATTGAATAGAAAATATATTTTGAATAACTCCCTTTAAAATTAGTATCAGTATCCCTCATTCCCTCGTCTACCGATTTTAATATCCGTATTTCTTCAAGTACACATATATATGATTTGATTTTATACGAAAAACCATGAATTATTAAAAATTTAGTTTCAGATAGAATACGTAGACCATAGGAGTTGGTGTTTCTTAATCCAGAATACATTACTGGGTCTTTTTTTATTAGTACAAGATATAAATCGTCAGTTTGAATTATATAGTTGAGAAGGAATGCTTAATAAAGAAGGAGGATCATGATGAAATATCAAACAATATTTCTCTCATTAAAAAAATCGCTTTTTATCTTTATCCTTTCTTTCAGTATGTTAATTTTCACACTCCCTGCCTCTACCTTTGCACAATCCAATAGCAATGCAAACCCTGTTACAAATTACTATGTATCTCCAACAGGAAATGACCTCAATCTCGGCACATTAGATCAACCTTTCGCTACCATTCAAAAAGCTGCTAATGTCGCGAAAGAAGGAAGTACAATCTACATAAGAGGCGGAGTTTATAAACAAAAAGTTCGTGTCGCTCATTCTGGTGCCTCAGGCGCACCCATTACTTTTCAAAATTACCAAGATGAAAAAGTCATTCTTGATGGTTCTAATGTCAAGTTAGAAGATGATGGGTTATTTACAATAGAAGACAAAAACTATATTCAAGTAAAAGGATTAGAATTTCGTAACTTAAAGTCAACGAAAGTTAACGAAACCCCTATTGGTATTTATATCTCTGGAACAGGAAGTTACATTGATATTAGAAATAATTATATTCACCACATTGAAGCAAATGTTAAGGATGGAAATGCACACGGTATTGCTGTATACGGTACTTCATCTAGTGCACAAAATAATTTAAATCATATTGTCATTGATAATAACGAAGTAGCAAATTTGAAATTAGGATTGAGTGAAGCAATTGCTGTGAATGGAAATGTAGATTCTTTTGAAGTTACCAATAACAAAGTGCATGATAACAACAACATCGGAATTGTTCTGATTGGACATGAAGGTGTATCTTCAGTAGCTGCTTTAGATCAAGCACGGAATGGAGTTGTTCGTAATAACATTGTCCATCACAATTCATCCATCAATAATACTAGTTATAATGAATATTCAGCTGATGGTATTTACGTGGATGGCGGAAAGGAAATTATCATTGAGCAAAATCAAAGCTATGAAAACGACCTTGGTATTGAGGTGGCAAGCGAACATGCAGGAAAAAGCGCAAGCCAAATTACCGTTAGAGACAATACGATATCCAATAATATCATGAGTGGTATTGCAATTGGTGGATATGACAGTAAGCAAGGATATGCTGAAAATAACACGATTACGAACAATGTAATTTATAAAAATGATACAAAAGATCAAGATAGTGGCCAAATCGAAATAAATTACGATACTCGGAACAATGTAATTACCAATAACCAAATCTATGCAAGTAATAGCCGTATTTTTATTAGCAATAGTTTTAATAAAAACACTGGGAACAAACTGGATTACAATCATTACTATGGTGAATTCGATCAAAGTAATGGCTTATGGCAATGGAAAAGAAAAACGTATAAAGGATTTTCATCTTATCAAGCAATTATGAACCAAGAAGGAAATGAACAACATAGTGAATTTAGCAAATTATCCCCTTCATTCAAACTTATTTGAAAATGAAGCGAGTTTACTAAAATGACTTTATCTTAGCACACTTCAAATCCCCTCCCCTATAATGGCAAGGATGAATTAAAAATTGCAGTTTCAATTGAAACTGCAATTTTTCCATGCCTATAAAAACTCTGTATTTATTCTTTAAGTACATAGGCGTATCTATAATTATATTAGTAAGCTGCGGCTAATTCCTCTTAATATTAAGTACTAATAACTCCACAGAGATTAATCTATTATTAATTCAGGAACAAGTATATTAAAAATATGAACCTTATTTTTAGTATTTCTTTTTATATTTAATAGCTCCTTCTCCAATATGAATAAGCAACTTTTATTATCCCTAAAGAAATAAAGAAATATAAGAGGATATTCACAAATTGTTCTGCTGTAATATATTGAAGTATGTTAAGGAGAAATAATATAACTATTCCCAGATAAAGAGTATTATATAAAAAATTAGTAGTTTTATACTGAATTTCTAAACCTCTCTCATCTCTTGCTTCTTGGCTTTTTTGAAATTTAAACATATATAATTCACTTAAGCATGATAAAACTATAATAATAATTACAGCATACTTTATAGATTCCATTTGTTTATTCCTCCTTAAATTCAAAAACTTCCTCTAATGGTTTTCCAAAAGCTTGAGCTATTTTAAATGCAAGAATTAAAGAGGGATTATATTTATTCCTTTCCATAGAAGCGATAGTCTGTCGACTAGCACCTACTCTCTCTCCTAAATCTTGCTGTGTCCAACCTTTTTCGGCACGACAAACAACTATCCGGTTGTTTAACAACTATCTCCACCTCCCATAAATATTTTATCCTATTTTTAACATTTTGAATATAATCTTTAACATATTGTTCGCTATTTTTTACATTTTGTTAAAAATACCATATGGGGAACATTGAATATTTGCAAGAAGTTGTCTCTTCAAACGACTAGTATTCTAGGAAATTACAACTAAAGAAGTTGCTGTTTCTTTTATTCCCTTAAAAACTGAATCGCTTTGCGGTACTTCTCCAATCTTTTTAGGTCTTTATCTGTTATTCTAGCTAGTCTTGAGCGATCAGAATTATGTTTTAAGTCTGCAAGTTTAACTGTGCGGGCAAGAGAATTTTCTTTTACTCTGCTCAGATACTCAAAATAAGGCGTGTATTTCTCTTTTGTCAGTAGCTGCACTGCCTCAACTACATTATGAGGTATACCAGCATTTAATAAATCAGTAGCTGTTATCTCAGTATCTTCCAGAACATCATGCAAATAAGCAGTAGCCTTCTCTTCGTTCGTATTTACAAAGCTAGCAACCGCCTCAGGGTGTTTGATATAATCCATACCTGCTTTATCTACTTGTCCAGCATGGGCTTTTTTGGCTATCTCATGAGCTATCTTTATATAATCAGGTAACATCTCAAAAACTCCCTTTCTTTAAACAAAATCTCCCCCTCTAGCCAGCTATTCTAAAAGTGAAGGAGGAAAATATTGATATAATCCCTTAGCAAATCATTGGAATTCATCTTGAAACAAAAAATTTATAAAAAATGCCATCCTCTCTGTATATTTCTACAAAAAGAATAGCGTTTTTTGGTTATACGGATACATTTTTATTTTAATTTGAATTACACCCTTTTCTCTTACGGGTATTTACTATATTAATGAAGAAAATTAGTCCGAAGATAAGGAATAAAAATGGGTGTACCCATGTTCTAAAATTAACAAGACTTATAATAAACATTATAATGCAAAGGATACAACCTATAATATCAATACTAAAAGATAACTTCCCCTTTATTTTTTTCATTTATAACTATTCCCTTCCAGATGCCACCTTTAATTTATAATTCTCAATATAATAATAACATATGTTTCGATTTTTAACTTTTTTACATTTAATTACTTTTTTGGTTCTGGTGCAACAAATACCTGTATTATGTGCACCAGGGTAGCAAGATAGCAATTACCGATGAAATTAAAAGTAAATCTGAACAGGTTGAAGAATCCATTACAAAAAAGCTAACGAAGCAAAAATAAACAACATATAGATTTGAATTATATTTCTCAACAACCAAAATTACTTAATGTGGTAAAATAATAATTGGATTGGCATCCAATACCATATTACGTTGGTTCAAGTCGCAGAAAGGCACCTTAGGGTGTCTTTTCTTTTGTTTGAAACACATTCTGCCAAAATACCTGTATCTTTGTTCAATTACGACTCATATAATCCAACAAACTTCGTATATATAATTTGTTACCCTAAATGGGTTGACAATACGAACCGTTATAGGAGGATTTTGTGAATGGTAAAAACAGCATGTGTAAGTATGATTACTGGCATTCTTTTAATATGTTCAACAGGATGTGCCACTCAAACTGATTCTATTACAGCTAAAACTCAATCAATAGATGATGGCACATATACAACAAAAGAGATCACAGACGCATTTCCTGTAGGAACACCCATAACTACTTACATTCAAAAAGAAGAAAAACTTAACGTAAAACATCTCACCAATATTTCACTTACAGATGGTGGCGTCGGTAGAGTTCTGGAAGCAACAGATGGTTTTGTTGTTGTATGTGGGAATGAAAAAGGAGTTTTTGATGTGTTAACGTTTAAAACTCTGGAAGATGTAAAGAAATATGAACAGAGTTTAAAGCGATAATTAATATCCTCCTTATGCCTTTTACACAGACATTGTCCTCTTGCTCTTGCTATGGCCTTTTCTAAGTACAGTATAATTGCGTCATGAATACACACACGTTATAATAGTCACCTAATTACATATTAAGAGGTGCAGAAAATGAATAAAACTGAATTAACAAAAGTAGTAGCAGAAAAAGCTGAACTTACACAAAAAGATGCTGCAGCAGCAACACAAGCATTATTAGATACAATAACAAATGCGTTAGCAACTGGAGAGAAAGTACAGATTCTTGGTTTTGGTACATTTGAAGTACGTGAAAGATCTGCACGTACAGGACGTAACCCACAAACAGGTGAAGAAATGCAAATCGCGGCTTCAAAAGCACCTGCTTTTAAAGCTGGAAAAGAATTTAAAGAGGCAGTGAAATAATTACACATAGTCAAAAGGCTTTCCACACCCCAGCTTTGCCCCCTACCCTTCGCATATCCTGTTTTGGCTAGCTAATCTGGTTTGTTAAGGGGGGAAAAGAGAAGGAGGGCAAAAAAAAGAATCCTTTAAAAATCAGGATTCTTTTTTTTGAAGTATCGCCTATTGTAAAGTATTTTTATAAGAATGTGTAGTAGAAGGTTATAGCAAATCCGATTATAAAGAGTAATGATACGAGGAGATAAACTCTTTTTTTGTTATCTTTTGCTATTATTTTATCTAGTGTATTGAACTACCCCCACTTTCACTTCGTTTAGAAGTGAGGGATTCCTAAGTAAAGAGTTCTATCGAACTCTAATTGATTAGGCTAACCCCGCAGTCCTTGCGGTTAGAAGCCTTATCGCTTCATTCTTTAGATTGATACTTGCGTTAATATCCCTATCATGGTATGTACGACAAGAAGGACAGTTCCATTCACGTAGGTTTAGATTTTTAACGTCTTTATTTTGATATCCACAACAGGAACATAATTGGCTGGAAGCAAATGTTTTCGATACGACAATGACTTGTTTGCCATACCATTTTGCTTTGTATTCTAACATTGATCGAAATTGCAACCAAGATACCTCACTAATTGCTTTTGCTAACTTATGATTTTTTAGCATATTCGATACTTGCAAATCCTCTATACCGATAACATCGTGGTTTTTGATGATTTCAGTTGAGATTTTGTCCAAGTAATCTTTTCTAGCATTTGATATGTATTCATGAATTCTAGCTACCTTTACTCGTTGTTTATTCCAGCGAGAAGATCCTTTCATTCTTCTAGAAAGAACACGCTGTGCTTTCGCCAACTTATCTTCTAATGATCGGAAAAACTTAGGATTTTTATAGTGTGTTCCATTTGACAAAATAGCGAAATCTTTTAGTCCTACATCTATTCCAATGTAAGAATGTGTTTTCGGAAGTTCTTGTACTTCTGTTTCAACTAATAGTGACACAAAATATCTACCAGCAGGGTTCCGTCTAACTGTAGCATTTACAATACGTCCCTCTACTTCACGACTTTTGGCAAATCGAACAAGGCCTAGTTTCGGTAACTTTATTTTGTTCCCTATAATGGCAATGTTTTCATTTGTTTGTTTTGTGGTATAAGATTGTACGTTGTTCTTCTTAGATTTAAAGCGCGGTGCGCTGTTTTGTTTTTTGAAAAAGCGTGTATAAGCATCCGCAAGGTTGCGAACAGACGACTGAATCGCAATACTATCCACTTCTTTTAGCCAAACAAGCTCTTTCTTCATGGCAGGTAGTTTGGCAGAGCATGTACCATAGGTCAAGCCTTTTCCTGTCTCTTTGTATGCTTGATCCCATAAGGATAGGAAATGATTGAATACAAAGCGAGAACATCCAATCGTTTTGTTGATTAGAATTGCTTGTGCCTGATTTGGATAGATACGAAACTTATAGGCTTTATTCATCATTATTTGATTCACCTCCATTTCGGTATATGACTATTATACACCAAACGTACATTCGATAGGTAGTGGAGTAACACTTTCTATATGTCGAACAATTAAGATGGCTTCCTGCCATCCCTTGTTCGAACCCAATTCATCTCCCACCTACTCACTGAACTGTGACCCTTCACGCTCCTTGAGGAAGGAGTCTTCTTGGCTAAAATGATAAAAATACCAACAATACCTGCGATTAATGCGAATTTAGAGAATTCAGATGGATATGTGAAGGCAACTACTGCCAAACAAGCAATAATCAATGTTAGTCTATAAAACAGTATTCCTTTAGACATTTCCATTTGAGGAATCACACCCTTCTTTTTATATTTGACTAGCAGCGCAACCAATTGCGTAACCAGCTAGACATCCAAGACAACCACCACATGCACCTTCGCAAGCCCATTTAGCCCATTGAGGCATAGTTTTCCAGTTGTTTTTAATACAACGTTGAACATCTTCCCAGTAACCTGCTTTTGCATTGTTTTCTTTTAAGATTGATTCACTTTTTCCATCAGTGAATAATTTCATCTGATTAAGTTTTCCATCTTTTGAATTTAGGTCTAAAGCCCCTACATTTTCACCATTTCCATAATAGAACAAAAAATTAAAATTTTTAATATTTTTATAATGATTGTAATATGTTGTTAACTTAGAGAGCTTTGATATATTCCATTTTTCATTTATTCAAAAATCAGATTATAAAAAAACACCTTCAAGAATGAAGGTGTTTTTTTCTTATAAGTCAGCGTGTGTTTGTAATAAATAATCTGGTCTTGCTGGTGCACCTCCACCGTCTCCTATATTTACAGCTTGATTTTTAAAAGAGTCGTTTAGCCCTAACGATAGGATACTAATTAAAGATATTCCAAGTATAGTTAGATAGATTTTTTTCATTATTTTAACGCTCCTTTTTCTAATTCATTTTTTTGAGCTGTATTGCTCATGTAAAAATATTGACTTGCTTTGTTATGGTTATTTTCTTCATAAAACTTTAGAGCTAAGATATCAGCATATTCTTTTACGCATTCCCATAGTTTTTCTTGTTTGAAATAAGTAATACCTTCTGAAATAAATATTTCTAAAGTTAATGTAGGGACATTGTTGTTGAGGGCTCTTAAAATTTTAAAACGATGTTGGAATTCTTGATTGTTAAAATCGTTACTAAGTTTTAATCCTTTTTGAATTAGTTGATCGCTGTAATTATGGTCATTTATCTTATAGTATTCATATGCTTCTACGAAAAATGCTTTGAAATGGTTTGGATTGTTCTTTGTTACTTCAGATACATGACGAATCGCGAGTTTAGATAAATTTTGTTTTGAATATAACCAAGCTAAATTATGTCTTACCATAAGGATAGAATTTTTATGGTTATTTTTTTGGAATGTGTCTAGTGCCTTATTAAATGACTCCTCAGCTAATTCGAAATGTTTTAAATCAATACAACACAGACCTATAAAATTGTCACATAGTGCTACATTTATTTCATAACCTTCATGTTTTAAAAACTCTTCTTTAGCTAATTTTATATAATCAAGAGCTATTACTTGTTTATAGATTTGATAATAAAAATACCCCATTCGATAATTAAATTCAGCATGTTCTATTGGATCAGGGATGTGTATTAATAGTTCTTTAGCTTTTTCATAGTGTTCACTTGCTTCAGTGTAATTGGATGTTAAAGTAGAATGGAATGCTTTAAAGAAGTGATAATAATAAGCTAGGAAATCATCTGCTGGAGTTGTGAAATTATCCATTTCATCAAAACTGCTTTCGTTAATACTTATCCAATCTGTTAATGCTTTGTATCTAAAATCTAATAAAGAATAATATAAGAGTACGTTTTGATTTTCCTTGACATTGTTAATTTCATTTTCTATATACTCTTTTAATTGTTTTGCTTTAACTAATTGTTGTTTTAACATGGATTGATACCAGTCGTTTAATAATTTTGTTATTTGTTCATTTTCTAGTTGAACACTCATAGAATCTTCCCCTTTTCCAAAATTATCTATATCTAATGTAAAACCATGGTATCATGGTATTACATTAGATTAACCTTTAAATAAGTTGATATATATAATTTCGAATATTCTGTTCATTTTACCTTTAATTTTATTGCGGCCTTTATTTAGTATGGTTTTAGCAAAAAAATACTAATAAATCCAGGGCACATTTATGGACATAATGAAGGATATTACATACGTTTATCATACACCTATGCTTTAATTTTACATTTATTAAATTTAATATATTAATTAATAGAAATCATCCATACACTTTAATGTTAGGTCATTGCCATCAAGTTAAGAAATTCATTATCCTAAAAATGAAAAAAATGATTTGTCATAAATTGGTGTAGAGAGATAAAAATTTTCTTTTTGTGGGTATGTTAAAATTTTAGCTTGATGGACATATGTCACGCCCCCTATTACTGATTGTTGTTAGAACTGCTGCTCCCACAAGAAGAATATCTGAAAAAATTATTTTAAAACAAAACCTCTTTATAAAAGAACACAAGCTCGTATATAACAGGAACAAACGTTCTTTTGTTTAGGAAGGAATAACAGTGTATGACTATTCTATCTTACCGAATAGAATCATCTTATGTGTTGATTTACGTAGCTTTTACGCTTCTATAAGTTGCATCAAAATGGGGTTAGATTCTATGTATACACAATTGGCAGTAGTCGGTGATGTAAATAGAAACGGTTCTTTCGTATTAGCTGCCACTCCCCCATTAAAAGAATTGGGAGTAAAGAAGATGGCCAGATTATACGAGATTCCTCGAAGAAAAGACATTCTTGTTATAAATCCGATTATGGGAACATACATTAAATGCTCTAATTACATAACAAAGTTAGCTTTGCAGTACGTTCCTATTGAAGATTTTCACCAATATTCCATCGACGAGTTCTTCATGGATATTACGGATAGCATTCATTTATTTACTAACGATCCCTATGAATTTGCGTTGAAATTTAAACGTGAAATATATGCAAAAACACAGATCGAATGCACAATAGGAATTGACCCTAACCCTTTAATGAGCAAAATAGCTTTAGATATAGATGTAAAATAAAATAAATTTACGTAAACATGTTTAAATCATTATAAAGGAGCATAAAAGAATGCAAGAGGTTCAAATAAGAAAGAATGCAGTAGGAGCAATTATTCATAATGATATTAAAAACTATCCCTATTTAAATATACCTATGGTTATTAAAGAGAAAGATGGACAGATTTATGAAGTTATAAACACTGGTTTTCACACTAATAATGCAGTAAGAATGATAACAACGGACGATTTTGCTACAACCAGAGTAAATACACCGATTGTAACTGTAAAAAACAGTGATGGTAATATTCAAGTATACCGCTTGCCTTTAGAATTGGAATCTTGGGTAATTTCTTGTATGCAGGCTGCTTCTGCAGGAAAAATTTCATTTCCATGTAAAGTTTCCTTTGGGATTATAGATACAAAATATTATGTTGAATTCATTTAAAATTAGAATACATTTAACATTTGATGTAAATAAAGACGGAACACCAACATTTTGCAAATTCTGTACGTCAAGACTAAATCTCTTAATCAAACCATATTTTATTATACGTACCAAAACTAATTACCAACAACAAAATAGCCTAAAAAATATTAAACATTCTTTATTAACGATATTATTAATGTCAAATAAAAAAAGAAGAGAGAAAACATTCTCTCTTCACCAATAATATTTTACAGAGTAAGTAGGGTAAAAAACTATATAGAGATGAACCACGAAAATACTTTACCTAGTGAATTATATCATAAATCACTCTAAAAAATACATATCACATACAATTTTGTTTTATTTATGACAAAATTGTTAAATATTTGAATGCAGAAAGGCTTTATATCTAAATGAATAGAAAGGTGTTGGTGTGGTAATAAAATTTAAGGAGGCTTTCTATTATGTTTTCAAAAAAACAAAAATTATTAACAGTAGTTACAACATTAACATTAGGGTGCGGATTTACTTTTGGCTTAACACCTGCTTCTGCGGATACAGCCAATAACACTTCTCCAATTAAGGAGGAACAGGTACGAATACAAATACCTTTCACGGGCTATGTTATTTCAGCAGACGATAATTACTTAATTGTTGCTGATACTTTTACGAAAGAAGAAGCACTTTATTATCAGAATAATTGGTGGGAGCTAGTTTCCCAAAATAAAATTTTAAGAGTACCTGTATCCAATGGTGAAAACTACAAATTAGGTGAAAAATTAAACGTATACGCTGCTGCTTGGACTTACTCTTTACCACCAATCGCTATAATGCCAACAATTGAAAAAGTAGTTGATTAAATACTGCTTATCTAATAAAAGAAACATTGCCCTAATTAGAGCAATGTTTCTTTTCCTCATTTGACATTAGAAATTGAAATGGATGAGAACAGATTTGGAACGCTATTCTCAAAAGCTAATGTAAAGGAAGGGATTAGTTCATGTATTCTTTCTTGCATTGGTTTCTTATCTACTTCTCCAAGTTCGTTCAAAAGTTCATTCTCTTCTGAAGACTCATCTCCATTGATTAACATTCTTAACATATCTGAGTTAATGATTTCATGAGGCGAATGAACTAGCCCATTCATCATTATATATTTTTGGAGCATGGATGAATTACCTTCATTTGCTTGCTTTGCAGCTTGTTTAAGATATAAATCAAAATATTTCTGTGCAAATTTCACACCTTTTAGTGGAACGGTTCCTACATGCTCAACACCTTTCCAACGTAAATCCGCAATTGAACTCAGCCACCATGCCGGCTCAATAGCCTGTTGCATACGTTGCAGCACCTTGCGTTCGAATCCAGGTTTATGAGTAGAATGTTCCTTTAAACAAGTATCTAACATTTCAGCTTCAATAGCAGCTACGGTCATCCCCTGTCCATAAATGGGATCAAAGTTACAAAAAGCATCACCTAACACTAATAACCCAGATGGCCAATTTTCCATTTGTTCAAAATGTTGACGAGTTGACTCCTGCGCTCTAAATCCTCTTGGGACACTAATTGGTTCTAACTCTTTAATTAACTCCCTCATCATAGGGGTAACTAAAGAATCCAGTTCTTTTTCATATTCTTTTGAATTTGTTGGTGGATAGTGCGTACCTCCAGCAACAAATAGTAGCGCTTGAGCTATGTTATCTTCAATATACAATAACCCTACAGCACCAACTTTTTTAGCAGGATCTCCTTCAGAAATTGCACTCAATTTCTCTTTGATATGTGAAGGTACTTTATAATATCTCGTGCTATATCCAAAATTCACCTTTAAACGTTCTGGTTCTGGAACATCATAGCCCATAGATGTCAGCCATTTATTGAGTTTAGATTGACGACCACATGTGTCAACTACCAAATCGGTTAACACAGTTCGCTTTGTTTTTAATTCGTCTCGTTCTTGAATATGAATTCCAATAACACGCTTGTGATCAGACGAAGCTAAAAGGCCTTTCACCGCTTGCTTTGAATAAAAATGTACATTCGGAATTTCTTGCACACGTTGGCGGATTGTCCATTCTAACAATGCTCGACTGCTTGCTGCACCTTTTCGTTCTATAACTAGTTCCAGTGCCCCATACGGAGAAAATCGAATCATTTTATCATTCTTGACATTATGGGCCCCAAAATTTAATAAATCATCAACATATCCAGGAAAGAAGCGGTTCATAATTATTTCTCCGCGTGGTAATACACGATGAGGATGAAAGTCTTGAGGTGTACCTGGACGTTCAGATGGTTTTTGAGGTAACTCATCTTTTTCAACAACTATCACTGTCTCAAAATAACTGGAAAGCACGCGTGCAGTAAGTAAGCCTGCAATACCAGCTCCAATCACAAGTGCTTTTTCTCTTTTTTGCTGTTGATATGGTAATTGACTATCCATCAATAATCTCTCCTCTTTCTAAAAAGTATGTTTGTTCAGCATGAATCTATTAATTTTTTCAAAAAAATCAGAATAAATAAATGATGATTCTTCATTATTTTAGTAAGGAGCCCGTTGATATAATAGTTCATATAGGGAAACAAAAACAGATACATTTCAAAACACTACATTCCCCCCTATTACAAGTGAAAAATAATTAACGTAACCAGTAGTATTGTAGTATCTAATAGCACCGGTCTTAAATAGTTTGTTTTTCCGATTATCAATGTGTCAGTAAATCCAGCACATTTATCGTTATACTTTCAAGCTCAGTTCTCTTAAAATATATATGTTTATATTTTTTAGATATACGATTTTAAATCCTTCTGAAAACCCAATAGACAAATGCCCCGATATCATTATATTAAAGAGTTCACCCTAAATTAGTAATATGTTGAAAAACTCACTTTAGCCAACAGGTGCTTTAATTAAATACCTTTATTATCTCTGCAAAGGTATTTAAATTTCAAATACGTTTTTCAATCCTTTGAATCCAGTAAAATAATTCATTTAAATAATAAGATTTCACTGCATAATAGAATACCTAAAGCGCTGTGGGTATTTCATTTCATTATGCCCCTATTGGGATCTGCCTTCATCATTCATATTATTAAAATTACGTTAGTCCAAGTCAGAAAAAGTACACTTAAATGAGTATCTTTTTAACAAAATTCAAGTTCATATAACCTGTATAAATGCCCACCGCTTATAATAGTTTTTTTAATACTGCTTTATTCCCCCTTTAATATTTTTTATAATTTGCACCTTAAATGTATCACTTTTATTACCCTTATAAATATTTAGGGTTTTTATAAATATTTATTTGATTTTTAGTAATATTAGGATTCTATTTTATCTAATAGAAACTAGAGGGTTTGAGAAAAGTATGTAATAATGCATAATAAATCAATCAGATATTATGATATACTTTCAAAGAGCTGATACAAAATTTCTTTAGATTGGAAAACTAAAGTCTTATCTACCTATTTGTGGGGACGTCTTATGGCGCCTTTTCTTTTTTAATATAAAAAACCCCAAAGCATTCATATGCTTAAGGGTTTATCAATTGAAAGGTAGAGCTGTTTGGAATTCCTTAAATTAAGAACAAAGCGGGATTACTCCTAAACCAATTAATAAAGCTGCAGCAAACGCTGGAATTGGCGCAGGAATCTCCGATACCTTCTACAACTAAAAAGTATTGTCCATTTACTACTTTAAAACAAAATAATTGTATGGCTAATCCTCCCTTATGTTAGGATTAATACATTATATTAGACAATCCCGTTATTGATATAATTAAATAGTTTATTTTTTAGAAAATGTGTAATTTATCAACTTTCAAGGAAAACACATTAATTTATCTTTCCCTTATTTTCAAAAGGACCTGCTCAATTCACACATAAAAACATAAGGTAAATTGAACCCATTAAAACACATGGAATGACCCCTATTCTTTTTCTCTTATCTAAAGGAGGAACTATTATTATGGGATATGGTGGTAGTTGCGGCGAAGGCTGCGGTTTTGCTGGAGGCTTTGCTTTACTCGTTGTACTCTTTATACTATTAATCATTATCGGATGCAGTTGCTTCTGCTAAAAAACTATTAGAAAAGGCACCTTGAAGTGACCCCTGTCAAGTAGACAGTATTCAAAAAACACAACTAAGCAACCTGAGTTCTATATTTATATGGACTCAGGTTATTTAGTTTCTTTTGGAACCTTTGGTGATTATAAAAGTGTATATATTTGCGCACAGCAAACTTAACCTCATCAGCTGTGCGGAAAGAGTATAAATGAAAACACTCTGACTTAAAGTGACTGAAGAAGCTTTCTATACAAGCATTGTCCCAACAGTTTCCCTTTCTGGACATACTAGCCTTCATCTGATATTTTTTGAGTAGTTGATTATATTGACGAGATGTGTACTGGAACCCCTGATCACTATGCAGGAGAATCCCTTTCACGTTTCGTTTTTTTCTTGCTTTTTTAAGTGTGTCTAGTACTAGTTTTAGGTCATTTCTACGGCTAATTTCATAGGCAACAATTTCATTGTTGTATAGGTCTTTAATAGCGGATAAGTACAATCTCTGTCCATTGAAAATCAAATAGGTAATATCTGTTACCCATTTTTCGTTTGGTTTGGAAGCTTGAAAATCCCTGTTCAGATGGTTATCTGAAATCACATAAGCTTCTTTCTTCCCGTAATAAGGTCGTTTTCTCCTAATAATAGCTTTGATACCTAGTTCACCCATCAACCTTTGTATACGTTTGTGATTAAAATGAAGGTTATAAGTGGCTTTCAGCCAAACTTGTACTCTCCTGTATCCATAAATCCCTTTAAGTTTTTTATGACACTCCAATATCTTCTTTTTTATTTCGGTATCTTCCAATTGTTTTTCAGAAGGCGTCAACTGTCGCTTAATCCATTTGTAGTACCCACCTCTAGTTACTCCAGCGATATCACATAGAATGGTAACTGCATAACCTTTTTCTGATAGCCCTTTGATGGCTTCAAACTTCCTCGTTTTTGGTACAGATTCCACTCCTCCTTTTACATCCCTAAGAGCTTTTTTAACATTGCATTCTCCGCTTCTAATCGTTTCATTTTAGCTTCTGGATCTTCTGGATTGTTTTTTGGTCTACCTATACCTGGACCTTTCGTTTTACCACGTTTTTCTTCTAGTCCTTTGATACCTTCAGCTTCAAAGTGTTTCACCCAACGTCTTACTACCGAGTGATCAATTCCTAATTCTTTAGCAACCGTTTTGTATCCCATTCCTTCTTTCAAGTATAAATTTACTGCTTTTTTCTTAAATTCTATATCATAAGTTACTCTAATTTTGCCCATAGAAAAATCCCCTCCATAGTAAACAGATTAATGTGCTTTCTTTTTACTGTCTACTATAAGGGGATCATATCACCTTAGGGTGTCTTTTCTTTATGCGTAAGAACCTCGCCATCTTATGGAAATGGCGAGGTTCTTATCTATATTATTTATTATCTTGTTCCAGATTTTTATCAAGATTAGAATTACTATCATTATGGTAACGTTGGTAGTTCTCTTCATGTAGCCTTTGTTGTTCTTGTTCAACTTTATTATCATGATCAATCATCTTAATAACAAAAAATAATATTACGATTACAAACACTATAAATGGGATGAGAGCAGTTTTAGAAAGCTCCTTTAAATCCTCTTTTGCTTGTTGCTTTTCTTCTCCTGTTGAAAAGAGATAAGCAAATAAAGCTATTATAAATGCAAAAAAACCGAAGAGTATTTCTACAACTGCAAAAATAGCATCTAACATTACTTATGTATCCCCCTAATATAACATATATGTATTACTAATTAACCAATAATTCCCTTACACATTATATCAGCTAGAATACATGGAAGTATAATAAATTATTTGTATAGTTAATTTTATTAATTAATATGCATTACTATACGATAATTCGAATCGTCGGAAGACCCCTTAAGTTTTTTTTATGGAAAAATCCCCACACATTGTGTAGGGGCCTTGTTTTTCTTACCATTTAATTTTTGTTGGATTTAACTTGGAAATATATCCACGTACTAATTGTTTTTTGTTACTGTCATAGATACCGATATCACCAGAGAAATTTTCCCAATATTCCCCTAAATAGTCTTTTGATGGTGCTTTCAAATCTACATTTAATCCCATTGCCCCAAAACTTGCCACTTGGCGCGCTGCTATGTCGCCTACTTGTTGCGCTCGTTCTTTCGTTGTTCCAGCTGGAACGATAACAACAATTCGAGTTAGACTGTCTTTTGCTTCAATATGAACGTCTTGCGCCTGTGCAGCCACCTTTATTCCATCCTTTGCTGTTTGGATGCCTAAATGGCTTAATTTCACATCTTTATTACGCGCTCCTTGGCCTTGTGCTGTCATCGATTGTTCCACTTTTTCTTGTGTTTGTGCCTCATTTAACCCGCTGGCTTTCGGTTGTTCAACTGATGTTGACTCTGCTTTTTGTTCTTCTTTAACTGTTTCTTTTGCTACATTTTCATGCTGTTTTGACTTATCCGTCGATTGTTGCACAGTTACTTTCCTATCTTCTTGCTGCTTTTCTGCCTGAAATGCTTTAATTTTTTCTTTTTGTTCCTCTTTCTTCACCTCTTGCTCTATTTTCGCTTCTTCAGTACCACACGCTGCCAATAATAAACCTGCTACAATTGTTAAACCTGCTAATTTAATTGCTTTTATAATAAATACCGCCTTTTCATAATTTAATTCTTTCATCTGTATAAACGACCTCAGCTACAAATATTAACTTTGTACCACATATCTGGATCATTTAAATGATAACATATTAATATTCAAATTTTTTATATTTAAATATTAATTTTATAATCTATTTTCAATCAAAACAAATTAACCTTCGCATAAAACGTGGAAGTCATTCTTTTAAATCGATAGTGATAAGGTACCGCCACATCACCATCAAGCTAACAGAACAGATTACCCTCTAAGCGAAAATTTTGTGGCTTTTTTAGCGCGGAAGTTCATTATTATCGTTTTTTATGTTCCTTAACTTGATAGAGGTGTGGTGGATCCCTTTTTTAGAAGTAAATACTTCTAAAACCTTGAAGTATTTGAAAATCAATTTTATCTGCTTTTGTCCTTTGAATTATAAAATCTAATCCATTTTTGGTATTGTCCGCATATTTAGGCATTGCTTCAAGAGTATCTGTCAATGGTTTGTTGAAATCGTCCCAATGTATTGGAATAACAAGCTTCGGTTGTACTTTTCGTACAGTTTGCTTGTAATACGTATTTTGGAAAGTACTTTCCTGCTTTCCTAATACCCCTATTCCTAAAAACAAGACATCAGCTCGAATATCATCTAATACTCCTTCTATATAGTTAGCACTTGGTTTAACAAGGAAAGTTTTATTATTATGTGTAATCAAGTAATCATAAGAAGAGTCTTCATGATAATCTAGGGCTTTAGCAGGTTGTTTAAGTGGCTTTTTTATTTTTTCTCCTTCATCAAAGGTTGGTGAATGTTTCGATGGAAGGACAGTAACAGTAAAATCACCAAACTTCATAGCCTTATTTACTTCATATACAGACATCTGGTTCTTATTTATATAACCACCAATACCTATGTTAATTGCTGATTCTGAACCATATACATGTGTTCCAGTTCGTTTAGCTATATAAGCTAAATCAAACGCATGATCATAATGTGTATGTGCAATAAATAATCCCTTAAGTTTATTATTATCAACCCCTATTTGATTAAAAGCTTTATCCACAGTATCTTCATCTGTTTTTATATTGCTGAACAACATTTTTGGTAAGGATGGCCTAGAAATAAAACCATCAATCATTAATTGTGTATTTCCATCATCAAATAGTAAAGATGATGTTCCTAAAAATGTGACCTTTACCTCACCTTGATTCAATACTTTTTGTGTTGTTTTTGGAGCATAATACTCCTTGTATTGTTGAATATCTGCTGAAGGTGTTAAAAACTTGTAATAAACGAAAATAGAAGTAATTATTACTAGTACTAGTAATCCTATAAAAAACACCCTTAATTTTTTTCTTAATGTGTATTTCAAAAAACATTCTCCTTTCTAGACAAAAAATATTATTGTTTGCCTGTGCTAAATCCTCCTACTTGAGGCTACCACAAAGTATCTATAAAATTTAAAAAACGCCATCCTTTCCTATGATTCTACAGAAAGAATAGCGTATTTTTTCTTTTTATGGATACATTTTTTAGCTCAATAACGATGGGTTGTTACCTCGAATATAATTATTTTATTTAAATGTCTCTTTTAAATTTGTTTCATATCTTTTCATAGGTTGGTATACAAGAACGTGTAGTGATAAACCTATCACTGCAGCAATGTTTAAAATAATACTTATAATCATTAAAGACCCTTCTATAACTGGAGAAAAGTATCCATTCGTACTTAACGTAGAAGAACTTATACCAAGTAGTAAAATCACTATTAGTAAAGGTAAGTTTTTAACCAATTTGAATCCCCCTTTAAATGTAATATCTTTATATTATTATATCACACACTAGTTTATGTAATTACTATAAGATAGTTATCTATGGGCAATTTCACATGTTTTTTTGTTACAAGTTAGCACGAAATTTTGTTCTGGAGTATTATAAAACTTCCGCTTAATGGCGATGTGGTTCTATCCCATCGCTATCAAGCTAAGAAATTCATTGTACACCCAAACGAAAAAAGATGAAAAAATAATAAAAAGCTTATCATTAAGTGCTAAAAGATAAGCTTTTTTGTGTATACTTATTAAATTTTATTTGATTTCTTCCATGCTAATACTGTAATAAGATATTGAATACCAAATAGGAAAGCAAAAAGTATAATAAATCTTGCTATTACTGATAACCATCCAACGAAATCTTCAGGTAAGTTATATTTGTATGTGGTAGCACCTATTGCGACAAAACATAAAATAAAGGTATTACTCATTTTTTCTTTTAACTTTTCATTTAATTGTTCTTTATTATTAATATCTGTTTCATAAATACCAGTCAAAATAGATTTAATAAAAAAGAATATCATATAAAAAATTATAATGGCTAATGAAGCAGCCCATTCTAAAAATGGACGGTGTAGATATGCTCCTCTTATTATAAAATCAACAAAAGCTATAAGTAGGACAATAATTCCAGATTGAGCCCAAATTTTCATTTCAATTTGTTGGATTCTTTCATCTGGGTGTGTACTGAGTGAAAACCATTTTTTTAGTTTTTCCATTTTAAAATTCCTCCCAAAATAATTTATCTAAACTTTTATCTAGTGTTTTAGCTGTATGAATGCAAAGTTTTAAAGAAGGGTTATAATTATTACTTTCAATAATACTAATGTTATGTCGTGTAACATTTACAATATTGAACAACCCTTGTTGGGTCAGACCTTTTTCAACCCTTGCAATCTTCACTTTACTTAAAGACATTAAATACACCTCACTTGTAAAGATAACTTCACACCATAAATCTTATATTTTATATATTAAATTATTAACAACATTAATGCAATATATATTTTACATTTAGTCATGTATAGGTTGCAAATTCCTGTGTTTTTGTATCTAAAACTATCCTACAAATATAAAAAAATTCTTTCTGTAGAATCATAGGAAAGGGTGAATTTATTATATCTGTTTCTATATATAATAAATTAGAAGTATTTGTTCAAGAGATTCAAAGTTACTTGTACTTATCTCCCAATTAATTGTGCAATCTAACCTTTTCATCTACTAAGTTCTTTTACTAAGGAATAGAAACTAAAAAAGAAATAGAAATGAGCCTTTTTATTATTTTGTTCATCTTTTTTCGTTTTAGGAGAGATTTTATTTTTTAGCTTGATAACAATGTGGAGAAATCCTAGGTTTAAAAATCCCTTTAGTTACTGCATACTAGCAACAACCTTTTGAAATTTAGGTTACTGCGATGTATAATTATCAGAAAATCTAAGGGGTTTTATATATCGATAATATAAAAATAATAGCTGAGGTTCTGAGTATAGGGTTACAAATTGGTTTATTTTCAAAAACTGAAATAATTGATTGGGCTGATCAGACAATTGAAGCATTAGATAGCCCTTCTATTGAAATTATAGAAGTTTCTCTATCTAGTAATGATAAGTTGGTTGACATCGTACCTAAATTAAAAAACGTAAAAGGAACGTATGATAAAAAATTACCCGTAAAAATAATACTGGGGCTGTTATGGGATAAATTTATCCTAAATGAAGAAAATGTATTGAAAATAAAACCATTTATATCTAATTTGATACATAATGATTGCTGTGAGGGATTCAGTTATGTAGATGAACAGCTATATAATTTTAATGAGGACATTAATTTAGCAGCAGATAATATATATGGGAATCTAGAAGATATTAGTCAAGAATTAAAAAGCTTTCTATTTCCTTATAAAGACTTTAGTAATTATTTCAGTTTTTGGGAAACTTGAAAAATATTAAATTGATGGTAATTGTATTCCCTAATGTAGTTGGTGGAAATGTTAGTCTTGGATTAGCGCCAGTTGCAGCTTCTCAACTTTCACCTGGTGGTGCTGGTGGTGGGGTCATGTTCCCCCAAGTTGCCCCTATGCAACCTGGATTTTGTGGTAGATAAAAAAATTTAACAAATATTTTATTTCAGTATATAAAATTAATTAAGTATAGAAACAACTACACTTAATATAGAAATGGACCAAATTTTTTTTAAAAAAAAATCCTTTTTCAGTATCAATAACGAATTTCATGTCAACTAGCACCTCTTACGAGGCGCTAGTTGTTATTTTTGTTGTATACATATTAGAAGCATACGTTGACCGCAAACTAAAAAGGAATAAGTTGATCAAAACGGCCATCTTATGCTTCTTGTTACAGTTTTAAACATAGAGTATACAAATTATTACACTTACTTTTCTTCACCGCTTGCTTGCATGGAATTAAACGTCCAATTTAATTTCAATGCATCTCCCTGAAATATATTTTGGCCTTCACCGCTATCTACGAATGTGAACATTACATAAAATGTATCATCATCACCTGGAGTAAATCCATTTCCTTCTCGATCTAAAATACCTTTCTTTACAAGGTCAGGAATACTTCCATTTTGCGTAGCTACCTTTAATTTAGATAATGTAGAATAGTACGTTTTTGCTTTACTCGTTGTACTCTTTATACTTTTAATCATTATTGGATGCAGTTGCTTCTGCTAAAATACTAAGGGAAAAGACACTCTTATTTGGGTGTCTTTTCTTTATTTCTCAATATAAGAGCTATAAAAATATGCTATGATTTTAATAGAAATTCCCTTGTGTGCAATGAGATAGTAATACCCAACAAAAACCCACCTATTTCCGTAGGTGGGCCTTATCTTTATTACACAATCCAAATTATACTCTGATTTTCCCATCAACTTTATGCAATTATACATATCTGGAAAAAATACACCGAATGATTATTATTATCTAATTTCATTGATATACCAACCTTTATTCTTTATAAGACTGATTCTATCAGAGGAAAAATAAAAAGCAAAGCCTTTTGGCTCCGCCAAACCGAAATTCGTCTCCCACCTATCGTCGGGCTACGCCCTTCACACGCTTGAGGAAGGAGACTTCTTTCGGGAAATAAGTTAAAAATGAATTTCAAATTATGTTTAACATTAATTATTTTTATCTATTGGTATTATATTTATTGCTAAACCAATAGATCCTAATTTTTCAATTATTTTTTTTGCTTTACCATATGGAGCTCCTTTTACTAATGTAAAAGGAAGGTTTTTCGATCCTTTTAATAGTTCCCCTGTTGAAATATCAAGTGCTAGTACACTTTTTATCTTTACTAAATCTTTTAATCCTCCATTAGGAATTTCTATTAACACTATATTACACGTATCTGGGATTTCTTCTTTTATTTTCTGTATTTTTTGATTCAAACAACCCGTATTTACCCACTCAATAAAATCTAATGTAACTACAGTGGCATGATTTGGATTCATATCACCAGAATCAACAGCTCTTACTTCTCGTACATCTGCACCTTGCGACATTAAAAAAACATTGCCACTACCATCATCACCAATAGCAACATAACCATTTGCATATTCTATTACTTCCCAAGTCTCATTTCTTTCTATAATATCATCAGTACCATAAATTATTAATCTTCCACCTATAGAAAAACCATTTGTATACTTCAATAAATCTTTATGTACATTTGGTAATTCAACTTTCATTACATCTTCTATTTCTTGAATTTCAATATCATTTGCTGGCTTATTTTTTATTAAACCAGAAACATTAGAGAAATTTATCATTTTTTCACAAAACCTCCCAAAGTATCAAAATATTTATAAGCATCTACCAATACTTTTCTTGCAGTTTTCTGATCAACTCCTGCCTCAATCATTTCTCTATAGCTTACATTAAATTCATAATTTATATCCGTATCATATCCTTCAAGCCTTCTTCGCTTTCTTTGCATAGCAGAAATTTTCGCATGAGGTAAACCAGAACTTGATAGTAAAGGTTTCGTTTGAGCTTTCTTTTCGTTACAACACTCTCATCATCCTTTACAGTCCATTCATTTTGTTGTATAGAATGATGCCAATTGTATTTAATTATCAGCTGACATATTTTTATTTCCTGAAGCAGGATTATAACTTATTTTGTGAAGCCAAAATATATAGTAAATATTAAGTACTATACCTATCCGCGCTTAATTCTAAGAAGAAGCTTATGCAAATACATAAGCTTCTTCTATTACATTTATTACTCTCTTGGGTATAAATTTACATCAGTAAACTAATTTTATTAGATCTCTTTACGCACGATCTTTTGAATCCCATACCTCAACAAATTCGAAACCTTTTAAATTGTTTTCTAAAACTGTATTTCTAAATTCATCAGATACTAAGACAGTAGAAGAATGTAATCTTTGATTTAAAAATGTTTTAAATATTATCTGCCCCTCAACTTTATTGGCTAAAAATGCGTATTTTTCGAACCCTATTATTAACCCTGTACTTAGTTTTTCCAAAACTGCTTTATTGTAGTTAATTGCATCAACTGTATTTAGAACGTTTATTAGGTAATAAACTTCACTTGTAACATCATGAATTAATGGAAGGAACTCAACATTATTACAGATTAGAGGCTCTAATATTTCTTTTGCTTTTCTGCTAATCATTGGTGTACCAAGTTCTCCCCAGAACATAGGACAGTCACTTTTTTTATCACCTTCTACACATTCAATAAAAATTTTCCCCCACGAATCAGACAGTTTTATTGCCAAATCAATTTTCCCATCAAAATATTTTTTACGGTCTTCTTTTAAATTTAGTAGCTGAAAAGATTGATAGTTATCAAATAAGCTTTTTAATTGCCAAATTTTCATACCTTTTTACTCCTTCAGAATTTAATTATTAAGTATCATAGATGATTTTGTATTAAAGCCAAAATTCGCCTAAGTAAACCTAGTGATTTATTGGTATAATTAATATTGTATTCCATTTTATGGATCAATCAATTAATATAAGGCTATGTTTTATAACATATGAAAATACTGCTAATTTAATATTAAACATAATAAAATACATAGCCCTTTCTTTTTACTATTAAAAAACATATTGAAGTAAGGAGTTATATTATAATGGCAATCTTTCAAAGTAATGTTCAAAAAGCTGAACAAATTGCTACTCAAATGAGATCAGCTTCTGACGCAATTCAAAATGCAACAGGTAAATCAATAACGCACGCAACACGTACAACTTTAACCGTTAATTACAAAGCACAGGAAGCAAACCAACAAGCCTTAGAATTAACTAGACAATTTCTGGCTGCCTTTCAGCAATCCATTGACAATATACAGTCTGTAGCAACAGAGTTTGAACGAATGGACAACGAATTACAGAAGAATTTTTAGCTTTTTTAAGAATTTTTTCTTTATCCCTTCTGTTAACTTATATATAAGCAAAAAGGTAGGCGGAAAAAATGAATCAAGAAATAGAACAAAAAATGAAGGTCTTGAGTCAAAATCTAATGAATCTATCCGAGGAACAATACCAAAATCAACACGCAATACAAACACAAGAACAAGCAGAAGCAGACTTTCAAGAATTAAAAATACGCAGCCATCGCTTTTTTCATCGTATTTTAGAAACATGGCATGGTGATAAAGAACTCTTTCGCTTTTTTACCAATATACAATTAGAAACTCAACAAATTGAAAGAAGCCTTTCTTATAAATTAGAAGAACAAAAGGAAACATTAATTCAAGAGAAACAAAAATTATACAATCTAGAAAATGACCTCACTCATCAAAAACAAAAACTTGCTAGGGAGGCCAATTTATGAGTTTAAATATGTATCTTGGAGAGGTACAATCCCAAACAAACACTATGTATGCTTTTTGTACTGCTACTATACAAAGTATGGAGCAAGTAATCCAATCTATCGACAGTTTTGTGAATGATTCTGTCCTACAGGGTCAGACTTATGATAGTGCGAAAATGTATTTTGCAGAAACGTTTCTTCCTTTAGCACAGGGGATTATTTACCTATGTGAAGAATTACTCCATCAGAATGAATCTTTTCCTGCTGAGTTTCAATCAAGAGTCGCCTCAACAGATGTAGTTGAACAAGAACTATTAGAACAAATCCGAGAGATTGACCGAATGATAGCAAGTATTGAAGTTACAAAACAAATTATGCCACTACCGGATATGGATGCAATGGTTAACCTATTTATTGAGATGCGCCGTAAAATCCAGGAAAAGTTAGAACATCTATATGAATTTAATCAAACATCTAGTAATAACTATGCTACCGCGATTCAATTAGCGGCTAGTATCGCTGCAGGCCTAGCTGAAGTTCAAAGTGGAAAAGGCTTTAGCCCTGCAAGTGGTACATTTAGTACACAAAGAATAAATATGGAATGGGCAGATTCTATTCATGAATATCTAGATAATAATATTCGATTAGATAATAGTATAAAAACAAATAATCTAATTGAATCTGGTATACTATTAGGTAGTTCTTCGGAAAAGAATATACTAGAAAAGTTTATAAAAGGGGTTTGGAATGGATCTGGAGAATTTATTGGTGGTTTAGTAGAGACATACAATTCGTTAGACGATACAGTAACAAAGGAGAACCTAAAGTATGCTGCAGGTCATCCTATAGAAACCGCATATACCATGATAAATACTTTTTCAGACACTTTTATGAATGAATTTTGGCATGGCGATGCTGAAAGTCGTACACAATGGGGAACAAATATTTTTATGGAGTTTGGTTTAGGATGGCTTGGAGATAAAGGAGCAGGCCAAATTGGAAAAGTAACTTCCCTTGGAGACTCTGTAAAGTTAACGAAATTTTCAGGTGATACACCTTATATTTCAAGCCACTTACCATTAAAAGATCGATTTGCTTTTGCTGGTGGAGATGGTTTGCGATCTAGATTTGACACACCAGACTTTAAACAAGCTGAAGAAAAACTCTCTACCTATCAATTTGCTAGTAGTGGAAGAATTAATAGTAGCAGAACTAATGGTGGCAATGTTCCGTATAGTTTTGATTCATCACTTATGGAGCACCTTTTTCATGGGGAACTAAAACAAAAATGGTGGGGACTAAAAGCTGTTGGATATCACCATGAAAGTATGATGGGTGGAGGAGAAATAGTTAGAATTACCCATGCACCAAATTCTGCGGGAGTATATAGAGCAAAAGTAAAAGTAGACGGTGAAACAAAAAACGCGCTTTCTTCATTTTTCCCTAAGGATTGGGATAGAGTACAGGTACTTGATTCTATCAAAGAAGCATACGATAATAAGATTCAAGTCGATACAGTTAGATATGTAGGACAAACATCCCACGGATTTAAAGTAGAAATGATTATACAAAATAATGAGATAATAACAGCATATCCTGTTTATACTAGGAGGTAAAAAATGAAATATACATACGAATTTTATCGTGATGGACTTGGCGGATTAAGGATACGTTTGCCAAAAGAAATTTCTATAATTTCCCATTTCTTAGAAGATATTTTAGATGATGAAGCAGATGAGTATATACAAATTTTAGATAATGTAGTAGACCAAAAAGTTCCGCAATATGAAATAGAAGGGAACGTAGCAGCAGTCTACATTGAACCTAATTACACCAGTGCTATTAACTTATTTATGAGTGCTCCAAATAACCAATGTAAAATTGAGACCTCTGAATTTAGAAAACTACTTGTGTTGTGGCGAGATACAGTGGTAGCAGAAGGGAAAGATATAGAAGTATAAAAGAAAACTACCTTCTGTGATATTTAGATCATAGATGCTAAACTCAATAAAATCAAAGGTAGGAATATATTAAATATATTTCTACCTTTTTATTATGTGGCGAGACTCCACATCCATTAACTTAAAAATTTTTTATTTAACAGGAATTGTACTTGCAGGAATATAAAAGATTTTACAATTAAGATGCTGCACTTAATATTGTTAACAGTTATTTTTGCTTATCCTTCATTAATTGTAAACTACCACCCTTAACCCCTATGTTTTTCCGGTACAGGAATAAAATGTTAAAAGCAGTTTTAAAATGAGTTTCTTTTTCACCTTGTAAGCTGTAGAGCTTTCATATATTCCCCTTTTCTTTCAAGGGCCTTTTTTGCATCCTTAGCCGTTAATGCAAAATCTACTGCAATGTTCTGTAATAACTCCTTATTAGCTTACCTGAAGAAATCTCTTAGTTGTTGATTTGCTAACCTTTCTTGTTTACTATCAATCAATTAAAAAAAGAATTTTTTTGTTTAAGGGCTACTTTAAAATCTTAAGTTGATGGATGTGTGAACGAACCGCTACTAAAATTCTTGCTTTTAAATCATTATTACTGTATTATGTTTACATAGAAATATGAGAATTATAGTATATAAAAAGGAATCAAATCTATAAGTAAGATTTAAATCCTTTTCCAAGTCAAAAAGACTTTGCCAAAATCTAATATAATTTATGCTTGTCTTTTTAATATGTATCTAGTAATAACATATTTTTTATCAATAGAATTCTGTTTTCAATGATAGGAATTAGTGTTCTAAACAAGGAACCATACAAAGTGATCTGAAAAACCTGAGAGATATTGTATGTAGTTTGCTCATCTCCCGGTACTATAATAAAAGAGCCTTACCTCTCTAGGCAAGACTCTACTAGTTTAGTTGTATAATATTTACGTAATAACTAAGAAACAGAAAACATATAACACCAAATAGCAGCACCCTATTACTCCTCCTACAGCTAATACCTGTTTAACCCAACTCTTAAATTTTTGATTACTGTAAATCGCTTGCACTCTTTCCATATTTCCTCCTATTAAGGACAACCCTTATAGACTCTCACCTTGCTATGGTAACATTAAAAAATGGCTAATAGAGGCCTAATGTATAAATATGCAATATTGCATACATAAATGTATTGTTATAATTGTAAACGCTTACTATAATAAAGTTATAAAGATTCACCACATCTTAATAAGAAGAAAGAGGAGCGAATAATATGGAAATCGCAATGGCAGTTTTAAAATTTATAGGTGGAGCAATCCCATTAATTCAAGAACTTCTAAAAGCATTTATGTAAATTCACTATTTAGCAATTATTTATAAAAATTATCATACAAATGATCTGTATATCAAAAATGAATTGATTTACAGATCATTTGCGTGAGCAAGGTCCCTTTAACATGATTAAAGGAATTTTTTAATTTTTAAATACTTAAGGTTACACCCCATTAACATCAAGTTAGCAAAACAAAAAGAAAAATACGCACCCTTCCTATAATTCTACAAATGGAATAGCATATTTTTCATTTTTGGGACCTAAAAAACACCAAGACTACCCCTCTTCAGGGCAATCTTGGTGTTTTTTACGTTCACATACAAATTATTATTTGTATTGTTACATGGGTTCTTTATTAAATGATATACGTCTACTTTACCATCGATAAGCAATGACTAATGTCTCCCATTTTATCGTACTGATTACCTATACGAGGTTTTAAAAGAACCACCTTGACTAAAATGATAAAACAAGAAATCGAAATGAGCCCCTTTTTTATTTTGTAAGCAGTAAAGCTTCCATATAATGCTCTTTTCTCTCAAGAGCTTTTTTTGCATCATCAGCTGTTAATATATAATCTACTGCAATGCTCTGTAATAGCTCCTTATCCGCATTTGGCAACTGAATCGTTATATCTTCCACCCTACTCTTATTATTTCCATTTGTCTTATTAAATTCTTGAATACTTCTTGCCAGCTCTGCTAATTTTTCCATATGCACAGGATTGTTTACATCCAAAAATATATTACTTCTAAAAACTGCCGTAACGTATTTCTTTACATTTTTCTGCTTCTTCTTTTTTATCAAAAACAATATTTCCCGTATACATTTGTTCAAACGTAAATATATCGTTATTCTCTTTTCCAACATAATATGTATTGAACTTTTCTTTTACATCATTCGCTTCTTTTTTGATTTTATAATTATCACTATCTACTTTTGGAGAGATTCGTCCATCCAAAGCTAGCTGAAACTGCAAATACGGTTCATTTACTTGCTGTACATGAGCTATCCGTACATCTGGCCCCAGTAAATCTTTATAATTCCCCGGTATTTCAACTTCATTTAGTTTAATAGAAAAACCATACTGCGATTTTGTATAACTTTGAGCTTTTTGTTCAATTTCTTTATCCGATATATCACATGATGTTAATAGTATTAAACTAAACATCATATTACATGTTATTTTTGTTATTTTCATATGGTATCTCCTTTTATGCCTACTTCATATGCAGAAATACTAATATAGATTTCCGATAAAGTCACGAAGTTTAACAAAAAGAAGAGCAGTTTTAAATTGCTATGTTTATACAATTTTATATGAACCAGAGTTAAATTTAAAGGAACTAAATCGTGCGTTTTCTCTTTATTCAACCATTTAACTTACTAACACTTTTCATAAGATATTTACACACTGCATTTAGGTAAAGAAATACAGAAATGTGTTTTTTTCTTTGTACTATCTAAATTTATGCTCCCTCCATGTTTTTCTACTATATGCTTAGCAATAGTTAATCCAAGACCTGATCCCCCATTATTTTCTCGAGAATCATCTACTCGAACAAATGCATCAAAAATACTTTGTTTCATATCCTCAGGTATTCCAATTCCATTATCTATAATGTTTATATATACTTTGCTTTCATCCTCAATTAACGATACAAACACGGTCGTACCTGCCGTATTATACTGTAGAGCATTAGATATTATATTAGAGATAGCACGGTATAGTAACCTGTTGTTAATTGGAGCAATCACTTCTTTAGAGGGTATTTGATATTGAAGGATTAAGCGCTTCGCTTGAAATAAATCATAATATTCTACAAGCAATTCACGAATAAATTCAGATACATCAGTTGGATGTACTTCAAAAGGGTAATCAGAATGCTCTAATTTAGACAGTTCAAAAATATCTTCAGTTAATACCGCAATGATTCGAATCTTATTATATATTACATTCAAAGTTCTTTCTCTTTCACCTTTTTCAGTAATGATTCCTAGTTGTAATGCTTCAACATAACCTTGAACGGTTGTAATTGGTGTCCTTAAATCATGAGACAAATCTACAAGCATCTTCTGCTTGGTTTCTTCCAACTTCTTCTTCTCTTTCTCTATTTTATCCAGTTTTTCCGACATAACATTAAACGAATGCTGTATTTGCATTAACTCAAAATATGTTTCATAGTTTAACCTTTTATCATATTTCCCACTAGCAATTTCCTCAAATCCAGTTGCTAGTTTATCCAATGGCCTGGTTATTTTCCTAGCAATTTGCCTACTAAAAATATATACATTCATAGAGAAAAATACAAAAAATAAAACGATTGTAGTAAGTAATATCTTATAAAAAACATATACGTATTCCTCATTTTTATCAGAAAACGTATATTCATACTTTATTGCTTTTTTAGGAACCTTAACAAGGCAATATAATGTTTCACCTTTTTTCGTTACAAATGTTGCTACAGATGAATAATAAGGAAGTTGATCATTATCAAAAAATAAAGTAGTAAATTCTCTTTGTGAATATGATAAAAGCTTATCCTTCTTTTCCCCTTTGGTATAGATAACTTGTAAATTTTCATTAAGAATTTCTACCCAACCACCAAATGATTCTATTGATTCTGCATTAATAGTTTTAAAATTTTCACGAACTACTTCACTTGCCTTTAAATTAATTAGCTCTCCTAGTTGCTTTTCTGTTTGGTACATCAAAAATATAAATAAGATTATCAACGTGAAACCTATTGCTAGTGCAAATATAACGTAATTTTTAATTAAGATATATAAAACTTTATTTTTCATAAAGTTCTTCCTTCCTAGCAAATCTATACCCAAGTCCCCGGATCGTTTTTATATAAACTGGATTCTTAGGAGAATCCTCTAATTTCTCTCGTAGTCTACTAATATGAACCATAATCGTATTATCATCTGCACAGTAATAATCAGACCATACATTTTCAAAAATTTGTTTTTTAGTAAATATTCTCCCTGGTTCCCCCATAAAAAGGGTTAAGGTTTTATATTCCGTAGCACTGAGAGTAATGGTTTCGCTTGATTTATAGAGTGTACAAGAATGATGATCTAATACTAAATCACCCATATGAATTTGCTTCTCCTTACCTTCTACAGCCTTATCATTAAATTCATAGGACCTTCTAAGGTGAGCTTGAACTCTAGCTATAATTTCTAAAGCACTAAATGGCTTTGTAATGAAGTCATCTGCTCCAATCCCTAAACCTATAATTTTATCTACTTCTTGAGATTTGGCTGACAATATAAGTATTGGAAATTGTAACGTCTCACGAATTTTTTTGATTAATTGATAACCATCCATTTTAGGCATCATAATATCAACAATAGCTAAATCAATATGATTTTCTTCTAGACACTTTAAGGCAACTTCACCATTTGAAGCCTCTATAACAACAAAATTTTCCATTTCTAAAAAAAGCTTTAAAAGATCAATAATATCTTTGTCATCATCAACGATTAATATATTTTTTTCATACTCTCCCTCGCGTCGGTCAGAATTTTCAAAAATCCATTTAAGGTTATTGTAAGGTAAATGAAAGTGACATGAAAGACTAACCGTTTAATATACAGGTATGAATTAAAAAAGGAGGCATTATCACATGAAAAAATTTGTTGGAATTGTGTTAGCAGCTACCATTGGAATTGGAGGTTTAGGAACTTTTGCTACTACTAAAACTCACGCTGCAGTAAACAAGCAAGAATCAACAAAATCGGGTTATCAAGTATCTGACGTGCAAGGTGAATTTATGCACATTAAAGTGGGGAAACCTTGGTCAATGACGCCAAGCGGAAAACAATACAAATATGTCTTATTTAGTGAAAACAAAATTTATGTAAACCCTAAAACTGGTGTAGTAACAGCATATGAAGAAGGAGCAGCTGAAGGCAGAGTACTCGATAAAAATGGAAATGTTGTTGCTATTTGGTATATCACAGCTTTTAAATAGTGAAGGGTTAATTTTACAAGGTCGAAAAGAGCATCTTTAAGTTTATTATGAGAGTAGTAAAAGAATTTCAATACTTGTAATTACCTTAAAATAAAAAAGCTTATCTTTTAACACGTAATGATAAGCTTTTTTATTATTTTTTCATTTTTTGTTTTCGGAAGTATTTCTTTAAGTTGATAGTAATGCGGTGCTATTCCATCACTATCTACAACTTTATAGTATCCCAAAACGGAAACAACGGGTTGCATTTATATAATTAGGTTTTGGAGAATTGATCATTTTGTTTAGAGATACTTTACGATTTTAACTTGAATGACATATAGTGTTATTTTTAGCATTCTAAATAATCGGGTTCAATGTATTTTTCTGTTTCAGGAGAGCTTTTAATTTCTATAGGATATTTCTTAAAAGCTACAACAGTGATCCTATCTTCTTGAACTAAACTTCTGGATTCATTTATAGAAGAGAAACCTGTTCTCGTTAAAAAATTGTATAAAGAGGATTTTGTCATCCAAAAACTAGTAACGTTATCTAATGATGCCCATTTTGATTTTAAACGTTCTTCTATTGATGAATTAGCAGAGTGTTCTAGCATTGTGTGTCCCTTATATTCATAATTTTTATAAAGTACTGATACATTAGGAGTAGAAGTGATATGAGTATCAATTATTACAAACCTTTTGCATACTTCATACACTTTTTCTAAAAAGGGGAATACATCTGAGCAGTCTAAATGATATAAAATACCAGAGCATAAAACAATATCAAAATGACCATATTTTTCAGCACTTAAATTTCTTACATCATCTTGATAAAAGGTTAAGTTTTCCAACCTTAATAAATCTTTAGCGAATATAGCTTTTTGTATGTTTGATTCTCTTCCTTCTATCCCTACAACAGTTGCTCCTTGCATAGCAAACTCAATAGCGTAATGCCCCTCTAAACAAGCTAAATCTAAGATTCGAAGATTTTTAAAATCACATTGTGTGATATCTTGAATCATTGTCACAATTTTTTTTAATGCAGGATTTGGTTGTCGAATATCTCTTGTATATAGAGTATCCGTTAATTTAATATCATAAGCGGTCCATTCACCATATTTACGAATAATGTTTTCTTTTTCGAGAACAAAATCTTTCATGATACATTTCGCCACCTTTAACATAATATTAGTGTAATATATACCTTTATAAGATCAATATATGTGTGTATAACTTGTACTTAGACGAAGGTAAACATTTTAAAGCTTCTCACTTTATCATGTGGTACGTCCACAATTCCTTCTTTTTGGGAGCCACTCGCAAATTTAGAACAATATGCAGCTCAAATAGTCAACTAATTAAACTACCTATTCATCTCATCTATCTAAATTATAGAAATAATTCTAATTTAACTAATTAAGATTTTTTCTTTTACATAGAAAATCTTATTATATTCATTTTTAGCCATAGCCAGTGCAAATGTCATAATGATAAGTGGGACACCACATTGCTATCATGCTAAGCAAACAAAATACTCCTTAAAATAAAATGAAAAAATACATTATTTTTTCTTATAAAAGAAAAGCAAAGAATAAACTTTAATATGTATTAATCCAAACAAGAGAAGATGATTCATGTGAAACAATTTACTAAATTTCCTCTGACATTTTTAGTTATGTTCCTAGCCAATTTAGCGAACTATTATTTTATCCTATTTATGTAATAATAAAAGCCTTCCTAATTATAGGAAGGCAACGTTCTAAAATGAAAACCTATATTTGATTACTAATTAAATTACCTCAAACTGATAATATACACTTTTCCCATTCTCCCTAGTTACTTTAATTTCAGCAAATCCTTTACCAATGACATCCATTCTAACCTTTCCATTGCCCTGTACTGTATATTTGACAACTTTTTCTCCATCTATTGTTGTATGCTTTGCTGCAACTCCATCTTCTGTTCTAGATTGACCAACACGCCAACAGTCACTGCACTTTTTTGTGCTCTTAGATATCATTTCATTTTTTACATGTACGCTGTTAGTAGATGCATCAGCAATACCATTTGTACTCAACAAAATTATGGAAGTTACTAAACCTATTCCCAGTTTCTTTAACATTATTTCATCCCTCCTGTGATAATTCATAATTTTATATTAAACTGAGATTCTTTCAGGTAACTTTCATTTACCTTACAATAACCTTAAATCCCTTTCTGTAGATATCGAATTCTTTGGAAGAAAGAATTCACATAGTTTATATTGATTTTTTTAACATGGCCATGTGGATTGGCCCTACATTATTAGCTATATGTACCTTTCCGTTCATTTTCTGCTATTAGTTCATGTGTTAAATAAATCAAATACATAATGACTGAGAGAATTAGATAACTAGCAGTTTTACCTTTATCAGCAATTAAATGCCTTGCTTCGACTAGAATCACTTTTATTATTAACAAAATCTCACTAGCTCAAATGTAATAACTTATGAGTATAAGAATATTTTCTGAGCTTTAATATAATGTAAAATTAGTAAGAAACTTATTTCATGAAAAAATGTTAACTATTAAAGAATTAGAAGTGATTATATGAATAAATTATTACTATCGTGTTTATTAGCTACATTCTGTCTAAATATCGCAGGATGTTCTAATGATATGACTATACTAAAGGATAGTTCTAAACCTTCAATACCTACGAAGGCGAAATGCATTAACAAAGCTTGGTACAAAAAACATATGCCATGTAATAGGTTATGCTAAAGATCCTAAGGCGAATATGAATGCATATAGTAAACAACATATAAAAACATTGTAATTAGTTGTTATAAATCTACCTAAAAAGACTATCAATAATGGTGGTCTTGTTTATATTGGTGAGATTGTACTAGGATGATAGAATAGATTTAACTGTATGACGTAGGGTGGGTGCTGTCCTTTCTCTTTTTTATGTAGAGGGAAAGTAGGTGACTCCTATGATGGAATATTTACTGTCTTTGCTACAGAATTTATTGAAAGTATTTCTAGGAATTATTGTTATTGGTTATGGAAACAAGCTAGTGAATAATATTAGCAAAACGCAAAAGAACCTCCCTACGCCGTCGGAAGCAAAAGGGAAGTTCTAGAAAAAGAAAATAAATTTATTTAGTAACTACCCGCCTTACGGCAACAGTTACCAGAAGAGATGTATCAAGCATCTCTTCTTTTATTATATACCCAAGGTATTACTGTAATACTACTGTAATAATAATTATATCAAACGAACATAAAGTAATCTAGCAACTTGACCACGTGTAATACTATCACCAAAACCATATGTGCCATTTCCATAACCAGCTACTATAATCTCCCCTTTTATCTCTATATTTTCTTTATATAACCAAATGATTAATAAGAACATCTTTAAAAATAGTATCTGCCCGTAGATTTGTTAAAGTTGTTGCTGCAAGTACTGCACCTAAAAAAGTTTTTTCATTTTCACGCTATTTTCCTTTCTTATCCTAATTATTTTTGCGAATAAAAATATACTTTATTTCCTAACACAAATCACTTATATATAATAATTTATATATTAATAATAAATACATCAATTCCTCCCAGAATGCTGTAGACTCACTAAAAAACTCTTCTTGCCTATAGAAGAGTTTTACTACGACTTCACTGTTAAATAGCATTTTCCTTTATTTCAAGTAAATGTCTGCTGTATTCTTTTTAAACTAGCCGAGATATTGTTTTAGTATTTCTAGCCCTATTTTCAACTCTTCTAATGAGTTTGTAGAGGATAGAGCAACTCGTAAATACTGATTAGGCATGGTTTGTGCGGTAATAAAGCGCTCGGAATGAAAAACCCGAATGCCGTGCCTCTCCAAATCTGTTTCTAATTGAAATGCATCATAATGATTTTGAATAGGTAGCCAACGGTAAAAACTAAAAGGATGCCCGACAGGATTGTTGGAAGAAAAATATCCTGAATAAATTTCGTTTGCAGACTCCGCTAAAAATTTCTTCTGCTTAACAATTTCATGAGCTTTTCCTGATAACACTAGCTCTGTTATCACCTCTACGTCTAAGGAAGATGTTTTAACATTGACATTAAATATAGCCTTTAAAATATCCTTACGTAAGGCATCTCCGAATACCATATAAGCAACCCTTAATCCTGAACAAATGCACTTAGAAGTTCCACTAATATAAACACTTTGTTCTGGAAGTAAATTAAACATTGGTTGCTCATAATCAGAAATAACCCCTGCTGTCAAAAATGCATGAATATCATCCTCAATCAAAATTATTTGATGCTTTCGAATGATTGCTGCTAACTCTTTCTTTCGAAAATTTGCAATCATAATCGTAGTAGGATTAGAGCAAGAAGGCATAAAAAAAATACCATGAATATCTAATTGACTACATTGCTTATCGAGTTCACTTGGGAGCATTCCAAATTCATCCCCTTGAATGGGTACTAATTGAATATGTAGCATTTTTGCCAATTCGATAAAATTTGAATAGGTGTATACATCAGTTGCAATTCGGTTTCCAGGTTTAAACAACGCTGTCAATGTAATCGCTAAAGCATTTTGTGACCCCGAAACTATTGCTATATGGTCTTGATCCACATTAATGCCAAAAGACTTCATCCAATTGAGACCTGCCGTTTTTTGATGCGGAAGACCAGTTGGATCATTGTAATTTAATAGTTGTTCTAAATACTTTTTATCTACGACCTTTTGAATAGTCTCTGCGACAATACTATTAGTTTGCTCAAATGATGCTACTAATCCAAGATCAATACAGTTTCTGATTTCCTCTGTAGAAATAGTAATGGAACGAGTTGCATTAGGAGCTACAAAAGTTCCACTCCCTGTGATTGCATAAATTAGGCCTTTAACTTCACATAGTTTGTAAGCTCGGGTAATTGTTGTAAAGTTTAAATCTAAAAAATCTGCTAATTCTCGTTGTGGAGGCAATTTTGTTCCTGGAGCTAAAAAACCATTTACAATATCATGTTCAAGTAGTGCTGCAATAGAGGAATAAAACGGACGCTTTAATAGTTCCTTATTAGGTTTCCAAGACATAGAGTAATTTTCAAATGAATTTACTGGCATGCTTCACCTCTACGATTAAATTTTTATAGGATAAATTTTAATAGTTAAAATTAAGATTTATAAACTTTGAAAAGTATTACAAGGGAAAAAACTCTGCATTATTTTAAAGTTAGAATAACACACTTCCGCTAAAGAAAATTGTAATCCATACAATTTTCTTATTCATTGTATGGATTTTATGTGTTAAATTTGTATGCAATAAAGCTCTTGATTAAGGATGTGAATAATATGAAAAATAGAAATCAAATAAGAATCGCATTCCGTGCAGCTTTTCCTTATACAATACCTATTTTTGCTGGTTTTGTATTTTTAGGAATTGCTTATGGAATCTACATGAACTCTCTGGGTTTCAGTGCAATATATCCAATCCTAATGAGTTTAATCATATTCGCAGGATCAATGGAATTTATTGCAGCTAATTTATTACTGGTTGCTTTTAATCCAATTCATGCTCTTTTTCTTACTTTAATGGTGAATGCACGGCATTTATTTTATGGTATTTCTATGCTAGATAAGTATAAAGGAACTGGAAAGAAAAAGTTTTATCTTATTTTTGGACTATGTGATGAATCTTTTTCTATTAATTCTACTGTTGATATTCCGAAAGGTGTTGATAAGGGGTGGTTTATGTTCTTCGTGACACTGCTTAATCATTTGTATTGGGGTATAGGAGCAGCAATTGGTGGTATTTTTGGTTCCCTTGTACACTTCAATACAAAAGGACTAGATTTTGTTATGACAGCACTTTTCGTTGTGATTTTTGTTGAACAGTGGAGGAGGGAGAAAAAGCATTATAGCGCTCTTGTAGGACTGGGATTATCGATATTTAGCCTAATTATTTTTGGTGGAAACAATTTCATCATTCCTGCAATGATTATGATTTTATTAGTACTTACTATCCTAAAAAAACCAATAGAGAACGTAGAGGAGGTTTCCGTGTGACAATGAGTTTACTGGAACAAATTATAACAGTGGGTATAGTGGTTTTAGGCACAATGATTACAAGGTTCCTTCCCTTCTTAGTGTTCCCATCAGATAAACCTACTCCGCAATATGTCCAGTATCTCGGTAGGGTACTACCTTCAGCTGTCATAAGTCTTTTAGTTATTTACTGTTTTAAGGATCTAAACTTATTATCCGGTAATCATGGTGCTCCAGAATTAATTTCAGTAGGAGTAGTAATAATGCTTCACATATGGAAGAGACAAATACTTCTCTCCATAGCAGGTGGAACAATTATCTACATGCTGTTAGTACAATTTCTTTTTAATTGAATTCATAATAAACAAGTAATTGTTCCTATAATCCTTCTATTTAAGAAATAGAAGGATTATAATTAAAAAACTAAAGGATATTTAATAAACTCATTCAAAAATTCTGTTCTCCTAACTGTAATATCTCCTTATTTACCGGACATTTTACTTTCACTTCCCAGTGTCCATGTACTGTAACTCTTACCTGAGGATTAAACATTTTGATTTCATCTACACTAAAGATAATGCTTTTCTCCTCAAAATTTTTTTCCTTAGTGTTTACTTTCCCTATGACTTCATTCTGCCAAAACACTTCTAATGAAGCCTCACTTTTAGGATCTCCCAAGTATTTATATACAACTTCAACTTCCCCTGTACGTTCAATTAGTTGAAAAAAACAATTTTTCATATCTATGGGACTATTAAGAACAATATTAGTCCCACAGATATACGGCTTAAATATTGAGCCATCAAGTTCTGTAAGACAATTGACTTTATGATACCAATTTCCTATATAATCATTCTTAATGACTATTTTATTTGGGTTATACCTGGGATCATAATAAAATATTATATCATGTGGACTATTAAAAACTACTCCATGCACGCGTGTATGAGTTTGTCCTATTGGTGTAGTAAGATCGTTAATCCAAAACACTTTAAATACAGAATCTACCCGCCTGCTTTGGTAGGTATTGATAATGATATAACCTGATTTATTTAAAGGTAATTCATGATAAATTTCTGGAACCGACGTATATAATCTTTCACCACATCCATAGGGTGTTGCAACAGTTCCATTTCCGTCATCAATAATGAATATACCCCCTTCTACCTCTAAATCCATTAAATCTGTCTCCATTGCACAAAAAAATGTACCATCTTCAAAAAAGAACATTACATGATAGAGTTTTTCTACTTCATAATGCCCTGTAAATCCTTTTACAAACTCTCCATCATATTTCAATTCCTTAGTAGGTGGATATATTATACCTTTTAGCCCCTTATATGCCCCTTCTTTAACCAGTGCTATTTTCCCAATATTAGGATCTCGGGGATCTAATTTTGGTCTAGGAGCATTAATAGTACTAATACTATTACGCGTATTTTCACTTATAACAAAATCAAACAATCTTTTATCCTCCCACAACATGTAGTTCTATTGATTCATCATTTAATACAGTGCGGTCCACAGCAATAACCATCCCCTCACCAACTTCAATCATAATGGATTTTTCAGTGATGTCTTTTAAACCACCAATATATGCATTTTCTTTACATGTAAGCATAATAGCTTTTCCAATTTGATCTCCTAATCCACAAATCGGATGAGATTTCCAATTACTCTTCATATCATCACCTCTAAACTATTCAAATTGTAATACCCGCTTTATAATCGCTATTTATAATCAAACCCAAACTACGCAAGAATATAAACAATTAAAGCTTTCCATTATTAAAAAACTGCGTGTTTATTGGATTTTATTTAATAGTATTATAGGTAAATTGAATTATTTTTTATCTGAATGTAGAATTATTTTTTATTTCCTTAAAATTCCCCTCAACTTTTTCAGCATATAAAACGATACTTATAATAGAAAGAGGTGTTTTAATTGTATAAAACGATGCCAAATTCAAAAGAAAGAGAATTTATATACAATAGCTCATACAACAAAGGGCATATAAGCATTCCTAGCATGGTAGCTCACTGTATTGGCCTAAGTACTCACGCAAAATTGGTGTATTCTAACATTTTGAATTACATTTATAAAAAAGGAGAATTTGCATTCCCAAGTATTTATAGATTGTCTATATCTTGTTCCTGCTCAATAAATACAATTATTCGTTATATTAATGAATTAGTTGAAAAAGGATTTATAAAAAAAGAGGTCCCAGGTCGTGGAAAAAGTAATCGATACTACATAATAGAATGTGATAAAATTCCACTCCTAAAAGTATCAGAAATGATATGGGAAGTAATAGATACACTTGCAAAAAAATATGGTTGGAAGGATATTATGAAATGTAAGAATTCAATATTGTCTTTTCTTAATCAAAATAAATATTCATTACATCATATGGAGATTCAGCCAAATACAATAAATCACTTAAATGCTTTATTCCTTCATGTTTTAGAAAAAAAAGAATTAAATATTGAAGTATTGACTAGGAATTTTATATTTAAAAATCAATCTATTATATAACAGTTTTGAAATTACAAAATCATATAAATAATTTATATAATAATAGGTGGTGTGAATATTGAATGAACCTTATGTTACTTGTACACAATGTGTTGTTAGAGATTGGTGCCAACGTAGAAATGGCACTACTCCCCTGCCACAGGATTATACAATAAATCCTGAGTGTGGCGGTTATATCTTACTTAATCAAGCTTTAAAGCTTTCTCAAATTCCTTTAGAATATCAAAATGCAAATAAAAGAAATTTCTTAATAGACACGGATAACAGAATGTACAAAGACTACATTATAGATACTTTTAATTCAATAGAGGAAATTGTTAAGAATGGAAATAATCTTGCTTTTATACATCCACAAAAAGGAACTGGTAAATCATATACTGCTATAGCCTTTGCAATGGAATATATATTTAAATCAGTAATGAATCCTTCTTTATTTAATTTTGAGTCTCCGCTTGTACTCTATATTAAGTATGGTTCATGGGCAAATGATCTACGGCAAATTTATCAATTAAATGATGAAGATTTCACACAAAAAGTTTTACAACAAGTAAAACTCATGAAGACGGTTCCCCTACTAATACTTGATGATATAGGAAATGGGAGATTTACAAATTATATTAAGGATTTTACTTATGATGTAATTGATTTTCGTAAAGAAAACAAAAAATCAACATTTTTCACTTCTAATCTTACACTCCAACAATTAGAACAAGAGAATTGTCTTGGGGATATTATTACATCTCGTATGTTATTTAATACTGTTGTATATCAATTAGGAGGACGTGATAGAAGACAAGAAAAAAGTTATATTCTGAAGCCAATTATATAAAGATCTCGTCATGTAACGGGGTCTTTCTAGAATCCATTTAACAATAATATGATAAATATGTAAAAATAGTATTACAATTAATATATTTCCATAGTATACTAATTTACATGATTAAATTTTCAGCTTATGAATTGAGTAGAAATGTATTAAATCCTTATATATAAATACCTGTAAAACAAAAGAAGTTAATCAGAACATAATAAAGCAGCAATATCTGTTTTGGATAGTAAGATGCTTTATTCCATTATGGTTCTGGTTTAATCTTCTATTCTTTTACGCCCCAAAAACGAACATAAGTTCTTTTATTTTTCGGTAAAAATAGAACATACGTTTTATTTTAAATCATAAAAGAACATAAGTTCTAATTTTTCACCCCAAAAACGAACATAAGTTCCGCGTTTTGTTATTAAAAAAATCGCAACTATTTCCATTATTACATCGATTATTATGTCGAGATTAGATGAAAAGGAGTTTATATTATGCCATCCATTGAAGAATTACAACTATTAAACAATATATTAGAAAACAGAGATTGGTCTTCAATTGATAAAAATGGCCTTGATGAAGAACATTTTCCTATACATAAAGATATTTTTAATTACATTAAAAATTTTAAAAAATTACAAAAACAACTTCCAACAATAGAAACCGTAATGAATATATTTGAAGAATTTGAAATGGTCGAATTAGAAAAAACAGAATTTGTAGTAGATGCTCTGAAAGAAGATTGGCTACATAGAAAATTCAAGCCCTTTCTTCAAAAAGCAGCAAACCTTGTCGCTGAAAAGAAAACTGTAGAAGCTATTTTAGATATTAAATTAAATGCCACGAATATGTTAAAACTTGCGAATATTGACAACAAAGGATACTCATATACTGGAATGGCGGATACACGTAAGAGTAAATACTTATCAATTCATGGTAGAGATGAAAATGAAATTTTAGGAGCGACTACAGGCTTTAAAACATTAGATTTAGTGACTAATGGATTAGTAAGTGATGGGCAAGAAACTGATTATTTTCTTGTTTTCGCACCATCTAATATGGGCAAAACATTAATATCCTCATTTATGTTAATGTCCGCTTGGAATAGTAATATCGAGTGGGATTTCCCTGCATACTTTGCTTTAGAACAACGTGCCGAAGAAATTGCCCGAAATTGGGATCATGTCCTGGCTGGTGTATCAAATTTAGGCATACAACGTGGTACTATGTCAGCTGAACAAAAAGACCGTTATATCTTCTTTTTAGATCAACTAAGGAAAAAGCAAAAAGATATGGTCATCTATGATATTCAAAAAAATGGTGGTCGCCCCTATACAGTTACTGAAATACAACGCGTCCTTGAGTCTGAAGGACATACTCGCTTTGTTTTAGATCAATTATCCAAAGTACGTTTAAATAGCTCCAATAATAATTTTGGGGATTTAAGACAAAGATTATTTGATATATCAGCAGCAGTACGTGAAATGATTTTAGGAACAGGAATTCCAGGTTATGTAGTAGCACAAGCTAACAGAGAGTCCGCTAAAAGAATAAAAAAAAGTCTAAATGATAGCACGATGACTGGTGAAGATATCGGGGAAACTTATGCAATTTTCCAAGATGCTAGCAAAGGTATATCTATTATCAAAATAAATGAAAATACCTTTAAAGTACAGGTTATAAAAAATCGTGGCAATGCTAGTGGTCAAAGTTTCATTGTGCGATATAACTTTGATACCGGACTGATTAGTACCATAAACAATCAGTATGAAAAACAGTTCTTCTAGTCTTAATAATGGAGATGAAAATACATGCAAAACGCAAAAAATGTAGAAATTCTCGAAAATACATCACTTGATATACCAAGTCTAATAGATGATTTGCGTTTTAAGTATCAGTATTCCCTTAGATATCAAAGTAACCATGCAGCATTTTCAAAGAAAAATGATAACGGCAATTATATAATGTGTTGCTGTCCGAATCATACAGAAACAAGACCATCATTTGGTATTTCTAAAACCCCTCCCTATCACACACACTGTTTCTGTTGTGGATACTTAGGAACCATAGATTGTGTAATTGAAACCGCTTTTGTTTTAGAACGAGGCAACGGATTAAAAGCCCTATTATCAAATTACTATTTTGAAGACAATCGTAAACCTTTAGACATTACAAAAATCTTAGCTACAAGAAAAAAATGTATAAAAGCAAATACATTATCTGAAGAAACACTCAAAAAATTGGATGAGGAAAAATTTAAAAATCAAGGAATTTACAATGTAGCAATGTCCTATTTAATTAATCAGCGTGGAATAAACATGAAGACTTTAGATACTTATGAAATAAAAATAGATGTCAGAAATAAATGTATCGTATTTCCACAACGTACTCGAAACGGGGATCTTCGCTTTTTACAAAAACGAAAAATTGGAAGCAATTATAACGGTTCAAAATTTATCAACGAAGGATTACCAAACAAAAAAGATATTTTATTTGGACTTCATTTAATTAATCAATTACGAACATCAGCCAATCGAATTAAAAGAGTTCGTATCGTAGAATCTCCTATAGATGCAATGAGTAACTATCAAGTAGGTATTCCTGCTATTGCAATTAACGGGAAATTATTATTTAAAAACCAAATACGCGAATTACATCTAGCAGGTATAGAGATAGTTGATCTATTTTTTGACAATGACAAAGCTGGAAAAGATGCAACACAAAAAGCAACAAAACACTTAATACAGGAAGGATTCACGGTCAATCATACTCTTTACCCACCCCAATTCACTGAAGATTCAAAAATCGACTCCAATGACTTACTTAAGATGGGGTTACTAGATAAATTAAATACAAATTCAATTAGTTTACTAAGCAGTAAATTTTAATTCATTCAAATAAAGGGGATTTATATAATGAACACAGCAACTATAAACTTTCAAGATTTAATAATGGAAATACTAAACTCTGAATCTATAGCTAAAATTTTTAATTTTGAATTATTTAAGGTGAGAAATCAAGATAAAGAAGATGTGAAACAAGATTGTATCTTGCGTATAATGAAATCTCTTCAACAAACAACAGTTCCATCTGAAAAGCTACCTTCATTCTGTCAAACAATTATTAAAAGAACCGTGGTTGATTATTATCGTTATACAAATAGAATGGTAGAACAAAATTCGACTTCTGTATTTTATTGTGATGGATTTATTGAAGACGATTCTAGTGAAAACAATTGCCCTACATTTTGCCAAGAGTCTTACGAACAAGGATATGAATTCTCAATTGTTAAAGCAGATTTTGAAATACATAGAAATAAATTTACTCCGACTGAACAACATGTCATAGAATACATGCTATATGACGGCTTAGGAGTCTGTATGAATTTAGCCGAAATCGCAAACGAACTTAAAATTAATAAATCGCACTCAACAAGAGCATTAAAGAAATTGCGTAGCATTTATTGTTGTTAATATACATAGTTCCCTACTATTTCAAACAACAATCACCTAAAAATATTGTAAAACAATTAAGAACATTTTGTAAACAAAAGCAACTTTTATTTTTATTATAAATTCCGCAACTTTTTAATTAGTTATTACGATAACTATTAATCAGTCTAGTATATACAACTAGTATACAACATCGACAATAATTTTCAAAGGCGTTTTTTATCTGTTTCTTATTAGATTTCAGCCCTCTTTTATATATATAACCATTCATTACATGAACTTTATTGGAAAATTATTAAGCTTAATTATTGATTTGTTACTATTAAATATTGGCTAGATTCATAACTTACAGTCTGCATTTAAAAACTTAAGTTCTATTTATTTATATAAATAGAATAGACAAAATTAATTTAATTAAAACTTTATATTGATATATAACAATCAGATGAAGTTATATATCCTGTCAATTTAAGGAGGAAATAAAGTATGACGACCATAAAAGGATTAGATGCAATTTTAAAAGTGAGAAACACCTTTCTTACGTTTAAAGATAAAAAACCACTTACACTTTTATTTATCGATTGGTATGAAAATCTGGTTGGTATTCGCGAGCATTATGAACCTACCTTAAAACCCAAATATATACGTTGTCCAGGGACAGATGTGTGCCCCCTTTGTCACGTTAATCCTGGTAAATATCCGAATTTGAAGATTAAATTACGTGTATATGATCCATTAGATAATAAGATTAAGCTAGTCTCTTTAGCGAAAACTCACATTCAAAAATTACACACAGACTTTAATCTTTACATGATTGATCCTACAAAAGATTTTGTCACTATCTCTAGAAGTGGGACAGGTGCTAATGATACCACTTATTCAGCTAAACCATACCATTATACTTCAGTGGATGAAGAACCTATATTAAAGAAGCCAGACTTTAATGCAATTGAAATGCTTGATATATCAACATATATAACTTCTCATAGTCCTGATGAAATCCAAGAATTTATGAATGCAGCCTCAACAATATACAATTTACAGCAAGCACAGTTTCAATGTAGTTCCCCTACTCTTTCATTAACTACTGAAGGTTTTGATGAAAAGGAACAATTGAGAACTACTAATCATAAATTACCGTTTTAGAAAACCGTATGGAATTTTAATTTCTATTATTAAATATAGAAAGGGACGATTATGTCGTCCCTTTTTGAAGTAAGGAGTTGTAAATTTTGTTTTTTAAATCAAATGAATCCAATCAGGACATTTTTACACTATTAAATAAGCGTGAAGTAAAAGAAAGCACGCAAAAAACTCGTACAAAAAAAAATGAGAAAAAAAAGATTACGATAAAACAAAATCAATATGTTCACGGAATTAATAATTCAGTAAAACTACCTTTAAATTACTACTTAATACATACCCCTGAACAATTTAAAGAATTCATTACCAAGTATAAGGTGTATAAAACCTTACATTCGCAAGCTTATACATTTATTGATACGAAATCCACTGGTTCGAATCCTTTTAAAGACTCAATCATCTCAATTACGATTGGATTTATGGATAACAGTTTTTTTTATATACCTATTAAGCCTTTTAAACATCGATTATCACAGAATATCTCTACATTAAGTCTAGAATACACGATGAAAAAACTCTCACCACTATTAGAGAAAGATACCTTATTAATACTTAGTAACAGTAAGCAACACATTCACGCTCTATATAATTGGTGTAATTTTGACATTACATATAATATCTTTTGGGATACTGAGATAGCTGCAAACCTATTAAATGAGAACCATCCAAAAGGTGTAAAAGAATGGTATAAAGAATATGTATTACCCCGTCTTATTTCAAAAGGAACCATTTTAAATACCATTGATAGAAAAAAATATATGTTTGAAAAGACACTCTATGATCAGCTACAACACCATGTAGCTACCTACTTCGCTTGCTATGATATTTTTATGCTAAAGTCTGTATTCCAGTATCAGAAAAGGATTTTTGAAAACCCTAAATTTAATCTTGTTCATATATATAAATTATTTAGAGAAATAGAGATGCCTTTAATAGCTGTACTTACTACCGCTGAAAGAAAAGGTATTAAAATTAGTGAAGAATTTCTAAGCAATGATGTAAAACAAATACTCCAAGCAAAATTACAATCCGTAAAAAAAGAAATCTTGAATCACCTAGGTTCTACTATCACATTAAATAATTGTATGCACCCACCTAAGCAACAAAATAAATATAATAGCGTAAATAAATTAACAAGCACTTTGTTTAATATAAATTCTCCAGCCCATTTGGCCCAAAAACTTTATATTGATAACGCTATTCTAAAACCTATTATGGAATATGACAAAGGTTGCAAAAGTGTGATTTCCAAGCTAAAAACAGATAGAAAAACGCTGATACGTAATCTATCAATGCATCCTGTAATTCCTCTAATTCTAGAATATCGTCGCTTAGTGAAATTAATAAGTTCTTTTTGCAACTCCCTACCCAAAGAACAACAAGGTACTATCGATAATAAAATTCATCCTATCTATAACTCTGTAGGAACTAAAACAGGCCGTATGAGTTGCTCGTCACCAAACCTAAAGTTGTGGGCTGCATAAAGGTAACTTTATGTGTAAGCAGATCGTTAATTCAGGGAAAGCTAAGGGTAATTACCTATGTCAATCCTGAGCCAAGTCTAATAGGGATATTAGAAAGGTGCAGAGACTACTTAAATTAACCTAGAACAGGTGAAATAAGCACGAAAGCGATCCACCCTTCTACAACAGGGTGATGATATAGTCCGATACTCTTTGAAAAAAGAGAGCAAGGATAAAGAGCCTTGCATTACTACAATGACAACAAGTACCAAGTAAAGCTGATTTTATACGTATGGCCTTTAGAGCAGAAAGAGGTAGATTATTCACCAGTATTGACTTCAGTTTACAAAACGTTGGCTGAAGTCGTTAATCTAAACCTACTCAAAACAGGGAACGCCCTCATGTAACGGTGGAGCGAATCCTGTGCTTCTAGTGACAAGAAGTGCAACGACTGCTTGTTAATTATCATCTTGATTCATAGTTAACAAAATAATGAGTCGTCTATCAACCAAAATTGATAAATCCATCGAACTCATTTATACGGTAGGCTATGGGCTTAGTGGTCACAAAATTTGCCCATTATTTGCAGGAATGCAACAGAAGGTATAGTCTAATCCGGCTCCTTTAAGGAGTGTTCAAATACCATGAAAATGGCGGTATACATACAACAAGAATTACGTTGGCTCGCAATAGTAACACAAGAACCGGTTCTAATTGAAGCCTTTAAGAAAGGTTTAGATGTACATAGTCAAATCACTTGCCAAATTAAGAGGTTTACTTATAACTTGTTTGAGGATATTCGAAATTATAAAAGAGAGACATTAAAAGAGACTCAGCATCATATACAACAGCTTATAAATAAATGGTCAGATACCCCAGAATGTCTATATATCTTGAAGATATATAATATGAAGGAACTAAACAGTACTACCATTCCTTCTCTGGCAAATGCTTTTGAATCGCTTAGAAAAGAAATGAAAAGCATTGTATTCGGTAAAGGGATTGCCGAATTAAAATCTCACTCAAAACAGGGAAACCTAAGTGTATAAGCATATGGTAATCCTGTGCCAAAGCGTTCATATGAATGGCAGGTGCAGAGACTTATAGCGTTCCGCGGTTATATAAACAACCAATCTAACGAGTTCGCTTAATGTGAGAAGTAACTTGAAATAGTTGCTAAGGTATAGTCCACTCCCTTAGGAAACTAAGGGGTTTAAGTGACCTTATATGGTATAACAGAAATCGGTTTATCTGATCAATTAAATATTACAAAAGCAGCAGCTACTTCGTTAATTAATCAATTTAAAAAACAATTACCCAACTTTTTAAGATGGGAATCTGAAACACATAGAGAAGTTTTAACTAATGGTTATGTAAAAGATTTGTTTGGTAGAAAAAGACGTTTTAAAGAAACAATTTTAAAAGCTACCTCTTCTTCCATCTTTAAGAACAAAAATTCAGATTGGAGATTAGAGAAAATAAAACGGCAAAGTTGTAACTTTAAAATACAAGGAACTTCTGCGACACAAGTAAAAAAAGCCATGGTAAATTTATTTTATCCCACTCGGCCAGATGGTACAAAATGCTTAGATAGAGATGAATGGCTACAGGAGAATTACAAATCTATACTTGAAGAGCATGATATACACATCGTATTACAGATACATGATGAATTAATTTTTGATGTACCACAAGATGTTTCCCAAGACGTTTTAAAAGAAATTTCAAACATTATGCTAAATGCCATTCCTTCTACCCATTTAGGAGTGACATTCCATTCGGATATTCATACCTCTCCATATTGGGGTGGTACATTTTCAATCGAGGAAATTAAAGAGTTTTCTAATAGTGATTTAGATCTGAACAGATTATTTCATCAACAATTTAAACAGAAAATAAACACCTTCCTGAATTCAACGTTTTAGGTGAATTTAATAGAAAATGAATTAAACATTATAATTGCCACTTTGATTAAATGAGATAATAAAAAAACGTACACTTCTGTACGTTTTTTTATCTTTTTAGTTCCTAATTATCTATACAAAAAATTGAAATACCATTTCAACTTCTGCCTCATTTGTATATTCAACCCTAGGCATGGTGCTCGGATTACCATCAATAGCTAACAATAACGGTGCAATACTAACCATTGGTGTAGGTGTTGTTAATAAAACCTTACATGCAGTTACCCATTCTATGCCATATTTCTGACGCGCCGAATCATTTAATTTCACATCAATTCTAGAAATATTTCCAAAGTTCGTTACTGACTCACCTGTTTGCCTATTGAACCCTTTAACCGCAATACCATTACGTAACGAGTCATACGATACAATATACTTCTCTGATGCAATTGTAAGGATTTTATACGGCATTGCGCTCTTAACAAATTCAAATACATTTGGTCGTTTGTCGGGCTTTCTAGTACTCATCTCAAATACTTTAATTAACTCAATATCTTTAAGTGATAATTGTCTCTTTTTACCTCCGCAATTGCTTGCTGTATCATATGGTACAGGAGCTATATCATGAGATAATTCACCTGGAATATCAATACAATTAAAGCATCTTTCAATAGATTCTATAATTGTAACAAAGTTTAATAATTCAAAATCTATATTTGTACGTTCTAATTCATATAATTTTTGTTCAAGCATCTCTAATTCTATTTCCAAACGACATTTTGTAATAGAGGAACAATCTGAACTAGCTATATCATCTCTCATACGCTGCATAGCATCTTCAATAGCTAAGATTTCCTCATACAAATCTCCAAATCTAATTGTCATTATCACTTCCTCCTCACTTTTTTTTCGGAGCCTTAGTAGGATCTAATGTCCAAGTGATCCAATCGCTTACATCTTTTAAAGAGCTTACATGGAAGTACTCTCTACACTGTCTAAAGAAAGGAATGATAGGACTATTCCAATTCCCTGGCCCTATTTTCCCAGGTCCTTTTCTTCCTGGAAGAACTGTATATATAGTTTTCATAGGCACTAACGCATAACGATTAAATACTTTAAGGCTATTTAGCTTCCCGTCAACCTGGTCGTATGTAACTTCTTTATACAGGCGATGTGAAGGTTCGCTACTACCCTCTAACTTTTGTCTATCATCTGATACAAGAATAAGAGAATTCTCTACGGGTTTACCATTTATTACACTTTTATCTATCACTTGATCAATCGAATGATAAATTGCAGACATACCAGATTCAGGGAAATCCGATCCTCGATTAAATGTTAGCGTACTAATATCAGAAAATGCTTGTGCTAATCCTTGTACATCTACACTTTTATTCAGTAGAATTCTCCAAAAGTTCGGCCTATTCTTTCCTGCTCTGTCTGTAGGATCAGCATAGGCTACTAATGATACTTTACATGGAATTTTAGCAGCTTTAGCATAACGCTCGATTTCATTTGCTGTGGCAACTAATAAGTTTCTAACACGACCTCCAGGTTCAAGGCCCCCTCCTTCAAACATAGATTCAGAAATATCTACAACGAAAATAATATTAACCCCTGTGACTGTAACAGGTGGTACCCATGGATCCGGTTTTGGATAAGGTAAAACTTGTGGTTTTCGTGCATAAGAAGGTCTCACGCACTCCCTTATACATTCCCTAATTTTATACATTAATGTATCCAAGTTTTCACCAGATTCAAGTCCTGATTCCATGATTACTTCACGTATAGCTTCTAATTCATCTACATATTGCCGTAAAGCATCTACTGAGTATGGATGGCTATGTGCCATACCCTTACGCAAATCTTTAATCATTTTATCTATTTCTTTAACATATCTCATAATACTTTTGAGTTTAGGCATATCGATTGTAACCTCCTAACCAAATATAGTAAGCCCATTATAGGAAAAGGTGTGTCAAATGACACACCTTTGTGGTATTACTTTTTCAAGTTTCTTCTCAATTTAAGGCATCTTTTTCTAATACTTCCTCTTCAGCCTCCATTTGGCTTGCTAATTTACTAGCCTCAATAAATTCCTGAATTTCTTGCTTAGGAGTAAATCCAACTTTCTTTTCAATATTTTTACCATCTTTCATAAACAGAAGCGTTGGAATCGTACTAACTTCACACAATTTAGTGATATCTAAAAATTGATCAGCGTTAACTTGAATAAATTTAATATCGTCAATTTCTTTTGACAATTCCTTAATATCCTGTGTAATCATTTTACAGGGGCCACACCAAGTAGTATAAAAATAAACTAAAACAAACCCTTCTACTATCTTTTCTTTAAATTCTTCAACTGTATTAATTTCAAACATTTTATTCCTACCTCCTGTAAAGTATTTATAAGGAAGAACGCTAACAAATCCTTTATACTGTATATTAATATAAAATAATTATAAATTTGCATACATTTATGTCTACTTAATTTCCACCACAGCCGCATCCAACCTTACGAGCTACCGTATATGTATTACCGTCATTCCACTCTTGAGAAATATTTAATGCATTACGAGCAGAACTAGCCCAAACTTCTTTTTCTACATATTTTCCTTCTGCATCATGACCAGAAACCATATATTTTCGCTTGCCTAACAAATTAACCCTCTCCTTAATTACTTTTATAGAAATTACCTAAATGCTCAAAGCGAGGAACTTTTACTCCGCATACCTCAATATCCGCCATAAAAGTACTCTGAGGTTCAATCCAAGTATTCCCTTTAGCATCTTCATAAATTACCATTTCTTCATCAGTTCCTGTTTGTTTTCCCTTACCAGTAACGAGATAAATTCCACCCTTATAATATCTATAGATTTTAACTTTTTTATTATCCATATCTCCTCAACCTAAACATAATCCTCATATAAATTTATTTAATAATTTCCTTCATTTCTTTTAACCAATTTACTAAAACCATTTCTATTTCCTGCAAACGTCTTATAGAAGTACTTTCAGTCATTCTTTTAGATGCTTTATTGCAAATATAGAGACGTTCTTTTTCAATATCAAATACCAAAGAAAGATGGTAATCTTGTAAACCAAATGAAGTGGAATCATATCTTACCATTCGTTTAATGGAATGCTCGATATGTATCTCCTTTAACTTACTAGCGAGGTTTTCTCTATGCTTTTTCCACTGATCCGTTGTAAATGTATTTAATAGCATATTAAATTATCACCAACCTTAAAATCATACCCTCTAAATCTCATTTATTAACTACACTAAAATTGCTGAATCATAGTCCCCTGATACAATATAATTAATCCCTGAATCATTATGAATTTTAATTATAATTACTTCGTTAATTTGATGATTTATAAACGATCCATAAGGTACCTCAATATCTTTCATTGCATCTATAACATTTTGAATCTCTTTATTCTTAACTTTCATTGCATTTTCTATTTTGCTGCTACTATTAGAAAAATGTAATGGATACTGTAAGTTTTGCTCCGTTACATTTTTTACATTTAGTTGTTTCACTAAATATTTCACATAATCTTCTGCTTTTTTAAGCCGATTCTCCATATTACGATAGTTCTTTTCCAGCTCCGCAATATAAAGATTTCTACTCATATCTGCTTCATTATTAGAATTTGATTCAGAAGTATTCTTAGCCTTTTTATTCAATTGACTTTTTTCCTCATTGTTATCTCTTACTTGCAAATGTTGTACCTCAAGCAAATCTAAATGTTTCAAAGCATTATTTTCACCTTGATTTAATTCTTTTTTTATTGTCTTTTGCAAGTAATTAAACCATTGGACTAACCATGTGTTATCAATGTAACCATGAATAATTTTGTTTTGTTCTTCCATAGAAAAATCCATGTCACAAATTCTAGCAATTCCGGAATTAATGTCGATACTAATGGACAAATTTTCGCCACTTTGAATTAACTGTACTAATCGACTAATTTTCTTAGATAATTCCATATCGTTTACCTCTCCTATTTCGTACTGGTATTATAGTAGTCGATATATATATCAATTTAGTTGCGAGTTTTTTTATATCTAATTTAAATATTAAATTTGCTATAATACCTGTACTTCCTTATGAAAAATAATGTACTATGTTTTTACATTCACATTAAAAAATCTTAAGTAGTCGATAATTCATCTAATGGTTTATATTGAAATGCATTAGATTTTTCAGACTCTTTACCCTCTAAATTAATTGCCGTCATTTCAATTACAGATACTTTATCATTAAAAATGTTATGATCTAATTTAGCAGGTGAATGCTCAACACCTGTTAAAACTAATACATCATTTACAAAAATGTTATAACTCTCACTATCAGGTGACGTACTATAATCAAATCTAACTTCTACTCCGCTTTCCATATTATCCACAGAAGTAATAGCTGGTGGTTCAGGAGCTTCATTTCCTACGACTGTAATTGGTACAAATACTTCATGCACCCCATTTGTAATGACTATATCTGTTGTTCCTCCGCTAAGGCCTGTTACAATTCCTTCAAGGCTCACCTTTGCTATATATTTATCTTTGACAGAATAAGTAGTGCCTGTACTCGCCCAATATACATAAATTAACCAGTTATCACCAACTTCTTCTTTACCATCTGTTTGGAAAGTAATCCCTAAATAGTCACCTTTTAAATTTACAATTCGATATTCATTTCGTTTATTCGTTGCTATAACTTGTAACCCTTGTGTTTCTCTATCATCACCCACACCAAAACCATTGGTAGTCTTTACAATTTCAACTGTTCGTTCTTCAAATTTATAATTACTAATGTCTACCGCTGTAATTAAACCTTTATTATTATATAAATTATCTATATCTTTAAATAACATAGCCGGACGAAGTTCAGCTGTAACATTCTTTGTAATCCCATCACTAGTTAATGCTTCTACATTCAACTGAACTTGATCACCAGTGTTGAGATTTAAATGCTTGTGGGAAACCATTAGAAAAGCTGTTGATGATAAAGGCTCGAATTCTGTATTAAGAAAAGCATCCACTTTCTTCTGGTACTTCTTTAGAGAGTCCTCTAAAACTAACTTTGCTTCTCTATAGGAAGTCTCAATTAATGCAGAACTTACCTCATCTCTCTTTTGCTCTAAAGTGCCTAACTTCGTTAAAATTTCTTTTGCCCTCATATTTCATCCTCCCTCTTGTATCGCATTCATTATAAGGATTTACAAAATTTTTTATTTAATTTTTTGTAGAATAATTCTAGCCTTTTGTATAGTCATATTGTTTAACTTCCTAAAATTAAATTTCTCTATATTCAAATGTGTAAATCGTTTTTGAATGATGCTGCCTTATTCATTGTTATTTTTTAAATGCAGGATGTTCTTGAATACTTCTTGTTGCTTTAGATTCATCTTCATTCAACTCAGTTGTATCTAGAGGGATATCTTTAGCTAAGCTAACTAACATGGTCATATATTCAACTTCTGCAAAAGATATGATAGAATTTTCACCTTTAGCATTTTTACGAATTATAGTAGTACCATTTTCTTTCCATTCCTTAAACTTGCTTTGAAAAAAAACATCTGCTTCCTCTAAGCTAAGACCTTCAGTTAATTCTTGTGTCTCACTCTTTAATTTTTTTACTAATTTATCCTCCAACCAATCAACTTTCTTTGAATTTCCACTTTTAAAATAAAAGACTGCAGAAACGTTAAATTTATTTATTTTCATATTTAAATTCCTCCTAGATTATAATCTTTCATCTACACCTGATCTTACTCTAAAGCTTCAATAGGTTAATTAGTTTGATATGGAATTTATCCTTACAGCTATATATTTATAGTCGTTTTACTTAACTAGAATGTTGCGAACTTATTTCCTAATAATTAAGAACGAGCCAATATCATGAGAAGCATCTATAGGTATTGATATAGTTCCTTTAATATGAGAGTTACTTGATTTGCGAATTGAAATACTTCCCTCTAATCGCGATGCACTTGCTACATAAATAGAACTTTTTATCTCTTCAAACATACTCATTCTAATAATAGCTGTTCCACTAAGAGTATAGCTCGCATACTGTCTTGTTAAAATTGTAGACAGTATTTGTGACATATCAGGGTATACCACTAAAATATTGCTATGAATCTCCATAAATTTATAATAAGTACCATCTGCAAATGGTTCCGTATTTAATACTTTTCCAATTAATAAATTGTATGCTGAGCCGCCAATCAAATTAATATCATGATGTTTCTTTGTATCCATATGCTCAAATACTAATACAGTACGATTATTAGAAAAATCATATACCCCACCTAATTTACAAAACACAGGAACGTTATTATCTCGAAAGATAGTTGTAATCATTTCAGGAAGTTCACTTTCAAATTGCTCATGATAAGTTTTATATTCCCCTGTCTTTAATATGACATTGTATACTATTCCATCAATCTTAATTTCTAAGTTTTCATCTAAAATAGAAATAACATCCTCCAATTTTTTATCACAATATATTCTATAACCATGCGGAGTCAATGCCACTTTCTTCACCTCCTAAGAAATTCCAACTTTTAACAGCTTTATTACTCTTTAAAAAGTTTTCTTTTCTTTTAGTTTTGTTTAACTGAAATTTAGTTTGAATAAAACAGAATCATTACTCCTCCTTTTTCATAGTAGCTATCGAAATATCCCTAATAATAGTTGTTAGATTTTAAAAATCTAATATAAAATAGTTTTTTCTAACCTCTAATTCCATACTTACAAGTAATCTCCATCTGTTCACTTAATACATCTATATTTTCTTCCCGTTTTAGATCATTCTACTTTTTCCGTCGCAACCTATTAACTTCTCATAACGACAGTTAGTATGCAGATTCAACAAATAGGAGGATTTAAAAATGACAAAAAACAAGTTACTAAAGACATTATATTTCAATTCAAATACTTTAAATTGGGGCCCATACTTTGATTCATTACATCAACCTTATTTCTTAAAATTAACCAACAGTTTTTTCTTCGTTAATAGAGTCGGGGTGAATTAAAGTGCCTTCCCAAAGATATATTGACCTGAGAGAAGATAATTTACCTGACTTACATAACAATGTGTTATTGAAAGCTTGCCAAGAAGATCCTGATTTACTCTCTGAACTTTTATATGAAAATAAAGAATTTCTCTTCTCAATCATTGCTCACTACAAAGGAAGCATTGAATCCCTGAAAAACAAATTTAACGTGGATGAAGAAGAGTTACTTCAACACGCTTATATAGCTGTTATTACAGCAATTAGAGATTTTGATTTTAATAAAGGAATTAAGTTTACTACTTATATTTATCGGCCAATTATATGGGAAGTTAACCAATTACTCTATAATGATTCTAGACTTGTACGCTTAAGTCGAAGTGCAGTAGATCTACTCAAACAAATGGAGAAAGTTGAAAATGAACTAGGTTATTTTCCAAAAGCTGAAAAATTAGCAAAATTACTTGATGTTACTGTAGAGCGCATTGAAAATGTTCTTCGATTCGCTTCAGAATTAACCTCTTTAAATTCACTTGAAAGCTTTGAACCCGAGGATTACTCAATAGGTTATGAAAGTAAAGTAATGGATAAAATCTATGTAGAAAATCTACTTAAAAACTCCGATTTATCCGAATTTGAAACTCAAGTGATCAATCTTATTATGGATGGTAACAATAACTCACAGATAGCAAAAAAATTAAATGTCTATCCAATGACAGTTAATCGTGCTTTAAACCGTATAAAGAATAAATTAGATAACAACTTTGAGTCAAAACGATTGTCCAAATATGAAAGTGAAATTGGACTAATTGCAGAAGAAATGATCGAATTAAACTGTATAATGAATATAGAACAACTCAAAGATTTATTAGATGTATGTGGTTACAATATAAGCAAGTATAGCTCTCGAGTTTTATATTATATTCGTCAACAAGCTATAAGCCGCTTAGATCAAAACCTATCTGAATGCAATGATTGCTCGCAATAAAACTTAATTAAAAAAGCATATAACATTAAATGACAGAAGATTCAAACTATATAATTTCTTAAAAACCATTTTAGTTACATATAAAAATAAGCAGATTCTTTAAATAAAGAATCTGCTTATTTATTAAATTTCTTGAATCCACATACCATAGTTAGGAAGAGCTAATTTTAATTTATTAAATGTTTCATCAACCCATGATTTAGTATTAAAATCTCCTACGATAATTCGATAATTATCATCCCCTAAATTTTCCTCCCACAAACCATAACCAGGTAGAATTTCTTTTACTCTATTCATTGTGGCATCCTTCCACTCAGACGTATTAAAGTCACCAAGGTAGATACGATAAAACGTATTGTTCTCCTCTTCTCCCAAGAACCATTTAAGAGATTTGTCACCATTCAAACGGTTAACATCACAATTCCCAATTCCAGATACATACCCACCTGTTGTATTGTCTGCGTATTGCCATAAATCACAACTATATTTCGGCTTATTGCCATAGCGTGGAACCCATAAAAAATCAGCTTTTATATTACTTAACCCATATTTTTCATACATATGGTGGCTTACATATAAACCAACTTTCCACCCTGCCGCTTTACATGTATCAATAAATGCTTGAGATGCTGCAGCTAATTTACTTGGTCCACAACTTGCGAGTGTATCATCTTCTACATCTAACACTAAGAATCTAGCATTTGGACTAACTCGTGCCATAAAATCTTTTGCTTCCACAATTGCATCATTAACACTTACATAACACCCATATGCATATGCTGCATGCGGGACGCCATATGCTTCTAATTTTTGTACATGCTGATTATACAATTTATCACGTTTCAATGAACCATATTGCACACGACAAATAGCAAGATCTAGATTTTTCGCCGCCACAGCCCAATTAATATTATCATTCCATTTTGAAATATCAACAATATATCCCATACTTTAACCCCATCCTTCTTTAACGTAAAATATCAAATTTTTTCAAAAATCCATTCGCATAATTTGCTCCTCTACTTGCCAATAATCCTGCAGATATAATGGATATATATTTTCCATATCCATTCAAGTCAAAGAAGTTTAAATTAAAAGCAAATGCTAAAGAAATACCTACAAAAATAGATAACAGATACGTGAAACGATCTTGAATAGTTCTATTAGGTATCATGTTTTTTAGAATCTCTGTAAGAGATTCTGTTAGAATTGCTAAAATCACTAACAATGCTCCATTCTCTAGCATTGACTGTAAAAGGTCATTCATTTTCTATTCCTCCAATTTAAAATAGTGCATACCAAGTTTGCATACCAACTACACCATCAATAGATAAGAAACTAGAATTACGCTGATACTCTTTGACCTTTTCTTCTGTTTCCTTACCAAATATGCCATCAACACTCACTTTTAATGTTCTTTGAATCGCCTCTATATTCCGTCCCCTATCGCCTCGTTTTATAGGCTTTCCTGGATATGGTCGAACAGGAGGGCTTCTCATATACTCTTCTAGTTCTATGTTGATGTAATTCTTGCCTAATTGAGGTGAACCTGGCTCGATTAAAATACTTTGTCCTTCATACAACGCATGGATGTCCAGTTCTGGATTTGATTTTTTTAAACAATCTGCTTTTATACCAAATTGTGTGGTTAAAGACTGAAGCGTATCAGTTGCACGTATTGTATATAACTTTCCATTTTTGACCGATACCTGCTTAGCTATCATATTGGTTTCCTTTGTACAACTTTCAAACTCGTCTACTACATCCATAATGAATTGATTAAAGCTTTTACCTACAAATTCTAGTCCTTTAGTGGGATCACTTCTCAGCTTAGAATCTAGTACATCATGCCCTATAATATCTCGGCGAGGATTTAGTCCAAACTTATAACAAATATAAGCATGCAGCCAAACATAGCGCTTATACGAATCTACCTTATCAATTTTTTCACCGTAGCATAATTCCACTCCGATGGCAGAATTATTAGCACATGTATCATATAATGCATTACTAGTATTAACATCATAAATTACATGAAAGGCATATTCTGGTTCATGTGTCACAGCAGGTATACACTCAATAATTTGTTTATCATCTACGAGAAAATGTACCGCAGTATTTGATTGATTCTGTGTACGTTGATAATAATCTACACTTTCTCTTGCTGTTAAGTTTGGATGCTCTATACCATGTGCCACAATAAATTGAACATAAATACGATTACCAGGACGCTTGGTTGATCCTTCATCCAGATAATCCGTTTCAATTTCAAATTTTTTCTTAAATCCCACATCAAGACCTCCTCATGCCTGAATAAAACGAAGAACATTAATCTCGTATTGCAATACTTGATTTGCATTATTATAAGGAGAATATTTAGTGGTTTAACATTTACTAAGAATAATAAATATATTTAATATAAAAACAGATAGAGGTAGTCCTTGTTTTTAAAATAACTAATTATTCTGAATGCATTTCCCATGAGTCACCTTATTCCGTAATACTATTGCGTCTCCTTTGTACCTCTTCTTTTAATTCTCTATTCGCAGTGGTTAATTCATGCACTTGCGTTTCCAGACTCTCATTACGAGCCGTTAATTGTCTTACTTGTACTTCTAATTGAAGGTTCGCTTTTGTTAATCTAGCAACCTCTAGAGTTAGTTCTTTCACCTGATTTTGATATGTTAACATCATATCTTTGAGTTCAATTCGAAACTGTCTTTCGTCATCAGATAAAGAATGGCGGTTAGTACTTGTATCGATACTGGTGTTAGAAGTTGGTTTGTTCTTAGAAGTTAAGTAACCAAAACCTCCTGTAATAAACATGCCTAATACAGAAGCAATTGCAGAAATTAAACTATCTTTCATTAACCGTCACCTACTTTCATCAGCTTAAGATAGAGACCTGCGGCCATAAGTGCCCAAACAAAATAACTTGTACCTGTTGTAGCACTATCACTTAACCATAAGGAAACGGAAACAAATGTCCAAAATCCAATAGAAATTAACAATCCAATACTTCTAATAATCTTATTATCTGTAGCCACCCCATATAATAAGAAGAAAGATATAAATAAGCATTGCATGCCCCATAACTGTTCCGGCATAATTTGCTCCATAGTACTGTATACAGAATTTTTAAATGTAGCAATGGGAGATAACAATAGAACTGCCCACCACAGTGCTATACTGATCAAACCAATTTCAACAAGATTGTATTTTCCCTGTTTAGGCATATATAATAGCCTCCTACTTTTAGAAATTCTCCTACCTTAGACATAACTTAATTTGAATTATTACAAGGTAAAGAGATGTTACACATGAAATACGCTCAAAATTTTTATCTCCATGTATTGTCAGAGATAAAACGTATTCCTATTTCATTTATCCTTATAACTTAAGGCAGTTATCACTTTCTATCATTGAGTCTTATCTAGCTTCTTACGTAGAATAGTTAAAACAATTTCATGTCACTATACATAAAACTTACTTTCTACATTGGAAATATTTACGCTATTAAATAATTTAAGTAAAAAATTTATATATTCCCTCTAACATTACTCAAAAATAAAAAGATTACACTTTTCTTAGAGAAACACTATCTACAACACGTTAAGAAAAGTTACTTTAATTAGACCATTGAAAGTTCTTTAGACAATGAAAATTGATTTTTACAGCAAAATCATAAGAATTTATAGGACTCATATATTTATAAATTTATTATCTTATTCAATAGAAATTATAAGAATTTAATCATAAAAAATAGCCTACCCAGTGAAATGGTAGGCTACTTTTCTCTTTTACATTATATAAGCATAAGGATATGCTGTTACGACCTCAATACTACTCTCTAAATTGCTAACACGCTTAATTAAAGCTGTTACAGATATCTGTGATTCATCAGTTTGTCTTACAAAGAAATTGTAAGCTTGTAAGTCACTTTTATCGGACTGTCTAACAGCTACTGTTCCAAGTTTATCATATGCAGCTGATCGTCTTACTGCAATTGTACTACTTAAATCTTCCTTATCACTCTGCCTTATAATAACCGTGGAATTTACACTGTAATGTTCAAATACTTCAACTAAACCAACAAGATTACTATTCGAAGACTGTCTTACGGTAATTTTACCATTAAGTAAACCACCATCTGTTTGAGAATCACCCCATACTCGTACAGTAGCGTTCCCGAACAAATTAAAATGATCATAGCAAGCTATTTCACAAGCTAAATCTGCTAAGGCAATTTGTCTTGCAGCAATCTTGGAAGGTAAATCACTAATTTGTTTAGCTTGAATAAATCCATTTAATCCGATTTCAGCACTTCGTCTAATACTAATACTTGATTCTTGATTCTGGTTATCCCATATTCGAATAGCTATTGTTCCATCTAGTTGTCCGCCATCAAGCCAAGAGTCACCCCATACCCTTACTACAATAGAGTTTTCTAGTATCACTGCACCAGTTTGTCTTATTCTAATAGAAGAAGCTAAATCTCTATACCGTGGCTTACTAGCAGTAATGCTAGAGAACAAGTTAACCCAAGGCCTTACATACCCCTTAATCGGAAGCCTATCTTCAGTATTTTGTTTAACTCTTACATAACCTCTAAAATCTATATGACCTATAGCTCTTACAGTTAGTTCTGAATAGAAGTTTCCTGAATTTATTTCAAATATACTGTCTAAATCTGAGCTTCTTCTTACTCGCGCATTTAACATGGAAACCAGATTTTTTTGCGCATTAATAGGAATCGTAATAAACGATTGTAAATTACCTGAGTTTACTGTTACAATACCTGGAACATCATACATCATGCGTAGATTTATCGAAGAAGGAATTTCCTCCCACCCACCTAGCGGAATATGAATAGTCGCAGGAAGATTGTTCTCATTATTTTGTCTTGCAATTACATGGCCATTTAATAAAGATTTCTCCCAAACATTAATGTACGTTTTTAAATTAGGATTTCCTATGTTACCATAACCTTCTAAATCCACTCTATACTTAACGTACATTTCAGAATGTTGATCCGTGCATTCTTCAACCCTAATTCCAATTGTACTATCTAATTCAACTCGCTCTTTAACATCTAAACTACCAGGCAACTCAAAACTACGTGTGATTTCAAATTCCATGAGTAGATTATTTTGCAAGTCAGTATCATTAGACCATACTCTTATATCAAAATTAGAAATGAGATCATCCCTATAAAGAACATAAACACTAGAGACTTTATTATTTTCAGTAATACTCATAGTAGAGGCTATTTGCCCACCATTAACTATAGGGTTCCCCCATACACGAGCGGTAATATTAGTGCTCAAATCATTTCTATAAAGAACATAAATACTCGAACGTTTTTCTATTTCATTGGCACGAATATAACCATCAAGGTCAGATGCACCTATTGTTTTAATAGCTATTTTTGCAAGAATTTCACTAAAATCTTTTTGTCTAGATACAATACTACCTATAATTTGTGGATGGTTAATCCAAATTCGGGATTCTAACTCCCTAGGTTGATGAACATGTAAACTAGATGATAGATTACCAAATCCTTTATTATCTCTAACAAGAATGTTACCAATTAAATCTTTTACCTTATTCTGAATAATTGTGATTTCTGCTGAAATATACGCATGATCATCAGAATATATCTGCATGTCATAGTATGTAACTTCTAACTCTGGTCTTCGCTCGATTGCTTCTTTTGTATAAAATCCTCTAGATAAATTTTCGGACTCTTCTACTGCCCGCACTAAGAAACCAAGGTTAGGTTTTTCATATATATGCCACTGCTTAACTAACTGCGTAACATCAAACTCTACGTATCCAGCTGCTCCACCAATTACTCTAGTTACAGAAAATCCATCTATTGCAGCTTGAGGTTGGTTAGCCCATGTTACACCTGTTTCATTCCATTGACTATTACTTTCAATGACCTGGACAGACTGAGAACCTTGTCCTCTCCCATCATAATACAGTCGTAAAATAGCTTTACCTATCTCAGTATTTACTGTAGGTATTGTTGAAATATCAAATCCAACAAGGGAACGATATTTCTCAGGAAACGGTGATCCAGTCCTACCTATATACATCTGTGTTTCTGAACCATAGTTTAATTTCGGGAAAAATTCACGAACAAATGCATCCTTATTCGGATACAGTTTCATATTAAACTTTGGCCTTTCCATCATGCCATAACTAGCCCTTAATACGAATGGCTTAGAGACAAACAATTTACATTGTAAATTTTCAGTTACTCTAATCGATAACTCAGATGATAACCACTCAAAATAAATAGGCGCTATTTCATAGGTAGCCATCATACTGTTTTTCAAATTAATGAACATGTCTCCATATAATTCATTCCACTCTTTAATCCCTAAATCCATAGGTAAATCTGCTATAAAGATTGGAGAAATTTCATAACTGGCAGACATTATTCCTTTTACAGCTACCGTTAAGGTACCATCGAGCTCTGAAAGACTAGTAATAGTAATTTTTGAAACCAAATCATCTATAATAATCCCAGACATACCATACTGTGCTCTCATGGATGAACGGGTCGTCACGTTAATCGTAGAGAGAAGTTCCTGTACAGCTCTTACAGTAAGATTTGCAGGGAAATCTCTAATGGTAATACCATCTATTCCATAGGTTGCTCTTAGATATGAATTAGTAGAAATGTGTATACTTGATTTCAAGTTATTCGTACCCATTACAAAAATCTCGGAATAAAGATCACTATAATACGAAGGCTCAGTAAAATATGTAGCCCTTACTAATCTATCTACATTTATATTAACTCCAATATTGGAAGGTAAATCTTTAAAATATGTTACAGAAATGGCACCTTTAAAATCATGATATGAAGCTTTGTCCGTTTCATACTTAGCAGACAAATGAATTTCTTTCATATTCACTATAATGTTTGATTTTAAATGTGCAGGATACGTCAATACATTTACTTCAGAGAGTAAACTTGAAATATATTGCTCATCAATCCCATAATGACCTACTAATTTGGCATAAGGGTTAATAGATATATTTGAAATTAGATTATTATGTGTACATACTCTAATTTCTGATTTAAAATCGCTAGATCCATAACCCTCCATATTATATTCAGAACGCATATAACTAATAGGATTGATATTCAATGTACATCTTAAATCTTTTTGGAAATGTGTGACACTAATTGTAGCAACTAAATCTTCTTCTCCAAATTTATCAATCTCATAGTTAGCGGCTATTCTAATACTTGGATTAATTATAATAGAACTTATCATATCTTCAGGTTTCATAATATCTATGAAGCCTTTTAAATTTTGACTATCTACTTTGGCTGTCTCATATTTCGCTGTTGCTCGAGACATTATGCTTACATTTAAGGTAGCTTCTATCTCATCACGCCATAATACTAATCCCTTAGAAGATAGTTCACTTTTATTGTCGGTAATAAGAAAACCTGCATTGTAACTATTCGTTACCTCATCCCAACTAAGTGCCCTTTGATATATTCTAAAAGTTGCTATATTCCCTTCGAAATAACTATTATTTGCTGTTGATGATTTACCTAATACTAATGGGGCTGTTGTATTAACATATTCCCCCAATATAGGTAAACTAAAGCCCTGCGGAGCTGCATTGATCATACCCCATAAGCGTTCCCCATCATATAGCAAAGTTACATGTTGCCAAGCCTTTACGTTAACTTCAGCAAAAACAAAAGACATTTTCTTTGTTTCTGTCGTTATTTGAACCTGAATTTCACGAGTATCTAAGTCAAAGTAAAGTGAAAACCCTCGTTCGCTTCCCGCACCATAAGATGCGATATAACCTGACTTAACTGGTTTGACCCAAGTTTCAAAAGTAAAACCTGAGTCTATTGGCAGTAATTCCAAATGATTAGGGATTACCACGTGATTGTTAAGGCCGTTAAAGTAAAGTGAATAAGGATCCGTAGGTATATTCATACCTGTCCAAGTCTTATCTTGCGAGAAGTTAAAACTTATCAAACTTCCGTTATGCCCTTTTCTTGCTAAATCAAACCAAGAATTAACAGGGATTGTATTTACACCCTGTGAGTAACCTTGGTTAGCTAACGCAGAGTGTAAATGTAAGGTCAGTCCCTTTAACGGATATGCCATTCTAATCACATCCAATCCCATTGTATTGAGATGAAAAGCTCATTAAGCAGGACTTGCTTTTGCCTTCATATCAAATGTGCCACCCTCTGTAACTGTAACTTCGGATAGGAACCTGATATAAAACTGCCTAGCATCTCCAATAGGTATAGTTCCAGGGAAAGGTATTTCGTCTACAGGTACAAAAGGATTGTTTGATAAACTTAATTGGACTGTAATCCCCGGTTTAACTGTAGGTGGATCGACCCAAACCTTCATATCTTTAACAGGAAAATCAGCATTATTCTGCAACCATACTGGATAAGCCTCAGAGGTACTACCCGCTACCAAAGTTCCATATTCTAAATATCGTAAAATATTACCTGCTTCATCAGTATAGTACAGGCCTATTTCATTTCTAAAACCTAAAATCGGAAGTTTTGGTGGGATGTGTTTTATTAATACGGGATCTCCATCTCGATTTTTTTCATCGAATGCCCAAATATTCACGAAATCATAGGCACTGTATGTGGAAGGATGTCGGATTTCTGGTGTATATTTGGCTTCGAGTGTATTATAAGAGCCTGAGCTAGTATTATTTCTATTATAGAAGCTATTATCAATTGTCCAATCTGTAATAAAATATGTTGCTTGGGGAGATTCTCCTGTATAATTATAGTCACACACCGAATAGTATAGAGCTGATGCTCTTGCATAACCTGTAATAATTACTCTAGAAATTTTTACATTCCAAATCCCCTCATGGCTATTTCTATTAGAGTTCCAATACTCGTTTTTTCTATAATGAACTCCACCAACAACACCGGAAGAGCGAGATGCTTTACGCATATCGGCATGGACCACGCAATCCTGCACCTTAATATCTTGACTATCTTTTGAAGAGTATCTTACATAAGGTATATTACCAATAATCCCCCCCATATAACCATCTACTTGGTCAAAGATACCTGATACAGTACATTTTGATATATTGGCTCTCTTACTTGTAGTACCTACAATACCTCCAAAATACCCACTTTGCTGTTGAATCGGGGCATCGAAGTGACAATTTTCTATAATAGCTCCGTCACCCATATTACCTACCAATCCTCCCGAACCATTTCCGTTACCTGAACCAGCAAAAGCCCTATAATTAAATGAGTTAAACATTTTTACACTTACATTAATTAATTTAGAATAATCCCCCATTTTACCCACTACAATACCTGATTGATTACCAACTTCCATGTCAATATCAATAATAGTCAGATTTTTCACAATAGCGTAATTAGATAATTCGTAAAATAGCCCAACATTACTAGATGAACGTCTATACATATAAAGGTTACCTATAGCCTTACTATTTCCATCAAAATTACCTTCAAAAACATTAGCAAACCAGCCATTATTATAATTACTCATCCCCATTCCAATTGGCAGCCAACCAGAACCCGACTTGGGATAGTTCAATATAATATCATTTTCCATACGAAAATGTTTATCCGCGAAATGACGGACCTGTTCTAAATCAAATTGATTATAAATTAGGAATGGATCCTCTGAAATTCCTTTACCCTTTTTAAACTTAATAAATTTTCTATTCTCAGGATATCCTTTATTTACTTTATAATCGCCAATATGCCAATAATTCTGATAATCAAACGCGTATGAAGAAGCTTTTTTCATGTCTGCCTCATTAAGTGCAGTGCCCCCACCTTTAGCTACTCCTCCTTGTTTTGTAAGATTGTAGTAGCAAGTATATACACTTCCTGATCCTACAAAACCACCATGACTTGAAGCGTTTTTAGCAACTGTTAAATCAGTAACAGAACCTGTTGAGAAACATTGAGATACAGTTCCACTATTAACAATTCCTACAAAACCACCACAATTATTACCTGAAGACATCACATCCGCATGACTATAGCTTCTTACAATTTTCCCTGCATTTTGGTAACCAACTAAGCCACCTGTATATTGAGCAGAGCTCCCCTCATTTTTAACTGTTCCCGAAATTACGGCACAATCCTCAACATCTCCATCAGACTTTCCTACTAAAGCACCTACCATTGATCCGTTGGCCACAATATTTACATTAACTAATCGAACACGCTTAATAGTCCCCCCGGTTTGTTCACCAAACAAACCCACATTAGATTGGGTACGATTAATATATAAATCTTTAATATCATATCCCGCACCATCATAGTAACCTTTAAAGCTAGTAATTGGAGCAAAACCAGAGCCAGTTTGATAACTAGTCATAATAATATCCTTTGTTTGCGTATAGTAAGCACCTAAGTTACTTCGGACATTATGTAAATCTTTTTCATCTTCAACTAAATAGGGACTAGACTGCGTCCCCCCTCCACCAGAGAAATGGTCAACATATATATATGTCTTACCTTTTTCTTTTACAAAGTATGGTCTTTCTTGATCTTTTTCTGTCTTTTGTTCAATAAAGACAATTAAAGGGTTTCCATCTTTATCCGGATCAGTAGCAATAAATACTTTGTCGTAATCATCTTGAGGTAAAATAATAACACCACTTGTTTCAGATGCCCCGTCTACCCAAGTAAATTCCCTCGGCAAATCTATACCTGCTTCAGAAATTAAATTAGATAAATCACGAACTCGTTCACGACTTCGTACAGAAATACCTGTTGGATCATCTGTGTCTAAAATTATTTCACTGTCCAGATGAACTTCTTGAAATGTTGAATATATTAGACTTAAATCTTCATCACTTACTACATTTTCAATATCACACCATTCGTTTTCTACTAAGATTTGAACTGGTATATTAAATGTTTTTAAGTGAACTTTCTTATCTATAACTTCTATTGTGTAGTTTCGAATCGTTTCAGTATCTTTTACTACACTCCCATCCATGTTATAAGATGTACCATAAAGGGTATTTAGAAGTTGTTCTCTTGTTAACTTTACTGAATGATCCAATTCAATTCACCACCTATATTAGGTTCAAGAGGCGCTTTAGTCTCAAAAGCTACTCGTCCATTATTTACTATAATCACTTTTCCATCTAATTTCTGATCAGCTACCATTCGTAAATTAATCATGGCAGGTTGGTTAAGTGGAAGTTTTACAATGGGTTTAAAATGAAAGTTAATACCCTCTACATTAATATTCGTTTTATAACCCAAGCTGTAATGAGTGATGCGGTTCGATAGCATTCCATTTCCCTGAAAACCAGCCACAAGTCCTGATGCTTCTGCATCTTTAAATGTGATAATATCGTTAATGTCATACTTAAAATCACCATTTAAAGGTATAGTTTTTCCATCAAACTCATAAAAGAACTGAATGCGATGACCTGCTATACTGAAAATACCATCACGTTCAAAATAAATTTTATTACCATGACCAATTAATCCGAACCGGAAAAGCTTATTTCTATCAATCTTATAGAAGCTATTCTCTTCTTTTGTATTAAAATCAAATTCTGGGAGATGAGTACCGTCAGGATACTCAGCCACCCAGATAAAATCCTGTGCCACAGGAGAATGTGTATATTTATCATTTTGTAAAATCAATTTGCTTCCCCCTACCTCATTGCATTGAAGTAACTATTTTTTATACGTACTGATATGCAACACGTGTTAAGAATGCTACGTTTCCTGCTGTCGCGTTACCTGGGACATTGGCACGAAGAATAACTTCTGCATAATTTCCTTTTGCATTCGTTTTATTACCATCATTTTTAACACCTAAAATTTCATTTGCATTTGGAGAAAACGTACCATCAGTATTCGTTGAATTTCCTCCCGCCTGAATTGGATGAGTAGAATTACCTCCAATAGGTGTACGACCAGTTTCAGCTGCCGATGCAACAGTCACCTCAACCCATTTATTTGTTACTAACTCACCCGTATTACCACCTGCACTATCTTTTGTCGTAATAGTACAGTTTGTCATAGTAGATAAATCTGTTGTTCCCGCAAAGTTATTCCAAATTAATACTCCAAAATCAGAGGAAGGTGTTCCTGCATCAATGGTCCCAATATTCCAAGACGGTACAGCTCCTGAGTTGTCTTGTTTTCTCCAATTCACTTGTGGTGCTGGCATATAAATGACCTCCTAATTTTTATTTACACTTTAATTATCGCTACATCTCTTTATAAAGTTGTGATGAATTATTTATTATTCTTCGAGAGCTAATTCAACTACCAACTCTACAGTAATATCCTTTACGCCCTTACCTACCTCTTTGATATTGATTCTAAAGTGATCATCACGATTAACAGCTAGTTGTGACGGTTTAAAAGAATATGGTGTAGAGGACGTACGATTAGATTTGCTCTTCCCATCAATAACAAGTTCATCAGCAAGAATGCTATGCCAAATAGGTGTTGTATCATATGAACTTTGACTGCATCTTTCAATGTCGATACACGTTTTTGATTCTCCCATTGTGCCGCACGTTACATATGCATCAATTAACTCTCCCTCATAAGGGAAACGTAATTCTGTACGAACAATACCTACTTGTACAATAGATGGCACAACAAATACCATCACTTTATCGTCAAGCTTCCGTATACGCCTGTTATTGAGATGTGCTCTATTGTAAGCAATAAAATCCATAAATTTATCCTCCTTATAAATCGAGGTATGCACTGTCATTATAAGAACTTTCCATTGGAAATTAACAAAGGGATAGACTTAGCTATCCCCTCGTACTGTTGTCTTTAATAGTCTTCTAGTTGCAGGATCATATGAAAATTCCCTTGTAACCTGTTGAGATAGACTTCCAAGACCATCTGTATAATATACAGTCTCTGTTTTCAATTCACCCTTGACCATAGGTGCCTCGTTCTCATAATACGTAAACTCTCGAATAATAGTATGATCTCCCGTGATAATTTCACGAATAATTTGACCTCTTTCATTATATTCATAGTCTATATCTACACTTGAATTTCCACCGTACACCAATTCTAACTGGCGTTGTATTTCATCTAAACGTGCATCTAACGAAATATGAGGTTTATCACTCTCTCTGAATTGCCGAGCATCATATATTTCCTTTTGTAAGTCATAAAATTGCGTTCCACTAATAGTAGCTTGCCCCCTACTACAATATTGGTTTTTATAGACTTCTATGTACACCTCATCACCAATTTGTAGCTGTATAGAACGCTCTTCATTTTTTGAACCTACACCTAAATGGATGTGATAATCATCCAGCTCAATATAATCAACTCCGCTTAGTAAACGCCGGCCATTATAATACACTTTTAATAGCCCTTTATTTGGTTCATAAGTATGACCAACTGGTAAAATAGGATTTGATGTACCATATGTTTTCACGAAATCCTGATCAACAACGTGTAATATTTCATCCCAATCTTTTGTGATAGGACTATATCTATGGAGCTTCATTCTTGTTCCCATTTAGCCACCCCTTATTCGTTTCTTATTTCCAAGAAGAAGTGTGAAGGTCTCATCTGTTGTTTTATTTTTTCAGGATCGGTTGTATCGACCCTAGCAATTCTCACCCAAAAATCCTTTGATTCTCCTTCATGTAACGTTCCGATACGTATTGTTGTATCTTCATATTGATTAGGAGTACCGTTGTTGTCTGTGGCAAGATCACACCATTCCCAGCCAAACTCTTTTTTATAAACAGCAATCTGAATTTCAATATTCTCTGCTACATTTCCCGAAGTATCGTTTAAGACAGTCAATTTTTGTTCAATTATGTCACTTTTCAGTGCACCTAAATGTGTAGCTTTTGTTTCACTTAACTCTTGGCCTTTCCATTTTACTTTTAAATTTGTACCTCTTAAAAACAGATCGCCGCCGTACATTTCAGCATATTCTTTTTGTTCATCTATTAAAACATACTCACCTGTCTCATTCTTATCGTAAACTCTAATTTTCCCCTTAAAAGGAATGGTAGGTAATTCGATGTCTATACCTGAATATCCATCTGGAACTATTTGAGTAGTTACAACATTTCTTTCATAATCAATTAACTCAACTTTATAAAAACTATTTAAATTACCAACACTAATATTTGTACCCTTACATAAGATAACCCTTTCTACAATAAGGGGTGTATACCCATCTCTTGGCGTTCCTTTTAATACAACTCCAGCCATAGCTGGATCGATACAAATTGTTGAGTCAAATAGCTCCCACGCATTTCCTCGCTCTGCAAAAAAGGTCCACAGATTTTGTTTTTTTACTGTTCTCCAAATATTATAGGTATTCTCATGAATGCTATCTTCACTCTCCAAAAACTCAACTTTCTCAAGAGCATTCTTCCAAATAACGAGACCACCTTCATCTCCCAAATATTTTGGTGTATAGTTCGAATGCACTTGTAGTAACAATTCATCTTCATTTTGAGGAAGAGAAAAAAGAGCATTTGTACTTCTATCAGTAGAGTTGTGTTTAAGTACTAATTGTTTATCAGAATCACTGAACGTATAAGAGTCAGTAGGGGATACGATCCAACGTGAATCAAGTGTTTCAAAATTATCGTCAAAAATAAGTCCAGTCTGAACCCTATGAATGCTCAATAGTAACTTCCTCCTATCGCGTCTTCTTGATATTCCAACCATTCCATGCAGGGAATGGTTTACCCATAATGAGCCATACTTTATCCTTTTCTTTTTCATCCCATGTCTTATCTGGTTCAGGTAATCCTATACCTGTATCATCTTCATCAATTACATTCATTTCATGCTGTCTTTCAATATTTAAATCCACTTCATTTTCTATAGAAATTATATTTGAATTCGAATGCATTCCCTCATCAATTTCATCAATAAATCCATAATTCCCTTTATTAATATTTAACAATTCCCCATCTTCTATAGACATTGTATTTGATATTAATTTTTTCGTTGTAGTTTCACTATCTATTATGATATTTGAAGCAGAATTAATGTTTATCTGTTCTTCTTCATCCAGTATCATTATAGTTTCATTACTTGAACTTCCCTCTTCTTCTTGGAAAATCCTTATTTTCTTCTTATTTACCTGTTCTGTTTGCATTTCATCTTCTATTGTCATTTTTCTATTTTTACGTAATATTGTTTTATCAAATTGTTCTTGGATAACATCTAAGAATACATTACATTCTGCTAAGGTACTTTCTTCTACCTCTGTATCTACATGAATTCCCGAAATTGCCATTTCATTATTGTTTATAATTGAATCTGTTTCTTGACTATTACTCGCAAAATCATAGTGATTTATAGTAGTTTCGAAATTACTTTCTGAACCTGCAAACTCTATTTCTTCTAATGTTGTTTCTCTATCATTACCACTATTTACGAATTCAATTGTTGCAATATCCACTTCATTTGATGCATGGTGATCTGCTAAATTCGCATCTATAACTACAGTGTCTATAGTTGCACCCATTTCACCTTTAATAGTAGGATTAATAATTGACTCATAAGTATCTCCCAAACTCATAAGAGCCCCATCAGTAACTACAACTCCAATTTCATTTGTTTGATTACCTGAAACTGTATTTTCAATGGTAGCATCCTTTTCTTTCCCTACATTGGTTAGTACTTGATTGTTCATTTCAATATCAAATATGTTAAACAGATGAGCTAAATGTTTTCTTTCTACTGCAACGTGGACTTCACTTCCACTTAATGCGTTTTCTACATCTTGTATCATTGTTTCATATTCTTTATGAATAATTAATGGTTCTACCTCTTCTATTAACGTTTCATAAGTCTCTCCTACTATACCTTCTGATACATAATCCAATAGAATACCATTGTCTTTTTCAGCCATATTTGACATTGTATTTTCCTTATAGACAACACTATCAATTATCCCATCAGATTTTGCTGTACTTAGATTAATGAAGTAATTTTCCTCTTCACGAAGATTTTGAAATGCTCTATCGTCACTTTGCATATACACTTCTAGCGTATCTTCCAGATTCATATCTAGTAATTTATTGACGTGTAATTCTTCTTCGCGTTCAATTTGGTCTGCTATCTCACCATTTTGCACATACGTTTCTAGTGTTTTTTCAAGATTCATGCTTAGCATTTTATCGACATGCACTTCTTCTTCACGTTGTAATTGGTCTAATCTATCCATACTTTGCACATGCATTTCTAACGTTTCTTCCAGATTCATGCCTAACAATTTCTCTACCGTTGTTTCTTCTTCGCGTTCGATTTGTTCTGCTATTTCACCACTTTGCGCATACGTTTCTAGTGTTTTCTCCAAATTCATACTTAGTGGTTTATCGACATGTAGTTCTTCTTCACGTTGTAATTGATCCAATCTATCCATACTTTGCACATGCATTTCTAGCGTTTCTTCCAGATTTATGCCTAACAGTTTTTCTACAGCTGTTTCTTCTTCGTATTCAATTTGTTCTGCTATCTCACCACTTTGCGCATACGTTTCTAACGTTTTTTCAAAATTAGTGCTTAGTAGCTTCTCGACATGTAGTTCTTCTTCGTTCATTCGTTTTGCTTTATTACTATTTTGTACATACGTCTCTAGCGTTTCTTTTCTATTTTCATTTTGTTCTGCCATATTACCGCTTTGCACATACGTTTCTAATATCTTTTCATGTTTCGAACTAACTAACTTCTCAATATATACTTGTTCTTTATAATCAGTTTGATTCGCTCTATTACTATCTAATAAATACAAGTCTCTTGTATTATCTAGAACAGCATCAATTAGATATATTTCATTGAGCTCTTCTTCTCGTTCTGCAAGCGCTGCTGAATTGTTATTTTGAATATAGGTTTCAACTATATTTTCTAATTCCAATCCAACTAGATTATCAACATGAGCTTTTTCTTCTCTCTGTATTTCATCCGCTATCATGTTATTTGATACATCAGTATTCAATATCTTTTCACTTTTAGCGTCTAAAAAATTCACTAAATTTATTTCTTCTTCTTGTTTCAGTTGATTTACTACATTACTATCTTGAATATACGATGCAAATATCTTTTCAAGTTTTGAATTGATTAGTGTGTCTTGCTGAATTTCCATGTTCTTTTCAGGTTTATTTACTACACTTTGTTCTTCTACATAAAGTTCTAAATTCTTCTCTATCTCTCCAAAATCTCCATAGTCATTCGAAATATAAACTACGATTTCTCTTTGATCACTTAAGGTAGTTGTTGAAACTACTGTGTCAAATTCTTTATCTAGATGGTACTTTATTTCATTTTCTATAGTTACCTCATAATCGGCTACACTATTTTTAACAGGAAGACTTTGTTCAATTTTCGCTTCATTTATTTTTTTCTTTTCACTCTTTTTTACTACATGTGTAACCACTACATCTTCACATTGTTCCAACACACTTGAAGAAAAACCATCTATTTTAGCGTCCTTTAATAAAGAGTGAATTTGCATTGTATTTAACTCGTTAAGTTCAACATCTATCATATCCTCATTGCTAAAGGCCTGTTCTATAGCTATTAATTCCCCTTTAAAAGCATAACGATTAGCGCCATTCTCTAAATTATTCAAACGGCCATTTTGAATCTGGAATGTTTCACCGGAATTTAAAACAACCTTTTCACCAACTTGGTAATTTCTATCTCCACTAAGTAGGTTTAACTTTTCTGCTTCACGAATAAATTCTGTGCTATCCAATAAAGTAGTAACACTCGCTTGATAATGACTACTAAAGTTACTATTTAATACTGAATCTTCAAATCCAAACTTAAATGATTTACTTTGTGTTTTTTCCATATTCAGTGACTCAGAACCAGAATGGTAAACCTGACCTAATTCAAATCCTGATAAATTATTTTGAACATTTTTATACTTATCTGCAATGATAAATTTATCACTATTCTTCGTATACTGATAAGATTTACTATCTTCCATTCTATGAATTAGCTGTTTTACAGACTTGAAAGAGGTACTACCAATGTACTGACTAAAATCATTCAAAGTATAATTCACATTTGCCCTTGGTACTGTCATTGAATCTACTCTTACGTCTGAAATATTCTTACCTGCACCTAAACCCTGAATAATTACATCATGTACGTTTCGTGTTTCATCTAATGAAGCTTTCTGATTCATTAATCTATAGACTTCACTCGCTTCACTTAATGCAGCTATATGAGACACACCCTCGTAAATTTTAGGTTCAATATACGCCTCATATACATCAAATGGGACTAATCCATATAAATGATAATTCCCTCTACTATCCTGAGAAACGTTTCCTTCTAATGCAATTAAAGATCCTGTTTCAGTATTTGCAACCTTACTTGATAACAGCTTATTTCCATTACTCATTTCATGCTTTTGTAGAAAACCTAAAATTCCTTTATAGGATTCACCTATATCTCCTAAATTCAGAACGCCTTGAATTGGTGTATCTTTTCCTTTTAATATTCCTTCATCAGGATAACTAGTAAAAATAACTTTAAAGTTCTTAATCTTATTGGGTTCTTTCCCAAATTCACTTAATTTGTTCCCCTTATCCAATTGGCTATAGAGAGCATCCCAAACCACTTTTAAAAAATTAGCTTTTGCTATTTCTACAACTTTCTCGCCATATTGTAAGGTTAGCAATCTTTCTTCCGTATTAATTTGCCCACTTTTAAATAATACATCTGCTAATTCTTTTACTTGATTATGACCAAAACTCGGTAATAACTCGAGTAGTTCTAAACTAATATTTTCTCCAATTAACTCTTTCAAAAAGCCGAAATCATAAGAATTCCTTTCACTATAAACCCTCTTATTACTACTTTTATATTCAAATGGAGTTTCTGTATGAATCATCGACTTTTTACTAGATTTCAAGTCATATTTGTTTAGTTTCTTAACTAGATTTGTATTAATTTGACTAATAACTTCTCCAAAATAAGCGTAAAAATCCTTATTCTCTGTTATTTCTATTAAATCCCCTTGTCGTGCACTTTTATCCCCTCTAGTTAATGCTTCTCCTACCTCCGCTATATAAATAAGACTACCTTTTTCTAAATTTAAATTGGAGCCTTCAAATATAGTTTTGTAATCAGCTAATACAGAGTGCATCGCACCAGCCGCTCGTTTCACTTTTGTACCCATTTTCATATCATCTAAAGCTAACGCACTATACCTATTCCAAGGATCAAAAGCCAATGGGACAACATCTAGATTAGGTACATTTTGATGACGATTGAACCTGAATACATATCCCTTTTTATTATAAAAAAGGGTAGTGAAACTGAGTAAATAATGCTTACTGTTACTCATTTTCCACCACCCACCTTTCGACAAAGTAAGACTTGCACCGTAGTATTCGGTACAAGTCATGACTTAGTTGCGGTTATTATAAATTTTCTTTTAAGAAACCAAGTCCAATAGGAGCATATGGAGTCATGTTCGCTAAACGGAAAGGTGTTCTAGGTGTATCTGCTAAAGTGTAACGATATGTTTGGGCGTAATTATAAGAAACAATCACTTCTACGCGATTTTTTGGAGCATCACCCAAAATTAATCGTTTGGTAGAACCATCTACTGTAAATTTCCCAGCAGCTGGAGGTGTATCTGCTTTATATTCAACATAATTCGCTTTAGTTAACGTATTACATCCAGTTGAACTTACTAAGCGAACTTCAAATTCATCATCGATTGTAGGTCTATGGAATAAATGAAACTCTTTGATTGCTCCATCTCCTGTACCTACTTGCTCGTTTTCAGATCGTTCTTTTACTTCTAGTTCATCTAATTGTGAGATATTTTTTGGATGAATTGCATAAACTTCATCTAGTCTACCCACATAACCATCAGAAGGATGAACAATATACATTGGCGAAATGTGATATTTATTAGAATATACAGACGGATTAAAACGAGACTCATGGCTTGGATCTACGTCAGCATCATGAGTAATAAATGCTAAGTAATGTTTTTGATACATTGCCCCGCCAACAGTTCGCTGTACAAGTACAGAACTATTACCATTAGATGTATTTACACCATAGTCAACTACACTACGTCCTAATTTCATGCCCGCTTTATATTGAATCTCATCATCAGAACGAGCTCCACCAATAATTACATTATTCATTCGAGGAGTCTTACCAATTGTCGATAGGCGTCCAATATATAATGGTGCAAAGAACGTACTTTCAGGATCCGGCGCAGGATCTAAACGGAAGTAAGAAACGATACGGTCCTTTGTAATATTTCCCCAATAATAAACTTGAGAATCTCGTCCCCATCCTAAACCGATATCATTTTGCGGAATAAACGATACGGCTGTTGGTAATGAAGGATAAACAAAGCGAACTGCATCATAAGCGGCCCCCATAAGTTCTGTTGGAACTTGCGGATTAAACTTATTTACTTCAATATCTCCATAACTACCGTTTGCATCTTTTACATATTCTAATTCATAGTCAGCGAATAATGCTAACGGCTCAGTTCCTCCTGAAAACGTTACTGTACCGGCCTCATGGTCCACAGTATAATCAGCGGAATCAAGGGGTACTGTTCCAGTTAATTTATCATAGAACTTATATGAATTCTCGCGGATACGTTGGTTCCCTTTCTTCATTTTAAAGCTAAATACTCCACCTTTTTTGTCTTCTAGCTCAGCCAAGTCAGGGCGTTCAGAACGTAAAATAAATCGAGTAGGGATAAATCCTTCAAACGTAAAGAACCATAAGCGTTTTACTAGATCTGGAGCATTATCTGTAAGCGAGTATGTAGAAAGAACCTTACCTACTTGACTATCATTGAATGTTACAGTCCCTTTCTCTCCATCTATTAAATACTTTGTTGTAGCTTGGTCAATCATTGAACCATCTTCACGATATAAAATTACACTAGAAGGAATAACTGGTTTAACCATAAATTCAAATACTGTCTTTGTTTTTTTGGCCCCACTAGGAGTTACATCCTTCATTTCACCTAAAAATGTATCTTTTGAAATTACAGGTTCCTCTCCAAGCTTTCTCACATTTCCACCATAACCTGTGGTGAATCCAAAGTAGCGATGTTGTTTATCGCTACCTTTCGATTCAAATAGAAAAGTTTCAGCAAAAGTTTTTCGGTATGGATCCTTCTTTCCATTTGCATCTGTTAAAGGCGATACCGCACGGTATTTCCCTAAAGTACTCCATCCTCCCGCATTAAACAACTTCTCTAAATCTAAAGGTAGAAGTTGCACGGACAAATCTACATCGAAAAATCCATCTGTATTAATTAATGACATATTGGTCACCCCTTCTATATTTATTAAGAAACCTCTATAGGTGTTGCAGTAATACCTACAGATTCGTTACCGGCTGAATCCACCGTAGTAATTTTGATCTCAGGTTTAAATCCTGTGTTTAATCCCATTAATCTGTAATAAGTTGTTCCAGTAATTCCAGTAGCATAGATCTTACCATCTAAGTAGATATTGACATGCTTTAAATCCTTATCTGTAGGAAGTTCAAATTCTACATCAATAGTCTGTGATATTGGACTTAATACTTTAGTAATCTTCACTTCTCCTGGAGGAGTTTTATCATTCTTAATGTCGTGAGGAACTTCATTTGGATTAAAGTCCTCAGAATAAATCCCCAAACCTACAGGACGGAAAGGTGTAACAGGTAGCTTCGTTAGAGGAGATACCGCACCTATACTATGTGGTTTATACATTTCATAAACTTTTTCCGGACAGTTTTGTTTTGCAACACGTAAGTTCGTTGCACTCATTCCTTGTGAGTTAAAACCAATTGCTTTATCTAAATACCCCCTCACACCCTCTTCAGGATGAACTACATAAATTCGAGAGGAGTGTACTTTATCTGAGTATCGGGAAGTATTAAATTGATATTTATAATTGTTAGTTTTTTCAACAGGATTATATGCTCTCGGATATTTCTTACCAATTTCATCTACTCTATTTGGTGGTAGCTGGTTCGAAGGTGCGTTCCATGAGAGATAGTGAGCCTGATAACGTGCACCAAATCTTGAACGGGAAACCATTACAGAATCTACACCATTTGAAGAATGATGTGGATACAATTTAAGTAAAGGATAAATTGTTTCGCCAACAGTTGCGCCAGGATCATCAAAATCAAATAAAGATACTACATCTTCATTCTTCACTCGTTTGCTAGCGTTGTTAGTCGATAGACGAGCAATTGTCGCACCTGTGTCCCAATAAGGTGCACGCATGAATGTTCCTAGTTGCGCACGTTCAACAGTTAAATAGTTACCTTTTTTCTCAATTAGTTTAACTACCTCTGTACCATTAATCGTTAACAACGCTGGTGCCTCAGGTAATTTCGTTGCATCATTGACATAAAGGATTGTATCTCCAGGCATAATTTTCCGCCAAGAAAATGTAGTTTCTTTTCTAGTTGAATCCACACGTTTTACAGGTGGAATAGTTCCTGAAAATAATGCATAGCCTTCATCTTTATCTCCATCTAAAGAATTTACTTTACCGAAATATAGCGGTATAGTCGGAACCAAATTCTTCTCCCAAACAGGGGCTGTATCAGCTTGAAGAACTAGGAAAAATGTTGTGCTATCAATATGACCTTTGACACGAACTTCTGAATCTGTCCACCAGTTCGTATGCCATAAAGGATCGTTTATATGCTCTAAAAATTCAGCGCGCAATGTAGTCTTAACAATTGGTGACTGCATTACACGAGAATCAGCTTTTTCAATTACCGCTTCTTGCATATCAGTATCCCAACGTGTTTCTAACACTTCAATATCTAGTGCTGAACGTATTACATGGAAAGGAGAAGCTGATAATAATTTTTCTTCATAAATTAAGTCTTCTGGATCGTAGTCTCTATCTTCTACATGGTAGTTTCCTTCAAAATACTCATACCACCACTTAGACCAGTCATCTCTATCCCTATCTCTGTCTTGCTCAAAGGATGTACCACCCATACCTGGCATAGTAACGATAGAAACAATACCATCTTCTTTAACAAGATTAGAGTTTGGTAACTTCTCTAACATATAGAAATACAAGTTTGTTCTTGTTGTATTATCTACATACTTTTGTTTAATCCATTCATCCCAAGTAGGCTTCATTTTAAAGTTAGGATCATTAGGATCGGTATCATCGTAAGGTCTACGAATAGGCTGTTTTTTTTCATACTTGTACTTAAGAGGGAATTGGCTAATTGTCGCAAAACCTAGCAATTTTCCATCTGCATTTCTAAAAATGGTATGTCTTGCAATTGCATAATTGACTTGATCCGTTCGGCGATTGTACGCCCTAGTATCTACCGCAGCTTTATAAAAGTTCCTCACTAACGTCCAACCGTTATCAATTAACATTTGTGCAAATACGTCCTGCAAGTTATCTTCTTCAAACTTAGAGGGATAATCCTGAGGAGTTGAATCAATATATGGCATCTCATCACCCACTTCATCATTTTATTTTAATAATAGGTTAATTAGTTTTATAAATAGCAATTCTTCTATGTCATGTATATTATAGGTAGGTACCTTTCTTTCATAACATGTAAGTTGCATTACTACATTACGTTCACAGATACTTCAATACCTGCAGATTCATTACCTTTCATGTCTACAGAAACTAGTTTAATTTTTACACCATTTCCTTTTGTCACATTTTTAATAGTATATGATTCTACTTCAGTGACACCTGTTGCATACTTCATACCATTTACGAAGATGTTAACCGTTGAGAGCTCCATATCATTCGGATTTGTCCAAGTAAGTAATACAGTTCCTTCTTGTGGATTTGTAGCTTTTAGGTTAGAAACATTAACTAGAGTCTTATTCGCTGCTGGTTTCTTAGAAGTATTTAGTGCTTCTTTGTACAACCCTAATCCCATTGGTCGAAATTGTGTGGATGGTCGCTTCGTTAGTGGTGAAATTGCACTAACTGGGACACACTGATATACATCAAAAACCTTTTCTGGACAACTCTCTTGACGAATTCTTAATTCACTAGATCCCATATTAATTGAATTAAATCCTACAGAGTTCTTTAAATATCCTCTTACTCCTTCTTCTGGATGAATCAGATAAATAAATGAAGTTTGTACTTTATCCGAATAACGTGAAGGATTGAATTGATAATTATTAATTCGTTCCCATGCTCGTGGGTATTGTTTATTACCTACTTCAGATACACGCTTAGGAGGCATATCTTGTGCAGGTGCATTCCAAGACAAGTAATAACTTTGATAACGAGAACCTAATTTAGTACGACTCACCATTACAGAGTCAACACCATTAGATGGATTAGAAGGATATTTTTTCAGGACAGGCATAATTTGACGCCCACCTTTAATCTTAATATCATCAAAGTTATAAGCAGCAACGCCATTTGTATCAGTACCTTTTGGAACAGTTCCTGCGAATAATGCGATAGCAGGATCACCTTCATCTATTGCTTCAATATCGCCAAAGTAAATCGGTACAATAGGTACGACATTATTTTCCCACATTGGTGTATTATCCGTTTGGATAATTAAGAAAAGACTATTACTGTCAATATGTCCTTTAATATTAATTTCCGAATCAACCCACCAATTTGTATGCATATAAGGGTAATCAATATTTTCAAGTAATGGTGAACGTAGAGATGACTCTACAATAGGCGACTGCATCACAACAGGATTCGCTTGTTTTACAAATTCTGAACCAGCACTTGTAGATTTAAAATCAATTTGTGTAACTTCAATATCTAAAGCCATTTGAAGTCGTTTTTCATCTGCACTAGAGCCCGTTCCCCATGGGGTAAATAATTTATCTCCCTCTTTTACATCTGGTAATTTTTCCAACATATAAAAATAAAGAGATGTATTTACTTTTCTTTTTTCAAATTCTTTGGCCATATAGTTAATAAGGGCCTCTTTTTCAGTAGCTGTTGATTTAAAAGCATTGTAATATGGAATCCCTTTATCATGAGCAGTAAACTCCTTCCAATCTGCAACTACAGCAAAACCAAACAAATCACCTCGTGCATTACGTAAAATAATATGATTGGCAACTGTAAATTTTTCATCATGCCTTCCTTCTAAAGGATGATCTGTAACATAATAAGACCCTGTTACAGCTTTTTTAAACTCTACTACTTTGGTCCAGCCGTGTTTAATCAGTAAATCCATAAAACCGTGTTGTAAGTTACCTTCACGAACCTTATAAGGGGAAAGTGCAGGTGTGCTATCAATATACGGCATTTCTACACCTCTCTTTCTATTAATTAAGGACGAGATTTTACCCGCCCTTATTCTGCAACTTAGTTATCGTTATGAGTAGGTAATAAGTTGCAACTAATTACTTAAATTCATTATAAGTAGTCTTTTTATTCTGTTAACAACACTCATGTCTAATTAATAATTTTAGCTTTTAGTTTTACATCCGAAGGTACACTACTTCCACAATAAAGGGTATAACTCCACCTGCTTCCTTTATCTTGACCATCATTCATTACTACTCTTAATTCCCCATCATCAGGTTTATAATAAAAACCAAACGGGCTTCCTTCTTTATCCATTTTACGTGAAGTATCATAAATCAATTCATTATTAACAAATACTCGCATCCTATCTGGTGCAGAGAAGAAATCATATTCCACATAGCAGATGCCCTCTTCACTTACAGCATGAATATATTCCCCATATCCCATGCCACCCTGTGCCGTTTGTCCGCATTTTAGTACATTTTTACCTGGTTTCTCACCTTCGCCTTCTGGCTTTCCACCTTCACCTTCTGGTTTTCCGCCTTCGCCTTCTGGTTTTCCACCTTCACCTTCTGGTTTTCCGCCTTCGCCTTCTGGTTTTCCACCTTCACCTTCTGGTTTTCCGCCTCCGCCTTCTGGCTTTCCACCTTCGCCTTCTGGTTTTCCGCCTCCGCCTTCTGGTTTTTCAGGGGAAATATTTTTTGAGATAAATTCAATATTCACTATTTTTTCGCAAACTCCAAAACCATAATCAACGATAAATTTAATTGAATATACTCCTGGTGAACTACTAGTAAAAGTGTAAATTCCTGTCTGCATGACTTTAGGAGGGGTTTGAACAAGTACACCTATATTAGAAGCTGAACTATTTTGTCCATGATCTAAATGAAGAACAATTGAATCCCCTACATGTGATTTTAAAGAAGGACCAGTAATGTTTAATTCACAAATAAATTCGCCAATAATAGTCCCCTCAGTTATACATTCTTGTCCATCGTTATACGTTACAATAAATGTAATTTTATATACGCCCTTATTAATAATTTTAAACGTTCCATTCCCAAGACTCTTTAAACCATTCTTATCATAGTTCGTATCAATGCGTAGAATACCAGATTTATTTGTGTGTACAAGCGAGAATGTAACAACCTCTCCTACTACCTTATTAAATCGTGATGTAATTAAATTTAAACCACAGCTACTAATTGGGATATCATTAATAATCTGTATTTTTGAAGGCCTTGAAATTGGTTCTAATACAGGAGTCTCTATTCTTTTAAAACAACCCGCATCTTTTAACATACCTATACCTGCCATTCTAAAATGGGTAGAAGGCCTTTTAGTAAAAGCTGAGTCCCCCTCTACAATCGTCACGTAATATTCATCATTATATTCTGATTTTTCGTTATCCTTGCCCGCATCATCAGAATCATGACCATCTTTTTCTGGAGGAATTCTAGGAACCAAATTATCCCATTGAAAAGGAACCCTTAAATGCATTTCTTTTCCTAACCCTGTAATTACTTTTATCCAGACTTCATAAATGCCTTCTTTAGACATATTCATAAAGTCGTACATAGGTGTACCATCACCTAGGTCTTTTTGCGTAAAAGCAATTCCTTTAACTCTCCTTAATTCATGGTTTACTTCATCATCCTCTAAGGCAATTACTGCCCCAGCCTCTCCAATTTTATAGGGTTCCTCTATTAAAAGCTGATCTTTTTCTCTTAAAAATCTGATATATGCTGTTACTTCAACGATATCAGTATCTTTTAGGAAATAAACATCAAGATAAGATACACCATGCTTGTTAATATCTATAGTAAGTGGCCCATGAGAATGATATGTAATTACGTCATCTACGTCTTTAAAAATGTACCTCGATGGTAAATGCCTCCATCTAATTGAATGTATAATTGGTAGTGAATCAGTTCCTTTAAACCCTTTATTTTGCGGTACTGATAAATTAGGAACGGGAGTTAATGCCATATCAAAATCACCTCTACGCTTTTATAATTTCCACGGTAAAGCCTTGTAATTCTAAGTCTCTTTTAAAATATTCCATAAGATATAATTTATTAGATTTATTGATTGTTGGAGGATTTTTTCCGCTCTTTGTAATTAATTTATGTGGAATCCCCTTAATCTCTCCTCTAAACCTTATTCCAGTTTGAACATTCAAAATATTATCCAAAGATTTTACAAGAGATTCATTATTACCGCTTACTCTGACTTTATGTTGAATATCACCTTCATTATCAATAAAGGCAAAATCTTCTCCTCTTTTTATCTTAAGAATCATTATATTTTACCTCCTACAGTTTTGGATCAATACCCATTTCTTTTAATTTATTAACTATAAAATCGTGTTTATCTTTAAAATTTCTAGCTAAAAATTGTCTATTAATGATATACATCATAAAGGCCTCAGCAAAATCTTCGGCCGGGCTAAAACATCCATAATCTGATACCGGAGCAAGTTTTCCATTATCTAACGCTGTACCTGGCGAGCTTTTCGTTAGTTCATTAAATGAACCATCAATATTCTCGATCCACCCACTAATATTTAACCATTCTTGCATTTCATGTAGTTTTTCACCTAATATGTCATATCCATAATTAGATAATGCATGACCCATCTCATGTACAGCTACTTCTGCGGCAACATAAGGTATATAATTATCATCAGTCATATCCGGTAAATAATATGCTTTATATTCTCCATCAACAACATGACTGCCAAAACCCAGGTTAGGTTTTATATAGTCATATGGGCGATGTGCCTTGGCAGCTGAAATATTATAAAGCAGCACCTGAGGTTCAAAGTTAACTAAAGAACGAAAAGAAGATAGAATATTTTCCTTTTTCCCATTACTATGCATGGCTGTAGCAAAACTATCCATTACCCAAGCTCCAACAAGACCTGTATCATCTTCGTTTTCAATAAATACATTATTAAAGTCAATCCAATCATATATAACACTTGGTACTTTCTTAATTAAAGGAAGCATTTTATCTAAAATATCGCCCTTTAAAAACCCCTCTGAACCTGGGAAAAATAAGACAGGTTTATTGAGTTTAGCCGACATAAATACTGAGGCTTTTTGCAATTCATTTAAACAAGGTAAATTTGCCTTTCCCCACTCGTTAAAATCTAGCCATCTATCTTGTAAACTATAACCATCATCTTTAATATCTTTTAAGGTTTTCCATAAAAATTTATGAAAATCTTCAATTTTTATTTTAGAGTTATCCAAATGATACTGACTTTGAGGCTCCTGTAAATAATCTAACCAATCATTTCGCCCCTCCCAGAACGATTTGCTTAATTCCTTTCCAATACCATCTGTGCTGTTAGCCAAATAATCTTGCGTAATAACAGAGGGATTCCAATAAGTATCATCTACTGCTGGTGCCTTTACTGACCCATCGCAATAATAAGAAAATTTATTACCTATATCAGAATTGGAATTAGAATTATTGGTTGAATCTCCTAAATTTACATGAAGATTATTCAGTTTGCTTGTACTCTTAGCAATTCCCCACTCTAATTTAGTAGATTCTTTAGGTACCTCAGGTTGATATTGAGATTCATTACATTCTTCACACCAATAAGGGAACACTAATTTCTCACCTTCAGAAACATTAATAACGGGCAGAAGTACGATATTAGGAATATACCCTAATACACCATCTTCAGGATGCATGACTGTTGCGCGAGATGTATGAATCTTATTACTATACCTAGATGCATGAAAATCGTATTGATAGTAACCATATCTTAAATAATTCCATGCCCTTGGGTACTTACGAGCATATTCTTCCTCTTTCTCGGTTCCTTGTGCATTTTTGACAAGTCTTAATTCTTCACGAGTAGGTGGCATTAGATTAGGTGGCACGTTCCAACGTAAAAAATGTTCTTGATAACGTGCTCCATATTTTGTTTTTTTGATCATAACGGAATCTACTCCGTTTGACGGATGGTTTACATAATTTCTTGTGATAGGTTGTAAAATTTCAGTTTTAGTCTCTATACTATCGAAATCAAAAAATTCTCCTACTTGCCTACCTCCAAGCATAGCGATTGGTGTTTCATTTTTCGAAGATGTATTTTTAGATACTAGATTTCCAAAGAAAAAGGGAATTAAAGTCACCATATTATTTTCCCAGCTAGGAGCTGAATCTACTTTTAATGTAAAAAATGCACTTGTCTCATCAAATACACCTTTTAGCTGAATTAAAGAGTCCCCCCACCAATTCGTATTAGTTCGATAATTCAACTTCCCTATGGAGGCAACTAGATTACCTGTATCTCCTTTTAATTGCATGGTAATAATCGGTGATTGTTTCATACCTTCATAGTATTCATCCTCGCCGTAGTACTCTATATCCATGCTATCCCTAAATATATCCAAACCATGATTTTCACTCATGATAGTAACTGGAGCAAGTTCACCACTAGGTGATACATAATGCGTATATCCAGCATATGTGTCTAGTGTGTATGAATAAACAGTTGTATAGTCTACAGATTTTCTATAAAAATTAGAAATCCATTCTAAGAAACCTTCTTTTTCTCTAGGAATATCTTTAGTGTTAATTTTTACAGCCCCTGTTGACTGTGCGAATGCTAAATACTCATTATCCCACCTACGCATAATCATATGCCGAGTGATGCATAACATACCTTCTCGAGATTCAAAAGGGGGTAGATATCCCTTTTCTCCTTTTACAAATAACCCTTTTTCAAAAGTAATTTTATATAGATCTACTTTTGGAACTTGATTGTTAAAATTCTGCCACCAGTAATTACCTGATTTATCTTTAAATCTTCTAAATACTTTATCAAACATATCATCTAAAAAATTATCGTGTCTTAATGTTTCCTCTACCCAAGGCATTTATATCCACCTCTCTTATTTGTTGGGATTATCCCTTAAACATTGAAAGTTTATCCAAACATATTTCGATTGCCCACCTTTATTATCAAAGCGGAATGTAATTGGGGTACCTGCTTTTACTGTTTTCACAGCCATTAAATAAGCACCTTCTGGTAAATCCTTCGTATAAATTTCATCAAATACGTAGTTATTTTTATGATCATCTCCAATAAACAAACTCCAATTATCAAAGGAATGATATCTAGATGCTCCTACAGCTACGGAGACCAGCTCAATATCAAAATCAGGAATAAATTGAATATCAAAGTGCCCTAAAGTACCTAGTACCTCTAAAATTTTCCCCTTTATATAAGGAACTGTTTTGGTAGGCATAAATGGATAATCTAAACGTCCACCACCCAATCTACCTACTCTATCTATTTCCCCTCCAACTACTACATTTGCTCCAAAACTCATGTAGGACCTCCTCTCTAAATTTCATCTGTTATCTTTGGTCCGAGTTCCACATTAACATCTACAGGAGACGATGGATTATATCCATCAGACCAACCATCTGGAGAGATTTCAATTTCTTCATTAGATGCATATCCTATTTCTGCATAGTCTACATAATCCTCTACTATCACTTCTTCATAATTACTATATTTACCGTTATAAAAATCAGATGGATTTTCATATTTAGACGGCATAGAATCTTCTTCGATTTCGTCCTCACTCCAGCCCCATTCCGAGTCAAAATACGTGAGTTTAACCTTTTTAAAATTACCGTAATCATTTTCCCTTATAATCTTTGCAACAACTTCTTGGGATTTACCAAACCACTCTGTTTTTATAGAAACTTCTGTAATCATAATATTGTTGATATACTCATAATCTTGAATTTCATCAGATACAGATGGATTGAGCCCACGGACTAAAGAAATTTTATCTAATGCACCATTTCGATAAATAATTCGGATCTCATTAATTACATGATTAGCTATTGAATTTTCTGTTTCCCTTATGACTTCAAATGACTCTACTTGCCATTGAGAAGAATTCAATGTTGTTACACCATTGTCGTTATCATTATTGAATAGCGGACTAGTAAAATGGTGTCTTGTTCCCTTTCCTTGATTAACTTTTCTATTGATCATATCAAGTATTGGATATACATCATTTACGTTCATATGACTCTTTTGCGCCATTTTCCCACCTCGCTTTCCATAGCATTATAAGAAAAAACAAGGAGATTCCTAACGTTCTGTAGGAATCTCCTTGTTTTTTTAGCTATAATAATTCTCTTTGTCATGCCAAGTAAATTCTAGAAAATTTAACATACCTTCCTTATTTCCAACAAGTCGGTTCCCTTTTATGACATAATACCCTGCATTAGAAGTATTACTATCATAAACATAACAACCATCTAATAACTCTATCATTGGATTTCCTTTAACAACGGCATTAAAAGTACGGGCTTGTCTTTTCATATCAAAAAATAATTTGTTCGAGATATCCTCTTTGGTTCCTCTTGCATTTGAACCAAATCGCTCATCAATCCAATCAGCAACAATCTTAGCCGTTCTCATATTACCCTTTGTAGATATAAGAAGATCTTTATCTACAAAATGCTCAATTTGTCCACCATTACCAACAATAATAAGATGATTACGTATACGAGAATGGTCAATAGAAGTGGAAAGAGAATATAAATTCTCACCATCTATAAATGACCATTTTGCCTCACTTGCATTAATTTTACGGATATTTTCCAATCTAAATGTTCCATAACGATCACAGTAAGAGCGATACATAATATCTCCAATCACTTCATGAACCGCATCAGATGCTCTTGTACCTTCTAAAAAATCTATCGCCTGTACATAAGGATTTTTATAACCTTGTGCATCTTTTACAGTTGCTATATCTTTTTCGACATATTGTTGACTTTTAGTATCCCAGACGACTGCCTTTTTCCCACCTCTATCGATATCAATATAATACGTTTCTTCAATAATCGCATCAGCATATCTCAAATCATCTTCATGGATTCTCCATCCAATCATTCCTGCCTCATTTACGATATTATGAATAATAGATGATTTAACCCACATGGTTACTGGTTGTTTTTCATCACCATGTATCTCGTCTCTTCGAGGAAAAGTTAGAACCCTATCAAAAACATGTTCTTCTAACATATCGTACATATCTACACAATTAATAGTAATTGTTTTTTCATCAGAATTTTGCTCAATCTCTCCCCTTATACGTCCTGTAAAAACTCTTACTAGGTTTTCACCATAGCCTGCATAAATACGTACTGGGGTAGCTTCACTTAACACATGCCTGATTGCACCATTCTCATAATATGACATCTCTGCTTCTCTTAAATTATCAGGGAAGATATTGGCTCGTTCATATGTAGGAGAATAAATACCATGTTTATTGTCTAAAGTAATTCTTGCAGTTGCGACTCTGGCGTCAAAATGGCTATTTATCTCCCACTGTAATACATCTTGGTCTACTGTAAAGGTTTTATCGTATACAAATGCCCCTGTATCAACCCATACATCACGTTTACGAGCCTTAATTCTTTCATCAACATATTGTGCACCGTATTGAGTTTCAATTTCCACTACCTTAAAGCATTTTAGTCCAAATACAGCCTCACCACTTACATTATTTAAGGAGAAATCTAATATATGTGAATTGGTCCCTTGTATATCACTTGCAACCCATTTTGCATAAACTGGAGGTTCATATGTAGGTTGTGTTGTATTGTTCTCTTTTGTATATCGTTTTACAATCATTCCGTCATATGTAACCGTTACGGAATCTCCTTCTTTAAGATCTGCATAGAAAGCATATTCATAAAATCCATCTGAAGAGAAGTTATGTTTATATCCAAAATCTTCAACTGCTCCTTTGGCAATATTCTCATTAAAACCTAAATACTTTTCACCTGTTGACCAAGCTGTAAAATGGGTTATGTTCTCTTGTCCATGCCAATTCCCATCCAGATTTGCATCCTTATCAAAGCACTTATTAAACTTAATATTTTGGGTAATGGTCATTTGGGGTGGTGGTTGACTAACACCACTTCCATTTCCTGTACTATTATCATTTCCGCCCGTATTACCGCCTCCATTATTATCTTTACCGCTTGGTGCTACTCCTAATTTTTGAGCACCTGTTAAAACAGGATATGGATCAATATGATTATTTCCACCATAAATCCATTCACCTTTCCAAATTTCAAAGTGTAAATGGGCGCCATAAGATTGACCTGTATTTCCGACTTTCCCTAAACGTGTTCCTGGAGTAACTAAATCACCTTTTCGAACCTGTAAAGAATTATTTTGCATGTGGGCATAAACTGTCATATATCCATTATCATGTTGAATCATTACACAATTACCATAAGATGTACTTTTATAAGCCTTATGTACATGTCCAGCCCAAGCCGCTACTACCCACATACCATTAATTTTACCTTGGGATGTATGTATAATATCAGTACCCTTATGCCCTGAACGTGCACTCCCGCCCTTATGTTTCATATGGTGTGAAGATACTTTCGCACCATTTCCAAATGAAATTCCTTCAACAGGAAAAGTAGCACCGGATAACGCACTAGAGCTTGTATTATGAACTTCTTTCCTTTGTTCCTCAATTGTATAAATCTCAGCTTTCTCACAACCACAGTCTTCTTCCTTCTTGGAAACATTTAGATTTGTAGAATGCTTTGGAAACAGATTTTTATTAATAATAGAACCAGATTCTTTACAATGCCATTTTTTTTGACTAGATTCACCAATAATTCTATCAAAATAGCTTTTTACAAGTTTTTTCCAGTTAGGTCCATCTGCTGACCATTTCCACTTTTTATATCCTTTATCTCCACCTTCATGGAAATAATCAACATCACTAGCATCCATATATCCATTGGAAATTTTTGCGTATCTGCTCCTCATTGCTTCGGAAAAACGTTTTGCAGCATACTTCGCTTGGGTATCTATCCCTTTATATTGAGGATCGCATGAACCCGGGCAACCATATCCTACTATATAACTTCCTTTTTCAGGTTTCCCTTGTCCCAACGTTCCAAATCCTGTTTCATGCTTTGCTACAGCTAATAGAAAGAAATAAGCAACATTGGGACACTTATAATGTTTTACCCATTTATTTAAGGCACATTTAATATACTCAAATCTATCCCCGGATTCTCCACCTTTTGTAACAGAACTTGGCTCAGCACCTGCTACTGGTGTTGTTAAAGTTGCCTCTGCTGCCTGATGCACAATAGATGCTTCTCGAATTCTGTCCCAAACTTCAAACTTATTTTTCATTCCTGGTACATAGGCCATTTTGTCAAATTCAATAATAACCCTAGGTTCATGACCTAAAGCATTAACTTTTCTCATTACGTCATTTAACAACTGAGGCGCAGGAGTTCTATGATCAAATACGTTCGGCATACCTTATCCCCCCTATCTAAATCTTTCTAGTGCCCATTCTGTAAATCTATGTAAATATACAATTGCTTCAGCTCTAGTTACACATACCTCAGGTTGAAAGGAATCATCTGCGTAAAGTGGAAATACATAACAACCATCATTAAATTTTTCATCTAATATATTTAAGACTGATTCGGCATACCATTTTCCTACAATTTTATCTTTATCTTTAATGTATCTCTCCGTTTGCTTAATTGTATTATTCACATATCCTCTATCTGTATATCGATTATAAATATTCATTCTTAAACGTTGTAACAAAGTAAAAAACTCTCCTCTATAAATCGTTATATCAGGAAAGAATCTATCATTATAGAGTGCGCAACTTGACATAGGGACAACTTTTTCTCCCTGCCTATTTTTGATTTGAGCACCCTTTTGATAATTGTAATTCACATAAATAGGAAACTGATTTAAATTATAAGATACATAAAGATATCCATTAATTATAGTAAAACAGTCTCGTTTAAATCCTAACGTTCTTGTAAGTGCATCTTGTATGGATTCGTCTTCATTTACATCTACATGTATTCTCTTTAACTTCTTGTTCATGCAAACTGCTATTTCATTTAAAGAGTAAGTGATATCAAATACGTAATTATTTGCTTTTTCTAACTTTTTTGCCGGATAAGCCAAAGAGCATCCGCTCATCAAAGGATAAATCTGACAGTTTTCAAGAGTATGATCTCCTTCATGCATTTCCACTACCCCAGATAAAAGAATACTAACTTCTCTTCCATTGGTTAACGGGTAACCAATATGTATAAAATTATCCTCAAGTTTAGATGGGAGTGTAGGCACCCCATCAATATAAACAAACACCATTTCCCTAGAATCAGGTTTATATCCGCTTACTTCAAACTTGGTTTGTCCCTCTGTTGAAGTGAAATTATGAACCTGACGTGACTTGCCACCAATAAATTGGTTATAGGTTTTTCCACTAAATAAGGTTTCTTCTTTTTTTGTATCAATAAATATATTATCTGTTTCTAATACTGCACGATAAAACCAATCCTTTGGCCCCACATCTAACCATCGCTTTGGCATTTTTAATACCCCCTCAATATCTTTTCGATGTATTTAAAAGTCCTTGTCATATAGGATGCCGTTTGAGCCCTTGTAATCCAAACTTCAGGTTGAAAATACTGTACAGGTGTTCCATCACTAGCATAAGTAGTGATAAGTCCCCTTTTTTGCATTTCATCTATATACGTTTGCGCCCAATGATTTTCAATATCTATAAAAGGATATTGATGACGATATTCGAAATCTTGTTTTCGAATTAACATAAGGTTTACAGTAATGATATATTTCGTCTCAAATTCTGCTGTTTTAATATCTAAATCACCATTAACAATCCCTAAATAAATCGTGCCTTTTTCATCATAGTATTTGTGTTCTGCACCAATAAACTGTAGCCAGTCTGCAAATTCCTCTTTGCTCGCAAATAAAAATTGAATGGTAGTAGAATAATGAGAAGTCCCTTTCCCTACCAATCCTGCAGAAGATTGAATATTTTCGTTTATATGGGATTTCAATACTGGCGTTGGTGGCTTATAATCGCCAGTCATACGCCCCCTTACTTGTACAAAACGAATCCCGTTATCATAAAATAATTTACGTTTAAATACATCATCATTAGATTTACTTGGTTTTTGTTGTGCCATTTAATCACCCCTTAGTATTATAAGAAACCCCACCTAATAATTAGATGGGGTTTTGTAATTAGAATGTTGGATATCCCCAAGGGGCTGAATTTAACTGATTTCGTAGTGGTGTTGTTCTACCTTGTGCTAATCCTTTTCCTAAATTCATTCCAAGATTTGCTAACTGTTGACTAGAAGTTTGTCCAGTTACATTAGGTAAAGTAATATTGACATACATATCTCCCGATTGAACACTAAAGTTTGAATGTGTACCTTTACTTGTTAGATAATCATACTGAGACATAACCTGTACGCCTTCAGGAAGATTAAATGTTCCACCCATTTGCGCTCTTAACTCTTGGTGGATACCAATCTGTGCTTGTAAAGATTGCTTTGTCAATTCTCGAATATCTTTCATGATTTGCTCGTATTCAGATGAACCTTCTTCAAACTTACCACTATTTCGCTCTGCAATTCTTACCGCTAAGGTCTTATCTATAAGTGATTTACGATCTTGTAATTCTCTTACTCTTAGGTCACGTGCTAAGAAACTATCATCTCCTATACTTGGTCCAAAGTTCACACGTTCCTGCATGTACTTAATTTCCAAATCATCCATATTATTACCGAAATCATGTCTCCAAGCTGTAAGCCTTTGAATTCTTAAATTTTTAACTTCTAATTCAGCACTCGCGATTTGTTGACTCAATCCTTGAATAGTATCTTGTAACTGACCATCTGGATCTGCTAACTGTTGGGATTGCAGATTTGCCAGTTTACTTTTCATTTCTCCAATCATTGATTGGCTTGAAACAATCTGTGAATCAATATAAGTAGGACTCTCTGTGTTCATGCTAATAGCACTTAATGTATCCTTATACTGTTTCTTAGCCTGAGCTCTAGAAAATCCTTTCTGAGTGTCGTTAATATAAAATTCCGTTTTAATACGTTGTGCTTCAATTTGTTTTTTCTTATATTCTAGATCAAAATCAGCTTTTAATTTCTTTTCTTTGTCCTTACTTCTTTCAACAGATTCTTTAATTTTTTTATAATCATCCGTCTCTATTCTTTCTTTAGTTTCTGGATCCTCAGTATATCTTTTTCCGTTTTTTTCTAAATATTCCAACTCAGCTTCTCGCTGTTGAGTAAAATTATGAAGCTCGTCCATCTCTTTTTTGTAAGCTTCGCGCTCTTGTTGAATTACTTGTAATCTAAGTTTCATATACTCTTTTGAGTCAGCTTTCACACCATCTAAAAGGGCGGTAATTAAGTTAAGTTCTCCCTTATTATTAGCAACTTTCTGGCTCTCTTGAATACGAGATTTTAAATCATCATAAGAAAAGGAATCATATTGACCCTCACCTAACATTTTATTTTCCCGGGCTTTACGAGCTTTTTCTGCATCATCCCTTCGCATATTCTGCTCTGATTCAGAGATGGCTGCTTTCGTATATTGATCTATAAACTCTTCTTTTTCCAATTGCTGCTTCTTAGCATACATTCCAGTTTGATTTAAATACGATTGTGTTAAATCTGTTAAAGATGCTTTTGAATAATTCCTATCTTGACCTTTAGATTTTGCATCATTTGCCCTTTTCTCATTCTCTTTTCCTAAAGCTTCATTCCAATCTGATGTTCCATATTCTTTCTTAATCCAATTCTCAAATCCCTCTTTAAATCCTCCTTTCCCGATAATAGGCCAATCCTTAATTACTCCTACCTCGTTAATACCTACATCAGGAGTTCCTGGTGAAAAAAGATTTGTAATTCCATTCCACGCTAGTCCAGCTCCCCTTAGAAAGCCACTCCAGCCTTCATCTTCCTCATATTTAACATATGCTTCAGCGGCACCTGCGGTTTGATTATGATAATCTCGTATTTTTGTTTGCTTGGGCGTTAACCCTAAGCTCTCAGCAGAATTTGATAAAACATCACCAACAGCGGTTGCAATAGCTAATTGTTTAGCAAATTTCCCTACGCTGCGTGCAAGTCCCATAATAGCCCCACCAGCTCCTCTTGTTCGCTGTGGGATAGTATCAAGAAAATCAAGAAAACCCTGCATTCTATTCTTTGATGCACCTTCAGCTTCATCAGCTACTTTTTTTACAGCACTCGATAAATCTCTATACGCAGTGGTACTTTGTCTTGTTTGTATAGTAGCCTTACGGTTATTAGCCTCATATTCATCGAGTGCCTTGTTAAGTCCATCCATATTATTTATTGATTTGCCTACACTTTGATAGTTTTGATCTAGATAGGTCTCAAATCCAATACGTTTTTGATCATCCATTTGAGCCAAACGACCAGCTGTTGATTTTTGATTCTCATTCATACTGTCAAAGTTAGTTCTATTTGATAAGGTATTGACTAAATGCTCTGAGAAATTTGTGGTAAAAACATCTGTTAATAATTTACTTTGGGTAAGGTTGCGAGCATTATAGGCTGAACGAGTATGTAATTCATCAGCTGTTAATTCTTTCTTTTCACCCTTATAATAGCCTTTAGATTCATCCATGATGCTAAGAAAATCGGACATATTTTCAGCTTTTCCACCATGATCTTTTACATATTCTTTTATCTCATTCTTTCTATCCTCTTTTAAATTCGCTAATTCTTCAAAATAACTTTTTAACGTATCATTTTTCATAGCCGCACGATAGAACTTTTTGTTATTTACTTGATTGCGTAAATCTTGGCTCTCCCCCAAAACATGATCATTTAAAAACCCTATCGCTCCGTCCACTTTACGATTTGTTAAAGATGTACCACCAAAGAATTTGTTTTCCATAGTAGCTTTCTTGTAATGCTCTTCATAATTACTCAATTGACCTAATCGTTTTACTCCATGAATAGCACCAAAACCTACCAAGGCATTACCTAAAATCGTAATTAACTGTGCAAATAGCCCTGCATGTTTCTCCATTCCCTGGGCTAAGTTTGTAATAATTTTTGCTAAAGTTTGTACCTCTGGATTTAGCGCATCTAATACTGATACTAATGCGTTATTAACAGATACCCCAGCTCGTTCCATTGTCACAGTAGGTGATTTCATTGTCACAGCCATCATTTCTTGAAGACGTGCAGGATCTTTTTTAAATTCATTAATTTCTTGCTTAATTTTCCAATACGATAAATCCTTACTGTTATTTATACCCTCTTTATGCATGGTCTCTAAAAAGGACATCAGTTTTGGTGGCTGATTTGCCCCACCTTCTCCATACAGAATGGATTTTACTTTATCTTCTCCAATATATTTATTTTTGCTTGCTTTCGCGGTGTCTGATAGGATATCAATGAAATTCCGACGTACTTTCATACCACTCTCATTTTTTTCAAATACCTTTACACCATAATTTTCTAATTGTTTAGAAACAGATGGTAAAGTAATACGCTCTGCAATCGTTTTTATGGCTGCACCTGCATTCTCCCCTGTTTCTCCTGAAGTTTGAATAGCTAAAGCATTTAATGTCACAGCATCTTCTGCATTCACTCCCACTGAATGGAGTGCTGTACCCGATTTTGACATAGCCTTCATAATATCTTCACTGTTCGCTTTAGTTTGACTCGTAGCAACAGCAAAAGAGTTAACTACTCCATCCAACTCCCAGACAGATAATTTAAACTGTGCCATAATTGTCTGTAATCCTGGAGCAATTGTTTCAACTAAGTCTGATTTGTTATCTAAGCGATAAACCTTAGAAGCTTGATCAACAAATTGTCGTGCAGATTGTTTATCTCCTGTTACATTTGATGCTATACCAGCTACCTTAGACATTCTTTCGTAATCAATGCCGTAAAGTGTAGATAAATCACGTACATTATTCATTAGATTTCCAGTATCATTATCTAATTTTAGCCAATCTGTATTTCCATTTTTGTTTTTATATTCTGGTTTCAAAGAGAAGTTTTGTGTAATCTTTAACTGTTCTAACTGAGAAATTTTAAAGGTTTCCATTGCTTTAGTTATCGCAGCCATTGGATCTAGCATTGAGCCCGAAGCAAGGCTCCTAACTTTTTTGGTAACCGCTCCAGCCATTCCAAACCCATCAAAAGGATTGTCTTGTTTTGTGGATTTACTTGTACTAGAATCGCTATTATTTTTATTTGTATTACTATGATTTGATCCACTTGAGTTATTTAAAGTATTAGCACTATTTCCTGCAATAAAGCTTAACTGTCTATTACTATTCGCCTTTTGAGGGTTAGTATTAATTTCTAGAATTTCATTCCTTATATGTGCAAACTGCTTATCAACGGACTCCTTGATTTTTTTAATAATTTGCTTATTCAGCTTGTTAATTTCACTAGTTAAATATTGCGTAATATTAGAATGAGGTTCAAAGTCCACAGCTCTTACTGATTGTTTCATTGACATCATTATTTTATTTGTTCCTGCAGTTAACTTTTTATTAATTGTATTTTCCATACCTTCAAACTGCCTTTTTAAAGCATATCCTCTTAGAGATCCTCGATCCACAGAATGAAAAGTATGAGCTAACTCGGCTGGAGAAACACCTAAATCATTTGCAATATACCTTTGAAGTTGTTTAGATATATTTTTCATAGGTACTTCTACAGATTTGAGATCAATCTTTTGCAGCCCTCCTCGTATGCCTTTTATATAATTTTCTATTAAACTATCAATACGTTTAGCTGTTTTTATAATCTCGCTATCAATGCTATTCTCTTCGCTAATAACACCCTCGAAATCAAATTTTATAGAATCTTTTATTTTCCCTCTTACTTTTTTCGTTAATTCAGATAAATCTTTCGATGAAATTGTTAATGTCTGTCCTTCAATAGCAACCTCTGGGTTCAGTAAAATAGGTTTTAATTGATTTTTAATACTTACTAAAATTTGCTTAATCGTTCCCTTAGAAATATCTAATTTAAGTCCACTCAAGTTATCTGCATTTACTAAATTCCCCCCATTTTCGCGAATGGAATTTACTAATTGTTTTATTTGATTACTAATTAACTTAGAGATTTCTTTATTAATTTTATTAAATTCATCTTTTCCAACTGGTACTACGCTATTATTCATAGCAGAATCCATATTAATGTTTATATTTTTGATCATCTTTACAATTGTTTTATTTAACTCTTTATCTACTTTAGACATCAATTGTTGAACGGTTTCTTGTTTAATACTTAAAGGTGCTGTCCCAACTGAAGATAAAGTAATACCATTTGCCTGGACGATATTATTTAATTCTTGCTCAAGTTTTGCTCTAAGGTTGCTTCCCGCTGCCTTAGATGTCTGAGCCGATAACGAAGATAAAGAGTTTTTCATAGCATCTATACGTTTTTCTATACTACCAAAACGATGATCTAGCTGTTCCAACTGTACTCCAAACTCTTTCATATTTTTTATTGACTTATCAAACTCTAGTGCAATAGTAGCACCAATATTTTGATTATTGACTGTCACTTATTTCACCTTCCTTTTACATAATAAAATCCCGCCCTATCCTCAAATAAAAAGGAAGGGCAGGATTATTTATTAGAGAATACCTGCTAACCACTCCATGTCATCAGCATTTGCAACCTCATATCCGTCAATTACTTCTTTTCCATCACTATGTTTTAGATTATTCTGTTCGGCAGCTTGGGCTGAACCGCCCCCAAATAACCCAGTGAAGGACATTGAATGTACCTTAACTGTAAACTCTATATGCTTATGGCATTTCTTTAAGTAATAGTTTAACTGAGGTAATGTCAAATCCCATATATCCTGTTTTTTCATCCCCAGGTAGTGACCTAAGTTAAAGAAAATCTCTGCCCAATCAACGTAGGCATTTTCGTCATATTCTTTTTCTTCTTCCTCAGAGTCTATAAAGACTTTTTTAAGCCATTAAGTCCAATCATAATATCTATAATTTCTTTAGCTGTTACAATATCAATATAATCCCCTAAATAATGAGCTGAAATTTCTTTATAATACGGTTTAAAGCCCATCAATAGGACCTCTAATAGTTCATCATAACTATCATTACCTGTTTCATCTGCAATTAAATTAGCAATAATGACACCTGTATCAATTGTATTCAACTTTTTCATTAGGTTTTTAGCATCTTTTAATCCTAAAGGAGGGATAGCATAGGTTTTTCCATCACGTAATGTTACCTTTTCATCCTCTTCGAAGAATACTTTTTCAATAAACTCTGATTCCTGCTTAGTTAACTTTATTTCCTCTTGTTTATTAGGTTCTTGCTTTTCAACCTTCTCCTCTGCTTCCTCTACAAGAGTAGGTTCCTCGATAGCTTCTTCTCTACTTGGAATTGCTAAATTACGTTCACTCATTTAATCTCCCCCTATATTACTCTATTACCCCTTATTAAATTTAAAGAGGACGCAAGGAAGGGGATCACCTAAACGACCTCGTAACTAATATAAGAATTTATGTGTTAAATGTAACAACCTTACGAAAAAAGGTTTAAGTGATAGATATTTTTATAATCCATTCTCACCTTATCTAAAATGTTTAAAAATAAATTAATAAAAAAGAGGATACATAAGTATCCTCTTCTCTAATTAACAAACATCGCCACTTTTTTCAATTTGATAACGCTTAATAGAACCTAAACGACTGTCTGTACGTTCCCCATCAATAACTGTAAGTGTAATACTATGAGTCGCTGCTGTTTGTCGTGCTGTGTCTAATGTAAAGTTAGATTTCACTCGGCAAGAATATAGTTCAACTTGGTAACCTTGAATGCTACCATCCATTTGTTCAAAATGTCCATCATGAACAACAGATACTGTAAGAGGGAAATCACGAGAACCAATTGCCATTACATCTACAACCTCTGGGCGCTTGTAGTTCACATAAATTTGCTCTCCTTCAAGATAATCATTAAACTTAATCTCCCCTGTAGAAGGATCAATTGTATACTCACCTTTTGCAGGATTAGTTGTTACTTTTTTAAGTAATTTATTCTCTTTTACTAATCTTACAGATACATGCTCTGTCTTAGAAGAAGCTGAACCTAAAGATCCACCAAATAGAGGATTCTTAAGAGTCACTAGTCCACCTTTAACATCATGACGTTCTTCTAATACCCATACGAAACCATCAGGATCGATAGATGATGATGCTACAGGATAATAAACTACTACAGTATCACCTTCAACCGCACCACCTTTTAGTGTTATAGCTGATCCATTTACTGTAATTGCTGTTTCTGGTACAAATGAACCTGCAACTTGGTTGAAGATCTGTACTTTAGGTGCTCCGCTACCTGTTAATACTGGACTAGATAATTTAATAGAAACAGGTTCAGTATCGCCAGCAATTGTTACTGTTTCATTTTTCAATTCATAGGCTAAGCCGCTAACTCCTTCTCGAAGTTTTGCCCCTAACACAAGACGTACCATGTTTAAATCAAATTTTGCATCCTCTGCAGTAATATCAATTACCTTTTTACGTAGTAGTGTATCAATAGGTGCTGAAGAGTCTCCCCCTTCAATATCAACCATATCCAACTGCACATCAAGACGCATATTCGCCATGTGACCTAGTGTAATTAATTCATCACACCCTGGAATTTTAGCCATAAATTTACCTGCACCTTTAATAATCATTTTCTTATTCTTACTGTTAAACTTGTCAAATTGTGACATTAACTACACCCCTCAATTTCAAAAATAAATTCAAATCTAGTGAAATACTTATAAGAGTGTTCTATTTCACTTGCAACCTCTGCAGATCCTACATACTGACCCTTGAAAAATACTCCTTTAAATAACTGCAGAGATTGATTATCGAATAATTGATTTATTCTATCTGCAAGGTCTAATGCCAATTCCACATCATCATTTGTGTAGATATCGAAGTCAAATGTTATCACATGAATATTATTGTTTCGTTCCTTTTGAACAAATGACTTGTAAAATGCAATTAAAGGAATTTGGTTATTTAGTGCCTCTTTAGGAGACATACGCTTTTGTATGTGCATTTCATTTTCCATATCTACTGTAATATTATTAAGACCCATACATTTACGTATTACACTATCTTCTCTCAATGTCTTATGTATGCAAGCATAAACATCAGTGATACGTGGAAAGAACAACTCATCACACCCTCTTGTAAGTATTTGCAGTAACAATATAAGAAAATCACAATGAAAATTTAACATCACTTAGAATAAATTTAGTCAAACTCTATCTCACCCCATAATTACTCTTAACAAAATTAATTTTTTACACTTAGCTTCTATTAAGCTCTCACGTACATTCTTAACTATTGAATTGACATGATCAAAGATTTTCTTATTTATTCTTCAATTAACAATTCTATTAAGAGAAGTATTTGTCATTTAACATAAAACATGTAAATGATTTATTTCTCTGAATTTGTTTATAAATTACAAAAATAATTAAATTCACTTTGAAATTGATGTAATCCAATATAAAAATAATGTTTTTAAGTATTTTTAGTTTCTAAAATGAGATAGTATTGAATCTATTTTTATATCAAATAATCGTTATTAAATACTACATAATAATTTATTAATAATATTATTTAGCTTTAATATAATTGATTCAGCTTTTACCTTTAAATTAAATGCTGCAATTTATACTTTGTGATTCAGCAACAACCTTTAAACTAATAAGTCTCTTTACAATTCACTTGCAACTATAGTTACTTAAATTTCGATAACTATAGGGAGGTGATATTTTGAATTTACATAAAGATAGAAAGTTAAATACTATTGATATAAAAAAATATTTTTCATTTTTATACAATGATAAACAAATAAGAGCTGTCCTTACTACGAGTAATCAATTCTTATTTGTTGGATACGATATTGGGAAAAATACGATTGGAATAAAAAATCCCTATAGCTTAATCGAAAATATGGACAAACGCTCTAAATACAGTGCTGTAATTACTTTTAATCAGGATATTAACCCTCAACGCTATATTTTAGTTGATTTAGAGGGGCTCCATCATATGGTCTATAGAGCCAGAAAAGTTAAGGTTAATAGATTAGATTTTATCCATTGGGCCATATCTTTAGAAAAAAATATACTTTAATTCATTTCATTATGTTAGCTTTTACTGGGTTAACTACCCTTCATATGATTTATTAAATATCCCAGCTAAATATTAATTATTTTGTAATCCTCAACTTTCTAACAACTTATTACGACTTTTAAATAGGAATTGGAGGTGAGAAAATGAATTTAAATATAAGTATAAGCCTGTTGCTATTTATATCCTTAGGGGTACGCGCATTTTTATTTGAAATAAAATTTCAGTACACACGTGAAAAATTACGTAGTATTCATGAATTGTTTGAAATTTTTTTAGACTGTTCTTTTTGTAATGGCTTTTGGACTGGTTTTTTTGGTTATGTAATTGTAAATGGTATTGATATTATTCTAATACCATTTGCTATTTTAGTTGGTTCTTCCTCATACTATTTAACGCTATTTGTTAAGAGTCTTACACAAAGAAATTAAGAAACACAGTTTATGTCCTTTATTTCTTAAATTATCCATTCTACATCTTTATCAACTTAACCCTACTAAACTTTAGTAGGGTTTTATTCACTATTCTTATTATTTCTATCTCTATACAAATTCCCAAACAAAAAAATTGTTCAAAATAGCAAAGTACATTTTGTACTGTACCTTGTTTACGCAACTAAAACAATAAATAAGACGACTATTAAAATATCTATCACCTTTAGAAATGGAGTGAACAATATGATTTTCTTTTCAAGTAAGCACCGAATTAAAGATCTTTCTTTCCTAAATAAACTTTGGATGACACCCGTAGCTTATGGACTAAAATATCTTGCCGGAACTGTAATATACATTGCAGATAAATTTGATGAAAAGGTAAGATTTGAAATCCTAAAAAGACATATCTAAAACGGAGGAAATGAGAAAATAAAAAGAGGATTTATTCACTTTAAGAAAGGTTATAACGAATTGATAAAGGCCACTTTAAATTCCTGCCATCATGCAATGAATTAAAAAACATTTATAAATCCTTTCTTGAAAACTTTAGTCAGGGAGATATTATTCCTATAAACTATACAGGATAGTATTAGGTATCGCGGTGATTTCAAGTATAATTACGGACTTAAAAAGTTTAAAATTGCGTTAGTAAGAAAGAATCACTCTAAGGATATTTTTACTAACGCAATCTTACTTATTTTTGAAAAAATATTTTAACAATCTATAAATAGATTTTCTACCTAAAACATCGTATTATCATTAGCTGCTTCATTTTGAATCTCTTGAATTACATCCCAGTGTTCGACAATCTTTCCATCCTTTATACGGAAAATATCCACTATAGCAACTCCCTTATCTTGAGAGTTAGTACGAGAATGTACATGAAGAGCAACTGTATCTCCTTCAGCTACTACACGTTTAATTTCTGCAGAAGAATTAGGGTTCTTAACAAAATCCTCCTTAAAGAAATCCATGAAAGCTTTTCGTCCATCAGCTACAAAAGGATTATGTTGCTTGTAATCCTCACTTACATATTTAGGGATAATATCGATATTATGTTTATTAAAAACTTCATTATAGAAATCAACTACCATCTTTTTATTCTTTTCTTTTTCTGACACATCATCTTTCGATACTGATGCAGTATTCTCGCTCTTTATTGTGTGAGCTTTGGTATTACCAGTTGAAGCTTGAAATATCAAAGTCGACACAATTCCTAAAATAAACATAGAAATAATTATTATTATTAAATTTTTCTCTAATTTCATATATACCTACCTCTTCTAATTTTATAATTCATCTTCGATAACACGCTTGATAAAGGAAGAATCTTTCCCAGAATCTGATGTAAGAAATATTGTTAGAAAAATAAAATCCATCTTTCCTAACAATACTCCTTATGCGAGGGGATGTTAGAAACTAGTAACCCTAACTTAATACCTCATTAACAGTTGCACTGTCCACAATTTGAATAAACTTCTTAATCTTATCGTTCTCATCAAACTCATAAAGATGACAAAAATCTGCCACAAATGATTTCCCTGTTGTTTTATATGTTCCACTATATTTTCCATACACGATAACAGTATTGTTATTAAAAGCATAAATCTCATCTTTAGCGCTATAGTTACCCCATTCAGTTCCAAGACGTTCATGTACATTTTTCACTACTTCATCAGGACCTATATAAGTGCCTGCATATGGAAACCCAGCAGCTTCTGTCCAAGATACATTTTCACTTAAATACGTTTTGAAAGCATCCATTTTTCCCTCGCCTGTTAACACATACGTTTCATGTAATAGGTTTTGATATTTATTCATAGCATTAACCCCAAGGCATTTCTTTTGTTACAACTTTTGCACTTAATTCTAATACACCTTTATTTGCATAGCCTGGATATGCTACTTCAAGTATTGCTACAAAATCTTTTGAGGTTTTACTTTCCTCAGAAGCTTGAATTGCTGTTCTTAGATAATCCATGGTTGCATTAATTGCTTGATTATCTAATGATTTTTCTATTGATCCATGACTTGGTACAATTATGTCAGCATGTAACGCCTGTAATACTTTTAAGTTCTCAATCCATGCCTCCATTGCTGCTTTTGAGCTAGTATCTGCTAAGAATAGATGGATTTCGTTAAATACATCTATTCCTCCAATTAATAATTTCAGTTCTCTGTTAAATAAGCTAGTTCTGTATTGATCTAAACCTACTAGTTCAAATGTTAGTCCCTGAAAATCAATCGATTTTTCCTTAAACACTTGAGGTAATACCACATTACTTGGTGCGTTTTCTCCAAGTGCATCTTTCCAAACTTTCAATTTCCCTAATACAGAATGAACAATATGTTCAACCGTAGACTCTGTAGCATACGCTATGGCACTTGGATAAGCAGCTTTCATACTTTCTAACCCAAAATAGTAATCAGGATCCCCATGGATAATAAAGATTTTATCTAGAGATAAGTTATTATTTTTCAAATAATCCACAATTTCTTTTGAATCAGATTGAGTAAATTTCGAGTTTATTAAAAATGCATGTCCTGCTTTCTCAACTAAGGTTGCAGTGACCATAAAACTTTTTTCGTTCGAACTAAACACCGTTAATTTCACATCTTTGTGATTTGTATCGATTGTTTTAAACATAGATGTTATTCTCCTTTTGTTATAGTGATTGAATAGATAACACACTTTTATTTTGTTCCGACAGAAGACTCCTCTTCAATTCTCTTGAAAGGTTCATTGCACCAGCAAATAGATGGGAGGTGTATGTTCGCTGGCGTAAGCTAACATATTTGCTACTATAGCCTAAATTTTCTTAGTATAAATTTTTAAAACGTGCTTCAATTTTATCTGGCGTCATTACCCCACCACCAATAGGAATAATTTGATTATCTTTTTGTAAAAGTAATGAAGGATAGCTATTAACCCTAAGCTGACGAACCTTATTGAAATCATTTTGGACATCTACAATTGTTTCTTGCGCATTTAAACGCTCTATTACTTGATCAGGGTTCAAGCCATGCTCAATCGCGATCTTACGATATGTCTCAGGATTACTTAGGCTTTGTCCATCATAATAAAATGCTTTTTGCATAGCAGACGTAAATTCTAACAAACGGCCTGGCGCTAATGAACGTAAAGCTGAAAATCCAATTGCAGCATCTTTCGAATTCATTTTAAAAGTACCTTCTTCCACCAATTTCTGATAGGAAGGACCAAATTCTGCACCTGTAAGTTGATTAATTCTTTTATTTCCCTCTTCTATATATGAGAAATTTTTTATTGGTAGATCATCAAAAAATAATCCACCACATAAAACTGTTAACTTCATTTCAGTGTGGTCTTTGTAAAATCCTTTAATACTTTCTGAAAAACCATAGCACCATCCACAATATGCGTCCCATACGTATATAAGGTTATCTTGTTTTTTCTCCATTTAAATCTCCTACCTTTATTTTTATTAGCTAGTCCAGCTATCAATTAAAAATTCTTAGCTAGCTTTTGGGTTTGTAAAAGTGCATCTTTTTTAGCAACCTTATTATTTTCCCCAAAAACTAATCCTTCCCCAAAAAGATCAACTAAAATTATTCATAAAAGATAACACTGCACATTATTGCTCTAAAGCAGAAAATACTACCGTTCAGAATATGCATAGTTGTTAATATAATAGTAATTCTCTGCATTAGACGATAACCTATAGATTGCTACCCTTAATTAAATATATAAATATTTTTCTTAAAACAGGAAGTCGTTGTAACTGAATAAGTTACATCTTATGTAATCATATTAGTTACAACCAAATTAAAAGTCAATTATTTTTTACAAAAAACATTAAATTTCTACTTTAACGTTTCCACAACTATGGAATTAAAGTAAATTCACTTTACTATAAATGTCTATTTTTCAAAGCAATGAATTCTAAAAAACAGCTTCTCATTTTTCATTCACAGTTATAATGAAAAATGAGAAGCTGTTTTCATATTCCTTTAATCTGTTTTCTTTTAACCTTAGAAACTACAGGGATAGCATAATCAATTAGAATCCACGAAGTTTCCGTACTTAGAAATCTCCCACTTAACGACCTTACAGCCTATAAGAATTGAAAGTAGTTTAATTCTCTAACATGGATTGTGGAACAACTTTCTTTCCCACTACTTTAAATTCAATTTCCCCTTTTTCTCCATATATTAGTTCTATAATTGGAATAGTTACCATTAATTTTTCCTTCTTTTTTCTTTCTGTCTCTAAATCAATTATTTTCATGTCACAATCCCCTTTATTTATTATAAACAAGGAGAAAGCACTCATTCGAGTGCTTTCTCCTTGTTTATAAGTGGACCTTGTAGGACTCGAACCTACGACCGAACGGTTATGAGCCGTTTGCTCTAACCAGCTGAGCTAAAGGTCCAAAGCATAAAATTTACTTCATAAGGCATATTCACATATATCATTTTACCATATAATGTATCAATTCACTTTACTTTTTATTTAATATGCATATTTACATCGTGTTAAAGGTGTTTATATTCTGCACTTCTAATATTTTGTAATTAATACTATCTTTTAATACCTTTACAGAGGTCTAATTAACAGTAAATAAAATATATATCAATCATATTAAAAATGATATAGCTACAACATTTAATTACTTATATTGTCAAATACTCTTATGCAATATTGTTTAATATCAGAAATAGCAACTAAATTATATGCCTGTTTCATTGTATTAAAACAATTATCTATCTCCTCTTTTTCCATAATAGGTTTACCAGAATTATTATCTTCTAATTCTAGATCAGCTACTGTCCATGGTAAGTCAAATAGAATCATTTTTTCTAAACTCTTCCCACTATAACAACCTAAAGTATTGATTACACAGTCTAATATTTCCTTTTCTATTTGAGTTAATTGATTTGTACTAACATAATTAACTTCAAGATTGTCGTACTGATATACTTTATATTTATTAAAAATAACTCGATATACCGGGCCATGACTTCCTACTTCACAATCATCTTCAAATAAATATGTTCCAGTAAACACCTTACAAAATCCTTGCGCATAGTATAACAGCTTTTGAAGAGCTAAAGGAGTAATATCATCATTTTTATATAGCAAATAGTTAGCAACTTCCTCGATTTTTGTAATCTGTGTAGAAGTAAAATCCTCATTTTCCTGTAGGTTTGCGATTGCTTCTTTAGAGACTCTATATGCTTTTTGAGTAATTAAATCTTTATTTCTTTCCAAAATATCTAGCATAAAAGATTGATCTCTACCTAATCTTTTCAATATATCCGAGTACTGCTTTGTCGGAATATCTCCATTTACATACCTTGTTAGGGTAACCTCTCCCCAACCTAAAAGCAAAGACAATGGACGTTTTCCAATCTTATATTTTTCTAAAACCTCTTTTATTTCAGAAATAGTAACTAACTGTTCCTGTTGTCTATAGGCATAATCTAATTGTTCTAAATTATAATCATGAATGTTAGGAACAAATATTTCAGATTTACACTCCTCGCAATTTGCTTCTTTACCTACGTAATGATATTGCTTCCCTCTAATGACTGTCACTTTTGGAACATCTTTAGTAGAATACTTTACCATATCTCGACAAAACTCACATAAAACCAACATAAAAATCCTCCTTCATTCTAAAACCATTAGTCACTTATCTTTACCTAAAAAGATAAGTGACTGGTTTATTCCTTTTATGAAAAGAAACAACAATCATGTATTTGTTCCTGTCCTTATTTTCAATTAGATTCATCTTAATATATATGTCTACCGACTTCTTTTGTCCCCAATTATCTAACTCATATTGTGGACAAAAGATATACAATTTTTCATGAGCAAAATTTGGATTTATATTATCAGCTGCATAACAAAAATCGCGTACTTCTATATTAAGAAGAATCTCTTTCACTTTACTAGCGTTAATCTTATTAGCCTCTAAAAATTCACTATTCTCTTTCCTTTTTTCATTTCGAGCAACCGTAAATAGATTATTTTTAATTAATTTTTTAAACTCTAATATGTACTGCTCAATCTCCCCGATTGTAAAATTAGTGTGCTTTTTTGTCTCCCTATTTTGAAAGCTAATATGCATTAAAATTCTTTCCCCTTTCAAATCGTACCTCATATTTACTAGAATTACAACAAAAAACGTATCAATTGATACACTTTTTTAAAAAATTCACAGTAAAATTCTATTCATCCTTCTTATAATGAGTACGTTTATATCGTCTACAAAACTTCTATATAATTATTTTTGCTGCGATTCGTAAACCTATTGTGTATCTATTTTAGAATCATAGTTAAATGTATCCATGTATACATTTAACGTAAAAAAAACTATATATCCCTCCAAATCCCCTGATATACAAATCAATTACTCATATGTATTCTCCCCTATATGAACTTCCTATTTTAATCTGTTGTTTTATACAGAAATATATATTTATACCTGTTTAAACCCCAAAAAAAAGGCCTCCTCAAGTCGATTAATTGTGCATAGCAAAATAAGCTAAATACACTAATCGGCTCAAAGAAGCCCTTTCAAAATTAAAGTAAGAACAAAACTTACTTCTACAACTCAACCACAACACATAAGGTGTGGGAATAAACGGAATCAAATAAACTAACAATATACCTATATATTACAAAATACATAGGTTTATATCAAGATATTTTAAAATATTTCCAAATGCTGATTTTCATTCTTTATTTTCTTCTAAATGAAAAAGCATATAAATACTTTACTCTTTCCAAAACTGTTCCAATAAAATGACAATCACGGTACCCACGAGTAATCCATTCCATAAATTATAAAAGGACAGCTATCCTTAGATAACTGTCCTTTTATTAAATATGCAATAAATAAATTATTCTTATCGTATATTAATTATTCAAACTTAATGTTTATTAAAATGGTAAATATGGTTTTGGATCTACTTGTCCACCTATATACTGATTCTTAATTTCGAAGTGCAGATGATTCCCAGTAGAATCGCCTGTACTACCTACTTTTCCTATTACTTGACCTTGTTGTACATGTGCCCCTACAGTAGTTAAAATTGAGTCCATATGACCGTATAATGTCCAAAGTCCGTCTTCATGCCTAATAACCACTACATTTCCATATCCACCAAATCCTTGACCTCTTACACCAAAACCAGCAAATTCTACAGTTCCTGATTTAGATGCCATTATTGGTGTACCCTTTGCCGCTGAGAAATCAATACCTTTATGCACTGTCCCCCAACGACTTCCATACCATGAGCTAACATTTGGATTTTTGATAGGCATTTGATATTTAGAAGAACCCGAATCTGTTTCATGCGGATTCATCCACTTGTCGCCTTCCCATGTTTTAATCTTTAACCAACCACTAGTTGTCCCATCTATTATTCTAAAATTCTGCGGACTATATACTGCTCCGGCGTTTGCTTTGCCTGAACTAAATGAAGGCTCGTTATACGCATAGAATGATTTGTTTATGAATCTTTCTTCGCCATCTAGATTCAGCCATTTCTCGCCTTCCCATGTTTTAACCTTCAACCATCCACTAGGTGTCCCATCCACAACTCTAAAATTTTGTGGACTATATACTGCTCCAGCGTTTGCTTTAGCTGCATTAAATGAAGCTTCGTTATACGCATAGAATGATTTGTTTATGAACCTTTCTTCGCCATCTGGATTGATCCACTTATAACCTTCATAAGTACTTACCTTCATCCAGCCATTTTCTTTTTTTTCTACTACTCCCCAATTTTGTGGGTTAAATGGTTCTCCATAATTTGCTTTCTTTGCATTAAATGAAGGCTCATTATACGCATAAATCGTTTTGTTGACAGTAATTTGTTCAGACGTAGGATTCATCCACTTGTCGCCTTCCCACGTCTTAAATTTTAGCCAACCATCTGTTGTTCCATCTACTATTCTAAATGTTTGTCGCCCGTACTTCGCTCCAGCATTCGCAACCTTTGATGAGAAAGAAGGTTCATCATATGCATAGAAATCTCCCATAACACGTTCTTCCCCATTTAAGTTAATCCAAACTGGACCTTCCCATGTTTCAATCTTCCACCAGCCATTATCTCTTTTTTCCATGACTCCTACATTTTGAGCACCATACTCTGATCCGCCATTTGTTTTAGCTGAAGTAAATGACGGTTCTTTATACCCATAGAATGATTGATTCACGTACTCAGAACTATTAGCAGCGTGAGTTACCATACTAAATGTCGAGATAGATAGAATAAAGAATAATAACATTACACCCTTCTTTAACATATACTCTCTTCACTCCTTTTCGAATAATACTATATTGCGGTTATTACATTAACATATTTTTCTTTATTTTTCTATATTTTTACTAATGAAAACCTATTTTATATTTCTATCTCATTTCTATAATAAGAAAATAGTTTTTTACTTTAATATAAATATTTAAATTTTAATAAAAATAAAAAATCCCCTGCTTTAACACAAGAGATTTTGATATTACTTCCAATTTTCACATTTAAAACTCCGACGATTTAACGGGCTTTAGAATTCTCAATATAATAATGCATTTCTAATCCTTTTCTTTCTGCACGAAGTACGGTTCCTCTCAATTTTGATAAATGTTGTGAGACCGTAGATTGCGTAAGATTTAAAATCTCTATTAACTGTGTAACATTACATGTCTTATGGTACATTAACTCATTAACAATTTGTAGCCGTACTGGATGTACCTTCGCCTTTAATAACTCTACATCTTCTTCTAAGATTTCTTTTCTCTCTTGCTTTCCTTTTAACTCTAACAATCCAAATTCCCCTTTATTATTTATTTCTATTTTCCTGTTATCGCTATACATAATTACTTAGGTATGGTTCCCTTTTCGCCTGTTAAGAAAATATATTTTAATCAAATTTTTAAATTTAAAAAAGGTTATTTTTACAGAAACTACAATAATACATGCTACTTGAATCTCAATAAATATAAATTAATAGAATATTCCGTCTTATATTGATAAATGCTATTAAGTAGATTTTGATAGAGGAAAATTCTGATATGATACTAATTGCTGAATAATATCTTTGGAGAGGATGAAATTGAACAATGAATGTTCATATACAGGGGAACGAGCAAATAACTCATTTATTAAATGAATGGTATCAAGAAATTAGGGCTAGGCATGTAGACGCCGCTCAATTACTTAAACAAGAAATTGAAAACAAAATCCATGATATAGAAGAAAATCAAACGATATTATTATACTACTCACTACTAGATTTTAGACATCAATATTTAATTGATAGCTTAAGTATTTCTAAAGATAGCTTTAAACAAAGTGATGCTTACAAAACTCCTACAGACGATTTCCTTTCATACTATTATCACTTCTTTAAAGCCATTCATTCCAATGTTACCGGCAATCATAGCCTTGCAAAAATACATTACGATAAAGCTGAATACCTATTAGAAACAATTCCTGATGAGATTGAACATGCTGAATTCCATTATGAGTTGGCCATTTTCTATTGTCATACACATAAATCGATTTTATGTATTAATCATGTAATGAAGGCTAAAGATATATTTTCAAAACATCCTGGGTATGAATTGAAAGTTGCCTTCTGTAATAACCTATATGGATTAGCATGTACTCATTTAAAGGAGTGGGAATTAGCTGAGGAACACTTTATCTCGGCTATGGATACATTCCAAAAAGAAAATTTAGAATACAATATTTTGATTGTTCGTCACAATCTAGGATTTATGTATGCTACACAGAATTTATCCGAGGTAGCATTACGTTATTTATCTGAAGTTAATCAGAAGCTACCTAGCGATTATAAAGCTGTTTTTATTGAAGCTAGGGAACATTATAAATTAGGAGAACATCAAACTGCTCAAGAATTAATAAAAAAAGGCCTGCAGCTTTCTACTCAATTGGGAATTGAGGGCTATATACATCACTTTAAGATTTTAGAAAAAATGAATCTAAATAGTTGTGCTACTGATATAGAAAAAACTGTTTTAGAAGGAATTTCCTATTTTGAACGCGAAGAACTATATGAGTATATAAATGAATATACTGAAAAGTTAGCAACCCAATTTTACAAAGAAAATAATCATAAAAAAGCCAGCTATTACTTTTATGAAGCTAGTAAAGCCAGTGAAAAAAACTTTAAAAAAGGAGCATTAAAATGAAAAAATTAGCGGTTAGCTTACTGGGTATCTTAATTGTTGTAACAGTAACTTTTGGATCAAATTCTTCAACAAGCACTCAAAGTACTGTAAATATTATTAAATATTCACATGGACATACTGGATAATGAAAGGAAGGATTACCCCTTCCTTTTTTATATTTTAGAATGTTAAACGTATCCCCTCTATATCTATCTATAGAAATTTAAGAAATAAATAATTCAAAAGGTAAAATAAAAATACTACAATTAATAACTTCCATTTGTTTCTTTTCGTTGGTTTTCCAGCATGTTGTATATAAAAAAATAAAGCAATACCTGCCATAGTAATTAAAAACATTTGATAGTAATCCATCATCTGTAATACCCCCTCCATACAAAAAATAAGAAGTCTCTTTTTAAGAGACTTCTTATTTTTAATACAAACGACATACATAGGCTAAACACATACAATAAAGTCAGGATGATGTACTTTATTGCCTCTTTATCATAACATATAATTTATCATTTTTGTTTAATAATTCCATACAATAAAACTTTATCAACCTTAAAATGTTTCATTATAAAAAATGAATACAGATAAAATTAATAATATATTCACTTGATCCAAACGGAATATGCTCAAAAGATATAAAGTTCGGTTACAATATCACTCATGATTTTTTAAATTTTTCCTTCTCTTCTGTTAAAAATACTTCAAAACTTGAATGATTACCTTATATTAGTACTTTATATATGCAAAATTACATACTAATCCTCATTGAAAATAATTCTCATTGTAACTATAATGGTTTCAGGGATTGATATTTTCACTTTCGTTTCCAATCTCACAATATATTAAAGGAGGAAATACTATTATGAAAAAATTGATTTTAGCAGGGGCACTAGGAATTGCAGTATTGTCAGGTATGAACCTACCAGGGGCTGAGGCATCAAAAGCGAGTGCAGCTACTACGAATTTAGAAATCCAAGAAGTCACAAAATACTACTCTATGAGTTCCTATGAAGTGTCTCAAAAAGAATCATTTAATCTAAAAAAAGGGGAAGAACTTACAGTCTTTGTACAAAATTCAGGGTTCCCAATTTCTTATACGGTCTTTGATGCAGATGATCAAGTAATTGGCACATTCAATGCTAATTCCCCATATGGTCGCGTATTCAAAGCGCAAAAAGACGGTAATATTTCTGTACAATTTCAAGCAGGTGTAAATTCTACGTACATGAAGAAGATGAATTTTACAGCTAAATTTGCTGTTTCTAAACTTAACCAACAATAAAAAATGTAACGCTTCTCTTTAAAAACAAATTAAAAAGGTATATCCCTTTAATGGGATATACCTTTAGTTTTAGTGAATTTTATATTGACCAGATAGCTGCTCTTGCGCCATACGAACTAAACGTTTCGTAATCTCTCCACCTACTGAACCATTCGCTCGTGCTGTTGAATCTGGTCCAAGTGTAACACCAAACTCCTGAGCAATTTCATATTTCATTTGCTCAATTGCACTTGCTGCAGCTGCTATTAAGATTTCGTTTGAATTATTATTTTCGCGAATTTGCATTTTTTAAACACCTCCGTTGAATTTGGTAATATCATGCTCTATTTCCAACAAAATATGCAAAAAAATTATTCGTTTAGCTATTTTACATATATACCTAAGCTTTCATCCCTTATGTGGGAATAAATAAAGGTATAGGTCATACCCTATACCTTTACCTTCTTCTATCCTACTTACTTTTAAATTCCCCTATTAACCCCTGTAACTCTTGCGAGAGCCAATTTAGAGAATTTGCTAACTCTGCAATATCTTGTACATATAGTTCTTGCTCTTTCATACTTGTCTCCACATTACTACTACTATTCACATATGTATTCGCAATGTGTGATAATTCATTTATAAACTGAACAATAGTTTGATTATCTGTTAGAATTTCACTTGAATGATTCGAAGTCGCTTTAATTTGATTTGTAACAGATTGTGCAGATTCTGAAATCTTTTCAAAAAAAGCACCACTACTTTGAACAAGTGTTATTCCTACTTCTACTTCCTTTGAACTCTTCTGTATGGATCTTACAGCTCTCTCTGCTTCAGCCTGGGTTTCACCAATTAATTTAGCTATATCCCTTGCAGATGCCTCGGTTCTTTCCGCTAATATATGTACCTCGTCCGCAACACCTAAAAATTCTTCCCCCATCTCTCCAGCACATGAGGATTCAGTAGAAGCATTTAAAGCTAATGAATTTGTTTGATTTGAAATGGTTGTAATTACAGTAAGAATTTCATGAATTTCCTTAGATCGTGCTTCGAATGCATAAATACTAGAAGATACATCCTGAACTGTATCTTGGATTCTTTTCATTTGATTCACCATTTGCTTAATCAAATCTTTTCCCTCTACAGAATGCTGTTCCATGTCTTCCAAAGCATTGCCAACTTGTTTTGCAGCTCCTTTAATTGCTTTCATCTTACTTTCCATTTCTTGAACAATCCCTAAACATTTTTGCACTACATATTCATGAGAATGTGCTCCTAAATTTAATCCTGTAATAGCACTTGCAATTTCTTTAAAGGCTATGCTATTCTCTTTTGTACTTACCGACAATTCCTGTGAAGATGTCGAAACTTGTTCAGCAGTCTCCCTTACTTTATCTAAAATCTTATTAAACTTTTTAATAGTGTTATTAAAATAGATATTAGTTATCCCTATATCATCAGATTTTTCATTCAATTTAATACTTAAATCCCCTTCACCAACTTTACGTAACCCTTCTTGTAAATCCTTTAAAGGCGATAGAGAGTTTCGTGAGATAAATATTTGAATTGTAATTGCGATAGTTAATGAAATTATAATAAATAGTAAACCTTGTATCATAAAGTTTTTCTTTGTAAGTGGAATAATAGAAGCTTCCAAATCCGCTGCAACAATTGCAATTATATTTTTATTTTCATCTGTAACTGGCTCTAAAATTGTTACCCAGAACCCTAATTCATCTTCATACACTTCTGTCATTTGTGCCTGTTTTGTTTGTATTACTTTATCATATGTTTTCATCCAATAAGTAGGCTGCTCATAGTATTCACCTGGTTTTACAGAAACAGTATTTGCTAATTCTGTATCCAAAGCTACTATTTGTAATTCAGCTTTTTCATTTAGCTTGGCTCCTGTAACATATGTTTGTCCAACACTTTTCATATCTTTTATAGATTTATTTAATTGCTCTGTCAATTTTTCTTTCTTCACTCTTTGAGCTGTGGGGTCTTTTGCTACATCTCTTACTATTTCTAGATCTAATTGATTTAATACCGCATCACCTGTTTCAAAAGACTGCCTCTCAAATATAGACATCATACTATTTTGAAACATATTAAAACTTAACGCTCCCATACTTACAACAAGGGTCAGAATTACTAATACCGTTAGTAATACATTTTTTTGAAGTAACGATAGCTTATGCCAATATTTTTTCATTGATTTCTCCTTTCTTATTTTCAACAATACAAAAACAAAGTAGTAACATATTAAGAGGTGCTCTTTCTGTTATTAATTTAAACTTTAAAATGGCATACTAATCGTTCAACCAAATGTTCCAATTTTTTTCATTTACAATTGCATCTTTTATATGTCCAGCTGCTCTTGGAAATCTATTAAAAGGAAGACGTAATACTTCTACCACTTCATCTTTTCTATTTGTACTGATTTCTTCTAAATCGATGATATTAAAGGATTTGCCTATAATAATTGCTATAATGTTTTATAGACGACTAAGAATATTTAAAATTCCATATTTATCTCCTAAAGATTTTCAAATTAGATTTGTTGCAGTACCTTCAGCAAGGATTTTTTATAATATCGTTAGTTTTAAATAAAGATAAGAATTTTTAAGAGCCTCATCTTTAGTTATTTTTATCTTGCAGAACAATAAAATCTGAAAGTTTAATTCAATCTCCTATTTTATAACTTTTCCCCTTATTTTTCTATAATATTATAATATTTACCTGTACAATCTAAACTTAGACTCTTTTGGCCTTTACTCTTCAAGTGTCTTAAATTCATATGAGGTAGCGCAGAAAGTAAATTTTTAATAAAAAACTTTTGTATTAAAAAATGCAAAAATACATACTCCTCCAAAACTATATGCACTTAAATATTCATATAGTAAAATAAACAGTACAAGCGTGTCCTATACAGCATATTTCCTTAACTGGCTTGATATTATATTCATCATAAAATTGGTGTGAACTTAATATCTCACTTAGCTCTTTAATATTTTAATATTAACAATATAGTGTTAATATATCCCTACTTTATCGCTACACCTACATATAAGCCAAGAATTCAATTACAGAACGGTTTTCATCAATAGTAGACAAAAACATGTCAAACAAAAAGAGACTCAATTATTTATTACTTTTCGTATAGATGTAATAAAAGATTATAGGAGAAATATATATGCTCAAAAAAATAAATAGATTTATGTTTGCTTTGCCTACCATTTCTTTTATTTTTCTTATTTTATTAGGATCATTTTTATTTGTAATACCATTAGATCTATTCTTACCTGAAATACAAAAAAACCCAATAACAGAAGCACCTCTTATTCTTCAAGTTTTATTAGGGGTATTAGCGGCACCTATATATGAAACAATAGTTTTTCAAGTATTTTTATTTTGGCTATTAAGTTGGATTCCTTACATTAAAAATCACGATTACCTTATCATATTAATAACTTCAATTATATTTGGATTAAATCATCCATATGGAATCACTTATATAGTTGGTACAACGATAATTGGTCTTTTATATAACTATGCTTATTGGGTATATAAAAAAAAGAATGAAAAATATCAGGTTACCATGTCTGCTTTTGGGGTTGTTTTTTTGATTCACTTATTACATAATTCTGTTGCTTTTATAGCTTCAAATTTATCATTTTAGCCAAGAAGACTCCTTCCTCAAGGAGCGTAAAGGGTCAAAAAGCCAATTTAAATATGTAGAAGAAATGAATGCATTTGCTTGTCCGATGGGGTGTATTTTAGAGTATGCGACAACGGATCGTGAAGGATATCATCAATATAAATCCAATCCAGAAGACTACGCTGTTTGTCCGCTACGTGAGGTATGTTTTTCAAAGAAACAAAAAGTTATTACTCATCATATATGGGAGAAATATAAGGATATCGCTAGAAAAAACAAACTAACAGTTACAGGGAAAAAGTTTTACAAAGTACGCTATTCAACTATAGAGCGAAGCTTTGCGGACGCCAAAGAACTACATGGCTATCGATATGCTCGATTTCGGGGGCTGAAGTCTGTCCAAATGCAGGCTTATCTCACCGCAACTTGTCAAAACATGAAAAAAAATAGCCCTCCATCTGACCAAAAAAGGTCTGGTGGAGGGCTATTTTTTTGAAACTCTATTATTTTATATTGTTTTTATTCGCTAAAATCAAAAACAAACTCATCTTATGACCGCGTTTCTTCTTACGAAATTAAGTAATTGTTTCAATAGCTGGTTTTTTAGTCATAGAATTACTTTCTCTCTCAGCTTTATTATTCTGTTCTTTCGCCTAAAATTCCAATATCCCCATTACTTCCTTCGTAAATAGTTTGAAATCAGTTAAATGTTTTTCAATAATTTGACGAACAATATCTAAATTTACACTTTGATAATCATGAACAGCAATATTACGAAATCCAACCATCGCCTTTAACTTATTTGCTAGATCAGCGCTAAGTAATCCTGCTGTAACCAATAAATCAAAGGCCTCTCGACTAGATTGGGGTAGTCCTAATTTTTTCCCAGCAACAATATGCATTGCTAGATCAATACTCGCTTCACAAGCTCTTTGTATATTCAATATTATTGAATCTTGTTTTGTAAAGTCCTCTAAATTTTCAGGGTCATTTCCATACACATCTTGGATTCTTTTTATACAACGCTCTATTGTAGAAATTTTATTTAAAATAACCTCATTCTTCATATATAGAACCTCTTTTCTTTATATCATCAAATACTACCTGTCGTTCTTCATTCAATTTTGAATACATTTTTAAAGTTTTCATTTCAAAAATAACCTTACGTTTTTCATCGGAACAAAATATTGTCTTTCCTGTATGTATAATCTGAGCTTGAAAAACTGTAGAAGCTTCGGATAAATCAACTAAATCAACATCTCTCTGAACAATGTTAGCTAACTCCTGTGCTAATAAAAAACGTTCATAGTTCCCTAATGTTGTGTCACTTACATAAGCTATATCAATATCACTATCTTCTCGTTCTCTGTTCTCAGCCGTTGATCCAAACACAATTATCCAATAGGGATTCACCGTCTCTTGTAATTTTTCTATAATAGCTGTTATCATGCTTTGAAAAATCATTTAATTAATCCCCCTTATTGTACTTGAATTTTATTATATCATAACCAATCATAAATCCTTTAAACGACTATAAATACGTAAACAAAATTAAGCTTTTTTAGTACTTAACTCCTCACAAAATCAGAAGCTTATTTCTGACCTAAAATTATTATAGTTCAGGAGTAGATATATTGTAGCTTTGGATCTTAAATAATTGTTAATAATCCAACACTTTCCTGTTAAATGCCTTTTTTATTTTCTTCCTGCAAAATTAAAAGACTGACAATAACTGTCAGCCTCTTACTTTAACAACTCTAAAGAACTTTCGCCTATTTCACAATATACATTCTAATAGTTTGAGGATATATTGCTCTAATAAAGAATTATATATTAATCCACCTTTAATTTTTCTTTTACCTTTGTAGGGAGTTCATCTTTTTTCACTTCTTCCCAAGATTTCACACCTTTTTTCTCAGAGTAATATATACGTAAAAACGCTTCTTTACGAAGGTTTTTTAACGCTGTAAACTCCATTTCTTTCTCTTTACCATCCCTATCAAATCCAGGTAATTTATATTCATAAGTCGTATCCCCATTTACATTTTTCTCTTTTAATTTTTCACCATCCTTGGTAATTTGCACATAATATGTATCTGTACCAAGACGATTTAAATTACACCCGGATAACAACACAGTAAACATCACAAAAAAGCTACACATAAGCACTATTCGTTTCATATTATTCACCTCATATCTTTTCTCACAAAAATTATATCCTAATCTATTGGCTGCCAAAATTCATTTCCATTACGCTAACATTACGTTTTTGTAAGGTAGTAAAAACAGCTTAAAATAAAAAGGATATAAATTCATATTTCTATTGAATTCATATCCTTTGTTCTTATTGAGTAAACTATTTTGCCCCATGCTTAATAGGAGGTATTTCTATTATTCTGGGAAAATAAAGCTAGAGTCCTCTCCACTATTAGCGGTATCTTCTTTCGGGAATGTAATAGTAGATCCTTCATTTCCCTTATTTCCTTTATTTATTTCTTGTTCCTCAGGAAATACAATGGAAGAATCATTACCTAAGTTTGGTGAAAAACCAAGTTTAGATAAAATAGCTTTTAAGTCAGGTAAAACACCAATTTTATCAGAAGTTGGATCATTTGATTTCGTTCCGGTGCTAGAATCACTTAAAATATCCCTAAGTTGACTTGGTGTATATACTCTCCCCTGATTATTTTTTGCTATTCCTTGAATTGATGCTGCAGCACCAGCAATAATAGGTGATGCGCTAGATGTTCCAGCAAAACTAGATGTATATAAATTTGTTATAAATTCACTTGGTTTAGCATCTGTAGTATCTACTGCATTCCCCCATCCATACACATCCACTCTACTACCGTAATTAGAGAAATATGAACGCTTATGAGGAACCCTTGCAGAAGCTGCCCCAACCATAATTGCCCCTGAATCTTTAAAATCAGGACTATTACGATTTAAAACTTGTTTACCATTACGGTCTCTAAATTGATCCAAGTCATTTCCGCCATTTGCACCTGCTTCAATAATAATAATTCCCTTATTTGTTCCCATACGAATTGCATCAAATATGTCTGGTTTTACTTCCACAGGAAAATAGTTCTTATCTCCATATCCATCGTAAGTTGCTTGTGCCTCTAGTAAAAGAATATCTCCAGCTTGCATATTGTTAACCGCACTTAAAATAGCATCAGCTGTATTATAATTTCCGTTATCCCTAATCTGAGATACAACCTTTACCTTAGCTTTCGATGCGATCCCAATTCCACCTATATTATTATCCTCTGCCGAAACAATTCCTAAGACTGAGGTACCATGATCATGGTGCTCGCTTTTATTCTGTCCAGATATCAGTTCAATCTTTTGATTCACTAAATCCTCATGATTAAATAACCACCCATACTCCATATCTACGAAAGTAGTTCCTTTTCCATCTCCACCTTTTATGCTCCAGGCATAAGGTGCATTAATTCCTAATGGTGCTGGTTCAAGGTAACCTTGTCTTGTAAGTCTAGGCTCATCATATGGATTAACAGATAAGTTTGGCAAACGCTCTGCTGGTGGCGCCTCTTCTTCCTGTAAATACGCCGTTTCAACAAGAGATGATTTTTCAAATTTTGTAAGTAATGCTTGTACATCAATATCAGCTTGAGTTTCTACAATATAATAGTTTAGCAAATTAGAAGAAATATGATCGGAATCTTTTATTTCTTTACCTAGATTTTTAATTTCTTTAGGATTTAAAGAATTAAAAAGTCGATTTATAGTTACATTTGGATATTCAGCTAAAATTCTAATTAATTCAGGATCTTGTTTTTCTTCTTTAATGAATTTTTCTATTCCATCCTGATATGGTAAATTCACTTCATTTTTAAATTTTAAAATTAATTGTTTAGTAACTTGCTTATGTACAGTAGAATTCAATTGCTTATTTGAATAATTATAAGTAGCTGCGTAGGCAACTTCTGATTTTTCACTTGGAAGTATACTGCCTACTCCATTAAATGCTGTTAATGCAATTGAAGAAACTAAAATTCCCTTAAAAATTTTCAAAACATGCACCTCTTCTTATTAGTATATAGTTATAAAAAAATGTATATTACCTAATTTCTTTTTATACAAACGTTTTATATGTAGGACTATATTTTCAACTCCATTCATTCTTTAATATTTGTTTATACATCATTAATACAACCAATTCATACCAACAACTTTATTAATTCAGTTACATTACTGTAACCAGTATAGTTACACCTCATGAAATAGTCAACCTTAAATGCAATTTTGCATTTAAAATCATACATACTTCTACCAACTTACTCCCAATTATTTCAAGAGAAGTTGAACTTCTATCATTTTGAGTAATTGCATATATATAATATAAAACATATAAGGGGGGTTAAAACGTGGTAATCTCAAGACAAGATTCCTGGACTGATGATAACGATTTACTTCTCGCATCAACAGTACTTCAGAATATTCGTAACGGTGGAACACAGTTAGCTGCATTCAAAGAAGTAGCAAAACTACTAGCTAGAACACCCGCAGCTTGTGGATTTCGTTGGAATTCATATGTGAGAAAACAATACCAAGAAGAAATACAACTAGCAAAACAAGACCGAAAAATGGGAAACAACATTCCCCTCTCCCCATCAGAAAAAGAAAAAAACTCTTTGTCTATTACATTAGATGATATTATTCTCTTTCTACAAAATTATAAAGATGTGAATGAATTGACAAAATTACAAAATCAAATTGAAGATTTAAAAACAGAGAATCAATCTCTTCTACAACGTATCACTATGTATGAAGAAGAATATCGTATGTTACTGAACCATATCGATAAGACAAGAAATTTAATTGCAGTGGATTAAACAGCATAACTATAATGACTTTCCAGTAGGATCTTCGCCCGCCAAAACCACCATCAATAAAGAAAATTCAGACTATTATTGGTAATAATAAGTAAAATACACATACATAATGTATGTGTATTTTTACTTTGACTATTATTAAAAGAAATATTTAGTCTATGTTACATCTTTTCTAATATTTCTTGCCTTTCACACCATTTTGTTAGCTTTTCTAATGCTTTTTTAGATAAACGTTTTGTTTTATAATTACAAAACCTAGATAATGTAGACGGAGAAATACTCATTTCATCTGCTATTTCACGAATGCTTACCTTTTTTTCATTGTGTACTTTCAGTATTTTGTCACGGATCTTTTTCTCTATTTGTTCGACTGATTCTACAGTCTTCTTTATTTCTTTAACAACTGTTACTTCCGGTAACTGCTCTTGTGGTTCCTCTATACTCTTCTTTCCTATTACCCTATCCATTGACTGTAACATTTCTTCAGGTGGCAAAATCGTTATTCCTAAGTTAGTGTAATAATTTTTAAACCAATTACGTTTCCCAATTTGTTGTTCATCCAGTGGATCACTATACTCCCAATGAGAGATTACTTTTTCATTTTCTAAATCCATTAGAACGTTTTCTAACTGTTCTCTAATACGATTAGGCTTCCAATCTTTCGGGATATCCATTACTGCTAGCAGGCCTTTGTCCCCACCTATAGAATATGGCTTTTTCAATGATGAATACATTTGTCTAATTCTCCATTGCCATGTTAAGTATCGTATTAACCTTTTATGATATTTGTGTCTATAACTATTGTATTCAAGTGCTTTTTTAGACAATAATGCTGTTGTATTATTTGATCCGTATAAATAATTGGTTAAAAAGCTGCCTGGCTTAATACGACAAGATTCAATACCCATATATTCATTTGTAACACTATGTCTCCACAATACAACCGAATCTAATACAAATAATCGTTTAACAACCTCACGCTTTAATTCTAGTCGTTCCCCTTCATCTTCACGGTCATTTAATACTACGACTTCATTCTCATCATTTAAATAGATAAAAATACTTGCTAAAGCCGCAATTCTTTTTGCTATTTTAATTTTATCTTCCGCTCTATAGTATTCCTTATTTTTGACTACTGTTTTTGGAATGTTGCACATCTCTAAAACTTGCTCATAAGAAAAATCAATGAATTCGTCTGGAGATTTTGCTTCGTTTATCCATTGTATTGTAATTGCATCTAGACAATCTGCCGTTAAATCATCCATATTACTCATTACATCATCGACAAGAGTATTCCATCGAGCAGCTTCTTCTATATTAGTAAGTCTTAAATCTTCATCTTTGTGTGAAGAAAGCTGGGCTACACCATTAGAAGATTTTGTTTCAATAGGATATTGTAAAACCTTACTTAATTCATCTTCTTCAAATTGATTTTTTGCAATCCCATCTCTTAGCTTATAATAAACAGCAGAGTTATTTACCTCATAATAATCCTCATGGTTTACTATACTTGTCTCTTCTATATTTTGATTATTTTCTACTATTATGGAACTTGAAGAAGCTATATTTTGGAATTCTTTGTCTATAAATCCTTCAATTTCTTTATATATTTCTTCCTTATAGGAATCAATTTTGGCATAAATTTGTACTAATGTAGTACCGGATTCTTGTTTTTTCTCTAGCCAAGACACTAATGCAGTAAATGATGGGGAAGCATGAGGTGATGTGAGTACTTTATTATTATTGTTTTCAACATCTTTAAAATATGCATTCCACTTATTCCATACTAGCTCGTTAGTTTTATAAATTGGCTCAGAGATTAACAATGCATCTCGAAACATTTGTAATAAGTTATCCACTTTCTTTTCCTCCCTAAACCATGGATCACAATTAAATAATTCTCAGTATAAAAATCTTAACTACTATTATATTTAATTTATTGTAACAGATATTTACAAATTTTTGTTTCTTTCTTCTCTATTCTGCTTTTCTTGCATTCCTTTTGCAACTTTCTTTCCTGAACTTGCAACATTCTCCTCTTTCTTTTCCCTATTTCTTCTTCCTACATTTCTTTTGCGCTTTGCTTTCCTTAACTCTTCAACTTGCAACATACTGCTCTTTCTTTTTCCTATTTCTTTTTCCTACATTTCTTTTGCGCTTTGCTTTCCTTAACTCCTTAACTTGCAACAGGTTGCTCCTTCTCTTCCTTATTTCTACCTACTTGCATTTCTTTTGCGCTTTGCTTTCCATATATTTCTCAACTTGCAACAGGTTGCTCCTTCTCTTCCTTATTTCTACCTACTTGCATTTCTTTTGCGCTTTGCTTTCCATATATTTCTCAACTTGCAACACGGTTGCTCTTTCTTTTCCCTATTTCTTCTTCCTACATTTCTTTTGCGCCTTGCTTTCCTTAACTCTTCAACTTGCAACAGGTTGCTCTTCCTCTTACCTATTTCTTCTTACTTACATTCCTTTTGCGCTTTGTTTGCCTTAACTCTTTAACTTGCAACAGGTTGTTCTTCCTCTTACCTATTTTCCTTTACTGACATTCTTTTTGCGCTTTGCTTTCCTTAACTCTTTAACTTGCAACATTCTGCTCTTTCTTTTCCCTATTTCTTCTTCCTACATTTCTTTTGCGCCTTGCTTTCCTTAACTCTCCAACTTGCAACAGGTTGTTCTTCCTCTTACCTATTTTCCTTTACTGACATTCTTTTTGCGCTTTGCTTTCCTTAACTCTTTAACTTGCAACATTCTGCTCTTTCTTTTCCCTATTTCTTCTTCCTACATTTCTTTTGCGCCTTGCTTTCCTTAACTCCTCAACTTGCAACAGGTTGCTTTTTTTCTTACCTCTTTCTCCTTACTTACATTCTTTTTGCGCTTTGTTTGCCTTATATTTCTCAACTTGCAACACGTTTGCTCTTTCTCTTACCTATTTCTAATCAACTTGCAACACGTTTGCGGTATCCTTTCCCTATCTCTTTCAACTTGCAACAGTATAATTTATTTCTCAACTAAGTAATTCTAAAAAAAATCATGTCATTTTAAAGTTTTTAAGCTATTTTTCTCATATTTTTTATAAGTTACATACATAATATGCAACATGTTTGCGGTATCCTTTCCCTAACTTTTCTATCATCTTCACTCTAAACCTTTATATACCAAGGGTTTAGGTGCTTTTCCATTTACTTTTATACATATCATCCAACTTGCAACACGTTTGCGGTATGCATGCCCTTATTTTTCTCACAAGATGCAACACTGTTTGCGGTATCCTTTCCCTACTTTCATTCTATAAATGTCAACAAGTCCTTTTATATCAAGGGTAATTATTACAATTCATTTTTAATCATTACGTTCACTAACTTGCAACATGTTTGCGGTATCCTTTCCCTAACTTCCCTACCATTTTCACTATAATCCTTTATATACCAAGGGTTTAGGTGCTTTTTCACTTACTTTTATACATATCACACAACTTGCAACACGTTTGCGGTATCCTTAACACAAAAAAAAATCATGAAATTCTCTTATCCCTTGATACAACTAGCTTCATAAGCTGTTGCAAGTTGCTAATTTTCTTCTTAAAGGAGCACCTTTCATCATTTTTCGATTTGCTATAATCAAAATTGGTATATTTTATAGTATTTTGACATATATTTCTGAATTTGTAGAACGGAGGTGAAAAAGATGGGAAAATCATTTGTGATACGTAATCAACGTAGCTTAAATGGGAAAACAACAAACGCAGTTTTAGTAACACTCAAATCTTGGCAAAAGTTTGTGGAAACATTTGAGGAGAAATACTACAGCTATAAAGATACATATTTAGAAGATATTCTACAGCACATGACATACGAAGAGCGTATTGCGGATGTAGAAGGTCTTGTTGAAAAAGCCAAACCATCTTTTTCACGTCGGGCAATGTCTACACTTGCAGAAAAAGCAGGACGAAAACATAAATTATACGGTATTACGAATGCTGATCTTGAAGTGTTCTTGTACTTACATAAAAAATGCTATACAAACGGCGTCATTCCAAATGTAACCATACATATGATGTGGGAAGATTACAAGCAATATAAAGAAGAATTTGCTTATATCCAACACTCTCAATTCTATATCGCATTAAAGAAATTAAACTTACATAACATTATCTCCATCGAAAATGGAGTAGATGGCCGTTATACAATCAAACTCACTCATTTTATGAATGAGGAAACAGAAAAAGCAAATCCGTACGTATATATTAGTCCTGTTGTATTTACAAAGGATTTCTTTAAGCTATCTGTAGCAGCTAAGAAACTATTCTTAGACATCGCAATGCAGCAACATACGGAAACAACATTAAAGCGTTCTTTGGACAAGCAGGACGAAAGAGGAAACAAAACTCACTTCGGTGGGATGTATCGTTTCTTACATAAAAAATATCCGCATCAGATCCGTGCGGTTATCGAGGAATTAATAACTGCATTACCATGTACGGGGAATCCCCTATTCAAAATTTGCAAAATGCAAAAAGGTGTAAAGCATACAAAACGATATACGACATTATATCTGTCTATCCATTCAGACTTCTTATGTTCGAAAGAAGCTGGAGAAGAACAACATAGGGATCCATTTACACCAAAAGCTACCTATGCTCGAAAAGCGAAATTTATCGAAGCAGTCCTACAAGAGATGAATATCGGTGAATTGTCTGCAGACATGAATAAATTCATTCATGTACTAAAGCATACTTGTCATCGTCAAATTCGCAGTGTAATTCACGGACTACGTGACATGGTTGATCGAAAAGAAGGATATCCAACGAAAATTGTATATACATTGAAGAAACTATTACATCAGACATCTCAATATCAAATTCTCGATACAGCAGCAAAAGAAGGTATCTACCCTCTTATTGCGCAGCATATACCAAAAGAGAGAAATAGCGAACGTGAGCAAGCTATCTTTAATTTCGGCCTACATTATTCTATGTACTCTCTTCGTAACATTAAAAAGATGTTTAAAAATGTGCATGCATTATTGAAGCAGAAGTTTGCGGTACCAGTAACAGAAGAGTCTTATCACCGTAATTATCTAAAATACCAGGAAGAAACGTTATTTAGAAAATATGCATATGATCAGGGAGTGAATCTCCATGCATATATCGCTTTAGAAATTGAAATGCGTGAAAAACTAAAAGTTCGTGGCCATAAAGAACGCACAATTCCAAGTGATGTGCGCGAATGGTTTATCGAGGCAATTGATAAGCTGCCACAAGAAAAACTTCGTGTGATTGAGCTACCAAAGCAGTTTAATTTACTAGAGTTTATGCGTACCTTCGAACGTTTAGTACGTGCTGGTGTAACAATAACAGCTCCAGATCAGGTGCTACACGCAATGGAAATAAAATAATAGTAACGAGCTCTCTATTTTTGAAAAAATCGAAATTAGAGGGCTATTCGTAGTTGTTTCATTCATACTCTTTTTCTACTACTCTATTTATAAATACAAAATCAGAAGGACTTCATGTAAAATGAAGTCTTTTTTTATGCACTTCTATACAAATTCTCTTCTAGCACTATATAACTCTCCACATAGTGCCAGGGAGTATTCTTCTAATGTAATAAAACATACCTCATAATACCTACAAAAAATCAAAAATAAAATTATAAAAACAGTGGATATGAGGACAAATATACTCGAATGTGAATAGTATTTTTCTGACATCATTGTAACTACTAGTATTGTTGTATATATCTAATAAAAATCATCAATAATAATGTGAGTTATGTGTAAATACTGAGTAATGTTAACAAATAACTACATTTTCTGAACAAAATGTGGATAATTGAACGTTAAATACTGCTTATTTACCAAAATAAAGTAAATGAAGCTTATTTCCATAGTTGAATAAATATAAAGTAATTTGTATCAATTTCTTTCCGATTTCATGTAGAAACATATGATTTTCTTTCTGCTTTTTTGTAGAATTGAAAGTCTTATAATTATTGAATCTACGGATACATTTTTTACTATTTATGATTTTTTACGTGCTAACATCAAATTTTCCCTTGTGGGAGTAGAGTTTCCCCCTATTTTTGATAACCTATAATAGTTTTATCTTTATTTCTTTTTAATATATAAGATATATATTTATAATAGATTTTATTATTAGTAGTATGAGTGTTAATAAAATGTCAGATCTAATCAAAAAAATTTAATAATGTCCATAGTATTTTTCTAAATGAAAAAAGCCTAATAGCTGTGCTAGTTATTCACATTATTTTTTAGTTGTAATATCTAAATATAAGCCCTCGTGCCTATTCATTTTAATATCTTTACTACAGTACAAGCGATGATAGTAAATTTTCTCTCATTACATATGTCTTGTAATGTTCTTAATACCATTTGTCCATTATGCATAAATTTAATTTGTTCGGATATATTTAACTTTTGAATGTTTAGATATTCCATACAATTGCAATCATAGATCGTTTCCTTTAAATAAACCCCTATTATTTCATGAGAAAAACGAGCACAAATTATGTGCTTTTTCATTTAGTGTACTATTAGCCTCCGATGTTCTATATACAAGTGATTCCTAACTTGAATGCAACACAAAAAGAACTTCTTCAAGTCGATTAAATATGTGCATAGCAAAATAAGCTATATATACACTAATCGGCTCAAAGAAGTCCTTTCACAATTGAAACAAGATGAAACTTGCTTATACAACTCAACTACAATAAAAAAAGGTGAAGCTTCTGATACAACTCCACCTTTTTAGTATACTTCCCTATTTTTTCGAAGAAACAGTATCCATTTTTAATGTTTTTATTCCTTCTTTTAATGTAAATGCATCTGCTCTTAATGTTTTCCAACTATCTTTTGCTGCATTCAGGTTAGGTTTTAAAAATTTAAATTTATTTTGATCTGCCTTTTGGGATGCTTTATCAATATGATTAAGTACTCCTGAATATTGAGAATCTAAATCATGCCATTGTGCTGACATATAGGTAAGAGCATTAATAGCTGATCCAATTGCATTTTGCATTTCAGCAATATTATTATACGCAACCCCAACTACACGATTTAATGTTATTTTATAGTCTACCGTTTGCCGTAATTGCGCTAATAACGGCTCTAACGTACCTAAATTATTTCTTGCTACCCCAATCATTACACCGCCAGCAATCCATGTAGGAATTGAGGGAACTGATACAGTTATTATTCCATCCGACTCTACTTGTTTAAAATGTCTTACTTGCTCTAAAACATCATTTAGGCGTTTTTCATCTTCATCTATTCCAGATGCTTGATTTTTTAAAATCGATTGCAAGATATCTTTATGACCTCCAAATGCTCGGACATCTTCTCCAATACTATCTCTTAACTTAGCTAGTTCTTGTATTAAATTCTGTGTATATGCTTGGTTTTGTTTAATCTCACCTTGTAAATCTGTAATGCCTTCTTTTAATGTATCTGCATCTCCTTCATTAATTGCTTCTACTAATGTATCGTAATAATTGTCAAATGTGGTATCATACTCTACAATTCCTGTAAGGGTATCTAAAAGTTGTTTTTTTATGTGCGCATCCCATTTTGTAGCATGCTCTCTTGCATTCTTTTGATCTTGTGCAATTTGACTAGGTAGATTTGTATATCCTTTAATATCAATTCCTTCAAAGTTAACATCTGGATTATTAATTAACAAATAAGAGTAATCATTCATGGATTTTGCAAATACCCCAGCATCTTGCAAAGCTTTTTTCATCTTTTCACTGTTTACAGAAAGAGATATATCTTCCGTACTGGTTTGTTCTATTTTACTTTCACTTGCAAAAGCAGCTACTGGTGAAACTACAGTAGTTGTTGTCAGGGTTAAAAACGTCGATACAGCAAGTAGTTTATAAGGAAAATTATTATTCACTTTAATTCCTCCTATGAATATATATTAATTTTTAGTTTGTCTTTTCTTGTTTAAAAGCAATGTCTTTGGAAATGAATTCTGCGTCCTTATGAATATCATTCCAACTTTGTTTAGCAGCTTTTAAATCGTCAGGTATTAACGAAAGTTTATGTTCTTGCATTTGATCGATATTATCATATAAATCTTTATAATTAGCCCCCATTTTATTCCATTGTTGCTGAATACTTGTTAGAGACATGATTGCTTGGTCCACTGTCTGATACAAATATGTTAGAGTGTCCTTGGTATTAGTAAGTGAAATAACCGCTTGATTAGCCAGATCAGCTTTCATACTTAATTCTCCGATTTTATTCGAAATTTCATTATAAGAATTCATATGATTAGATGCCTCGACACCAGCAGCTGTTCCTAAACCGATACCAGCGGCTCCTAGAGCTGTAAGACCACCCACAACAGCTGGTGTAGCTGTACCACCCGTCACAACAATTACTACCGCTCCTGCAATCGTTCCAATAACTAAAATAGCAGCTCCTAATCCACCACCAATTGACCAGGCTAATACATTATCAAAATGTGATTTCTGTGTAGAACGTAAATTCTCAATTTCGGCCTGAAGTTGTGGGACTAGTGCTTGTTTTCCCGCTAATATAGCCGTCAATCCGCCCTGTCCATCTGGACCACCAACATTATTTTTAAAATCTACAGTATTTGTATACAACTTTGTTTTAAAAGCCTCTAACATCTTAATGACTTCCGTAACATCATTTGAATTTGTATCAATTGTATTGATTAAATCCCCTATTCCTTCTTTGAGGTTCACCTTATCTTTCTTTTTTACAGTGTCTACTAATGTGTCGTAATAGTTTTGAAATTGCTCATCATAATTTACAATATTACGTGCTGTTTTTTGAATGTTTGGCTTCGCTGTATCTAACCAGTAATTTGCATTGATTCGTGACAGTTCCTGATTTAGGTGAATATTTTTGATTAATTCTCCTCCTCCGGAACCTAAATCAATATTGGATAAATTTACATTCGGTTGCTTAATCATAGTTTTTGCGTACAAATCCATTACAAGAATATGAGAGCCTGTTTCAGCCAACGCTTTCTTTAATCCATCAGGTCCTAACGCATAATTTTCTATTTTCTGTTCCTGAGCTGTCTGTTCTTGTGCAAGTGCATGAATAGTACTACCATTCGTAGCAGTTATAACCGTTGCTAAAGTGGCTAAAGTTATAACCTTAAATGGAAATTTCATCATTTAATCTCCTCCTTATTTTCAGTTGCAATATAATCCTTTTGATAAACCTGTGTTCTTAATATTAGAATTTATAAACTTGTTCTTCGAGTTGAGTTGTTACACTTTTTAATCGTCTTAATGTATCTTTTTGAGACTGAGTGTTATTGGCATCAACTTCAGTCGATAATTTTGTAATACTATTATTTATTAGATCCAAATCCTCTTTGTAACGTTTCATTAGCTCAATTTCTCCATCTACTTGGTTAGCAAATGTATGCAAATCATTTTGCATGAAAAGAATCATTGATTTTTGTAAATCCGCTACAGTTAATTTAGTTGTTAAGTCATATAATTTCTGATTTTGTTTCTCTAAATCATTTAAATATGCACGTTGCTCTGCTGTTAGTTTATTAATTTCAGCAAAAGTATTATATGTTTTTTTTATTTTTTCAGGATCAATCACTTTCATAAGATCATACTCTTTCGTTTTTGTAACTGCAGCTGCAGCGATTTCACCTTTTTTACTTTTCTCTATTGCTTCACGTGCTTCTTTTTTGGCAGCCTCAATTTCTATAGCTGATTTTCCCTTTTCTTTTGCTTCTTGCTCTGCTTTCTTCTCTGCGTCTACAATAGCATTGTTTATTTCTTTTCCTTTGTTATACGCTACTACTGCTGTTTGAGCAGCCGGTTCAATGATATCTTTCGATAGACTATAAATTTCTTGGAATACCTTTAGCCCTTGTTCATTTAAGGCTCCTGGTAATAATGCTATTTGCTGTAAATCATTTTGAATTGATTTTTTTGTATCTAGCATTTCATTTTTTAACTTATCTATTTTTCCTGTTCCCTCTGAATTAAGGACACTCTGTGCTTTTGCCACATCAGTATCAAGATTTTTCACCTTTTTATCTAACTGTAGTTTTAGATCTGTTAACTCATTAATTTGACGTTGCACACTTTCTTGGTTTGTTATGGTCATGTCTTGAAGGACTTCCAGTCTATCTGTAAACCCTTCTTTATCTTCCTTATTATCTACAAATCCTTTTAATGTTGGATAATAACTATTAAATTTAGTTACAAATCCTTTACTTTTTGAATTTAATAGAATTAATTTGGGATAAAGTTCGGATGACCACTCTTTCATATCTTGTTTAATTAGAAATTGAGTTGTATTTAAAGATGGAACTTCTACAAGTTGTACATTCGGACTTGCTAAGGCTCCATCGATAAAGGTTTGTGTTAATTTGGAGTGTGCACCTATTTTTCGTAACGCTGAGGAAATATCTATATTACCTTGTTTTGTTTCTGCTTGAACGATTGGCGTTGCGAGAGTATTGATAGGAATAGTCGCCCCGGTAGCAATTGATGTTATTAAAAATCCTGTCATAATTTTATTCTTCATTCCTTACACCTCTTCACTATTGTTTTTTACAAGTTTTGATCGTAAATGTTGTACAACCTAACGTTAGGATTTCTTCACACACACTTGAGGATAAAAAATTTTTCAAAAGAGTAAGTGCATCTCGTTTTTTTCTTTATTTTTAATAGAATATAAGGTCCTTACTTCCCCCCCATTTTAATCACTATATTTTTCATAAGTAAACTAGAAAATCGAATATATTATGTTTGATTATTCCGACATTAAAACTTTTGTGTTTTCTTAATTATATTCAAAAAGTTTTCGTAATAATATCACTTCAGAAATTGATACCATTTCACTGCTATAATCAAAGATAAAATTTGTTGGTATTACTGAATCTTAATAAAGTCCATACGAAAAAAATGTTTTTGATATAATTTTATGGGATTTTATGTATTATGTACTTTATATGAATATGTACAATTGCATACTTATATAAAGTACTATCCTTGAATAACATACAAGGCAGTCACCGTACATCCCTATAAACTTAAGAGTTTGTACTCCAAAAGTGTAAAAAGTTATCATTTCTAAAATTTAACTAGAAAATAAGATGTTTTTTAACTATCTTTCAATTCAAGATGAATTACAACTATTTTTTAAAATTTGTTTGAACTGGAGAATACAACCAAATTAATCTAAATAATATAGTAGCGAAGGTCTTTCTAAGAAAGAAAGAACTCATACTAAAAATGAAATAACTTTATTGCTACTTCACAATTCCTTAATTGGCCTTTCCGTTCAGATTTTTTTGGAACTATAAAAATATCCCTTTAGATAAACAGATCCTAAGGGACAAAACGTCGAGACTTTATTCAAAACATTACGCCTCTTTTATAAGCAATGTCATTTTATTCAAAAAACGACATTAAAAATATTCTTTAAATCCAGGAGCATAACTTTGCCGCAAACAAAAAGAACCATAAGTTTTCCAAAACGTTATCAAGACCTAAATTATAAAAAGCTTTAAAAATAAAGGAGAACACATATTGTATATGACTAATATGTGTTCTCCTTTATCTGCTATTAATAAAAGCACCCGTTAACTTAATTAGAAAGTGCAATTAAACAGTAATAGTACCATTATTCCACCATTCAATAAATGTTTTTAATGATGGGGCAACCCACGTTCTGCTATCGTTTTCATGATTCCAAACATATACATCATCTTTTTGTATGACTCCATTTAATATTGCATACCCAAATAAGTCACCATTTCCTCCATCTGCAAAAAACAACAGACAATCAAAAGGCATATACAAATCTTTAAAATCGTTAAAACTTCGTAAATTCAGGTTCTCTTTAAGAATTTGTTCAATTGACCAAATGAAAAGACAATCGTATTCATCGAACACTCCATTGGTTTCATTTAATAGACTGAATAAGTCATTAGGTAATTCAACATTAAGTTTTTCTTTGATTTGAGATATTTCATCTTTAGTTGCAGGAACTTTAAATTGAAAATCTGTTGAAACATTACTGATAAAAGTCTTCCACATAGTCCGTATCCTTTCTTAACCCCTTTTTCTGTTCGCATGTTCATTTTACCTGATTGTCTTTTTTACACTGTCTACCTAAAGAGGATAATATCGATCATTACTTTGATTAAGTCCTTTTGTTTATATATATTTATTTTTAAACCGTCGTTTACAGCAGATTAACTACTACCTGTCTTTCTATCCACTTATCTAGCTTATTTTTCGTATCATCATTTAATCGTTTTCTTTTACCGGATAACATCCTTGAAAGTGTTGAATACGAAATATCTATTTCTTTCGCTAACTCACGAATACTTTTATTATTCTTCTCTTTATACGTGTTCATCTTTTCAATATAAAACTCAATACTATTAGGGGGTTCTTGATTTACTATACTTATTGGCTTCTCTTCAATTACCGGTGGCTTTTCTTCCATCTCAATGACCAATGGTGCTTGCTGCTTACTTTTCTTAGTAATCAACTCTTGTTGTAATTTAACAAGTTCATTTGTAGGAGAAATGCTTACTTTTAATTTTAACCAGTAGTTTTCAAACCAGTTTTTTCCTTTACATTTTTCTTCATCAATTTCGGGAGAGTATTTCCACTCTTGAATTACTTGGTCGCTCATAAGGTCATCTAAAGTCTTTTCAAAAACTTGTCTTATTAGACTTGGTTTTCTATTCATGCTTATCTCCATTACTTGTAATAACCCTTTAGGACCACCAATACTATAAGAATGTGTTAAATGTTGATAGGATTGTTGAATGCGCCAACGCCAACTTAGATATCTGGTTAATCTTTTGTGATATCTCTGTTGCTTGCTGTTATACTCTAGGGCTTTTTTTGATAATAAACCTGTTAGCTTTTCAGATCCATAGAGATATTTTGATAAAAAGCTTCCTGGTGTAACGTTCATACTCTCTATTCCTAATGTTTTATCCGTATCAATATCTTTTGCAATGATAATTTCATCCATTACAAATAACCTTCGAATTCTTTGCTTTTTATAAGTTAGGCTTTCATTTGGATCTTTTTCATTTAATATCACGATCTCATTATCTTCATTGACATAAATAAAAATACTAGCAAGAGCAGCTAATCGCTCCATAATTTTTAATCTGTCTTCTTTTCGATAATAAGACTTACCATTTTTGATTTGTTTCATATTACACATATCTAATATTTGTTCGTAATGTACAGGCACAATAGTCTTATCATTTTCCGCACTCTTTACCCAAAGTTCAGTTACAATATCGAGGCAGTCCGCCGTCAAATCGTCCATTACTCTTGTTAAAAAAGTAGAATCAATCAGTGTATTCCATCTTTTTAATTCTTTTCTTTGTAATTTCATATCACCATCATCGTGTGACGATACTACCACTAGACTATTTTGTTTATCCTGTAATTGAGCAATCCGTACATTCTTATCTTGGTCATCTGTAAACTTATTCTTAGCAATAGTGTCTGATAAATGGTACATAAACCCTGCATTACTTCGTTCTATATAATCACTCTTAGCCTCTGAATGTAAAGGTAATTCTTTTGCGATAATAGGCAGTTTAATTCCAAACTCCATATATAAGTCATCTCTTAAACATTCAAAAATTTCTTCCCTATAATTTTCTAGTTTTGGAAGAATGTCTATCCCTGATAATCCTAAAGCTTCCTTTTTAGAAACCCATTTTACTAGCCTTTCGAAAGTCTGTGATGAATAAGATGAGTTGTAAATTTCCTGTAGATCTCTTTCTACATCTTGATAGAATTGTTGCCATTTATTTAAAACCTTTTCACTTCCCTCAACTCCAGTTAAAAGAGGGTAAGCTATATATAAGGTGTTTTGAAATAGTACTTTTAACTTCTCCACTAATAATCCTCCTAATTGCTTCTAATACAATTATATCAATTGCTACTAATCATTCATACCATGTTAATTCTAATATATCTTAATGTCGTAAAAAGATAGCATACATAGAATACAGCCATTAATTATTATGTATGTGACGGTTTTATTTAGTGCTTTTATAGACTCAGCTTCTCTTTCAAAAGAAATGTGGGGATTTGTACTATTAATAATTTTAATTTCAACTTCAATTTTGTTTCCATATATTTTTAACATTTTAACTTTTGCTAGAAATAGATGGACTAAATTAGTTTATTTTAAATTTCGTTTTGAGCAGATTTTAGATGAAAGAGAGAGTGAATGATTAAACATATAAGGGATTGTGAAATCTTTATTTACAGTGTTTTCAATGTATACTTTTATTATATAAATTGAGGATATCAGGGGGTTCGGAGAGAAGTTAATATTTAAGGGGATTTGAAAGTAAACTAATAATAAAAAGTGTACATTGGAAAATAAGAAAAAGAAACTGGTTTTTAAGGTCCTTTTTCTTATTTTGATAATATTTGTATCTTATTGTAGTTGATATATCTTGTAATTAGCTTATTGGAATTTATAGTTAAAGAGGGTGATTGAACATGACAGTGCAAAAAGAAAAAGTAACTAGGCGGGTTGTTTGTAGGAAATGTAAATCTGATCAAATAGTTGGTAATAAACGTGGTTATAATTTTAAAAGGATGTTTTTAATTCTGTTTCTTATGTTAGCTACACTTATAGCTATTGGAATAGTTCCTCGACATTCTCCACTTCAGGATATGGCTGCATTTGTTGTTTTTTTAATGATGCTCCTAGGGGCACCGATAACTTTATTCAGTGGATTTATTGGTAGAAAAAATATTGTCAATGGTTGTATGAATTGCGGACATACATGGATGCCTAAAAAATAGAATGTCTATAGATCAAAAAAGAAAAGACAGCTGATTGATTGCTGTCTTTTTGCCTATTTTTGAGTAATAAATTAAAGTTTCTTAATTATTACTTGTTCGCCATCCTTCATAATGTCCTGTCCATGAATTTTTACTTACTTCAGTTACTCCTTTTAAATACCAAGTTACTCCATTCCACTCTTTTACAGTGGGTATTTCCCCTTTTGATTTGTAACCAGGAAAGTCTTGTTTTTCTTTTTTCTTAACAAAACTTTTTTTATTATCAATTGTTTTTAATTTTACACTTGTATCAGTAGGTGTTTCCGCAAATACTCCTCCAGCACCAGATAACATAATTCCAGTTGCTAATGTTCCAATTATTACTTTCTTAAACATGAAAAATCCCCCTTTTTTGGAATGAATATTACATAAATAAGAATACCATATTATTTGTATTTTCTAACATTTTAATTTATTTATAAATATTTAGTTGAATATTCAAAAATACAATCGTTGTGAAAGGTTTTAAAAATAATTAGTCCTATTAGTAGTGGATCTCAAGTGAATAATTGGAAGAAAACTAAATTATTTATAGGGTTAGAAGTATAGAATCCAAGCTTTTTCAACCTAAATTTATATTGAAAAGTTTACATAAAGGAATAAGCAAAAGAACCTGGTTTTTAGGCTTCTTTTGCTTATTTTCCAATAGTCTCTTTTTGTTTACTTCTTCGTTTTGACGATCATGGAGATTATAGTGTTCAAAATGTGTTTGGATTTACTTTTATAATTATTGTATTTTTAGGATTTCCTGTAACAATATTCAGTGGATTTATTGGTAGAAAGAACATTGTCAATGGTTGCATAAATTGTGGACATACGTGGATGCCTAAAAAATAGAATGTTATAGGTGTCAAGAAAGAAAAGACAGCTGATTTATTGCTGTCTTTTTCCTTTCCTCGAGTGATAATTGAAAGTAAATCTTTATTGATTTTTGGGTTTTGAAATTACTAAAAATAGAATTGTATATAGTACCGTTCCTAGTATTACTATCAATAAGGACATTGAAATATCTGAAAGGATGCTAACCCAATCTTTATTTTAAATATATTTGATAATGTCTTTATAAAATATTAAGTTCATAAGGATAAACATTGGTAGACTCCAAAATAAAAAAATATTAAATAAATGGAAACTAATATTCAAGAATTAACTTTCGTATCTGTAATAGCAACAATACACTTAGTTTTTATTAGTTTGTAAACCCTTTTCACTAAATGGAAGTAAAACATGCAACATCTTTCCCATCTTGCGTACCCTTAGTCCAAAACAAGCAACATCATTCTCAACTTACGTACTATTCCACTAGAATAAGCAACATTTTTCCCGTGTTGCGTACTTATTTCTCTAAATAAGCAACACTAAACATTTAAATTATTTAATTTCAGGTGAAAAAGAAGCAACATTCTTCCCATCTTGCGTACTTTTTTCTAAATAAGCAACGTTTTTCCCAAGTCGCGTACCTATCTTATTAGTGAAATCAGCCATAAATGCTGTTATATCAGGTGATCTAAGATGTTAAATCACAAGCAATTTATATATTACACAAAAATTCTTTCCCAAGTCGCGTACCCATTTTCCTGAAAAAGGAGCAACACCTTTCCAAAGTTGCGTACCAAAAATCAATTGAAATATCAATAAAGTATTGATATTAAAGGATTCCTCCTTTTCTCATTAAATAGCATCATACAAGAAAAGAGCAACATTCCTTCCCAAGTCGCGTACCAAAAATAAAAATAACAATTTTCTCTATCCCTTGTCGCTCTAAGGCCCATAAGGTGTTGCCTTTTTTGAAATTCTCTCTTAAAGGGCACATTTTTACAAAATTCGATTTGCTATAATCATAATTGGTATATTTTATAGTATTTTGACATATATTTCTGAATTTGTAGAACGGAGGTGAAAAAGATGGGGAAATCATTTGTGATACGTAATCAACGGAGCTTAAATGGGCAAACAACAAACGCAGTTTTAGTAACACTCAAATCTTGGCAAAAGCTTGTGGAAGCATTTGAGGAGAAGTACTACAGTTATAAAGATACTTATTTAGAAGATATTCTACAGCACATGACATACGAAGAGCGTATTGCGGATGTGGATGGATTTGTCGAAAGAGCCAAACCATCTTTTTCACGTCGCGCAATGTCTGCACTTGCAGAAAAAACGGGAAGAAAGCATAAATTATACGGCATTACGAATGCTGATCTCGAAGTGTTCTTATATATACATAAGAAATGCTTTACTAATGGTGTCATTCCCAATGTAACCATACATATGATGTGGGAAGATTACAAACAATATAAAGAAGAATTTGCTTATATCCAACACTCTCAATTCTATATCGCTTTGAAAAAGTTAAGCTTACATAACATTATCTCCATTGAAAATGGAATTGATGGCCGTTACACAATTAAACTCACTCATTTTCTGAATGGGGAAACAGAAAAAGCAAATCCGTACATATATATTAGTCCTGTTGTATTTACAAAGGCTTTCTTTAAGTTATCTGTAGCGGCTAAGAAGTTATTTTTAGATATCGCAATGCAACAACATACAGAAATAACGCTAAAGCGCTCTTTGGACAAGCAAGACGAAAGAGGAAACAAGACTCACTTTGGCGGGATGTATCGTTTCTTACATAAAAAATATCCGCATCAAATCCGTGCGGTTATCGATGAATTAACAATTACATTCTCATGTACGGGTAGTCCCCTATTCAAAATTTGCAAAATGCAAAAAGGTGTAAAATATACAAAACGATATACAACGCTATATCTATCTATCCATTCAGACTTCTTATGTTCGAAAGAATCTGGAGAAGAACAATACAGGGATCCGTTTACACCAAAAGCTACCTATGCACGTAAAGCGAAATTCATCGAATCACTTCTACAAGAAATGAATATCGGTGAATTGTCTACAGGCATGAATAAGTTCATTCATGTACTAAAGCATACTTGTCATCGTCAAATTCGTAGTGTCATTCGTGGGCTTCGTGATATGGTTGATCGCAAAGAAGGATACCCTACAAAACTTGTATATACATTGAAAAAACTATTACATCAGACATCTCAATATCAAATTCTGGATACAGCGGCGAAAGAAGGTATCTACCCTCTTATTGCACAACATATACCAAAAGAGAGAAATAGTGACCGTGAGAAAGCTGTCTTTAATTTTGGTCTACATTATTCTATGTACTCTCTTCATAACATTAAGAAGATGTTTAGAAATGTACATGCACTACTGAAGCAGAAGTTTGCAGTACCAGTAACAGAAGAGTCTTATCACCGTAATTATCTAAAATACCAGGAAGAAACGTTATTTAGAAAATATGCATATGATCAGGGAGTGAATCTCCATGCATATATCGCTTTAGAAATTGAAATGCGTGAAAAACTAACAGTTCGTGGCCATAAAGAACGCACAATTCCAAGTGATGTGCGCGAATGGTTTATCGAGGCAATTGATAAGCTGCCACAAGAAAAACTTCGTGTGATTGAGCTACCAAAGCAGTTTAATTTACTAGAGTTTATGCGTACCTTCGAACGTTTAGTACGTGCCGGTGTAACAATAACAGCTCCAGATCAGGTGCTAACCGCAATGGAAATGAAATGATAATAACAAGCTCTCTATTTTTGAAAAAATCAAAAGTGGAGGGCTATTCGTGTTTGGTTTATTCCCCCCTTTTCTACTACTCTATTTATAAATACAAAATCAGAAGGACCCCATGTAAAATGGAGTCTTTTTTTATGCATTTCTATACCAAACCTCTTCTACCTATAATAAAATTTCCACACTACACATTAAATATTCTTTACGTGTAGTAAAATATCCAATTTTATATCTACAAAAAATCAGAAGGATATTAATAAAAAAAGTGAATATGAGGACAAATATGATCAAATGTGAATATTATTTTACCAATATTATTGGGGATACTAGTGTTATTGAATTTATCTAATGAAAATCATCAATAATAATGTGAGTTATGTGTAAATACTGTGTAATGTTAACAAATAGCTACATTATCTGAACAAAATATGGATAATTGGACGCTACACACTGCTTATTTACCAAAATAAAGAAAACATGTCCTATTTTAAAGGTTGAATAAATATAATGTGATTTGTATCAATCTCTTTCCGATTTTATGTAGAAACATATAATTTTCTTTCTGCTTTTTTGTAGAATTGAAAGTCTAATAATTATTGAATCTACGGATACATTTTCTACTATTTATGATTTTTTACGTTCTAATATCTAATTTTCCCTTGTGAGAGTAGGTCTTTTCTCTATTTTTGATAGCCTATAAAAGTTTTATCTTTACTTCTTTTTAATATATAAGATATATATTTATAATAGATTTTACAATTACTAATATGATTATTAATAAGATGTCAGACCTAATTGAAAATATTTGTAAAAACCGTTATAATAATGGTAATTAAACATATCATTACTCCCATGTAAAAGGACAAATCTATGAATCCTTATTAGGACTAGATTTGTCTTTTTGTCATTGAAAATAAAAAACAACATATAAAAAAGGAAAAGGGTTGTTTGTCCGTTTTCCTTTTTTATATGCCAGCAACCGAGCGCAGCAAAGGGCGGTAGCAGGTCTTTCACTTATTTTTTGTTATAATATATGATAAGAATTTAGGTGATTATAATGAACAAGGGTATTAGTTTAGAAGTAGCATTTTCTGCTTATTTAGCAGAAAATGGACATAAACAATCTAGGGTTGAACGTTATAATTACGATATTAAAGGTTTTTATAAGTGACTAAGAGTAAATGAGAAACTTCTACATATCAAATCATGGAGTGAACTACCTAAAGAAAATTATTAGGAGTATTTCTATGAGCTAGAAAATAAGGAACAGAATATGACGGTTCTTAAATAAATTGAACATGTTTAGACTTCAGTAGATGATTTTCACCTCTCCTTAATTCCTGATCAATCACTAAGTGATAAGGATTTTATAATCGAATCAGAAAAAAACTATTAAAACAAACTATACTTTCAACAAAAGGATTAACAGAAAGACAAGTTAAATACCGCCCTCTTATTATGGATAGAAACGCTTTTATAATAGATTTAGTAGTAAACTATGGGTTGTCCTTACAAGAGCTTGTATCGCCTAATATGAGCCATATACAGCTTGTTAGAAATACCTTAGTGGTTCGTGGTGAGAATGGCATAAATAGATATATCATTATAAAAGGATTATACGAAAATTATCTACAAGTACTATAAAACTATTTCGGAACCTTTAAGAGCTAGAAAGTATACAGATAATCCCTATTTGTGGCATTTAATTTTAATCATGGAACATATAGTTGGGTGTACGAAAAAGATGATCAAAAGGCTTTGTGTGAGGTTGCTACACAAAAGATGATTCCACTTGAAGTGAAACGAGCAGGGTTGAATAAACGTATCTTGACGCAGCAGATGCGAAATAAATTCATGGTTCGTCTTATTAAGCAAGGCTCTTAATTACTGTTATCATGAGAGGTTTAGAAGTGTATAAACAAGCGATTAGCTGCTTATTTATCTGTATTAGCCTAGATATTTTGTAATGTCAGTGAGATATCAGCCATCATAGAAGTGTTTCTACTCCAACCTAGGAAGCCAAGATATCAATAGGTTTTGTACGGTTCTCTAGAAGAATCTCAGCAATTGTATTACATAATAGTGTCAACGGACTATCTTTTCCCCACTGTAACCTACAAAACAACAATCTCGAGATAAATAGACTTTTTTCATTTCCTCTTTAATTTCTCTATATGTATTCATCATTATAAAACATGCCTCTTCTTTTCTACATAGAAAAAGAGAGTCCCTTACTATAGGAACCTGGTCATCTCCCTGTCAAGTAGACAGTAATAAAAAGAGTATTATGCCACGGCCTTTTCCCGATATTCTATCGGGGAAAGGCCGTGAAGTTTTTCTTGGAATCTTTCTGTATTATAAAATTGAATATATTCTTGAATTGCTCGGTAGGCCATTTCATATGTTTTTGGGCACACTAAATACAACTTCTCTGTTTTTAAATGTGAGAAGAATGATTCGATACACGCATTATCAAAACAGTTTCCACGTCTAGAATGACTACCGACAAATCCTAATTTCTCTAACTGTTTTGCGTAGGATTTAGATGTATATTGAAACCCTTGATCTGAATGGAAAAGGGGCTTAGTAGTTAATGACTTCCCTTCTAATTGACGTAATGTAGTTAAAACCAAATCTAAATCATTTCTTGAAGATAGCTTCCAGGCAACAATTTCATTGTTGTATAAATCTAACACAGCTGACAAATAGGCAAATTGTTCTCCGATTCGTACATAAGTAATATCTGTTACGAATTTTTGATTTTGCTTTTCAGCTTGAAACTCTCGATTCAAATGATTTTTAAATACCACAGATGTTTTTCTTCCATCTACCGTTGGGCTACGCCCTTCACACGCTTGAGGAAGGAGTATTCTTTCCGGAAATTCGTTAAAAAAAACCATAATTTTTCCTCCAGTTATATATATCGAATAGTAGCAAATAAACCTGACATTCTACCGAATATTATAATTTGCAAATGTAAGTATAACACACCTAAAACACTATAGGATGCCAAACAAAGCCTTAACCATTTGTTCCTCTATAGTTTAAAAAGAAAAAAGACATTGAAACAAACCGTTCAATGTCTTTTTTCTTTTTAAATGTTTGTATACTCAAAGTATAATTTTTCTGGTTTTCCATACATGTTAATTTCACTTTGATATAGGACAGCTAATGGCTGAGACATCTCAATGCTTTCCACATAGGATAATGAAGCAGTTGCTTCTATTTTTTCTTTAATCTCATTAGGAATGGCTGAGTAAGATAAGTTATTCATTTTACTTCCTAGTTTAGTATCTGTAGCAGCTTCATAATAAATCTCGGTAATTAAAAATTCATCATCTTCCGGATCATACATGTATCCTCGATTAACTGTAATCATATTATATAACTCCTCTCAAGTTTCATATTCTGATTCCTCGTGCTTTTAGCATTGCAACAAGTACTTTCCATATTTAGATTCCCTTTTTCTTCTCTTTCGAATGCCATTATGAATGGATACTTATTATCTTACTTCATCGTAAAATTTTGGAATTTCCAACAATATAAAGGTTTGATTTTATAGATAGTAAGTTCATAACTTTTAACGCGGTAATTAATTTTTTTCTTTTGAAAGTTTTAAATGATTTCTCCTATTGATAATGTTGGCTTATCTAAAGTAATTGCATGTTCATATTTCATCATAAATATCCTCTTTTCTAAATAAAAAGCACGAAATATGTGCGTTTATCCATATTTTTTTATGCTATGCTCTGTAAAACTTCATATAATCTCCCCTCTAAATTAAACAAAAAGCACAAAATATGTGTTTTCTCATTTAGCATACTTTTAGTCCTAAAAGTTTATGTACAAGTGATTCCTAACTCGAAGACAACACAAAAAGGACTTCTTCAAGTCGATTAAAATGTGCATAGCAAAATAAGCTATATATACACTAATCGGCTCAAAGAAGCCCTTTCATAATTGAAACAAGAATACAACTTGTTTCTAAAACTCAACCACAACACATAGGGTGTGGGAATAAACGGAATCAATTAAACAATAAATATAGATTTATATTAAACTATTTTTATATTATATTCAATTATTTTCAATAGAACAGGGATAAGAAGGAAGTTTATATGCAGATCCCACATGTATTGTATAATAATGCCCCTGAATCCCCTGCTATAAATCCCCTCTTATATTCAGTCCCTGGAGTTACTTCATGTACTGTATTTCAAAATATAGCTTTTCTGGCTTTTGATTTTGAACTAAATAACAAAGTATTTCCTTTATATTTTTTTCTTCTACTTCAACACTTTCCATATAGGTCATACTTTCGTTTTCCTGGACCTTTTGAAAAATAGCAACAGGTACTTTAACTGCATCAAATACACCCATTTTACTGCCTAACTTTTTTTCTGATGTACCATCATAGAAAATTTCATTTACTATTACCTCATTATCATCAGGATCGTACATGTATCCTCTTTGTATACGTAGCAATATAGTACTCCTTTCTTGTATATTCCTCCAATGAAATAACTATATTTGTATATAATGTTATTTTATTAACAGGTGTCAAAGAATATTATTTCGCAAAATCTGTGCTTTGTATAGAGGTAGATACAGGATTATTAATTTTGTTAAGTTTTTTTGAATACTCCAAGCTAATTATAAAATAAACAAGCCACCCTTAAAGCGAAAGCTTGTATGGTGGCTTAGTTTTCTATAAATAGCTTTGTATCTAATTGTTTGATCTCCCCTTCTGCAAGAGGTTGATAAAAAGCGTGTTGTAATCCTTGAAAATGTAAAGATTCCCCTATGCATAACAATACTTTACCAGGAATTAAATCAAGTAATAGTTCATTATTAATTTGCTTTGCTTGTTTTTTAGTAGAAACATAAATAACTAAGATTGTAGGGTTATTCCCTAAGTCCTGCATAATAACATCTTTTCCTGACTCTACAAAAGTCTTCCATCTAGCAATTATTCGTTTTAATCGATCCTTTTGATCAGATAATAAGGTGGAGTATACAACAAAGTTAAATTTACGTTCTTTTCCTCCATTTACTATAAAACTTAAAGAAGGGGTAAAAACCCCTTTACTAATAGATGGATGCATAATATGACCTAAAAATGAAGAAGCGTAGCGTAAATGACAAAGTAGGTCTATGTCATGCCAATAACGCAGGTGAACATATTTACCATGATTGTCAAGACGCTCTGGGGCAAAGAAGAACATATTTCCTTGCCAGTATTTTAGTAGTTTAAATCCATTATTTGATAAGGTATATGTTTCTTCAAAGATTTCTATATCCAAAATTTCTACTTGCCATTTTTCGATAAATTGATAGTAAAGTAATCCTTGAATTGCATTATTAATTTTCTTCCGCGAAAATTTATTCTTGAATAGATATAATAAATGATTAAACCGAACGGATGTATGAACACCAATAAAATTGAGTATAGCATATTGTTCCTCTGTTAAAAGCTGCTTAAACTTAACTAATTCGTCATAAGAGTGGAATACATAGGTTTTATCCAAATCATGTATCCGATATATTTGAAGTCCTTGTACATCCTCACTTGATAAATGAGGAATAGAAGGAATATAAGTATACATTTGTTTCTCTATTGTACGCATAATCATCGATTAAAATTGGTAAATTGACGAATTAGATTTTTTACTTTGGCCTTGCGGATAATTTAGGATACGTACAGTTCCTCTTCTATTTTTAGCATCAATATTAAGCAGCTCACATGTAACAATTGTTTGGTTTATTGCGTCATCCACGGTTGGATTTGCCAGATTACGACCTTTTAGCCCTTTAAACTGAATACCTGGTGCAACTTCTACGAAAATCCCAGCAATAGCATCTACACCTACAATTTTACCTACAAAGCGGTCACGTCGTTTGTTTAATTCTAATAATTTTTCCATTGGATCCGTTTCTAGTTTCTTTTTATTTCCTCTAAACTCGTAGCGCCCATCCTTTTCCACTACTTTATCGATGATAAGCTCTACAACATCACCAATAATAATATCCGCCGAGCGAACGAATGAATGGGACCATTGCGAGTATCTTACTCCCACTGTTACACCATGAACTTCAACCAGAATTGTTTGTGCAGATGGAATATGTCCAGAAACTGTTCCTGTGTATACTTTATTCCCCTCTTGTTCTACTATTTCTTCATATAATTTTCTTTGCAGTGCAAGTTCTCCTGCGGTGATAGATACAACAGCAAAGTTCCCTTCCTCAGTTCTTTGGAAATGCTCAATAATAACGGGTTTTGTTTTACCTATCAGCCATTGAGGATTTTTAGGAATATTTATACCTGCCTCTGTAAGTGGACAATATGCTGTCGTATGAGTACCAATTTGCATTGTGAGCACTTGTATCCGCTCAGATGTCCCGTTTTTAGTTGGGAATAATTTTTCAGATACTATGGTAATTAAGCCTTTCCCTACAGTACGTTCACGTTTCATACGAGCTAATTCTTCTAATTCATGTTCACGTATTCTTTCAAATTGATTGAAAGTTGATTCTATAAAGATGTCCTCTAGCGTGTTATCCGGTTCAAATGCCATCCCTAGTTCTTTTGTAATATGAGTATTTACCTTATCTTCAACCATTATATTTTCCTCCTAGAACGCAAAAAAGGACACACCTGTACCGTTGGAATGGTACGTAAGGTGTGTCCTTCACGTAAGTCATGTTTTATTTGTATAATTATTAATTAAAATATAACGTTTTTATGTAATTTGTGCAAGTATTATTTTTTGAAAAGGGAAAAGTTAAAATACTATATCTAACCTTTCCTCCTAATTTAAGTTAGATTTCCCCTAAAAATATAATCTTGAATAAAAATTTATTTTAGGTTTCTATAGGTATTAATCAAAAAAATCATCTAATTCCTTACTCATTACATTAGATGTATTTTTCTTTTGTTGCTGGTTTTTATTAAGTAGTGAATTTGTATTGTTATACGTATTCTTTTGTTTGGCTTTTAAGTTTTTTTTGCGTTCTTTATAGTCGATATGTTTATCTTCATGCTGCTCTTCATTATTTCTATTGTTCTCTACCATATTCTTTTCTAAGTTTTGATGAACAGTAATGCTAATAGATTCGTAAACTTTTGCAACCTCTTCATCAAGTTTATTTTCTTTAGTGGGATTAACTGTTTTTGTAGCTGGTTTCAAATTAGTTTTCATATCTGTTTTTGTTTCCTCTAATACTGTGGTTATAAGTCCCTCTGTTAGAAGCTTTTTTTGCAATGGATGAGTTTCTACAGGAATTCCTAAATGAATTGGGTAATCTATATCCCTTTTTGGTTCCAACATAGTATTAGATACCTCTTTCTTCCGTTCTGCTAGCTCCATATTTTTTTTAGGACTTACAAGTTCCATATGTGTCTCCTTTGTTATATTCGGCAGCTCGTCATTCCGTTGTAAGGCATCTTGTAATCTTGAAGCACGTGTATAATCGATTTTAAATGCGTTCTGTAGTGCATTTATAGAAGCAGTCCCTGATTCCTTAACAAAGGATACTACATCATCGTATAGGATATCTTTAAAGAAGCTTGTTTCCTCTTGCTTGGCTTCTATGTCTTCGTTTGGAATGCTCTCTCCTCGTGAAGTTGTATTATCTAAATCTGTATTAGATGAAGGAGTAGTATTGATTTGAGAGCCCTTTAATAATATCGATGTACTATTATTGTTTGTTTCTATGGACTGATTTTGTTCTATTTTATCACCATGCATAGGTGGAAATGATTCTATCTGTTTTATATTATTTGCATCTACATGTTTCATAGGATTTGATTTTGCGATAGATTCTTCAATGAGTCGTAGACGTTCAGTTTCCCAATATTGTCCAGACTTAAGCTCTACTTGAATGATTGCTTGAGCAAATTCCTCTTTGGGTACAAAGTTACTAGTAATTTGTTGTACAGGTTGTACATGATTGTCTTGTACAATACGTGCAGCACAAATGAAGGCACCTTGTGCCATGATATCTCCTGGTGACATAACGACTTCTTTTAATTTTTGATATGTCGAACCTAAGCGACTAACGGGGTTCTCTTGCATAGGAGAGATCCCTTGTTCAGATTCGGATTCTTTAAATTCCTCTGTTTCACCAAACATGTCAGAGAAAATTTTCGCATCATATGGTGTTACATCACCAAATATCATCTTGTTACGGAACGAACCTAATAAAGTAAACATATACTGCTCTGTGAAATCTAAAGCTAATTGAGATAGTGTTTGACTTGCAATTGTCAGAATGACTTTATATTTACGAGATTGTGCAGGGAACTCTTTGAACGGGCGCACAACATAATCAGGGAATTCATCCACAATAATATGATGGTATGGTGAAATATTTGGTTCTCTTCGGAATACAGCATTTTGCATACTTAGTAATACGAATTTTCCTAGTACATTAGAAAGATCTGCAAGTTCTCCTTTGGCTGTATTTACTAGTAAAATACCACCTTGCTCTAAGTGAACATCAAAATCAAAATCTGATTTTCCAAATAAAACACGTCGTATTAAAACATTTGAGGCTAAATCTTTTAAGATGTTACGCAAACCTTTTACATATTCTTCTTCCCGGTCATAATGCATTGGTTTTCCACGATATTTTCCAGATTTATAAACGGCAGGTTCCCCATGGAAACCTGTTTTTTCACGAATGGTATTATCGAACCATTCATCGATACCTTTTATAATCTTATATTCGTTTTTTTGGTCACGTGAAGCAACACCACTTTGAACAAAATCATATAGTTTTTCTACCTGTACTTTTAATAGTTTGTGCATACAGTGTACACGTTCTACATCGTCGTACATATCTATTAAGTCATCAAAGGTCACATCTTTTTGTGGGTTATGTAGTTTTAATAAATAAATATGTTGCTTAAGGTGGTTCCGTTGTGCTTGTTCAAAGAATGCATTATTAGATTCCGACAAACCCTGGATAACCATTGCAAAAACCTCGGCTACTTTATCAACTGGTCCACGTAAAATATTAATGTTTTTGGTATCAGGGTTTGTGGGATCAATATAATAAATTGAACTTTCAGGAATCTTGTGTGCTTGTACTAATTTAAATACCTTTTGACATAAATCATTACTCGGTTCAATAACAGTTATCCCATTTAAAAATGTTCCTTTTACTTCTTCTGTATCATAATTATTCTTTTTATACGTATTTTCAAACTTATTTATAAAACGTACCATCCAGTGTAAATCTTGATTAATCATTGGAATAATTAAACTAGATGTCTTACCAGAACCAATAGGACCAATAATAATTCCATTTAGGGTTCTATCTTTCCCCTTAATTCGAATCATTTCTTTGTGCTTAATATGAGGACCTATCTCAACATCAGGATATATTTGTTCCTCTTGGCTATTAAACCACTTTTGCAACTTATGATTTTTATATTCGTATTTTTGTACCCACTTTAAGATTTCTTCTCTGTAACGGATAATATGGCCACTATACCAAAGAGTAAACAAAATCATAAATACGGTCGGTAAGAATACAAATATCATGGTGAGTGTATGGAAATTTCCTGTTAATACATCCCCTATTGCTTGATATTCACCAAAATTAACATGTTTTGCTTTATTCATAAGATAAGGAATAACTTTCGCATGGATAGGAGTAGTTGCAAACCATAAAAACTGAATATCTACTGCAATATGAGAAGCAATTAAAATTAATAACTTGCCATTTTGAAATTGTAAAGCTGGGATACGGCTGTAGAACCTAAAACTAAATTCTCCTAATAGCAAAGAGAAGAACATTAAAAATAGTGGTACATATGTAATTTCTATAGGATAAGACGGTGGTTCAAATGCATAGTAGAGTAACTGGATATAGTTTACTACACCAAATCCAAATGAAAGGATAAATCCGCTAATTAAGGCGATTGTAGTGTATAATGGTAATCTTTGCTTAGATGTCTCCATAAGGGTTCACCTACTTTTTAAAGACATAGTTGAGCTTTATGGTGTAATGTAAAACGATTATGAAGTTCTGGCTTGAATTGTTCCTTTGATTTTTTTAGAAAGAACTTCGCTGCATCTTCAGTTTGTTTTAAATATAAGTCAATACTATCTCCTTCACACAATTGGTTATATTCTTCTTGAGAAAGTACTGCAATATTTATCTCTAGTTTGTTATTCGCCGCAGTTTCAATTATTACATCGTACCAATAATAATTAGGTTTCCCTGGAATTTTGATATCTTGTAGGGAAACACAAAATTTAGCTCCCCCTTCTGTAATATGTTTAAGGACTAGTTCTGGAGTTTTAAATGCTTCTCTTGCTGAGAGCACTCCCCCAGTAGTTGTTGCAAATTGTAAGTTCATTGTCATTTTCCACTTCCACCTTTCTCCATACAAAAAAAGGCAAGCGACACCCACTGTAAAAACAGCGTGTGTCGCTTGCCTTAATTTCATATGTTCTGATTTGATTGTAGTTTTGAGTGTTTAGTTCAAACGTTATTCTATCACCTTAAATAATAAAAATCAATAAAGTTATATAAAAACATATAAAAAATAAACGATTAATATAATTCTACAAGTTTACGTCTTTTCGGATTAACGTTATTTGCAGCATGTACCATGATCTGTTCATCGGTTGCTATATTTGTATTTTGAATGGATAGAAGTAGTACATTATCATAAGTGTCCATCAGTAGAATATCTCTAGGATTTTCACGTTTAGGATAGATAACTACAAGCGGAACGCCTTCATCTCCATCCCTTCTTGAAAACACGACATCATCTAATCTTGCAATCATTCGGTAATCATTTTCATTTCCAAAAATAAAAAAGAAATCTTGAATAGAAGCTTTATCTCTCTTGTATGTGCGTCGAAGGCCACCATCTATTGATTCTTTAAACGTTTGAATTTTTTCGACAAAAGTGTAACGCCAATTGACATCTCCTACTGTACGTTGAGATAAAGGAAAAAGAATATCTTGTTCCAAGTTTTGATTATCATTTGTTCCTAGAATGATATCTGAAATAACATCCCCAGCATCTTTCAATGAGCAAATGTGTACATTTAGATTTGGTATATTCATTAATAATTCATGATGCTTCCGCATAGAAAATAATAGATTTTTCATACGTATGTATGGCGGTTCTGCATCTTCAGCAAGGAACATTGATTTGTCGTACATAACAAAGACAACCGTTACATCCTCATTTGTTTTTTTTGCATATTCTATGTACTTCTCTACTTTTTCAACTAAGATAGAATTTGTCTCTTTGCACATGTCCATCTCAATATGGATATTTTTATCTTGGTATGAAATATGTTCATCAGGAATCAAGGCCAATTGGTTGTCCTCAATTTTTATATTTTTTTTCTGGTAAAAAGAACGAATATCCAATTCATATAATACTTCATTGGTTTGTGTCTTCTTTGTAGTCGCTAAAAGAGTACGGATCATGACTTCACGTGAACACATAGTGTGAAGAGAAGTTGTTCTTGAGTACCGTCTTTTTGAACTTTTTTTGGGAATTCTTCCTATTTCCAATAAGAATTCAATTGTCTTTTCTTTTAAGGAGAATAAAGCGCGTTTCGTAATACTGTCAGCCCTTTTATCTATTCTTTTAGTTAACATAGCTCCATATTGTGAGTACCGGTCAAGCTTTGTAAATATGCTAGCTTCAGAACATTCTCTTCCCTCAAATGCACTATATAACTGCGTGATTTGCCTTGTTGTAAGTGCTCTTTTGTAATATAAAACTGTAAAGACAAATATGTCAGCTTCTCTTAAGTGAAAATGTTTTTGGGTACCTGATCTTCTATATTTATACACTTTCTCGGACAATGCATACACCTCTTATATTGAATTAAACTAAATTAAATACTTATTATTTTTAATATACTATTACATTGATGTGGTGGTTGTAAAACCTGAAAAAATTAATAAGACATTTTAATTTTTTCAGGTACTTCATTTTGTACGTTGAAGTTGAGATGAAAACTACTCTTATAAATCTCTTATAAATTATTGATTTATAAGGCTCTATTAAATCGTTTGTTTTGTTAGGACGAGCTACTACTAGATACCTAACAATAGTTATAATGAAATTCAATTTATAAAATAATGTTATGACGGCCTAACATTTATTAGATAGCCAAACTACTATTTTAATTGATTAAAATTATTCAAGATTTATAAAAAGGTTTATTGATAATAAAGAATAATTTTTTCTATCCTTAATTCGAAATTCAACTTTTTATTAGTGATGAAACGCTCTTTTCAACTTCTACTATTTGCTCAATGTAAAATTCCAACTTTTTCTTTTATGTTTTTTTCTTGTATAGAATCATAAATTCACTTAGACAAATAATATTAATTGTTTATACCAAATCATAAATAAGTTAACAATATGTCTATAGATACTTAACATATTGGTTTTAGTCAATTGAATTACCTTCACTTTTTCTTCGTTAAACAAGGAGTTATCTTAACTGAAATAATAAAATTGAACAGTTGTTAATTTTATGTGAGGTTGTAATTGCTATCATCATTCCTCCTGCATTACAAAAAAATTTATTATAATGTAAGTATCACTTTGATGTTAATAAGATGAGATTTCACTTTTAATAATCTAGTTTGAACAAATGTATCTTTTTTATAATAGAGATGTGGTTGTTAGCCTACTACTTTTAGAATGTCAAAGTTGATTTATCCTAGTACTCCCTTTTTAATATGTTGAATATCAAGGGTATTGATGCTGTTCATATGAAATTAACAACCTCTTCTACTGGCTTTTGAGGAATGAATGAAATTGACAAGGAATTGAATTCAAATGAGGAAAAGAGGATGATTTTTCTTATAACATATATAATAATGTGAACTAACAAGTACTAAGTGAAGAACAGTACATTAACATAACATTAACAATGAGCGGTCTTATAAGTCATAAATCCCGTTAAAACAGCTAGGTAACAAAGAAAAACTTAGTGTGAATTGCTATAAGAATGTCTTGAAATCTCCCTAGTAATATAAATATACTCGAACAATATTTATTGTTGGAATATTAAAAAAGTTTAGTTGAATTATATAAGCTTTATAAATACAGTTTACATACAAGTTTTATATAAGGGTCTTATATAAAACTTGTATGTAAACTAGATAATTTGTTTTTTTGATTTAACTACGATATAAAAGCATTATTTTATACATTTTATATGTAAAGCTTATATATAAGGTGTATAAGTTTTTCTGGAATTTTTATGCTAAAAAAATTGGTGGTTTTTTATCTGTTTTTTAGAATTTTGATTTGGTTTTTTTAATAATCTTTTTTGAAATGTCAATCACATGAAATTTAAGATTGATATAACATGTATACGCATTATATATAAGGCGTATACATAAATCCTTATAAAATATATATTAATTCTATTTTTAATTTTATAAGTCTTATATACAAGTCCTGTATATAAGTTTTATTTATAATGACTTGATATACGACGTGTAATGATGTACTATGTTTCTAGGAATAATTAACCAGTGTTTTAAGGGGGGGACGACTTGAACGAAGTTTTAAGTGAAAAATATCAAACAATCAAGTTTGCAGATGAAGTAGTAAACATGTTTGCTGATATACTTGAACAAGATGAGATACTCTATAGTGTATTTCTATACATAGGAAACATAGTAAATAAACAATTTCAAGAGACGAAGTACATGAGGGGCATATCTATTAATGAAATAGTGGAAAATGTAGTTATTGATAGGAGAGTAAAGAAAAAAAAGGGAAAATCCTATTCTTTAGAGGTTGAACGTACGAATATATCTAGACGTTCAGCTGAAATAAGTGTGAGTACACTATCATCAATGTCTTTAATCTATGAAAAAACCATGCACCCATATAAATTTTTGATCTCAACTTATAGAGGGCAACAAGTACTGATTGAGTTAGGGAAAAGAAAAAAGATAAATAAGGAGAGATAAAATAATGGCAAAAAACTTCTTGAAGAATGAAGTGGCAGTTAAAATGACGATGGTTGGTTTTGGTCAAGCTGGTACTAGAATGGTAGATAAATTTGCGGAATATACACATACAGATGGTACAGCAGTATATAATTGCTTAGCACTAAATAGTAATGATGGAGATCTAGCTGAATTAAAAAATGTACCCAAAAGTAATCAAGTTTCACTGAAATTAGGTGGTTTAGGTAAGAATCCTGAGCGTGCAGTAAAAGTCCTTGATTCAAATGAGGAAGCAAAAGAAAAGCTAAAAGAATTTATTACTGAACGAGTAAGACCTTCGGATGAACTTGTTTTATTTTTTGCAGGTTTAGGTGGAGGAACTGGAACTTCTACAATCATTAAGGCTATTGAAGAATTTTCGGCTTTTCATAACAAGCCAGTAATCAGACAAGAATTACAAAAAGTTGCGCAGCTATATCCAATGTCTGAAATCAAGGCGAATCAAGCGAAGTTTGCGAGAATAGCCTTTGAAAATGCTATTGAGCGCAAAGACTTTATTAAAATGGGGATTGTTGTAACTCTTCCCGTCCGAGCAGATGGGCCTGATGTATTACGACAAGTAAATAAATTTTCACAGGAAATTTGGAAATTAGCAAATGATAAATCAAAAGGTGTAGCATTTGTTGTGTTTGCTGATAACCAGCATTTTTACGATGAATTTAAGGAATTGAATGAAAATGAGAAAAAAGGTATCGCTAATTCACGAGATTATGCAAATCAACGTATTAGTGAAATTATTCATGAGTTAAATACCGCTGCTAATGGATCTGGTACATCTGTAATACTGGATTCTCAAGATTTTAAACGTATTTTACTTGAGAAAACGGGCTGTTTAGTAATTAATAAGGTTTCACGTAATATGAATCAAATAGAAAATAGCCATGCAATTATAGAAATGTTCCAAGAATCATTAAGAGGAAGCTCTTTCCATCCCCCGATTGATTTGATGAAGAAGAACGATGATGGTTCTGTTGAAGCATCAAAAGTACATCATTTTGGTATGCTTGCTATCCTAGATGAGCAAAAGAATATTAATGATTCCTTTATGGATGACGCTAAGGTAGAAGTTTCAAATAATTTACCTATAAATGGTACAGTTTTTAATGGATATTTGGTAAGTAAGAATGATTTCTTAGGAACTGTATATACCTTCTATAAAACCGATGCATTACCATCGAGATTATCTAAAGGTTTAGTTGAAGAATTTAATGAATTTAAAGAAAGACAAAGCCAAATTCAGTATAAAAAGTCTCAAATTAGTACGATTGAAAGTATAGATGAGGATGAGGATTTAGGTTTTGCATTTGGAGATTTTATTGATATGGGTAGTGACGAAGAAAATAATAATGCTGGAGCAAATGAAGATGAAGATCTAGCAGATTTTCTAGATCCAGATAAGATGTTTGGTACTACAAAATAATAAAAAAGTCTGGACTAAGTTCCAGACTTTTTTATTATTCCACTGAATCCATAAGAGATTTTATATACTCAATAATATTATCTTGTATGTACTGCTCTATGAAGAGTTGTTTTTTACTCAAGTCTTCCTCTTTTTTAAACCAGCCTGCTTTTCTAGTGCGCTCTTCTTCAGGTTTGTTATTCCATAAGCTCTCTGCTTGTTTTCTTAATTCCTGACGTGCCCTATGCTCAATAATAAAATTATCAAGCCTATCTTGGCGTTGGCGTAATTTTAGCGTTTCTACATCTTCTGGTTGTGGTAACTGCTTTAATATACTTTCTACCCTCTCTTCATAATGAGATTCAATATGTTTTATTTTTTCTTCTAACTGTTTAGTTACCATTTTTTCAATAATTTCAGCAGTAGCTTGAAGGTTTAATTCAGTGGATACCTCATTTGTTTGATGTTCTGGTGAAACTGGTCTTAAATCAAATTGGTGTGGTAAAAGGTCAATAATTGCATCTAGAGACCATTTCTCATCCCTTTTCTGCTTTATAAATAGAGCAATTTCAAGATCTAAAGCATTATAGAGTTTTTCATTTGTATTTTGAGTTCTTAAAGTTTCATGAAGTCCCTTTTCTTCTAGGATATTGAACCAATTATAAACTGTATTATGATGACGTCCTACTAGTTTTGAGAATTCTGTTATTCGCCATGCTTTTTCGAAAACATTATCATCTAATATATCATCATCGTTAATTTGATGGTCTTGTTTTTCATTTTTTTGCTCAATCATTGTAACTACCTCCTCAAAAATCAACTCATAAATAACTAATTATAATTAACATGTGAGCTGAGATTAACATGTTAGCTAGTATTTCGATAATATTTGTAAAAATCCCTACCAATCCAGTGAATTACATGAAATATAGAATTAACATGTAAACATATACTTGTTAACAAAACATTGACGTTTAGCATAGAACTCGGTGAATCAGTAACTTTATTACCAATTTGAAATATATAATTGGTAATGTTTTGTTAATGGGAATATATATATTATTGTAGTAGCGCTACTGATAGTTGCTATGAGATTAACAAATTAGGCTACTTAATATTAATGATAAGGAAATAAAGCTATTTTGTAAATAAGTTATAAGGATATAATCCGGTTATATAACGGAAAATACACAAAGTAACGCTCAAAATCTAATTATCACGTATAAAAGCTAGTAAAAAGTAAATAATATTAATGTAGAGTTAGTATTGTTCAATAAACAAAACGGTATTTAAGGATATAGGAGTACAATCATAACGCTTCGAAGAGGTTCGTCCTACTCCCTATTTACTTGCTACATACAAGTTAGGATTTATTTATGTATATTAATTTAGTATAGAATGTACAATTTAAGTTGTATATTGCATGTCATGATAGAAATTTATGTAGTCAGTATCAACAAAATGATCTTTATCAGTATTAAAGAACAGATTGAGCCTGCGAGTTGACATTAACATGAAACATGACATTGACATGAAATCAATACTACAACCACCTACTAATAACATACGAACACCTATTGTTAATGTTTTGTTAACTATAATAGATATAGATCAACTCTTTGTATACATGCTAATCTAAAAAGATTACCTTTTAACATGAAATGTGAACCATAAACGAAGGATTTTATAGATAATTTTGAGGAAGTTTTTAAGATACTAAGGTTCGACTTAGAATACTAGAATAATCCAAGTGATGTATTTTGTAGATATCCGATTTCTAGTATATGTTTACATATATTAATAAGATCATAAACAAGACAATGAGATTGATATGTTAACGAAAATTAGATAAGCATACTTCGAATATCTATAAAGATAACATTGACATAAAATGAGGTATTGCTATGAGATTAATACGACATTAACAAAAAACACCCAAACAAAGGATAAATCATCCTAATTGTTAATGTCATGTTGATCAGAAATAGAAAACTGCCATTTACATTTAGAGATACTAGTTATTCTAATGGGTGTTTATGACTTAAATACCCATTAGAAAGTTAATAAAAGTAATTAGTAATAAAATATAGCATGCGCTGGTTTGTTAGTTATTACATTCCAGTAACTAATGATAATAAATGTAGATCTACTAATTGGTTTTACATTAATTTATATCTGAGTATCATCGGATTGATATAACACATAAAATATCAATATGAAATTAACATCTGTACATTTTTATTCCCTTTCATATCAATGTCAATTGATATGTTAATTTCATTCGAGGGTATTAGTGTTGGTTAATTGTTTATATGACATTAACAAATTTGGGTTGTGTACTTCAAATTGTGTTAAAAATTAAATGGAGATAGACTTTCTTTGAAACCTTCTTGATCAAGGAGGTTTATAAAAAGAACGGTGTAGCATATTGGGAGTTTAGGTTATAAATAGCAGTTGTAATACTTAGGTATACGACTTATTTATTTGGGCATACTATAAGTATGAGTTCTTTTCTATGATAAAAAAAGTGCAGCTAATATCTTTACAATCTATAATTATAGATTGTAGTTTTTATAGTATTTGAGTAGAAGAAATGATTTTGTGTATCATTCCAATATAAGTATATACTAACTAAAAGTCATTTTAATTGTTACAAGAAAAATATGTTATGGATGTATATTCATTATTAGCGTGCTTTTTGTCTAATAACTAAAATAGGAACTTAAAAGCAATTTTATAATTTTTGTTTGCGAAATATGTAATTAATAAATTGGCTTAGGTATGAACTGGATGGTTAGTTTAACTTGTATTCATCTCTCAATATGAAATTTCATGTCAATGTCAGTTGATATGTTAATATCAATCGAACGAGTTTGTGTCGCTTTATTGTTTACATAACATTAATATGCTTTAGTCCTTTGCTGTTAGTTATGCTATGAGTAATATAAAGATTGTTTTATATTTAAAGTTCTCTAAGGTAAGGAATATATTAAATGAATGTTTTTTACTTTTGAAATTTAGTTGTAAATAAAAAAATCGAAATTTTGTTATGAAAATCCTATACTTAGATATACTAATAGTATTACCTGAATTAGGTTATTAAATGACATATGCAAAAAAGAAAAGGTTAATCAATTAGAAGCATTATTTTTGTGAGTTTATTTAATAATTGCGAAGTAGTATTGACATTTAGATATTATATAGATAATCTTATACATAAGTTTTATTGTTTAAAATTAATATACAAATCGAGAGATATTTAATTCTTGCTAAACGGACACACCGAGGGCATATACCTGCCATTGGTGTGTCTTTTTTTATTTAATAACTAGAAAATGATAAGGAGAGTATTAAAGAATGAATGAAATTATTAGTGAAAGTAAAAAAAGATTTGATAAATATTGTAAAGATAATCAAGTTTTTGAGGAGAGAATTAATTCTCTTATTAACTACTATTTTTTACTGCTTGCTGATCGTGTAAACATTTTACAAGATAGAGAATTTAATAACGAGGTCGAAGAGAAGCAATTTAAAAGCAATCTCAAAAGATTTGAAACATTATTCCCAGCTGCTGCTAAGAATGCATTTCTAAAAGGATATCAGCTTGGTTTAGAGTTTTTCAAACATCCAGAGACAGTGATTCCGGATTCTCTATTTATAAATCCTAATTTTGTACAAGATATTCCTTTTGCAATTGTAAATGCAGCGGAATTTAGCATTTATGAATTAGTTCGAACGGATGAAACACAAGAATTTAGTGTATTTGCTGTTCGAACGTATGAAGGCATTAAACCCATAATGGAACAAGTATTTTGTGAAATTGCATTGTTTGGTGCGGAAATTTCGCTTGAGCATGAACGTGAGGAAAGAGGACTAAAAGTAGTTGAAGGAAAAACAACTACTTTTACAAATGTTCCAGTAGATCGTTTATTTACAATTACTCCATCTGTAGCTGCTAATGTTGTGCATGCGGATGGCCGCTGTGAAATCTGGAGTCTAAACTGGAATACAAAATTAACTTTAGATAATCCTTTTATTGAATTAGCACAAGTAACCATTGTTTACAAAGACAAGACAGAAATACAAAAAAATCTTCAGGATGGATTTATATATGAACAGAGTTTATTTAGTGCGATGCCGTTAGAAGAAATAGAGGATCGTTTAGAGGTTAGAGTCAAATATAACCTTATTGATAATATGCCATGTAATTTGGATGGATTTGAAATAGAATCGCTTCTCACCGAACTATTAACAAAAATACAAAACGCAACAAAAGTGCCTTTTGAAAACATGCTATTAATTTAAAGTGATTTTCTATCAAAGAGGAGTTTTTTATAATGAAAAAGATTGTATTAGCTATTAGTGATACTGTGTATACGGCATATTTACGTGAGGATTTTGTTGGTGCAGGATTTGAAGTAGCTGATAGTGATGTTATGCACATAAAGTATTTAGATGAAATTCTAGATACGGAGCAACCTGATATTCTATGTATTAATGACAAACGATTAAATATTGATGCGGGACACGAAGATAAACGAGAATTAATTATTTTACAGAAGTTAAGAGACATTCGCTTTCAGCGGGATATTCGCATTGTAGTATTTACAGAGCGTGAAAATAATGATGAATTTTTAGCGAAGCTGATTTATCTAGGTATCTATGACATTTTTAACTCTCGTAAAATTGATATTGATAATAAAGTCATCCCGCAGCTGCTACAGGAATCGGATATTAAAAATGTGGTGGAAATTGTAAGAGCAAGTCAAGCACCGCAACATACGAAATTGCCTGAAGTGCCTTTTGATGAGGAAGAAGCGAAAGTATCAAGTGAATTAGAGGAAGGTAACAACAGTGAATCACACTCTAATTTAAAATTATTTAAAAACAAACAAAAGCGTAAGTCTATTCAGGAAGAAACGCCAAGAGCGCCAATTATAAAAAAACAGTATAAATTGGCTTTTGAGCCAGTATATGAGAAACAAATTGGTATTGCTATTCCAAGAAGAACAATTGTTGTGGCCAACATGAATAGGAGAAGTGGTGCCACTTTTGTTTCACATCTTTTAGCCGCTTACTTAAATGAACTACAGATTGATGTGAATTATATAGAGAATCTATATGATGATGGTTATACGTATCCGTTATTAAAGGGATATACAGAAGCGCCAGAAAACTATCGTAGTGAATTTATGTTGCAGCGATATAAAGAGATGCTACAGAAGGAATCTGATATATTATTAATTCCAAAATGGAAGCAAGGAAGAATAAATTATATTGTAAAGAATCCTATAGTTGACCAAGAGCTTCAAAACGAAACAGAGCAGGACTTCGACCATTTTATTAAGGTTTTATTGGCCAACCAAGAAGCACCTATATCTATTATTGATGCAGGGAGCGATTGGGATAAAGATTTATACCATGAGATATGTGAAATGGCGGATTACATATTCTTTGTAGCGGAACCAGATCTGCATCAATTGCTAAAGATAGCGCATCCTCTTACACAAAAAGAGAGAAAGCTCGTTTCTTACTTAGCTTTAGAGAAAGTGAGGATCATTGGGAATAAGTTTTCTCCTGCACTTTTAAAGCATGAAATAGTAGAAGAATGCTTTGGAGATAAGGTATTAACTGCTTTACCACCATATGAAATAGAAGATGTGTTTGAGTCACAATTGAATAGTAATACGTTACTATCAAGTCGTAACTATTATAAAGAGTTAGAAGAAATAATGAAGGAAATAGCAGAGTTATTGCTACCAAATCAATTGTTGAATTCCAAAAAAAGTTCCATTTTAAGTGGATTTCGATTTCGAAAGTCTGAAAGTTAAGGAGGCTGAAGAGGAATGCAAAAGTTTATTGTTGCAGCAAGTATGTTGCTGTTATTTGTAGGTTGTCTATTCTTTGTAACTGATATGGTGATTGGAGATACAACACATACTGATAATAAATCGTCTTTAGAAAGGGGAGGCGAGATAGCTGTGGCTAAGTCTGTAAAAGTAGGTACTCTGCGTGCAGAAGAAGAAATAGCTATTGATCCAGAAAAAGCGAAACAAGAGTTTGAAAAGGCGTATAATGGTAATGCGGATTTTAAAGATCCCGCTTCAAAACGTAACTTCACTGTACATGATGTACAGGAAAAACCAGCAATGATTGCTGTCGAAGGTGATGCAGAAGCTGCTAGTTATTTTAAGCAATTTGATGAAAAAAAAGAAACGATAAAGAGTAAAGCGAGAAGTATTATTATTTATGATGCGAATGGAAAAGAAAAACAATTAGGTGGAAACGTAAAATAAAGAAAAAGAGTAGGTGCATTAAAAATGCAAAATACAGTAACTACGGCTCTATTCCTTACCTTTTCTTTATTATTAATTAGCCTTTTACCCGAAGGCGTTTTGTATGGAATACAGTTAGTGAAAGCACATAACTTTGCTGCTGATATGGTAGAAAACGCAGAAAATAAGGGTGGATTTCAATATGATTACAATGGAAAAAGGGTGGATTTAGTCCCTGGGATAGAGAAAAGAATGAAAGAAGAAAAGATGGATGGATGGAAGTATGAGTATACAAAGGGACGCATCGATCATAATCAATCCCTTTCTTTTAAGGTGAAAGCAGAACACCATTTCTTCATATTTAAGCTGATTGGTGTAGATGGCATAAAAGCTCCGATATGGGCGAGTAAAGAGGGATTGGGACAAGTATATTTTAAGTAATGAAAATTCTAAGATTTGTACTATAAAAGACTATGCTGAAAAGTATAGTTTTTTTGTCAGAAAAATATACCTATATAGAACAGAAGTTATAAAAAATGTTAATTAATTAATTTATATGTTAAATTATATGGATTTTATGTTTAAATTAGGTACAATAAAAGAATCTATGAAAAACTAATATATTTGGAGGAACAAACAATGGCTAACAAATTTTTAAAAACAGCAACAGCACTAACAATAATGGGTACATCATTACTAGGAGCAGGAGCATTTACTGCTAAGGCTGATAACACAGACTCATTAAAATTCAATGATGTTCCAGCAAATCACTGGTCTACAAAAGCAATTTATGATTTAACAAATCGTAAAGTAGTGCAAGGGTACGGAAATAATATCTTTGGCTTTGGTGATAATGTAACTCGTGGGCAAGTTGCTCGTATGATTTATATGTACGTAAAACCAGCAGATGCAGATGCCAGCTTCAAAAATCCTTTTACTGATATTAAAGGACATTTGTTTGAAAAAGAAATCTTAGCACTTGCTAAAGCAGGACTTGTGAATGGATTTGGTGATGGGAAATATGGTCCAGATGATATTTTAACTCGTGAACAAATGGCACAAGTACTTACTAATGCTTTTAAATTTAATTCAACGAAAACAACAACATTTACAGATGTTGATAAAAACTCATGGGCACTAAAAGCAATCAGCGCATTAGAAGAAAATGGCGTTACTATTGGTACAGGAGGTAATATGTATTCTCCAAAAATGTTTGTAACACGTGAAGCGTATAGTCAGTTCCTATATAACTCTATTAATGCAGTTGAAAAAGAAACAAAACCAGAAGTGAAGCCAGATCCAAAGCCTGAAACAAAACCAGAAGAAAAACCAGAAGTGAAGCCAGATCCAAAGCCTGAAACAAAACCAGAAGAAAAACCAGAAGTGAAGCCAGATCCAAAGCCTGAAACAAAACCAGAAGAAAAACCAGAAGTGAAGCCAGATCCAAAGCCTGAAACAAAACCAGAAGAAAAACCAGAAGTGAAGCCAGATTCAAAGCCTGAAACAAAACCAGAAGAAAAACCAGAAGTGAAGCCAGACCCAAAACCTGAAGTACCAGCAGGTTTAGAAGAAAGCCTAGTACAACCAGATTTTGATTTTCATCCATCTGCGCTAGAGAATCCTACTGTAAAAAAACAATTAGCTCCAGAAGCGCAAAATATTTTAAAAGAGATTAATAGTAAATATAATACGAATTTAAAATACGCTAATTTAAATGGTGCTGTAACTATTCTAGACAAAGGTATGTATTACCCAGAAGGTTCATATGCCGGCGGTCAATTTGTAGTAGAAGGTGAAGGAGACACTTTTAACATTACTTTTTTAGATAATAATTCAGCGACTGTTGAATTAACTAAAAAATGGGTTGCGTACTTAACAGGATTAGATTTGAATCAGGAGATTCAAAATGCTGTTGATTCAAAATCAATTACTAACCACCAAAAAGGTGATTATAAAATTCGTCTTGGAAAAACTATGATCCGTGATACAATGTCTATTTTAATTGAACCTAAATAATCTTATAATAAGATTATAAGATTAAAATCGAATATTATATTTATTAAGATACGGAAAGGACACACCTAACGTACCAGCCAATGGTATAGGTGTGTCCTTTTTTTGTTTTAGGAGGGAAAATTATGAAATTAAAAAGAAGTTTGTTGTTACTGTGTACCTCAACAGCATTAATGATTCCAAGTATAGCGAGTGCGAAAAATGCGGATGTTCCTTTTTATAACGGAACAAATGATACCTCTCTTACTTCTAGAAAATTACAAATGACAGGTAAGTTTTATCGTTTTGGGAGTAATTATGCACCACCTGGTATAGATTTAGCGTACAAAGGAGATCTTCATTACCCCGCTGTTTACAATGGCTCTTTTAGTTTTGAAAACCCACAAGCAAACTTAGTACAAAGAGAAGACCTAAGTGAGCCTTATGTGAGGATTTCGAATGAAGGTTATTGGAATAGTGCTATCGCTGTTGGGGATCGTATGATAACGGAAAAAGAGAGGATTACTGAATCTATCATTTCTGATAAATATTGGGGTAATTCTCAATTTGTCCTAAATAATATAGATTCGCACACAGTATCTAATGGTAATTCACCAAAATTATATGGTCTGTTTTATTGGATTCGTGATATAGCCTATCTTTCTGGTGGATATGCAGGTGCTGGTGGCGTAAATGGAATAAATAAATATAGTCTATGGTATGTACGAACTAGTAAACCTAAAATAAAAGATTTTAAAGTCTCTAGTGGTAAGAAGGATACACCTGTTAAGTTTACATTTAACGGTTTCGAGTATGTAAGTAAAGAGAAAGGATATACAGAACGTGGTCCCAAACTCGATATAGGTAACCCTTATTCATCGATAGCAGGTGAACGAAATCGTGTGCAATGGCTACTAGATATTACTAAAAGTGGTGAAACAGTGCATCATCAAGAAAATTACTTACGTTCAACGCCACAAAAAGATAATCAAAAACCAAATGAAGGTGATGCAGGACGATTTACGAAAGAAGATATAAGGTGGCAGCCTCAGATGTGTGGTCGTTATACTGCAAAATTAAAAATTATTGATGGGGTTCAAAGGGGGTCAAATGAGAAAACAGTTGATTTTATTGTAGATGGAAACTGTGGTACAGAAGTAACACCTAATCCAGATCCAGGTGATGAAGATGATTTTAAATATAAAATTGATTTCTCTGCTGACCGAATTGAAGGAGAAACAGCAAGAGAAGGAAAGAATATCAAAACAAGAGTAGATGTATCACGTGATAATTTTAAACTAGAGCGTGACCAATATAGAGCAAAAGTAAACAACAATATTAATAAGTCTCAACAAGAAATAAACAGCACTGAATCTGATAGAGATAGTGCACAATCCAGCTTAAGTTATTGTCGTCGTAATCTAATTCATGAAGTAGATGCCGAGGGAAAGGACCACTATTATGATAGAGACTGCTCTTGGGAAGAAAATAAACTAGATAGTGCGGCAAGTAGGCTAGATAATGCAAGGCAGAAACTAGAAAAAGAGAAGAATAAAATTAAAAAGTTAGATGTATTAGAAGAAAAATATATGAATCCTGAAACAGTAGTTGTGTTAAAACATAACGGACAACAAGTAGCTTTACAAAAGGTAAGATTAACTGAGGGAGAAAAGAAAACCCTGAACCTTGACTGGCAACATAAAGGTAAAGGAACAATTCAAGCGGAAATTAACCCTGCTGGTAATCGTATAGACATCGAGGAAACTACGTACAAAAATAATCCTATTAAAACAGCAATCTATGAGCCTTCAAAAGAAAAGGCAATGTGTGGTGTAACGAGTGTAAAAGGTGTAGTAGAAACAGTAAGTGAACGTGTATCAAAAGAAGATATAACTGGGGAAATGTATTATGAAACTTTGACAGGGAGTATTGGTAATTTAGCTCCTTCTAAGCTACATTCTGGTTATGGATTTTCGTATGAAGTAAACGGTAAGTACAAAAATGATTGGAATGCGAATTACCCTGGTGTATTTACTGCTGCTAAGGCACAATACCCATTTGCAGACGAAGGATTAAAGTCTACTCAAGATTTAGAGAAGAAAGAACTTAAAGATACTACAGCAAAATTCCTACCTAAAAATATGTATTTATCTGAAGCAACAGGACATGTTTTTGATAGTAAAAGACCAACTAAGTCTTTATATTGGGATGGACAAGAGAAAATCATTGATGGTGGCCAAAAATGGTATTCACCACTGAAGACAAAAGATGGTGTATACACTTTTAATGTAGAAACAGCTCCAGCAGGTATCAATGAAATGAGTTTATGTTTAACTGAGCAAGTAGAGATTAAGGGTGCTGCGTATGATGATTTCATAAAAAGAAGAGTATTTCCTGACGATCCATTCCCTGGAGGAAGTGGAGTTGGTTGGAATTGGGTTGGTAAGGAAGACGTACTTTATAAATTAACAGATTGGTATTACATGAGAAATAGGAAATGAGAATAAAATATAGTATAATTAGATGAATCAACACAATAAGATATCCTTCTTAAACTAGTAGCTGAATGGATAAACCAAAGGCACATCCCTTAATGGGATGTGTCTTTTTTTTGTAGAAAGGGGAATATTGAATGGATAAAAAGAAAAAACAACGTATGAAACGTGTAATTTTCATTGGAATTATCGTAATGATTGCATCGTTATATATTGGAAGTGAATTTCAGGATCGGAATGGGAAAAGTTATGCTCCTGCAAAGTATTTTGAAACAGGAACAAAATTGATTTCGTTTTAATAATAATTTTGCCTCTTGCATCAACTATTGTGAAAAGTATTTCCAAATGATCTCTTCTTTTCTCCATAAAATGAAAGAGAAAGGATAGCAACCGACACCTTGGAATATTCAGTTGTGTTAGATTAATTATAACATATTTTTGGGATGCTTAATAGGTTAGAAACCTTGTTATAACAGGGTTTTTGGAGCGAGGTTAATTATCGATTACGTGGTTTTTAAATAGAAAAAACAGATATTTTTTAGAAATGATTGACATGAAACTATATATATCATAATATTGAGATTGTAATATTAAAGAAAATAAATCCAACATTTTCATATAGACTTTAGATTAGCTAAAAGGACACACCTAAGGCGTTTTACGCCATAGGTGTGTCCTTTTTTGCGTTTAAAGGCTACATAAGGAGGAATATAAACATTGAAGCCGTCTAAGTTTCAAAAGAAGCAGATTACAGCGGTAGGTTTAGCTGCTATAACAGTAGCGGGTATCTATGGATACAATCATTTTGCAGTAGAAAATGCAGTAAAACCAACAAAAGTTGTTGTAGCTGCAAAGGATATACCTGCGCATACAGAGATTAAAGAAGAAATGCTAGTGGAACGAACATTACCTGATGATGGGATTCCTCCAAATGCATTACGTGTAAGTAAAAAAGAGGTTATAGGTAAGTGGACAAATGATGGGCAGCCAATCACCGAAAATAGCTATCTTTTTAAAAATAAAGTAGTAAAGAAAGAGGAGTTACCTGACTCTGCCATTTTAAATTTGAAAGATGGAGAAGTTGCATTCCCGTTACTCGTTGATTTGGAAACAAGTTCAGGTAATAGTATCATTCCTAACACTTATGTGGACTTATATTTTAAGCAGGTTGTGAAGGACGGGGACAATGAGAAGGTAGTATTCGGTGGTCTTTTCCAACGTGTACGTGTTACGGCTGCAAAGGATAGCAATACAGAAGATGCATTTGTACTAGAAAAGAAAGAATCAAAAGAGGAACAAGAAGGAAAACAAAAGCCAAAAGTAACGCGATTATATACATTGGCTGTTTCACCAGAACAACTTCAATATCTAAATCGTGCGAAAACACTTGGAGATGTAATTCCTGTTGCAGTTGGACAAAAGGTAGAACAAACAGGGAAAGAATTAGAACCAGCAGAAGGATTCTCGCAAATATCTGATCAGAAAAATATTTTAGACTATGTAGAGAAGCATTCAACCAATCCCATATCTAAAAGTGTAAAAGAATATGTTGCACAGTATCTGAACGAATCCAAATAAGGAAGGGGCTTTTAAGATGGACCGGCAAGTAAGAATGGTTGCCTTTTATGCGACAAACGAAAACGTAGGAAAAAGTACGTTAAGTATTGCGATGGCAAATGAGTTAGCTCATTTAGGGAAAAAGGTGCTTTATGTAGAAGCGGACCAAGTAAGACCAAACTTCGCGGTTGGAACAGGTCTTAGCCATGAGAGTAAAAATATGCTAGGGCTTGTAAGAAAAGAAAATGAATACAATCTCTTGCAGTATATTTGTACCAAGCAAGATTTACTAGAAAAAAAAGTGAATCCAAGGTTGACGCAAAAATTACACGATAAGATGGATTTTCTGGTGTTTCCATCAGGTTATAGTTTAACTCAATTCCCAGAGATTCAAAACAAAGAATTGTTTGTAACGACATTTATCGAATCACTTGTAGATACAGAATATGACTACATCATCCTATCGGTACCAACTGAATTATCCGAGGTGCTTAGTTACCCAATCCTATACCAATCAGACCTTGTTGTTCATGTGCTAAATGGCAACCCTCGTGGTGCGTTAGCAATTAAAAGAGAATTACAACTAATAAAAGAAGCAAAGCTAACATTACCTCGTATGATTCATGTTTTGAATATGGGAGACGAGGACTATGTAGAAGATATTGAAAAGCTTTCTTTCCAAAACATTGCAGTGACAATTCCGTATGACAGAGATCGTACGAGTTATGAATGGGGGATGCAATTTGGTTCCCCGCAAATTAATGCGAAGGTCCATCATATTATGGAAGCAGCTGGTCTTGATATTCCATCCCAGCACTCCTCTATGAAAAAGGGTCTCTTTGGTTTACGAAATTAAAAAGGTGGCAAGTAGTATGTGGGGCTATTTACAGGAAAAACAAGTATCCTTAAAGCGAAATCGAGTGGATTTATATCACTTTGGTTATAGGATTCGTTCTAAATCGGTGCGAAAGTTAGGAACAACTACAGCTCAACAAATTAAAGATATTACAGATGAAATTCGTGCATTTTTAGTAAAAGAACATCGTGATATCTTAAGCGAATCCTTTATGAATAAAGAGAAGAGAACAGCTGTGGAGCAAATTATTAAAGGCTTTTTACTAAGCAATCAAGTCGTCGTTTTAGATGTACCTTCAGAACAGTTACTAAATATGGTGTGTGATGAAATTGTTGGATTTGGGATTATAGAACCTTTAAAAGAAGATAAGGATGTAACTGATATTTATATCAATGGTACAAAAGAAATCATTTACGAAAAAATCGGAGAGGGAGAATGTACATTTCCTTACCGATTTGAGACAGAAGAAGATGTGAAAGCCCTAGCTTATAAGATGGTAAACAGTACATCAGAGTCATTAAATACAGCAAAGCCATATGTTGACTGCGTATTTCCGTATATACGAATCAATATAGCCCTAGATGAGCTAGGGGGATTAGGAACAACAATAACGATTCGTAAGAATGCAGATTACCTCCGTGCCTCTAAAGAACGTATGTTATCTACCAATCAAGCATCGAAAGAAATGTTACACTTTTTGGCTGCAGCTGTGAAAGCCAAAATGAATATTTTAGTCGCTGGAGCAACAGGTACAGGGAAGTCAGAGTTTATGAAGTATCTTGCTTCTCATATTCCAAATGGGAAGAAGAAAGAACGTACTCTCGTAGTAGAAGATAACCCCGAACTCTATTTACATCGCATATTTCCAGAACATCACTTCGTTCCGATGCAATGTAGGGCATCGGAAGTAGAAGAAAATGTAATCGATTTTGACAGACTGTTAACAAATGCTTTACGTCAGGGACCAAAGCGATTAATTGTAGGGGAATCGAGGGGGAAAGAAGCGTTAAAAATGATTAACTTCTTTCAAACAGGGCATCCTGGTTTCACCTCTGTCCATGCAAGAAGTGCAAAAGAAGCGGTTAGACGTTTAATGCTTATGTGCCTTCAAAGTGGTGCGAATATTGATGCTCAGTATTTATATGAATTAATTTCACAGACATTTGATGTAATTGTCTTTTTAGAGAAGAAAGAGGATGGGAATCGCTATATTACAGAGATGATTGAATTGTTAGATTATCGAGATGATATACAGTTCAATCAGCTTTCTCAATTTATTCCGTCGGGTGAGGAATACGATGAAATGAATGAGAGAGTAGGAAAGATTCATGGAGATCATATCATTACAGCAAAAATGTCAGCTGAAATGGAGAAGAAATTCCGTTCTTCTACTGTAAATCCAGCTCTTTATGCGCCATTCCTTTCACAAAAGGAGGTGCAGTATGCATAGTTTGTTAGCCTATGGATGTATATTTTTAATCTTTATTAGTGTAGGATTGCTCGTTTTACTTTTTGCGAAATCTAAAGGTTCTGCTCTTTCTCAATTTGTTCAAGAAAATGAGAAAGAAGAAAGGCGCTTGGAATTAAGAAATATCAAAGGGATAAGAATGTATTTGCCACAATCCGTTATCCAAGAAGCCCAAAAGTACGAGTGGAAATTGACAAAAAGTATGTACTGGGTATATACGATTCTTTCCGGAATGAGTATTGCAGCAGTATTCTATTTTTCCTTTGGTAGAGATCCTTTTACACTGATTACTGTTTTATCTGGATTTTTAGTTCCAAGGTTTCTTCTTTATCGAAGAAAAAAATGTTACTACTTGATTGTCATTGACCGTCTTTCTATCTATATGAAGGCAGTAGCAAATGCACTTCAAATTAGCAACAATGCAAAACGTGTGTTAGTTCAGGTGAAACCAATGATGCATGAAAGCATTCAAGAAGAAATAGAAAAAGTTTCTCTTTTATTAGAAGGTGGAACCACAATGCATCGTGCATTTAGAGAATTCAATGAAACGTTTAACTTTAGAGAATTGGTATTCTTCCATGAAATGTTGGAAGTGTGTAGCCGAGAAGGTGGAACAAATTCAGTAGAAGTCCTACTAGATATTGCAGAAGATTTTGAAAAACAAAAGCTATACCTGGCAAGATTGCGTTCTAGTTTGTCGCAAGCACAACGGGCTTTTGTACAGAACTGCTTAATCGTTATCGCCATGCCAATTGTTATTATGTTGATGTCAAAAGAAGCATATGGATTTTTAGCAGGTTCTATGATGGGGAAAATTGCGTTAGCGGTAAATATGTTGATTGTATTTTTTCTAGCAACCCGTGTAGAAAAGATTGCAAATTATAACCCAACAGAAAGAGGGGAATAAGGTGTCTACGATTTTAGCTGTAGTTGTATTCGTTGTCATGTACTGGATATTCTCTACCTTTCTACAAAGTAAAAAAGACAGCGGTAGCTTACTTACGAACTATGTAGAAAATGCAAAACGAATTGAAAAGAAGAATTTAAATCAAATGATGCTTGCTCCCTTCCAGTCGTTATCACATAAGTATCTGACAGAAGAAAAAAAAGAGCAGATCCAGAAAAAGTTAGAAGAAGCTGGCTTGGATACGGAACCAGAAGAATATCTGAAAATGAAGGTAGCATATCCCATCATTTTCACCTCTGTTTTCTTGATATGTACGGTGTTCCATGATTACTACTTATTTAAAGTGGGTGTTTTAATTTCACCGCTGCTTTATTTCTATCCTGATTATCTATTAAAGAGAAGAATCAAGCAGGCGATAGAAGCTAGGAAGTTCGAATTACCAGAGTATCTAATTCCTATGCTGCAGTTGTTAAAAACACATACAACATTAGAAGCAGTAAAAAAGGCGCAAATATATGCCGGAAGACATCTTCGTCCGTATGTATCTACACTTACTGCGGAATTAGAAATGTATGCAGGATCGGATCAACCATTTCGAAACTTTGCTGCTGCTTTAAATAGTCCAGAAGTAAATACCTTTACGATTGCATTGCAACAAGCACAAAAAACAGACAAGGTACAGAGTCTTCGCATTATGGACGCACAAATTAAAATGATGCGCGAGTTAAAACATGAGAACTATAACCGTCTCATTCAAAATAAGCCGATGGAAATGAATAAATTTAACGTGGCTGTTATTGGTTGTATTGTGATTTATCCGATGGTGATTGTTATTCAATCTTTAATGCAAGGATTTGCAAGTTTATAGAAGACATTACTAAAAATGGAATAGGGAAAGGAGTAATACACATGTTAACAAAAATGAAGAATTGGTTAAAAAACGAAGACTCACAATTATCATCAGAAAACGGTATGTTAATCGCCTTGGCGGTCATTATCGTATTAGTGATTGGCCCGTTTGTATGGAAAGCAATCCAAGGTGGTTATGATACGATTCTAGCTCGATTTACAAAAGCATCAAGCAATGCAGATGTGAATTCTTGGAACAAGTAATAGAAGTTTTAAATTAATGATGTTTTTTACGTATAGCTCAAATAAATGGAGAAGGGAGATTCAATCATGTTAGCAAAAATGAAAAATTGGTTAAAAAACGAAGACTCACAATTATCATCAGAAAACGGTATGTTAATTGCCTTGGCGGTGATTATCGTATTAGTAATTGGCCCGTTTGTATGGAAAGCAATCCAAGGTGGTTATGATACGATCCTGGCAAGATTCACAAAAGCATCAAGTAATGCAGACGTAAATTCTTGGAATAAGTAATTAAAGATTTAAATAGATAAGTTTTAATTTTAGTAGATACTTAAAATTGATATATAAAGGAGACGAAATGAAATGTTAGCAAAAATGAAAAGTTGGTTAAAAAACGAAGACTCACAATTATCATCAGAAAACGGTATGTTAATCGCGTTAGCGGTGATTATTGTATTAGTAATTGGCCCGTTCGTATGGAAAGCAATCCAAGGTGGTTATGATACAATTCTAGCTCGATTCACAAAAGCATCAAGCAATGCAGATGTTGATTCTTGGAACAAAAAATAAATATAAAAATAAACGAGGGGGCTACTCTAAAAGTGGTTCCCTTTTTTACACAGTATTTTTATATGAAATTAAGAGGGGAGTAAAGAAAATGAGCCTGTATATCATGGGATTATTTCTAAGTTATATGGTACTTAATGTATTTACCGACTTAAAGTATAGAAAAACAAAAAATATATGGCATTTCATTTTTTTAGTAGTAGGTTTAGGTATCACATATTTTGCTGGAATACGAACGGGAAAAGAGATTGTAATTGTACTAACTATGGCCTTAGTATGTGGCTTATTGTTAGAGACATTTAAATTTTCTTCACCCGGTGATACGAAAATGCTTGTGGTGGCAGCTCTATATGTTAGCGATGTAGCAGAGGAATCGGCTATGCTTACCGCTATTACATTAACAGCTTTCCATTTACTATTCTTTTGGATTGCTAGCGTGTATCGTTTAATTAAAATTCTAGGGTTTGTAGGAGCGATTAAAGACCAATTGGAGCATGCTGCTTCTATATTTGGGGCAAAACTACCAAAGAAAGAAATACAGCTGATACAGAGCTTTCCAGGGGCTTGTTCTATTTTATTAGGAGCAATTGTGTATATTGCTTTCACTATTTATCAAAATGGAGGTATCTTGGCTTGAACAGTAGAATCATTCATCAAAGAGAAACCTATATTTACTTTACAATTTTTGCTCTAATAGGCGTTATTATTTTAAACATGTTTATTAATATATTGTTTGTATTAGCATATCCTTTACTAATAGGATTAATTGTGCAGGTTATCTTGTTGCAGAAGATAAAGAAGCCATTTTATCGGAGCGGAAAAGAATTAACAGAACAGTTAAAACTAAAAAATATGTTTCTAGTAGAATCAAATATTTTAGGAGATGAAGAAGGAACAGTTTATGAGGTGCATCAAATGCCTTTTACAATCTCTAATGGATTAATTAAAAAAGATAAGACTTATAAAGTGATAAAACAAGAGTATGAGAGAAAAGTCAAAGAGGATTTAACGAAAATTTCTAAATGGCAAGTTACAACAAAAGCTAGACTTGTAACGACAACTCATTTTCGTTTATATACAATTTGGCAGAAAAATAGTACAGGCTATCAGCTAAAGAAGTTAGAAGATTGTATAGATCCATATGCCAAGATGAACTTTATTCAATGGATAATTGCTTCATTCTGTACGACTGGCCGTTTAAAGTATGATAAGAAGCCTAAAGAATGGGAAAGTTACGAATGGATAACCTTAAAATAAAAAGACAAAAGTTATAATACTTTTGTCTTTTTTTCTTGCTATTTCTTCTAACAGTTTCGTGAACTATACATGATTTTTAGCGAGTTCTATAAATGCTTGATATTTTGTTACATCACTAATATCAAGTCCCAAATCGAAAGCATCTATTTCTGCATGATAACCGTAAGATACTAAACCAAAATCTTTATGTGACTCAGGTAAATAAATAAGTACTTTTGCATTTTTATAGTCTTTTAAATTTTATAATTCATACATTTTAACAATTAGATATTTACCGATTCTATTAATTGCATTTGTTCCGCTTGTGATGTTAGAAATCTCATCATAAATGTGTAATGTATGATTTTCACTGTCGAAGATAAATAAAAAAAGACACCCAAAGGTGCCTTCCTGCGACTTGAACCATCTTAATTTTAATAATATGTATTGGACGCTAATCCAAAGATAATTCTAACATACTTTCATATAAATGAAAGCGGATTATTTAACTTACTTAATTACTTTGTCCATAACTTCTTTATATTTGTTAAATTGTGCATCTTCCATATCACCATTCATTTGTATAAGGAAGTTACCTTTTGCGTAAGTATGAGAGAATAGCATTTGATTACCATTACCTAAATCGTCATAGTATTTCTTAGCTTTTTCAAGATCTTCTTTGTTTTTAAACTCAAATATTCTACCACCACTATCTTCACCTAATGCTGGAACAAGAATGCGCTTTGCTTCTTTTCTAGTATTTCCAAATTCTTTTTCTGGTAGGTCACTAGGATTGTCAGCTTCTAATCCTGCAGCTTTAAATTCTTCAATTACCTTACCAACCGTGACATTACTTGTCATTGATTTAACGCTGTCACAAGCGGATAAACCAAATAATAATAGAGCTCCAATAAGTAATACTGCTAATCTTTTAAACATAGTTGTTCATTCCTCCTAATATAAATAAATCCTTAAATATAATAACAAACTATTTATCTTTATATTGTCATATATTGTCGAACGGAAATAAAAAAGAGAGCTGGAGCCTTCAAGGGCCATCTTGAAATTCAATACCACAATTCATTTTTGGGGAGTGTATTCAAGAACCTTTTATTTTTGGATTATAAGAGTGCTCTCACATTTACGACAAGCAATCTTCTCTTCCTCAAAAATGAATAAATTCTCAGCATCACATTCTGGGCATACAACCGCAAATGGTGTTTTTATATTTTTATAACATAGGAAAGACATGACTGCCAGGAATAGAGCAGGTATAACAAGCATCATAAGTAAGAATAGGCCCGCAAAAACGCCTGCAATTATGGAAAGTGGTTTCATTAGTTTTCTACCTACAAAGTTTACTTGATTATCCTTTTTACGAAAAGCAGTAACAAGGTAAGTTTGGGTTTCTTTTACTGGCTCAAATGCATTTACCGTATTGTAATCTTGTTCATCCATAGTGGGATAGGAAGTGTTTGGTCCTTGATACCCTCGTTGTATATAATAGTTGTTTGACTCAGATATTCGTGGCATATACGAGATTCCAGTTCCAGGTATATAAGTTGTTGTTCTTGATTCAGGTGGAATGGAGTTCCCTCCCATACCTGTATATGTAAAGTTAATTTTCACACCCGGGGAAACTTGGATAATTCTACGAAACTTATAACCCATAATATTGTATCCTCTCCATCTAATTAATATAATCATTTACTAATTATAACAAATTTTTAACTTAAAATTAATATATTAAGTTAAAACAAACTAATAAAAAAGAGTAATATTGAAGTTGACTAATTTAAGGCGTTTTAGGAGTTCTTTTTTATAAAAAAAACACCCTAAGGTGCCTTCCTCTAACTTGGACTATCCTGTATTAATGCCATATTGATTAATACATTAATTTATAAAAATAATTAGTTATTCTTCCATGGACCCTAGCTGATATAATATATAAGGAAATTATTAGTTAATTAATACTGCACATATATTATAAGGGGAGGCAAATAAGTTATGCAGATATTGTTAGAAATTTTTTCTGCTATATGTGATTTCTTTTATGCTGTACAACGGATGAAAGAAGAGAACAAGCAAAATAAGGAAGGTACTAGTAGTATGGTCTATGTTTTTTCCGTACTTGTAATTGTAGTAATGATTCTTTTTGCAATGTTTGCAACCCAATAGATGTTCAATCAAGAAGAAAGTATTAGAGAAAACAAGATAGTGAATAATATACATAAGCACCTCACCATCTCCATAGGATGGCGAGGCTTTTTAATGTACAAAAAAAAGACGCCATAAGGTGCCTTCCGCCGACTTGATAATTGTATTTTATGTATGAAATCATCACTGTAGTATCTAAGATGAAGGTAAGCAGTTTATACCGTCTTGCTTAGGAAGGTATTACTATTGATTGATTGTGAAGACCTGGCTACGATAGTAAGTGCCATCAACATCTAAAACTGCAATATAGCTACCATTCTCGTAAACAGAAGTGATAGGTGTTCTATATGCAGCTCTCCACTCAGTTCCATTCCAATCTTTGTTAGGATAAAGTGTTTGATAGCGAGCTAACGTCAATTCCTTATCATTTAATACACGATAAATTTTCAATGCGTTCCCAGATGCTTGGTCTACCCAATTCGTACTAAATGTTAATGTATCACCTGTGTAATAAGCAGGTTTGAACTGATTAATCCAAAAATCTGGTAATGCAGTCGTGCCTTTTGCTAATTCATAGAGGGTTTTGAAAGGCCAGTTGTCAACCGTCGGTGCTTTCTGTACATTTTCCGCTGCTGCCGCTGGCTTTGCATCCAGTGCCGCTAAACCTGTAAATCCACCTAAAGCTAAAGCTCCTGCTAATACTACCTTCGATAATTTTTTCATAATCCGTTTCCTCCTCAGGAATATAATAGTTTATGAGTTCAATTATGTAAGGTCTTAGATGAAAGAGAGTAGTTTATTCTGTCATACTCAGGACAGAAACGTATTACTTGTTGATTGTAAAGATATTACTTTGATAGAAATTGCCATCAATATTCACAAAAGCAATGTAACGACCTGGCTCGTATACTGAATTAATATCAGTACTCCATACAGCTTCGTTAAGAGTGCCGTTATTTACTGGAATTGGATACATAGTTTTGTAGCGAACTAATGAGTTATTATCGAGAACACGATAAATCTTCATTGGATTGCCATCTACTCCGTTGTACCAACCCATTTTAACTGTGAAGTAGTCACCAGTTTTATAAGAAGGCTTAACATCATCCGATAAATAAGCTGGGAAATTCCAAGCAATTTGTGCTAAATCAAATAATGTTGCTGGGTCGCCCCAAGTTGTTGATGCTACTTGTACATTTTCCGCTGCTGCCGCTGGCTTTGCGTCCAATGTTGCTAAACCTGTGAAACCACCTAAAGCTAAAGCTCCGACTAATGCTAATTTCCCTAATTTCATAAAAAAATCCCCCTAAATATTTCTATAATTATAATTAATTACTATATAATAATATAAAATTATGTATAATATTTCAAATAATTCCCAAAAAAGTTATGAATATAAAAAAATCCCCCCTAAGGTGCCCACCTTCGACTTGAACCATCAAAACTTGAAATTTTTACATTTTTATAGAAATTATTAGGAGAATACATCCGATTTTTATGTTAAGCTATTTGAGCTAGTATTTGTATCAATATTAGGGAGATGAATAGTATGTTGGGCGATTTTAATATAAATTCTAGTAATTATGAAAATGGTGCTGAAATCTTAGAATTATTAGGCAGTTTAAGTCGTTTATTAATTGTACGTGAATTGATTGTAAGTGGGACCTTGACAGTTTCCCAGTTGAACGCTGCGACGCATATTTCGGAACCTATGATTTTACAACATTTACGAAAACTAACTAAAGGTAATATGGTAATTATCGAGCGCAAGGGTACAAAGCTTTATTGTAGAGTAGAAAATAAGAAGGTTATTGATATTATCGGTTTATTGGGATTATTATATTAAGTTCTATTCTATGTCTTTTTTGAATTCAAGCACTTTATAAATAAAACAATAAACAAAAAAAGACATCCCAAGGTCCCTTCCTCCGACTTGAACCACATTAATTTTAATAATATGTATTGGACTTCCATCCGAATATTGTTTTAACGTATTTATCCATATTTTCTTTACGAAAAAATGAAAAGCATAATATCTTATTACTGCTTGTTCATAGCTTTTATCTGTTCTTCATAAACATACTTAGTAGGCATGAAGTTATTAGGGAAGTCGTTGATTACTTTCTTCATAACGTTTACTTCTTCCTGAGATTTGAGTTCAATACCATTTAGATAATCAAACGCCTTAGATTGTTCATCTGCTAAATAATTCTGTGTCATGTAATCATCTGGGAAGTCTTTCTTTGCTTTTTCTTTGACTGCATTCATAGCAGCTGTTTTATCAATATTTTTTATAGGATTTGTGAATCCCGATGCAGATTGTTGAACATTTTGTTTAGGTTGTTCTTTCTTTTCTGGTTGAGTTTGAATATCTTGTTTAGGTTGTTCTTTCTTTTCTGGTTGAGTTTGAATATCTTGTTTAGGCTGTTCCTTCTTTTCTGGTTGAACTTGAACATCTTGTTTGGGTTGTTTTTGTTTTATTTCTTTTTTTGGTTCGGTTGGAGTTGTTGTAGCTTCTTCTTTAGTGTTTTTTCCGCCAACAACAATTACGACAACGGCAATGATAAACCAAAACCACCACTTTGTATAAAATGAGTTTTGCATAATTCGTTTCCTCCGAGTATTTGCAAAGCAGGGAATCGCAGTCCTGAAGAAGTGGATAGAAGACGTCATGCCGTTATGGCGGAGTTAAGAGAAATTCATCAATTACAACTGGAGGGGAAATGGGATTCCAAGACTTGGAACGGATTTGGAAAAGGAGAATTACACAATGGCGTTGCAGCAGGGAAAGTACATGAACAAGTCGCGTCATAACTTATATATTGCTTTAGAAGAGTTGGATTTAGTGTTTGATGAAAGCGAAGTGATTCAATTGAGAGAAATGTGGGATGAGGATAAAGATATTCTTGAAATAGCAAAAGAGTTAGGAAGGCATCAACTAGAAATCGCTGCATTAATTATGGATCAGGCAGATAAGAACAAAATCAAATCACGTCCAATGGGGTTAGGGGCATGAAGCAACTAACATTGGAGGATGTAGTCGGAAGTTTTGATTATACCGCAACAAGTACCGTGGACAAATTCTTGAAGCGTAATAGCGTTATGACGCATTTAAAGGGCAGAAACTCATTTGATTAAACGAGGCACCAGTAGGCGTCATAGCGTTAGTAGAAACGTTGGGATTATTGGAATCAGAAAGGAGAAATATGGGCCTCGGATTTACTGGCTATGGGCACTAAATAAAAAAAGGGTCCTTACTATTACTTAAGAACCCCATAATCGCAGAAAAAAAGTTGTATGTGAAACCAAGTGGGAATCACAATAATGTTTTAACATCTAAATATACAGTTGTCTATACATCAAATCGAACAACATAGTTATTTAAACGAAGGATCCCTAGATTTAGGGATCTAGGGCCTCTTGTGTTGGTATAACTCACACAATGTTATGAAAAGAAAAGAACTTACTGAAGATAACATATAAATATTTCGTAAATGTATCAAAAAAGTGAACAAAATAGTTATTTGAATGGAAAATGACAGCTGAAATATTAAAATCGTATCAGCTGTCACTAAAATAAAAATTCATTTTTATTAGTAGGTTTTTAGTTGGTATTTTTACTCTTCTTAGAAGAAATTGTACCAAAGATTGCTCCGGACATTGCGCCGATTAAAGTCATAAAAATTGCACTCCATACTGTAAATGACATAAATACACCTCCTAGAAATAAATTATTGTAACTATTTAAAACTATTGTTTCTTATTCTTTTTAATAGAAATGATAATTGCAACAACTGCTAAGAAAATAAGAGGAGACCACGAAAAGAAAGACATTTAGTATTCTCCTTTCAATATTAGTTTTAAATATTTTATAAACCAATTATTACATGTTTATAAATTGAACATATAGGATATGTAATATTGCATATGGAATTGTAGAATGTGAAGAAGCGAAGATGATAGTTGAACAAAAACACTGTTTTAATAGAGAACATTTAACAGGAACCGATTAGGGGGACGGGTCCTGTTAATGGAACGATAGATCTTTATGGGATTACCAACACATTACCATAAAAGGTAATTGACTTCCATTGATTGGATGTTAAGAAAGCTTTTTATAAATGCTTTGTTTTACACAACAAAGCAGCTAGCCAAATTAGCTAACTGCTCGGTTCTCCAAGGGGGAACAAGGAGAAAATCTGATGTCATATACATTATTGACGGAATATTGAATTTTATTCACGAGAGATTATATTCTGAAATTTGGATTATGATAGTCGATATTCTCCATATTGACCAGAAAAGAACTAAAAGTTCTAGTGAAATTCCAAGGGTTCTTTTCTTAGTTTTTTGAGATTCTTTTATCAAATAGCCAACAGCACTAATTGCTATAAGAATGAAAAGAATAAGTTCGAGTGTAACTGGCATTCTATCTACTCCTAAAAATAAGTTTATATATAACGATTATAAAATATTTTAATGGTTGGTAGTAAAAAATTCAACTGAAATCATCAAAAACCACGATGTTATCGGTATAGAGGATTTGCAAGTATCGAATATGTTAAAGAATCATAAGTTAGCAAAAGCAATTAGTGAGGTATCTTGGTCGCAATTTTGATCCATGTTAGAATACAAAGCAAAATGGTATGGCAAACAAGTTATTGTCGTATCGAAAACATTTGCTTCCAGCCAATTATGTTCTTGTTGTGGATATCAAAATAAAGACGTTAAAAATCTAAACCTACGTGAATGGGACTGTCCTTCTTGTCGTGCAAACAATGATAGGGATATTAACGCAAGTATCAATCTAAAGAATGAAGCAATAAGGCTTCTAACCGCAAGGACTGCGGGGTTAGCCTAATCAATTAGAGTTCGATAGAACTCTTTACTTAGGAATCCCTCACTTCTAAACGAAGTGAAAGTGGGGGTAGTTCAAGTAGTGATAAAGACTTTTTACGCTTATATGAGGCGAGAGAGAAGGCAATAAAAGATAGAATATCAGAAATAGAGACGGCAGAAGAAAAAGCTGCAAAAGAAGCTAGAATAGCAACTAAGATAGAGATGATTCACAATTTAATTAAAGTAGGTGTACCTATAGAGAAGATAGCGGAAGCCACTGAATTAAGTGTAGGAGAGGTTAATGAAATTTTAAAAAAATAAAGAGTAAATATAAATGATAAAAAACAGGTAATTGTGATTACGAACAATTACCTGTTTTTTATTCTTTTTGTTTGATGCCCAGTTTTTGATTACAACAATACTTTTTCTTGTTTTAGAGTTTCCTCTAATTCATAAAGAAATTTATTGTGTTGTTATTATAAAAAAAAGAAGATATCGATTAAAATGTCTTCTTTTACTTGTACACTTAGTGTTAAGAAGGTATTGTATTGCTTAAAAACCATAAAAAAATATAACAATCATCGAGTAAGTCTATTATAGCATCAATAAATAAAGTTTTATATGCAATATTACATATATATGGATTTATTTATATTTTATCTATATAATTAAATTGTCTGTTTCTTGTTTTAATTCGTTTGTTTATTTTGGAGCGCTCCAGCAATGGAGCCTTTTTTTATGTAATAAAACATTTCTTTTGGATTACTTAGTTAATCTATATTAACTTTATCTTCTTAAGTGATATCTATATTTTACCAAATAGTTATACGGATAACCAGTTTTTTCTAATAATCTAATGGATTGATAATTTTACTGTTATTTGTTAATCCTTATAGGAAAATTTATCATACAATGAAGATTGAGAAATCAATAATTATAAAAAACTTATAGTATCTTTAGGAAAAAAATTTATAATTTATATATTAATATGTTATAATTTTATCTCTAAAACTACCCAAAAAGGACTGCCTAATGGTGGTCTTTTTTATATTGGTGAGATTGTACCAGTATGATAGAAGAGGATTAACTGTATATTGTGAGGGTGATTGGTTATCCCTTCTTTCCATTTGGAAGGAAAGGGGGTGATATACCTATGGGGTTTTTGTTTAAGCTTCTAAAAGAATTTGTGAAAGCCATTGTACGTGAAGTTTCTGCGTATGTTTTTAGGAAAAAAATTTTAGAAAAAGATAACAAAAAACCCACTCCTCGTCGCCGTCCAAAGCAAAAGGGTGGGTTTCGTAAAAAATAAATGATATAACCACCACCCTGATGGTAGCAGTTATTAGAAGAAATGTTAGCGCATCTCTTCTTTTATTATATACGCAAGCAATTACTGTAATACTACTACAGTAATTGTATCAAACGTACATAGAAAATCAATGAGCACGTAATAGAGATAATGTACAAAAGAAAAGACAACTAAATGTGCCTTCCTCCAACTTGAATTACTTTAATTCTAAGAATATGTATTGGTCTCCCATTCAAGTATCATTTTTCTCAATGAATAATTGGGATATTTTAGGTTGTTTTTACTGTTTTTATGTTAAGATATTTTGGTTGTTATTCATCTTATTTTAGGAGGTTGGAAGATCTGTTACATGCTTTTCATATGGATTTTAGTTTCTATACAGAAAATATAAAAGTTTTGGGATTATTAGGGAATTCTACTCATTTATCAATTGTTTGTAAATTGATTACATATGGATCGTTGTCAGTTTCTGATTTAAGTAAGCAAACAAGAATTACAGAGGATTTGATTGTACAACATTTGCGTAAATTAGCCTTTGGAAATATTGTAATTAGTGAACGTATAGGGAAAAGGCTTTATTTTAAAATAAAAGATAATAAAACAATTGAGATTATTAAGGTATTAGGGTTACAAAGTTAAATTTAATTACTTTCGCTACAAATGATTTTGCTATAAATTAATTGTGCAAAGTTACATTTAGCTCGCCTACGGAAATAGGTGGGCTTTTTTATATTGAGAAAAAGAAAAGACACCCAACGGTGCCTTTTTCCGACTTGATAACCATATTTTATGTATTAAAGGTCATCATAAAATTTTGAGAAAATATACGTTTACACAAAAAATAACTGTCCTCCTATTTGTTAAGGAAGCGGTTATTGAAATTATTTATTGATAGTAAAGAAGTCAGTTTTTACAAACTCACCTTTAACATATCCTACTGCAATATAATTACCTGCATCATAAGCATCTGTAATTTGCGCTTCAAATGTTGCAAAATTTTGCATTGAACCGTAATCATGTTCTTGTTTCCAGTTCATCGTTTGATAACGAACTAAGTTGCCACCCGGTAGGATTTTGAAGACTTTAATTTGGTCTTGAGATGTGAATGTATTTGTTTCCCAAGGTACAGTAATAAAAATAGGACGACCACCAGTTTTATAGCTGGATTGCATATTGTGTGTGTAAATGCTAGGCATCATTTTAGCTCCAACTTCCACGTCAAAAATTGTTTTAAAGCCCCAGTCCTCAGTTGTTACTGCTTTTTGTACATTTGTTGCTGCTGCCGCTGGTTTTGCATCAAGTGTGCCAACTGCTGATAACCCCCCTAATGCTAAAGCTCCGACTAATACTAATTTTCCTAATTTCATTAAAAATCCCCCTAAATATTTCTATAATTATAAACAATTACTATATAATGATATAATTATTTGTATAATATTTTAAATATTTTCTAAAAAAAGTTATAAACATAAAAAGACACTCATATATGAGTGTCTTTTCCAATAGTTTTTTTAGCAGAAGCAACTGCATCCGATAATGATTAATAGAATAAATAATACAACTAATAAAGCAAATCCTCCAGCAAAACCGAATCCTTTACCGTAACTACCACCATATCCTATAACAGTAGTGCCTCCTTTAGATTAGAGGATAAAACTAGGGTTCATTCCATGTAATTTAATGGGTGCACACTACCTTATGTATTTAGGAATGAATTGGGCATATCTTCTTGAAAATAAAAAAAAGACGCCATAAAGCGCCTCCCATTTGGGTAAATAAGAAGTAAGGTTTCCAAGATAACTGAAAAAATAGAACAGGTGGTTAGAGTTTATCATATTTTTTTGCCGAATGAACATGCATTATTACATATCATCACAAATCCCTCTATTTTCCATTGGATAAAATTAAATCCTAATATTGTTAATAATTAAATAAATATTTCTACAAATTCAAAATATTTACAAATAATACAAAAGTGATACATTTAAGTTGCAAGTTATAAAAAAGTATTAAGGGGGCATTTTTATGTTTAAGAAATTAGTAGTTGGAGCATTAACAGCTGGTATCGCATTAACAGGGGGGATCGGGGCAGCTTCAGCAAGTACAGAAAATGGATCTAATACACCAAGTTCTGTAAAACAATTAGCAGAATGCTATAAAAAAGAAAACGGTAAGTATGTAAGAGAAGTGAGAAATTCCAAAAGAATTTTTGCTACTACTTTTACTCAACAAGCTTGTGGCGGGACAGTGTATTGGTATTTAAAAGAAATTAATGAAGATGGCGGGGGATATGTCGCTAAGTATGAGGGTTGGATTCAATAGTATGTTTATTTTAAAAGAAAGACACTCTTTTAGGTGTCTTTCTTTTAAATACTTCCATAAAAAAAGACACCCTAAGGTGCCATTTTCAATAGTTTTTTTATCAGAAGTAACTGCATCTGATAATGATTAATAGTATAAAGAGTACAACGAGTAAAGCAAATCCTCCAACAAAACTGTAGCCTTCGCTGCAACTATCACCATATCCCATAATAATAGCTCCTCTTTTAAATAAGAGGAGAAAACTAGGGTTTATTCCATGTATTTCAACGGGTTCACTTTACCTTATTTTTTAAGATTTAATTGAGCAGTTCTTTTTGAAAATAAAGAAAAGACGCCATTAGGCGCATTCCTTTTAGGTAGATTAGATTTTAGTTTTCCAATCTAAAGAAATTGTGTATCAGCTCTTTGAGAGTATATTAAAATACCTGATTGATTTATTATGCATTATTAATCTTCATTTAAATCCCTCTATTTTCCATTGGATAAAATTAAATCCCAATATTACCAAAAAGATAAACAAGTATTTATAAACATTCAAAATATTTACAAAAATACCAATTGTGATACATTTGAAGCGTAAGTTATAAAACTATTAAAGGGGGATTTATTATGTTCAAGAAATTAGTAGTAGGAACATTAGCAACTGGTATCGCATTAACCGGAGGGATTGGAGCAGCATCAGCAAGTACAGAAGGTGTAGATAATACTAAAAATTCAGCACCAATTATCCAACGTACCCAAATACTTAAAGATGATTTCAGTCTGATAAATGGTGAAAGAGAAGTGTCGTTCGAACATGTAAAAAAAGCGGATATGAGAGTTCATATGACTAACAATACTAAAGGCACGCTTGACTGGTTTTTAAAAGACTCAAAAGGCAATGTTATTGATAAGGGGTCGTTAGCAGCAGGAAAGGGTTTTACGAATACGTACAATACTCTTTCAAAAGGTAAATATAAGCTTAAAGTTACTCACAGAAATGGTGGTTCTGGATCATTCTATGCAGCTGCTCGTACTTTAGACTAATATACAAAGTACCATCTTAAGTGTATTGAAGAAGAACAATGAAGGAGCTTGAGAATTAGGGAGTTTTGTTATTATATCATCGTGCGCAAATGCAAAATCACAAATGGCCTATCTATGAATGAAGTGCACCTCAATTGTTAGACACATAATTAACAATTGGAGGTGTATTTTTTATAGCTAAATTTTCTTCAAAAGATAAAATACAAACAGTAAAACGATATCTAAAAGGTACGGAAGGCGGAAAAGCCATTGCTAATTCTATAGGGGCTCATCCTAGAGAACTTTATCAATGGATTAAACAGTTTGAATTTTCAGGGGAAAAGGCGTTTGAAAAACGCTATACAACTTACTCTCTCGAGTATAAACTAGATGTAATTCATTATATGAATGAAAATGGGACATCTCTGAGAGAAACAGCTGCTTTTTTTAATATTCCTTCTTGCGAAACACTTCGAAAATGGAAAGTAGCTTATGAAACAGAAGGATTAGATGCCCTAAAATCAAAGAAAAAGGGGCGTCTAACCATGGCCAAAGAAAAAGCTAAGCTACAACATTTAAAACAAAACGAAGTATCTCTTGAAGGTTCTATAGAAGCGCTACAAGCAGAGAATGAACGTCTGCGTATGGAAAATGACTATTTAAAAAAGTTGAATGCCTTAGTTCAAAAGAAGAAAAAATCACAGACCAAGACAAAGCGCAATTGATTTATGAATTAAGGCATAAATACAAGGTCGTTGACCTTGTGAAAGTCGCTAATATCGCTCGTATTACGTATTATTACTGGATGAAACAAGCGAAACGTCCAGATAAATATAAGAAAGTTAAAGAATTAATTAAAGAGATCTTTATTGAGAATTTTGGGAGGTATGGTTATCGTCGTATTACATTGGAATTACGTAATCGAGGCCATGCATTAAATCATAAAACCGTTCGACGTTTAATGAATATCCTGGGATTAAAATGTCTTGTTCGACTAAAAAAATATCGTTCATATAAAGGGACTGTCGGGAAATTCGCTCCTAATATTTTAAAACGTAATTTTCACGCATTAAAACCAAATGAAAAATGGGTAACAGATGTGACGGAGTTCCACTTACATGGTAAAAAACTATATCTATCACCTATTTTAGACTTATATAACGGAGACATTATAGCTTACAATATAGAACATAGACCTGCCTATTCCCTTGTTTCTAAAATGTTAAATAAGGCGTTTCAACGTTTGAATGATAAGGAAACTCCTATTTTACACTCGGATCAAGGTTGGCATTATCAAATGCGACAATATCATCAGTCGCTTAAAAAACATAACGTTATCCAAAGTATGTCCCGTAAGGGAATTTGCTTAGATAATGCAGTCATGGAAAATTTTTTTGGCTTATTAAAATCTGAATTACTTTATCTTAAAGAGTTTGAAAGTATGGAACAATTTAAGCAAGAACTAGAAACTTATATTCATTACTACAATCACAAAAGAATTAAAACAAAACTAAAAGGATTGTCCCCTGTGCAATACAGAGTTCAATCCTTAGTAGCTGCTTAATATATTTGTCTAATTTTTTAGGTTCAGTTCAAATAGGTGGGCTTTTTAATGTAGAAAAAAAGACACCCAAAGGTGCTTTCCTCTGACTTGATCCACTTTAATTTTAATAATATGTATTGGGCCCTATTTAAGTGTTATTTTACTGCATTAAGTAATGCCAGTTGTTAAAAAAAAAGGCACTCCTTCGAGTGCCTTTTTCCTATTCAACTTTTAAATTAATTTCTTTACCTGTCATACCGCCACTTGCTTTTAAGAAAAGACCTTCAGCATCTTTTGGTATATCAAATACAATTTTACCTGTCTGTGTTAGACCAGGATTCAATTGTTTTAAGAAGAAGTCAGTTTTCCCACCATTAGCTAAGTCAAAAGATGTTTGACCTTGTGTTGAATATGTGAATTCACGACCTTTGCTATCTACTAATTTAAAACTATTAGCATCAACAGTGATAGCGTCTTTTTGATTATTAGTAAGTGTAACTTCTAAAATTTTAAAGACACCTTGTGCTTGTTCTTTTGTATATTCATTACCCACAGAATCTACTGTTTCCATAGATCCTACAGCGATTTTTACATCAGAAGATACACCTTCTTTTGATACTGCTTTAGTGTCTGTTGAAGTTTTTTCAGTTGTGTCTCCACCACCAGCGACCATAGCAATTATTCCGATTACAAATAAAGCTATAATGCCTAGGCATCCAAATTTAAATATTTTTCCCACGTTTGTTCCTCCAATTATGTAAAATATAAGATTGCCAAGCTAATAATAACAAACTATATATAAAGATATTGTCATATTATGTCGAAAGGAAATAAAAAAGATAGTTTGGAATTTTCAGGCTAGCATTCCGTCTTATGACCTATTTTTCCTCGCATATTGGCAGTACTTCTTACTCATAAAAAAAGACACCCAAAGGTGCCTTCTTCCTACTTAAACCACTTTAATTTTTGGACTTTCATCCTTACCGAATGGAAAGTAGAGATGATTCAATTATGTACCGATCTGGAGCGTCTCCTATATAGTCAAAAGGATAACACGTTGTTAATGTTAATGTTGGCTCACTTTTTTCTACAATAACTGTTCGATCTTCTGAATCTGTTATCCAATGCTTGTTAATTTTATATGTATATGTTTTATTTTCATATTCCACAATAAGTTGGTCATTTTCCTTTAGTTGACCAAGCTCGGTAAAAACAGTATCTCTATGTCCACTTAAAACTGTATGACCATTTCCAGATGGTGTAGTAGTTAAGTCACTAACAAACATACCTACACCCTTTTTTAGTACTTTATCATCAGCTCCCCAATATACAGAGTATTTCTTTTGTATTTTAGGGATAATTAAATATGCTACTTTATCTCCTAACTGATGGTTTACCTTTGAAGCGGGAATTTGTACAGATTCTTCAGGTTGTAATGAAGTTTCCGTCTCTGTCTCTGTTTGATTGCTATTTTGCGTTTCATTTTCTTTAGAAGGTGTGGAGGTCTCATATTGTTTAGCCTCGTTAGTTGTCAACGATTCTGCTGATTGTCTAGCATTATACCATTCTAGAAAATAATAGGAAAAGATAGTAAGTCCAATAACAGTTAAACATAAGCCTATCCATTGTTTTTTATTCACTCTTATCACTCCATTTGAAAACGACAGGATTTCTCCTGCCGTTTTAAGGAACTATTTTATGCGTTTGTCTTTTTACGACGGAACATTAATACAGATCCAGCTAATGCTAATCCTAAGCTTGCTAACATCATTGTAACACCGTTTGATGCTGTATTAGGTAATTTTTCACCTTGTTTTTTCGTTTCATTTTTCACAACTGTATTAGTATTTTTCTTTGTTTCTTTTGCAGTTGTTTGGTTATTTTGTTTTGAATTCTCTTGCTTATTGTTTTCTTGTTTAGCAGGTTCTTGTTTAGTGTTTTCCTGCTTATTATTTTCTTGTTTAGTTTGTTCTTGAGGTTTGTTTTCATCCTTTTTAGTAGTTTGTTTGCTAGCTAAAAATTGATCGTAGTCTCCTTTTTTTACTTCACAAGGTAAACCGTCATTGTCACGATCTAAGTCATGAGGATCATTAGTTGCGCTGTATCCATTGCTGTGCCAAAATTCCATAACTTCTTGTTTGTTTTTAAAGTGACTGCAATTCTTGTCATTTGGATTTTTTTCTGCAAATGCAGCAGAACTGTACCCAACTGTTAATAGTGTTACTGCTGTTGCTGAAGCTAATAATTTTTTCATAATTTTCTCCATCTCCCTAAATGGTATGTATTAACATTGAAATATTTTACATTTTAAAAATGCAATAATAATTTGTAGATAAATGTAAGATTTCTAGATAATAATAACAAATTGTCAATTCGTATATTGTCATATTATGTCGAAGGAAAATAAAAAAAAGACAACCTAAGATACCTGCTCCTGACGTGAACCAGCTTAATATTAATAATATGTATTTGGACTATCATCCAAGTATTTTTTTAACATGTAAAGAGAAAAAGTGGCATTAATTCTAGAATGATAACACTAGCTGAATGAAATGAAATAAGCCAGTCGGCCTTCTTCAAACTGGTCAAAGATGGTATGAATTTATATGAAACAGCAAAAAGGGAAAAGGGTACGCAATGCATTTGGAATTAGCAAGAAAGAACGGGATTAAGAATGTTACTTTTTACTCAAGGGTAAAAGAGGGATGAAGCTGCTACGAAGCCATTCGTAGGACGTAAGGGAGTGTAGTAAATTATCTAGGATACGATATGAGTGAATAAGACAGGTTAATAGAAAAATGGATTCAGAGAAATATAGTTAAGTCTACTAATGAATGCGACTTATTTGAAGAGAGTTACGAGGAACTAAAACAGTTATTAAAAGTAGATGAAGATGTTATCTACTAGGAATAAAGCTTCAAGCAAAATTAAAGAATCAACTAAAAGCAAGAATCGGTTTATCTGTGGCTTTCGAAATTCCTTTATTAAGCTAAAAACTGCACTCATTCCTAAACAAATATATAACAAAATCATTATTGCCTCTGATGTATTGATAATCTAATTATATACTTAAAAATATGTACATATAAATTTTAAAAAGTCCTTATTTGAATAAAAAAATGGTCCTTACATTACATAAGAACCTCATAATCGAAGAAAAAAGTCGTATGTGAAACCATATGGGAATCACAATAATATTTTAACACCTAAATATATAGTTGTCTATACATAGTTGAATGAAATATTTAAACGAAGGAGCTCTAGATTTAGGGATCTAGAGCTGCTTGTGTTGGTATAACCCACACGGTTTATGAAAAGAAAAGAACTTAATGAAGATAACACATGAATGTTTCATAAATGTATCAAAAAAGTGAACAAAATAGTTATTTGGTAGAAAAGAGGTGAGTGTATGAAAGAAGGGCTTTATTACGAAGATACCCGTGATGGAGAGATTTTAAAATGCAGAACATTTACACGATCTTGTTATTTATTTCAAAGATCGAACGTTGATCTAATTGAACGGGGAAAAACAATTCATTATAAACGTGTAATAAGTAAAAAGAAGATTGCAGCATTTGAAGGCATTAATGGCAGAAACGAGAAGAAACCAAATAACAGGAAGGAGCGCGTTGACTTCTTAATTAGGAAAATAGGATTTGATGTTATTAGTAAATCACTATCTTCAATGACAGATAGGGAAGTTAAGTCTTTTTTCAAAGATGTGTATCCAACGTATAAGGATAGAGAAGGTTATCAAGTTCCTGAATACAAAACTCCGGAATGCCTTGTTTGTGATGGTGAAACGATAATGGATTGAGAGTGCGCTTGCGGACATGCGATTATCGATAGGAATGATCCAGCATTACAAGAGATAAAAGATAGTGAGGAATATAAAAGAATTCCGGAACGATGGGTTGTTGTATAAAATATAAATTCAAAAAGTTGAACAAAATTCTTATTGTATGAGAAAAATAAAAGAACCCATTTTTTACAAATGGATTCTTCCCTTAAGGTGTGCAAGAAATTCAAGTTAACTTGACCAGAGTAACCTGTGGATTTTCTTGTGATAATACTGTATGCAAGAGAATCAATAAGGTTAATGAACTTTAAACAAAATCCTTATTTAATAACAAATAAAAAAGAGTGCTAATCAAGAGCACTCTTTCTACCTAATTATAACGAAAGTGACGAACTCACATTATACAGAAAGGTAGTATTAAAGTATGTAAAAGTATGAAATTGGTGAATGGGTTCAAACAAAATCTTTATTTAAATGCAGAAGCCCTAGAGTTAGGGCTCTAGGGCTTCTGGTGTTGGTATATCTCACACGATTTTATAAAAAGAATAGAACGTACTGAAGATAACACATGAATGTTTCATAAATGTATCAAAATAGTTATTTGAGAGAAAAGGTAAATAGAAATAGAAGGTAGTTAGTGCATTATTTATAGAGAGTATGTTGATGAATGTATTTGTGATGAAGAAGAGGAAGAAAACTAAACAAAAATTTCATTAAGTTGGAACATAAAAAGAGCACTTAGTAAAGTGCTCTGGTAACGAGACCCGTTTTATAACGACTATTTTATAAAGAAAGGAACTCAGGATATTATATGTGCGCCAGTCAATTGAGTACCTTGTACAAATAAAGAGCAGCTAGCAAAAGCTAACTGCTCATATAAGGAATCGGTGAAAGATAACCATGTGCCTACATTATTGACAGAATATTGAGTTTTATTAAGGGGGGCTACATGTTTTCGAAAACATTCACGAAAATTCAGCTTCTACGTAAAATGGAATCAAAATGTATAATAAGGAAGTGTTTGTATGAGTAACAGGTATAATTTGTATAATTATTATCAAAATTTTTATTATAGATCCTCGTTAAGACAATCCCAAAAAGAAATTGCACTCGATATTATCAATGAGTTTAAATATCTTATAAATAACTATTTAGGTGAGTTATTTATAGCTAGTAGTAAAATAAAATTAATTGTTGCATATCCTTCGATAGAGAACATTGAGAAAATAGTAAAGAATGAGCTGCTTGCCTGCATTCAAAAAATACGAGATGGTATGGAAAAAGATATACGGCCAATAATTCCACTACAAGATCAATATTCTTATCTTCCTAATAATTTTGATAAAACTATTGATATTGCTAGACTTAAGGCAAAACAAACATTCTGGCAATGTTTTAATAGAGCTCCCAGTTATAAAATACTAAGTGAATACAAGAATTCAATAGATATTGATACTAAGTTTGAGGTACATATATCTCAACATTGAGAGAGGAATAACAATGGGATTAGGAAATCGTGGAATGGCATTTGAAATAATTATCAATCTAGCAAATGAAATGTATCAAAGAGGTGGAGTGGCGCTTATAAACAAGCGTCCGACTCCTGTGAAAGTGTTAAAAAGTAAAGGTGTCCGTGTGCTAAGTGTTACTATGAAGCTAAGAGTAAAGTAGACTATGATGGCGTGTATAAAGGACGAGCAATAGTGTTTGAAGCAAAGTCTACAGAGAAAGACACACGTTTTGATTTAAATAACATAGCGCAGCATTAATTAGATTACCTGGAGAAAGCGGAGAAGATGGAGCAATATGTTTCTTCCTTATTGAGTTTAGCAAGGATAAATCAGTATTCGTAGTATTACTATCAGTTATTCAGTTTTATGTAAGGATGTCTCATCAACCAAAAGGCAAGAAATCTATACCAAGAGCTGATTTTGATATTTATGGATACTTAGTAGAGCAGATAGAAAGAGCAATATATTGACGAAGCAGTAAAAGAGAAGATAGCCAACAAGAAACACAAATTATTCATTAATGAGATAGTAAAATTTCACGTACCTTATGTACATATAAAAAGATAAATTCAGAAATAAGAGGGATCCCTTTATGGAGGGACAATTAACTTTATCAAAATTTTTATATGAGTTGTTTTTACACGCTAAGGAATAGTAATAAAAAGATGAGACCCATAAAACCGTATAAAAACCAAAAGAATCCTAAGATGGGGAATGTTTTATGAAAATTAAGCATGGTAAACCTCCTTGGGTATATAAAGGATTATAATACATTGTTGGTCTATTTAGAATACTAACCATGAATTGGATGGAATTAACCATGGTTAAATCAATAGAAATTTCACATTAAACGTATTTAATGAGTCATCTAGGTATAAAGATAATCGATAATCATACAATGATATGGAAGGGTCTTTTCTAACGTGTTAGTTACCTCAAAGTATATGTATCTTTTGGCGCCTGGGCGAGGGTGCTTTTTTTTGCACATTCTAATAAGGACAAGCATATAATGTAATAGGACGAGTTCTTCGTGTCCTATTCAATGCTCAGAATAAACCCCAATTCACATTGAGAGCGCCAATAGCGAGGGTGCTCTCTTTATATTGAAAATAAAACATAAATATATATAATATGATTAATGGATTTTCATTTTAATCTGAGGGGTACAAATTCGATGCGACGTAAAAAGGATTTGTTGAAACAATGGAAGGTAGATTTGCAGGCTGTTCAAGAAGAAAAGAGGATGAAGAAAAAGACTAAGAATAAGAAATATAGCATCCCTGGTAATACAGCCGGATTCATGAATGGGAAGAATACTTATCGTAAAGAGAATGGGGTATGGAAGCAAAGAAATAAATGATGTTAGGGTAAATATTCTTGATTAAGTGTATAGGAATTATCGTGGGCGTTGCCATAATTGGGATGGTATCTTGTTTGTTGTTAAGGAAAGATAGGGCGTGAGATAGACTTGCAAATTGAAATATTATTAGTTTGAAACATGGACTAATAAACAAACTATTTCTACCTTTTAATCATAGAATATGATGAATTCTATTTTAGAGGAGGGAATCATATCTATGGGATGGGATAATAATTTTGGACATTCTCGAGATTGTAATAGATTTTGGGATGATTTAGTATTTTGCGGTTGCGGCCGTAGACGAAGAAGAAACGATTTTAACGACTGTCATTGTAGACGTGACTGCGATTGTGATGAGTGTCGTCGTAGACGTAATCATGACCACGATCGTGAGCATGATCATGGTGACCATCGAGATTGGTAAAGTCTTTTGAAAGAGTGCATATTTTAATAGCACTCTTTTTTATTATTTTTTTTAATTACTACTTATTAACTAGAAGGATGCAGTTTCAATTTTATTTAACATTTTACAAAACAAACGAACACAAAGAACGAAAATAAATTTCAACTGTCTAAAAGTTGATGCTTTTAGATGATGTGGGGAAATGCTGTGAAAAATTATTAAAATCTTACCTTATATTTATCTAAGAGTTAGTCTGAAATAGAGTATATAAAACAATGATAAATTTTAAATAGTATTAGGGGATGACTGATGAAATTAGTGTGATATGTACGAGCTAGTATAAGAGAGCAAGATTTACAATTGCAATTTAACACGGTAGAAACTTATGGTTCTACAAAAATATTCACTGGAAAGTAGAATGGAGCGAAAAATCTTAAGGAAATATAAAGTTGTTGAAATTTTTATGTGAATTCATTAATATGTAATTGTATTTATTGTTTATTTGATTCTGTTTATTCTCACACTTTATGAGTTGTGGTTGAGATGTAGAAGCAAGCTGCGTCTTGTTTTAATTCTGAAAGGGCTTCTTTGAGCCGATTAGTGTATATATAGCTTATTTTGCTATATACATTTTTAATCGACTTGAAGAAGTCCTTTTTGTGTTGTTTCCAAGTCTGTTTGATTGGAGAACCCATTATCACATTGAGCAAAAATTTTTATTTAGGGGTATTTAATTATGATAATCGGTTATGAAGTATCGTTATTTTATTCTGTACATCCAGATGATCCTATTCAAAGTTTACGTGCATAACAAGCACTTAATCCAATAAAAGAGGATGTATTCTCTTTAACAGGTGTCAGTGTATCGTAATGAATAATTTACAGAACTATATGGAAGTATGCAGACAGAGGGAATGACAGAAATTTGTAGTGAAGAATTACTATGAATTTCTGTCTTTTATTTTATCAGGAGTAACAAAGGCACGCATGGAACGTAAGATTGACAAAGAATTCAAGAGAGCTACACAAATGTTGGCTTATTATGAAAAACAGGCGGAAAATTTGATGGAATATCTTATGAAGCGCAAGTGTCTATGTACTTTGATACAGCAATTAAGTTAGATAAGAATAGAAGCAAAAAGTATTAGTCTACAAATCACGAGATGTTTGCTAGAGCATTTGAAGCATACGTAGAATCGGATTTGCAAGATCAAGAACATAGAAATGATTATTTAGTTTGTAATGCGTATCCTTTTGTATATCCATTAGATAATTATACGTAATATCCTAATGTAATTATAAAAAGTTTAATCGAAGTAATAGTCCCATATATAATAAACAGTATATAAGGAGTGGGGAAAAATGAATTATAACATTCAAAAAGGACAGTTTCGTTTAACAAGTGCTTATCCGAGAGGTAGCTGGTGGGAGTTTTACCGTATACCTTGTCCAGTTTGTTATGATACAGGTAATTGTATGCTGCACGTTTCGCAAGATAAGGTAGCATGTACACGTGTAGAAAGTAAATGGATTTATGGAAAAAACACGGGCAATCCAAGCTACATTCACTACATAAAAGGAAAAGATAAATATCAATTGCCTGAGGTGGATGAAATTCAGATTCATGATAAGAAAAGTAATGAGGAATTAAATGTGTTTAATCGTAAATTAATGGAGTTCATACCATTACAAGAGCATCATCATGCACATTTATTAAAAGATAGAAAAATGAGCGAAGAACAAATACAAATACGTCAATATCGTTCTTTCTTAAAACAACAAATTGTGTTAGAGGAGGATAATACGTATACGACTGTTTGGGAGCAGCTATTTAAACAGATGGGGAATAAAAATTGCTGGCAGGGAATCCCGGGTTTCTATGAGATGAAGAAAGGTCAACGTTCTCTTCGTTTGATGTCAGGATCTCCTGGTATATTGATTCCTTTTCGGAATCAGTACAATCAAATTGTTGGATGGCAGGTTCGTGTGGATGAAGTGAAAAACTCCGTTCATGTGAAATCTGCACCTACTGGAGTTCAAGCAGAATTAATCGAACAGCCTAATGTTGTGAAGGTAATTAAAAATGGTGATTGTATCTTTGAAGGCGAACTAGAAGTGAGCAAAAAGGTAGAGATTCCATTTCAAGAGGGACAAATTGTTGTAAAGATTCATAAAGGGCAAAAATATCTGTGGGTCTCATCAGCAAACAAAAATCAAGGAACTGGTGCAGGCGGTAGTGAAAATCCACTTCCTGTACATGTAGCTGTACCAAGTTCTCATTTGAAACATTGGAATTCTGGTACCTTACATCAAACCAACTCAGTAATGATTACAGAGGGAGCTATGAAAGCAGATCTGGTTGCTGATTTGCTTCCAGAGAGATTTAATAAAGAGGAGCTTTCTGAAATAGGAACAACGGTTCTTGCGATTCCTGGTGTAAATGCTTGGCGAATTACTATGCCTGTATTAAAGGATATGGGTGTAGAAAATGTCTATTTAGCGTTTGATGCCGATTTAGTAGAGAATCAAAAAGTAAGAAAAGCTCTTATAGACTTTGCGACAAAGTTAAAGACAGAGGGCTATAACGTAATCATAGCTGCATGGAATCCAACGCAAGGTAAGGGGTTGGATGATACAATGCAAGCGGGATTTAAACCTGTATTTCAGAGATTGTGAAGGTCATAAAGTAGGTTGATATTTTCATAAATAGGTAGATTGAAAAAGATAGAGTTTGTAATTCTATCTTTTTCTTATATCTAATTACTACAGAGGATAAAAATTCACTAAAAGAAAGGTAGAAGAGAATATGAATACATCTATGAAAAAAAATCTAGTAAATTTACGAGTTGATTTTGCTTTCAAGCGCTTGTTTGGAGTAGAAGGAAACGAGGGTATACTCATTGCTTTTCTTAATGCGGTATTACAATCCTCTTTAGATGAGGAAATTATTTCTTTGCATTTAGATGATCCACATCTTCCAAGGGAACAAAAGGATGATAAATTGTCTATTTTAGATTTGCGAGCTACTCTGAATAATGGTATAAAATTAAATATAGAGATACAGGTTCGCGACAAAAAAGACATGATTGAGCGATCTTTGTTCTACTGGGCTGGCATGTATTATTCTCAAATGACTCAGGGGATGAAGTATACAGAATTAAGACCAACTATTTGTATTAATATAGTGGATTTCATTCTGTTTCCAGGAGAAGAGGACTTTCATAATGTCGGTGTAGTCATGAACAAAAAATCGGAGCACATAATTTCAGAGAATATGCAATTGCACTTTCTTGAGATTCCAAAAGTAATTCGAGAATGGCAAGAAGATCGAATGGATCCATGGGAGGATATATTAGCACGTTGGCTATTATTATTTCCTGCATATGAAGATGAGAAATTAACTACAATCCTGGAGGGAATCGCGATGGAAAAAGATCCAGTTTTGAAAAAGGCAATAGAGGATTGGGAGCGTTTAAGTAGTGATAAAGACTTTTTACGCTTATATGAGGCGAGAGAGAAGGCAATAAAAGATAGAATATCAGAAATAGAGACAGCAGAAGAAAAAGCTGCAAAAGAAGCTAGAATAGAAATGATTCATAATTTAATTAAAGTAGGTGTACCTATAGAGAAGATAGCGGAAGCCACTGAATTAAGTGTCGAAAAGGTTAATGAAATTTTAAGAAACAAAGAGTAGATAGAAGTAGTGAAAAACAGGTACTTGTGAAAAACGCACAATTACCTGTTTTTTGTTTCTAATGAATAGTTTGATAAACACAAGGCTTAGACACTCCTTAATAGGTAGTATACTCTTATTAAGGAGCATAATAAGTTGTTGGAGAGATTAAAATGAATAAGAAAAAAGAAGCGAATACCCTTAGAGATAAAATTCCAAAATGGATAAAATAGAATCATGTTGCTCACTGAAAGAAGATATGAATGCTTTAGGTCTTAAGGACGGTAATATTTTTTTAATTCTTATAGTATGGTACGATCCTAACAAAGAGGGTATAAATAAAGGTGTAAACAAGGACTTGTTTTTATAAAAACGTATTGCTATAATATAAAAGTAATAAGATTTTACAATGAAAATATAAAATTAATCAGTTCGCATATAAGAGAAGACCTCAATATGCGCCATGTCCTTAGGGGACGTGTGCGTGTATTGAGGTCTTTTTGCGTTTTGCGAGCAAAAACACCTGGAGGTGCAGGAATTATGTTGAATTGGTTGTCTGCAAAACTTATGACAACATCAGTAGGAGATTTCTTACTGGCAAAAAGTAGCTTTACGAAGGGGCTTGGTGGTAGTGGCAGTGGTGCCAATGCTGAAACCGTCCAAAAAAGCATGAACACTTTGGTGAAAACCTTAATTGGTTTTGGGGGAATATGGGTGGCAGCTTGCGTTGTATTTGCAGCTATTAAACTATCTGGTGCACAAGGGAAGAATCCTGAAAACCGTACACAAGCTATGATTGGTTTAGCCTGCGCAGCAATTGGAGGCTTTGTCATGATCAAAGCTTACGATATCGCTGCTTGGGTTACGACAATCTAACATAAGAGTTTGTACAAGCTCTCCTCGATTTGGGGAGAGCTTCTCTTATACAAGGGAGGAAAAAGAATGAGAAAAGTAACTGTTCCTGTTGATATGACTTCGGAGCAAAAAACACTATTAGGTGTGCTGAGCAAACGCCAATTGATTTATCTATTGGGTGGCGGGGCATCCCTTTATTTATATGTACCATTCTTATGGCGGTTATTTGCACCTATTGATGCGGTAGTAGCATTTTTTATTTGCTTAATTTTAGCACTACCAACGGTAGTAAGTGTAATAGCGTTTGCGTTTATATATAAAGAAAAACAACACATGTATCTAGATAAGTATTTAATTATTAAAATGCGTAGCCGCTCCGAAAAAGGTAAGTGGAGAAAAGGGTACGAGCCAACTACATGGGCAAAGGAGAATCTGTAAATGTTAGAAATGATATATTTTGCGGCGATAGCCATTGTAGGATTTTTCTTTTATCGGAAAATGAATGGAAAACCGCTGTTTGGTTCTAAGAAAAAAGGGAAAAAGCAAGGTGGAGTAGAGAAACACACTACTGAAAAAGCTGGAAAGAAAAATAAAAAAAATATGTCTGCTGAACCGGAAATTGATGAGGATAATGTTGACTTCTTTCGTAATTTTGTAGAAGACATTAAGGAAATCGATAATCATATGATTCGGTATCATGATGACACATTTGTCCTGATTGCGGAAGCACATCCAGTTAACTATTATTTACTTTCCAATATGGAACAAGAAGCGATTGATATCAAAATTGAATCATGGTTAACCACATTAGAGTTTAATACGAAAGTATATATTCAAAGTAAGTTTGTAGATTTAACAGATCCTGTACGAAAAATGACAGAAACGATGAAAGGTGCGAAGGACCTTACACCAGAGACGGTTCTATATGGTCAAGAAGTTATTGATAATTTAGAGTACTGGCAACGTTCGCAACCTCGATATGAACAAAAACGTTATTTAATTTATCCATACAAGGTTGATATTAGTACAATTACGGCTGATACAGAGGACGAGTTAGAAGAAAAGATTGTAGATAAGGCATTTAACGAACTATATCGTCGTTATAATGCATCTCGAAATCTACTATCGAAAGCAAAAATTAATGTAGAAATGTTAACGAAAGATAAATTAATAGAACTTTTATATGTAGCATTTAACCGTCGTAAAGCTATAAAAGCTCGTTTCCAGGACTTAATTGAAAACGAGAATTTCTCCCTCTATTCAACAGGGGAAACGAATGAAAGAAAACTAGAGTTAATGAAGAAAGTGCTAGCGGAAGAAAAGGCAGAAAAATCAAATAACGGGGTGGCGTAAACATGAAGTTGTTCGGAAAAAAGAAAAAGGAAAAGAAAAAAATAGAAGCAGAAGAGAGGGACGAATTGGAGCTAGAGGAGGAAGAGTTGGAAGAAGAGGAAATACCGACGCAATTAGACAATCAAACAACAGTGTTTGATGTTATTGCTCCAGAAGGAATGAAAATTGATGCAGAAGATTATGGGGTCATTAAACAATCTTTAGGAAGTAATACGTTCTTTCGTCCGTTTTATATTCCACGTGATGGGTACCCGCGTATGATGCAAACCAATTGGCTCAACATGTTAACTTCGGCTGGGGAAGTGGATGTCATGATCGATATTCATAAAGAACCAAAAGCTAAAGCAATGCGATCATTAGATATGCAGCTGACGATGTTACGTTCCAATCTTTCTTTCCAACGTACACGAGGAAACATTGACCAAGAAAAAGACTTAGATGCAAAAATTCAAGATACAAACAATTTAATGGATGAAATCCAGTTCAATGAAAACGACTCCTATATGGTGAGTACAATGGGTGTTGCTTACGCAGAATCAAAGAAAGAATTGGACGTTTTATGTGAGTATATTGAAGATGAAATGCAAGCATCTCACTTTAAGATAGCAAGTACTTGGAACCGTGTGAAGAGTGGTTTGAAAGCTACTATGCCATTAGGTGCACCAAATACACTGCAAGATACCTATCGAAATATCGATAGACGTGCGTTATGTACGTTTGCACCATTTGTATCAGGATCGGGGAGATTTAATGGTGGCATACCAATAGGAAAGAATAAAATTACTGGGCAAGTAGAATTTTTAAATTCATTTGGTAATGCAGATTATCGCCCGCCAAACTATAACATTGGTGTAACAGGGATCTCAGGTTCCGGAAAAAGTTTACTTTTAAAAATGAAATTAGCTCGTGAAACGTCACTTGCAGATACGCATGCAATGATTATCGATCCAGAAGGAGAATTCGTAAAAATTACAAAACGTCTAGGTGGTATTAATTTAAATATTTCACCTGAAAGTAATATCATTATCAATCCTTGTGCAATCGCTGTAACAGAACTTCAGATTACGGATAAAGATGAAGAGCTAGAAGCACTTGAACAATATGATAAGAAAGAACTTGTAGAGCGTGATGGCATGAAGTATGTGAGATTTGTACCAATTTTAGAGAAAATCAATGAAATACTAGGTTTCTTTGACATTATTATTCGCGGGCAAGACTTTGATCAACCAGGATTAAATGTATTCCAACGTACTATGCTAGAAGATGCAATCCGTGAAGTGTTTGATAAACATGGTATTACTTCACATCCTTCCTCTTTATATACAGATGAAGTGAAGAAAGTGGATGGACAGTTAATTCAGTCTCAAGTGAGAAAGCCAGAGCCAGAGTTAAAAGAAATCTATGATGTCATAGTAGAACATCATGGAGACGATGTAAAAGCAGAAGAGTTAATTGCTGCGATTCGACCATTCTTACGCGATGGTTCAAAACCATTATTTGATGGACAAAGTCATTTTGGTCGTGGTGTGGAAACACAGTTAAATGAATCACGCGTTGTTAATTTTAACATTAGTCATTTAGAGGAGGGGTTTTTAAAACCAATCGCTTTCCACGTTATCTTGAACTATATTTGGGAGCATTGGATTAAGAGTCCAGAACACGCTATCAAGCGAAAAGTATTATATGTTGATGAGATGTGGCAGTTTATCGACTATGAACAAACGGTTAACTTCTTGGAAAAAGTAGCACGTCGTTCACGTAAAAGAAATGCCGGTATGTGTTGGGCAAGTCAGGACTTTGTTCGTATTTTAGAAAATGTAAAAGCTCGTGGTATCTTGCAATCTACTTTCTCTTATTTCTTCTTAGAACAAAATAAAATTGATAAGAAAAAGATCCAGGAGAACTTTAACTTAACTGCTGGGGAGCTTGATATTATTCTCAACAACCCTGGAAAAGGAGAAGGGATTTTCCGTGTCGGAGATAGTTCGGTTTGGATTCAAACTGATCCATCTGACAAAGAAATGATGTTCATTGAATCAAATGAAGCGGTACTACAAGAGCTTTTAAACAATATGAAGAAAGTACAAGGTTACGCAGGATAATGGCGTACTCTTAAAAAGGAAGGTGAAATTATGCTTGAGAAAATAGTAGAGTGGGTCGGAGGCTTAATTATTGCTATAGTAAAGGCTTTTCTTAGTCCGGTGTATGCAACTTTGGATCCGCTGCCAGTTTTAGTGTTTGGAGGAGAGGGAACAGAAGGAAAGGGGACAAACTTAGATTTCTTATTTTCAGGTAATTCTCTAACCAAAGTATTAGACACAGGCATGCCTGTCATGTTCAAGCTTGTTGCTTTTTGTGTCCTTGTCAGTGTAGTTATTACGGCGGCAAAATATTCGGCAACAGCTATTAATCCAAATAATAGAACAGCATTAATAGAGTATGCGAAGGATTTGATGATCATTTCAATTTTTCTTTGGCACCTCGATTACTTCTATACACTCATATTTGAAATCAATTCTTGGATAATAATAGAGTTTAGAGACGCTGTTAATGTAGCAAGTGGGGGGAATTTTGATCCAGATAAGGGTACTAAATTTCTACAACCTGGATTTGGTGGGGCTGGACTTACCATTACTGAGCTGGGTTTGAAAGGTCATGAAAATGACTATATGTTTATTATATTTGGTTTGTTTATAGAAGCTGGTCTCATCGTCTGGGCAAACTTTTACTACTTAATGCGAGCGGTGTCACTATACGTTTTAATGTTAATTGGTCCGTTAATGGTAGGCATGTGGCTATTTCCACAAAAGAAACAACAGACATTATATTGGATACGTGAATTTATAGGAGCGGTGTTCATACAAGCAATTCATGCGATTACCTTATGGCTCATTATTTCTTTAATTGGAGCAGCAAATAGTCCGTTAATCAAATTAATTTTACTTGCTATGTTTATCCCAATAGGTGAGATTGTAAAAAGTTTTATTGGCCTTAGTACCAATGCATCAGGTGGCATTCATAGAGCAGGTACGATGATGGGTATGGGTGCTTTAGCAAGTGTGGCTGGACTCGTTAAAGGTGTTCGTGATGACTACCGTAATTCAAAAGCAAAACCTGATGATAAAGGGGATAAAGAAAAGACAAAAGAAGATGCTGATAACCCGAAAGATGCATTAGGAGCGAATTTAGGGACAGATGTTGGTACAACATCTCGTGCAGCTCGTATGTTAAAAGCTGGTCAAATTGGAAGTTCAATTGGTAAAGCGGCTGGTGGACTTGCAGGTATGACAGCAGGAGCTGGTCTTGGACCAGAAGGAATGGCAATAGGGACATTTGCTGGCAGTAAAGCGGGCGGATTTACTGGTGCAGTTACTGGAAGATCTGCTGCTGCAGTTGGCGAAGGGGCTGTAGCCTTAGGAAAACATATTGGTTCGAGTGTAAAGAAGGGTGCGGATACGTATTCAAATTTAAATGACAAATCTTATCCAGAACTAACCGATGAAGATATTGCACAGGATTTAGCTACAAAAGATTTTGAAAATTGGAAAGCGGATAATCCCGATTCTGCAGTTGCAAGTCGCTTAAAACAAGCATTCCCTAGTGCTTCCGATGCAGAGATTGCTAAAAAAGTAGCGAAAACAAATAATAATCAGATGTCTCGTTTCTCAAATCAGCGGAAACAAGATTTACAAAATATGAAGAAAACCGCTACACCATATGGAAATGCTAGAGAGTTAGTTAACGCTGCAACGAATGCATTCCAAAAGGGGTATGAGGCAGACCATAAAGATACGTTTATGAGTCAGTTACCAGAAAATATGTCAGCAGAAGAGAAAGAGAAACACTGGAGCGACCATCTGAACACAAAAGTACAAGGATTTAGAAACCACGCAGAACAGGCGGCAACAAAAGCGGGAGCTATGCCAGTTGATGCGAAGGATAAGCAAGGAAATAATCTGTTTGATAAATCCTGTGTGAATAAAGATGCGTTTGCTTCTCGACTTGCATTAGGAAAAGTCGGAAAAGCAGTCGAGGATGTAAAAGGAGAAACGTTAGAAAGTGGCCATCAAAATATGGGACAAGTAGGTGCCCTTGTCGGTGCTTCTACTGCTGCATTTAAGAAAGCGTATAGTGCAGACCATAAGGCTGGATTTATGAAACAATTCCCGGCAGATATGCCGCAACAAGAAAAAGAAGCAGCATGGAATAAGCATTTAGATCAAAAAGTACAAGGATTTCAAAATCATGCGCAACAAGCGGCGGAATCAGCTGGTATTGTACAGCAAAAAGACGGTACAAACTATGCGAATAAAGAAGCTTTCGCTTCTCATTTATCACAACAGTTACAAAAAGATCCTGGTTTAAATGCTATGGGTGTATCTAGTGTGGCAGGCATTCAGAAGGCAGTCAACGGTGTGAAAACGCACGGTTTGACAAGTGGAACAGGAAGCCAGCAAGCAAAACAAGTAAGTAATGTTGGGAACCTGATACAAGCCTCTACAGAATCCTTTAAACAAGGCTATGCAGCAGAACAACAGGCAAGCTTTATGAAAAACTTGTCTCCAACTATGTCTCAACCACAAAAAGAGCAAGCTTGGCAGTCGCACCTGAATGAAAAAGGAAATGAATTTAAAGCAGTCGCACAACAAGCGGCAGTACAAGCGGGAGCGATGCCCGTACAGGCAAAAGATACGAGTGGTAAGAGTCTACATAATCAATCGTATATTAGTAAAGATGCCTTTACTTCGCAATTAACGAAAGGTTTACAAAGCCATGCAAGTCTTAGAACGGTGAGCCAACAAGTAGGTTCTGGAATTACTAGTGCGATTCAAGGTGTTCGTTCACATGGTGTTGCGACGGGTGGCGCAATTAATAAAGCTGTATATGCAGCGACACAAACCCAAGCGAGTATAGCACGTGCAGGAGATCTTTCCGTTGCGGAAATTGAACGTTCTTATGCAGATGCATCAACAAGTGTAGCAAATATTGCACAAAGTGCTGGTAAAATGTCTATCCCAACTTCTGCAGTGGGACGTATGACACAGCAAAGTACAAAACTTGGCATGAGTGTAATAGAAGGTGCGAAACACCTTATGCTTGCGGATCGCATTGATACGGTATCAAATGCATACTTTAGTGCTGCGAGTGTTGTACAACAATCCGGAGGGAATGCAGTACAAAGAGTGATAAGTGGGACTACTGCTGCTGTTAATACATCATTAGGTGGGAATGCAGCAGAGCGTCACTATAATGTGACAAAAGGCTTAAGTTACGCTGCAGGTGTTATTGGTGGTGCGGGCGCTTATCAAGCAACTGCACGTATGGTAAGTAAACATAATCCGTATAACAGTGCAGTTCGTACAGAAGCAAAAGAGATTCAGGAAATTCAACAGATGGTACCGACAACACCAGATCATACAGGCGCGCAATCGGTTGTAAAAGGTGCCGTACGTCTTGTGACGACAAATAATAAATCTTGGATTGAAGCAAAAGACGCTAGTGGTATGACGCAAGTTGTATCTCGTTATGGTAGTGGAGATAGCAGTATACGATCTGGACAAGTCGTATATCAGGACTTAAATATTTCAGATGGACAATTAACGCAGTATCGTAATGGTGCGAAAGCATCTCCGGCTTATATACAAGATTCAACTGGTGGAAAAATCAATATCAATCGCTCGATCAATGTAAATCCAAATCAATTAGTAGGAAACCAAAATCAAAGACCGTTACAACAGAAACCGGTATTTAATGAACCACCACTTACGGTCAATCACAAAGTAGACAATGGTCACTTCTATATGTCTGATTTAGACCAAGGTGGCTATAAGAATGTACAAATGGTTGTAGAAAGAGATCGTAGTTACATGGTTGCAACAACAACAGACGGTACAGTGTCACGTATTTCGCCATTCGGAAAAGGAGATACGCGTTTACAAGCAAACCAAAGGATAGAAAGAGCTTGTGAAGTGAAAGACAGTAGTATTAAGCCAAGAGAAGAAATCTTAGTAACACAAACACAGGAAGAAGTAGTCCGTACAGAGACGCATTTAAATTTATCAGAACATGACCCACAAAATCTGATTCCATTTGCGCCAAACCCTCGCTTAGCACAGCGAAGAGGAAGAAATTCTCAAAATGGAAAATATGGTGTGATAAGTCTATGAGTCAAAATCCTAACGATCCAAATGAACAGAAAAAAAGTAATCCTTTAAAAGATGTAGCTTCCCACTTTATTAAGAAAAAAGGGATGCAAGCGCGTGGGAAGATGGCAAAATTGGCAGGAAAAGCAGGAAAGGCGGCAGCGAAAGCTGCTGCCAAAATGCTAAAAGCAGGTATATTAAAAATTGTGGGTGCTGTTGTGGCAGCGGTTGGAGTACCTGCCGCTTTGATTATGGGAGTAATTATTGCTGTGTGTGTGATTTTAGTCTCTTTTGTACCTTTTACCGATGATGAAGGTAAGACAGAGGAACAAGTAAAAAAATATATGGAAGTCTCAATGGCTCTGAATGTGGATTGGAAAGAGGTTGTCGCCTTTGACATGGCGCGATATGATAATGATTTAACTGGTAAAGATCCGCATGATGCTATATCATATTTCTTGGATATCCAATATGAAGAATATACAGAAAAAGAGGTATGCGAGGCAGGACCGAATGGTCCTTGCGAAAAAAAGAAAAAGGAGATGCAAAAAACAAAATCTGAAAGTTACTCCGGACCAGATGTAAAAAAGATATTAGGAGATACAGATTTTAAGAAAAAAATAGATGAGATTAATGCGAGTGGAAGTAAAAAAGTGACAACATCTTCTCATGGGCTAGAGAAAGCGATGGAACTCGCAAAGTTTAGTAAAAGTCAAAAAGAGCGTGCGCGTGAGATATTAGAAGCCGGGATGTTAGAAGGTATGTATGGACATCTTGCTCCTACTACTGGTGGATATATTGGTGGTATGTGTGTAGGTGCTGTGAGTCCAGGTGGAGAACCTGTCAATATCAATGAAAAGGTAACAGGTTACCTTCCTAAAATTAAAGAGATGGCGGAAAAACATGGGGTTGCTCAATATGTTGGTATTCTCGCGGCCCAAATGATGCAGGAGTCAGCTGGAGCGGGAAATGACCCAATGCAAGCATCGGAAGGGCAGTATGGAGATATGAGTTCATCTTGTATAGGTGTAAAAGGAAATGCTCGTGTAGGGTGTATTAAAGATCCCAATATTTCTATAGAAGCAGGTGTACGGGAATTTAAAGATGTACTAGGAAAAGCGAATGGTGACATTGCTCTCGCCTTGCAGTCTTACAATTTTGGTGAAGGTTTTATTAGTTATGCTTTAGCAAAGGGTGGCTATTCAGAAGAAACAGCCATTGAATTCTCAAGAAGTAAGAATCATTTAAATCCAGATGGTTGCTCCGATCCGAATAACTTCAGGACAAAGGTTAATGCGTGCTATGGGGATTACGTGCGCCCATAAGGGGACAAGGAAAAACGGTGATTGCAAGCCGTTAGGTTAACCTTAAATGACCTAGTATCACTTGGTTTACCTTGGAGGGAAACTGAAGGGGGACAACAGCATGCCAAGAAAGCCGTAAGTTGGTTAAGCATCAAGCCACGACTGAACGGCGAGATATAAAATACGAATAAGGATAAAAGCTAGACTGCTTGAACGATAGCACAAGGGAGGCTACCGTAACTAATCTCGGAAGATGCTTACAAACGAGATTTAACAGATGTCATGAGGATAGTGAATGTCATCCTACATGAATAAGGTCATCTGTTGCCCGCTTCTATATGGAAGAAACGTGTGAACGTCGTATCCGAAATTGTATGTGCAAGTTCCTTGTCTACTAAATGGGGATTGCCTAAGTCAGAACGCCCAAATGGCTATTAAGGATAACTTCAAGACCCAACAGTCAAGAAGTATGGCTTATGAATATCTGATATGGCAACGGAGCCTTCATAGTAGTCAGAGCTAGGGAAAGCCTAGTACAAGGCGAAGGAAGGCAGTCTGTTAGCTTATTACCAAATTGGGGAGGTGCGAAAGGCACTATGCAATGTCCAAAAGTAGTATTAAGCAATCTGCGAAAGAAGAGTCTTGATAAAAAGTATCAATATACAAGACTCTATCGAAATCTTTACAATCCAGATTTCTTTTTACTGGCATACAATAATCTAAGTAAAAACGATGGCGCATTAACTATGGGAGTAGACCAAAGGTCTATTGATGGATTTTCTATGGAAGAAGTAGAACAGCTCATTGAAGTGCTGAGAAACAAGCGTTATCAACCCTATCCGTCCAAAAGAGTTTATATACCGAAGAAAAATGGTAAGAAAAGACCCTTAGGAATACCAAGCTTCTGTGACAAATTAGTGCAAGAAGTTATTCGTATGATTTTAGAAGCAATCTATGAACCGAATTTTTCCACTTCTTCACACGCGTACCGGAAAAATAAAAGTTGTCATAGCGCTCTATTAGAAATAAAGCGTACTTTTACAGGAAGTAAATGGTTCATAGAAGGAGATATTCGGGGTTTCTTTGATAACATTGAACATCATACTTTAGTGGAGATTCTGCGAAGAAAAATCTCCGATGAAAACTTCATAGAACTCATTTGGAAGTTCTTACGTGCGGGGTATTTAGACGAGTGGAAGTTTCACAACACATATAGTGGAGCTCCACAGGGTGGTATTATCAGTCCGATACTCTCAAATATTTACCTTAATGAATTGGACGTATATATGGAATGTTTTAAGAACAACTTCAATCAGGGAAAGAGACGAAAGAAAAATCCTGAATATGAAAACGTGCGAAGTAAAATGCGTAGGCTTGAGAAGAAAATTGATAATACCAATGAACATGATGATTCTGATAGTATCGAAAACTGGAAAGAAGAAGTGAAGGTACTGAAGAAAAAGCTGAAACAAATGCCTTACAGCGATCAAATGGACAATGAATATAGAAGACTTACCTATGTAAGATATGCAGATGACTTCTTGATAGGAATTATCGGTTCAAAAAAGGATGCCCAACATGTAAAAGAAGAAATAGCAAAATTTCTCAAAGATAAGTTGAAATTGGAACTGTCCATGGAAAAAACGTTAATAACAAATGCATCAAATAAACAAGCCCAGTTTCTTGGATATGAAATCAAGATATTCAAAAGCCAAGCAATTCGTACGGATAAATTAGGTAGAAAAATAAGATTGTTAAATGGCAAAGTCCAATTAAAAATGCCACATAAAGCATGGGTAAATAAGTTACAAAAGTACCAAGCCATCCAAATGAGTGCCAACGGCACTTGGAAGCCTAAACCAAGAAATTACTTTCAACGAAATGAAGACTTAGAGATTGTTTCCCAGTATAACAGTGAAATACGTGGATTGTATAACTATTATCGACTAGCCGAGAACGTGAGTAATCATATGCATAGGTTCACTTACTTCATGTTTTATTCGATGTTGAAAACATTCGCTACGAAATATAGAAAGCGTACCAAACATATTCGGAAAAAGTACATGAAAAATGGACGCTTTACAGTGGAATATGAAACAAAAAGAGGAATAAAACAAATCCACTTTATCGAGCGCAATTTTCCGAGAATAAACGGAATTTCTAAAGAGCAAACAGATGTTGTGCAAAATACTAGATACACAATGAGTACAACAAGGCTCTCAGACCGAATAAAAGCAGAAACGTGCGAATCATGTGGACGAAGCAATACAACCATACACATGCATCACGTTAAAAGGTTGAAAAATCTTCGGGCAAAGTCGAATAAATCATATCTCGAACAACAAATGATAGCGAGAAATCGTAAAACAATCGCTCTTTGTAAGGAGTGTCATTTAAAAAGACACAAAGGCGAGATATAAAAATGCAGATGACAGATGGAGAGCCGGATACATGGAGACATGTAAGTCCGGTTCGGAGAGGAGCATTTGGAAACCTATCACAGAAACGTGGAAAGGCGCTGGGTGCTTACTCTACACGTACGTTTCTAAAGTTTTGAAATATTACAAAGATTTAGGCTGCGTGGCGGATGTATCTGGTGAATGGATTTCTGATAAAGGTTGGAAATGGCCAACGAAATCAGGGCGTATTACAGGTACATTTGATGAAATTCATGCTAGCAAACCGCATAATGCTGTAGATATTGGGGCCATGACCGCCGGAAAACCAGGAGACCCCGTATGGTCGATGGAAGCTGGTATGGTTACGGATAAAACAGGAAATGTAAACAACGGTGGTTTAGGAGTCTATGTTGACCATGGAAATGGCATTGTATCCCGTTACTTACATTTAAGTAAAATCCTAGTTGCACCAGGAACTATGGTAACAAAAGGACAGATTATTGGGGAAATGGGGGGGTCTAACTATGTTGGTGGTGTTCTTAATATGTTTGGATACGCTGTCCATTTAGATTTTCAAATTCGTATTAATGACCAGCCAACGGATCCAATGAAATTCTTTAAGAAAAATGATGATCCAGGGTTATCATCAGGTGGTGCTCCTACAATGACAAATGCTAAACGACAAAAGGTAATAGAAGAAGCAAAAAAATGGCTTGGGCAAGGGAAAGTGAGCTATGTATCCGGTGCTAGAAATCCAGCTGCAGGTAGTGCAGATTGTTCTGGATTTACACAGTATGTGTTTAAAACCAGTATAGGTGTCCAGCTAGGAGATTGGACAGGTGCTCAAATTGGACAAGGAAAACAGGTGCCAGATATCGGTCGTGCACAACCAGGAGATTTAATTTTCTATGAAAATCCTAACCATGTATCTATTTATTTAGGAGATCAGAAAATGATTCATATTGGTGATAATAAGGGTGTACAAATTACAGGTCTAAACTATACGGCAAGAGGACAACATATGACGCAAATCCGTAATGTTATAGACTGATAAGGGATGAGAGTAGATGAAAAAAATAATCAACATTTTATCCAATATGCCTCGTAAGTACTTGGTCATATTAGGAATGATTGTACTAGTGGTAGGTGTTGCTACCTATAATACTATTCATCGTTACATGATGCAATCTCAAGTACAAGAGGAAGAGCAAGTAAATCAAGATGAAATTGAGATGCTTGGAGATAAGCCAAAGGGATTTGATACAAAAGAAGAGGAATATATCGCAAAGACAAAAACTGTAGAGGATTTACTACGAAAAATTTCTAATAGTAGTTATGATGTCCCATATTTGTTTACAAAGGCTGGATTTGGTATTGAACCAATGAAAATGACAAGTAATGAACGTATGCTTGCTACAGAAGCTGTTCAACGATATTTCCTAAATGGGGATAAGTTTTACAATGCACGAATTACCAAAATTGAACGTGGGAAAAAAGTAGATACGTTTCATATTGAAGTTTTAATTCAACAGGTAAACTTTTTAGAACCACGACAATTTAAAGTGCAGGTAAACAAATATGCACAAATTGTAACACCAATTGCACAAATTCCACATGGTCAAGAAGAAGTGCCTGTGGATTAAGAGAAAAGCGAGGGTTGTGGATGTAAAGCACAACCCTTTATAAAATTTAAAGAAGTTTTGTTTTTGTTTGGGTAATGGATATTTGTTAGTAGAAAATTAGTAAAAGTAGATTGTGAGATAATTCCTATGAAGGAAAGAATTACTTTAGCGTAAAGAAACCTTTCCGAAGTGTAATAAAAAATATGATGTTTTTATGTTTTATAATTTTACAAATTTGGAGTAAAATTTCCGTATGATGGTAAACACCTGAAGAAGAAGGGTGATGAATTTAATAATATGAATACTACTAATATACATAAATCGGCCTATGTCATTCTTATTTATTTTATTATGAATCAATTTGTAGGAATAATAGGTGTGCAGTTATTAGCTAAGACAGGTTGGTATGATATTCATGGGAATCAAGAACAAGCGATTCAACAGATTTTGGTACATTGGGAGCTAATTGGGTTTCTACTTATATTAATTATCATTTTTAATGTATATAAAGAAAAAAAGATTTATAAATATATACTGTCAATTAAATTATCAAAAACCTCATGTGGATGGATTCTAGTTGGAATTGTTTTAGTTTTCCTTGCACAGATAATTGGTAGTTTTTTAGATAAAAGTTTATTCCAAATTTCTACGCAATCAGAAAACACATCTAGTACAGTTGCAGCTGCATCAATTTCACCTATTGCAATTATATCAATTGTAATTCTTGCCCCATTGGTAGAGGAACTGGTATTCCGATATGCTACTATGAATATTTTAATGAAGAAATTTAAAGAAGTAGGGAGTATTGTAATCAGTGCATTGTTTTTTGCAATAATGCATTTTGACTTCCCATTTATATTTGGTTATTTTTTTATTGGTTGTGTATTGGCCTTTGTATATAAACAATCAAAACAATTATTAGTTTCTTATATAGTACATGCTATGATGAATTTTATTGTATTGATGATTCATATTATGCGAGTATGATTTTGATCTACTATATAATATTTTTGTAATGAGATATGTCTTGAGAAAATAATAGATGATAGATTTATATTCTTAGCAAAAATTAAAAAAGAATGCCATTTTCTTTAAATAGAAAGGCATTCTTTTTTTGTGTTATTATTTGGAAATTATTATTTGAATTGTTTTTCTTAGTAAAACCAGAATTAACCAGAAGATATTCAGTATCAGCTATTAAAAATGTATAGCTTTAAAAATAGATCAATTCCCTGAATATTCCATAAAATCTTTATAAAATTTACAAATATTCCAATTAGAAGAAATATATGTTAAAGTTTTTCTTAGTTAGATATGATAAAAATTTTAAGGATTATTGTAGAAAAGAGCAGAAATTTAAGGGCTTAATAATTGTATGAAAAATAAAAAACAAGGAGGATACTATGGATTCAATTCTAGAAGGGCATAGGAAATTTTTTAGGTTTCCTAAAAGTTTAGATGTAGGAGAATATATAGAAAACTTTTATATAGATACAATGAATACGTGCAAATTACATGATATTTTGAAAAAACATCTCTTAATTCTATTTTATAGTACGTCATGTGAAGGATGCTTACCTTCCATGGAAGCGCTCGATAAATTTTTAACTAAAGATTCATCATTAAATGTTCTTATTTTAATCGATACAAGCCCAGAAAACTTTGAATATATCAAATCCACATTTGAAGGTAGAGCTTTAGTATCTTTATGTAATAAAGATAAGATGAAGAAAGAGTTTAAAGTTAATGGTGTCCCTAGAACGTATTTTGTCAATGAACTAGGACAAGTATTATATGCAGAAATAGGCTATCAAGATAATATGTTTGAAGATATTATAACTAAATTTAAATGTATTATAGAATATTAAGGAGGACTCCAGAATGATAAAAGGGTTTAAAGAAATGTTTCAAAAACATAGAGTGCCACCTCAATCTAATACAAATTATTTAACAGTGGGTAAAATATTACCTGAAAATTTAATGAATATTTCAAATAAGAGTCCTTGGCTACTAGGGGCAATTTCTTTAAGCTGTATGAAATGTATTGATTTACTCCCGAAAATATCAGAGATAGCAAATTCATATAAAGGAGAGTTTGTATTAGTAACTGATGGATCTATTGAAGATATTGATGAGATAAAAGATTACTTTGGGTTTGAATTTAATATAATCTCCTTTGGTGATGAATTGATTGATGAAGGTGGCTTTCAGGAAACGCCAAGTTTTTGTCTAATAGATGAAAATAACAGGATAACTGCTATGAGAGTAATTGATGATATAGAAAATGCAGTTGAACTTCTTTCTATCCTAGAAGGTGAGTCAAATTAATATTCTATCGTCGTGTATCGACTTGAGTATAGCATTTCTATTTTTTGCATCTTTCTACATGAAAAGTTATTCTATCCATGGTTTAAAATGTGATTTAATTTTATATAATATTTTACCATTAAAATCTATACTATTTTTTAGTTATATGGTACTAATTTTAGAATTGTGCATTTTTATCACGTTTGTATTAAATATATATTATCCATATAAGGAAATAGGTACTATTGCTTTAATGATTGTTTTTATATTGTTAATTTCCAGAAAAAAACATTTATATAAGCTAGAGAAAACAAGTTGTAGCTGTTTTGGTAAGATGCAGTTTATGAATAAGTCTCCAATTGCAAGAAATTCAATCATCGTAATATTATTAATAATAAAATTATTGTTACCTTTCTCTTTTCGAACATTAGAAATAAGTTTATTCTTAGGGCTACTTAGTGTATATACTGTGCTATTGTACAATCTCATATCTTTAAAAAATTATGATAGGGAAAGATTAAACTATGGCTATAAATCTGATGTTAGTAATTAGTGGTTTAATAGCATGTATACTTATTGTTTATGCACATTATTATAACAAACGGATACATATGCAAGAAAAATATGAAATAGATAATTTAGTTGATAGTTTGCACATAGCAGAGATGGAGGAATATCATATTCTTTTTCTGAGCTATGATAATTATTATTTTAAGAATATCGATAAACTTCTAGAAACAATTGATGAAAAATATGTTGTTATATTAACAGCACCGATTTGGCTATACAAAAGAAAAGTTAAGCACTGGAGAAATCATATGGTAATCAATAGTACAGATGTGGAAAGTAGTATAGATTATTTTAAAAGGTATGAATATATAAAATATCAGAAATATAGTAAAAATTTACTCAAAAATGATAGCGCTTACTTTTCGTTGATTTGTATAAATAAGGAGAGAAAAGTATGAAGAATAATATTTCATGTCAAATTTTAATAGCAGAAAATATAATGTTTGATCCAAAAGAAAAAAAGCATACTGCTTATAATATCCTAAATAAAATTACTGTTCCTATACTTCCGGCTTCTGTTATTACATCAGTTTTATTCAAATTTCAATTTTCTGAAGCAGATGAATTGGAGGAAATTAATAACAAAATCCTTGTATATAATTCTAACGAGGAAATTGTTTATAGTGGTCAACTACCAAAATTAAAAAATCTTCGAGATAACAGAATGACTCCTGGTATTGATGGCGTAATAGAAATAAGATTTCCAGTTATGGAGAGTGGCAAATACGAATATGTGGTCTATAGCAATAATCAAAAGATTTTTACATATCCACTTTTTATTGATGTTATTCAAACAGAAGAGAAGGACAGGGAATTGTATAAAAAATAGATTGTAATAGTATGTGTAATGTAAAAATTGATTGCAAGGAAAAATATATTTAGTAGTTTTATAATTCAGTAGTTTGCAGAAAATGAAAAACTTAATTATGAAAGACCAACTATGAGAAGTCAAGGAGGATTTTTTATATAAATAGGGGGTGTTTCTCTAAAAAAGGGCGTATCAAATAAACCTAAGGATTTTCAAAAAAATGAGAAGTTCATGTTTCTGTTGTGTGTGGTGGAATTTCATAAGGTTTATTGCTTTTAAGAATGGCATAGATAATGTAACACAGCTTTCTAGCTACGGCTCCTATACAAACATAGTAGTGCTTTCCTTGTTTTCGTTTCTTTTCATAAAAGGCTTTTAATACAGGGTCATGTTTATGAGCTGTAATAGCCGCCTGGAATAAGGCTCTACGCAAATGAGAAGAGCCACGTTTGGATATAGACGTACCTGAGGATTCAAATTGCCCAGATTGGGACACAGAGGCATCGATGCCTGCGTATGCGACAAGTTTAGATGGTTTGTCAAAGCGGTGTATATCCCCAATTTCACTTAGTATAGTGGCACCTAAAATCGGTCCAACGCCAGGTATTGTCATGATAGGAGTATCTAAATCAATTAAAAGTTGTGACATTTCTTCTTCACACTCTTTGATTTGATCTTCGATAAAACGAATTTGCTCCATCAACATTTTTAGTTGAAAGGAAAAAGCGTTTTTACAGAAAGTAACACCAAACGAATTAGAGGCTAATTCCATTAGTTTGTTGGCTGTTTTCTTCCCAAGTCGGTTACGACTGGTTTGCTCAATTATTTGTGTTAAATCATCAATAGATATCTGTTCATAGTCACTAGGAGAGGAATATTCAAGTAAGATTTGTGAAGAAGTTTTACCAAAAACATCCGAAAAGATGCTTTGGTACTCTGGGAAAGTCTGATCTAATACGACAAGAGCTTTTCTTTTTAAATCACTCATATTACTTACAAGCGCATTACGAAAGCGGCTCATTTGTTTTAGAGCGAACATTTTCTCGTCCACAAGTGGAGTTTCAACAAAACGGCCGAATCGAATGATATCGGCAATCATAGTGGCATCAATGGCGTCTGTTTTCCGCTTTCTAATTTCTGTTCCTTTTCGCCAGGCATTGGTTTGAATTGGATTTAATACAACGACTGAGAAGCCATGATCCAGTAGAAAAGAATAAATGGCTAACCAATAATGTCCTGTTGCCTCCATTCCAATCATTATTTCTGTAGGAGACTCAATGTATCGGTACATCCAATTTAATAGTGCTTGTCCACCTTCTTTGTGATTCTGAAAGGGAAATGGCTTAGTAATAGGTTTTCCAGTTTGATCGATAATGGACGCATAATGTTTATGTTTAGCGATATCAATACCTAAATAGAACATAGCTTACACCCCTATTTTAATCAGTGTTAGATAGTGTTGTCCTCCTCTGAACTAATAAGCGCTACTACCTCGTAAGAGATACGAAGAATGACCAATGGTCATCAACATCCAACTCATTCGTAAACTACTTATTAGACAGAGGTACCATTCTTTCAACCGAATACAAAGATTCAAGGAGGTGGTCGGCAACACTCTATCTACAAATTTAAGTATCTCATAAAAATAGATACTCTTGGGTTTATAGGTACATCCCGTCCCTAAAAAACCTAACTTAATCATACGAGGAGGTGAAAAAGATGGCGCCATGTCAATATCTTTTCGAGTTTTGTGCTGGTGATTGTGGTAATGGAAGACAGTTAAAGTGGAAAAAGTATGTGTGTGATGATGGAAATAAAGATGTTTATGTAGGATGTTGTTAATTGTTTACTTCCATAGATTGTACTGGTAAGTGTAATGTAAAAATTGATTACAAGGAAAAATATATTTAGTAGTTTTATAATTCAGTAGTTTGTAGAAAGTGACCAACTTAATTATAAAAGGAGGTGAAAAAGATGGCGCCATGTCAATATCTTTTCGAGTTTTGTGCTGGTGATTGTGGTAACGGAAGACAGTTAAAGTGGAAAAAGTATGTGTGTGATGACGGAAATAAAGATGTTTATGTAGGATGTTGCTAATTGTTCACTTCCCTATCAATTTTTATTGATAGGGAAGTAGTTTTATATAAATAAAATTAACCATTATAAACCAAATAAATGATATAGCTAAAACATAAAGATTTGAAATACGGGGGAATTAAAATGTTTCTAAAAACCTACAAAAAATTTTCAAGAATAGTTTTCATTTGTAAAGAAATAGTGAAAATCATTTATAAAATTGCCCCTCTATATTTATTCATTATAGTATCTTTTACAATTTTCGCAGGTATTTCTCCAGTAATTTACATTTATATTTCGCAAAATTTAATCAACTCCGTAGTTAATAGTATTCAAGGTGAAAAATTTCCTATAGAACCATTTATATATTTAGGTATACAACTCATGTATTTTTTTCTTGAAAAAACGATTTTTCATTTTGAAAAAATATATAATTATCGCATGTTACAGCAAGTTGAATATTACTTTAATAATATCAATTTTGAAAAGATAATTAATCTATCCTTAATTTTCTTTGATGATTCTGAGAATTATAATACATTGATGAAATCCACTTTACATATGGGAAAACGGAGTTGTGAACTGATTAGAAATTTATTACAAGTTGTACAGTCTAGCGTAACAATTATAGGTTTTTTGATATCGCTACTTTATTTTCATTGGATTCTTGTTTTATGTATGTTAGGAATTATAATATTATTAATTGCAGTAAATACAAACGTAGCCAAAAAAGGTTATAACCAATTTCTTCAGCAAATCCAAAAAATACGTAAATTAGAGTACCTAGAACGATTATTTAAGACAAAAGAAGTGCAAAAAGAAATCAAAATTTTCAATCATGGTAGACATCTTATAAAAGAATGGAAAAAAATTTATTGGGAATGTGCAAACGAGCAGTATAAACTTGAAAAAAAATCAAATTATAGGCTGTATGGATCGACAGTATTTCAACTCACTTGTAATACTTTATTTATTGGTATGCTTATTTTTTACGTTATATATAAAAAAATTAACATCGGGCAATTTGTTGCTTTAACACAAATGTTTAATACATCAGTAGGTGTTACAAATCAATTAGTAACAGGTGTTAGCGGTGTCTATAGTGAGTCCCTTTTTATATCAGAGTATTTTAAGTTCAAAGAAAAGAATTTTGAAATGCAAAGTAAAAAATATAATATAGATCAAAATTCTAATGTATATAAAGATATTAAAATTAGTGTAAACAATATTTCTTTCAAGTATCCTCATCAAGATTATTATGTGATTAATGATATTTCTTTTGAAATTAAACCAGGGAGTAAAGTGGCTATAGTTGGAAGAAATGGTGCTGGAAAAAGTACATTAATTAAATGTTTAACAGGACTATACGATGTTTCAGAGGGGGAAGTTTTATATAATGATATGCCAGTCACCAATGAAGCAAGATTAAAAACGGTTAGTGCAATATTTCAAGATTTCCATAAATATGAAATGTCTTTCTTAGAAAACATTTGTTTTACGAATATACAAAATACAGAACTAAATAAATTACAAGAAGTTATTCATTTATCAAATGCTAACTCTATATTACAAAAACATAAAATAGAATACGATTCTTTAATTGGATCAACTTTATATGGAAAAGAACTTTCGGGAGGAGAGTGGCAAAAAATAGCATTAAGTAGGGCTATGTATAAAAAAAGCGAGATTATCATTATGGATGAACCTACTGCAGCTTTAGATCCTCTTAGTGAAGCAAAAGTTATTGATAAATTTTATGAAATATCTGAAGGGAAAACTGCAATTTTTGTCACGCATCGCTTAGGAAGTTGTGTAAATGCTGATTTAGTCTTAGTACTAAAAGATGGAAAACTTATTGAAAAAGGAACACATAATGAATTATTAAATTTAAAAGGTGAATATGCAGAATTATTTAATACTCAAGCTAAGTGGTATAAGGATGAACTCGTACTTCAAGAAAATTAGCTAAGAGTTATTAAATAAAAATAATGCATCCCTAATTATTTAAATGAGTGATTTTTGACAAAAGGAATAGACAATGTAGGTTCTCTTTTAGGCTTTTTATGCCCATCCGCTGAGGGTTTCACTCGGCATTTGATCAACCCCTTATCCCCCTTTTCAAAGGAATAGACAAAAACCAGATAATATAAACCAATTGATAAGAAAAATTAAACTAAAAAACCAGTTCCTTAACGTATAGGGAACTGGTTAATTTATGTCCAAATTCAGCTTTAATGTATAATTTCTTTTTTGATATGATGACACCCCAAGAAGCTTGTTAGAAAACTAAACAAAATAGTTATCTCGTTAAAGAAAAAATAATTTCTTTATATGACACAATTTGTGGGTACAATTGCTAGAACAGACAGGTTGGTATGATATTCAGGGAAACCAACAGCAAGCAATTCAAAAACTTCTTGTTCATTGGGAACTAATTGGGTTTTCACTTATGCTGATAATCATTTTTCTTATATATAGTAAAGAGTTAATAAATGATCCAAAGTTATCGATTAAATTATCAAGAAATTCATTCATATGGATTTTAGTTGGGATCATATTTGTATTTCTTGCGCAGATGGTTGGTAGTGTGTTAGATAAGAGTGTATTTCAGCTAACTACGCAATCAGCAAATACGTCTAGTACAGTCGCTGCTGTAGCAATATCTCCTGTGGCACTTATTTCAATTGTTCTTCTTGCACCGTTAGTAGAAGAGTTTGTTTTTCGTTATGCGGCCATAAACATTTTAAGTTCTAAGTTTAAGCAAACTTGGATCATACTAATAAGCGCATTGTTCTTTTCTATCATGCATTTTGATTTTCCATTTATATTTGGATATTTTTTAATTGGAGTTATACTGGCTTTAGTATATGTGCGTACTAATAGGTTACTAGTATCAGTTGTTGTTTATGCTAGTATGAACTTAATTGTTGTTATACTCCAGATTTCTTGATGAAAAGCAGCGGATTCGCGCATCTTACTAGTGATTTATTTTTTTGATTTTTATGAATTCTAAAATTATGGTAAGATTAATAAGACTACATTTGAAAATGTGGGTTCAAGTTGCTGTATTGACTGAATTGGTTTTTTGGTGTGTGTTGTTAGCATAATTATTGACGGCCTAAAGGGGATTTGTTTCTTTGTAGTTTAGTATAACTTAAATAAAAACAAAATGATGAATCTTTACATATTTTTAAATTACAACACAAAAATGTAAATATATGGTTTATGATAGGTGGTGAAACACTCTCCTATGTTTCTAGTGACTTTATCTTTTATCTGTTTTTGGGGTAGCACGCCATACCCATCAATTTAAGAATTCAGAACTACCCCAAAACGAAAAAAAGCGTTTTTTGTTTCAAGTTAACAAAAAATTTCGTCCTGGGGTACTATAAAACTTTAGGTAGATAGCGATAGGGTACCGCCACATCCTTATGTGTCCATCAAGCTAGTATTTTGAAGTATCTCCAAAACGAAATTTTTATTAATCACTTTATTCCACCTGCTAAACCTGAACCAACATTTAATTTCTAGAAAGAATGCACGGTTTGATTAATTTGTATTACGTACAATTTTATCTTTTGTTATAAAAAGAATGGATAAGATAGATATGAGTAAGCCACAACATAGTAGAATGTTAGATATAGAGGTGCCAAATGTTAAGCATATAGATACAAAAGCATAAGATAGGGGAACTAAACCGTTCGAAGAGGCATTTACGAAACTCATAACTCTCCCTAGTTTATCGCTTTCACAGTTTTCTTGAATAATAGACACCAGTGGTACATTAATCATAGAAGACATGAAACCCATCATCACAAGTAAAAGGATTCCTTGCCATAAAACATACATTTGACCCAGGAGAGAAAGAAAAATACCAAGAAAAGAAATAAGTATTAGAATAGAAAGACCTCTATTTTTTCTAATATTTAAAAGCCCAATCAATAAAGCGCCTCCTAGCATTCCTCCCTGATAGGAACTTTGTAAAAAACTTACCTCAACTGCCTTTCCATGTAGTACTTCGCTTGCCAATAATGGAATTCCCATAAGTAGAGGGCCAAAGAAGAGGACGTTTATTGTCATTAAAATAAAAAGTATAGATTTTAAAAAAGGCATATTCCATACATATTGAAAACCTTCTAATAGCTCTTGTTTGGTAGATACTTGCTTAGAAGGCGGTGAAGAATTTTTTTCTTTAATACATAACGTAAAAGCGGATGTAATTAATAAAAAGCAAGCAACGAAGAGAAATAAAACCGAGAAAGAACTGACTGTGATAATCCAACCACCTATCATTGGACCGGCAAACATTGCAACCTGAAGTTTGAATAAAGGAATTAGATCGAGTTAGCATCTCTTTTGGGAATAAAAGGGGAAGAAGAGACTGATTCGCTGGTGAAAAGAAAGCGTCTAGAATTCCAAATAATAGTGCGAAAAACAGTAACGACCATAAATTTAATAGATGTAAATGTAATAAAGTAATCATTAGAAAAACCAGTAAAAAACGTGTGAAGCTAGAGAACAACATAATTTTTGAACGTTTAAAGCGATCTGCCCATACACCTCCAACAGTCATAAGGAGCACTCGCGGGATTAGAGTTACCATCATGACAATCCCAAGTGCTGATTCCTGACCTAGAGATCGAATAACATACCATTGCTCTGCAAATAGATAGGTTGAAAGAGCAAGAAAAGAAGAGGTACTAGATAACCAAAGAAATAGGAATGCTCGATTTTTAAATAATGATATACTTGTATATTTAGGTTGAACTTGTTGTGATATAAAAGGCTCACTCAAAGAAAATTCCTCCCCACCAATAATGAATTATAAGTCTTCGTTAAAGAGTAGTTGATCAATTTCAAAACCTGTGAGTGCAACATAAAAGTTTTTATTAGTATCAGTTAATGTGGAAGCTTCTAAAGTTTCTTTAACAAGGTTTCTGTACTGATTTAAAAACTTCATAAATTGTTCTTCAGTTAATGAGAATTCTGTTTGCATTGAGATACATGGCCAATCTTCAATATGTGAAGATGTTAAATCGAATGAGGTATCTGGAGCAGTTAATATTCTTGTTTGCGCACGATGTAATACTTCTAAAAAGGATTGTCTTGTTGCCTGTTGCGATTCAATGTAGGAAGTAAGTGATTTGCAGGGATAAAGCCACGCGAAACAGCCTGATAGTACTTTAAAATATTCCCTCCCTGTTCTTCTTTTTTTACTAATTGAATAATGTTGTGTTTTTCTAGTTCGCGGAGGTGATAGAGTATTTTTGCACGAGAAAGATTTAAAAGCTGGGCGAGTTGATGACCTGTATAGGGCTTTTCGACTAAGTATATAAGCATTTTTGTACGCAATGGATCACTTATTACTTTTAATTGTTCGTATGTTTCAATAATGGAAATCGCTTTTTGTTTCATTTTGCACCATCCTTTTTCTAACCAGTTAAATTTATTTAACTCGATTGTATTACAATTTCGGATGAAAAAAAGTCAATTCTAAAATTTCTGATTTAAAAAATAATGACGTTAAAAATCTAAAACTGCGTACATGGGACTGCCCTTCTTGTAGGGGGAGCACCACATATCCATCAACTTAAGAATTTTATAACACCCAAAGCAAAAAAATGTACAATTTCACATGGAGTTGTACATTTTTTTGTTTTGGGGGCACTTCAAAATGTTAGCTTGATGGGCATGGGGGGCCGCCCATCAAGCTAAGCAAATTTTGACACAAAAAAGCCGATTTTTACTCAGTTAAGAGTACATCGGCTCGTAAATATTAAGCAGTAATTTCTTATCCATTTATGCATAAAGATCTTACCGTTATCGCTGCCTTTGTTAGAATCCAGTTTTACATAGGTTGATACCAAAAATTTGAAAAAACAAATTTAATTGCTTGAAAATTCATTTTTAATGATTTATATTTGTATTAAATGATAGATTTATCTATCAAAAATGAGTTTATACAAAGAAAGGTGTGATTGAGATTGTTAAACGCCCCATTGATGGGAAGCATTTAGGTGCAGCAGCATTGAAATGATTGGGAAGAAATGAGTGAGCCTTCACAATAAAGAATGCTATAACTTTATGTAGTGCTTGATACCCTTGTATTAGATTATTTGGTAAAAACATCGAAACTCATTGAAATATATTTCTGTCTAAGTTGTTATCATGTCTTGATAAAAAAGGTAAAAAATAGACAAGAGAAAATCCTGAAAAACCTGTTCAGAAAGTATGGTATGAAGGCAAGCTAGTGAAGGGAATTCAAAAATTATTGGATAAAAGCGAGGTAAATAATATGACTTTTGAAGAAAAATTACAAGCATATGCAGAACTTACGGTGAAAATTGGTGTCAATATTCAACCAGGGCAATACTTATTAGTCAATACATCAGTGGATGCATTGGATTTCGTCCGTTTAGTTGTGAAAGAGGCCTATAAGGCTGGGGCTGGGCGTGTTCATGTTAATTTTTCTGATGAGGAAATGGATCGTGCTTACTTTGATCTTGCCTCAGATGAAGAATTTAATCATTTCCCAGAATGGATAGTCAAAATGAATGATGAGCTGATTGAACGTAATGGCGCACTATTAATAATAGATGCTACAGACCCCGATAGATTTGCAGGTATTTCAGCTGATCGTCTAGCTACCTATCAAAAGGTATCAGGAGCTGCTCTAGGAAACAATCGCAACGCCGTAATGAAGGATTTAATAGCTTGGTCGATGGTAGCAGTTCCTTCATCAAAGTGGGCATCGAAGGTGTTCCCGAATTTAGCAGATGAGGATCAAGTACCAGCATTATGGGAGGCTATTTTTAAAGCTGTTCGTATCGGTGAAGGAAATGCGGTTGAAAAATGGCGTGAACATGTAACAAATTTAGAATCTCGTGCAGTCCTATTAAACAATAAAAAATATGCGATGCTTCACTATACAGCACCAGGTACTGATTTAACAATTGCATTAGCACCACAGCATAAATGGATTACTGGAGGTGGTAAAACGCCAGATGATACTATCTTTATGGCTAATATGCCGACAGAAGAGGTTTATACGTTACCGATGAAACAAGGTGTAAATGGCTATGTAAGCAATACAAAACCATTAGTCTATCAAGGGAATATTATCGACGGTTTTAAACTGACATTTGATGAAGGAAAAATTATTAAAGCTGAAGCACAGATAGGACATGATTTATTACAGGAGCTTATTAATGTGGATGAAGGCGCCTGCTATTTAGGTGAGGTAGCACTTGTACCACATCTATCGCCAATTTCAGCATCGGGGATTTTATATTTTAATACATTATTTGATGAAAATGCCTCGAACCATTTAGCGATTGGTAAAGCTTATCCAACTTGCTTAGAGGGTGGAAGGTATTTAGATAACGATCAGCTTGAAATGTTAGGTGCAAATAGTTCAGTAACACATGAGGACTTTATGATAGGGAGTAGTGAGATGGACATCGACGGTATTTTACCAGATGGAACTGTAGAGCCAATTTTCCGTAAAGGTAGCTGGGCATTTTAAGTTTTTAATTTGAAGAAAGGAGTATAGTGGATGAAACGATTATTAAGCATAATTGGTGCAACTATATAGGTGTTTCATCTGTTTTTGCTCAAACTGAAAACTACTTCTTTAATTAGAAGTAAAATGCATTCAAAGGAGATATGCCAATGAATTTCTGGGAAGTCGTTTTGATAGTTGTGAATTTTAGTCTATTGAGTTGGATACTGTTTGTAGCCGGGGAAACGAAAAAATGGTCTAAATTAGCTACTTTGGTTGCTGTTGTAATGATTACAGTGCAGCTATTGACAGAAGGTTTTAGATGGCAGATGATTCCAGCATATGTATCCCCAGTTATCTTGATTTTATGCTATTTATTAGCTAGACGGAAAAAGGGCTTTAGAAGCCGGGGTATATTCATAGTTAAGACTTTGTTGTTGTGCATCTATTTGTCTGTAGCAGTTGCGCTACCTTTACTTATGCCAGTATTTTCATTTGAAGAACCAACTGGTCCACATAGGGTCGGTACAAAGCTTTATCATTGGGTTGATCATCAAAGAAATGAACCATATTCGAAAAATCCAACTGATCGACGCGAACTGATGGTGCAAATTTGGTATCCTGCGGCTGAAAAAAGCAAGGGGGATCAAGAACCTTATATTCGTAACATAAATGAGCTCTCCAAGGGATTGGAAAAAACGTTGTCTATTCCTGCATTTGCATTCAGCCACTTGGAATTGGTAAAATCTCATTCGTTTATGGATTTACAACTCTCAGACTCAGAGAATCAATATCCCATATTACTTTTCTCTCATGGTTTTAATGGTTTTCGTAATCAAAACACGTTTGAAGTTGAGGAGTTGGCTAGTCAAGGATATATTGTTCTAAGTATCGATCATACTTTTGATACTGCAGCTACCGTCTTTCCAGATGGTCGAACTGCTTACGTACAGCCCTTCAATTTAACTGATGACGGAGGGGATAGCCACATAAAATTATGGGAGGAAGATGTCACCTTTGTGCTTAATCAGATAGAAAAACTTAACCAAAACGATGAGACCGGCTTCTTTACAGGAAGGCTTGATACCTCAAGAATTGGAATGTTTGGGCACTCTTATGGTGGAGCTACCGCAGCACAAATACTTGCAAAAGATTCCCGTGTTAAAGCAGCTATCAATATGGATGGCGCTTTGTATGGGGAAATTTTACCTGAAAGTGGGATTGGAAAACCATTTCTGCTCATGAGTGCAGTAGAGTCTGATGAAGCAGATCCCGATAAAGTGAGGGAGCGATATGGACGTGGGTTAGCTGGCGGTGGTATGTCAATGGTCATTCCTCATACGGATCATACAAGCTTCACTGATTTACATTTGTTCTCCCCTCTGTTGCAGAGCCCAGGTGAAAATCCAAAGGAAGTTCATCGCGTTATCAACGAATTCAGCCTGGCATTTTTTGACCAGTATGTAAAACAGAAGGATGACGGCTCAACCCTTAAAAGGCTGATGACCAAATACCCGGAAGTGAATTTTAAAGTAAACCGATAACATTATGCAGTAAGTACCTTCATTATAAAATGTTCAGTAATTAAATAAAGTACAAATGGATTCAATGAAAAAATGCTGGAAAAATTAACAAGAAGGATAACCATATTAGTGAAAAAAATATAAATATTACAAGGGAACATCGTGAAAAATAGCTTAAAAAACCCAGCTAATGTGATTATTTTCTCTACTAAAAAAGCGACTCGTACCATTTCCTTTGGCTTTTGTACGTATTACATCAAAAAATTAATCTCTTCATCGTCATATACATAATGAAATGCTAAAAATGAAACATTCAAAGTACTATCAGTTTCAGTAATATAATTCTTTTGGAAAAGCTAAATTCAGCAGCTGGACACTTTGTTTGAGATTGTTTATCATAATATCAAATGATATATTTATCTATCAAAAAATGGCGAATTTATATAATAAGGGAGAGATTGACGATGAAGAAAGACTTATCAACGTTAAAGGAAGCGAGATTTAACGCAATTCTTGATTCAGCTACTATATTGCTTGTTGAAAATCCTACTGCTTCGATGAATGAAATTGCGGAATATGCGGGAATTGGCATTGCTACACTCCATCGCTACGTGGAAAGCAGAGAGAAATTGATGCTGTTCTTGGGCCATCGGGCTATACAACTGGTAAGTGATACCGTAAACCAGATCCCACTGGATGAGGAAAGAAGTGAAAACTATATTCCAGAACTCATTGAAGCGTTAATCCCTTTAGGTGACAAAATCTATTTTCTAGGTCATGATGCATCTGTATTTAACAACAAAGAATTAGGTGAAGCCGAAGAGAAGCTGAGGGAACCTATACGACGTGTTATTGAGCTGTTACAACAACGTGGTTACTTTCAGCAAACGGTTAGCAGCGAATGGATTTTGAATACGCTTTATGCTCTGATTTTCCATACTTGGGAACAAGTACATGAAGGAAATGTGGCTAAAAAATCTGCTGCAGAGCTTGTTTTAAATACATTTTATTATGGTTTCAAAGCTAAGGATGAGTTGAGAAGGGAGTGAATTAATACAAATCCATGATAATTAACATCAATAATATATAAAGCGGAAAGGAGTACTGGGAAATGAATCAAATCTCTATAGTAAAGGCTGTTCAACAATCCATGGTCGGCGCCCAGCTAAATGTAATGGCATTGGAATATATGACGTTTCCACTTGCAGGATCTGAGGAGAAGAGCACAGTCGAAGAGACTTTTTGTAAGCTATGGCGGCAGGGGAACAACCGTTTTAGTCATCAATACGCTTATGAAGCTCAAATGGACGGGAAAACTTTAGGGATGATTACTTGCTATCCCATCCCTGTTTTAAATCGTCTTGCTTGGCCCACTTTTAAACAGCTGCTTTTATTCCGAAAGTTGGGTTTTGTTTTTTATAACATTCTGAATATCAAAATGCTTTATTCGATGATTACCTTGAAGGAGGGACAAGATGACGAGTTTCACATCGGAACAATCGCCTTATTGCCCAAAAGTCGAGGACTGGGGATAGGTACCAGACTACTTGAGTTTGCTGAGGAACAGGCTTCCCTGCAAGGATTTGCCAAATGCTCTCTAACAGTAAAGAAAGAGAACCAACTTGCCATTAAATTGTATCAGAGATTAGGCTACCAGATTACAAGTGAAATCAATAAACTAAAGTTATCGTTGTACAGAATGGTCAAAAACGTAGGACGTTAAAATCTTTTATAAAAAGTTTGTAACGTATTAGGGCTGTACTAATGGTACCGCCCCATCGCTATCAAGCCAAGATTAAATAAAAATCAACTAAATTAGATTTTTGAAAAAGAAAAAAATCTCACCTGAAATTAAACGTATATTACCTTAGCTTGATGGGCATGTGGCGGTATCCCTTTTTGGTGCGAAATCTGTTGATAGATTTTGCACTTTTTTTTTAATGTTTAATAGGATCAGAATGATATAGTGCCCCTATTTCTTGTAAACTCCTTTTCTCCATACCCACTCAATAGGACCATAACGGAAATATTTACTCCAAATCTTGCTGAATATAATTTGTACAAAAATAATTAAAAGCCCGAAGATACATAGTTGCCAGTAATATACGTGTGAGACATCTTTCAAGTACAACGAAAGAATGACAAGAGTTAGTATACTTTGGTTAATGTAATTCGTTAAAGCATATTTACCTACGTTCATAAAGGGGTGCAGCCACTCTATATATTTTTTATTCTCACAAACTCTAAGTAGGGTACAAATATAGAATATAGCTAGCGTTTTCCCTCCAAATAGAATCCATAGTTGTATATCCTGAGAGTAATAGACATCTGTTTTTATAAAGTAGTAGATAATAGGACAAGAGAGAAGACATGAGATACATAACGAACTCCACTGTAAAAATCTAATTTTCTTTATTAATTCCGGTACCCTTTTAAAAATATTTTTCTTACTAGCCCATAACCCGATTAAAAATAAGCCTATATATCCCGGAATTCCTATTAGTAGTTGCTGGAATTCCTGGGTCATTAGAAAGAAAAGACGTGCTTTTACTTGATGAGAATAATGTATAAATAGATTTACAGTGTGATTGGTAGTGTTGCCTGTAAACATATATTGATAGTAATTTAGTACTACAGGAATAGAAGAACTTGCTCGTAAAAATACAATAACATGTAATACATAACTAACCGTTAGGAAACTACAACCAGCTATAAAAATAAGCTTAGTAGATCGCTTATAAAAGAACAATAGAATAAATCCGGCTATAGCATATGCATGTAGAATATCTCCATACCATAGAAAGGTGAAGTGGAGTAAACCGAAGACTAGTAAGATACACAGTCTCCGTATAAATAACCTATACATGGGATATCCTTTTGCTTCTGTATTTTTCATAAAGATGTAAAATCCTACTCCAAATAAGAATGCGAAAATAGTATAGAACTTTGCTTGTATAAACAAATCTACTAAAAAACGAATCGCTTTATCCGTACCGGTGTAACCTGCCTGATTAAAGGGATCTAGTCCCGTCATAGTGGGTAGATTCGCAAATAGGATACATAGTATGGCGATACCTCTTATTATGTCTAAAGAATGAATACGGGCGTTTTGTTGCATGTTAATTCTCCTTTCTTACAAAGAAAAACGAGCACTATACTAGCTAGCGCTCGAATTACGTCTTGCAAAGAATCCATCATATGTAGCAGCTGAAACGGCTCCTTCTAGACGTTCAACTTCTTCACCTCTGTTATAAGCTACAACAACTGGAGTACCTGGAATGTCGAACTCTTGAAAGGCGCTTTGATTTTCTGGTGTAGAAATATCAATACGATAGATGGTTCTATCGTGCTTTTTTGACATACTATTAATATCTGGTGCAGCCTTTTTACAATAATGACAGGTAGGTTGATAGTAATACGCAATGAACTCTTCATGTGATTGTATTTTTTGTTTTAATTCTTCTTTTGAAATATCTTTTATATTTTCAGGTGCTTCTTTTACATTTGCAGCAGATACAATTGTTTTTTCAGGTGCTATAGTTTCTGTTTTGACTGATTCATTCTTAGTTAAAGTAAAGATCGCGATACAAGCAACGCATAAAGTTGTAATAACTGCTCCGATTTTATAGACTTTTTTCATAGCAAATTCCTCCTTTAATAAAAAAGGACAAACCTCGCCCGAGTTAACTGGGCGTAAGGTTTGTCCTTCACGCTACGTACAATAGAGTATAAACAATGGAAACAAATTTTCTATTTATATCTTAGCATATAATCTATATAAAATACTATACAAATTTCAGGAAATAAAATAAAAAAAATAACAAGATATATTTTAAATTTCACGTACCAAATATTAATTAAATAATAAGAAAGAAGTAGTAGGGGCTTCCTTTGTTGTTTAATCCAAATTATATTAATTAACCTCTAATATCAAAGTTAAAATCATTTTTATAACAAAATAGGAACCTATTATATTTCCTAATAGGTTCCTATTTTAAATACAAAAACTTCAAATGCATCGGATTATGCTTCGAAGCGTTTCCGCTTTTATAAAAATCTTATAAAATTGAATTTCTTGTTATATTTTGGCTTGATGCTGATGAGATACCATCATCCAATTTTTTTATGATTCAATTTAGGATGAATATCTACTTTCGTTTGATAGGCGGTGCATAATAGTTAAAAGCTAAATCCAGCAAAGCACTTGCTTCTTGACGCAGTAACAGGTCTTTTGGACGGAACAGAAAGGATCCGTCAGCATTAATGGAAGTATCAGGGTCTAGAATTCCCTGGGAGGCAAGTGCCTGAATCGATTGGACTGCCCAGTCATCTGCGGCATCCAGTAATTTAACTTTAATAGCTTTGTCAGGTTGAATCGTTTTCAAGTTTTGAACTTGTTTTACGTTTTGAATCATGGTTGCTGCGACCTGTCGGGTAATCGGAGTAGCACGGTTATACTCTGGAATTCCATTCATAATTTTTTCCCTTGCCTCTTTTGATTCGTCTGGGAAACCGTTCCATCCATGAGCAAGTAACAACGTATCCGCAAACTCTCCTTGTGTCATGGTTTTCATCGGATTGAATAGATTACCTGTTTCAGCACCCATAATATTTAGGGCATGAAGATTATCAATGTGACTTCTATAGTTACTCTTTTGTGGAATGTCATCAAAAGATGGTTTGTTGTTAATTCGCTGGGCATCGGCTACAAAATCAAGGCTTTTAGGAGAATCGTAGTGAAAATATGTGATTTCTCCAGCTGAATTCTTTTTGAAAGCAACTTTGTTGCCTTCTGAATCTTCAAATAACAACGGATGGATCATTTTGAGAACTTGTTTTCCAGTTATTCCACCCTCCATGACTAAATTCCCATTTTCATAAGTAAAATGAGTGCGAATCGCAGCGAAACGCGTATTTTGGAATAAGCCCAAGTATTTATGAGCTTCTTTTTCCTCTAATGGGAGATAACTTGTCTTTACTTCATTCTTCTTAGCGGGGAAATAGTGATCCATGAGAGCTTCATATACGTCTATACTCATCATTGAATCATTATTATAAGACATGAAAAATGCTGTTTTTTGTTCAGGCACTAAAATCATCAGTGATTGATGTCCAGGCATACTTCCCCCTTTCATTACAACGTGTTGACCATTAGCGAATTTATTAAAAGGCGTTTCAAATCCAATTGTTGCAACAGGGTTGGTCTTATCATCAAAGACTTGATAGGCATGCATCATATCTATGCTTTTTTTACTTACAATTTCTTTGTCTTTAAACTTTCCTTTCTGTAGTTGCATAATCATGTATTTTGACATGTCTTCTGCAGTAGATAAAATGCCTCCTTGTGGTGTATCCCTTAAACCGCTCCCGCTTGTTGGTATTGGTTCGCCAGTGGGACCATAATGCGTAGCCATTCTTTCTAGAAGTTCAGGCGTGAAGCTCATACTTGTAGATTTCATATCTAATGGTTTGAAAATATTATTTTCCATATATTTAGAAAAAGGGCTGTTAGTAACATTCTCTAATGCCAACCCTGCGAGCGCAAATGAGACGTTATCATACGTATAAACTTCACCTGGTGGCCGTACCACCGTTGGCATATGTTTAGAGAAAAATTCCTTCATTGGTATGCTTTTTTCATTATCGATATATTCAGGTCCGGTTATATTTGTAAGGTCGGGAAAATCAAATCCGCTGGTATAAGTGAGCATATCAAACAGTGTTAGAGGTTTTCCTGTTTGATTAGGTATTTGTAATCCACCAAGATATTTTTGTACGTCTTGATCTAGTTTAATATTTCCTTTATCGACTTGTTGCATCACAGCCAAGGCAGTAAAAGTTTTTGAGACTGAAGCAATTTGAAAGACCGTGTCCTTAGTAACGGGAATTTTCTTTTCTTTATCAGCATATCCATACCCTTTATTAACAACAACCTTCCCATCATGAACGACGACAAAACTAGAACCATTCACATTATACTTTTTCATTTTTTCCTCAAATAATGAATCAGCAAAAGATTCTATTTCTTTTTTATTATTGGGTCCTTTCATCATTTCAATATTAGTTGTGGATGCCGATGGTTTTGATGTTTCTCCTTCTAATGATTGTTGGGAACATGCAGAAATCATGGTTGAAGAAGAAAGAAGAATTGCCACGATCCCCAGTTTGTTAATTGCTTGTTTCATTTTTGAACGCTCCTTTATTTAGTTAGGATTTTTTATTAGCTCAACGAGTTAGTGACTCGCTAGCTTATGAATAGAGTGTAGCAGGCGGCGAGTCATAGTAGATAGTGAACTTCTGTCATATTTATAAAGAAAAAAAATTTGAGTGGATGGGGTTGTATTGATAGTTATGTCATAAAAGTTATGACATTTTGACACTAACGTATGTGACAGAAAAACTCTTAGAATCAAGGAGCAGTTTATTACCCACAAATAATAAATAAGGAGGCAAGGGCTTCATTGTGTATGTTAAAAATATAAAGAGGCATAAAAGAGGAAACAGGTATGACCTATTTATGAAAAATTAATTAGTAACAAGAGTGTTTCAAGACTAAAAGTAATTTCTAAGGTTAACGGTTAACATACATGTGGAAAAAGAGGGACTTACTTAGGGCAGAATGGAGTTTGTAAAAAAAGTATGAATATGATTACGAATTCAATTATGACTTTTTGTCATTGGTGGAGATAATAGCTGTGTGGTTAATGTAAAACAGCAAGCAACTAACTATACAATTTAAATAGAGGAGAGGGATGCTTTATGAAAACACGCAGTAAAATTACATGTGCAAGTCTATCACTTTTAATAGCTGGAATATACATAACACCAGCCTCAATTGTAGAAGCAGAACCCAAGCAAAATGTATCTAGTTCGTCACAAACAAGTACCCAAAGCGATCGTACTCCCGTTAAGAAAGCAATGCGGGATGCACTGCAACTTGGATATCCTGGAATACTCGCTCAAATTTCTAAGAGTGGTAAAACTTGGAGTTATGCGGCCGGGATAGCGGATCTGAGAACCAAGAAACCAATGAAAGCAGATTTTCGCTTTCGCATTGGTAGTGTGACGAAAACGTTCATTGCAACAGTTCTACTTCAATTAGCTGGAGAAAACCGCTTGAATTTAGACGAATCCATTGAAAAATGGTTGCCTGGTGTTATTCAAGGAAACGGATATGATAGTAACCAGATTACTATCCGGCAGATATTGAATCATACAAGTGGTATCACTGACTACACAAAGTCAAAAGACTTTGATATGAAAGATACAAAAAAAGCGTATACAGCTGAAGAATTCGTAAAGATGGGGATTTCTCTTCCCCCAGAATTTGCTCCAGGAAAGGGCTGGTCTTATTCAAATACGGGATACGTAGTACTGGGGATCCTTATTGAAAAAGTAACTGGAAACAGTTATGCGGAAGAAGTTGAAAATCGAATTATTGAACCACTTGAATTGTCGAATACATTTCTACCAGGTAATTCAACGGTTATTCCAGGCACCAAGCATGCCCGTGGATATGAAAGATATGACGGAGAAAGTGAGCTAAAAGACGTTACTTATTCTAACCCAGGTAGCTCGGATGGAGATATGATTTCTACTGCCGAAGATTTAAATAAATTTTTCTCTTACTTGCTTAGTTGCAAATTACTGAAGGAACAGCAACTAAAACAAATGCTTACTACAGTTCCTACAGGAATAGAAGGAATCGATGGATATGGTCTTGGAATCTATGAAACTAAACTTCAAAACGGTGTCTCGATATGGGGACACGCAGGCGGTGTTCCAGGATTTTCTACTTTTGCTGGAGGTACACTTGGAGGTAAGCATATATTAGCCATCAATTTGAATGGCCATAAAACTAGTTATAGTAATTCTGATCCTTTTAAAAATATTTTACTTGCTGAATTTAGCAAGTAGGGAAAACGGGAAAATGGATAAATCTTGTCATGGTTTTTATAGTTAGAAATATACCTTTCTGGTCCAAAAAAACAACTTACTATAAAAAAACTTGGGGGTAAAATAAGCTCTTAATTTGATGGACTTGTGGCGGTACCCCATCGCTATCAAGCTAAGCTTATACAAAGTCAATTTTAGGCGAGATTGTTCCTTTTTCTAAAGGGCAAGTGTAGGTGATTGAAAGATTTGCATACGAAATAAACCCTAACGGGTTTCACTTTTTTGAATTAAGCGGCTTGATTGTCCGACATAGTACAATTATAAACGACACCTAATATATCAAAAACTGTTTTCTTCTCATACCTATGGAATTTTCGCCCGTTTTGCTGTAGGAGATTGAACAGGCGAAGTAATACCTTTGATAGCTCTTGGGTGTTTTTTTGTATAGTTTGGAATAGAAGAAGGAAATAGTCTTTAATCATATATATGGCCTTATATTCACTCAGTTCTCGTTTCTTTTTCATAAGAAGTAATTGCCGCATTTGAAACATGGTAGAAGAACAAAGTAGAATGGCAATCAGTTGCCCATACAAATGGCATTCCAATCGTTCTCGTTTTATCTTTTTACAATGATGAATATGAAAGAATGATTTCCATGTTTTAAATAAAATCTCGATTTGCCAACGTAAAGAATACCAATCATGTACTTGTCCCATTGGGACAATATCTATAGGGGTATTTGTCATATATACATTGATACCGCTAAGTCGTTTACTACGAGCAGAATACTTCATTCCTTTCTTTTTTTCTCTTACCGTTTGATCGTGTAATCGTTTTTGTTGTTGTTCTTTTGTTAGTCGATGAACAATCACACGAGTTGGTACTTTATCAGTCATTCCTACATAAGCGTTGGATATTTCATATGTTTGTCCTGGCTGAAGAGAGTTCATTAAAACCTCCATATCTATTTGGATATACTCTGTACCCTTCTTAATTCTGCCATCTTGAAAATAATCAGGGTTTGGATTTTTTTGATAAATACGTGTATTCGATTTAATACGTGAGATATAATAGGCCTTTTTATCTTGTATATGTTGAAGATCTTTCAAATGAAAATAACCTAAATCTCGGATACATAAATCATTCGCTGTTACAGTTGGGGCACACAGGGAACCGTAGGTTCGATCATGTTGTTTACCTGGACCTGTATGAATATGAAGGAATTGTCCACTTAATAAATCATACTCAAGCTGTATCTTTACTCCCGCTGTATGGCTGCATCCTCCCGCACCAGGATAAACCGATGAAAATATATCCGGGAGTTGAAATGCAGTTGAATCTAAAATACGAATACGCTTGAAAACAGAAGTGTATGGAGAAGAAATCGGCATAGATGCGGCCAATTTTTTGCTTAGTAGTTCGGCTAGTAGGTGTTGTAAAAGTTGGACGGCCGCCTTATTAAACCGTTGATTCAGTCCCTCAGGACTGATGAGTACTTCTGTTGATGCTTCTAAACAGCTAGATAACTGAGTTAAAGAAGTCATAGCTACATTTTGGCTCACCCATACACATAAAGCTACTAAATCTTTTGCTTGGTACTTACTGGTTCGTTGTACAAAGCCAACATCTCTAGCAATATCTCGTAAGGCATTTGGAGATAGGGCACTTTGAATCTCTTGAGCAAATAGTTGTAATTCGTTAGACACAGAAACAGACATAAAAAACGCCATCCTTTCCTATGATTCTACAGAAAGAATAGCGTATTTTTTCATTTTAGGGGGCATTTCTTTTTATTAGCTTGATAGCGATGTGGCGGTACCCCTTTTCTCAAAATATAAACACTATGTCTAATGAAGAATGTAACAAAAAAGGAGAAAAAACATGAAAAAAAAGAAACAAAATTTAGCAGTTTTATTGTCAGTTGGTGTGATTGCTACATCAATTAGTTTACCGATATCTAGCTATGCAGATACATCAAATACTATACTGTTGTCTACAGAGAAAAATAATGAAACCATCCATTTTTCAGAGTTTATTTCTGGACAGCTGAATACTACATTTTCAACGAAAAATGAAAATGTAGTATTTCGATATGATGATGAAAATAAGGACACTTATAAACTAAGTACAAAAAATGTTCAAGAATCATCCAATATAAAGAAACAAGAAGTTAATCAAGCATTTTTATCCCCACAACTAGGTAACCATGATTATTTTATCGAACTAGGGAGGAGAACTCCTAGAGCATAATATTTTTACATGTAGTAACCGTTCTAAGAAATGTTACTGGAACAACAAGGGTAGGGAAAGGTTTATTTGGAAATACAAAAAAATTGAATCTCTTAAAATCTAATACTACGTATTATTTAGTAGATAAAATGAAGGGGTAAGGAATTTATAAGTACGATGCCCGAAATCAAGGAATTGATTATGATACTTTGTTTCTTTCAGGAATCCTTATTTTAAGGATTCCTTCTTTGTATCAAAAAATCTGCAAAGAAAAAGATAAGATCGGGAACACAATCTAATCTTTAACACAACGAGTTAGCGGTTTGTTAGCGTATAGACAGAGTGTAACAAAAGGCGAGTCATAGTCGATAGTGAACTTCTGTCATATTTATAAATAATAATAAAAATTGAGTGGATAAGGATGTATTGATAGTTATGTCATACAAACCATGACATTTTGACACTAACGCATGTGACAGAAAAATACTTAGAATTAAAAAGTGACTTTTAACGCATTAGCAATGTACGAGGAGGAAAGATTTTGATGACGAAAGCATCAGCTCAAAAAACTTTGCAAGATTTCTATTTCTTGTTATTTACCTTTGTATCCGGATTTTTTTACTTTTTTTTCTATCTGGTCAGTATTACATTTGCATTAGTAATGACAATTATCTTTTTGGGTATACCCTTGTTGGTTTGGGTGCTACAAACAACTCACACGTTTGTTCAGTATGAGCGTATTCAGACGAAGATTTATACAGATATATCGATAGAATTATTCGAAACAAGAAAAATAGAAGAGGGAGATAAATGGATTAAAGCGAGAGATACAATCCTTAATAATAGCAACTGGAGGGCTATTTTTTGGCTCATGCAGAAATTTTTTGTCGGAATAATGAGTCTTATGTGTGCTGTTTTACTGTATGTAATGCCACTAGTATGTATCGTTACCCCCTTACTTTTTCGATATTTTAATATATACTTATTGGGCATTGCTGTGAATTCATGGGAGACAGCAATTTTTGTCATGATTGCTGGTTTCATTCTCATCTGGATACATAACCTTATTGGAAACTGCTTAGTTCGAATGATTGGAATGTACACGCGTTCCATGTTTAAAGCTATAAAGGAGTGATAATTTGTTTAAGACTTTGAAACTATGGTTTTGGTATGATTGGGCCTTACTTTGTATACGTTTTATCGTTTGGCTATCATTGATATTTACGACTATCCAACAACAAGATCATTTGACAGTACCACTTTGGATCATAATTGTTTGGGAAGTCGTTTCATTTTCAGTACCTTGGATTTGTTTAATGTTTAGTTATCGCTATTATTTGTTTACTGAAATATTATTATTTGGCGGAGTGTGTTTCTATTTAACTTTATTATTTCCGTCAGCGTATCTTGCTTTTTTAATGCCAACTTTTATGATTGCGGTAAATAGCGCGCAAAAATCTTACCGCTGGTCAGGCCCTTTCACAATTATTTTGTTCCCGTCGCTTATAACGATATTTTCCGAAGTAACAGAGTTATGGGTAATCATCCTACAACTCAGCTTAGCATTTGCAATGGGTTCTTTCTTTCGTTTACTGGCTATTAATTACCGTCAAAGCGAAACCATTCGGAACCAAAAACGTGTATTAGAACAATACGTATCCCAAGTTGAGCGGATTACATTACTGGAGGAACGTGATAGGCTCTCAAAAGACTTACACGATACAATGGGACATTCCTATACTTCAATTATTATGGGTATGGAAACATTACGTACGGAATTAAAGACTAAAGAAGGAGAGCAACAGCTCGATTCATTATTACAATTGGCCCGTAACAGTATGGAAGAAGTAAGACTGTATTTGCATCAAATGGATTTATCAAAAGAGTCGCTTCCCTTACCTATCACATTACAACAATTGACAGAGGAATTTAAGAAACATGCAAAGGTCAATGTACGTACTCGAATAATAGGGGAAGAGTATATGGTCTCCAAACAATCAAAAATGACACTATATCGAAGCTTGCAGGAATCACTAACAAATGCCGTTCGCCATGGGCATTCCACAGAAATCACTGTGTCACTTCACTTTGAACCACAACAGATAAGATTGGATGTACAGGATAATGGATGTGGGGCGGAAGAGTGGAAGGATGGTTTTGGATTAACTGCAATGAAAGAGCGTGTGAGTCAGGTGCAAGGAAGAGTCATTGTTTATTCCAAAAAAGGGGAAGGGACGTTAATTTCATGTATATTACCGAAACAAGTACAACTGTCTAATGAACAAATCCGTTTGTGTATTGTCGATGATCATTCTTTTATTCGAGAAAGTCTGCATACAATTTTGGATGGACAGGAGGATTTACAAGTAGTGGGAATGGCCGAAGATGGAGATCGGGCTGTGGAATTGTGTGAAAAGTTGAAACCAGATGTAGTATTAATGGATTTAGAGATGCCCAATCTGAATGGAATTAATGCGACAAAAATGATTAAGGAAAAATGGCCGGACATTCGTGTACTCATTCTGTCAACGTTTCAGGATACAGAAAAGGTAAAAGAAATCATAAGAAATGGTGCGGATGGATATTTGTTGAAATCCATTGATTCGCGTGAACTAGCCGAATCAATTCGTCTGATCTATCGGGGAGGTACACTGATCAATCATGATTTGTTCCATAGAATGTGGGAAGAAAATAAAGAAACAGAACCTTTTGGATCGAAATCAATTGGAGAAGAGTATGGCTTAACGAAACGCGAACTAGAGATTTTGAAACTATTATCAAAAGGCAGCCGTTATAAAACAATAGCTTCGACACTTTACTTGTCAAACGGAACAGTAAGAAATTACGCTTCGAATCTTTATGAGAAGCTAGGAGTCAAAAATCGAGAAGAAGCCGTGCAAAAGGCAAAAGAAACAGGAATACTTATGTAAGAGGGAATGTAGTCAACTGCGAGGGTACAGCCGCATGTCCATCAACCTAACAGATCAGGGGTTGCCCCAAAACGATAAATGGGAGGTCTGCTGAATAAGCAGACCTTTTCAGTTGAATTCCGCAAAAAATTTCGTGTCTATAATTCCAAAAGCGACTTTACAGGGAAATGGGTTTTTACCTTCTGAAGCAGCATGCATACAAGAAATCACCCAATATTCCAATTCTAACGGTAAGCGGTATATTTGAAGACTACCATCATTGTTTTTTACTGTTACGATCGGTGAGTTTACTCTAGTTGTAGCAAAACCATCCGTAGTTATCATTGCTACTGCATCATTCGCTTGAAAACCAGCGCTTAACACCTCGTAAATCACTCCGTCTTTCTCATTAATAATCATAGGTATATTTAGAAAGGGATAGCTATTAATATCATTATGAATAACTACTCCTGCTGTATTCTTTCTTATCTGATTCCCTTGCATTTTATAACCCCCTTTATAAGAATCTAACATGTTCGCTTACATGCTTTCTATTTTACATCTATTATATTAGAAAATTGTAGTTTCATCTTGTTATCAAAAGCATCCGTACATATAACAGCGCTATTTGGTGGATCAATATCAACAACAGTCATATAGCTAGAGAGCACATAACCATCTTCATAATATGTAATTAGTATTTCTTCTTCAGATAATAAGGAACATAATAACATGTTCTCAATTAGTTCTTTTTCTTCATCTGTTAAGATCGGCCGAGTTACTTTGCTTTTCTCCTTGATGATTTCACGAATACCAACAAACTGCTCTGGCATACTGGCGAACGGTTAACTCTACTATAATAAAAAGCGAATAGTATGTTTAATATACGAGCCTATTATTCTTTTTTATCACATTATATAATGATTAACTATATGTTAGTAATTTAGTATGTTATGTTTAAAATGTAAGGTGGGTTTTGTAACCGGAGGATAACTTCTATAAGGTAGGTGTAAAAATAATTGTAAGATTCAGTATGAAATCTAGAGGAGGAATTCTATGCGTGTACAAGAGATTTTGCTTGAGAACAGTAAGAAATATATGCTAATTGATGAAAAAGGGATTCCGATTGTTCCAGTAGTAAAGTATCTCAAATATTTGGACAGTACAGGTAAAAGTAGGAATACTCAAAAGACATACTGTTATGCCTTAAAACAATATTTTTTATATTTAAGAGAAACCGAGAAAAATTACAAAGAAATAAAACTAGAAGACTTAGCAGATTTTGTTGGTTGGTTACGTCATCCGTATACTAGTTTAAATGTAGCATCTATTACTCCTGTGAAATCAAAAAAGACTGAAAAAACAGTAAACTTAACCGTTACTGCTGTTACAAATTTCTATGATTATTTATACCGTAACGAAGAAATATCAAAAGACATGAATGAAAAACTAATGCGTCAGATTTATGCAGGAGGAAGAACACGATATAAGAGTTTTCTACATCATATTAATAAGAATAAGCCCTCTATTCGGAATGTATTAAAAGTAAAAGAGCCTCGTAAAAGAATTCAAATACTAACAAAAGAGCAAGTGCGACAAACTTTCACAGCTACTACAAATATACGAGATGCTTTTCTTATTCAACTTTTGTTTGAAACGGGATTACGTATTGGAGAGGCTCTTTCTCTATATTTGGAAGACTTTATATTTGACTACAAAAAAGGACATCGGATTCGCTTGAGGGATCGAGGAGAATTAGAGAATGGTGCAAAGCTCAAAACAGGAGAACGAGAGATATTTGTATCACAACACCTTATGGATTTGTATGATGATTATCTATATGAAATTATTGATGAACTGGATATTGAAACAAACTTTGTCTTTATTAAGCTACGTGGAAGAAATATGGGTAGACCTATGAATTATAGCGATGTAGAATCCCTCTTTAAACGATTGCGAAAGAAAACAAAAATTGATATTCATCCTCACTTGTTACGACATACACATGCCACCATATACTACCAAGAGACAAAGGACATCAAACAAGTACAAGAGAGACTAGGACATGCTCAAATTCAAACAACAATGAATTTGTATCTCCATCCTTCGGACGAAGATATCCGTAAGGATTGGGAAAAAGCACAATATGCATTTAAAATCGATGAAAAAAGCTGAAGGTGGTAAATATGAAGCGAAAACGACAAATAAATATAGGAGAAGTAAATTTTCATGAACGATTGAAGTATGAGCTTTCTAGTTATATAGAAAAAACAATCCAATCTGATGGATCTGTTACCACTAACCGTGTGGACAATCCCTATTTTTTAATGAATAACAATTGGAATATCAAATTTTTAAAAAGTATCCCTCAATTTCGGAAAATGGCGGATAATTACAAGGGGAAACGTCGAAATGTACATTTTCGAATAAATAGTCCAACTGTTAATCTTGAAATAAAATATGTATGGTATCAAAAATTATTCAAAGAACAGTGGGCACTAAGTAGCGGTTTTAATCAAAAAGCCGCACTTTTAACGAAATTATCCATTTTTCTTAACGAAAAGTACCCTTACCTTCCCTCTTTATTTGATTTGGATATGGAGAGGGCTGAACGGGAATGGTTGTTTTGGTTAGAACAACATGGAATTCCCACAACAAAGACATCAAAGACCACAATGTTCGACGAATATACACATAAATCCCCCGCAGCAACCTATTTTCGTATCATTCATTCCAACTTCTTGGTGTTAGCAGATTCGCGTAATGAATGGGAAAAAGATCGTTGGGATGTACGGATATTACATAGCCAATATGGGATATACTACAGCAAAAGTTTAACCGCACATTTTCTTGATTTTACTGGAATAGAACCAATGAAAATAAGACATAGTACCAAAAAGTATATTAAGCAACGTTTAATGGGACGACAAGATCTTTCATTCGCTACAGCAAGAGTTTATTCAAGAACTTTAACTAAATTTTTTTCTTTCATATTTTCATTAGAACCAACATGGAATGATTTGAAAGGTCTCAAACGATCTCACATGGAGCTATATATTCAATGGTTTCATGAAGATACCAAAAATAAAAAAATTGAAAATCCAGAAAGATATATATCAGAAGGTTTAAAGATTATCAGTAAGTTTTTAGGAGATATTCAAAAATACGAATACGACATTGCCCCAACTACAAATGTAAGATTATTAATTTTCCCAGGAGATAAACCAAAAGTGAAAAAAAAGCCCTATGGGCAAATTGATTATATTCCTGACTTTGTACTGGAACAATTATTCGCTCATCTTAACGAACTACATAAAGACATCATACCGGTGGTATGGGTAGCGTTTAAAACAGGCCTTCGCATTTCAGATGTATTAGAACTTACAACAGATTGCCTTGTACAATTGAATGGTAAATATTCTATTGTAACTGATATTGAAAAAACGTTTGTACAAGGTCATCGAATCCCAATTGATGAGGAGCTCGCAAAAATTCTTTCGGTTTTAATTTCAAATTCCAAAGAAAATAGCACACAAGATAATAATCCAGAAAAATACATTTTTGTACGATATCAAGGGATACGAAAAGGTAAGCCCTATACACAAGCATGGATTCGAAAACATTTGAATGAATTAGCAAAAAAGAAAAATATTGTAGATGAAAATGGTGATATCTTTCGTTTTAAGACCCACCAATTTCGTCATACGTATGCTGTAAAGTTATTGAATGGAGGTGCAGATATTTTAACGGTACAGGAATTACTTGCTCATGCTTCCCCCGAAATGACTTTACGATATGCTAAGCTATTAGATGAAACTAAACGAAAAGCATTCGAATCTGTTATAAATCAAGGAGTCTTCAGCTTTGACTTGAACGGTGAGGTACAAAAAATTAATGCTGGTGAAGATATTCCTAAGGATATATTACAAGCACTCTGGCAAGAGCATAAACTAAATGCAATGGATAATCCTTATGGAACGTGTCATGCACGATTAAAAGGAGATTGTCCACATATGGAAGCTCCACCTTGTTTGACATGCAATAGTGGTAGCCCTTGCAAAGACTTGGCTATTGGATTTTCAGAACTGGATATTGAAAAATATGAGTTACACATAAAAACAACAGCAAGAGCTGTAGAAGTAGCTAAACAGCATAATCGTGAAGATATGATTGAAAAGCATGAACGAAATTTACACCGATATCAAAGGATTTTAAACAATATTCGAGAAGGGAATATTATATTTGGTCGACAAAATCGCATAAAACGAAAGTATGGTGTGAAACATGACTAGTTATGATCGTACAGAGCAGTTAAAAGCAATTCATGCATCCAGAAAGGCAATTACTTCTCAAAAGGTTGATGAAGCGATTCAAAGGCTCTTACGAGCCAATCAGAATATTAATTTTAATAGCGTAGCAAATGAGGCAGGTATCGCTAAAGCAACCCTGTATAATAATCAGAAATTTCGTAAACGAATTGAAATCCTACGCCAACAACAAGCGAAAATCCTTACATCGAAACAAATAAAACGTGAGATAAGTGATAGCAATAGAGATGTAATTATTGAATCGTTGAAGCGAAGACTGAAAAAAATGGAAGAAGAAAATAAACAACTGAGAAATCAACTAAAGGTGGCATACGGAGATATATATAAACAGATATAAAAAGATAAAGAGATTTTATTTTTAAAGCACATTTACGAAACTCAGATTTAATTATAATACTTATTTCATACTAGAAATTCTACTATTAGTTAAATCTTTATAGGGTCATATTATTTTATTTCATAATTCGAATACCTTTATTAATATTAGCCCTAATTTTATTTGTGTTTAAATTTCTTGAATAACATATACTGTAACGAAAATATTATATTTTTTACAATGTTTTGTACCTATCATTGTCTTTTGATGAAATTTAGTTTTCGTCAAAAGACAGTTGAAATTTTAAGGGATGATTTAAAAATGAATAGATGGCTTGCTTTAGAATTAGAAAAACTTGTAGAAATTAACAAAACTCCTCATTCTGCAAAATGGCAAACTACGCCACCTTTTTGTTTATTTAATTATGATGGAAAATTATTAACCTTAGCAGGTAACACTAAGAAAGGCCAATTTACTACTCCTTTTTTTATAGTCAAAGCAGTAGATACTAAAAAAAATTGTGCCTTGCTGGAATTATTATTTCCATTTCCGATTATAGAAAATAAACACAACCAAAAATTTCCGCTAAATAAATTTTGCTGTGTGAAAAAATTATTCCATACAAAAAGTAAATTATTTGTAAATCTTGCTGACTTTTGTGGTTTGACTTTTGTAGAAATTCCAGTTTTCGATTATTTGACAAAATCAAGAGTGATAAAAGATAGCTTTTGTTTAGCTTTTTGTTTATCACAAAATTGTCCACCTCAAAACATATGGGAAACAAGCAAAAAACATCTAAATAATATTACCACTATAACAAGTTCTTATAACTATGGAACAGATTCAGAATTACAAATGTTTTTATATACTAAAACCAAAACTTATAAAATGTTTATCCCGAAAGGACATTGTCAATCTCTTACTATATCAGATTTGAAATATATTGAAATTCTCACTCCACAAAAATTTGTCGCGGGTACTATACAAATACAACTTAATTATTGTTATAAGGAAAAATACTATTTCTAAAAACATAACAATTACAAATTATTGTAATTGTTATGTTTTTTATTTTATCCATGTCCACAATCTAAAAAAGGACATACACTATTAATAAATTAATTGGACTATTCATTAAAAAGGAGCGTTTATAAATTGGCAAATAGACTAAATTTCACTGGACCACTTGGATGTTGTGGTATTAGTGGGAAAACAGGCCCCACTGGACCAACAGGTCCTACTGGAGTAACGGGTTCCACTGGACCAACAGGTCCTACTGGAGCAACAGGTTTCACTGGACCAACAGGTCCTACTGGAGCAACAGGTCCTACCGGAGCAACAGGTCCTACTGGAGCAACAGGTCCTACCGGAGCAACAGGCCCTACTGGAGCAACAGGTCCTACCGGAGCAACAGGCCCTACTGGAGCAACAGGTCCTACCGGAGCAACAGGTCCTACCGGAGCGACAGGTCCTACCGGAGCAACAGGCCCTACTGGAGCAACAGGCCCTACTGGAGCAACAGGTCCTACCGGAGCAACAGGTCCTACTGGAGCAACAGGTTCCACTGGACCAACAGTAACCACTAACTCCATGTTTGCCTCTAATACAATTGGTAGCGTTATTAATGTCGCTTTAGGTAGCGCTACGAGTATTCCTCTTCCTAATAATCAAAACTTAGATGGTTTTACAGTCAATGGTACAAATACCACTTTTACAGTGCCTCAATCAGGGAGATATTATATTACTTATCAAATTAATACTACAGCTGCAGTAGGTATTGGTGCTGGTTCAAGAATTTTATTAAACAATACTACTCCTATTCCTGCTTCTATATTAAGACCAGCTCTAAGTGTATCCGCTTTTAACAATGATGTTATAGTTAATTTAAATGCTGGAGATACAATCCAATTACAATTATTTAGTAGTATTCTTTTAGTTGCTACACTTCTGTCGATTGGAGGATCGGTTGGAGCTGCCTTAACAATCATTAGGGTTTCGTAATATGTATCTCTAACAAAACTTCTTTTAAACCGTAAATTTAATTGTCCAAACAAAATAGAAAAATCAAACATATAATAGTGTATCTTGTTCATAAATTTAGGAGGGGTTCATGTTGGCGCAAATAGGAAATTGCTGCACTGAACAATTATGCTGTGTAAATGATGCTGTATGTTGCACTATTATTTTAGATGATACCGGCGGTACCGCTTTACCTATTTGGGATGATGCTACTACTTTTGTAATAAATGGGACAATTATGGTGGAAAATAACGGAACAGTTGGAGTTGGACCAACAGCTGCTCTCACTGTAAACGGAACAGCTGTTGGAGGATTTGTAGTTGCACCAGGTGAATGTAGATCCATTACGATGAATGATATAAATTCCATTGCAATTGTGGGAGCCGGAACAGGTACATCTAGTGTTAAAATTTCTTTCTCGATAAATTATAAATTCTAATATAATGAGAGATAAAAGATGATACATGTTAGTCATGACTAACATGTATCATCTTTTAATTTTCGTGACTTTTAACAAATTAGGTCTTGATAACCTTTCGTTGCCATTTTATCATTTTATCAAGACTTTTTTTCGATTATTGTAACGATATTAATGCCTCTATCGTTGTACACATATCTTCATACATAATTCTCTTTATAATAGATTTCTATATTTTAAAGTTTGTTAAGCAATTATTACATTTTGATACACCTGGAAAATTAAGATACATATGTAAGCATTTTTAATACACTGGGATTTTATATGCCAACTTAAGTACCTTTACAGTGGTTTTTAAATACAATGGTATGAGTAGTTACCGTTGTATTTAAGTGTTCAATAAATATCAGAATAACGAAGGGGTTTGGCTGATGAAGGACAATATTAAAGGATTAATTGAATATGGCGAACGTATTCCACATTTTCATAAAGATTTCCCCATAATTTTATTTTGGAGTCACAGAAGTGGTTGCACTTCTTTGGCGAATTGGTTTTTCTTCCAAATTGGGTTATATGAGGAAGCAATGAAATATGCACCGTTCATTCATTACTATGAATCTGAAATATACAAAAATAAAGTTGATTACTACACAAATTTAGAAATGCAACTCTTGGAACTAAGTAAGGATACCATAAAACTTGTGCGCAACCCTTATAAAAGAGCTGTAAGCTCATTTTTAATACTTTATGACAACCCTTACGCCTCGAAACAATGGGAACAAATTAGAGAATATTTTTATAATGATAAAAATGAATCGAAAGGAATTTCATTTAAACAATTTTTATATTATGTAAAAGAAATAGGGGCTAAATCCATTCAGTTAGATCAACATTTTTCACAACAATATATTGAGGGAGAAGAAAAGGTCATCAAAAAAAATATAAAACTAGAGAATTTTAATACAATAATTCCGCAGCTGGAGAAAGACTATGGATTACTTTCTTCTGATATATCACTCCTTACAAACTCCAATCACCATAGGGCACATCAAATGATTCATAAAGGAAACTATGCAGATGATGATATTACAAACCCACACTTCCCTTCATTACCAACCTATCGAAGTTTTTATGATGAAGAAGCTCTAAACCTTGTTTCAGAAATATTTACTGACGATTTTGAAGCATATGGATATAAGAAGAATGAAATTAATTTTTAACTAATATACCTATCACCCCACTATGTATAGGGTCTCTTTAAAAACTATAACCACTATGAAAAGCCAGCGGTATGGAAGGGGAATTATAATGAGCATTTCTATTATAATGATGGGTTTCATCATAGGGGGATTGGTTGGAGTAACAGGGATAGGCGGGGCCGCATTACTGACTCCATTTCTTCTAACATTAGGCATAAGTCCTTCTGTAGCTGTTGGAACGGATCTAGTATATAATTCTATCACTAAAATGTTTGGAATATCCCAACACTGGAAACAGAAAACCATCAATTTTAAACTAGTAAAATATCTAGCTATTGGGAGTTTGCCTAGTGCAATTATCGCAGTAATAATAATTCATTTCTTGCCAATTTTTCATGATAATCGAGAGGGAATTATAAAATATATATTAGGATATGTTTTAATCCTTGCGGCAATTTCTATTTTTATAAAAACATTTTTCTATAATGAATCTACACAAAGTTTTTTTCAAAAACAGACTATGGTCCAAAAAAAGAATCTAACAATTCTTATCGGTGCAATACTCGGTTTTATCGTGGGACTTACTTCCGTTGGATCAGGCTCTTTATTTGCTATTGCAATGATATATTTATATCAACTGAAACCATCCGAATTAGTAGGCACAGATATTACACATGCTTTTTTATTAGTGACGGTTGCAAGCATACTAAATATGAATTTAGGAAACGTAGATTATCTTTTATTAATTCACTTACTCATTGGTTCTATCCCAGGTGTCATACTTGGTAGTAAATTCTCCACTAAGATTCCTGTTAAACCTCTTCAAATATTTTTAGCTATCATTATTGGTGTTAGTGGACTAAAGTTAGTTATCGCTTATTAAAAATATTTCATGTTTTGCTATATAAGAATGGAGGTTCAAAATGGATCATATAGAACTATATAATTTTATATACAAGCAAGGGCGTGTCCCTCATTTTCATAAAGATTTTCCCCTCATCTTGTTTTGGAGCCAAAAAAGCGGATGTACTTCGCTAGCTCACTGGTTTTTTTATCAAATTAATTTATTTAAAGAAGCCATAAAGTACAACCCGTTCATTCACAACTATGAGTATGAAGTATATAAGAACTCTACACATTATTTAGCACAATTAGCTAATGGATTACAAACTAAAGAGAAGAAGACGTACAAACTAGTAAGAAATCCTTATAGAAGGGCAGTAAGTTCTTTTGTTGCTCTGGTCCCACCACCAAATATTGAGAATCCCGTATGGAAACCCATTCGGCAATTTCTGTATGGTGATGAAACTTGCAATAAACCCATTTCCTTTAAACTATTTTTGTATTACTTAAAAGCACACATGACAAAATTAGATCAAGTAGATCCTCACTTTACACAACAATATATACAAGGAGAAGAAGAATTTGTTACAAACTATATCCATCTAGAAAATTTTAACACAGGTATTTCGAAGCTAGAAGAGGTATATAAATTAAAAAAATCACCATTAGATCTATTATCAAAATCTTGGCATTATCAAGGGAGTAAGATGATTTACAAAGGAGTTTATGCAGACGCTGATATTACAACCCCTGTTTTTCCACGATTACCTACTTATGATAGTTTTTATGACGCAGAAACAATTCAGTTGGTTCAAGAGGTATTTGCAAAAGATTTTAATATGTATCATTATGATTTAAATTCTATTTCTTAAAATAAAAATGTTCAAAGTCTGCTTTATTAAGGGTGTTATTTTAAAACTGATAGGACGATATCACATATTTATAAATTTTCATAAACCTTTCCTAAATCTTTTTTCAGTTGTGTTTTTAAGTGCTCATTTTCACTTTCTAATAGCTTGTTCTTATGTTTTAAAAGATTGAGCTTCTTCTTTAAAGTTTCTATGATTACATCCTTAGAGGCATCCGATGTCCTTCTTTTTACATTCTTAAAATCATGTATGCCTTCTTGCTGTTGACGTAAGTCTTCAATCGTTTTTCTGACTAAGGGTTCTCTATATAAATATGCTTTTGAAACCTGTGCTTTTTCTGAAACTGAATTAAAATTAATTTTTTGTCCTTCTTTAACCATTAACTGTATTACTTCATTCACTCTATATTGTGTTTCCCTCTTTTTTTTAGAGGCATGATTCAATAGCCCCGTTGTATTCGGATGTTTGTTAACCATCAATTTTTCTTTCCTCTCCTATATATTCTCGTTTATGTTTCGGCATACCGAAAATTCCAATTTCATTTTTCAATGAATCTCTAATTTCCTTATACTTATTAAGTTTTGGTTGAATCAATTCAATAGAACGAATACGACCGCTAGTTTGATACTTTATAATATCTTCTTCCATCTTTGATATCTGCGCATTATAGTAATCTAAAAATGTTGTATCTACATGAAAACTCCTACAATTATTTTTAATACAAGGGGTTTCTAACGAATAATCTAAGAATTCACAGCTAACCTTAGGACTCTTTATGCATAATCCATGATCCAAACGAATAGAGTCCATATTATGGCGAATCCATTCTAGTTCCAAACCGTTTTCTTCTGCCTGCTCAGGGAGACTGGCTTGTATTAATTCTCCAGTTGTGTCAATACGCACTGAGTTTTGAACTTTTTCCCATTCCCTACGAAGAGTGTTATCTGAAATTTTTGCATAAGTTAATGTCATTTCAGGACTAGTATGTGCCATTAACTTTTGTACATGAAGAATATTCATACCATTATTAATTAGATTGACCCCATATCTATGTCGAAAAGCATGGTTCTTAAATGGAAATATTTCTCCATTTTTATCAAGGATTTTATATTTTTCGGCTAGTTGATTTAATGCATAGGTAACCGATTTTTGTGAAAAGGCCATCCCTCTATTTTTTCCAGTAAGAACAGGGAACAAAAATTGATTTAAGTTGTTATGCTTCTTTTCATGATTGTTAATATATTCTTGTTGTATTTTAACGATTTCCACAATTTCTTCTGAAATAGGAACAATATGTTCTTTTACATTTACTTTTCGTTGATCTCCTACCAACCACCAACCATCTTGCTTATATGCTAGACAATTTAATTGTAGCTGACATACATCTGAGACTCTAAATCCTGTTGCTTCCATAATGACTATTAATCGTGCAATTTCCGAATCTAAATTATGTAGATTTTCCAACACTTGCTCCCATATAAAATCTGGCACATGTTTAACATGTTCGTGATAGTTTTTCTTTTCTCTTCGAGGAAAGTCTTCGGGAAATATTAATCTGTTAACAGGGGTTTTAGGTGCTTCTTTCCATTCAAAACCTTGCATATATTCAATTATTCTTCTGACATTTGAAAGGCACTCTATTACATGACGATTACTAGGAACACGATTTTTCGTATAACTCTTTCCTCCCATTTCACGATTTCTAACATAAAATAAAAAATCTTCAATGTCCTGTCTTTGTAGATTCTGTAAATCTATCCACTTTGGATACGTTTCTACAATGAAATCAAAAAACAAATACATTTTCTTTAAAATATTTTGGGCGGTTGCAAAGGTAATTTGTTGGTGTATAAGTAATGTTTGATTTACATACTTTTTAACTAATTCCCGGAAGGGAAATTTTATACTGGTGAAATTAAGAAATCTGTCTCTTCGAGACATATTATATGGAATCCCTAGTCTTTTTATATTCCATTTATCTTTTTGATGTTCAGGTCGTTCGTCATAATAATTAGAGAAAAAATCATATAAACTTTTACATACTCCAAGATAAGGTGAAATAAATTCTCCTCCACGATGATGGGGGTATTTTAACGGTTTATTATTTTCAGTTAGATATAATTTGTATTCATCTAATAATGTAGTGTAAGGAATATCAATTATCGATGTGACTTGAGGGAATTTTTCGACTAAAAATTTTGAAAGAAAGTACATTTTATAAAAATGCTTCTCCATAAAGCTGGATAAAAGCCAAATTTCATTGGTTAAAGAATAAAAAGAATAGTACTTTATCTCAAGTTTAATATATTCATTACTAATTTTATTGAAATCAACAATTTTTTTTGTTTCTTTAATTTTTCCTCTTCTATCTGGCAGGGGAAACTCTTCGATTTTCCATTCATCTAAAGCCCAATAACCTTTAAGGTCGTTCATAACTTTACGTTGTATTTTATTGGAATTAATAGCTACGATATTCATTTTCTCATTCTCCTATGCTGCTGGGCTTCATCCCAGTGCTTTCTTATAGTTTCTTCTGAAGGATGAATATACATATTTAAAGTAGTTTGTACCTGGGCATGTCCTAATAATTTTTGAATGATACCAGCGTCCATGCCTAGATCATAAAGTTGTGTTGCACATGTATGTCTAAGTGTATGAGCGGTAAAGTTTATTTTCGTTTTTTTAGACAATATACGTATAACAGCTTGCAAAGCCCAATATTGCATTGGTTGCCCTTTATTTTTCCCTTTTAAATTAATAAACACATGGTTAGAATCTACCTCATTAGTATGGTAATCAATAATATAATCTTGGAATAAATTCATTGTTTCATTTGATACATATACTTTTCTTTTTTCTCCAGCTTGTGTTTTAGATTCTCTAACAGTGATACTACCATCATTGATATTGAAGTCCTCTATCCATAAACTTAATAACTCAGAGGCTCTTAATCCTCCTTCATATAAAATACGAATTATTAACTCATCTCTTATGTTATTACATGCTATATGAATTAATTCGGCCTGCTTAGTAGTAATGGTTTTTATTTTTCTTTTAGGTTCCTTAAGTTTTAAGATATTAATTTTGGTTGTTGGGGTATGTGTTATATGATCTAAAAATTTACGATACTTCCGCCTTGTATTATGGACTTCTTTTGTAACTTTGGATTTTACATTAAATAAAATTTGACCACTACGCCATTGGTAGTCCAAAAATTCAATAACACAATTAGCGATTAAGTTAACGGAAGATTCAGTTCTTTTGGCGTACGCTAACTTCTTTGTGTCATTTAAATAGATAGTATTTATATCATCTGTTGATTTTCTTAACCAATGAATAAATTCTGTTAATAAACTTATATCCACTTCTCTGTAATCTTTATTCTTTTCGTTTAGAAAACACCAGAATATTTTCAAATGATAACAGTATGTTTTAAGTGTATTAGGTGCTTTTCCTAAAGAATCCTTATGTTTTATAAATTTCATGATTGGGATAACTGGTTCACCCTTGTTATGTAAAACCATCCAACGTTCTTCCCCAAACGATGTAATAATACTTTGTACTTTAAACATTTTTCCACCTCCAACTGTTCAATCTATCTATACTATAAATACTATCTCTTTTTTACTATTATTATAGCTTCTACAAAGAGACAAAAAAAGAGAACTACCTATCGTTGTATACGTTATCTCTACTCATATATTATACTATTGTTAATACCATTCCTCTTCCTTTTGGCATATTAGCGTTATTCATGATTTATGTCCTCCTATTAGAGTGTTTCTATATCTAGCTGTAGCGCTATTCGTGTAGGAAATCCCACGTAAAATACTGTTTTTCCCAAACTTAGTGCGTATTTCATCCATTACTTTCGTTAACTTCACTTCTTGTTCTCGCTGCGTTATGTTATCAAAAAGAGAAATTTGTTCCTCTCCTTCGTGGATTAGGTTCGTTAGAGAGATGTTTATGCTGCGAATGGGTTCGCCTGTATATTGTTGATGTAAAAAGTATGTACAGATATGATAAATATCCATTGTTAAATTTGTTGGGCGGCCTAAAGTATATGTTTTTCTAATGTCGCCTGTATAACTTTTGCTATAACCGACTGAAAAATGAACGGTTTGAGCAAGTTTATTTTGTCTTCTAAGCCGATAACAAACTTCTTCAATATGTTCCAGTAGAACAATTGAAAATTCTCCTATTGTGTAATCGCGCATGAGTATTTGGCTTTTCCCAACAGAAGTTGTGGCAGGAACATATTTTTCTGAAATGCGACTAAAGTCAATTCCGTAGCTATGTAAGTGTAATTCTTCTCCAATCTTACCGAAGCTCTGTTTTAAGTATTTAAGAGGGTAATTGGCTAAGTCTCCTATAGAATGTATTCCTTTTCGATTCAACTTTTCTTCCGTTTTGTACGAAATGCCCCAAAATTTATTGAGCGGTCGTATGCTCCATAATTTTGTTGGGACATCTTCATATTTCCAATAAGCGATGCCGTTTTGATTCTTCTTTGCTTCAATATCTAAAGCTACTTTGCTCATTAAAGGGTTAGGGCCAATTCCTATTGTGCATTCGATCCGTGTTTTCGCATATATTTCATTTTTAAATTTCAATGCGAATTCATAGGGATCGTTAGCAAATAAATGAATACTATCCGTAATATCCATGAAGAACTCGTCGATGGAATATTGGTGAAAATCCTCAATAGGAACGTACTGTAAAGCTAGCTTTGTTATGTAATTCGAGCAATTTATGTAAGTACCCATAATTGGATTTACAACAAGAATGTCTTTTCTGCGAGGAATCTCGTATAATCTGGCCATCCTTTTTACACCTAATGCTTTTAATGGTGAAGTGGCAGCTAGAACAATTGAACCGTTTCTATTTACATCACCGACTACTGCCAATTTTGTATACATAGGATCTAACCCCATTTTGATGCAACTTACTGAAGCGTAAAAGCTTCGTAAATCCACACATAAGATGATTCTATTCGGTAAGATAGAATAGTCATACACTGTTATTCCTCCTTAAATAAAAAAAGAACGTTTGTTCTTATTATATACGAACTTGTGTTCTTTTATAAAGGGTTTTTTGTTTGAAAATATTTTTTTGCATAAAGAAAAGACACTCGTATACGAGTGTCTTTCAGATATTCTGTAAATCATGTAATTCAAAATAGCCTAAATCTCTAATATACAAGTCTTTTGGTCGAATGGTTTGTAGGCTTGTTGAACCAAAGGTTTTATCATTTTCTCTTCCTTCTCCTACATAAACGTGCAGGAAATTCCCACTCAATAAGTCATACTCTAATTGAATTTTAACTCCTGCCGTATGGATACTTCCCCCCGCGCCTTGATAATGTAAAGAAAACTTATCTGGAAACTGAAATGTTGTAGACTCTAGAATCCGAATGTGCTTAAAGGTCGTGGTGTATTGATGAATTATTTCTTGTGTTGAATGAATTCTTTGAGTTAGAAGGTTAGCTAGAACTTGTTCAAGAAACTTGTACTGCGGAAGCATTAAATCGTTGGTTAAGCCCTTCATGGCTGATAAGAACAACTGTAGATACTTCAAGACAGCTACATAATTGTGTGAGTGATGTACTTACAACCTGTAGGTTAAGCCTTACATATAAAGCAACTAATTCCTTTACTTGATATTTACTCTTTCGATGAACAAATCCCATTTCTTTAGCTAAGTGCTCTAGAACATAGGAACACATATGTCGTTGTAATTCTTCAGCAATTAGTTGAAGTTCTTCAAGAATCGGAAAATCCATAATAAAACTCCATCCTTTCCTATAATTCTACAGAAAGATTAGCATATCTTTTCATTTTAGGAAGGGACCTTATTTTGTTAGGTTGATATGGATAGGACGGGACCTCCTTCTAGTTTTGGATACTCATTTGCTTTATCTATTGTAAATAATTTTGAGTCTGATGGGTCTCTTATTCTTGGCGTAAAATTAAATCCTAATAAATGAGTAAATCCGAAAATCTATTTTGTGTAACCGACTGTGTCTATATACAGCAATATGACTTTACTTGGTGTAATAGGTATGATAGGCTCGTTATTCAGAAAAGATTCCAATTGAAAAAAAAGCACATCCATAGAGGAGGATTGGTAACCATGAGTGATAAAGTACTTATTGTGGAAGATGAACGCGAAATTGCGGATTTGGTTGAGCTATATTTGAAAAACGAGAATTATACGGTTTTCAAATACTATACCGCCAAAGAAGCATTGGAATGTATAGATAAGAATGTGCTTGACCTTGCAATATTGGATATCATGCTTCCCGACGTAAGTGGTCTCACTATCTGTCAAAAAATAAGGGACAAGCACACCTATCCAATTATCATGTTGACGGCGAAAGATACGGAAGTAGATAAAATTACAGGGCTAACAATTGGTGCGGACGATTATATTACAAAACCCTTTCGCCCACTAGAGTTAATTGCGCGAGTCAAGGCACAGTTACGCCGATATAAAAAATACAATGGAGTAACGGCACAGAACGAGAATGTTATCGTTCACTCTGGTCTTGTCATTAATATAAGCACGCATGAGTGTTCTCTGAACGAGAAGCCGTTATCTCTCACTCCCACCGAGTTTTCAATCCTGCGTATCCTCTGTGAAAACAAGGGGAATGTGGTTAGCTCTGAGCAGCTGTTTCATGAGATATGGGGTGACGAATATTTCAGCAAGAGCAATAACACTATCACCGTGCATATCCGACATCTGCGAGAAAAGATGAACGACACGGTTGATAATCCGAAGTATATAAAAACGGTATGGGGGATCGGCTATAAAATTGAAAAATAAAAATAAGAATAAAAAAATCGATTATTCAAAATTAAAACGAAAACTCTACCAATATATCCTTACGATTGTCATGGCAGCAGTTGTATTTGTGCTGTTTGTGCGTCTATTTATCCAAGGGACACTGGGGGAGTGGATCGTACGTTTTTTGGAAAACAGTTATCATTTAGAGCGTTGGGACGCAATGATAATATATCAGTATACTATACGGAACAATATAGAAATTTTTATTTATGTGGCGGTTGCCATTAGTATTCTTATTCTATGCCGAGTTATGCTTTTAAAATTTGTAAAATACTTTGAAGAGATAAATACCGGTATTGATATACTTATTCAGAACGAAGATAAACAAATTGAGCTTTCTGCGGAAATGGAGTTCATGGAACAGAAGCTCAACACATTAAAGCGAACCCTTGAAAAGCGAGAGCATGATGCAAAGGTGGCCGAACAAAGGAAAAATGAAGTTGTTATGTACTTGGCACACGATATTAAAACACCCCTTACATCAGTTATCGGTTATCTGATCCTGCTTGACGAGGCACCAGACATGCCAAGAGAGCAAAAGGCAAAGTACGTGCATATCACGTTAGACAAAGCGTATCGCCTGGAACAGCTAATCGACGAGTTTTTTGAGATTACGCGATATAATCTTCAAACGATTACGCTCACGAAAAAGCACATAGACCTATACTATATGCTGGTGCAAATGACTGATGAATTTTATCCCCAGCTTGCTGCGAAGGGGAAACAGGTGGTACTCCATGCTTCTGAAGATTTGACCGTATTTGGTGACCCTGATAAGCTAGCGAGGGTCTTTAACAATATTTTGAAAAACGCCGCTGCATACAGCGAGAACGACAGCGTAATTGACATTACGGCGGAACTCTCCGATGATGTGGTATCCATCGTTTTTGAGAACGCCGGAAACATCCCGAAAGATAAACTCGCTACCATATTTGAAAAGTTTTACAGATTGGATGATGCCCGTTCTTCTGATACGGGCGGCGCGGGACTTGGATTGGCGATTGCAAAAGAAATCATTGTTCAGCATGGCGGACAGATTTACGCGGAAAGTAATGATAACTCTACGACTTTCACGGTAGAACTTCCAGTCTTCCAAGACTCGGTTGATAAAGGGGATTCTTAGAAAATAATCATTATTTCTTAAGAAATTCTTAAGGTTATCTCTATTTTTTCTTAGGAAATTAACAATTTAATATTAAAAAATGGTTCGTTCTTATGCGGTAGACTTAAACCATAAGAACGAGCTTTTTTATTTCGTCAAAGAAAGATATGATAACTTATGCGTGGATTAAAATAGCTCAAATGTTTAGAAAAAGAGTGACACAAATATTTCTTTTCTTTTTAGCGAATTGTGCCAAATGAGCAATCTACTGTTTTGGATGTTCCTGCACATCACTGAACAGAGTATACACATCTAGATATAGCATCGCTTTGCAGAAAGTAATCGTTAAGAGTTACATATCCGAAATCTTCAGCGCTTAATCAGCGTTTCATTATCATCAAGTTACTTACTTAAGGAGGAAGCTGAAAAGGAAGAAGTGGTGTTTTTTTATTGTTATTTTTCTTAGGTTTTGCTTTCATGAATAAAGCACTGTTTTTTCAGAATAAAGTAGAGGTTCAAAAATATGATCAAAATCACAAAGATAACATAGATAATACAGGGACTACCTCAATTATTCAAAAGAAAGAGATTGTAAAAGAACACATCTATCAAGGGAATCTGCTCTTAATTAACAGTAAATATCCTATGCGCCAAGTGGACTTTACCATGAGATGGAGGCTGATTATGCCTTACCAGCAGGTTATAGTGAACATAATTCAGGTTTATCACTTGATGTAGGATCAGGCTTAAGGCAAATGGACCGAGCACCTGAAGGGAAGTGGATAGAAAAAAATGCTTGGAAATACGGCTTTATCTTACGCTATCCCTCGGATAAAACGGATGTTACAGGTATTCAATATGAACCTTGGCATATTCGCTATGTCGGTTTGCCTCACAGTACGATTATGCAAAAAATGAATTTAGCCTTGGAAGAATACCTGGATTATTTAAAAGAAGAAGAGAGCATTTCAGCAAGTATTGAGGGGGAAAAATATACGATGTCATATTATCCCTTTTTTCAAAGAAAGACAATTGACGTTGAAATACCTGTAAAAGATATGGGTGGGGTGATTATGACCACCCGTTCTTGAATTATATTCTAAAATGACAAAGTTATAGATTACAATGTAAAGTTAGGAGATTTTAAATGCATTCAGGAGTTTTGATTAATTATTTATATACTTATTTTTTTACTATTATTTTTTGTATAATGTTTCAAATTGGATTTTATTTTAAAACGAAAAAAAAAATATCTATTCAGCATTTTCTATGGGTGTATGTTTTTCTATTCTACCTTTCACTAGTGTATAAGGTGACGCAGATAGGGACTATATGGGACATAGGTAGATACGAAACATTAATTCGTGCAAATCAAATTAACTTGATTCCATTTGCTTCTGAAGGTATGACTACTTATGTCTTAAACATTTTACTGTTTATGCCATTAGGTTTTTTATTGCCGGCTATTTGGCCGCAGTTTAGAAGAGTGAAAAGTACTGCCTATGCTGGATTCGGTTTTTCATTGGCTATTGAGTTAGGTCAATTGCTAGATAATAGAATTACAGATATTGATGATTTATCTATGAACACCCTGGGAGCAATTATTGGGTATTTATTATATAGAGTATTATTCAAAATGTTATATAAAAGAGATGAAAAAAAGATTGATAATAATATTTCTCTAGTAATAAAATACGAGGCTATTTTTTATTTGGTTTGCTCATTTGTAGGTATGATGTTAATTTATTATCCAGTTTTATTTAGACGGCCTCTAATCCTTCAATAAGGTGATTAAGATGCTGTCAGATAATTATATACATATAGTAAATTGATTCTTAAATAATAGGATATTACAAATACCCATTTATATTAAATTCTCATAGAAATCTTTCAAAACTACTCTTATTGAAGGTTGAGTGGTTATTGAATTGATTTCTATTGCCCCCGTTTTATATCATAGTACCAGCCTTTAATTAACAATTATATCCATTGCGAAAAAATAAGATAGGCTTTAATATTTACCAGTATTTAAATGCCAAAAATTGTTTAAGGCATTTCAACCAAAATTTAAGAGGAGCATACAATGAACAAACTAAAAAGGTTATTGAAACGTAAAACGACTTGGATAATTCTTATCCTATTCGTATTTGTTTATGTAAATAACAGTTCTTTTTTTGCTAAGAGGGATGATGGAACTCCTCTTCTTCTTGCTCACCGAGGACTTTCGCAAACATTTAGCATGGAAGAGATTGAGAGCGATACATGTACAGCAGAACGTATAAATAAACCTGAACATTCTTATTTAGAAAATACAATTCCATCTATGGAAGCGGCATTTAAAGCTGGAGCTGATCTAGTAGAGTTTGATGTTCAACCAACTAAAGATAATAATTTTGTTATTTTTCATGACTGGACTCTTGAGTGCCGTACTAATGGTAAAGGTGTTACAAGAGATTTTACAACAAAAGAACTACAAGCACTTGATATTGGTTACGGTTATACAGCTGATGGAGGTAAAACATTCCCGTTTCGTGGTAAAGGGATTAATCTTATGCCAACACTTGATGAAGTACTTAACCATTTTTCAGATCGTTCTTTTCTTATTCATATTAAAAGTGATGATGAAAATGAAGGAATCCAATTGGCTGCTCACCTTAAGAAATTACCAGCGAAACGCCTTGATCAACTAACTATATATGGTGGCGATAAACCAATTGCTGCGATAAAAGAGCGCATCCCTAGTTTACGAACAATGTCAAAAGCGACCATGAAAAAAGATCTTATTACTTATATGGCATTAGGGTGGACTGGCTACATACCTTCAAGCCTGAAGCATGGAGAGTTACATATACCAGACAAAGTAGCTCCTTGGCTTTGGGGATGGCCAAATCGTTTTCTTAATCGAATGGATAAAGCAGATACTCGAGTTATCGTTGTAGGAGGAAATGGGTTTGGATTTTCAAGTGGATTTGACTCATCTGAAGATATAAAACGCCTTCCTGACGATTATACAGGTGGAATTTGGACAAATCAAATTGATAAAATAGCACCTTTATTTAAGAAATAAGGGACAATATAATAATCGAAGTTTTTCATCTGTTTAACCATCTATATTTTAAAAGAAGACTTATTAATAATGTTGAAGTTTTATATACTGAAAAACACCCCTAATTTCCTATACATAATGGAAATCAGGGGTGTTTTTGGATAAATGGGACTTACTTTATTTATATTCAAACAGAAGTACAACAACTATCAAAGAATAAACTGCTAGATATATATAATGAGCTGATGTAGATAAGTAAATTTTTCGTTTGGGGGTACCTTCAAGATCTTAAGCTTGATAGCAATGGGGTAGCATCACATCGCTATCAAGCTAAGAAAATACAACTTCTCCCAGAATGTAAATTTTATCCATTGTTCAATACTGATAAGATGGTTATGTTAACTGAAGGCAATAGATTTATATAAAAAGGATATTGTAATCGACTTAGCTCGTGAAGAGAAAAAATAAAGTATATGATAAAAAACGCAAACCCCTAATCAAAAGAGGCTTGCGTTTTTTTAACTAACGTTTTTCCACTTTTCCTCATTAACCAATAGAAAGCAGACAATTTTTTCGTTTTGGGGTGTTATAAAATCCTTAAGTTGATGGGCATGTATGATGACCACTAACAGGGGTCACTAACAGACCATTTGAAATGAAAAATTACTAAGTAAAAAAACTAGCGGTTTCTAATTGCGTTTCCTCTTTTTTATTTCAAATCAAGATTCTTAACAGTTTTTAAAGTGAATTACATGCATTCAAAGTTAATTGTATGGTTAAAAAGATTGATTAACAGGTTGATATATAGTAGCTAAAGTTTGCACTTCTGATTCTGGAGCTGTAGATAATGGATAATACCCTTTTTTGACCATATATTGCCATACATCGTATGCATGTCTACCACTATTTAAGAATGCATTTTCTAAGAATGTTCTTAAGTTAGGGTTTGCGCATTCTAATACAGAACCAGCATAATTTAAAGCTGCTGACTTTTGATTTAATAAGTATCCAGTTGCAATTGCTCGGTCATTAGGTGGTGCTCCGCTTACATCCGGAGTAACAGGCGGCAATTCTTCAACAGGTGTTCTTAAGTAAGAAGATAGTACAGGTGTTAACTTAGATGGCTGAAATTTTTCAATATTTGGTTCACTTAGACTCTGTACGAATTCAACTTTTAAATTATAATCCTGCACATGTAATGGAAAATGTTGTTGCAATAATTGTTTTAATTCGGGATCTTGTGCCTGCTGAATGTATGTACTCATCGTATTAATTGTATTGTAACAACCAGCAATTAATTCACTTAAATCACGTAATTCATGTGTAGCTAATTGCATATTTTATTCCTCCTTTTTCATATCAATTCTATGTTTTACTAAAACAATAGAAATTATGATTAAAACAAAAATAAATTTTTATGAATACATATTTTTCATAAATTTAAATTGATAGTAAAAAATCTTAGATTGATAATGATGTGCTCCTAAGGAAACTTGTAGTCTAAATAATAGCCATTCTCATGCGTTATTGAAGTGATTTATAAATGGGGTCGCACCACACATCCATCAACCTAACAGCACAGGTTGCCCCCAAAACGATAAAAATGAAATTCATTGCTATAAAAGACTCTAATTTTTCGTTTTGAGGGCATTATAAAATTTTAACTTGATGGTGATGGGGTACCGCCAGCATTTCGGAAAAAACCATGCTAAGAGCATGCAAGATTTTATACATTTTTTCGGCTCATTTAGTAACAAAGGAGAACCTGAAAACCGCACCATGATAGAAATGTATAAAAATATGAATAGGGTATAGAAAAAGGTGAATTCCTCTTGAAAGTAGGGGTTCGCCTTTTTCTTTGCTACCGATAATAGGACGTTATGTTAACTTAACTTGTATACAATATACAAATCAAATTACAAAACATATTAGTTCTTCTAAATGGTACAATAAGGAAAAAAGGGGGTTCTAAATAATGCCTTTAGAAACGACTATTTCTTGCATCATTATTACAATAATCATTGGTGCACTATTTGGAGGAATTATACGTATAATTCAGCGTAACAGTAATTAAAAGAAACAAAATCAAGTTGAGCAAAAATTAGATAGAGTTATTCAACTGTTAGAAAAACAAAACAAAGATTGACCTTACCTCCAAACAGAAGTGGTTTGCTATAAAAATCATTAATAGGAGCTAAAACATGAATTTTACAGAGAAAGAAATTAAGAAAACCAAACAAAAAGTGTTAATTATATTATTTTGTATAGCTGGTTTGTTCGTATACGGAGTTTATTGGGCATTCTTCAGTATGGATCGACTACCTACAGGTGAAAAGATTGCTGAAAAACAATCTCCTGACGGAACATATACATTTAAAGCTTATGTAACAAATGGAGGAGCAACAACAAGTTTTGCTGTTAGGGGAGAGTTAGTATTTAATCATCGTGAATATTTCAAGACAAAGAATGTGTATTGGAATTACCGAGAAGATACGGCAAAGATTGTATGGAAAGACAATAATACAGTAATCATTAACGGACATACGTTAAATGTTCCTGAGGATACATACGATTTCAGAAACGAATAACTATAGACTTACAGATACATTGACTACCATTAACGAATTTTATGTAAATTAGCCTCTCTTGTAGGAGCTAGTTTTTTCTTAGTGTGGATTTTTTCCAAAATGCTGGCGATATCCCCACAAGGCTATTAAAAAAGGGCTGATATGAATATCAAACCCTTTTGATTATGTATGATTATTTCACTGCTTCTTTTAATTCTTTTCCAGCTTTAAAAGCAGATGCCTTTGAAGCGGCGATTTGCATTTCTTCACCAGTTTGTGGGTTACGTCCTGTACGTGCAGATCGTTCACGTACTTCAAATGTACCAAAACCAAGAATTTGTACTTTTTCTCCATTTGCTAGCGCACTTGTTATTGTATCTAAAACAGTTTGTGTTGCTGCAACTGGATCCTTTTGTATAAGTTCCATTTTTTCTGCTACTACTTTTGTTAATTCTGTCTTATTTATTTTTTGCACCTCTTCATATGTAATTAGGTGACTATTATAATGTGTGTATAATATTATGCATAGAAAAAGTACTAGCAAGAGATAAGGGACAATTTCTGTATGGTAGTAAGAAGAAAAATCTGTTAATGAAACTTCAGGGTTTTAGCTTGATGGGCATAGGTTAGTGTCAAGAAAATGCGGATTTGCAGCGTTAAAGAAATTTCAATATTAAAAAGCCTAACTTCTCAATTTAATATGAAGAAATTAGGCTTTTTTCATTTAGTGGTGAAACCCGTTATCACATTTCGTATCATGTGGCATAGGTCCGTCAAGGGAATCCAGAAAGGAAACGGTCTGTTTGAGGTTCCTCAAAAATAAATGTGCAAGATCCATGGAAAATCCATTTCGAACCACAACGCGCATAATCGTCACCGCTTCCATATCTGGAGGCAATGGGTAGGCAGGTACTTGCCAGCCGAACACACGCAATTGTCGAGATAAATCATAAAGATTCCAATTTGATGTGTAACCTTCTTTTAGTCGCCAAGCGAAAACCGGAATATCCGAACCATCGGACAAAAGTTCGAACGGTTCCATCTTCTGAATGGCTTTGCTAAGAAAAAGAGCGACTTTCTGGGAAGCCCTTTGTACATCATAGTACCCACTTTTTCCTAAACGCAGGTAATTGTAATATTGTAGGAGCACTTGTGCACCAGGACGAGAGAAATTCAGGGCAAAGGTCGGCATGTTCCCGCCTAAATAGGAGACACGGAAGATTAGATCCTCAGGGAGATCTTCAGCTTCCCGCCAAATTATCCAACCCAATCCAGGATAGACTAATCCATATTTATGTCCGGATACATTGATGGACTTCACCCTCGGTAATTGAAAATCCCAGACTAAATCTGGTTGAAGAAACGGTGCTATAAATCCTCCCGAAGCTGCATCCACATGCATGGGAATGTCAAGACCCGTCCTCGCCTGTAAATCATCCAACGCTTTCGCAATTGCGGCAACCGGTTCGTAAAGACCGGTATAAGTTTCACCGAGAATCGGTACCACACCAATCGTATTTTCATCCACGGCTGCGAGGACTCCCTGAGGATCCAATTGGGGATGTTCAGGGCTAATCTTCACATAGCGTGGTTCAACCTCCCAATAATTCGCGAATTTTTCCCAAACGACCTGAACAGCCGAACTAAACACAATATTGGGACGATCCACTGGCTTCCCTTCGTTTTTACGTGCATTTTGCCAGCGTCGCTTTAAAGCAAGTCCACCGAGCATACATGCTTCCGACGATCCAGTTGTTGAAACGCCCATAGTCGTAAGGGGGCTGGGCGAATGCCAGAGGTTGGCTAAGATGCGGACACACCGCTCCTCAATTTCAGCTGTCTGTGGATATTCGTCCTTGTCAATCATGTTCTTGTTGAATGATTTTGCATATAATTGCTCTGCGGCAGGCTCCATCCATGTGCTAACGAATGTTGCAAGATTCAGGCGGGCGTTTCCATCAAGAGCAATTTCATCATGGACGATTTGATACGCTGTTTCTGGTAACATACCTTTATCAGGAATATGAAAGCGCGGAACGACGGATTCTCCTTCGCGGGCAAACAGAGGATTTACAGAAAATTCGTGAGGCAGCTCTTTTTGCATGTGACGCGGTAGAGATTGTGAATTATCTGGCATAATCTCTTTTCTTTCATATGCATCCTTTTGAACTTCTGCTTTTCGATCCTGTGGCATACAAGTCCCCCTTAATTAATTTTTTAACAAACATATTATTTACAAAAACTCATTTGTTAAAACAAGGAACAATTCTATTGAATGACTCACCATACTCCCTACTTTAGCTTGGTTTTCGCAACTTCAGTAAGTGTGGGGCAATAGAACGTTGAAGATTTTACGGTTGCAACGTTTTTCTGCAACCAACCTCATAGCCTCAGTTTTCGAAGAGCAATCTGTACAAGTAAATGATAGCAAACATGTTGGCCTATGCCAACTGACATGAATCTCCCACGTACTCACTTCGCGTTCCTTAAGGAAGGAGTCTTCTTGGCTAAAATGATAAATTATAAAAATATAGGTATAGGTAAATAGAGAAGAATATATCATTCTTTAAGAATGATATATATTTAAAGTTAATTAACTATAAGAAAAAGAATTTCATATTACAACTAATATAATTAATTTACTTTACCTATGTGATGAAAAGAACAGTTGTAGAAAAATTAAACAATCATTTGTTAAAACATTTTTAGTTATGAATTAATGTGTGGAGATTATAGAGTTTTTTAGTTTTCTATTTAATAAATCTCTCATTTAATATATAAATTTTATACAACAATGAAAAAAGCATCTGCTATGGATACTTCCTCTAAAAATTTATCTCTACAAGTTCCTCTTAAGGATTTTTCTTCCTGAAAAGTAATTAACTTTTAAACTTTTTCTAATATTCGAAACCACTATTTGTAATCCAATCCATATTTTATTGATACCAATGTAGTTACAGGTGTGTTAAAATTCACTTGAAACATTGCTTTTGGGAATACAATTGCTATCATAAACGCAATTTATTTTCTACAAACTGATTGGGTTTTAACCCAAATCGCGGTTTTATTCCGCAGTCCTTAATAAATTGTTAAGGACCTTTTTTATTTGTCTTTTAGCTGCGAAAAAATAAAATTTGCAAAGATATAAACTTTTCATAATGGGGGTACTTCATAACTTTATTTTGATAGCGATCTGCTGAGACTCCTTTTTATATGAATATAACAATGATATGGTTAATTTTTATTCATAAAAAAACAAAAAAAGAAGAGGGATATCTCCCTCTCCACCAACAAAATCAAACATATTTACAATTAAGGAAGGGCATACATTCATCAAGTGATGAAAGGAACAATAATAGTTCACCTAGTGAATTATAACATAAAACAACTCCTATTAATAGGTAATATTACCATTAATGTAATTTATGTGACAAATTCGTTAAATATCTTAATATTAAAAGGCTTTATATGTATGTAAATGGAATGTGGATAGTGTAGGGATAAAATATAAGGGGGATATATATGATGTTTAACAAAAAACAAAAATTAGTAACAACGGTAACAGCTTTAACATTAGGATGTGGATTTACTTTTGGATTAACACCAGCCTTTGCAGATTCTACTAAGATTTCCGCAAACAATACTCCTGTTCATTCTATTCAAAACCAAGAACAAGAACCTTTTACTGGATATGTCATTTCAATAGATAACAATTATTTAGTGGTTGCTGCTACTTCTACAAAAGATGAAGCACTTACTTATCAACATGATTGGTGGGATCTAGTTTCCCAGAACAAAATTTTAAGAGTTCCTGTTTCAGATAGTGAAAACTACACATTAGGTGAAAAATTAAACGTATATGCAGTTGGGTGGACTGCATCGTTACCACCAATTGCTGTTATGCCTACAATCGAAAAATTAACCCAATAGGTAATAGCGCTTACAATAATAAAGGGCATCGTTCTAATTAGAATGGTGCCCTTTATTTAATAACAATCCAAACGTGATCACTCAAATCTATTATATTCGAAAATTGCAGTGTCATCTTATATAAAAAGCATTGGTACATATGACAGCACCATTTGATGGTTCAATATCGAAAACAGTCATATAATTAGAGCGTTTATAACCGTCCTCATGATAGGTAATCATTATTTCTTCTTCAGACAATAAGGAACATACTAGCATGTTTTCAATTCGTTATTTTTTTCAATTGTTAAGATTGGACGGGTTACTTTGTGTTATTCCTTAATCATTTCACGTTTAAATTTCAACGCAAACTTATAGGGATTTTTAGCAAATAAATGAATACTATCCGTAATATCCATGAAGAATTCGTCGATAGAATATTGGTGAAAATCCTCAATAGGAACGTACTGCAAAGCTAGCTTTGTTATGTAATTAGAGCATTTTATATAAGTACCCATAATTGGATTTACAACAAGAATATCTTTTCTGGGAGGAATTTCGTATAATCTTTCCATCTTTTTTACACCCAATGCTTGTAATGGGGGAGTGGAAAATAGAACGATTGACCCATTTTTATTTACATCACCGACTACTGCCAATTTTGTATACATAGGATCTAACCGCATTTTGATGCAACTTACAGAAGCGTAAAAGCTAATTAAATTCACACATAAGATGGATTCTATTCGGTAAGATAGAATAGTCATACACTGTTATTCCTCCCTAATTAAAAAAGAAAACTTGCTCTTATCCAGTACGAATGTAGGTTCTTTTATAAAGAGTTTTTGTTTGAAAATATTTTTTTGTATAAAGAAAAGACACTCTTAGACGAGTGTCTTTCAGATATTCTGCTTGTGGGAGCAGTAATTCTAATACAAATCAGCAATAAGAGGGTATAGATATATCTCCTCTTACTATTGATTAAAGGCACGGAACATAAAAGAAAAGGATACAGTATCTCTTCTTTTCTTTAACTTGAACTAATTTGATTCTACAAATATTACTTTTATAATAGCAAATATATCAGCAATCTTTCATATCACATTCATTTTAGTATAAAAATCTTTTGTTCCACATATTTAAATATAAATTCAAGAAAAATGCGTTATTTATTGTGGTATATATGTTTACCCCAGCATTATCTTCTATTTTGACTCGCATAATACTGAAAGAAGGGTTTAAAGATGTATCTTTTAGTCTCGGTAACTTAAAGATATGGAAGGGGATCGGTTTTGCTCTGCTAATCCCTATGATTATTTGTGGAATTACTTATTCTATCGCCTGGTTGAGCGGAATTGCGGGGTTTCAGTATCCCGAAGTTGGTATGTTTATTTTAGAACCGATCTACAATATGCTTGGGCTTCAGTATGTAACGGCACCATTCAGCTTCATTTATCTAGTAGTATTGAGCGGCATTTTCGGAAGTTTGCTTGGCTTAATCCCAGCTTTGGGAGAAGAAATGGGTTGGCGAGGTTATATGCTCACAAGGCTAGTCGATGCAGAGTTTTCACGGCCCATCCTTATTAGTGGATTGATTTGGGCAACGTGGCATGTTCCAATAGTTATTGCTGGTCTATATGTAGCGGGACCATCTGTCGTTCTTTCAGTACTTGGTATCTATCTTTGTATTGTACCATTCGGTTATATTATAGCTTATTTACGACTTATCACAGGTAGCATTTGGCCTTCGGTTATCATCCATGCTACTTGGAATGCCATTATTCAAGGACCTTTCACACGTGCAAGTACAGGGTATCAAACTGAGATTTGGATTGGAGAATCTGGCTTGATAACCGCTATTATTATCTTGGCTACTGCAATAATTACGTCTCGAATAGTAAATTTCATGAAATAGCATACGGATGTGTTGTAAATTCAATTAGTGAAATATGACGAGGCGAAATAAGATGCTCCTAAAAATGTTAGAAAAATATAGTTAACTCATGCATAAATATCATAATTAGTCACACGTTATATGCAAATGTAATGGAGTCGTAATTATGAATATTCAAAGATATGAAAGTAATACAAATGTGTAAAAAAATATGATAGTGGTTATCCAAGACCTAAAATATTTGATGTGCCTGGACAGGATGAGAATGTATTTAGTAAGCTTTTAACTTTTGATTTAGAAAGTAGACATTCGATCATTCAAGTTTATGATGATATAAAAGATAGATTAGCAAATAAAGTATATCCCTTTGGTAAGGATTCATTTGGGAATCATCTGTGTTTTGATTACCGTAGCAATCCTGAATCACCAACAGTAGTATTTTGGGAGCATGAGGAAGAAAACATAGAGGAAGTAATACATCCTGTTTGCTCAACATTTACTGAATTACTTGCCAGTCTACGTGATTTCGAAGAAGATTAAGGAAACTAAAAAACGGCCTAGAATTCTAGACCATTTTTTTATGATTTGCTAATTTTCCAACCATCATCCGTTTTCTCTAGTTCAATTACGATTACTTTTTTGGGATTATCTTTATATACAGCATCAACAGTTACTGTAGCGATTTCATTTTTCTCTTCAACTTTTCTAATCTTATAGCTTTTAAGATCTTCATTAATTGATTTCATTAATTCTGCATTTCCGCCAATAAAACCAACTATTTTTTTTGCTTCTGGAGTAAATAACTCTCCAAAATCTTTCGCATTTCCTTCTTTTGCATCTTCAAAATATGCTGTAGCAACTTCTTTAGGATCACGATTATCTCCACATGCTGCAAGTGCTGTAACTGATACGGCCATTACTACCATTAACATGATCATACGCGTAAATTTGTTCTTCATTCAAACCACTCCTTATATATAACGTAATTTCAACTCTTAAAAAGGGCCAAATTACTTGTATAAGTATATAATAATTAAAACTATAAAACTATATATTTTTAGATATTATTTTTATGATATTATAGTTATTAAAACGAAGTGGAGCACGGGGAAACTTCCTATTACTATAATATTGATTTCCCTTATATACATTAGTATAATATTAAAGTCAGAGCATGCTCTGAACAGTCAGCGTTATAGGGGTATAACAGACGACATTCATTTTTTAAATCATAAAATCGGATTCACTTATATGAAAGATAAAAGCCCTTCTTTAATTAGGAGGGCTTTTGTCTTTGCTTGAAGAGTACACATATACATGAGCGGAAAAGTAGTAATAGTTATGTATTATGTACCTGCAGGTGTGGTTCCAGAAGGCACGATATGTATTTATCTTTATTGCTAATTCATAATATAATGGTATTATTACCTTTAAAAATTGACTACCTAAGGAGAAAATCACAATGAAACTCAACAAGAAAACTATCGCTTTTACCCTAGCCTTATCAATAGGAGTAGGAGCTTGCGGAATTCCGAAAGAAAAGGAAGTTGATCCGAAAGTATCACTGAATTCTAAAATGGATTACTCAAAAGTACCTTACAAGGAGAGAAGCATTTATGTAGATTATCAGCATGGAGCTATCACGAAAGAGGAAATGACCGAAAAGCAAGCTAATAGCTATGAGAAGGCTAAAAAAATTCTTGAGAAGGACTTAAACTCTGAAGAGTTGAAGGAACTCAACAAACAACGGGAAGAACGCCGGGAGAAGTTCCTAAAGAAGCAAGAACAGAAGAAAGTAGATGACAAGAAGAAAACTGAAGAAGATGCTCTAAAGTATAAGAACCGCCAGGAACGTCTCGACAATCATAAGCAAGAAAAGGAACGGAAGGAACTTCAGAAGCGCAATGAAGAGAACGCTGATGAGATGAAACGACAACTGGAGGGATTATCACAATGAAGACACTAAGCACAGCTAGTAAGACATTAGAAGAATGAAATGAAATTAAACATAATAAAGTCAGAGCATGCTCTGATCAGTCAAAGTTATAGGGGTATAACAGACGACATTCATTTTTAAAATCATAAAATCGGATTCACTTATATAAATAATAAGAGCCCTCGTAATTGTACGAGGGCTCTTATTATTTAGCTAAAAATATATACAAACTACTATAGGCTAATTTCTAAAGGGCTTCCAAGTTTTACAAGCGAAAAGAACACTAAGTTATTTCACTCAATATTTATATTACAGTGGACTCATTTAAATAAGTTATTAATCCTTTGAAATTTGTTGTGTTAATGTCTCTTGATATCCGATTTCAAAATTAGAATTCTTGATACCTATAAGATACTTAATTGCACCTCCAGAATAAACGGTATACTCATTATTTTCTAAATTATAGTTCGAATAAATTGGACTCGTATAGGGCATCTCACTTTTATATCCCACTCCGCCTGTACTTTTAAATGTTTTATCTTTTAATTTTAGAATTCCATCTTCTGTGAACGATTCTATTGTATGCTGGACATCCCCAATTTCACCTAAATATAATCCTAATGCATAAGCTGTTAGTGAAGAACGTGGACTTTTATAATCTTCTTTATTTTTGTTACAAACATCTGTAGTCTGTACTAAAAACGTACTTTTATCCTTAGGATAGAAATTTAGCAATAAAAAGCTCTCACACTCAGTTAATATTATATTGGGGTCTCTTACAAATCCACGCCAATCCACTTTTATTCTATATGCACCTGAGGTGATTGAATAGCCTTCAGGAAGTTGTGCCTCACAAATACTCCCACCTTCCACAGTATTTTCAGCTATCATGACCTCCCAATTATTATCCGGATCATAGATTGCAGTAATAATAACTGATAAAGTTGCAGATGATATTGGTGTAAAATAAGGAGTTTCAAAATTCCATTCCTGTAAAGAAGTTGGATACAAACCAAAAGGCCCAAAGTCCCCCGGTGGAAAAGCTGCAATAGATTTATATTCAGGCGGGATGCTAAAGGTATATAAATGATTTCCCTTGATGTTTTTTAAATCTAGATTAAAGATAAATCTCTTCAGAATTAAATTGGGAGTTTTAATTTCTGGTAAATCATACGTAATAAAACCCTGTTCAGTTAATATACTAATCCCCAATGCTTTTCTATGTTCTCGTTCAATTGTTATTAACATGTCACCCTCAATTATTTCGCCTACTTTAGCAGAACCCTCCATAACTTTTCCACCTATTACAGATATTTTTTTGATTTTTGGGCGTGTAGAATTAGCACTGTTATACCTAAATATAATTCTAATTATATTTTCTCCAATTGGAGTGATTTTTTTCCAGAGACCAGGGTTATAAATATTATCCTCTATAGTACCTCCCTGATTTTCCTCTTCTGGTACGGTTCTACCTTGATACTTTTGAATTATACAAGTTTGCCAAGCCGCAATTGCATATCTGTTTATTTCTTCATGAACTTCTGAATAACTTTTCCCATCTTTTAACTTTATCACGCTACCTTGACTTAATGAATTCTGTAAACTCTTGAATTCCTTTTCAGACAGGGTAGAACCGCCACCACCACCACCACTAACTATATCAACAATATCAAAATCAACATTGGCTTGCCAACCAGTGCTTCTCATTTTTAAATATTCTTCATAACTAGCTGTCTGTAGCCAACTACTAACGAATTTTTCATAATCTGATTGTGAATTAATGGTGTGCATGGCATACTTTTGTGTATATAGCAATACATCTTTACATAAGTCTTCGGGCATAATTTTATTCTCCTTTCATTAATAGTTCACCTTGGTTAAGTATTCATTTGTTTATTCTCTTAAAGCTGCATTTAAAAGATAATTTACCCCTATTTTTATAGGCTATTCCACTAATGTTGAATACAAAAGACCTAACATTATCACTTATAAATAATTTTTAATTAAAAAATTTAGAATTGATGTTTTTTAGAGTTATTAATATAAAAATCAAAAAATTTAGGTCACTTTTATCTTTAGTTTAAAGCTACAAGATATACATGGACAAAAATAAAGTAATAGATATGTCTTTTTAAATAGGAGTGTTAGTCTGAAGGAGGCTGGTCTGTAGAATATGACATATAAGTCATAGCTAGAAGAAATTTCACACGTGTTGAAAAATTTACCAATCGTACGATACAATAAGAAAGAACACATAATCATAAAAAACATATATATTTAATTTACAGGAAGGGGAATTAGCATGGGAGGAACCATAAAACTAGGAAGATTATTTTCTTTATCAGAAGATATGTTACGATATGATATTGATTACCAGGTTTTAAATGGAATACGCTATAAAAACAATTTAGAAATATGTGTAATTTTTAAGTATGATTATAAAGATATAAATAATAAGAAAAAGTATGATGAAATTACAAATAAAGTATATACATTGGGCTTATTTAAAAGAGGAACTAGAGAATTTTTGGAATTACCATTAAAATACGAAGTTAAAGGGAAATATAAGTCATTTACATTACCATTAGTAGGCCCAAACGATAGTTTATACAAAGACCTTTGTGAGTTCTTGGAAATTGATTATACAAAAAACGGTCCTTTTAAACCACTAGATTTTTTCAAGGCTCTACATAACGCTATTCCAACAAAAGCTAGTATTAAGTTTAAAGATAGATTGGCTTGTTCCTATTCATATCCTACCAGTAAAGATAATGAACAAGAAAAAATTTATTTTCGCAGTTTCCTTAATAATGATATAAATGGAAACAAACGGAGTTTAGAAAATAAAGCGAAAACGGAAAAACTTTTACCAGATGCTCATAAGGTTATTGGTACAAGGAATATTTCCGTATGTTTCACGCATACACCAAAAGATGAACAAAAAGAAAAAGAAGAGATCGCGTCTAAATTTAATGAACTCCAACCTCAAATCTAGTTTAAAAGAACCAGGCGATGGAGTTTGTCATAACTGCTATATAGCTAATGACTCTTAGTGATAAACGAGGCTTTTTCATGTTTATCACTAAGAGTCATTTTTTGTATATCACACATAATTACATGAATAAGGAGTGAATATTTTAATGGAATTTAAAAAGAAAAAAACAACGTTCGGTAGGTTTTTATATAAATACAAGATAGAGGAAGAATGGCTTGTGAAATGCTGATGAAATAAATGACCCTGCTCTAAAAGAAAAATAAATAAATTTAGAGAAGAGTTTGATCTTGCGGCAAATTATAGAGAAAATGCAGCAAATGCTATATTGCGAGGAGAATACGAGGCGTAGCTTCAATGGAAGACAGAATGAAGGAAGCTCAAAAATAAAGACAACTTTCTGAACAAAGGTATAGTAGCGCTTCAAGTACTTTAACTGAATTTGAAACAAAATTAAATAGTTATTAGAATTAAAAAAGAGAGTTTCCCTCTCTTTTTTGCATTTTAGCAAACCTAATTGAATACGAAGTTAAAATTCAAGTTTATATTTATATTAGTAATAAAAGGTATTCATGAAGTATCTACTTTCTTGGCTAAAAATTATCCATTTTCATGTCTTTCTACAACTGTAAAAAGACATGAAAGTCTAAACTTTTCGAATTTGAGACAAGAAACTTTAAACTACTTAGCCATTAACATCTGTAACTTACATTATTATAATAAATGAAAATAAAGAGAAAATCATACCTTTTACCTAATTGCACGTATGAATATTCTGATACAATAGAATTAAATAAATTTAAAGCTAGGGTGAAGCGTAATGTGGGATAGTCATTTCCATGGTCCTCCAAGTAAAGTGAAAGTTGAAGAGATTTCTTCGGAAAACAATAGTGATAAAACTTTGAAAGTTGGACAAATATATTCACATCCATTATATGTTTATAAGCTAGAGATTTCTAAAATTGAAGCGTATAAAGGTGAAAGTTATAGTTATAGAAATGCTTCTATATTTGTAAAGCCTTGCTTTCTTAATAGGGAAAATGAAATTGTTAAATTAGATGAGTATGAGATGACTACAGAAGAATTGAACGCAGACAAATGGTGGATTGAATCAGAAAAGTAGAGGTGAGAATACTATGATTAATTTACTTATAAATACAGATCTTTCTAAAAAGCTGTTAAGTGAATGGCATCCTACCAAGAATGGTCGCTTGAATCCTGAAGATATTACATATGGAAGTTACGAATATATTTGGTGGGAATGCTCTGAGGGGCATGTTTGGGGATCAACTCCAAGTGATAGGCTGAAAGTTGAAGATGAGCTTTGTCCAAAGTGTATGAAGAAAAAGCAGCAGCTAGATAAATTAAACAATGTTAATAAAATAGAAGCTAAATCACTTAGAGATATTGATCCAGGTTTATCTAAGCAATGGAATTTCAAAAGAAATGCAGATGTAACACCTGATAATGAGATGATTGACGAAGAGAATTGGAATGTTAGATGGTGGATATGTGGTAGGGGTCATGAGTGGAAGGAGTCTGTTAGAAGTAGACTTCATGATAAAACTGTGTGTCCATACTGTTCAAATAAGAAAGTTTGCAAAGACAACTCATTAGCAACAATGTATCCAGAGATAGCAAAGGAGTTTTGTATCTTTGACACATGTTATCGGCAGAAAGTCCGAAATCCATATGAGGCAATTTATACTTCAAATGAAGAAGTACTGTGGGTTTGTAAAGAAGGTCATATGTGGAGAGAAAAAATAAATTTAAGAGTGAAAAACGGTAAGGGATGTAGAGCATGTGAAAAGTATCAACAGTCAATTGCTCTTAATAACCCGGAAATAGCAAAAGAATGGCATCTTACAAAGAATAAAGAAGTATATGGTGTAACAACACCTGAAGAGACATCTACCAGATGTAACGAAAGAGCATGGTGGGTTTGTGGTAAGTGTGGACATGAATATAAAGCAATGGTCAAAGCTAGACATGAAGGGGCTGCCAAATGTCCGTCATGTTATCCTCCAGAACCAAGGGTAAGAAAAAAGAAAAGAGAAGCTTTATTTCAAACTTATAATAAGATGGAAGATAATAGGGTTATCTTTGAGAAGAATTTAAGAGGAAAATTTAAAGATAGTGAAGGGTAGATTGATTTTTTACATGTTATTTTGTGGAAATGACTTTAAATAAAGGTGCTCATTTTATTATATCTAGACCTTGCTATTTTGTATTGCAAGGTCTTTTATTATATGTTCTATTTATGAAAGTGAATTTAGTATGATAGGACATTTTCAATGCTCCTAGAAATCATAGCCGTGCTTTTTTGTTATATAGGGTAATATCATATAGGAGTAGAAGCTATGCATATGATAAAAGAGAAAAATTTCAGTAGGAATCCTAATTGTTCCTTGAAATGTGTCTTATATTTGTACCAGAACCAATTAAAATTAAGGTGGTTCAGTTGGAGGAAGGAACCTTATAGTATCTTTGTATCGTATTTATTAATATAATTATATTAATAAACGGATAATAGAAGGGTAAGTGAATATTATAATTAATTTTGAACCATTTAATCCAACAATAAATGACATAGCGATCAAACTTGCTATGGTACTGTTTATACCGTTATTCTTAGCATTGCTTGTCAAAGTCATACTTATGAAATTCATGAGAGAATCGATTGCTGGTAGACTAGCATATCTATCTTGTCTATTTTTTATGTACTATGTCTTTAAATTTGTTACAGAGTAGAAAGGCACCTTATGGTGTCTTTTCTTTATAAATAAAAGTAACATAGTATTTATACCTATACGTTCACACAAGATTACATGTATTTAGTTCTGGAAATCTACAAAACTTTAGTTTGAATTTTCTTGGCCCAATCAAGTCCCAAAAATGAAAGTTTAGACTTTCATGTCTTTGTACAACAAGATGGGGGGAGGGGTTAACTCCCACTATCCAAGTGTTCGTTAAATTCCGATTTAACGAACAGAAAATATGGACTTCTCTTTATCAAATACATAAAAAGCCACTGTATCTCTTTTATAAATTACAATGTATTATCGCTATAGATAGATTAATATATTAAATTCTTATCCCTTAGAGAGATAATTCATGTCATGTATCAATTTCATCACTTTCTTCTAATTGACGTTGTTCTAAACGCTCAATTGTAGCTCGAAGTTTAGTATCATCAATATTCGTATAAAGAGATGTAGTTTCCATCGAATTATTCCCCATTTTATTTTCCAACAGAACCAAATCTTTATTTTCATTATAATGATAAGTTGCGTATGTATGACGCAACTTATGAGGGCTCTTTTTTTCATCAAATGCTCTAGTATATTTCTCTGTGAGTTTTTGTATAATCTTTTAGCTTGATAGCGATGTGACTCTACCTCGTTGTACACAATGAAAGTATTTCTTCCATAAGAATCTAAGGCACTAAAACAAATAAAAGTTTTTTCATTTATTTACAAAAAATTCAGTTAATGGTTTTTCATTCTTTTTAATGTATATATCTATTAAATTCAGTTGTTTATATGCATTTATAATAGTTTTATTTGCATATTTATTAATTTTTAGACTATTAAAACTTTATTTTCTTTTCAATTAAATCATTTGCCTCTTCTGTATAAGGAATATATACTTTGAGGTGTAAGGATTAATACCTTATAAAAAATTTAAAGGAGGTTTTTTTATGAAAAAAATGAAAAAGTTAGTGAACATTGCTTTAGCCGGAACTATCGGTTTAGGAGGTTTGGGAGCGTTTGCGCCAACAGATGCAAGTGCAGCTGAGGTCTCTCCTGCTAAAACTAATATTCCTACTAATCTATCTACTGAATTACCTACTAATTTTGTAGAGTCTAAGTTACCAAATGCAGCAAAAGCTAGTGCGAATTTAGATGTAAGTATAGATGTATTAGGTATCGCTAATCTGATTAGGAATGCTATTAATAGTCAAACTAATCGTTCAGGATTTGTAAAAGGTGTAATGGAATCAACATTTTATTCTGCAGGTCAACGTTATAATGTTATGGTTTTTAACTTAAACCAAAACTATGAGGATCGTTTTAACGGTGTTAAATTCTTTGGAACAACAGTATATGATGGAATCACTTTTGGAATTTGGGTATTTGAGGATGGGGAATTCACGAATAAAGGTGATGGTGGATGGATTAACTGGGCATTTAGAGGTTGGTTCGATCGTGATGGTGGCCATGTTAAATTTTATCGCCCATAAAAATAAACCACAAAATCAGCCAATTTTGCGGTTTATTAAATAAAAAGTATTATCTAAGCCTAGGAGATCATATTCTAAAATCAACTCCTAGTAAAAACAGTATAGTTGATATTTGTTAAAAAGAAAAGCACTCTCGGGAGTGTTTTTCTTTTTTTATTTAAAAATTAAGATTTTTAGGGATGGAAACAACAAACCCTTTATCTTCTTTATTGACGTAATAAGCTGTAAATAAACAATAAGATTGTTAGTATTTTTTATCATTTTAGTTAAGTAGGCTCCTTCCTCAAGGAGCGTGAAGTGTTCAATTGTATATAAACCCATTTATGTTTAATTAATATTAGAGCATATAAAAAGACACTATGTATAATATAGTGTCTTTTTATAAGTTGACTTATTCTGAAAGAAAATGTAGTGATTAATAATAATTTGTTGGATACTTCTTGGTTAATTATATGATAGCACTATCATATAAAAATGTAAATGCATTTATGTATATATATAATTTTATTGTATTTTAGATGCGTTTGAATTTCATTCCATTTCCAAAAATTCCAGTTTCTTTGTTTTTATAAAAGTGATTTTGAACGTAAGGAATTTGTAAGGAAGAGGTAAGAAAAAAGAGATTTTCATTGTGTATGATTAAAATGTATAGAAGAGTGAGAGGAGGAACAAATACTGTAAATTTATATGAAAAAACAAATCAATTAATAAGACTTGTATGGAAGAAAAGAGACATTACAAAGGTTAACATACATGTAAAAAAGGATAGGCTATTTTCAGGTCAGAAATTTGTTTGTGAAATAATGGGCATAAGAATGATTACAAATTCAATAGCGCCCTTTTGTCTTTGGGTAAGATGTAAGCTGTGTGATTAGTTGAAAAACAGCAAAAAACATCTATACGATATAAATAGGGGAGAGGAATATTTTGATGAAAAAGCACCGTCAAATTACATTTACAGGTTTAGCCCTTTTAATAACTGGAGGTTCCCTACTATATACAACTCCAACCTCAATTGTAAAAGCGGAGTCCATTCAAAATGTATCTAATTCGTTACAAAAAAGCAGTCAAAGGAATCATAATTCTGTCAAAAAGGCAATGGGGGATACATTGCAACTTGGATATCCAGGGATACTTGTTAAAACTTTTGAGGGTGGAAAAACATGGAGTCATGCAGCTGGGGTAGCAGATCTAAATACTAAGAAACCAATGAAAACAGACTTTCGTTTTCGAATTGGCAGCGTGACAAAAACGTTCACTGCAACAGTTGTACTTCAATTAGCAGGAGAAAGCCGCTTGAATTTAGACGATTCTATTGAAAAATGGTTGCCTGGTGTCATTCAAGGAAATGGATATGATGATAAACAGATTACTATCCGGCAATTATTGAATCACACAAGTGGTATCGCTAATTACACAAGGTCAGAGGATTTTAATATGATGGATACAAAAAGATCCTATACTGCTGAAGAATTAGTAAAGATGGGAATATCCATGCCTCCAGATTTTACTCCAGGAAAGAGCTGGGCGTATTCCAATACAGGATACGTATTACTAGGGATCCTTATTGAAAAAATAACTGGGAACAGTTATGCGGAAGAGATTGAAAAACGTATTATTGAACCACTTGAATTATGGAATACATTCTTACCTGGGAATTCAACTGTGATTCCAGGAACCAAGCATGCCCGTGGATATGTCCAATTAGACAGAGCAAGTGAGCCAAAAGATGTTACTTATTATAATCCAAGTATGGCGAGCTCTGCCGGTGATATGATTTCAACAGCTGATGATTTAAACAAATTCTTTTCTTACTTACTTGGGGGGAAATTACTAAAAGAACAGCAACTAAAGCAAATGCTTACAACAGTCCCTACAGGAGTAGATGAACTTGGTGATTCCGGGCTTGGAATTTTTAAAATGAAGCTTTCAAACGGTGAATCGATATGGGGGCATGGAGGAACCATTCCTGGCTTTTTAACTTTTGCTGGGGGCACACTTGGAGGCAAGCATACATTGGCTGTCAATTTGAACAGCCTTAAAGCGGATACCCCTGATCCTTTTAAAAATATTTTACTCGCTGAATTTAGCAAGTAGGACAAAAGGGAAAACGGATAAATTTTATCATATTTTCATAGTGAAACAAATGAAAACGATTACTAATTTAAGGAGGTAATTACATGGTGAAAAATAATCTAACTGGTGTGTTAGCCACTGCATTAGCGGTAACTATGATTCTACCAACAGGAGCAAAAGCATTTTCTGAAAGTAAGACTACAGTTGTAGCTGGTGAAGAATTAGCTAGTCAGGAACTGAAGAAGATTGCAGCAGAAAAGGCGGAGCTACTTACAAAGTCCCATGGAGCGAATAGCGTGCAGTATGCGCTAATTGATAATGGAAAACTTATTTTGTCGGGTCAGACTGGCAAGAACGATATGGAAGGGAGACAGCAGCTAACCAAAGATACTCTATATGGGATTGGTTCAGTCAGTAAAATGTATGCAACAGCGGCTGTAATGAAATTGGTCGACGAAGGAAAAGTTGATTTGGATGCTCCCGTTGCCCGTTATATTCCTGATTTTAAGATGAAAGACAGTCGGTACAAGTGTATTACACCGCGAATGTTATTGAATCATTCCTCTGGCTTGCAAGGTTCTACGTTAGGTAATGCATTTTTATTTAACGATAATGATACCTATGCCCATGATGCCTTGTTGCAGCAATTATCCAATCAGAACTTGAAGGCGGACCCTGGTGCTTTCTCGGTATACTGTAACGATGGCTTTACGTTAGCCGAAATTTTGGTGGAAAGAGTTAGTGGTATGGGCTTTACCGAATTTCTACATCAAAGCTTTACAGGACCTTTAAAGATGAATCATACGAAAACGCCGCAGGACAAATGGAGAGACGAAAATCGGGCCGGACTATATTTCCCGGCGTATCAAGGACAACTTCCAATTGAATCAGTGAATGTAATTGGTACGGGAGGCATATCTTCTACGGCAGAAGATTTGGTACGATTCTCACAATTATTTATGGGGCAGGGAAAAGGCATCCTTTCTGATAAGGTAGTAAAGGCGATGGAGCAAGAGGAATATAAAAAAGGAATGTGGCCGGGGACTGGAGATAATATTTTTAACTATGGTCTTGGCTGGGATAGTGTGAACCTATACCCATTCAGTGAATATGGGATTAAAGCTTTGGCAAAGGGCGGTGATACGGCATTGCAACATGCTATACTCGTCGTGCTTCCGGAACAGAAAATAGCAGCGGCTGTATTGTCATCTGGTGGCCGCAGCTCTACAAATCAATTAATGGCAACTGAATTGCTGCTCGCCACGCTTAAAGAAAAAGGTACTATTAAGGACATCAAGCCAAATAAATCCTTTGGCAAGCCGGTCAAAGTCAAAATGCCTCAAGGTGTAGCAAAGAAAGCAGGATTTTATGGCAATAGCGAAACTCATTTTAAAATTGAAATTACGAAGAACGGAGAACTATCCTTACCATCTAGTAGAGAAGAAAAATATGTATATACTGCTGATGGAAGCTTTATTAATGAGAAGGGTACTTCTAAGCTCAATTTCGTAACCGAGAGGAATGGAAGAACTTATTTGAAGGAGAGCGCATATAAATCGTATCCAGGTTTAGGGCAAAATGTGATGACCCACTATTTAGCTGAGAAACTAGAAGACAACGTGCTATCGAAGAAAACCGCTGCTGCATGGGCAAAGAGGGAAGGCGTTAAATTCTATCTTGTAAACGAGAAATTTAGCTCTATTCAATATCTTGTTCAACCGAAACTTCTTACTACACAAATTAATCGTAAGGAAGGCCCAGCAGGCTATTGGGATGGTAGAAAAATTACAGGTCCGAATACCGCAACGCACCAACTCCAAATTCCTGTGATGAATGGCCGTGATACGAGGGAAACGAACTTTTATACAGAAGGTGGAAATGAATATATGGAGATGGCTGGGTTGTTATACGTAAGTGAATCTAATGTAAAACCGATTGATATAGGCCAATCATCCAAAGTTACGTTGGGAGAAAATGGGCATGCGAAATGGTTTACAATCCCGCAAGCGGCAACAGAGAAAATGATTACCGTGACGTTGCCGTCAAAAGGTTCATTTGCGGTGTATGATGAGAAGGGAGTTTGCGTCAACTTTACCATCGTGAGTGACAATAACAAGGTGAAACTGCCGAAGAACGGAACAATCGTATTCGCTGGGGCACCGAAATCGGAATTTGCAATCTCGGTGAACTAGCTACAATTTAAGATGATCTTAAACAAAACCAGTACGGCACAGAAAAGATGTATTACTGGTTTTGTTTGTATTTACGCATTCTCTACGAAAAAACTTGAATAATATCACGCTCAAGCACTATAAAACATCTATAATACATTATAAAATTGTATAAAGAAAAGGCACCAAAGGTGCCTTCTTGCGATTTGAACCTTCTTAATATAGAATTGGGCGCCAATCCAATTATTATTTTACTGCATTAAGTAGTTTCAGTTATTGAGAAATTATAAAAGCCCTCTTTCAAGTGCCTTTTTTAAAAACCAAGATACCCAAATCAAATCAGCTGGTGGGACCCCGTAAAGAAATAATAAGGTTGTTATTTTCGATAAGCGAATCGTTAAACATAATCCAACGATACTATCCCATATTATATTTCATATGCTTTTCAGCTCACTAGGACATCTGATTAACTGTAAAATAATTATACTCTTTTTCAAACCCCGTAAAAAAGCATCACTTTTTACGGGGTTTTCTTTTTTAGATTACATTTGAAATAACCAAGAAAATATGTATAGCTAATAAAATTATCGATATGATCGGGACTTTTTCATGTAATTAATAATGTACCGCTATCATTTCTACTAAAAAAATTTCGTTCTTAGGGCACTATAAAGTGTTAGGTTGATTGGAATACGGTCAGACCTCATTAAGTTAGAAACACGCTGTAGTCATTAAACAGTGGTGAAATACGTGAATTGTATCTTTACATTAAAAGCTTAAATAAAAAAATGACTAATTGTCTAGGGTAGTCAACTGGACATCTGATGTCTAGTCATGTAAAATTTTACATGTAACTAAATCGTTATAAATAGATAATCGAGTAACTAGAGGGAGAGATTACAAATTATGAAATCAGAGAAATCAACAATTGCTGAGAAAGTACAATCTATTAAAGGAAAGACTGTTGCAAAGTATGGGGCAGTAGTTTTCCTATTCTTCGGGCTGACATCTTGTTATAACCAAAAAAACGATAGATTATCGTCACAAGTAGAACTTTATCGAGAAAAGTCAGAGAAATTAGCCAAAGAGTATGATGAACTAGAAACTAATTACATTAAGCTGACGACTAAACTAGATGCGATTGAGAATCCACCTAAGGAAAAACCTGCAGAAGTTGATATCGCTGAAGAAACACCTGTTGAGAAAGTGGAAGAGACGCCAATTCAAGATACGGAGCCAGAGAAATCTGAAGAGGAAACACTCAAAGAGGAGCAATATGCAACCCGAGAAAAGAAAGCATATGCGAATCTCAATTCTCTTGGAAGTTCAGAAGCGCAGGAGACATACAAAGAACTAATTAAACCGAAGCTTTCGAGATGGGCTAGTAAGGACATGTTACAAGTAGCTAAGGAGGGTGTAAAATTTCGTGAGATAGATGATAGTAACCTACCTTGGACAGATGCTACTGAGCCAAATGGAACGAGTACGAAGCATATCTATAAGAGTGGTTATGACCAATTAGAGATTACATACAACTTTGACGGAACCATTACAAAATCTGAATGGAAAATAGGAGTGAACAAATAAAGTGAAAAACTTAATGTCTACACTTACATCGTTAAATTTTGATAAAACTGTTATCGCATACTCGAACGGGGTTCAGGTCTTTAAAGGAACATTACAGGATTACTTATTTATGTCTCACCAAGAGAAGCAGGCGCTAAAGGTAACGACATTAAGTATTTGTGCCAAAGATGGGAACTAATACGTCTACATTTGAAAGATTAAAAGAAGCGTAAACTCCTAGCAGTAAGTAACATTGTGAAAGTTTAATCGTAATATAAATTTGTGAAAAAAGAGGCATTCTATAGCAGGTATCATACTTGTGTAGAATGCCTCTTTTTTCTCTTGTACAGAAGAATCTATATACAATGATGAGGAAAGAGCAGGTAGGAATAATAAGATGGAATAGGAAGTGAAGTCAATGACAAATGAACCTAAATTCGAATCATGTGAGATGTGAGGAGTCGATTTTGTTTAACAAATTATCCGGTAATTGAATAAAAGAATATGAATAGAAAAGAGCCCCCATTAATTTATCGGAGGCTCTTATTTTTTACTTCAGTACAGAAGGAGTCGTCTTTTCTAACCATAGAATGCCATCATATTGTTCTGTCGGAATCATGATTTCTTCTTTTAATTTATTTCCCCAATAACTTGCTGCAGTAGGAGTAAACATCCATGAAGTTTCTGGTCGGTTACTTTCTCCTTTTAAGTTAACGAAAACATGGGGACTTCCTACAGTGCTGATGATTTTTTCAACGCTTTGTTCTTCATGTTCATTATGTACAGGAATAACATTTTCATTAACATCATCCCAACTGCTTCCACTATACGCAAATACACCGATTGTGTACATTTGGTCTTTGATACGCTGTGGAAGATAATCTATCATATTTGGGCCAACATAATTGTATTGCTGCACCTTCGTAAAGTCTAATATCATTTTTGAATTTTGTTTTCGAATATGATAATTATGCCCCCACACAATAATTTTTTTATTTTTATATTGCATTTCAGTGAGCCATGCGAAATTTTGTGCCATTTTTTGATCTCGGATATAAAAAGAATAGTCTGTCAGGTTAGGTGAGGAGATGCCACCTCTGACTTTCATATCAGCATCTAGATGCGTTTTAATCGCATCAATCCGTATACTGATTGATTTCTCAAACAAATTCACATCATACGTAGGATGTGGTGCAACTAGAATCAATTCAGATTTATGATTCTGAATAAACATTCTAACCTTTTCAAACTTGTTAATTACGGGCTGTATTTCCATTTTAAATCGATCATAGGGATATGTTTTATTTTTATTGTAATACCTATCCAGTTCAATCAACTCTGACACTGCTGTATCAAATTCACTTGCCACTTCAGGATTTACTTTTTGCAACCATTCTTTTGCATAAGAGCGGAATGAAGATTTATAAAACAAATTCATATCAAAACCAGCTAATGTGAGTGGCGTCCCTTTTTCTTTTTGTTCTTTCATATAGGTAAATAATTGTTCAAGTTCCTCAGTTTGCCATACAGGGTATAAAGATTGTTTCATCGCTTCCGTAGCGGTTAAGTTATCAAAATTTTGCTGAACAGCTGCTGCTTCTCCAAGCCCTGTTTCAAATGCAATCACATCATATCCCATTTCCTCATGTAAGTACTTAATCATACGTATTTTGGATTGATTGATTTCCTTTGCACCATGCGTACTTTCACCAAGTACAACAATGCGCTTGTCCTGTACGGCCTCTTTAAGAAATGATAAATCCTCTCTTGTTTGGGAAGTTGGTTCATTTAATATTTTTGCATGTCCGTTTAACCATTCCTCCCATTTGGGTTGATCGACTGGTTTTTCTGCTGCGAATGCAACAGATGTAAAGGTGGTACAGGCAAGAAGGGTACTCATTAGTCCAAGTTTCCATTTATTACGCACAACAACGCCTCCAAGTATCATAGTTTACAAGCTGGAAAAAATAATACCAAAATTTACTAATATAACATTATTTATAATAATATATATGATAATCTCTAACAATACTAATATTGTGAAAATTTAAAAGTCTCCTTCAGTGTAGTGAAGAAACCCTTCTTTCTATGTCACGTCTTGTAATCAAATATACACATTGCATGTCCGTTTTCTGCATTCCTCTTGTGTGGAATCTGGAATGAGTACATGAATTTCAAAGTTCATTTTTATCCAAAAGAATCAAAAATCATTAATTTACATAATGTATTTATCGTAAACTTATTAGTTTGAACAAATGTATTAATCTATATATTAAATATATAGATATATTATGTTATAATGTGAAGTAGAAACTCGCGTGTTTCAAATACAACATTTTTATCTTCTTGATGGCCTCTTATCTTTCCGTAAGAGGTCCTTTTTTTATCCCTCCATATTGCATAGTCGTTAAAATACTATGAAAAGATACTAAAGACTACTACATTACTATATTCTCTAGTATTTTTTCTTTAACTAGATTATCTAGTGTTGGGCAAACGATAATTTAAGGGTTTTTTGTATAATTTTCACAAAATTACTTTGATTCATTATTTATTTCACTATAAAATAATAAAAGGATATATAGTCAACGATTATAAGAATAGGTATGTCCTTTTTTGCAATGCTAATCCAAATTGAAGCCTAATACTGAAACGGTAAATGAGTAGAATTAGGGCTGAAACAGATAGTGAGGAAATTAAAACAATAATAGCAAACAATACTTATAATGAAAACTTTCATAATGGACTGTCTATGGATGGAGAAAGAATACGAAAATATAAAGGGGTAAATGAATATGAATAGATCCTTCAAAGGTATTGCATTAGCAGGGTTAAGTGTTAGTTTCATGCTAGTAGGTTGTACATTAAATACATATGGACTTACACAGTCAGAGTATAGAAAAGTAGATAAGTATTATGATGCAGATAAAATGGTATCTGACCTAAAGAAATTGCACTATAGTGATGAACACATTGAAAACCAACTAAGAAACGCATTGTCTAGAATTGAGTATGAACAGGGAAGTAAGGAAGACGAATCAAGTAGTAAAGAAAGTAAATCAAATGTATCAGACACGGAAGGTGAAAAGAAGATAAAGGTATCTGAAAAAGATTACCCTTATCGTTTGACTGAACTACACTTAGAATTCCAGTATCATTTAAAAAAACTAGAAAAGAAAACTGATAAATTATTTACAGAAGAGGGTGTCTACATAGGTGAGATAGATTCCTTAATTAGTCACATTAGTTTGGATATAAACCGTTTTGAAAAAATCAAGCCACCTAAAAAGTATGAAGATTACCAATTCTTAATACAAGAAGGGGTAGAAGAGATTAGAAAACACCTAATAAAAGTAGAAGATGCAGTTAGACAGTATGATGACCGTAAGTATGATGGTGAATATGATAAGGATAAAGCAAAAGAAATCATACAAAACGGTATGTTTGGGATAGATGATGGTGTTTCTAAATGGGAGACAGTATTTAATGGGATAAACGAAAAATACCCTGATGTAGAGCAAGAGGTAAAGGAAGAGAACCAGAAACATGCGAAAGAGGGTCATCGTGAGGATGATTTAAATGAAAAAGTTAGTGGTTCAGAAGTTGATAAATACAAAGCAGCCATCGTAGGAAATACAAATAAGATGGATGAAGTTATCAGACTGATACAAGATATAGGGCATTCAGATGTAAAGGATTATGAGTCAAAGAAAAGTGAAATCCAACTGAGTTTGGATATAGCAAAAACACACGTAAGAGACATGAAATACCTTGAGGCACCTAAAGAGTTAGAAGTTGAACAGGAAAAGATAAAACAGGCAATGGATAATTACTGGGATGCTCTGCGACTACTTTCAGAAGCATTAGAAGAACAAAATAATAGTAAGTTTGAACAAGCAAATAACAAAGCAGAACAGGCAATGAAACTTTTTAAAAAAGCAACTGACAGTATTAAAAGTAAAACGAACTAATCATGAAAATGGTCATGTGGTGGTATCCCTATTATAAATTAATAAATAAAAAAGATAAGATTGGATAGTAGAATCTTATCTTTTCACAAAGAGAAATATATTGCAAGATATCTTATTGTTCATAGTAGTATATGTAACTTTCGATTTCCATATACATTTCACAATTAACAATAATATCTATATTGAGAAATCGACCATAAAAATTCTAAAAGGGGGATCTTCATTATTCTGGAAAACCCCCACGCTAAGAAAAAAACTAGCCCCCACATGAGAGACTAATTGACGTGAAATTCGTTATTGGAATTTAATTATATTTCTCTACGTACTAAATAAAAAGCTAAGGAACCTATAAATAATAGGCGTAATCAAACTAGACGAATATGACCTAGTAATAGTAAAAAGAGAGAGTATAACTACATAGATAACAACTATTCCTATAAATACAGGAATTTCAAATTGAAACTTCCTACATTGTTTTATGTTCCTTTATAATAATTCTCCAATTAGGCAAACTACAAGATCTAGTATACTACCAAATATGATGAGAATTATAATGAATCCAAATAAGTTAGGCAAATCATTCTGGTAAAAATAAATAGGATCAAAAATATATGACATCAAGAGCAATATGATAATAAAAGTAAGCAGATTTGCAGCATAACTAATTGAAAATCTTCCCAACGTAAGTATCCTGACAAATATATACCCTTGATTAACTAATAACTGCCCTATACGTTATATAGGCTAAAATAACTGAAAGGTTTATTCTGATAAAATCCAAATGACTACAACAATTCCTGTAACTACTGCACCTCCAAAAAAAACTACCAACATTTTCCCATTAGAACCAGTAACAATTTCTTTTAAATCTGCTTTTGCTTTTTTCTTGTCTTCTCCTGTTGAAAAGAGATAACTAATAAAATGTACGACTAGTGAAACTAGTGCCGCGATTATTTCTACCATTACTTATGTCCCCCTAATAATGTGTACTATTAATCAATAATTGCCTTATACATTATATCAGTTAAGGTACATGGAAAATATAATTAGTTATTTATATAATCCATTTTATTGATTGATATCGCATTACTATAAGATGGCCTATATCAAAAAAGACACCTAATAATTCCTTAGCGTACGAAATTCGCGTTTTGTTGGCAGGCCCACATGCCCACCAAGCTAAGATTTTAAAATATTCTCTAAATGGAAAGTTTGTGTTTTTATCGTTTTGGAGGTAAAAGTTGTTGTAAGTCATTATAAATCGAAAAAACGAAGTTTGGTTGTTGCAAACTTCGTTTTCGCTTATATCTTTTTATTGTTTTAAAAATTCTCCCATTATTTCCATTACGTCCTCTGAATCGTTTACTTTATCTTTTGAAAAACGCCATTGTTCTTTTCCATATCGCTCCATCTCAACCTTTATTACTTTTTCTTTATCTGAAACTTTTGCTTCTGGCAAAATAGATATAAAGTAACCAAACGATTGGCTAAATAATTTAGGCTGTTCAATTCCTGGATTTTCTTTTAGCAATCTTTCATTTTCCTTATTTAATTTTGGTTGCAATTCGCTTAATAATAATGGTTTCACTTTTAATTCCACTTCAACTTTATCTTCCTCAGGAGAAGAACCTACTGATTTTACTTTAAATGTAACTTTTTCCTGCAATACAGATTTCAACTTTTTATAATAGTTTTCAAATTCCTGGTCACTAATTCCATTATGCGTACTGGACAGTGCATCTTTTTTAAATTCTTGTTGTATATTTTGAGTAAATTGTTTTCCATCTTCACCGGATAATTTATTAATTTTGTTTATATCCTTATCATAATAAATAGCATTTATATAGGATTTTAGAGCTTCAGCTGGCTTGTTTAAGTCTTTTGTATTCTTTTCTATTTCTTGCGTATCAATTTTGAAAGAAACTTTTTCTGTTTCATCGTCGCTTTTTTTTGTTTCTTCATTGGAATAAACGAGCTCATATGATGAGGCCTTATTTACTTCATAGTAGAGAATCCCCGTTGTTTTTTTACCAGGTTCTAATTCTATTAAACGTAATTTATCTGAATCAGCCTTATCATATTTCTTCATTTTTTCATCACCTTGATATAGTGTAAAGAGATAAGGTGATATCTCTAACATTTCATCCCCTTTATTTTTTAAACTCACTTTGAATTTCAATACTTTATCTTTATTTATTCCTCCTATTGACCCACTTAATGGTAATACGTACTCAGCATTTTCAACTTCAATTTCCACGTTCTTCGAAGACGAAGATGCCTTTCCATTTTTTACAGTTGTAGAACTTTGTGAAGAACTACAACCAGTCACAATAGTTAATGTGAATATAAATAAAAAACAAATCATAAAAATCTTTCTAAGTTTCACTTGAAACCCCTCCATCCCCTTATTTAAAAACATTTACTATTTTACCATGAAATTCAATTCGTTTGTCTATTGAGCGACAAGATAGCCAAACTTAGAGATAGAAGAACTAGAGATTCTCAAAGCCATACTGGTGACATAGTGCACTTGTTACTTTGCGAATGCAGAAACGAATGAAGTTCTTATTTGTAGAGGGAAATTATTAAAAATTTACATCTGATATGTTCGGATTAGCTTGAATTAATTAATTTTGATAAGGTAGTGCAAGTCACCAACTCAATGCATCTCAAATTATCATAAAAGGAATGCAAAGATAAAAAGGACAATCCTATATATAGAAGAATTTAGTTGATAAATCGGATTTGAAAATAAATGAAGCGGTATTAAAAGACATATATAAAGAAAGAAATAGTTGAAAAAAGCTCACCAAAATAAAAAAGTCTTAAGCAGTATCAATCTAGAATTCATTATAAAAAATACCAAACAAGATGATATTGTTCTCCAATGAGATAAAATGTATAATGAGAGTGTAGAGATAAACCTTTTATTAAAGGTTTTAACTCACTAACTATGTGCATAATAATAAAAGACGAGATGCTGGTAAAATCCCGTCTGATTTGTAACCGCTGTCTTTAGGTGGTATATTGCAAAGTTTAATTATTTTTCTTTGAACCACCTTTCTTACGTTTGGCAGACGTCTGGGTGGTTCTTTTACTTTTATTATGACGTTTTGCTACTAGTGTAGAAAGACATAAATCTCTATACTAAAATCTAATGAACATTCGTTGATAAATAGCCATTATCATAAATTTTGTAGGTACGTTCATGTCTCAATAATGTGACATGAACGTCTAAACTTTTTGAACTAGGAACAAGAAACCTTAAACTACTTAGCTTATAATAAAATATCCATGGAAGTATTCTAAAAAAATAGATTTATAGGGGATAAAATGTTCCATTTTAATAATTATAAATCTCATTCACTTATACAAAAAACAAGAAGCTTCTTAATTGTAAGAAGCCTCTTGTTTTTAGTTTTAGACAAAGAAAATTTATATCAATTTTAAATAACTAACACAACCATAGTTATTAGAGAAATAGCATCTATATACTTATTAGTATGGGGATTTTCCCATTGGAAACCTAATATTTATTTTGCCAACTTTTCAATGATTGGAGCTTTAGCTGATAATTCACCACTTGCCATATTACTCATAAAGGATGCCCCATAAATAGTAACGGTATCCCCTACTTGAATATCCTCAAGCACTTCAGAAGAAACAACAGCAGTAACAGTCAGGTCTTCACTAGAAATTTGGACAGTTTCCTTCGTTTTATTGATTACACTTCCAGTGTGCATTTTATATTGTTTTTTTAACACGTTTTCTTCATTTTCTTTTTGAACAATTGCATATTTAGCTGTAGCTGGATCACCTGGTATTGTGCTTATAAACATAGGAGCATAAATGGTAACGGTATCCCCAATCTTAATATCTTTAAGTACCTCAGGGGAAGAAACAATAGCGTATACACTTGAAGTTTTACCAGAAACAACCAATCCATCATCCGTTTTTTCAATGACTTTGCCTGAAAGTTTTTGGTGCTGATTTAGAAGAGTATTAGTACTTGTATAGTCTTTTTCTTTTAATTCACTATTCATTTCTCTTGACAGCATATCAGTTTTAGCAGTAAGTTGAGCGGCTTCAGCTCGTGTTATGAGTCTATTTGGTTGCCATCCGTTATCCGTACCATTGGAAATATTTAAGTCAATTAAAATATTGGCATACTTTTCTCCCCAATGTCCTTTTAAATCCTCAAATTTACTTTGGTCATTATCATGTGTTGTATTCTGTAGTTTATAAGCATTTACTAGCATTGTCGCCATAGCAGCGCGAGTTACTTTACCGGATGGATTGAAGATGCTATTCCCTTCGCCATTAACAATGCCAGCTTTTTCAGCTGCAGCAATATACGGAGCGCCCCAGTGGTCTTGAGAGTCTGTAAAAGAAGGTTTGGCTTTGGGATCAATTTCTATTCCTAAAGCTTTTGTTATAATTGTTGCAGCGGAAGCTCGATCTAACGTAACGTTTGAGCCAAAAGTTCCATCTGGATAACCAATTATGACTTGTTTATCCACTAAATAGTTTACAGATTGCTCTGCCCACTTGGGAACATCAGGAAATTTGTGAGTATCCGCTAAAATATTAGAAGAATAAGATAATATAGCTCCTGCAAGGATACCTGTTGTAATTAATTTGCGCTTCATAAAAATACACACCTCTACCAATCTATTGTATTACCAAATTGAGATTTTTTATTTTTATATTTATATGTTTGTGATGTTGCTGACATCTATTCAATTTGGTGTAACGATTATAGTTACTTATATGTATGAGTGTCAATGAATAACTTTTACAAAAATGTTCAATATTTACATAAAAAATCAGTATAAATTAATTTTGTTTACTGAAAATTAATAGGTGTTGACTTATTAATGTATACTTAACTATAATTAATCGTGATTAATTGAGATTGATTTTCAAGTTTGTATACTAGTTTAACAAGTATACAAAACTAACTTGAATTTAATTAAAAAAATTGAATATAAACTTATATTTGTTCATTGACACTTATATACAGGCGGCTAAAATCGTTGAACCAAATGTAAGTTATGCTTAAAAATTTTTAAAAGATACATATTGATAGAAAATGATAGAAAATCTTTTCTCTATATAATCTGTTGGGGAAAGAACCTTTATTTATGCAACTCTTTATATATATTGTCCATTAACAATATAGTTAATTATTCAATAAGCTCACCAACATTTATTGCAATTTTTTATTACTAATTCTTAATAAAGGAATAATGTAAATTAAATGCATGAAAATGGATAGAAATTAAGATTTAGAAGGAGAATATTTTATGAAATCCAAGTTAATTGCTACAGGAATTATTGCAGGAAGTCTACTATCCTACTCATCTAATATATTTGCAGATACTCACAAATTTCCTGATGTTCCCAAGTGGGCAGAGCAATCTGTAAACTATTTAGTGGATAAACAAGTCATAATTGGTTATCCAGATGGAACTTTTGGTTCACATGATTCATTAGACAGAGCTTCCGCTACGAAAATTATGACAAAAGTATTAGGTATACAAATTGACTTTGATGCAAAACCATCCTTTACAGATGCACAAAACCATTGGGCTACCCCTTATATCGCTGCAGCTGAAAAAGCTGGCATTGTTAAAGGCGAAGGGAATGGCCTTTTCAATCCAACTGGAAAAGTTACACGTGCTGCTATGGCGACGATGCTAGTAAATGCTTATAAATTACAAGGTACAGCAAATAATAATGACCAAAGTAAATTTGAGGATTTAAAAGGGCATTGGGGAGAAAAGTATGCCAATATTTTAATTGACTTAAATATTTCCAATGGTACTGATAATGGTTGGCAACCAAATAGGTCTATAACACGCGCCGAGGCCGCTCAACTTACTGCTAAAACTGATATGTTACAACAAAATCAAAATAATGGTTTAAAAGACAAAGAAATCAGTACTGCTACTTCGTATGAGGATTTAAATTTAACAGTGGCTTCGAAAATTACAGCCCAAGAGATTGATAGTTTTATTGCAAAATACCATTCAGATAGTCCGTTAGTTGGACATGGGCAAGACTTTATTAATGCGCAAAATCAATACGGTGTCAATGCACAGTATTTAGCAGCACATGCAATTTTAGAGTCTGGATATGGAAAATCAGAAATCGCATATCGAAAACACAATTTATTTGGGTTACGCGCGTATGATAAGGATCCGTTTAAATATGCAAAATATTTACCAACCTACGGTGACAGTATTGCTTATAATGCCAATTATGTACGAGAAAGATATTTAGAAGAAGATGGCATGCATTATAATGGACCAACATTAGCTGGTATGAACGTAAAATATGCATCAGACAAAGGCTGGGCTGGAAAAATTGCAAATATTATGGAACGTATTAAACCTTTCCGTGCGGAAGACTATACATCTGCAAAAAAATTACCAAAAAATCCTGAAACATTAGATGTTGAAGCGTTATCTAATAAAATTCCATATAACATGTATGAAGATGGGACAACAGCAAATGTTGTATCAACAGCTGCTTATTACCATGTACCGTATCCTTTTACCTTAAAAATAAAAAGTAAATCAGATGTAGCAGTCGAGGAAAATAAAGTTGGTACAGTAACTCGTGGAACAAACATCTTTATTTATCGTGAAGATCCAAATGGATGGGTGGAATTCTCTTTTGACACTACTGGAGAAAAATACTGGACATTAAAAAGTAAATTAAGTATGTAATTAGAAAGGTCTCTTTCACTACTCATAATCGTTTAGATTTAAATGACATATAATTATGAGACAAGTTTTTTACTTTTTTAAATATAGTTATGTACACAAAAAAGTTAGAGAATTATTTTCTCTAACTTTTATGCGCTAGTACTTGAAATTAAAAAGATGGTGGGGTTACTGCAAATATAACAGTGACTTTGTGTAAAGAAGTGTTTTCCCATTTATGTTTTACGTATGGTGGGATTTTAACACTATCACCTGGGTTAAGAAGTAAAACCTCATCATTTAGATATAGTTTTACTTGTCCTTCCATAACAAATGCTATTTCTTCACCTTTATGTGCCATAGGCTCCATAGAAGAAGCGGTTTGAGGTAACAGATTCATTAAAGCTAATTCCAGTGATCCATCTAAATTAGGTGATAATAACTCATACGAAACATTGCCGCTTTCAGGGAAAGTTATTTTTTTTCTTTGATTAGCTCTTACAACTAATTCTTCTGTAATGGTATCTTCTAAGAAAAAATTAAATAAAGCAATATTTAATGCTGCAGAAATTAGTTTTAGTGTTTGTAAGGATGGATTCGTGATTCCTTTCTCAATCTGACTTAACATGGAAGGTGTTATATCAGCTAATTCAGCTAACCGTTTACTAGTTAATCCAGCACCTTTTCTAAATATCATAATTTTTTCACCGATATTAATATTGTTCATATGCGTAATCCCCTTTAAATAAGTAAATAAAATTAAAATTAATGTTATTCACTTATACTAAACATATTGTTAATATACTTAATTATAATAAAGTATGATTAATTTTCAAGCACCTGCATAGTTGTGAGAATAGTAAATAAGACGAGAAATGATTGATACTTATTTTTCCATGTGAACTATTAAGTATGATGACCTGATTATATGATTGAATTTCTGTATAAGATTTTGGGATTGACAATAATGCAATAGCGGATGGACTGGCACTTGGAATAGCATTTGGGTTTGTAGGGGAAGCAATGGAACCATTTTTATGTGGGGCATATACAGTTGGTGATAATCATTTATATAAACTATTAAAAAAAATAGTGGGTAAAGAGGTTATTTAGCTAGAACCAACAATATTAGCAGGAATGATTAGACCTATTAAATTGCATAAAGTGGGGGAGAGGCTCTTTACAAAATAATGATTTAAAACATAAATTGAATCAAGGTACACAAATTGTATAGGGAGCAGGAGGAAGTATGATTCTAAAAAAAGTAATGGAAGAAAATACAAGTAAACAGATTCTCAGTTAATTAAAAAGAAGTTCTAATAAATAAATGACAACATATGAGTAAACACCAATGCTTTATTATAAAATTTTTTAGGAAGTGAAAACATTATGAAATCAGCTTTAGCTAACATTATAATCTCCTTGATTCTTGCAGTAGGAGGGGTCATTTCGCTTTTGTTTACTTTAATGGGAGGTCAAGATTGGATCTGGGATTGGGTAGGGTTATTACTGGCATATCTATCTTTGGGCATTTTAATAGGCTTATATAATAAAACTGTGGATCACAAAACATTATCTAGAATATTAAAAAGAATTTTGTTTATTTCCTTTAATTCTACAGTATTAGGAATAATAATAGGGATAACATGCCAACTATTAGGAAAGGCGAATCTTACTATAATGATGTATTATTGGTTGATAATGTTATTACTACATTTCATTACTATAATAACATTAGTTATCCTAGTATTTGTACATCAAAATAGTCAAAATTACAGCCTGTTATATACATTTATTGTAATTTTAAACATTTTCCTTACCCTAGGACCAGTATTATATCCTTTGGTTCTAACTATCATAGGAAATGGCATGAATGCTAGTGCAGGACACTAATTTTTACCTATATAGATTATTAAAATAAGTAATCCAAAATTGACATTGGATAAGTTAAATAACTTTATAAACTAATAGGATAATATAATTAAACAACATAAAGTGAAATAATAGGATAGAAAGAAGATTATAATATGAAAATTAAGCTTAAGAAAAAAAGAATTATAAGTGTATTGTTGGCTATTACATTAGTAGCAATAGGGTATTACATGTTTCAATCTATTACGAATCCTAAGCTGGTAAATGCGAATGAGGTAAACAGTGTTCAACAAGTGAGCAGTCTACCTAAAAATGAATTGAAAAAATTGATACCTAGTCGTTTTGATGGTAAAGAAAGAAAAGTTGCATATTTAACTTTTGATGATGGACCAGGAAAATATACAGCTAATCTATTAGATGTACTAAAGAAAAATGATGTGAAAGCAACATTCTTTTTAATTGGCGATAATGTGAAAAGGTTCCCAGATTTAGTGAAACGAGAGCATGTAGAAAACCATTATGTGGGCATGCATAGTATGACACATGATTTTAAAAAGCTATACACCAATCAGGAATATGTGAAGGAAATGAAAGAAGATCAATCTTTAATTAGAAACGTTATTGGAAACACACCGAAATTAACACGTCCACCATATGGATCAATGCCTGGTTTAAATGAATCACTTCGAAATGAAGTGGTAGGAAATAATTTGAAAGTATGGGATTGGACAATTGATTCTTTAGATTGGAAATACAATAAATTACCCGTTGATGTAGCAGCTGCAAAAATTGTTCAAAATGTCTTAGCAAGTGCGACGTCTTCAAAAGAAATTGTTTTAATGCACGATATACATCCACAATCTGTCGCGGCAGTTCCAGCAATTATAAAAGGATTAAAAGAAAAAGGGTATGAATTTGAAGCATATGATGAGAATAATCATTTTCCGATAAACTTCTGGCATGATAAACAAATATAAAAAGTAATTATGAGTTAAATGAATGAAATAAGAAATTGATATAAGGTTTAAAAATATATGTAAGAGCGCGTTGACCTAAATATATAACAACACGCTCTTTTAACCATTTATTTTTTATTATTAAATTTAAATATAGGTTTTTTCAATGTATATAAATAATTAATTAAATGGTTTTTATTTTTATACATTCAATTACTTAATTACTATATAACAATGAGGTGGATTTAATTGTCGTTTTTAAAAAACAGTAAAATTGGAACAACACTAAACGTAATGGTAGTTATAGCAAGTGTCTCTTGTATCATATTATCTATACTAGGATTTTGGGGCCTTAAAAAAGGAGAGCATGCTTCTACTACTATGTATGAAGATAGTTTATTGCCAATTCAGTGGATAGGAGCTATAGAGTCTAATTTTTATCTTATTAATATGAATGTAAAGGAAACGATCCTATCAAAAGATGAAAAACGAATAAAAGAACTTTTAACAGAAATAGATGTAGCTCGTGCAGAAACTGATCAGTTATTAAAGAAGTTTGAGACAAGAGTTAGTTCTAATAGAGAAAAGGAATTGTATAACACATTTTATACAATATTCAAAGACTTAAGAACACAACTGAAAAAAGTGCAAGATTTGGGACAATCTAATAATGAAGAAGCATATGCTTATTACCTAAAAGAGGTTGATCCTAATATGAAAAAGTCAATTCAGGCAATTCGCGAACTTATCCAATTTAATACTAATAATGCAGATCAATTACAAAAAAATAATACTGACAGTGCAACAAATACCATGATGCTGTTTATTAGTATCTCCATTATAGCAATTGCAATTGTTGTTTTTATTGGCTATATCATTAAAAGTGCGATTAAACAACCAATTGTATTATTAGAAAAAGATATGGAGCGAGTATCTAAAGGTGACTTAACAATACGTACTTCTTATAAATCAAATAATGAATTGGGAAGCATTGTGAAGTCTTTTAATAGTATGCTGGATAACTTGCAACACTTAATTGGGGAAGTAAAAAACACAACACAAGAGGTTATTTCTTCTACCAATGGAATGTTGCAAGATACTAAACGAGCATCCCATATTTCAAGAGAAGTTGTTCAAACAATATCTGAGGTTGATAAAAAAATAGAAGGACAAGTTACAAGTATTCAAGAAAGTTCATCATCAATGGAAGAAATTGCGACTGGAGTTCAAACCGTAGCTGAATCTTCAACAACGGTTACAGAAGTGGCTGTCACAACAGCAGAACAAGTCAATTCTGGTAGTGAAGTGATAAAAAAATCTATAATTCAAATGAATAGTATTCATGAGGTTGTTGAAGAAACTTCTAAAGTAATTGAGAGGCTTGTTACACGTACGCAACAAATAGATAAAGCTCTGGATGCAATCACTAATATTGCGGAACAAACAAATCTTCTTGCCTTGAACGCCTCAATTGAAGCTGCACGTGCTGGAGAAAACGGAAAAGGATTTGCAGTAGTGGCAGCAGAAGTAGGAAATTTAGCTGAGCAGTCTAAAACATCTGCATATGAAATCAATCATTTAATACAAGCCATTCAACAAGATACAAAAGATACAGTTGTTGCAATGCAAAGAGGTCAACAAAAAGCTTCAGAAGGAAAAGAAACAGCTAATAAAGCAGATCAAGCATTCACATCTATTATGTCGGCTATTAATAAAATCACTAGTCAAATTCAAGAAGTATCTGCAGCGACAGAAGAAATGTCTGCGGGTACAGAAGAAGTCAATGCCTCTATGTCCAGTGTTTCTGAAACTGCCACGCAAGTAGCTAAGGAAACAACTCAAACTGTACAATCTATCCAATCACAAGCAGCATCAATCAAGGAGATATCGAATCAATCTAACAAAATAAAAGAAAAAGTAGAAGCATTGTCAGCATTAGTTTCAAAATTTACTATCGAGAAGCAAGACAAAGAGCAATCAAATATAATGTGAAAATAATAAAAAATTGCTATTAAAATAGGGCAATTTTTAAGTCTGATTAACAGTTAAATTTAAATAGTTAATTATATTGTTGGATTTCCCACTGGGAGTTATTAATAGAAATAACTATCTTTTAATCAAAAGACATTTACTTATGATTTAGAGTAAGTAAATGTCTTTATAATATAATAATATTAAATTTTACAGAAGCTATTGTTTATAAAATAGTATCCACTATTTTGTCTAAAAAGCTTCCATGTTCATGCCTTTATATAACAACAAATGCACAAAGTTTGAAGTTAAAATTTAAGTCTATATTAGTAACAAAAAATATTTATGAAAGATCTGCTTTCTTGTCTCATTAGGAGAAAATGATAGTCTAAATTTATGTTAATGGGCATAGGAAAGGATTCTACAAACATTAAATACGATTGACAACGCGAGATTACAAGTGTAATATGCAGTTATAGATTACAAATGTAATACAGAGAGGTGTAATTTTAAACAATGAAAGAATTACCTAAAATTTCGGAGGCTGAATTAGAAGTAATGAAAGTATTATGGTCAAAATCTCCACAAACAGCAAATGAAGTAATTGAAGCGTTGGAGGTAAAAATGGATTGGAAACCGAAAACGATTCGAACGTTGATTAATCGATTAGTTCACAAAGAAGCAGTGGCTTATCATCAAGATAAAGGGCGTTTGTACTCTTATTATCCTTTGGTATCGCAAGATAGTTATTTACAGGTAGAAACGAAATCTTTACTTAAACGTTTCTATGGTGCAGCATTTAAACCTTTACTTGTAAATTTCTTAAAAGAAGAAAAGCTGTCTTCAGAAGATATTAACGAACTTAAACGTATTTTGGACGAGAAAACTGAGGAAAATCAGAGGAAGGATAGATTATAGTGATAGAAAAATTTATAAATATCTATCTACCTGCTTTTTTTGATTGGATGATTGAGACTTCTATTATGGCTAGTATATTAGTGGGACTAATCTTGTGTATTAAGGTCTTGTTTAGAAATACGTTAACTCCACGCTGGCAGTATATGCTATGGATCATATTAATTATAAGACTTGTATTACCTTGGTCGCCAGATAGTTCCTATAGTATCTATTCTGTTCTTACTTACAAGAATGATGATGCATTTATTTCTAGCCAAAACCCTGTAGCTAGTATTCTTACAAAAGAACGTATGCAAGAATTGAAGAATATAGATAATACAAAGGATCTCACAAAAGAAGATACTTATACCTCAAGTTCAACACAAACTACTCAGACAAATAAGACACAAACATACAATAATGAAAAGACGGTTCCATTCTATACAATCTTTATATATATTTGGCTTACTGGAGTTATCCTTCTATGCTTTGCTACTTTTATAATGAACAGGCGTTTATTACTTTACATAAAAAAACAACCTGTTATTACAGATGAAAAGATTATCCAAATTTTTGAAAAGTGTAAGCGCTCTATGTCTATTCAACGGAATATCCCTCTATTTGTATCTGGAAAGGTTTCCAGTCCAACAGTGTTCGGATTTATTCGTCCCAAGTTGTTATTGTCAACTGTACATATGGAAATATTAGATGAACAACAGTTACGATATATTTTTTATCATGAATTAGCTCACATCAAGCGAAGAGATGTTGGTGTGAACTGGCTTATGCATGGCTTACTCATTTTAAATTGGTTTAATCCCATTCTATGGTATGCCTACTCATGTATGCGGGAAGATCAAGAACTAGCATGCGATGCATTAGCTCTTACATGTATAGATTCAGAGGAACAAATTGCGTATGGACATACTATTATTAGTCTATTGGAACACTACTCAAGTTATTATCAAGTACCAAGTATAGCAAATTTTAGTAAAAACAAGAGAGCGTTAAAAAGGAGAATTCTAATGATTAAAAAATTCCAAAAAAAATCATATCGTTGGTCTGCGATAGGCGCTGTGGCAGTGATTGCAGTATCATCTGTATCCTTATTAAACGCCCGTGCTGATCAGCCGACTAACCCTGAGAAACAACAATTAGAAGTGAAAAATAATATGAAAGAATTAAAAACACGAACAGATGCTCCTATACAGCGGATTGTAGAAAAAATGATTGGTACAAAAGAACAAGCAGAAGCAGAATTTTTTGTTTCCGAAGGAGACTATAATACTTTACTTACAGAGATTGGAGTGGCGAGGAATCTGTTTAAGAAAGAAGAATTTGATCGATTCATTACATTGGAAACAGAAGCACATATTTTAGATAAAAAAGTAAGGCAAGTAGGAAGTCCTGAAAAGTTAGACCCAGAAGAGGAAAAAAAATATGAGAAAAACAGTGAAGAAATTGGACCATTTAGAGAGAAAATTCATTCGCATTTTAGATTAACTAAAAAGGAAGCACAGAAATATGTTGATTTTCCAATTAACACCCCAAGTTATGTGGTAAAAGGGTTTAAATTAACTGGAGAAGGTGTTAATACACCGATGACTACTGGAAAAATGAATCCCGATTTTATTTATGAATATCAAAATGAAAGTAAAGATAATGTATATATTGTGCACCAATCTGCAGTTACTGCTGAGGGAATAGAATTCTCGAATAAAAAAGCGGATTATAATGAAAAGGTAACAAATTATGAATTAGAAGGTACAAAAATAACCTTAGTTGAAAGCCTTGATACAGAGGAAACCTATAAAGTAATGCAAATGATTGTTCCTGCAAAAGGAAAGAATAGCGCTTTTCAAGTCTTTATTATTGCAGGTGATTTAAGTAAAGAAGAAACAGAGAAAGTTATGCTGTCCTTTCTAAAATGAAAATAGAGTCTCAGGATCCCGTTCTTGAGGCTATATTTTTTAGCTTAAACGAAACCTATAAGTGGAAAGAGAAATTAGTATAGTCTATATAATAAAAAAGTAAAATGATATTTAGTTTTGCTAGCTTGATTGAGGTGGATAAAAAATAACAATTTAAAACATAAATTGAATCTAGGTAGGTATATTGTATGGAGAACAGGAGGGAGTATAATTCAAAAAGAAGTAATGGAAGAATACTAGCAAATGGTGATGTATTTTACCGCTATCACCTGGATCTCAAGTAAAACCTCATCATTTAGATATAGTTTTACGTGCCCTTTTATAATAAATGCTATTTCTTCACCTTTATGTACCACAGGCTCCATAGATGAAGCGGTTTGAGGTAGCTGATTGATTAAAGCCAATTCCAGTGATCCATCTAAATTAGGAGATAATAACTCATACGAAACATTACCGCTTTCAGGGAAAGTTATTTTTATCTTCGGTTAGCTCTTACAACTAATTCTTCTGTATTGGTATCTTCCAAGAAAAAATTTAATAAAAGAATATTTATTGCTACAGAAATTAACTTTAGTGTTTGTAAGGGTGGATTCGTGATCCATTGCTCAATCTTACTTAACATGGAAGGCGTTGTATCAGCTATTTCAGCTAAATGTTTACTAGTTAATCCTGCACCTTTTCGAAATGCCATAATTTTTTGAACAACATTAATATTGTTCATATAAATAATCTCCATTAAATGAGTAGAGTATATTAAATTTAAATTAATTTTATTTACTTGTACTTAATATAATGTTAATATATATTTAATTAAAATAAATTAATATTAATTTTCAAACTGTCAACTGATGCGAAACCGTGGAAAAAAATCTACTTAGAAGTAAAGGGATTACTGTTATTGAATATACAACAGACTATAGTAAAGCGATAGAAAAAGAAGAATACAAGCTAATAATGTATTCTTAAGTTTTTAAAGGACGTGAAATGAACATGAAACCAGTTTTAAAATATATAATTATTTCCCTTGTTTTTTCAATAGTAGGGGTGTGTTGGGCGCTGTTTGACATCTTTATGTTAGATGCAGACTGGCTATTGATTTGGATAGGTGTATTAATGGCATATCTATCGTTGTATATTGTGATAGGTCTATATAGTAGAAAAACGTACGATTCAAAATTGGCTAAAGTGCTTCTAAAAACAATAATTACAACCTTTAGTTTTGGAGCATTAGGAATATCATTCGGAGTTGTACACGAGATATTAGGACCATTGAGTCTTACTTTAATGACATGGTATTGGTTTATAATGATATTTTTATATTTAATACCCATAATATTATTATCGATTTTAGTATTGGTAAATAGTAAAAATCATAATTTCCCTGGGGTATATAGTATACTTATAATTCTAAATATACTTCTTACGTTATGGCCGTTATTATGGCCATTATTTATTAATTTTATGGGATCTGGTATGAATGCAAGTGCAGGATGGTAGCAGCTCACAGATTATAAAAAGATTAAATGAAAAAGGTTATGAATTTGAAGCTTATAACCGAATAAATAAAAGGATGAATAAGTTAAATGAATGGAATAAGAAATTAATATAGGGTTTAAATATTGGTAAGATTGTGTTTAGCTAAATATATAACAACACGCTCTTTTAACTGGCTATTTTTTATTATTTAAATTTTAAAAAATAATATTGATTAAATGAAAAGAGAGTTTTGCTCTCTTTTTTTTGCATTTCAGCAAAACCTTATTAAATGTGAAGTGAAAATTCATTTGGAATTTATATTAGTAACGAAAGATATTCAAGAAGTATCTACTTTCGTGTCTAAAAAGTATCCATTTTCATGTCTCAATAACGGGACATGAAAGTCTAAACTTTTTGAACATAGGACAAGAAACTCTAAACTACTTAGCCAATAATAATACAATAAAAAGAAAGTAAACTTTTACCCAAAAGTTTACTTTCTTTCAATCACTGTGTTTATAACATTTCTTCATATTTCGAATAAATATCCAAAAGGATACATTCAAAACACTGTTATTTTGGTTGTTATGAACAATTGCTACTTTTACATAAAAAACAGTCGAACAGCCTAAGAATTATATTTACGTGTCCGATTAACTAAAATGATTTATCAAATCAAAAAAGAGAGTGAGGCAGATGAAAATAAAATTCAGAGTTGGTAAGTTGAAAGTGTATTTCGAGATTAACAGAGCTACATTTAAATTAATAGACGAGTTAATAATGAGGTCGCGCCAACTAAACGCGAACTTCGTATGCTAAGGAATTTCTAAGTTAAAAACCTGGGTTTTACCGTACGTTAACAAATTTCTATAAACGACATTTAATGTTTGTTATGGGATTTTGTTTTTAGTAATGAGTTTAAGAACTGGTTTTTGGCCGTATTTCTTTCAGATATCATCCTTTATTTATTATATATAGTTTGGAAAAATTACCATTTATACACAATCAGTATTAGTGTATTATTCATCTAGTACACTAATACTGAGGAGGGAAGAAATGGAAATTGATTTTTCTCCTAATATCCCGATTTATATTCAGGTAATGGAATACATAAAAAAGGAAATTGTAACAGGTCGTTTAGCACCGGGTGATAAAATCCCAGCTGTACGTGAACTAGCCAGTGAATTACAAGTGAATCCCAATACGATTCAACGCACATTTCAAGAGCTAGAACGAGAAGATATTGCTGTGACACGAAGAGGAACAGGGAGATTTGTAACGAGTGAAGGAGAAAAGATTACTGAACTACGCAAAGAAATGGCAACAGAGTTGCTTGATAATTTTATAAATGGAATGGACGATTTAGGATTTACGAAAGAAGAAATTCTTCCAATCCTCCATTCTTCATTAGAAAAGAAAAGGAAGGAAAACTAATGACAGAGTTATTAAAAATTGAAAATCTGTGGAAAAGATATAACTTAAAAACAGTGCTTCAAGATTTAAGTGCAACAATTTCTGAAGGGAAAATTATTGGTCTTGTTGGTGATAATAGTAGCGGAAAAACGACATTATTAAAAATGATTGCTGGTTTGCGTTATCCTTCTAAAGGAACTATCACAATTGAAGGTCAGAAGGTAGGAATAGAAACAAAGAAAACTGTTTCATTTATGCCTGATAGTCCTGTTTTTGACGAGTGGATGACGATAAAAGATGCTGTAGTTTTCTATCGGGATTTTTATAGTGACTTTGATTTTCATCAGGCAATGGACTTAATAGCTGAGTTTAAAATGCCATTAGAAGAGCATATAGTTGCTTTATCAAAAGGTGGAGTGGAAAAATTACAACTTATCTTAACTTTCTCCAGGAAAGCAAAGTTATATATATTAGATGAGCCATTGGGTGGAATTGATCTTGTTTCTAGAAAACATGTACTAGATTTAATTCTTAAATTTTACCGAGAAGATTGTACCATTCTCATTTCAACTCATTTAATAGAAGAAATCGAAAATATATTTGATGAAGTAATCTTTTTAAAAGACGGAACTATTATATTACATGAAAATGTAGAGGAAATTCGTTTTCATCAAGGAAAAGCAGTACATGAGTTGTTTAGGGAGGTTTTTGAGAAATGAATTCACTTTTTCTCTATTTATATAAGTGCAATAGAAAAAAATAGCAGTCTTTTATTCTGGTTTTATTATTATTTCTTTACTTCTTTTATTTAGTACAATAGGACTCTCAAGGGTACTACCTCCGTTTATAAAGGATTTAGTATTACTCATATACCTAATAATAACTGGTATAGTTGCATTTTTACTTCTTCTAATAGCGCTGCCTTCTTTCAATAAAATATTAAAAAATTCTATGATTCGTTATACAGCCATCCCAACCCGAAAATATATATATACGAATTTATTATTTTTTACATTAATGTTTATTATTTTATTAGGTATAGGCTTAATTTTTTCATATTATTTTTCACAAAGTCTTTATGATGGAAAAGTAATTGGTTATAAACCCAATCTTTATGGTGGGGAAGTAACCGGAGAATTTCGACAAGAATATCACAAGTTGTATAGTTACGGAATCTTCCAACACATATTTGCTTTTCTTTTATGGGGAATCGATTTCATGAGTATCCTTATTTCTTGTTATTTTATCATAGCCATTATAAGGCTGTTTCCAGTGAAGTCATGGATGAATAAAATAATTTTATTCATCATTTTTGTTGCTATCTTTTCAACAATACAAACAATAGTAATGAATGTGTTAAGTGATTTAGAGGAATATGCAGTTACTATTAAAAGTTCTGGGTTCATGGATAAGAATGATTTTTTTGATACATCATTTTACCCTATTGAAGATTTTACTATTTTGGGTCTATGTTTTACTTGCTTGTTAATAATTATACTCGTAGCGATTACAGGTCGCATTATCAATAAGAAATTAGAGATATAAAAATTCACTTTAAACGCAAAATACATTTTAGGAGGAAATAATGAAAACATCTAATCCAATATTAAAAAAAGAAAAATTTCATAAAGAGAAGACAAATGCTTCTACGATGACTATTGGCGGAACGATAGTAAAAACATTCATTTTGCTTATCTTACTTCTTGCAGCATCTGTCTATTCCTACGTACAGATGACACAAGGGACAATGAAAATACCCGTGTTAATTGGAATTATAATAGTTACTCTAATTGTCGCTTTTGTAGTTATATTCATTCCGCGCATATCCCCAATTTGCGCACCGATTTACGCAATATTACAAGGGGTTTTATTAGGAAGTATTTCAGCATATTATACAATGCGCTTTGGTGATTCTATCGCTTTAACTGCCGTATTACTAACAATTTCGATTTTATTTGCAATGTTAGTGTTATACGTAACTCGAATAGTAAAAGTAACTAAAAAGTTTCGTGCGGTTGTGACGGTTGCAACACTTGGAATTTTTATTATGTATTTTATTGTTTTCTTATTGAGCATCTTAGGGGTGACTGTTCCATATATTCATCAAGGTGGGACAATTAGTATTATCATAAGTGCAATTGTAATTGTTGTTGCTGCATTAGATTTATTACTAGATTTTGATTCAATTGAACATGGTACTCATAGTGGAGCACCAAAGTATATGGAATGGTACAGCGCAGTAGGACTTATGATGACATTAGTATGGTTATATCTAGAGATCCTTCGTCTGGTTTCTTACATTATGAAAAACAAAGATTAGAAAACATCCTGCATGGTTCAAACATGCAGGATGTTTTTGTATTTCGTAGTATCAATTAGGTCACGTTATGTAGAGAAAGAAAAATTTCATTTAGAGGGTACTTCAAAACTTTAGCTTGATAGCGATGGGGTATGGCCACATATCCATCAAGTTATCTAAATAAAACACCCTCTAAAAATTAAGAATACCCAAAAATAAAATAGACATTAATTAACTTTGTTTGTTATAATTCAAACAAAATAAAAAAACGTTCACCTTTTATATTTAACGATATCAAATTTACTGGAGGGGATAAAGATGAAAAAAGCACTTTACATCAATATAGGTGGAGAAGGACACTTAAATCCAACGTTAGGATTTAGTACAACGTGGAGACAACATTGTCTATTATTCATCAAATGATTTTGAAGAAAAAATCAAAAAAGCAGGCGCACAATTCCGTCCCATCAATCAAGAGACACAAAGAGAGCTTTCGGAAAATATGAATCTTATGACTTCCCATCCTCAAGAGTACTTATTACACTTCCTTCATGCTATGGAAAGAATTACTGATTCCATTTTCGAAGAAATTTCCAAAGAAACATACGATTACATCCTCTATGATGCACAGTCTTTACCTGGAAAATGGGTCGCTCACCATAGAGGTTTAGCATCTATTGCAACTTGGACCACATTTGCTTTTTCACAAGAACTAAAAGAAAATATGAACCTGACAGGAACAAGAAACATAGAACAAAAACAGGAGCGTTTAGCTATGCTACAAGCATTTTTGCAATTAGAAGAAATAGCAAAAATGAAACAATATTTAGAAGGAAAATATGAAGTACCCCTATCTGATAATTTTTTACTTTGTCCGGGTTCAGGCGATTTAAATATTGTCTTTACTTCTCGCTATTTCCAAAGAAACAGCAAGGATTTTAAGGATGGCTATATTTTTATCGGTCCTTCCATTACTGAAAATGGAACTCTAAGTGATTTTTCGGTTGATGAATTAAAAGGAGAACGTGTGATTTATATTTCTATGGGAACTATAATTAATAATCAACCTGAATTCTATCAAAAATGTTTCGTCGGTTTAAAAGATCTCAATGCGAAAGTAGTACTTAGTATAGGCAAACAATTAGCAGTGGAGCAACTAGGAGATATACCTGATAATTTTATTGTTGGTAACTATCTTCCACAATTAGATATACTGCGTCAAGCGGATGTATTTATTAGTCATTGTGGAATGAATAGCGCAAGTGAATCACTTTATTTTGAAGTACCTCTAGTTATGCTCCCATTTATAAATGATCAGCATACGATTGCTGAGCGAGTATACGAACTTGGCGCAGGACTTATGTTAAATATCCAGCAATTATCGACAGAGGATTTAAAACATGCCGTTAATGAAGTGTTGCAGCATTCGCTTTACAAAGAGAATGCCAAAAAAATTAGTCAATCATTCCGTGAGGCAGGTGGTTATATCAAAGCTGTTGATGAGATTATTACATTTACTCGTTAATTCTGCTATGTATGCCACTCAAGGCCTATTAACTTAAGAATTTTATAACACCCTACAACAAAAATATAGAAGATAGAAGAAATGCTGGCAGTATCCCATACTCATCAAGCTAAGAAATTAAATACCTCACACCCACCAACTTAAAAAATCAAGTCATTCCCAAACGACAAAGCTAGCTTTTTATTTTAAAAAGATAAGAAGTGAGCCTTTTTGTCTACTATGATAATGATTGATATGTAAGTTACATTTTTATAGCATTAAGTTTTTTTATCATTTCTATATACTCTTTTTTAATGAAACGCTGCCATTTAAGGAAATAAAAAAGCTATTTCAAAGAAATAGCTTTTTTATAGACTCAATTTTTTAGTAATTAAATTATAGAATAGGTTTCGGATATTTAATTAATATAGGACTCTGTTTTTTTATTTTGAAATTCAGATTTTAATTTATCATATGAAACGGACACAATAGAATCATGTACTTTTTCTGGGAAGGTATTTGAGTTGTCACATATAATATTGGTGTCTCCGTTTTCTGACATACGTAATTGAAATGCATTTGGAATATCTAATTTAATCTTTTTATAACTATCTTTATTAAATTGGTATACCCAAATTTTTTGATTGTCAGTTCTAAATGCCCAATAATTCATAGTTGCACTCATAGATCCAATCCCATCTCCTTGTTGGGTATTTACCCCTTCAATAGAGAGTGGTGTTACCTGCTTAGAGTCCATATCCAAAATGAAATAACTTTCAATTGAATTTTCACTTGTTTTTTCATCGTTAGATAAGCTTACATAGACTATTTTATTACCTACAATTTTAGGAGCTAAAACATTATTTTGTGGAACTACATATTTGTTTATATTTTTATTTTTCAAGCTATATGTGCTTATGGTAGTTTGTTTTTCAGTAGAGTTAGTATAGACTAATTTATCTTCATTCATATGAAGTGCAGTACTAGCTGTATCATAAGATTGTACAGTGTCTATTTTCGTTTTTGTATTGGTTTCTAGGTCATAGAGAATAATATCTGCATTTTTTTGACCTTCATTAATTTCCATCCATGATACATAATGTTTATAAAGATAAGGTTCTATAATTTCATTTGTTTTATGGATTTGATTTTCCTTATCATTACTTAAATTTTTTGCGTATAGAATGGTTTTTGATCCAATAGCATTGGTATCCATCCATAATAACCATTTTTCATTGGCATGTACCCCTTGTATATTTGCCTCGCTACCCATTTTCGAATGAAATATAGTCTCTTCTGTTTGATTAGAGAAATTATATGCAAGAAGTTTATTAGGTAGACGTTCTTTAGTATTATCAGAAACAGGTAAGTACATTTTGTTATTGGATGTAGATGCCATGTAATAGTTTTCATAATCCAATTTTAATTCTGTATAGGTACTATTAAGCTCTTTTTCTTTTATATTTGATTTGTTTTGACTGCAAGATACAAGTATACCTAGACATAGAATAAACAATAATATTTTAAAATTTCTCAATATACTAATGTTGGATTGCCACCTGTTGCACTTAGAACGGCTTTTCCTACTCCTTTTCCATTCTCGTCTACTTTCTCCTCATATACACCACCTAAGGATTTTCCATCTTTATCTAATTTGTGATTAGGATCGACAATTTGCATTGTTCTATCTGCACCATGATAGCCATTAATTACTATAAAATGCCTATAGTTCTTTTCTGCTCTTTTATAACGTTCCATGTGTTGTGTATTTGTCAGCACAATCGGTACATTCGTTCCATCTGATAATTTGTTTTTTACTAATACTTCTAGTTCCCTAATGCTACTAGGGCTCATAGCTCCATAGGTACTATCAGCAAAATCATAATTGTCTTTGTATGCATTTAATCCCCAAGCCAAATTAAGAGAATTTGTTCCTTGGTTAGTTGTTAACATTAAAGAAGCAAGAAGTTCTTCAGTTGGTATTGGAAATGATGATCCACTATCTGATTTGTGGAAAGTCAGAACACTGCGTGCTGATGCTGGTCCGCAATAAAACCAATCACTTTGTTTAAAATGTGTAACAGGTCGAAAATAGCTTTCAGATGGTGGTCGCATTCTGTTTATCTTATTTTTTTGATTTTCTTGTTCCCAAGCTTTCCTAGCTTTTTCCTTTCCGATTTCAAGGATTTTTTTTCCTTCTTCAGGATCTAATGATGGTGGTTTTGATGTGACAACAGTTTTTTTGTCTTGACTAGAATCAATGTTTTCATCCGCAAAACTGACAGTAGAAGGAAGTAAAAGACTCATTGCTAAAACACTCATGCTTACCCCTTTAATAATAGGTTTCATATCGCATCTCCTTAATTCATAATCTTATAACATTTTAGAATAAATGGTATATTATAGCAATTGAATTCCTTAAATATGCATAATTGCATATTTAAGGAATATAAAAAAACTGACCCCTATTTATGAGGTCAGTTTACATTATCAAAATCTTATATATTTACTTTGATAATTCTTTAGAGATACGTTGTATATCTGCTTGAATTTTAGTTTTTTCTTGAACAGTTAAAGCATTAAATTTTTGTTTCTCTGCACTAGGATCAAAAGGCTTCACCGGTGGAGGTGGTGGATCTTGGGGATTCGGAAGCAATTTGTTATCCCATAAAATAACCCCATATGCTCTACCTGCTTCATCATTTTCTTGATCAAAATAATTATCAGCCCATCCTTTTAATTCCTCGCTATACCAGATTTGGTAAGCTCCTTCAATATCAGCTAATAGTTCAATTGGTATTGTTCCAGCTCTTGCTACATAACCAAAGTGAATATTTCCTAAGTCTTCACCTTTCATCAAGTAGCCATTGTAAATGAACTGTTTTTTTCTTCCGAATTTTGTTTTATAATCCCATTCACCACCAGGCTTTACTTTTTCGGCAAATGCCAATCCAACACTCCAAGGATAAGTGCCTTCTTCTTTAGCCTCTTCAGCAGCATAAGCCATAATTAAGGCATTTCTCTTTAAAATGTAAGAGAAACTTGAAGTCATTTCATTTGATGGGATTGTTTGAGCAGATGCAAAGCCACCTTCGGATAAAGAAATAGAAAATAATAAACAAAAAATAAGTAATGTTTTCTTCCACATATTTATGGACCTCCCTTTTTAGTAGTCTATATATTTATAATTCAATTTTAAAAATATGTAAATTTTTATATAGGAAAATAATTTACTTTTTTCTAAATATTGTTATATCATATGTGAGAATTCAAAATTTTATAGAAAAGGAGTTTTTGTATGTTTAAAGTATTTCGAACTAGTTATACCGTTTTAACCTTTTTATTTTTATTTTTCGTCACTACAACCAGTGTCAATGCCGAAGAAAAGGGAGATTTAAGGATTGTCCCTATTGAGAAAGCGACACAACAAGCAATGAATTATTTTAACATTATTCAGAATAATTCTAATACTGATTGGAAAGACAGTAAGCTGGTATTTGATAGAAAATTATATGACGAAAATAAAAAAATAACTGCATATCTTTTTGTTGTACAAAAAGCAGACCAGGAAAATGGATTTATTATTGTGAGCGGTAACGAAAAGATTCCGGGTGTAATAGAATCTACAAGGAAAGGTGCTAATCCATTCAAAACAATTAATAAAGAGAATAGCATTTATGTGTCACCTATTTCATATTTGCAAAAATCAGATATAGAAGGTTCCTTCATTGATTTGAACACTAAAAAATCAGTATCTAAGGAAAAATTAGAAGAAATAAATATATTTACGAATGCACAGAACACTACCTCAAATATAGAAAATATAAAAAAAATTAATGGGTTAACTCGCTCAGCGAATGCTCCATATTATAATCATAAGTTTATACCGAATGTGCCAGACTACGACTGGACTCATGGGTGTTTACCTACAGCATATGCAAATGTTTCTGTATATTGGGCAAATAATGGATTCCCACGTCTAAAAAATAATCAGGCAGATTATGAAACTTATATTATTGATACGCTACCGAAATTAATGAAAACAGATGCCCAAGGTAATACATTTGGTAATGATGGTATTGCAGGCACGAAAGAGTATTGGGAAAAAACAGGGAAATATTCGGTGACTATTAAAGAATATAAGAACAAGCCTGTGAACCCTGCTGTTTTTGAGGAATATAAGAAAGAAATAGATAAAAATAGACCGGCTATTATCACAACTCAAACACATCCAATTTATAAAAATCATGCTGTGACAGGTGTAGGATATGAGGAAATCTTTGATCCTGCTGAAAGAGTTTGGCACCGTTCAGCAATTGTACATGATGAATGGATGTCTACTCCTCAAGATCATTATCTTGTTTGGACTCCGGATATTGATAATTTTTATGCTGTTATTCCAGGTGCTGATATTTCATCTAGTAATAATGTTTACAAAGAAAAAACAAGCCAAGTTCATTATAATTGGGGATTAGGTGCACCAGAAGGACAAAAAAAAGATGAGTTTTCGGCTAAATTTGATCAATCGCAACATTTAGAAGCAGGGGATTATTTTATGCAAACTCTTGCCGATGATTATGTTAAAGTAAATTTTGACGGTAAGAATATTATTGATGGATGGAATAATGATTCAATTGGACAAATTAAACGTGCACTACTACCAAAGTTAACAGCGGGAGAGCATAAAATAGATACAGATTTTCATGAATTGACAGGGAATGCGGGTATCTTCTCTGATGTAGTTCCATTTGATCATTGGTTGGCGTATTATTATCCAAATAAGAATTTACAAGGACTTCCTGTAGATGCAAGAGTAATTAAGCCATTTGGTCAACAGCAAAAACTTGCAGAAGATAATGGCGAAGGCGCTCCAACTTTGAAGGTACCAAAGGATAATTTTTCTGCGCGCTATACCACCGTAAAACGTTTACCTAAAGGTGAATATATTATTCGTGGAAAAGCTGATGATGGCTTACGAGTTTATATTGATGGCAAACTTGTTATAGATCGTTGGCATGGAAGTGGTGGATTTGTAGAAGATGCTCGAAAGATAGTTATTGACGACAATACAGGCGCAACAATTCTTGGCAAGTCTACAGAAAAAGATGTTCACCTTATTGAAGTACAATACTTAGAAGAAAGTGGCGGAAGTAAGGTGGAATTTGGTATCGAGCCATATGCTACTGCAGTGCCATTTCCACATTGGACAGCTGAGTATTATGCCAATAAAGATTTAAAGGGTGATGCAATTGTAAAAGGGGGGAAATGGTCAATAGATAGATTTATTAATATTGATTTTAACTGGGGAAGCACTTCTCCGTATCCAAGTATCCCTAATGATAATTTCTCTGCTAGATTTACAAAATTAGGTTTATTTGAGAATGGAAATTATGAATTTGAAGCTAAGGCAGATGATGGAGTAAGAATATATGTTGACGATAAGCGGGTAATTGATTCTTGGATTGCGAATGGAGGAGATATCCGTAAAGTAAAAATACCGATGACTGCTGGTGTACACAAAATTACAGTAGAATACCTAGAATTATCAGGAAACGCTAACTTAAAGATGGACTATAGAAAAATAAATTAGATGATTTAAATTGAAAGTAAATGTACAAAAAGCTAGTTCTTCATTTTAGAACTAGTTTTTTTTATTGTTTTTGGGATTAAATTTAACTTAAGGTAAAAATATGCAATTTTGCATATTTTGATTAACTTATTGTTATAATATACCATTTGGATTAAGATGAATTGGAAAGATGCGCACCTTTCATAATTTTTAAATTAAAATATATTTTCTTAGTATTATAAAAAACAAGATTTTTAAGGTGGGAATAAAATTGAAAAAGAAGGCAATTACTTTAGCACTTTCAGCTATGTTGGGAATTGGAGCACTAGTACCTATTGCAGCCTCTGCAGCAGAAAGTTTTGATACTGGTTTTGATAAAAATAAAATGGAGCATTACGCTATATATTATCATTCTTCTAGAGTACATGCCTCTGGAATCACAAAAAATGGCACTCCTTATAAGAGTATAGCTGTAGGGCCTGGTTATAAAGCTGCTTTACATTTAGCTTTTACTGGACCATATGCTGTAACTTACCAAAAATATGTTTTTTAATTAAATATATTGATATTGTGGGGATTTATAGAAATTATATAAATCCCCTTAAAATGTTTTTAAGGTGGGATTTATATGATTTCTATAAATAATATGAATAAGAGTTTTAACAATAAAATTCTTTTTGAAAATTTTAATTTGGAAGTAAAAGCAGGAGAGTTTATTGGGATATATGGAAAAAGTGGGAAGGGGAAGACAACACTTTTAAATATTATTGGCATGTTAGAAAATCCAGATTCTGGTGAAATCAAATTGTTAGGAAAGGAAACAAATTCTAATAAGAAAAAACGAGACTTATTAAGAAATGATATTGGATTCATATTTCAAAACTATGCATTAATAGATAACGAATCTGTAAATAGTAATCTAGAAATTGCTATTAAACATAGAAAGTTAAATAAAAAACAGAAAAAAGATGCGATATGCTCAGTATTAAAGGAAGTGGATCTTACAAACTATGGTGAAGAGAAAGTCCATACTTTAAGTGGAGGAGAACAGCAGCGTGTTGCTATCGCTAGACTACTACTTAAAAACCCAACTCTCATTTTAGCTGATGAACCAACTGGTTCATTAGATAGTGAAAATCGTGATATTATTACCTCTCTTTTTCAAAAGTTACACCAGCAAGGAAAAACAATTATTGTAGTAACGCATGATACAGCTTTGTCTCATCTGTTTTCAAGAATCATTCAATTATAAGAGAAAGGTTATATTATGAAAAAATTAATATTTATTCTTAGTTTTATTACTTTTACAATTGTGAGTTTTTTATCAATTAAACAATTTGAATACTTGCAGTTTCAAGCTTTTAATTATGATGTTAACTATTCAGAGGAAAATTTTGATTTAGAAATAAAAGAAGGGAATCTTCAAAAAAATAAAGTTGAAAACTTTAAAATTTTATCAGAAATTGCAATGCAGGCTAAAGTAAATCTGCAAAGGACGTCACACGAAATTACAAAAAATAAACAAGAAAAAATCGTGTATTATGTAGCATTATATGATTATGATCAATATTTTAAGCAGCTAAAATTAAAAACAGGGGAATTCCTGAATTCAAATAGTAATTCTGAAGCATTCCTTTCTACTATAAAAACTAATAATAAAAATCAAATTGGTCAGATTGAGATTTTTCATAATTTTAACCCAATAGAAATTCGGCCGATGATTGCAGCAGCATCAATTAAAGATATTAGAGGTACATATTCTTTAAACAATTCTAAAAATATCAAGTTATTTAAACAAATGGCCGAGAAAAATGGATTTTCAATAAAAATAACAAAAAATGAATCAATATCTGTTTTTACAGAGTATCCGTATCAAACCATGATCTATACAACAAGTTTTGTATTATGTTTATTATTATTATTAGCTATGTCTTATGATGTTATGAACAATTACAAAGCTATTGCTATTCAATATATGCACGGAGATAGTTTTTGGCAAATCGGGTTATATTTACTTAAAAGGTATGTAAATATCATTTTAGGTTCATTTCTTCTGGCTAGCATGAGTCTATTAATATTTCTTTATTACTACAATCAATATCAGCAAATAGTACCTTTTATAGGCTTTTGGATAGAAAACATTTCTCTTTTATTCTTAGTCATACTTTTAATTATAATCGTTACTTGGCTTGGTAGTAAAAATATACATATATCTCAAATGATTAAAAATAAAAAACCCATAAAACTATTCTTTTATTCTAATCTCGGGATTCGATTTATATTAGCTGTGTTCTTAATTCTTGCACTGCAACAAGGGATTAGCACTTTTATTGAACTCAAAAAAACAATTACACAACAAGAAAAATGGGAATTGATGAAAGATTATGCATCACTAGGTATGGAAGTAGGGGCTGGAGACAGATTTGATATCAAAAATGAAGATAGTTTGAATCGATTCAAGAATTTATATAAGGAATTAGAGGATCAGGGAGCCATATACATTGCTCCGTCTTATTATTATTTCAATCAAAAGAATAATGAGTTAAATCCTAACCCTTGGGGAATGGAAGGAAAACAAATCGTTATTAATAGAAATTATTTATCAATCAATCCTGTATACGGAATTGATGGTGAAAAGTTACAGTTACCAATACCTAATAAATCTGAAATAACGGTTTTAGTGCCTAAAAGATATGAAGCAAATCAAGAAGATATCAAAACAACAATAAAAAAAGATTATTCCATGATGCTAAATCATGAGAATCCTGACTCAGTACAAATAAAGATACTATATGTAAAAAATGAACAATCTTATTTTACATTTACTACTCAAATGGCTGTAGATACGAATTATCAAATTATTGATCCAATAGTGGTGGTTTTGACGCATGAGTTTGAGCCGATGTATACATCCAGTTCAATTGCCATGGGTTATGGCTATTATACCAAAAATGGAGATAATGAGTTTCCTTTTAAGAAAACAAAAAGAACAATTGAAAAGTATAATTTTGATAATATTTGGAGTCCTGTATCTATTGCATACTCACTTGTTGAGCAAAAGATATCAAATGATACAGAAAAACTTCAATTAACTATAATTAGTTGTACACTATTTTTAGTGCTTTCTGCTGTGTTACTTTTCTTTTCTGCTATATATTATTTAGAGATGTTTAAACAAATACTTGCATTACAATGGGTTTTTGGATACAGTTTTTTTGAAAAACATAACGTGGTTTATCTCGCTTTATTGGTATTTTGGCAATTTTCCTTTATGGTTTGTTTTTTCATTTCTAATGATAGATGGTTATTATTTAAAATTAGTTTAGGATTAGCAATTTGTGATATTTTATTAATTAGTATTTTATTGATTGCAAAAGAACGTAAAATTACTAAGTTAATGATACTAGGGAAGTAAGTTAAATATAGTAAAGGGTGGATATATTTGTTGCAGAAAAAACAAATAGTTTTATTAAGTTGTTTTGTATTTTTAAGTATTCTATTTTTCGGTGGATATCTTCTTCTGAAGGATGGAGGAAAGAATGTGTTTGAAGAACAAAGCTTATCTGGTACAAATGAGGTTAAGAGTGTAGTTGAAAGTCAAAATAAATATTACTTTGTGTATTTAAAACAAGATAATGGAGTTCCGGATACTACTTTCATCCCTGAAAAATTAAATCCTGGATTTGATAAAACGGCTAGCTTTAATACGCATATTGAATTCGATGATTATGGGAATATTATAGAAGACGAAAAAATGATTGTTATATATAATAATAAACTATCAGAGAACAATAGAAAAAAGATAAAAAATATAGCGGGTAAACAAAATTATGCTGAAGCTTTAAAGGAAATCCAACAAAAAATTGATGAAACAAAGACTACAGATTTTAATTCAGAAGAAGTAGTTTCTCAATAAGTGTATTTTAACTAAAAGGAGAAAAAGTACAAAATTATTTATACGAAATAACTAAATGGATTTCTTAGAAAGAAAAATAATATAACTATTAATTCTTAAAATTAAAAAGAACTTGTATTGATTTCTGCAAGTTCTTTTTAATTTTAGAATAACGTCACATATTTTTACAAGATAAGAAAATACTAATGTTTGTTTTAGTACTTTAATTCCAAGCTATTAAAGCTGGATTATTAACTGCGATACTAGGAAGACATTACTATGTACTATGAATATTCGGCTCATATGATTTATTTAGGGTTTAATTTGTTCTCTTCATATTCTTTTAGTATCTTATAAAAAGTATTCTTCTTAAGTCCTAATATTTCCATAAATCTAACGCTAGTCATTTCTCTTTTTTTCCATTTTTCATAAGTTTCTTCTATTATAATTAGTTGCTTGTGACTTAATGCTGAAAGGTTAAATGGAGGGCGCCCTAAATGCTTACCTTGAGATTTAGCAACTGCAATCCCTTCTGCTTGTCGCTGATGGATTTTTTTCCGCTCTTGATCTGCAACATAAGAAAGTAAAGATAAAAATTGATCCTCCATTAATCTGCCCATATCCCCCATTTCACGAAACTGCCGGCTATCAAACAGGGTTTCATTTTCTAAAACTACGATGTCAGCTTGTAATTCTCTTGTTATATACTTCCATTCTGAAATTACCTCATTATAATTGCGGCCCATACGATCTAAGGCATCTATGATCTTATTTCTACGCTTCTTTTAATAAGTAGTAGATTTAGTGTTTTTTTAAATTTGTTATATAAGATTTTACAGCTTGCAATAAGAATTCTTCCTGTCTCATACCAGCTTCCGCTGCCATTTGAACTACTTTTTGCTTAAATTCATGATCTGCATGAAAAGTTAATGGCTCTACATTACTTTTAAAGTAAATACCTTCTACATGTGGAAGAATCGTGCCAGATTTCATATGAGAATGTAAGTACTTAATCTCTTCTTGAAACTGCAATGGATCTACTTGTAATACGAAAGGTTTAATTTCTAATTTGATAGTATCTGCTGAAATACTCAATCTCATATTTGTGATACCTAGCTCCTTATAAAATAAGTTTATTAGATTATAAGTAATGGAATTAAATAATTGAGGTTTTTTAAAGGAAAAAGATAAATACCCTCGTTTTGTAATTACCGCTTTTTTAATGAATGGTTCAAAGGTGTAATCATGTTGTTTATAAGTGGATAGAGGGAAAATATCCTCGTCTTCTGTAAGAATCTTACCGTCTGCTCCATTGATCTCTATTACCCTAGCTGTTTTTCCGTTATGTTGATGTGTTAATAATTGATATAAGTATATATCTTCATTTTGAATTTTCGTAATGAATGTTTTTCGCTCTTTTGTTTTGGTTTTTTCATAATCAAGCATAAAAATCTCTAGTTCTTCCTCATCGATAAGATATACTTGTTTTCCTCTTTTTTCTACCATTGTGGCGGGTAATTTTCCAGATTTGATGTATGTAAAGATAGTAGATGGTGCAACATTAAGAATTTCAGCTACTTCTTTTGTGCTAAGGCCTTTAATCTTATTTTCATTTTGTAAACGTTCAATATCCTCTAAATAGAAAATCTTACTACCGAATTGCTTCCAGTTATCTTTATATACACATTCTATTAATCCATCTTTTTCTTTTTTTAAAATTGTTTGTACCGTTACTCCTAATAAGTCAGCTGCCTCTTTGGTCGTTACAGTAGGTTTTGTAATGAACAATAAATCTTGTGTCATAAAAGGACACCTCCATAACTATCGTTTGTTAATATTTTAGGTATGTATATATCATATCAGAATCTGATTTATATTTAAAATAAGAAATAGATTTTATTAAATATAGTATTCATTGTTATCGTTTAGAAATATTTTTCATTCAAACTATATGTTAATGAATTATTATAGTTGTTTTTATTATAAAATCACTATAGATTTTAATTATTTAATTGTTAAAAGATATCTATTTAATAATAAATTATAAAAAAATATAATTATAAGTAAATAGAGAAGAATGTAGCGTTCTTACAGAAGGAAAATGAATTATCATTTGTATAATTAATAGAAGTAAAATAAAATAATAATTATAGGTAATAAAGAGAATTATTATTATAATCTTCAATAGGAGAGGTGAATTTGAAATATGGATAATAAAAATGAAAAAGAAAATTTATCTATTATAAATAAACATAGTGAATATATAGATACATATGTAGAGAATTTAAGAGATGTAGTTCCATTTCTGTATAACGATAGTTATGTGGATAAATTGGAAGAGAAAATGGAGCTTGCAGAAAAAGAGGGAAAGAGTAAATATACGTATTTAAGTGACCTTGAAGTTATTTATCATTTCGTACATTTACAAAAAGATATGGATGAGAAGAAGAATAGAAAAGAGGATACGAAAAAGAGTTATGTTTCTGAAATCTTGTCATTTTGTCAGTGCATGGTGCAGCATGCAGAAGAATTTGAATTGAATGGGGAAGAGGTACAGAAAAATGACTCTTTATTGAAAACATTGCAACCTTGGCATATTCGTAAATACAATTCTTGGCTGAAACGAGTAGAGAACGGTAGGAATGGTGACACATATGCAGTCGCAACACTTGCAAAGAAAACAGTACTCATTCGTTCTTTTCTAAAACATCTTCATGTATTTTCTTATATTGAAAAGCCTCTTCATGAAGAACTGCAGCGGGCAAATGTAAATGAGCAGGATCGGCCAAATCGGGACTTATCCTATGATGAGGTTATGAAAATTTTAGGGTTTTATAAAGAAAGAGGACATTTAGTAAACTATACAATTTTACTTGCTCTGGCAAGTACTGGTGCAAGAATTCAAGAATTGTGCACCGCGAGAGTGAAAGATTTACATTATGACGGAAAGTACTGGTTAAAAGTCACTGGAAAAGGAGATAAAGTGCGTGAACTTTTCATTTCGGAACACTTATACCAGTGTATTTGTGAAATGAGGCGGAGAAGGGGATGCCAAACGGTATTGGAAAAAGGGGATGAGAGTCCGTTATTTATAAATCAAAGAGGAAATACTTATAACTCTAAAACACTATCGAATCAAGTAACAGATATGATAAAAAAGACAAACTTAGAGTTTCTACAGTATCGTGAAAATCCTGTAACGGCACATACATTCCGTCATGCATTCGCAATCATGGCAGTTGAACAAGGAAATGCAGATTTATATCATTTAATGCAAACATTGGGGCATGAAAACATTCAAACGACAAAGATTTATTTAGAAAAGCATATGAAACGAGAAAATAATGTAGGTACCTCATTTGCAGATCTATTAGTGTGAATTTGAAACACTCCAAACCTTATTTAATTATGTATTTTTTATATAATTAAATAAGGTTTTATTCGTGCGGAAATGTAAATGGATAATTATTGGTAAGTAAATAAAATTATAATTTCACCTGTTAGTTGGTAGATAAGTATAGAGACAGCTAGTGAATTAGGAGACATTTGGGTTAGAGAAATTTTCACATGTAAATAGTTCTGTAGGTGGAAAAATTACGAGATATTTATTTTGAATTAGATAGGAATAATTATCAGATGAAAAGACCTGAAACTGTTTTCCGTATAGCCATAATAAAGTTGTTTAATTTCTAATAAGAGTAGCACTACATGGCTATCAACTTAAGAATTTATAATTAATCCAGAACAATAAATTTTCGCGCAATTTACTTGATTTCATTGTTTTAGTGTAGTTTATTTTGTTAGGTTACAAGTGATGTGGCAGTACTCCTATAAAAATACATAAAAAAATCATTATACATATACAAAAGAGGATTATGTTAATACTAAAATTAAATATTTTAATACATAGAACTTTTAAGAATTTTACATGTTTTTATATTTTAAAAATTAATATCGTATATTTTAGATTCTTAGTATACAATATATTATCTGAACTATATATAAGAATGGAGAGTTTTAATTGGAATTTTTAGCAAACAGTAAGGTTGGTACAAAACTAAACATATTAATACTTATATCTTGTATCTCCTGTATAGTATTATCCCTAATAGGCGGATGGGGTCTAGAAAGAGGAAAAAGTGCTTCTTCTAATATGTATGAAGATGACTTAAAATCAATCGAGTGGATAGGAACCATAGAATCTAACTTTTACCATGTTAATATGAACTTTATGGAAATAATGCTATCCAAAGATGAGAAAAGAATGAACGATTTGATAAAAGAAATGGATGGGATGCGTAAGGAAAACGATCAGTTATTAAAGCAGTATGAAGCTAAAATTATCTCTAATAAAGAAAAAGAACTATATAACAAATTTCATGAAGCATTTAATGAATTAAGAACTCAAATAAAAAAAGCACAAGAATTAGGGAAATCTAATAATGAGGAAGCTTATGCCTATTATCTAAAAGAAATTGAACCTAATATGCAAAAAACAATTCAGTCAATTCGTGAACTAATTATATATAATAGTAATAATGCAGACCAGTTACAGAAAGTTAACAATAGCAGTGCTCAAAATACAATGATAATGTTTGTGGTTATTTCAATTTTAGCAATTGTCATAGTTATATTTATTGGATATATTATTAAACTTACTATACGAAAACCACTTATTTTATTACAAAATGATATGGAAAAAGTAGCTGCAGGTGATTTAACAATACGTACTTCTTATAAAGCAAATAATGAGTTAGGAATCATTGTACAGTCTTTTAATAGTATGTTAGATAACCTCCAACAATTAATTGCCAATGTTAAGGCAACAACACAAGAGGTGATTTCTTCTACGGAGGGGGTTTTACAAGATACAAAGCGAGCATCTAATATTTCAAATGAGGTTGTTCAGACTATTACTGAAGTAAAAGAAAAAATAGCAGGACAGGTAACTAGTATTCAAGAGAGTTCATCGTCAATGGAAGAAATAACAATTGGTGTCCAAACAGTAGCTGAATCTTCAGCAGTAGTTGCTGAGGTAGCAGTAACAACCACGGAACAAATACATAAAGGTAGTGAAGTGATAAAACATTCTATTCTTCAAATGAATAGTGTTCATGATGTTGTCGAGGAAACATCAAAAGTAATAGATAGACTTGTTACACGTACACAACAGATTGATACAGCTTTGGATGCAATTACTAATATTGCCGAGCAAACTAATCTTCTTGCTCTAAATGCTGCTATTGAAGCGGCACGTGCTGGAGAGAACGGGAAAGGGTTTGCAGTGGTTGCAGCAGAAGTGAGGGATTTGGCCGAAAAGTCTAAAGAGTCCGCGAATGAAATTAATCATTTAATCAAATCTATTCAACAAGATACTCAAGATACAGTTCATGTCATGCAAAAAGGAGAACAAAAAGCAGCAGAAGGAAAAGAAGCGGCCCACAAAGCGGATCAAACATTCTCATCTATTATGAGAGACATTGATAAAATTACAAGTCAAATTCAAGAAGTCTCTGCAGCAACAGAAGAGATGTCTGCTGGCACAGAAGAAGTAAATGCGTCTCTTTCACTAGTATCTGATACTGCAGCACAAGTAGAAAGAGAAACAACTCAAACAGTACAATCAATTCAATCACAATCAGATTCGATCAAAAAAATTTCAATACAGTCAAACAATATGAAAGAAAAGGTAGAAGCATTAACAGAATTACTCTCAAGATTTATTATTACAGAACAAAAAATAAATAGTAAATCAAAAGACAATTTGGAACAATAAATAAGAAATATCTTTATATAATAATTTTAAGATAATTGAAATAATATGCGATATTTTAAGATGCAAAAACACCTTTCATTCACTATTAATGAAAGGTGTTTTTGCATGTATCTTTTCGAGCATTACTTATATAAATTTATGTTGATGATATTTCGCTTTGTATAATCCCCTTAGTTTACCTAGAATAGATGGGCTAGGAGAGAATTCAATGAATCAGGGATTAATATATAAGTTAAATTGTAACGATTCTTTTAACTATTAAAACAGTATGTAATATTGCAATTTATCTTGAAAGCAATTCTAAATATCTAATTCCATTAGGATTTTTGAATAAAATATATATAATCTATATAGAAGAGATAACATCCTTTTTTATACTAGTGAATAGTGCAAAATTAGTACTTAAAGGCTTATGAAGAAAAGTTGTTTTTTTCTAAAAAATGAATGTTTATACGTTATTTATTATTTTTATGCTAATGTGATTTTATATATCATAAACTTATTAATTTCCATCTACAATAATTATTTATTACAACAGCTTATATACCTAAAATAAGATGTTTCGACAATGGACGATATAAGTATCTTTATAATGACTTTCCAACATAATCAATGTGTTAATGAAAGGAATTCTGTATTATTTTTGCTTTTATACTAACTAATACAGCTTCAAACAAAGGACACAATTGCTACATCATAAGTGTAATCTATTACCTATTCAATATTCTGTTTATTCAATCATTCTAAAAATAAAAAAAGATTAAACTCATAAATATACAAGTTATAATGAGGGCGTTGAAAGATAATTTATTACTCTCTAAAGAAAATATTAAAGCTAGTTTTGTGAAAAAATTATAAAGACCTTGCAAGTAACCTTCAAAAATTAGACACTGATATGATTATACTACGAAATTTTTTTGATCTGAGAGGAAATTTATTCGACAAAAAAGAAAGCGCTATCAAATAATCTTATTTTCAATTAATCATTGTAATAACCTAGATTTAACTACAATTAAAAATTATAAATTATGGAGGTGCTTTATAAATATGAATGTAGCATCTATTAAAGAAAAAAAGATTATCAAATACAAAAGTTGTTTTGATGTGATTGGACCCATAATGATAGGTCCTTCAAGTTCACATACTGCAGGTGCTTTGGCTATTGGAACAATTGCGAATAAATTATTTCAAGGTCTTCCAAAAAAAGTCGTGGTAAGATACTATGAATCATTTGCTGAAACCCATAAAGGACATGGAACTGACTTTGCAATTATTGCTGGAATATTAGGATTTGCTGCCGATGACAGCAAAGTGCCAGATGCTATTAAAATAGCAGAATGTAAAGGAATTGACATTACTTTTATTGAAAAAGCGGGCGATAGTCCTGCTGGTCACCCAAATACGGCAGATGTATATTTAGAGGATGAAAGTCGGAGTATTAGAACGATGGGTATTTCAGTCGGAGGTGGATTAATTGAAGTGAAGCATGTTGAAATTGACGGTTTTAGTTTAGATCTACAGGGGCCATTGCCAGTTATTATTGCGATTTCTGAAAGAGCTGATTTTGAATTTGTCTTACGCAGGATCTTTAAAGAATATGATGTGGAAATTAACAACTTTCATAGTTTAGAAAAAAACGAAAAATATTTATATGCATTCGCTTTGGATTCGTTATTACCTGGTAATGTTCAGAAGGAATTAGGAAAATTAAGAAATAAAGCTAATCTCATTATTCTTTAGTTATATTAAGGAGTGAAAAAATATGTATTTGGCCATAAAAGAAATTGTAGATGCAGCTAATAAAACCCAAAAGCCAATTTATGAATTAGCAATTGAACAGGAAATCGAACAAACTAAAACTTCTTATGAAGAAGTTTGGAGTAAAATGGAACGAAATTTAGCGACTATGGAAAATGCCATAAATAAAAGTATCGAGGGCGAAGGTGTATTTTCTCCGACCGGTTTAACTGGAGGTGATGCCGTTAAAATTAAAAACTATAGGAAAAATAGGAAAACTCTTTCTGGAGATTTGATGGTGTTAGGAATACAAAATGCTATCGGTGTTAATGAAGTAAATGCTGCATTAGGGGCAATTTGTGCAACTCCAACAGCTGGTGCGAGTGGGACAATCCCAGGGGTCCTATTTAGTATTAAAGATACGTTGCAGTTAAGTCATGAAGAGATGATTCATTTTCTATTCACTTCAGCATTATTTGGAACAATAGTCGCAAACAACGCTTGTATTTCAGGAGCGTACGGAGGATGTCAAGCTGAAATAGGCAGTGCCTCAGCGATGGCTGCAGCAGCAGCGGTAGAAGCAGCCGGTGGAACGCCACAGCAATCTTCTGAATCTTTTTCAATCGCGTTACAAAATTTACTCGGTTTAGTTTGTGATCCGGTCGCTGGTTTGGTAGAAATTCCTTGTGTAAAGCGAAACGCTATTGGAGCGACAAATGCTTTAGCAGCAGCGGACATCGCATTAGCTGGCGTAAACAATATCATCAATGCTGACGAAGTTATTGAAGCAATGTATAGAGTTGGAAGACAGATGCCTCGCGAATTAAGAGAGACAGGTTTAGGTGGAATTGCGTCTACACCTACAGGGATTGCCATTAAAAATAAAATCTTTGGAGAGAAACAATCAAATTAATGAACAGTTATCGGATATATTGTGAAATAGTTAACAATATATTCTCTATTGTTCTCCTAAGGATGTCAGTATATTAGGGGAAGTATCAATAAAATTTACTACTATATAATTGAAACATTCTGTAAGTGGTAACGAACCCATCCGGTTGCTGCTTCGCTAATTTTTTTGACTTTGATCAACTTAGAAGAAGGATATACGATGTGGCGCACTTTATAAGTATTTCATTTTTCAAGAACGGTCTCTATTCCTATGCCTTAAATTAAGAATAGGACACAAGGAGGAATTATTATATGAATGGGAACACTGCAAAAAACATAGAATTTCAAGCTGATAATACTGCAGTAAAAAATGAGAAATATCTAGATCCGCAAAAGTGGCATAAACAGGATACTACCTGGGCATTGAGTCTATTTGGAACAGCAATTGGAGCGGGAGTACTCTTTTTACCGATTAATGCAGGTTCAGGTGGTTTATTATCATTGCTGTTAATTACCATACTTGCATATCCTGTTATGTATTACTCACATAGGGCGCTTGCTAAAATGATATACGCTTCGAATTCTGCCGAAGAGGGGATTACGGGTACAATAAGAGAGTATTTCGGAAATAAAGCAAGTATCATTTTTAACATCGTATACTTCGTCTCAATTTATACAATCGTGCTGATGTATTCGGTTGCACTTACAAATACTGCAAGTAGTTTTATTGTGCATCAATTGCACATGCCGGAGCCTCCAAGGGCTATTCTATCACTTGTATTAGTACTCGGTCTTATCGCTATACTAAATTTTGGACAAGATATTACTGTAAAGATAATGAGCATGCTAGTATATCCTTTCATTGCTTCTCTACTTTTTATTGCAATATCTTTAATTCCACAGTGGAATACGTCAATGCTAAGTTTTTCAAGTATTTCTACTGATTCAACTGGAACAGGGTATTTTGGAACGATTTGGATGATACTACCGATCATAGTATTTTCGTTTAATCATTCACCTATGATTTCGTCATTCGTTATGAAACAGAGAGCTACGTATGGAATAGAGGCTACTGATGCTAAATGTGCTCATATACAGAAAGTTTGTTATATCATGACATTTGCTGTTGTTATGTTCTTTGTTTGGAGTAGTACTTTAAGTTTGACTCCAGATGATCTTAAGGTGGCAAAAGAACAGAACTTATCAATCCTATCATATCTTGCTAATGAGCTTAATTCGCCAGTAATTACTATTGCAGCACCTATCATTGCGTTTATGGCTATTACAAAGTCTTTCCTTGGTCATTATATAGGTGCGTATGAGGTAATGCGTGACATGATTATCAAGTCCGGTAAAAAACGTGGGAAAGATTTAGGAGAGAAAACAGTTAAGACAATGATTCTTACTTTTGTCGTATTAACATGCTGGTATGTTGCTTATACAAATCCAAGTATTCTTGGAATCATTGATGCCCTTAGCGGTCCGTTAGTTGCTGCTATTCTATGTCTACTACCAATGTATGCAATTCGTAAAGTGCCTGTACTAGCAAAATATAGAGGAAAGATGAGCAATGTATTTGTAATTGTTATAGGAATACTTACTGTTCTGGCAAGTATTAAGTCATTATTCTAATTTACTATTGTTAGTTCAGATGCAAAAATAGTAGGAGGTGAAAAGAGAATAAAAGACTTTTAGCGGAAATGAATTATATATTTTTAAATCAGAGAGATTATGGTTTTGGACAAACTATTCACCCGGGATAGTTTGTCCTTTTTGGAAATGAAAGAGATACAGTAATACTTTGTTCAATATTGATTTATATATAAATTCATTTAATGTAATATGAAATAATACATTTTTTAATAATTTATTAAGATAAAATGTTATATTTTTGTGTGGAATATATAAATGGAGGAAATGTAATGAACAAAAATTTTAAATTTACTCAACTGATAATCGGTATGAGTACGATGGCATTATCATTTGGAAGTATTCAAACACAGGTATCAGCTGAAGAAAAAGCACCCCATAATCTGTTGCAGATGAAACCAATTGGAACAGAAACTTCAAAAGATGAAATGGCTCATGCTACAAAAGCGGACGAAACATTGAATTTTGAAGAGCGTTTAAAAGTAGGCGATTTTTCACAACGACCTACTTCGGTGATGAAACATGATGAAAGGCAATTAAAGCAAAGCTATACTGTGGCAGAATTGAATAAAATGTCTGATAGTGAATTCATTGATACGCTATCAAGAGTTTCATGGAATCAAATTACAGACTTATTTCAATTCAATCAAGATACGAAAGCTTTTTATCAAAATAAAGAACGTATGAACGTTATCATTGATGAATTAGGACAAAGAGGGACATCTTTTACGAAAGAGGATTCAAAGGGAATTGAAACTTTTGTTGAAGTATTACGTTCTGCTTTTTATGTGGGATATTTTAATAATGAAGTAGGTTACTTAAAAGAGAGAAGCTTCCATGACAAATGTTTACCATCATTAAAAGCAATTGCAAAAAATCCAAACTTTACATTAGGTACAGCTGAGCAAGATAGAGTAGTAGTTGCGTATGGAAAGTTAATTAGTAATGCTTCTAGTGATGCTGAAACAGTACAGTATGCAGCAAATATTTTAAAACAGTTTAATGATAACCTTTCTATGTATGCTAAAGATTATACGAAAGAACAAGCTGTATATGAAATTGTAAAAGGTATTGATTATGATCTACAGTCTTATTTGCAGGAAACGAATAAAAAACCTAATGTAACAATGTGGTATGGAAAAATTGATAATTTTATAAATGAGGTTAGTAGAATTGCTCTCATACGGAATTTAACAACTGAGAATAGTTGGCTAATTAATAATGGTATTTATTATGCAGGGCGTTTAGGGAAATTTCATAGCAATTCAAATAAAGGGTTGGAAGTTATTACACAAGCGATGAATATATATCCTCGTCTAAGCGGACCTTATTTTATAGCGGTAGAGCAAATCAAAACAAACTACGGTGGAAAAGATTATGATGGAAATGCAGTAGATTTACAGAAAATACGTGAAGAAGGAAAGTTACAATACTTACCTAAAACATATACATTTGATGATGGATCTATTGTTTTTAAGACAGGCGATAAAGTAACAGAAGAAAAAATTAAAAGGTTATATTGGGCAGCCAAAGAAGTAAAGGCACAATATCACCGTGTAATTGGAAATGATAAAGCACTAGAACAAGGTAACGCAGATGATGTACTGACAATTGTAATTTATAATAATCCAGATGATTATCAACTGAATAGACAATTATATGGATATGAAACGAACAACGGTGGTATCTATATTGAAGAAAAGGGTACTTTCTTTACATATGAGCGTACACCAAAACAGAGTATTTATAGTCTAGAAGAGTTATTCCGTCATGAATTCACTCATTATTTACAAGGAAGATACGAGGTTCCTGGTTTATTTGGGAGCGGAGAACTATATCAAAATGAACGCTTAACTTGGTTCCAAGAGGGGAATGCAGAATTCTTTGCAGGATCTACACGTACAAATAATGTCGTTCCTCGTAAAAGTATTATAAGTGGCTTATCATCTGATCCAGCAAGCCGTTATACTGCAAAGCAAACTTTGTTCGCAAAATATGGATCATGGGATTTTTATAATTATTCCTTTGCACTACAGTCTTATCTATATAATCATCACTTTGAAACCTTTGATAAGATTCAGGACTTAATCCGTGCAAACGATGTGAAAAATTATGACGCGTATCGTGAATCATTAAGTAAGGATGCACAGCTGAATACAGAATATCAAACGTATATGCAGCAATTGATTGATAATCAAGATAAATACAATGTACCGCAAGTAACAAATGATTACTTAATACAACATGCACCTAAGCCGTTAGCTGAAGTGAAGAAAGAAATTGTAGATGTAACTAATATAAAAGATGCAAAAATAACAAAACATGAGTCTCAATTCTTTAACACATTTACTATGGAAGGTAAGTACATAGGTAGTACATCAAAAGGTGAGTCTGAAGATTGGAAAACAATGAGTAAACAAGTCAATCAAACCTTGGAGCAGTTGTCTCAAAAAGAATGGAGCGGCTATAAAACAGTTACAGCTTATTTTGTTAACTATCGTGTGAATGCAGCCAATCAGTTTGAATATGATATTGTTTTCCATGGTGTTGCAACAGAAAAAAAAGAAAAAACAACGACTATAGTAAATATGAATGGACCATATAGCGGGGTAGTAAATGAAGGAATTCAATTCCATAGTGATGGTACAGAAAGTGAAAATGGAAAAGTTATTTCTTATTTATGGAACTTTGGAGATGGTACAACGAGCACAGAAGCCAACCCTACTCATGTATATGGAGAAAAAGGAACATATACTGTGGAACTAACAGTAAAAGATAGTAGAGGAAAAGAAAGTAAAGAACAAACAAAAGTTACTGTAAAACAAGATCCGCAAACTGGTGGGTCCCATGAAGAGGAGAAGGTACTCCAGTTTAATAAGCTTGTAAAAGGAAATCTGATTGCTCCGGATCAAACAGATGTTTATACGTTTAATGTTACAGTTCCAAAAGAAGTAGATATTTCTGTGGTAAATGAACAAAACATTGGGATGACATGGGTACTTTATCATGAATCAGATATGCAAAATTACGTAGCTTGTGGTGAAGATGAAGGAAATGCTATAAAGGGGAAATTCGTAGCGAAACCAGGGAAATATTATTTGAATGTGTATAAATTTGATGATAATAATGGTGAATATTCATTAATCGTAAAATAAATTTATTTTCAATATGTATATAACGGTTGTTTTTTAGGAGGAGTCTATCACGATAGGCACCTCCTATTTTTTTATGGTCTCTGTCACAAGGTAATAATAAAAACAGAAACGTTTTCGTTAGATAGAGGGAATTGTCTTAATTGGAGTTCTTTTTCAAGAGGAATAAGAAGACTTTGTTTTTCTGTCAAAATTTGAATGTTTTTAAATGATAATTTTGATACAAAGATAGGTTCATTCTTGTTTATAATAAACATTCGGACATTATTATATTATGTAATAAAGAAGTTACACTACATTAGAAGAAAACAAATAAGGGAGAGAGGATACTATGACGAGATTTACGAATCAGCACGTAGAAAACTTAATTTTAGAAGAGGATGTAGAGCTTTTAAAAGTTAAGGCACACCCAATGCGTTTGAAACTAATCAGTGGGCTTTCAAAACATAAAACACTAAATGTAACCTAAATGACCGAAATTTTAAATATTCCACAATCAACAGTTTCCCATCTCTTATCTAAAATGAGAGGGAAAGTTCTAAGAGGAAATCGTTAAGGATTAGAAATCTACTATAGCATCGAAAATCAAAAAGCAGAAGAAATTATGAGATTATTAGGAACGATACAATAAAATATTAGGCCTATCATTTCAAGAATCATTTATTAATTTTTCAAGTAATAATCACTTTAATCCAATGATATCATTATCTAAAATATGTTACGATTTAAACGGAGAGGGGAAAATAAGAAAATGATTTTGGCTTAATATATTCTATTATAAGAAAGAAAAAGTATAACTCTTCTTTCTCGTAATATAAAGAAGAGTTATACTTTTTCTTTTGATTCCGATGTTCAAATAACTCCAAATGATAAAATTTAACTAGACGCACAAATTGGGACAAGAAAGCGTAGCGTTTGATTAAAATTTAGGGTTTTAAGGATTTCAAGGTTAATTTCATATAAGTATCCATTCGCTGCTCTAATGAGTACTTGCCACCTAAAAGACACCAGTCTAATATAATCCCTCTAGCAACTGTAAAAAGATATGTTGTTATTTCTTCTACACTCATATCATTTGTTAATTCTTTTTCAAATCTTCCTTTATTAACAAGATCATTTAGAGTTTTGTAAATTAATGACGGTTCATATGCAAATATTTTTTTGTTGAAATCGTTAAGGAAATTTATATGTAACTCTAATTTAGTAGTATATTTAGCTATGCATTGGAAGAAAGTCAAAACAGTTTTTTGTATTGTCGTATGTTGAGTTATACTTTTTAATTCTACATGTAGGTTTTCTTCAATTTGTTGAAATAACTTTTGATAAATATCTTCTTTGGAAGAAAAATAATGATAAAAAGTGCCAACAGATATATTTGCCTTTTTACAAATATCTTCAATAGTTATATTTTCAATTTCTTTTTTTTTCGTTAAATTTAAAAATACAAGAAATATATTGTTCTGTGTTTGTAGAGCTTGTTGCTTTCTTTTGGTTAAATTTTTGTTATGCAATCCTTATTCCCCCTTAACTATATATTAACTGATATCTGGAAAGTGAAAAAGTATTTTGAAAATTTTGGTTATTGTTGTATAATTTTCATTACATCGAATAATATTCGGTGAATGTAATTCGGTATAATGAAAATTATTTTTTTGAGGGGAGATTGTTATATATGAAAACACCTTATCAATCAATCTTTATGATTCCTACAAATAAGCTGTTAGGAAAACAGGCTTTAGGAGACCCATATGAACCATTTGAATGGTATAAAGAGATGCGAGAAAAAGAACCCATTTATTTTAATTCTCAGGCTGACATGTGGAATGTTTTTTTGTACGAAGATGTAAAAAGAGTCTTAGAGGATAAAGAGTTTTTTTCTAACATTATGCCGGAGAAGAAAAAATCTCCTTTTCCACAAAGTATCCTTGGGATGGATCCGCCAAAACATACACAAATCCGGTCTATTGTAAATCGTTCGTTCACTCCTAAAGCATTAAAGGTATGGGAGTCGAGAATTCAGCAAATCACAAATGATATTCTTATTCAATTATCTAATCGTGATAATTTTGATATTGTCCAAGAGTTATTTTATCCTTTACCGGTTATAGTAATTGCTGAAATGTTAGGTGTTTCTGTTAATGATATGGACAGATTCAAAAAGTGGTCGGATATTATAGTAAGTTCACCCAACCATGATGATCCGGATTATTTGAAAGAATTTTTTCATATACGTTTACAAGCAGAAAATGAATTAGAGGAATTTTTTGAAGAAATCATACAACTCAATCGAAGAAAATCCAAAAAGGATTTAAATGACATTATTTCTTTATTAGTTCAAAGTGAAGCAGACAAAAACATTTCGGGCAAGGAAGTAGTATCATTTTGTAAATTACTATTGGTAGCAGGAAATGAAACGACAACTAACTTACTTGGGAACTCATTATATTGTTTGATAGAACATCCAGATGTTTATAAACAAATACAACAGGATATATCTCTTGTTCCAAAAGCAATTGAAGAAGTATTGCGGTATCGTTCACCAGCTCAAAGAATTGTGAGAAAAGTAAAAAAAGAGATTCAAATAAGAGGTCAAACTCTACAAGTAGATCAAATTATCTCAGGTTGGATTGGATCAGCTAATCGAGACTCTCTTCATTTTAAAGATGCCGATAGTTTTAACATACATCGTAGTCGAAATCCTCATCTTGCATTCGGTCATGGAATCCACTTTTGCTTAGGTGCTCCCCTAGCTAGATTAGAAGCTAAAATTGTATTGACGGAATTAATGAAAAAATATAAATCATTTTCGTTTATTGACCATAATCTTCCCGTTCCTATCTCAAGTGTTAGTTCTGTATATGGATTGAAATCTCTCCCTGTGAAAAGTGAAGTTATTCATATAAAGTAAATGGTTTAGTTCTGATACAGTTTGTATCAGAACTAACTTTATTTATCAATTAGAACTATTGACATCAGACTATCAAAAAAATATTGCAAAGATAGTGATAATTATAATTTTGTTTTTGATTTTCATAGAAAGAAGCCAGAAGAACAAGTAGAATTATAGGTAAATAAGTTGCAGAGTGAAATTATGAAAAGAATGCTGTTTACTCAAGAGGGATATTTTAGCTTAGGATTATTTTTTAGATTGTATTGTAAATTCTATTCCCGAGCATAGATTGAAAATTATACTTTTAAAAAGTAAATAAGTTTTAAATTTGCAGATTTATAGAAATTTTATAGGATGAATATAAAACCATAAAATGGGGTGTTTTTATGTGTACTAGTTTGACATTACAGACAAAAAGCGGTCAGCACCTTTTTGCAAGAACAATGGATTTTGCATTAGATTTCAATCAAGAAGTAATAATAGTTCCTCGACGTTATCAATGGAACAATATAACTGGTGAAACTATCAAGGCGAAACAAGCTGTTGTAGGAATGGGGATTAACCATCAAGGAAGGATCATTCTTGCAGATGGAGTAAATGAATCAGGTATGACATGTGCAACGCTTTATTTTCCAGGATTCGCTACTTATAGTAACAGTATAGATGACAATAAAACAAATCTGGCTCCATTTGATTTTGTGGCATGGAGTCTCACACAATTCAATTCTGTCGAAGAGTTAAAGAAATCTGTAGATAGTATTTCCTTTTTAGATGTACCACTATCTGTTTTAGGAGTTACCCCACCTCTACATTGGATTTTAGCGGATAAATGGGGAAAATGCATTGTATTAGAGCCGACAATTGAGGGGCTAAAAATGTATGATAATCCACTAGGGATAATGACTAATAGTCCTGAATTTAACTGGCATTTACAAAATTTAAGACAATATATAGGTCTTAAATCGCAGCCATATGCGCCAATGAAATGGGGAAACTTACCATTAAGTGCTTTTGGACAAGGTTCAGGTTCAATGGGACTCCCTGGGGATTTCACCCCACCATCAAGGTTTGTAAGGGCAGCGTATAGTAAACAAAATATTCAAGGGGTAGATAACGAAGAGGAAGGGATATCGGCCGTTTTTCATATCTTATCAAATTGTGAGCTTCCAAAAGGTGGAGTGATAACGGAAGAAGGTACAATAGATAATACCATTTATACAAGTGCAATGTGTATGGAGTCTGGTATATATTATTATCATACCTATGATTGTAGACAAATTATAGCCATACATCTATTTAATGAAAATTTAGATACAGATGAAATTAAAACTTACCCATTTCAGCGTAAACAAAAGATATATTATCAAAACTAATTAGATTTGGAATAACATCAAAAAGGCAAACTTAATTAAGTTTGCTTTTTTGTAATAGGTGATGAAATTTGTATAATTGCTAATTGGTTAGCAATTATAAATTTTTGTTTGAAAGCGATGGGGTACCACCACAAATTCATCAATTTAAGGATTTGAACTATTCTTGAGATTAAAAGCATGTTGCTATTTTCTTAATTAATGAGAGAGGGTGACGTGCTTTTTATGAATATGCATCAAAAACAAGGGTTGCTATTTTTTTCGAAAATTTATCTCGATATATGTCTCATGATACACTTTAGCAATTCTCTATATAAAACTTACTTTTTAATTTTTAATTTCAGTATTGATTGTTGTATGTTAATAAAAAGTTAAATATTTCTGCACAACTTCTGCACATATCTAGGTAATTTCTATGTAATGATATATCAGTCAAGTGAAATATTTCACATAAAGGGTAGGCTACTTCTACACTATAGTTCCTGTGTAACTTACGCATACCCGAAACGACTTGCTCTCTTGTTATATTTTTACATCAAAGCCTACATACACTACAAAGCATAACAAGAAGGGAACATGAACATGAATAACCGAATGATTAAACGTCTGAAAAATTTAAAAATGAACAAAAAAAGTCTAGGAGCTGTTGCATTAGCAGCTGGAATTATTGGCACGACTCTTATTCCTCAAAATGCATACGCGCACGGATTTGTTGAAAAACCTGGTAGCCGTTCCGCTTTATGTAGCCAAACTTACGGCGCGCTGAATGTAAACTGCGGAAGCATTATGTACGAACCACAAAGTTTAGAAGCTCCAAAGGGATTTCCGCAAGCCGGCCCAGTTGATGGACAAATTGCTTCTGCGGGCGGCAAATTTGGTGGTATTTTAGATCAACAAACAATAGATCGTTGGTTTAAAAATACAATTACTGGCGGGGAAAATACATTTACTTGGAAGTTTACAGCGCCACACTTAACAAGCAAGTGGCATTATTACATTACAAAAAAAGGATGGGATCCAAATAAAGCGTTAACAAGAGCAGACTTTGAGCCAATTGGTACTGTACAACATGATGGTTCTGCTGCCTCAAATAATGTAGCGCACAAAATCAATGTACCCACTGATCGTAGTGGATACCATGTGATTTTAGCTGTATGGGATGTAGCGGATACTGTGAATGCGTTCTATAATGTTATTGACGTCAATCTTATTAATAATGTGAAACCAGACACAGAGGCACCAAGTATTCCAAATGGTCTTCAAGCTCAAAAAGTAACAGCAAATAGTATTGAACTAACATGGAACGCTTCTACAGATAATGTAGGGGTAAAAGGATATCAAGTATTCCGTAATGGAGAGATGATTGATACCGTACCAGGCACTCATTTTATTAATAAAAAATTACAACCAAGTATGGAATACACTTATACTGTAAAAGCAATTGACACAGCTGGAAATGTATCAAAAGAAAGTGAAGCGCTTACAGTGATAACGACTGTTGAGGCTCCTGATACAGAAGCACCAACACAACCAAAAGGATTACATAGTATGGGAACAACAGCGTCAAGTGTAGATTTAATGTGGAGTCCATCTGACGATAATATTGGTGTAGACCATTACGATATTTATAGAGAAACAGAAGGATCAATGAAAAAGATTGCAACATCCACTACGACTTCTTATTTGGATAAAAACTTAGTTGCTAATACTATTTATAAATATGTAGTGAAAGCTGTTGATGTAGCTGGAAATGAATCTGTACAGAGTGATACTTTCACAGTTACTACAAAAACTGAAAACGCTCCATATGAAGCATGGGATGCAAAGAAAGCATATAAAAAGGGAGATAGAGTTCTACACGAGGGAAAAGTGTATGAAGCAGTCCAGAATCATCAAGGGCATGGGGATCCAAACTGGATTTATGCTTTATCATTATGGAAAACAGTGTAAGCTTTACCTGAATATAAACTAAGAGATAATTGGCTTTGATGTAATAAGAAAAACTTGAGAAATCACTTTACTCTTTATAAAAAAGACGACGTATTCAGCGTCGTCCTTTTTTATCTATTGCATGTTTTAGGATGTTACGAGTTAAAATATAGCATAAATCATTTCCTATCTACATTGTTATACTATTGAACTGTTTTTTATAAGCCCAAAAGTCAACGTTGAGAATTCAAGTGCTTATAAAGAATACTTAGCTAATTGTTCACCCCAAGGTGAAAATTCAGTCTCTATAAATCCTGCTTTTTTATATACAAATTTAGCTGTAAGATTTTCAGGAGCATATCCAATCATAATTAAAGGGATATTTGTCTGATTATTTTGTCTTATCTCATCGATAACCCGATATATAGCTTTTTTACCTACACCTTTCCCTTGAAATCTTTCATCAATCATAAGTCTATAAATCCAATAATTATTATCATCAGGATCAATTCCAAACATAGTAAATCCTATCATTTTTTCATCAAGATAAATACCCTTTGCATAGAAATGATCTAAAAATTGAACTTCTGCGATAGAATAGAGGTTGGAGGAAATAAATGTTTGCTGTTCTTCTTTAACAGACAGTCTAATTGCTTCTTCCCAATTACTTTTGTCAATAGGCTTTAAATAAATTTTCTTCAATTTGATACTCTCCTTCTAATATTGAAGAGGAACCACGTAGTTTATGGGCTAGTAAAACGTTATCCTCTTGTTTTTTTGCCCAATCAAATAAAAATATTTTCTCATCGACATCGCCTCCTTAAAGTTAAAATCACGTCATTATATTCAATATAGTTATATTCTTTATCTATAAATTCTTTTCCTACTGAACAAATCCTATTTCTTTAGCTAATTAATTCAAGGTATATGCTAACAAATATCGGTAGAATTTCTTTACTTACAATTCTATTTCACTTTCAATAAAGTGTGACGTTTTTTCGTTTTGAGGAAGAATATAATTCTTAATTTGATAGCATTGCCATCAACCTATTATTATAGGGATCTCTTTTCTATTTACTTATATTTTCATTGTTACTGAACTTTACTCCATTAGAAGTTTGTTTATATCCCAGGTTGCCTCGTGTGAAAATAAGAATAAGCAAGGCAATAAACCCCAGCCCTATCACTACAAATGTATCTGTATTCTTTAAAACAGCGTTGGTGGAATGAGTTTGTACCAAGCTAAACGTATTTACACTTGCATGAACTAGCATGACAATAAATAAGTTACCGTGATTACAGTTATAGATCCAAGTGAGAATGATTGAGATCGGCAAACACAATAAAATAAAAATTGGCAAGTGAATATATAGGAGAGAAAGGTCAGAACCCGGTCCACCCCTTTGTGCAGCCGTTAAGAAATGTGGAAGATGCCAAAAAGTCCACAAAACACTAAGTAGTAATGTAGCTTTTAACGGTCCAAATTTTGATTGTAATCTAGGCAGAGCGAAACCACGCCATCCAATTTCCTCCGGTAAAGGTCCACCGAGAAAGAAAATTGCTACAAAAGAGATGAGATAGGTTATAAAAAATTCAAAATTAAGGTTACGGAAAGTAGGTATCTCTCCATTTAATATCACCATACCTAGAAACATTGCAGCGGGGATAACAATGAGGGTAAACAAGAGCCACTTCAAACCGACTTTAGTAGATAGGATACTTTTTCTAACTTTTTTCCATGACTCTTTACCTTCAAGGATTCGAAACATGATATACGCCGCTAACATAGGGCCTACAAATGCATTGGCAAAAAAGAAAATATCAAATGCCTTTGTTTTAGGAAAAATACCCCATTGTGATAAGATAAATGGAATTAATACAACCCACGAGAATAAATATGCCATTACAAAAAATGAAGTTAACGGATAGGATTCCAAATACCCTCTCAGACCTGTTGATGAGTTTTTTGATTTTGTTAAATGCTTCAACACAATCACCTCTCCATTTATAAAATACCGTATATGTGCTAATTCTACATATTTTCATAATGAACCTTTTTGACGTAATAGAGTTGGTTTTTTTGTAAGAAAGGAGCGATACATTACCAAAGAAATGTAGAAATTTCTATAACAGTTTCCTTCATTTTCGTGTCTATCTTGAATGCATCTGGGGGAGCGCCTTATGCCTATCAAATTAAAAATATAGACAAGATGAACTTCGTCTTTTAAAACTGAAATATTCTTAATACAGAGGTACACTCAAACAAATGTGGTTATTAGTGCTTCACTAACATGATTCGTTGAACCCTCAATATAGAGGCATACTAGATTATGATGTTTTTCCGTAACAAATATCGTTAAAAGTTTTTAGGTTTAGAGAGAGCTATAGAGGGTATACATACATTATAAAGAGTTGGTTAGAGATAAACTTTATAGTGAATCGGTCTATAAAACTTACATTCTTACTTTAAATAAAAAGGTGGGGAGTATATATGAGGAAAAGGTTAATGAATAAGAGGATTCTATTTATTTTGTGAACGAGGAGCGTGTGAAAAATGAAAAATATGAAACGTAAGCTAGGAACCTTTGCACTTACAATGACTGGGATTGGTTCGATTTTAGGGTCTGGCTGGTTATTTGGTGCATGGAAGGCCGCCAAAATATCAGGAGGGGCCGCTATCTTTTCTTGGGTCTTAGGAATGATTGTAATATTATTTATTGCCTTACCATATAGCGAGTTAGGAGCCATGATTCCAGAGGCTGGCGGAATGGTAAAATATACACAATACTCACATGGAGATTTCGTAGGATTTATTGCTGCATGGGCTAATTGGATAGCCATCGTCTCAGTTATCCCGGTTGAAGCAATAGCGTCTATACAATATATGAGTTCATGGCCATGGGAGTGGGCAAGTTGGGCCAAGGATTTAGTAGACAATGGGATGTTGACTTCCAAAGGTCTTGCAGCGGCTTCTTTACTTATAATCATATATTTCTTTTTAAATTATTGGACAGTTAGTCTATTTGCAAAAATTAATTCATTAATTACTATATTTAAAATTGTAATTCCTGGTCTTACAATTGGTGCATTGCTATTTGTTGGATTTCATGGAGAGAACTTTACTAGTCATCAGGACTTTCATGTATCTAATTGGTCAAATGTATTAACTGCTATGGCAACATCTGGTGTTATTTTTGCATTTAATGGTTTTCAAAGCCCAATTAATATGGCTGGTGAAGCAAAGAACCCAGGGAAATCTATTCCTCGGGCAGTTGTAGGATCCATTTTAATTGCAACTGTAATATATGTATTATTACAAATTGCTTTTATCGGCGCTGTAAATCCTAATATGATAATTAATGGATGGTCGAATTTAAATTTCAATTCACCATTTGCTGATTTAGCGATAGCACTAAATATTAATTGGTTAGTTATTGTATTATATTTAGATGCTTTTGTATCTCCTTCTGGTACAGGTACTACTTATATGGCAACCACATCACGCATGCTATACGGAATGGAGAAGAATGGATATTTCCCTAAAGTTTTTGGGAAATTACATCCTATATATGGTGTGCCTAGATTTGCCATGATGTTTAATTTAATGATTTGTTTTGTTTTTTTATTTTTATTTAAAGGATGGGGTGTTTTAGCTGAAGTTATTTCAGTAGCTACATTAATTTCATATGTTACTGGACCTATAACAGTAATGACTCTAAGAAAAACTGCACCCAATTTCCATCGTCCTTTCTATATAAGAAGATTAAACATTATCGCACCTTTAGGTTTCATTTTTGCATCATTAACATTATATTGGGCAAGATGGCCATTAACAGGAGAAGTAATGTTTATTATACTTATGGGTTTACCTATATATTTTTATTATCAATTAAAAAGAAAATGGGTTGGATTTAAGAAGAATTTTTTAGCTGGATTATGGATTGTGGGGTATTTATTATTTATGATTTGTATATCGTACATTGGAAGTGAAAGATTTGGTGGATTAAATATTATAACTTATGGATGGGATATGGTACTGATTTCAATTGTTGCATTTCTATTTTATAGATGGGCTATAAATAGCGGATTTAAAACAAAAGATCTAAAAGTAGCAAAGAAGATTAATCAGAAAATTAGTTAAATAATATACATAAATTAGAAAAATGGATTTATTTTAGACTTTTTTGTGATTAACGTGTCTTATACTGTACTTGTATAACAAAAATATATTGAAAAACACTAAAAAAAGAGAAGAAGTTTTAGCTGAAAATAAGAAAAATAATAATCTGTAAAAACCAAGATTAAATGAGCAGCCACGCAGGACCTTATGGACAACATATGTATGGTGTGGAGTAGGATTAATTTTTGCAGGAATTTACTTTTTGGGGATAACACTGGGGATTGCAGCTTTCTTCTATGCAGAAAGGACACACGGGTACTGTAAACACTGTCAGAGTGGGACATAGAGTACCACCAAAAACGAAATTTCGTTTTAATTTACAATGAAAAATTCATCTTGCTTTGTTTAGCTTGACGAATATTCGGTCTCACTACATTGCTATCAAGTTAAGAAATACATTCTTCCCCAAAACGAAAAAATAAGTTGCCCTCTATCAGAAACACAAAATTTTCATCCTGGGGGTTTTATAAAATTATTAAGTTGATAATCATGGGGTACCATCAGAAAAATGCGGGTTTACAACGCTATGCCCATTTTTAAGACGCTTCCTTTATTTTTAAAAACGTTAAGAGAGTTTTAGTGGCTTTAAGGAATCTAATGATACTATATTATCCATATTAAAAAGGTTTTCTCCTAATAAATTGATATGTTTCCCTCTAAAGGTGACTATAGATAGCTATCGAAAGGGAACAAATAATGATTTCTTATCATTAGAATTATAGGAAATGAAATAAGACCGCTCCTAATTTATAGGAACGGTTATAAATTTATCATGTGCTGGAGGTCAATCCGAATGGCATGGACTACCGTCTCTAAACAGTATGGACATGAAATTTGACGAGTATACATAAGAATAGTGGAAGCCGTAACGGATTATTAGTTCGTGGTACTGAAAGTGTAATTGATCAAATGAAATATAAAATCGCATAAGAGTTTGATATACAACTTGGTGCAGACGCAACCGCTCGTCCAAACAGACTGTTGGTGGTGAAATTACAAAACGTCTAATAGCAATGGCTGAGGAACAACTTTTCGGTCGATTCACTCGCTAATTATATAGTGTATGGATTAGAAGGAGAGATTATAATCTCTCCTTTTTTAATGTGAAAAATTTATGCTCAAATTGTTTTCAAGGAATTTTAAGTAAAAGTACAAACTACTCTTCTAGATAGAAAGAGCTGAGCTAATAGTTAGGGATTCATCATTTTGATGAGGACATACTTAATAATAAAAAGCAGTTAGCAAAAGCTAACTGCCATAAGAACATTACATAAATAGTAGTTTTTAAAAATTATTCAATTTTATTTTCAAATCTGTACAGTCTTTTCTTTCATCATACTCAATGTAAGCTATGTGACCATCGGGGCGAATTAAAATGACATCAATATTTTTTAATTGATAATCCTGTATTTCTCCTACAACCACCTTTGTGTGCGAATCAATGTTTATTTTATCTATTTCTTCTTTATAAGAAGGATGTATTAATAAAATATATTTACCATCTTGCATCAATTCAAAGAGTTTATAAGTTTTCTTATTTTGAGAAGAAATAGTAAGATTTGTACATCTTTTCCCTATTAATGGATGCTTTTCTTTCGTATGCATAGAGGAATATATAACCCCTAAGCCACTTACTCTTTCAGCTAAATCTTTATTCATCTCTGGGTATGTGAGTAAATGCGAGAATAACTCTCTTAATTCTATACCTGCATTTGAAAAGTTTATCATTAATTGTTCTTGTGCTTGTACATCCTTTAAAAATTGTTTTCCCACAGCATGTCGTTCAAAATGATAACTTTCTAATAGGCTTTCATATTTTTTTTGTTTTATAGCGAGTCCCAATTTCCATCCTAAATTAAAAGCATCTTGTAAACCTATATTCAAACCTTGTCCTCCTGCAGGGAAATGAATATGCGCTGCATCACCTGCCAAGAATACACGCTTATGTTGATAAGTATTTGCTAGTTTGGTTGCATTTCCAAAACGAGAAAGCCATATTGAGCTATTAATTTGAACATGTTCACCTGTAATACTATAAATACTATCGATAAGCTCTTTTTCTGTGACAGCAACATGAACAGGTATTGTCTGATTCTTAGGATCTACAATTGCAAAACGAAATACATTAGGTGCAATAGGTACCATTATTATTAACCCATTTATATTAGATGTAGAAAAAAATGGGTTATCTGGTACATCTTCTAAAATGACATCGCCTAATATAGCTGTAGTTGTTGTATCTGTTCCATTAAAAGGTATATGTGATAACTCACGAACTACGCTTCTTGCGCCATCAGCGCCTACTACATATTGAACTTCTATTTTATATATTGTTTCTGCTTGTTCTATTTCTAGTTGTACGAATGTTTCATACTGTTTTAAATTTTTTAAAGTATGACCACGTTTAATGTCTACACCTAATTCTAACGCACGCTCTTCTAATATTTCTTCTGTAATAGATTGGGGAATAAAAAGCGTATATGGAAAATCAGTATCTAAATTTTTAAAGTTTAATCTTGTATCTAGGGCAGCAAAATGGCTGGTATCTGATTTCTTCCCTCTAGATAAAAATCGATTTTCAATACCTCTCATAGCCATTAATTCTAAGGAGCGGGGGTGAAGTGTGAGTGCTCTAGAATTTCTTATCCGATTTAATCTTCTCTCTAAAACGACAACTTTTACACCTTGAATAGCTAATTCACATGCTGTCATAAGTCCAACCGGACCACCGCCAACTACCGCTACATCATAATAATTTTCCATGTCATGCCCTCCATTTTTTTATTTAATTAAGAGCTAATACAAGAATTTGCACAATGGATTTGTAAACGATATCTATTGTGCAAATATAATTATAACTCATTTTAGTTTCCTTGGAAACTAAAATGAGTTAACTTGAGATTTCCCCTATATCAAACATTCGATATGAAGGTTAATTGAATTCAATATGAGAAAGATAATAGGGTAATCTATTTTGAATTATTTAATGAAAGGGGTATGAGATTGAGATGAATAATTCATATCATGAAAAGACACATACATTGATTAAACAATTATTTAACAAGTTTTCACCAAAAGCTCCTGGCTTTGCATATATTGCTAGTTTTGATAGCGGGGTAACTTATAAAGGTACGGTTGGCTTAGCTTCTATAGAGAAAAATTTACCTATAACCACAAAAAATATTTTTAATATTGCCTCAGTTTCTAAACAATTCACTGCATTTTCTATATTACTCTTAGAACAAGAGGGAAGATTGAGTTTAGATGATTCAATTGTAAGGTTCGTCCCTTTTATAGGAACATATGCTGAACCTGTAACATTGAAACATCTAATTCATCATACTGGTGGACTAGTTGATTATATGGCATTAGCTGAAGCAGCAAATATTAAATTTACTGATTCATTAACTGTGGAAGAATCGCTAAACCACCTTAATAGTCATCAAATTGCAAGGTTCGCAGCTGGTACAAAATTTGAGTATAGCAATACAGGATATTTTTTATTATCACAAGTGGTAGAGAAGGTAAGCGGCAAGTCTCTACGTCAGTTTACAAAGGATCGTATTTTTGACCCTTTAAATATGAGAGACACAACAATTATAGATTACTACCCAACTACTATACCAATTACTAGTGGGTATTCGAAGAATGAGCAAGGAACATATAAAATCTATGAAAGCCCTTGGGAACACACAGGGGATGGGGCAGTTCATGCAACAGTTGAAGACCTGGTAAAGTGGGGGGAGAATTTAACTACAGGTACCGTTGGTGGAAAAGAACTTGTTAAAAGAATGAGCGAAATAGGTCCGAAAATTTCCCCAACTGGGAAGACGATTATTGACAATGAAGATTATGCTTTTGGACTAAGGCTTGCTGAAGGTTTTAACTGTCGGTACTTGGAACATTCAGGAAGTTGGGCGGGTTATCGTTCACACTTCATGCGGTTTCCACAAGAATATTTGTCCGTTGTAGTTTTAAGTAACTATGATGGATTTGATTCTAAAAAACATGCTAATGAAATAGCAGAAATTGTTTTAGAAAAGTAAAAAATAGAGGGTAGAAGTCAGTATTTATATTTGCTTTACCCCACGTTGTTTTAGGTGTAATTAATTTTGAGAACGGGAGGCAAGCATAAATTTATGCCTGCCTTTTTAGGTATTAAAATGAATAACGTTATTAAATTTATAAATATACACTGAAAAAACAAAATTCGGAATAAGTATGTTGCCTTAATTGCTAAAATATAGTGGGGAATTCAGGCATGAGGAAATCAAACACTTTTGTCTTTAGATAAATAATATTTTAATAGATTTATTGAATGTAATGAATGCTGGAGGATAAAACTATGAAATATCTAAGAAAAATCTTCAAACGAATTTTGCTTCTATTTTAATGATTATTGGCGTAGGAAAACTATCTGGTACTAGCTATGGCCGAGAGCTTCGTATAACAATGGCTGGGAGTATAATAACTTCTTGGCATCCACAATATGCGAAATATACATTCCTATCCCAAAAAGAATTAGATAAATTGCAAAATAGAATTAATCATCCGAAATAGTCAAATAGTGATGAGCATATTTATAAAAAAATAGCAGGAAAAAGATTAGAAGAATTTAAAAGTCAGCCCTTAGAAATGGATGTAGAAACGATTAAAAGTAACAAAGATAGTCGCTTTCTTTTTGAAGGAAAATTAGTTACTATTAGCAATCCCTTCAATGTTAAACTTGTTAGCCATCAAGGAACTCAGGGCGCTAACAGAGGAGAAAAAATTAGCGTAATGGCAAAGCGTAATCATGCACTTGTTGCTGTGAATGCAAGTGGATTTGCTGATGAAACAGGAAGGGGTGGAGGAAATTTTGCAACTGGCATAGTAATAGAAAATGGAAAAGCTATTGATACAAATATAGATAAAAATACCCCTACAATTATTACAGGTTTAACAAAGTTTGGACAAATGATAACAGGAAATTATTCTACACAACAACTGTTGGATAAAAAAGTCGTTTCCGTAGCTGGATTTATGCCACAGTTAATCGTGAATGGAGAAAAAATGATTACAGAAGGAGACGGGGGGTGGGGTTCTGTTCCGCGGAGTATTATGGCCCAAAAAGAAGATGGTACAATTATGTTTCTAGTCATTGACGGTAGACAGACGCATAGTATAGGGGGCTACGTTATATTTAGGAGGAAAGGTTATAAATTCATCTTCTACTTTATCCCATGAAGATCGTTATTTACCGAATGCTTGGGTAGTAACAGCAAATCCAAAACAAAAAATAAGAATGACAATAGATGGGGAAAAACTACACATATAAATTAGTAGGTTATGATAAAGAAGATAAAGAGAAGGAATTAGAATTTTTCGCCCCCAAAAACCTCCGTAAAGCTTGTAATCTAGTTACTTTAGTATAGAAGAATAAGATGGGACGCAGTATGCGATGAAAGTCGCACGTACAGTGTTAAGTGGGGGAAAAGATGGAGATAACTTCAAAGTCTTACCTATCGCAACTAATCGAAAAGAGAACCATTAGGGCGTATGGTTCTCTTGGACCAAGAACTATAGTGTTTATTTTTATAGTCTGTATAAGTATATGTACTTAAAAAATAAACAGTGAATCATCTGATATATATTAATAATTTTCTTTTAATTAATTACTTTTTGCTTTCTTGCAAGCAAAGTGAATTGACCCAGCAAATACTAATAAAATGGGAATTCATGCTCCAAGAAAAGTGGTAAAAATGATGAATTAAACCAAGTAATCGAAACATCTTGGCAAGAATTAAAGAAAGCCTGGTCAATGATAAAAACGGTGAAAGGTTTTAAGTACATTGAAGCTTCAGCTTCGCAAGCTAAAAAACTGAAAATAATTTTAGTCAGCTTTTTAATTACTATAATCTAGTATCTGTCTAAAAATAATAATTTTCTGAATTTTCAATAAAAATGATTAGATTATACCAACTTAATGATAATGATTAAAGAGACTACTATAGAACCCAAACATTAATAGAAGAAAGACATATACAGGTATTATGAGTTTGAAAATTTCATAAACTCTAAAATCTTATAAAAAGAGGAGCATAAAACATGAGCGAACAATGTCCAATTAATGTACCATGTCAGGTAGCAGGGCAAACCCAAACACCATTAAGTGATGAGACTGCAACACCAATTGTTACTCCAGGAGCACCCATTGTAAAGATTCCGGTTGTATTAGCTGAAAGAACGCTTCAAATTGTTGTAGAGTCTGATATTTCATTAGAGCCTCCAGCAGTCGAAATTAAACGCATATTAAAAAACGTATTTTTAACACAATGTAAGTTAGTGCCTGTAGCATTCGTACCAGTACCAGGTACACCTTACCGACGAGTTACAAGAGCAAAATTATTTGTACAAGGCTATATTCGTAAAAATATTGAATATGCAAATAACGAGTGTAATGGAGTTTTATATGATCGTATTGCAAATGTTCCATTTTCTGGTTTTGCAGATCTGACAGAAGGTGATTTTCTATCATTAGCTTTAGTAGCTTCTTCTTCGGACACTACTTCTCATTTTATAAATCCTAAAAACGGTGATTTACCACGTCTAGACAAATATTTCTTTGAAAATGCAGTTTTTTATAACGAACAACCATATTGTGAATTAGTAAGCGCTCAATTTTTTGAATTAGATTTTTCACCTTGTTCTACAGACCTAAACGAACCATTTGATACGCTTCGTGAAAAAATTGTACTAGATCTTACTTTAAAAGTTTTACAAGTACAACAAGTACAAGTAGCACTATAAAAATAAAAAGAAATTGTCTTTTTAACAAAGACAATTTCTTTTTATTTTTATACAACATATATAATGATGAAATGGTCACATAAAAAAAACAAATTTTTTGAATTTCATCAGACGGGGGGATGGTGATGAAAAACCCATGGATTGGTAAGGGAATATGGGATGAAATTTACAAGTATAAAAACCTGAATATACAAGATAATTTACACGAAAAAAGAGGTGGAAAAGAAGAAGTACCACCTGAATTAAAGGAAGAAGATGTAGCATCAAAATTAGAGAAAGAAGGTCAAGCGTCTGAATCACAAATAGGGTCTTTAATACGCTCACTGGTGGTCAAAACTCCATTTTCTATTTTTTCAGAAGTAACTAGTTTTAAAATATTTCCAAAAATAAATGTAAAAAATCAAGAAGCATTTGTATTTAGGAATGAAAAAGGTGTAGAAGGGCGTGAATTAGATTGTAAGTTATTAAATACAGTGCAACAATATCATTCAGATAGTTATTGTAAATTAGTTTCTTTAAATCTTCATGAGAAGAGAGTTCATTTTGAATTATATAACAAAAAAAATAAAGGGAATAAAGAAGAGAATAAAGTAGAGGCATCTTCATGGATTCCTATTCACAGTATAATATTAGAGAGTGAAAATGGGGAAGACGTAAATAATTTTATTACAGCGAAACTACCTATAGAAATAGGAAGATATAAAGGTGAAATTAGTTTACGAGAAAAGGTTGTATTTAAAGAAAAAGTCATAGGAATAAAAGAGGTTGAACAGGAGATTATTTTGACAAAAACCGAATTTTTAATACCAAAGGTAAAAAAGAATGGGCAAAATACACTTACAGTTGAAAAAGGGAGCTTATTGGTAGAAGGGTATATATATCAATGTATTCAATACATATCAGAACAAAGTACACTTCATGATAATGAGCATCAGTTAATACAAAATATTGTATTGGAGTTAATCATTCAAGTAATACAAGAACAAGAAGTACAAGTGCGAATTAAATAAAAATAATTATATTCCCTCGATTAGCTGATTATTTTTATTCGTAGTGTATCGATGGGTATTCTTTTGTAAATCATTCAGTGCTGCAAACTATTTGTTAAATGGTTTATCCATGATAAATTCAATTTTACATTGTTACTAAATAGTAGGAATCTCCTCTGGTTTATGTTTTATAAAAGTGCTAACGTACAACATATTGAGAATAAACGAGTATTTAGTTTTATTATGAGTATTAAAGTAAACAGAATAACCTTAGAATTAATTCAGAATAATATGAGATAGATCTAAAGAATTAGTTGCGACAACATACTAAGGTTATTCTGAACTTATTCTTATCTTAAATTCATTGATAGAACTAAGTTCCATAGAATATTTAAAAACTTAGATTTATGTTGAAGTTCTTCTGGTAAGGAAATCTTGATTCAATTATGAATCAGATTCCGTTGCCAGGGCGGCAGTTACTCCAATTTCTCACATATTGCACACTTTCAACATCCGTTCATCATTCCAATACATTTAAATATTAATCTATTTAAAAACAGAAAATTTTAAAACCATAGTGATTAGCATATATCACATACCTACAATGCGGATTATGATAAACCATGGAGAATTGTTTAAGGAGTTAAGCAATTATGACTTTTGGTTTTGGGATGCTTTTAACGATAGTCCTCTTCCTTCACTACCATTAAAAATAAAAATAATTTGAAATAATTATTTTTATTTCAGTATATCCAAAATTATTTGTTAAAAATGAGTTTAAAGTAACCAACAATTGTAGTAATCTAAAATTTTCATTTATAAATCCACAAGAGAGAGTCTTTATATACCAATTATAGAAGGATTCAAATTATGTATTTTTTACATAATAAAATCAAATTTAAAACGAATAATAAATAGCTTTTAACTTAAGTATGTAAAAAAATAAAAGTTCAACAATGCAAAATTGCTGAACTTTTATTCCTTATTCTTTCCTATTCTGCCTAAACTATCTTTAATAGTTGTTTCCCCAAGTTGTGTATATAGCAAAGCTGTATCTTGACTCGTATGTCCAAGTTGCTGCATGACTTGTAATGAGTCTTTCTCTTCCATATATAATTTATTTGCCAATGTATGTCTTAATTTATGAGGAGACATTCTTTTTCCATAAGCTTTAGTATATTTTTCTACTATATCTTGGATAGCCCTAACTGAAAGAGGCTGTGCAGTATGTTTATATTTTGATAGAAACACATTTTTCAATTCTTTCCCTGGAGCGTATTTGTTATCTCGAATTTCCATATATTTTTCAAGATCATTTAATGCAATTGGGGTAATCCATACAGAATCTTCTTTGTTTCCTTTTCGTATTACATCAATGAGTCTTTCTTTTAAGTTTATATCTTCCATACGAAGATCCGCCAATTCACTTACACGAATGCCACTGCCAAGAAAAAGCGAGAGGATTGCTACGTCGCGATCTTTATCTCTTAGGAAATAGAACAACTGATGTTTTGTTAAAGATTTTTCGTGCTCATACTTAACGTAATTTAAAAACTCTTGATCATCATTATTATGAAATATTTTAGATCTCATACGTTTTGCACGAGCATTTAATGTTTCTTTATCTTTATGTATTTCGATTTTAGCCATTACATTTCTATAAAAATAACATTCTCCATCTTCATTCTCTGATAGGGAGGTAAGGTATTTAAATAAGGATTTTAAGGCTGAAATTTTCCTGTTAACAGAAGAATTCTGCATGTTCTGTTGTAGTTTTAGAAATCTCATAAAGTTCTCAACATCTTTTTTCTTTAAATTCTCCAAATCAGCGAAGGATATGTCTTTAATGGGTTTTAATTCAATAACTTGTTCAGATAATAGCCAATTAAAGAAGACTCTAAAATCATATACATAATTCAGTAGGGTGGAGGGAGAGGCGTCATGCAATTCTTTGTACTCCACAAATTCTTCTATGTAAAAGGGCATTTCGTTTAGATTTTCGTATAATTTTTTACGATGTACGGATTTTTGACGTTGCTTGCTGTAGTCCATAAAAATCACCTCATATATAATATAACAGAAAACGAAATCGAACACAAGTTCGCGTTAAATTCAATTTTTACACAAACTTATTTACATAATTATATTATTAAATACAAAATATACTCAAAATTGAATGGTATAGTGTAGTTAGTCAAATGAAAATTATAGCTAACTAAGTGATAAATTTGCATAAGACCATATAAATCAGTGTAAAACTACATATAAATGTACGTAAAATAAAACAATTTTTATATGTAAATTCATACGAAAAATCAATATATAAAAACAGTTTAAAATTCGTTATCTAGCATGAATTGGCTAATTTAATCATGATTATGAGGGGGTAATTAGATCAACATAAGAAAAAATCCTATATATTAAAAGGTAATTTACTATAAAAATTTTTAATGAATAGTTCAGTATTTAATGATTTCTATATAAAGCATGAATTATATAGGTACTTACGAATATACGGAGATTCATGCTATCGAACTTGAAATCCCTAAATACTGTATTAGATTTTTATTTATACTCTTTATTGTTCGTAAAATTGGTATTTCGTGCGAAGTTGTGAGTTTAAAATTTTTTCAATTCTTCTTTTACCCTATTTATGTTTATTTAAGACCATCTTTTGTTTTAGCAGTAAATAGTACACATAATTCTAAATGAAGTACACTGTACAAAGCAATAAATTTCGTGGGAATAAAGATTATAAGAAAGTTAAGTCGAAAAATGAGCATACTAAAACTCCTGAGTTCTCAAAACAAAGACGAATAAAATAGTGACTTTATTAATTAAAGGCAAAGCTAAATTCGTGCCAGTGACCATGTTATTGTTCAATATTAAGATACGTTCAAATTAATCTAATATTATAAGTTGGTTCTATAATATTATCTTATATAAAATAAGCACCTCCCATGTCTAGTTTAAAATCGAGAAATGAGAGGCGCAATTTCTAGCTCTTCTTAACTAGCTTGCTTTTACATACCCTAACTGTATACTATCTATATTATTTGACTTTATAATTTGATAATATCTTGTTTCTTTTGTTGTCGAATTGAAAAATGAATCCCTTCCTTCTCTAGTAAGCTTATATCGTTCCTTTTCAGTAAACTCCGCTCGTACTTTATATTTTCCTTCTTCTGCCTCAAAATAGTAATGAGCTTGGCCATCTTGTAATCTAGAAACTATTTTTTCTTCTACTATTTCTTCATTTTCATTAATTAAATATAACTTTATTTCCCCCATTTCTGGTGCTATTGTTTGTTCTTCAGGATCAATCCAGCCATCCCCATTTTCATCAAACCAGATATAACCAGATATAGTCCCTTTCTCTGGATCCCAAACCTTATCCATTTCTTCTGCGAATGCTAAATTTTTTGGTAAAAACAATGTAAAAACAAACACTAAAATTGAAAAATATGTCATACGTCTAATTCTTTCCATTGATATCGCCACCCAACCTCAAAATGTTTAACAAGAATATATAAATTTTAATATATAATACAATATACTACAAGTCTGGTTTTATTATCCAAATGCAGTTATAATTATAATAATAAAACCAATTAATTAACAAAGTAAATATCTAATTCAATGAATTACACGCAAGATTACATTTTCTCTAATCAATACTGACTTACCTAATGTCTTAGGATTATGACAAAGCATAAGTAATGTGGGTTCTTCTGATGCAATGTTGTATTCTCCTAAGATGTTGACTTATAGAATTTTTTACGTATTGCCCACTAATCTATGCACTATTAGGAAATATTTTGTATAACTTCTCCTTTTGTTAACTAAAATACTATTGTTCATATTTTTTTATTGTTATATAATATTTCATGTCTTTACTTATATGCGATTAAGATATATCGGAATTAGAAAAAGGAATCTTGAAAGATTCCTTTTTCTATTTAAAATAAAAAATCAGTGAATTTGCTACCTATCCATCTTCCCCGCCTCACAGTAATTACTTTATATTATTTAATTACATCCTTCCCTTTTACATCTTTTTATTCAAATGTTATAATTATAAATACCCACTATCATTTTGAATCGAGGTGACAACCATGAGAAGTTTTGGTTCATTATTGATTTCTACTATTTGTTCAACAATTCTTTTAGTTTGGAATTCCCTTTCTTTCTATACTGGTTTCACAACAGGACATACATACTACTGGATTAACGGCATCATATCCTTAATTTTCCTTCTATTCTTTATCCTAAACATGCGAGATATTATTAAAAAAAACTACAGAATATCTGGAAAATAGGAGTTGATACATATGTGGAAAAAGATTAATAATTATAAGTTTCATCTAAAAGATTTAAAATTTATGACTTGGCTCTTCCCAATTATCGGTTTATTATACACTTATGAATTCTTCTCTGGTCTAATGTTCCACCACGAGGTTCGTTGGCTCAAGTTAATATGCATGACAATAATGATTATAGGATTTATTGATATTAGAAAGAAGCTTAAAAACAAAGATTATAGAGCGGCATGAATCAACAAAAATTTTTGAACTCATTTCTAGTATTTACATTATTTTTTCGGGACTTACTTAATTAAGGAATTATCAGGATAAACTGCATATCTGCAGTTTTTTTTGTAAAGCAAAAAAGCATCTTATCTAGATGCTTTTCAGTCTCTTTTTTTCTACATAATAACAAGACCATACACGATGCAGCCTACTCCTAATAATATGAAAAGTTGTGGAAAATTAAATTCTAAGGAAATAAGGTCGACAAGATGTTCGAAAGTTAACCCAACCTTTTCTTTTAAACTTCCACTTTCTACTTCCCTAATTTCATAAATGAAGGTCAAGCAAATGAGAAATATCCCTAAACCTATTAAGTATATACCCAAAATTAATACATCCTTTTTTATCTGATATTAACATAAAAGAATATATAATATGAGAAAACATTTTTTAAATATAAAATAGCGGTGGATTTTCTACTTTAATTTCTACATAACCCATTTTTCTTTTTCCTTCTTATAAAGAACTTTACGATTTACACCATTAACTTCACATACCTACTTAACTTTATATCTATTTTCTTCATCATTAACAGGCAGCTCAAAAACGTGCTCCATTTTAGGCTTTCCCTTATATACGCAAGTTGTTTAGCAAGGCCTATCCATTCTCGTTAGCGCATCTTAATTTTGTATTCGCTTGTTTTGATAATTATTTATCCACATATTATTTATTTCTTTGCTTCCATACCCCATTTTCTTTACGATAAGTATTCTTGCCATCCATAAAGTCAGCTGTATTACCCGGAATGCTATATTTCTTATTTTTTTTCTTAGCTTTCTTCTTCAAGCTCTTCTCTTCTTGAACAGCTTGTAAATCCGCCTTCCATTGTTTCAACAAATCCTTTTCACGTCGCATCCAATTTGTACCCCTTGGTTTAAAATGTGTACCAAATAATTAGATTCTACCTATTTATATAGAATCCTTTAATCAAAATTTCCATTTTGTTCAAATTCACGTTTAATATGTATTTTCTATGTAACTCGGAAAATAGCGCCCGTTATGGATCCTTTCCTTATCTTACCTGCACAATTCCATTGTCATCTTTGCTACTGCCCCCGTTACCAACGCTAAAATCATGCACAATGTAGAAATGAACCACAAAATTTTTTTCATCGTATTTCTCCCTCTCTTTTTTTTTTCTTCCCTTACATCATAATGGGATTGGAATCATTGTTGGGAAAACTATCGATTTCTATGATTTAGCAAAGATTTATGTTTAAATCCATTGCTTAACGCCTGTACTCTTTCAAACAGGATTTTTATGATATGTATGCAGGATTCCCTCTTACATGTACCGAAACCTCAATAGGGAAACATTCCACTAATTACCAAACTCATTTTATACCATTATATTTTGGAGGTTAAACAGGATGAAAAAAAAGAAGTTACAAAAATCAGCACTTTCTTTTGCCTTACTCTTTTCTTTAGGTGCCTCTTTTTTCTCACTTACAACAAAGATTCATGCAGATACACAAGAGGTACAAACTGCAGAAAAGAAACCAGTCTCTTTAACGGAGCGTACGTCTTTATTTTTTGAATATCTCCAGCAAGATAAATATTCAGAGGCACTACAATTGACGTCTGCTGCTTTTCAATCCAAATTTACGGCAAACATATTACAAAATTGGTGGACACAAAGTGGAGGAAGTAGGATTACAAGTATGGGAACACCTGTTATACAAGAACGAAACTTGGTCCATCAAACAGTTAAAGTTCCAGGAGCTATCGAAGGAACTACTATTCCATTACTCCTTAAATTCACGCCTGGTGGCAAAGTTGATGAAATTGGCGTAAGGACTGGGCCAGAGAAATCTTATACCATCCCAAACCCTAGCTATGACCGACCTGATTCCTACCAAGAACGTGAAATCGTAATTGGAAATGCTACATACCCGTTACCAGCAACATTAACGGTTCCAAAACATACACCTGGCGAACAAGTACCTATTGTTGTACTTGTTCACGGTTCTGGTCCGCAAGATCGTGACAGTACATTTATGGGAGCTAAAATCTTTAGAGACCTTGCAGCTGGTCTTTCATCAAGCGGTATCGCAGTGTTACGTTACGAGAAACGTTCCTTAGAACACGGTTTTAAAATGACTGCAGAACCTGCTACGTTAGACCGAGATACTACAGATGATGCCATCTATGCAGCAAAATCAGCAGCACAGCAGGAAGGTATTGACCCAGATAACATCTTCATTCTCGGACATAGCCAAGGTGCTGGCACCATGCCACGTATACTAAGCAAAGCACCTTCATCACTTGTAAGAGGAAGTATATTAATGGCACCACCTGCACGCCCTTTTACTGACATGCTCCTTGATCAGTATCAGTACCTTGGGGCACCAAAGGAGTATATTGATGAACTAAAAAAACAATTCGCTTATATTGAGGATCCTACTTTTAATCCAGATCACCCACCAGCCGGTTATAATTATCTTTCTCCACATTTCATGTATGATGTGACCCGTTGGCATCCAGTTGAGGAAGCGAAATCACGAAAAGAGCCATTACTGATTCTACAAGGCTCACGTGATTATCAAGTAACAGTAAAAGAAGAGTTTACGAGATGGCAAGAAGGTCTTTCAAGTCGCAGTAATGTTCAGTTTAAAGAATATCCGAAATTGAATCACCTCTTCACGGAGGGCGACGGTGAATTAAGTCACCCTAGTGAATACGAAGTCCCTTCAAATATTCCAGCGTATGTCATCCAGGACATCGCTACATGGGTCAATGCGACAAAGAAATAAAAAAAACAACAAAAGCCATCATGCAATTATCATTGCGTGATGGCTTTTGTGATACTAATGATTCCATAAACGTGATACTGACATATCTTTTATTCTCTTTATTGTTTCAACAGAGCAAAAAAGATGCCACCTCTTTTGAAAGAAGGTTCAGATTCTAAAATATATCCAATTTCATCATTTTCTCGGTCGGAAGTATGCTGATTAATTTGGAAACTGCCTGTTGATTTTTTGTAACCATTAAACTATGCCATTTATGGCCGGTTACATCACTTCGATATTAAATAACGTCCCCAACATTCCCTTCTAATGCTTTCAGACTATAAGTCTCATAAGTTGGTACTCTAGAAGACCAGTAAGTGTAGAAGTTTTCAACTACAGTCCAAGTATGAGAGGTTTTAAGTACTACACGATTTCTATTCGCATTAACAGCTTATGAAACGAAATTCGTGCAATCTTCCCCGTCATTCCAATGCTGTAATTGCCAAATCCAGGATTTCGTCCCTTTGCTCATCATACTGCATAACTAGCAGCTGCACTTCCATTTATATAAAAAAATAATACTATGCTTGTTGCGAGAGATGAAAACAAACGTACGTTCCAATGTGATGTACTCGCTAGCAGGAGTCATAATCTAATTTCTACACGTAATGTATTTATTATCTTTTGTGTTTGTTTGCAAGTAAGTACATCCTAGACTTGATATTTTCACAGCTCTTATTGGCTTCACATCTTGCTATCTCTGGTCCATCAGTGCAAGAATACGAGATTTATTTCGATATGTAAGAATGCATATTATTTCTCTTGGATGTTATGATATACTCTCTTTGTGAGCTGATACAATATTTCTTTAGATTGGAAAACTAAAACCTCATTAACCCAAGTTGGGGGCGCCTTATGGCGTCTTTTTTTAGGTTCGACTACTAGTCTTCTAGAACAATTTATTTTTTCTTTATTATTAGATCATTTTATTATCAATCTTTTTTATTAATAAAACTATATTTCAAATCCTGATTATTTAATCGTGTACTTGCATATTAAAAAAATAAATCCCTTTGTTTGTCTTAAACAAATATTCTTCATAACAGCATGCATAATAACCTCCTGGATCTAAGTTAATCCAATAAACTTCTTCTGGTTCTTGTTTGAATACATTTAATAACTGCTCTATTACATATTCCTTCGAAGTCGATCCATTTAAATCATATCCGTGTGGTATTTTCCCAAACCAATAAGACTCCCCATTGGTATATTGGCAAATTAGGAATTCTTTTTTTCATTCTTTCAATTGTATGAGTTCTAATGTGTCATTACTAGTAGCGTGTGTCGCCTTTTTGGCAAGTTCAAAAATATTATCCTTTTTATTTTCTGACATAATACTAAGCCCATAATAATTACTTACATATTCGTCTGCATTTATTGCAGCAAAATCGCTTAAGATTTTATTGATTGTATTCATTTTTTACTCCTTTTAAATGTTGTTTTCAAATAATGTTTGTTCAAAAACCTCTTATCAACTCACATTATATGACTCATCCCTTTTATTTGCGGTTATTTAGATTCTTTCTTGAAAACCAATTTATTGTAATACTACTTTACTATATTCTTTACCTAGTCTCTCAGATGTTTCTACCCATAAGTTACCTGCTTCTGTTATAACCTCTATAGCTTTATTTGAATTTTTAGGGTCTGGTTTCTTTACATAGTCTATTTGATATTGAAAACCAGTACTGTACATCTGCATAGCTCTATCAATATCTTTATGCACCTCTGCGAACTCTTTTGGTACTTTTAACTCTCTAGCTTGTACTGACAAGTCTATTGATTCTTCTGCTAATTTTAAATACTTATACTTGCTATGTAATGGAAGGTCTTCACCTATAAGTAAATTATCCATCTCAGTTACCTTGTCTTCCATCTCTAAAGCTATGTCTGAAAGAGTGTTAATATATTCTTCTATTGAATAGTTACCTACATCTACAGGTTTAACTTTATCTATCTTACTTTTTGATTCTGCCTTACTTTCTTCTAGTGGTTTGCTTTCTGACTTGATGTTTACTTTATCAAAGGAACAAGCACCAAACAATAATAGGATCGGTACAGTAAAACCTATTAGTTTCTTAATCTTCATTTCTCCTACTCCTTGAATGATAGTTTATTGATGCGGAAAACAGGTTACCTATTAACGAGTAACCTGTTAATATCATGACTATTTGCGTCTCTCTGCTGTTACTGTATTACCTTTTTTCGTGTCTACAATCTTTAGATAACCATTCTTAAATTCTTCAACTCTGTAGTCTACTGCTACTTCCATGTATTTTGCATCTACCGTCTTACCGTCTTTTACAAACTCTTTTGGTATAAATGTAATTTCCTTCTTACTTCCATTGTAGTGCCATGTTCCTGTCATATGATTGTCTTCGTAAGAAGTCTTTCCTGAATCATCGTACATCGTGTATGTACCATCTTCTCTCAAGTTTAATCCTGTGTGGAATACAGATTCCCTGTAATTACCCCATTCTCCGAATAACTCTTTACCGTCTGATGCTATTTGTATGGAATCATTAGACTGAGAAGTTGTAGAACTATTAGATTTGTTTGGAAAAGGGTTAACTTTATCTTTTATAGCACCTTGAATTGGCTCAGAACCAGTCTTCCAGAGTTCAGTACCTTGTCTGATTAACTCTTTAAACTCTTTCGACTTCTCTTCATACTTAACTAAATCTTTTGAATCTGACTTGATTATCTCAGCTTGTAGCTTGTATGCTTTACTGTAACAATCTACTGCTTTTACAAGGTCTTTGTGAGTATCTTGATACTCTTTGGGTGGTTCTACCTTGTCAAATTTAACAATAACCTTCTGTAACTCAGCTTCTTCTTTTAGAAACTCTTTCTGAATTGCCTTAATATCTTTAGAAGTGTTTACAGCTACCTCAGTTATCTTTATAACCTGCTTCATTAACTCAGATGATAACTCTGACATATGAGCTGGATACTTCTCTTTAGTTAACTTCTCCTTAGTCTCTACTTTAGATTCAACTTTTTCTTTCGGCTTTGCTTCTGTTTTATCAGTTCCACAACCTATTAACAACATAAATGGTACTGCTAATGTGACTAGTTTCTTTGCTTTCATTATGTATGCTCCCCTTAGGAATTATTGTAATTAATTAACATATTTTACCGTAACATAAATTATATAAATAAGATATGAAGTTTTCTCATCCTTAAGAAAAATTTCAAATGTTTTAACAATATGAAGACATGTATTACGGTTGTAGAAAATCCCACTCCTTATGCTTTTTGAAAAAATCCCCTAGAACTAATAATTTATCCAAAAAATCTCAACTTCTATATTTCCTTATTTAAAGGAGATCATTGAATTAGATGGGGATTTTCTGTACCTGATCGTGCAGAATATGTATATCAAGAAGAGCATAAGAATTATGAATACAATGGATCATGCTTTTTGAACGGTTTACCATTTGAATATGGTTTACTGGATGGAACACTGAAGGTAGACAGCGAGATGATTAAATATAAAAAGGATGATAGAGTTTTAGTACAAGGCAGGAATGCCATTTAAATGTACGAAGAAGGAAAAACTCAATAGGACCAGTTTGCGAATGTACATAATTTCTTTTCAGCTGCTGTCAGGAAAATAAAAGAAATTCCCTTTAAAATAAATAAGATTAAATAAAATTCAGTTCATGTATTATTATAAAAGTATATGAATCTAGAAATTAATACTAATAGGTTCACTTACAAAAGATTTGTGTTTTTTTATTAATAATAAAACATGATAGCATGACGGATTTCCACGAAATTGAGGTACTCCTTATAATTGTTCGTTACTAAAATATCCAAAACGTTTGTCATTTTCTTCTTCCAGCTCTGTATTTTTTGCTTTTTCATTGCTTTGTTTAAGGGAAGCTATCATAACGCTACAACAATCTAAAAATAGTAAAGTTGAAAATGGAACTAGTATTATTTCACATAAGATAAAGCACTAAAAAAAACTGTGCACAAAAACTTGTATGGTAATAAGTTTTTGGCACAGCTCTATTATTTGATCCCTTTCATAAGTACCTGAATCTTTGGAGCCATAAAATATAAAATAACACTGAAAACAATTGATAAACCGCCAATTGCGCCAAAATAAATAATCTCTGTTTCAGGATTATATAATCGAACAAGCTGCGCATTGATAGCTTGTGCAGATGCACTGGTTAAGAACCATAGACTCATTGTTTGAGCAGAGAACGCTGCTGGAGCTAGTTTTGTAGTAATAGATAAACCTACAGGTGATAAACAAAGTTCCCCGATTACGACTAGAAGGAAACTAATGACTAACCAAATTGGGCTAACAAGAGATTCAGTACCATGGATATATGCAGGAATAATCATCACTAAGAATGATAAACCAGCAAATAATAAACCGATAGCAAATTTATTTGCTGTACTTGGTTGGCGTGAATTCAGCTTTACCCAAAGCCAAGCAAATACTGGTGCTAGTAAAACAATATAAATAGGGTTTAAAGATTGGAACCATGAAGATTGAACCTCCAATCCTGCAAAGTTTAACTGCGTACGTTGATCAGCATAACTAGCTAAGATGATTGCTCCCTGCTCTTGAATCGCCCAAAACATTGTAGCAGCGATAAATAGTGGTATGTAAGCAATTAAGCGAGATTTTTCAACTTTTGTCGTCTTTGGACTACGGTACATAAAGACAAAATAGCCTGTTGGAATTAGAATACCTAAGATACTTACAAGTAAAGTAAATCGATCAATCGTTAAAATACCTGTTGGAATTGTTAACACACAAACTAGTGCAATTGCGATAATACCAATGCTAAACTGTATAAGGACCTTTTTTCTTTCCTTGTCTGTTAAAGGATTTGGTACTTGCGCTCCTGCTAATCCTAGATTTTTCTTTTTCGTAAGAACATACAGAATTAATCCAAATAGCATACCAATTGCTGCCACACCAAAACCTAAGTGGAAGTTATACTTTTGACCGAGTGTTCCAATCACAAACGGAGATAATAGTGCTCCTAAATTAATACCCATATAGAAAATACTGAAACCTGAATCACGACGAGTATCTGTTTCACTATATAAATCACCAACAATACTAGATACATTCGGTTTTAATAACCCTGTTCCAAGTACTAAAAATACCATTGAGATAAATAATGTACTAACCGTTCCTGGTAGAGCTAAGATGAGATGACCAATCATTATTAAAACGCCACCCCAAAATATTGTTCTACTTGAACCTAATAGGCGGTCAGCAATCCACCCACCAATAATGCCAGACATGTAAACTAACGAACCATAGATAGCCATAATGGATGCAGCTGTGGCGTGATCCATCCCTAAGCCACCTTTAGAAATGGAATAGTACATATAGTAAAGTAATATTGCTCTCATTCCATAGTAAGAAAATCGCTCCCAAAATTCTGTAAAGAATAGGGTAAATAGCCCTTTTGGATGTCCAAAGAAACCATTTTGTGGAACGGTGCGAATGATATCGCTTTTGTTAAGCTTCTCCATACAAATACACTCCTAATATATAAATATAATAATTCATTGTTAAGTATATACCAAAAAATAGAAAATTTAAATAAATTTTTATTTGTGTAATAATTAGATTTTTAAGAAAAAACTAATTTATGTGTTGTTTTCGATGATAATTTTATGTAAATTATATAATATATATATAATAATTCTGATAGTGATATTGTACAAATATAAATACAAATATAGGAGGATTTATATATTGGCAATAAAAGCAGTTACGATAGAAGAAATTTATCAAGAAATATTGGATGGCAAAAGGAAACGATTCCCTCCAAATACTTGGAAAGAAGATTTGGATAATAAACTCGCCCGCAGAGTAATCACATATTTATTACACAGTATCTTAAAATGGGATAAGGAAGACATCAGAAAAAAATGGAACACTCAATTACTTGTAAAGTATAAATTACGAGGATTACTCAAACATAGATACGAAAATAGCCCTTTTAAAGCAATAAATGATTTATACCCAAGTGAGTTTAAAGAATGGGAGTTTGGTATGACTCCTTTAAATTTTTGGACGAAAGAAAAGGCATTAACGATTTTGAGATGGATGATTGAAGAAAAAAAAGGTTTATCGAACGAAAAGCTCTTACGCGTATACGGCAAAAAATGGTTGGAGAAAAACAAACTTAGTGCCCCTCTGGCTATGTACTGGAATAGTAGTCCGTTTGCAATGATTAACGATTTGTACCCTAGTCGTTTTAAAGAATGGGAATTTCTCATGACGCCCAATAACTTCTGGACAAAAGAAAAAGCATTAGAAGCATTGAAATGGACCATTGAAGAAAAAGAAAAATTAACGCCCGAACAAATACTGGATGTTTACAGTATAAAGTGGCTAAAGACTCACAGATTAGCGTCTCCATGTCAATTAATGTGGGGAAATAGTCCATTTAAAATGATAAACGAATTATATCCAGGTCGCTTTAAAGAATGGGAATTTAAAGTTACACCAGTTGGCTTTTGGTCCAAATGTAAAGCACTAGAAGCATTAAGATGGACCATTGAAGAGAAAGAAAAACTGGATGAAAAACAGCTATTAAACGTATTTAATCAACGATGGCTCATAAAACAAAAATTACGGACACCCTTACAACGCTATTGGAAAGGAAGCCCCTACGGGATGCTTATTGCTTTATATCCAAATCGTTTTTCTAAAGGTATGTTAAAAGGGTATTGTAATAATTAAAGTGGAAATGTAAGTATGCAGAGACGCCCTTTGGTGTCTCTTTTTGAAATCCTATGTAAGTACATTCTTATGTGCCTATCGCTTTATTTATCGAAGAAAGTGAACCTGTTATATTATTTCCCAATCCATCTCGTCAAAGTCATACCAAGAAACCCAGCGCCCATCCCTATCATCCACCCAGTTTTGGCGCCCCCAAACGTAGATCCCACTCCCGCGCCAAGAAACGTACAGCCCACGAATACTATCCCCCGATGCCCCAGTTCGGTCGTTCCATGCTTCATCCCCACCCTTTCTTTACAACATATACTATATGCAAGCTAAAATTTCTAGCTTATGAACTGTTCATTTTCTTGACTATAACTATATGTTTCATATCCATTACTTACAGGTCCAAATGTCATTTTTACATCAATTCGTTACTTAACTTCATTGGTTACTTTTTTTCATCTTATAGAAGATTATTTCTCAACACATAACACATGGAATTATATTACCAGTAATGGTAATATAAAGGTACCTTCAATTGTTAACTGTTGTTCCCTTTTTGAAAGTCCTGTCAAAAGACAGGACTTTTTAAATTTACTTCCTACTAATTTGGCTTTTTCGTTAATATCCTTTTACCTTGTATTTATTTGTTTTGTTATCTTTCCTTAACAACAAATAAGACGTCGCCAAAATCAAGGCAGCGCCTACTATAATTCCTATACACTTAATCAAAATCATTTATCCTCAAATTATTAATTACTTTGCTTCAATACCCATCCATTCTCTTTACGAAAAGTATCTTTTCCATTCATGAAGTCAGCTGTATTACCAGGAATGCTATACTTCATATTCTTTTTCTTAGCTTTTTTCTTCACCCTCTTCTCTTCTACAACAGCTTGTAAATCTGCCTTCCATTGTTTAAACAAATCCTTTTCACGACACAGCGAATTTGTACCCCTTGGTTTAAATCTGAATCAAATAACTATATTTTATCTATTTATATAATCATTTAATATAAATATTCATTTTTCCAAAAAATAAAGAGCACCTGACGATTCCAGGTGCTCAAATATATGAAGTGGGGCTACCCCATTCTCTAATATATGCCTGTCCTTATTAAAAAGTGCAAAAAAAGGGTACCCTTCAACAAATAAATATGGTGCTCCAAAGTTTCATCTCATATGATAATTCGTCCCATGAATTCATCATATGCTTGTCTAATTAGAATGTTCACTGGTTCAATGCGGAATTTCTTTTTAACTTTTAACAAATTAAAAACATCCATTTTGGATACTTAATGTACACTAATATTAATATTGAATAGCTTTATTGATAGACTGTCTAGAACAAAAAATATACTAGCTGAAACTGATCTATATCCAATATTCTTTCCTGTAACATTGATAGTAATCTCCGCTAAATGGGTTCGCACATCATCTCTTTCAAAAAGTTTATCTTCGACCTTTTCGACTATTGCTACATTATCCACTTCTTTAAAAGTTTTCAGCAATTTTGTTTCAAGTAAAGTAAAATCGAAATTTTCACCTTTAACCACATCAAATTTAATCTACATTTTTAACTAGTAAATATATTTATATCAATATAATTTTTATATATTAACATTAAATAATTCAAAGGTCATTCTTTATTAAAATCCCCTATTGCTTAAATTTCTTCTTTATTTTTACATAAGGTACGTGAAATTTTATTATCTCATTATTGAATAGGAGAAACTTGAATAGCTAGTATGCCCCCAATCTACTCTGCATGGTTCCACTATCCATTAAGCCTTTAATAATTTACGTGTCTTTTCTATTTGATTAATTCTGTTTTTTTTTGCGATATTTTATATCTATTTCGTATGTGTGTTAACCAGTTCGTTTGCAAACTTGTTTAATCAGCTTGTAAAAGTTATACCCAATTTATTTACGATTGGAAATTTATTGTGCGGTGTTTTCTCAATCACCTTGAATATGAGTGAATATTTGGGAGTAGCCTCCATTT
>NZ_JBBOUN010000001.1:4867500-5440573 GCF_038006085.1 Bacillus sp. FSL K6-0073 | reverse complement strand
AGGTGTCCCTCCTTTACTAAGATGGTAAAAGAATAAGGTTGCGCAACAAATGTACAACCCAATAAATATAAAATGTATATTTATACGAAACGTATTTTAAAACCTAAAAACGTCGTTTGTATATGAGATAGGGTTTTCGACAAAAAAAGCAAATGTGGACAACTATTTACCCACATGTGATTAAAACTGTCCACATGTTATACACAAATTGTGGATAAGATAAAGGTGTGGAAAACTTATTCAAAGTGAAAACACAACTATAATATCAAAAAAAAGTGGCTATAGCAATGAATTTAAGAAAGTTATCCACAAAATCAATACCTTGTGGAATAAACTTGTCCACAACACGATATACTGTGTAAAAGTGTGAAAAAAGTTTGTGGATATAAAAAACGTAAAAAAACATTTATCCACAAGGAAATATAGATGCTGTGAAAAAGTATGTGAATAGGTTCAAAATGAATATTTGATGAAAATTTCTAGAACCATTGACATTTTCCTAGTTGATTAACTATAATTTATAGGACTGTCTTTAACAGATATTCCTCAGGGAGGTGTCATATAATGAAAAGAACTTACCAACCAAATAAACGTAAGCGCAGCAAAGTACATGGTTTCCGCAGCCGTATGAGCACAGCGAACGGACGTAAAGTGCTAGCAGCTCGTCGTCGTAAAGGAAGAAAAGTATTATCTGCGTAGACCACTGATCGTTCAGTGGTCTTTTTTTCTAATAATAGTGAATTTCCGCTGATGAAATACAGGAGTGTCAATTGATATGAAGAAAAAACATCGTATAAAGAAGAATGATGAATTCCAGGCGGTTTTTCAAAAAGGAAAATCAAATGCGAATCGTCAGTTTGTTGTATACCAATTAGATAAAGAAGAACAGCCAAACTTTCGCATCGGCCTTTCTGTTAGCAAGAAAATAGGAAATGCAGTAGTTCGTAATCGAATTAAGCGCATGGTCCGTCAGGCTATTACAGAGTTAAAAGATGAGATAGCTTCTGGAAAAGATTTTGTTATAATAGCAAGGAAGCCTTGTGCAGAGATGACATATGAAGAAGTAAAGAAAAGCTTAATTCATGTCTTTAAACGCTCTGGTATGAAAAGAATAAAAAAGTAGCGTAAGGAAATGAATTACACTATATACATACCGATACAAGGAGGAGTAGGCTTTGAAAAAGAAATTAGGTTTACTAGCCATGGTCGTTGCATTAATGGCGATTGCCACCGGTTGTAGTGAAACGGGTCAGCCGATTACATCGAAAAGTACTGGGATTTGGAATGAATATTTCGTATATCCGCTTTCTCAGTTAATCACGTATTTTGCCGACTTATTTAACAGTAATTATGGTTTAGCAATTGTTATTACAACTCTTATCATTCGTTTTGCGTTATTACCACTAATGATTAAACAAACGAAGAGTACGAAAGCGATGCAAGCGTTACAACCGGAAATGGTGAAGTTAAAAGAGAAATATAGCTCTAAAGATCAAGCGACACAGCAAAAACTGCAGCAAGAAATGATGCAGTTATATCAAAAAAATGGTGTAAATCCATTAGCTGGTTGTTTACCAATCTTTATTCAAATGCCAATTCTGTTCGCTTTTTATCATGCAATTATGAGAACAGCTGAAATTAAACAACATAGTTTCTTATGGTTCGATTTAGGACATGCAGACCCGTTCTATATCTTACCGGTCGTTGCAGCAATTACGACATTTATTCAGCAAAAGCTTGCAATGGCAGGAACAGCTGGTCAAAATCCGCAAATGGCAATGATGCTTTGGCTTATGCCGATTATGATTTTAATCTTTGCAATTAACTTCCCAGCCGCATTATCACTTTACTGGGTTGTTGGTAATATCTTTGGTATTGCTCAAATGTACTTTATCAAAGGGCCAGAAATTAAGGCTAGCAAAGCTGGAGGCTCAAGCAAGTGAGTGTAATTACTGCTAAAGGACAAACAGTCGAGCTGGCAGTAGAGGATGCTTTAAGGCAATTAAATACATCAAAAGATCGAGTAGATATAAATATTGTCGATGAGGGTAAAAGAGGATTCTTAGGTTTATTTGGGAATCGTCCTGCAGTAGTAGAAGTTGTATTGAAGAAAGATCCAATTCAAGAATGTGAAGAATATTTAAGAAATGTTATTCACGATATGGGTGTGGAAGTTGAGATTAGTAAAATTGTAAAAGGACGCGAAATTGAATTTACAATTTCTGGTGATAATGTAGGTGTTTTAATTGGGAAAAGAGGTAATACATTGAACTCTTTACAGTATTTAACAAAACTTGTCGCGAATCGTAACACGAAGCAGTATATCGGTATTACACTAGATGCTGAAAATTATCGTAGTAAAAGAAAAAGTACGTTAGAATCACTTTCTTATCGATTAGCGAAACAAGTATTTAATACGAAAAAAAGAGTTATTTTAGAACCGATGCCATCTTTTGAACGAAAAATTATTCATCAGGCATTATCAAATCATCAAGGTATCAATACAACTTCTGAAGGAAATGAACCACATCGGCATGTTGTAATATCTCCTAAATGACCGGTTGCTCAAATGAGTGCCGGTTTTTTTGAGCGAAAAATAGATGTGGATAACTAAAAAACACTAAACTTATCCACTGTGAATAAGTTTAGTGTTTTTTACATGGGGATATAATAAAATGAGTTATTCTTCTTTTGTAGATAGGTTCGTTATGGTATCCTAATAATTTAGTGAAAGAAATAATCATGTTGAAATAGAGATAAATAAGCAAGTGAGGTGAAAGGACATGGAATTTGATACAATTGCTGCGATTTCCACAGCGCTTGGAGAGGGTGCAATTGCCATTGTTCGAGTAAGTGGGGATGATGCGGTTGAGAAAGTTAATCGTATTTTTAAGGGGAAGGATTTAATAGAGGTTCCTTCTCACACTATTCATTATGGTCATATTGTTGATTTAGATACAAATCAAGTTATTGAAGAAGTTATGGTGTCTATTATGCGCGCACCAAGGACTTTTACACGTGAAAATATAGTGGAAATTAACTGTCACGGTGGACTTGTTTCAGTAAATAAAGTATTGCAACTTATTCTAGCACAAGGAGTACGATTGGCAGAACCGGGCGAATTTACAAAACGTGCTTTTTTAAATGGACGTATCGATTTATCACAAGCAGAAGCTGTTATGGATTTGATTCGAGCAAAAACAGATCGTGCGATGAATGTAGCAATTAATCAAATGGAAGGGCGATTATCTAAATTAATTGGTCTTTTGCGTCAAGAAATATTAGAAACATTAGCTCATGTTGAGGTAAATATAGATTATCCAGAATACGATGATGTAGAAGAGATGACACATAATATTTTAATTGAGAAAGCGACGCATGTTCGTTCGGAAATCGAAAAAATATTAGAAACATCAAAACAAGGGAAAATTTTACGTGAGGGTATTGCTACAGCAATTATCGGTAGACCTAACGTTGGGAAATCATCGTTATTAAATAGTCTTGTTCAGGAGAAAAAGGCAATTGTAACTGATATTGCAGGAACAACTCGTGATGTTATTGAAGAGTACGTTAACGTGCGTGGTGTACCTCTTAAACTTATAGATACAGCCGGTATTCGGGAGACAGAAGATGTTGTTGAACGAATTGGTGTGGAACGTTCAAAAGAAATGATGAGCCAAGCGGATTTAGTATTAGTTGTTGTCAACTATAGCGAGGCTTTAACAAATGAGGATGAAGATCTATTCCGTGCGGTACAAGGAAAAGACTTTATTGTTATTGTGAATAAGACTGATTTACCGCAAGCGATTGATATGGAACGTGTTACAGAGTTAGCCGCGGGAAATCGTGTTATTACAACATCCTTAATTGAAGAACAAGGAATAGATGAACTCGAAAAGGCAATAGCTGATTTATTCTTTGAAGGAACAATCGATTCTGCAGATATGACATATGTTTCTAATGCGAGACATATTGGATTATTAACACAAGCAGGAAAAACAATCGGTGATGCAGTTGAGGCGATTGAAAATGGTGTACCAATTGATATGGTACAAATTGATTTAACAAGAACGTGGGAAATACTTGGTGAAATTACTGGGGACACAGTGCATGAAAGCTTAATTGACCAGTTGTTCTCTCAATTTTGTTTAGGAAAATAATATAGTGAAGTTGTAGAAAGATAGAGATTATTAGGAGGAATAAACAATGGGATACAATGCCGGTTCATACGATGTCATAGTAATCGGTGCAGGTCATGCAGGATGTGAAGCTGGTCTTGCGGCAGCACGAATGGGCTCAAAAACATTAATGTTAACAATTAACTTGGATATGGTAGCATTCATGCCATGTAACCCTTCTGTTGGTGGACCAGCAAAAGGGATTGTTGTTCGTGAAATTGATGCATTAGGCGGAGAAATGGGACGTAATATTGATAAAACTCATATTCAAATGCGTATGCTAAATACAGGTAAGGGACCAGCCGTACGTGCACTTCGAGCGCAAGCTGATAAATTCTCTTACCAACATGAATTAAAGAAAACAATTGAAGAAACACCAAACTTAACGTTGTTCCAAGGAATGGTAGAGCGTTTAATTGTTGAAGAAGGTGTATGTAAAGGGGTAGTTACACAAGCTGGTGCAGAATATACAGCAAAAACAGTTGTAATTACAACTGGAACATTTTTACGTGGCGAGATTATCATGGGCGACTTAAAATATTCAAGCGGTCCAAATAACCAGCAACCGTCTATTACATTATCTGAGCATTTAGAGGAGCTTGGATTTGATCTTGTAAGATTTAAAACAGGGACACCTCCTCGTGTAAACAGTAATACAATTGACTACAGTAAAACAGAAATTCAACCAGGTGATGATAAGCCACGTGCGTTCTCTTTTGAAACAACGAAATTTATTATGGATCAAATTCCATGTTGGTTGACATATACAAGTACAGAAACACACCGTTTAATAGATGAAAATTTACATCGTTCAGCTATGTATTCTGGTATGATTAAAGGAACAGGTCCTAGATACTGTCCTTCTATTGAAGACAAAGTAGTAAGATTTAATGATAAACCGCGTCATCAAATTTTCTTAGAGCCAGAAGGGCGTAATACACAAGAAGTATATGTACAAGGTTTATCCACAAGCTTACCAGAAGATGTACAACGTGACATGCTTAGAACAATTCCAGGCCTAGAAAATGTTGAAATGATGCGTACAGGTTATGCAATTGAATATGATGCAATTGTGCCAACACAACTATGGCCAACACTTGAAACGAAAAAGATTAAAAATTTATATACAGCAGGACAAATTAATGGAACTTCTGGTTACGAAGAGGCGGCCGGACAAGGGCTTATGGCTGGAATTAATGCAGCATGCCGCTCTTTAGGTAAAGAAGAAGTTGTTTTAGGTCGCGAGGATGCTTATATTGGTGTCTTAATTGATGATCTTGTAACGAAAGGTACAAATGAACCATATCGTTTATTAACGTCTCGTGCAGAATACCGTCTATTATTACGCCACGATAATGCTGATCTTCGTTTAACTGAAGTTGGTCGTAAAATTGGATTAATTAAAGAAGAGCGCTATGAGCGATTTACAAATAAAAAATTACAAATTGAACAGGAAAAGGAACGTTTAAGCAGCATTATTATTAAACCACGTCCTGAAGTTCAAGAATTAATTCGCAATATTGGCGGAAGTGAATTGAAAGATGGAATACGTGCAAGTGACTTATTACGTCGTCCAGAGATGACATATGAGCATATTCATCTTTTAGTACCAAGTGAAGTAGAATTAAGTGATGAAGTTAAAGAACAAGTTGAAATTCAGATTAAGTATGAAGGATATATTGAAAAATCTTTACAGCAAGTAGAGCGTATGAAGAAAATGGAGAATAAAAAAATCCCTGTAGATATTGATTATGATGCGATTTCTAGCATTGCTTCAGAAGCTAGACAGAAATTGAAAGATGTTCGTCCACTTTCAATGGGGCAGGCTTCACGTATTTCTGGCGTAAATCCAGCGGATATTTCCATTTTACTTGTGTATATAGAACAAGGAAAAATTGCACGCGTATCGAACCAATAAATAGTAAGGAGATATTGCTAGATGAACATAGAACAATTTCAATCTATGCTAGAAGAGAAGGGAATCACCCTCTCTTCTAGACAGTTAGAGCAGTTCAAAATCTACTTTGAAACATTAGTAGAGTGGAATGAAAAAATGAACTTAACGGCTATTACAGAAAAAGAAGAAGTATATTTAAAACACTTTTTTGATTCCATTACAGCTGCTTTTTATTATGATTTTTCAAAACCATTCTCAATTTGCGATGTTGGTGCAGGTGCTGGATTCCCAAGTATTCCTTTAAAAATTTGTTTCCCGCATTTAAAAATAACAATTGTAGATTCGTTGCAAAAACGTATTAATTTCTTAAATCACTTAGCACAAAAGTTAGAATTAAGTGATGTTGCATTTTGTCATGATCGTGCTGAAACATTTGGGAAAAAAGAAGGTGTACGTGAATCATACGATATTGTAATGGCACGTGCAGTTGCGCGTCTTTCTGTATTAAGTGAGCTATGTTTACCGCTTGTAAAAGTTGGAGGAACATTCATTGCAATGAAAGGTGCAGCAGCAAACGAAGAAATTGAAAATGGTAAGTATGCTTTAGAGGTGCTAGGCGGAGAGTTAAAAGAGATGTCTACGTTCCAATTACCGTTTGAAGAGAGTGAACGTAATATTTTATTAATCGAGAAAAAGCGCAAGACACCAAAGAAATATCCACGCAAACCGGGAACACCCAATAAATTACCTATTGAAAAATAAATCTTATTAGACGTAAGATTAAATTATATAAATGAAAACGTAAATGTTTCATAGGAAACATTTTATGGAGAATAGTCAATAGGCCTAAAAGGTGGTGGAATATGTATGAAAAATACGTTTTCTCGTTTATTTGGCTTTGGAGATAAAGAGAGCGAATTCGAATTACAAGACGAAAGCCATGAAGAGATAGATAAAAAGGTATATGAAGAAATACAAGAAATTCCGATAGTAAATATTACCCCTAACCGTTATCAACCAAGAACAGTTTTTGATGATGCGCGTATTGATGAGCTAGCATTAACAATTCGTACACATGGACTTATTCAGCCGATTGTTGTAAGGCAATATGAGGATGATAAGTACGAGATTATTGCTGGAGAAAGACGTTTTCGCGCAGCAACAAAGTTAGGTTGGGAAAAGGTTCCTGCAATTATAAAGAACTTAAATGATACAGAGACAGCTTCTGTAGCTTTAATTGAAAACTTGCAACGTGAGGAACTAACGGCAATCGAGGAAGCTGTGGCATATCAAAAGCTGATTGAGTTACATAATTTAACACAAGAAGCATTGGCACAACGACTTGGAAAAGGACAATCTACAATCGCAAATAAGTTGCGATTGTTAAAGTTGCCTGAAGAAATAAAAAGTGCATTATTAGAAAAAAGCATTACAGAACGTCACGCCCGCGCTCTCATTCCTTTAAAAAATGAGGAATTACAACTGAAGGTTTTACAGGAAATTGTGGAGAAACAACTAAATGTAAAGCAAACAGAAGAACGAATTGCGAAGCTACTAGAGGAAGCGAAACCGAAGCGTAAGGCAAAGCAAAAAGCAGTAAGTCGAGATACGAGGATTGCTATGAATACAATTAGACAATCTTTACAAATGGTTACTGAAAGTGGTTTGAATGTTAATTCTGAGGAAGAAGAATTTGATGAGTACTATCAAATTACAATTAAAATTCCAAAGAAAAAATAATAATGACGTGCTAGAGACCTTATCCTATTGGAGAGGTCTCTTTTACTATATTTTCTTGTTAAATGAAGAAGGAGTTTAGAAATAAATTTTGAAGTTTAATAAAGGACGTAAAAGAAAAAGTTTTATTTCATGTTACAATAAACGTAATTGTTACTAGAATAAGATAGAAAGGTTGAAAGTAGGTGACATCATGGGAAAAATCATTGCTATTGCTAATCAAAAAGGCGGTGTTGGAAAAACAACAACATCTGTTAATTTAGGGGCTGGATTGGCACAAGTAGGTAAAAAAGTCCTTCTTGTAGATATTGATGCTCAAGGAAATGCAACGACTGGTGTGGGAATTGAAAAATCTGAATTAGATCAATGTATTTACAACGTTCTTGTGGAAGATGCAGATGTTCAAGGGGTTATACAGAAAACCGCAACTGAAAACTTAGATGTTCTACCCGCTACAATTCAATTAGCTGGTGCTGAAATTGAATTGGTACCGACTATTTCCCGGGAAGTACGTTTGCAAAGAGCATTACAGCCAGTTCGTGATGAATATGACTATATTATTATCGACTGTCCCCCATCTTTAGGGTTATTAACGATTAATGCATTAACAGCAGCAGATTCTGTTATTATTCCTGTACAGTGTGAATATTACGCACTAGAAGGGTTAAGTCAGCTATTAAATACAGTTCGACTTGTACAAAAACATTTAAATAAAAATTTAGCAATTCAAGGTGTATTGTTAACAATGTTGGATGCCCGTACAAATTTAGGAATCCAAGTTATAGATGAAGTGAAAAAGTATTTTAGGGATAAAGTATATCGCTCGATTATTCCGCGTAATGTACGCTTGAGCGAGGCTCCAAGTCATGGGAAACCTATTATGCAGTATGACGCTAAATCAAGAGGAGCAGAAGTATATATAGATTTAGCAGAGGAAGTGATTGCAGGTGGCTAAAGGATTAGGAAGAGGAATTAATGTGTTTTTTCCTGATTTAGATGTGAAAGAAGAGGAAACAATTCAGGAGATTCTTGTAACTGAATTAAGGCCGAATCCATATCAACCGCGTAAACACTTTAATAAAGAGGCGATTCAGGAATTAGCAATTTCGATTAAGGAACACGGTATTTTACAACCATTAATTGCTAGGAAGAGTATTAAAGGATATGAAATTGTTGCAGGTGAAAGACGATTTCGTGCTGCAAAAGAGGCTGGTTTAGAAAAAGTACCTGCCGTTGTCAGACAATTAACTGAACAGCAAATGATGGAATTTGCTTTGTTAGAAAACTTACAACGAGAAGATTTAAATCCTATGGAAGAGGCAATGGCATACCAGATGTTAATGAATGAGCTAAATGTAACGCAAGAACAATTAGCGAAACGTCTTGGTAAAAGCAGACCTTACATTGCAAATTATACTAGGTTATTAAGCCTACCTTCTTTCGTACAAGATATGATTGCAAATGGTCAACTTTCAATGGCTCATGGGAGAACTTTACTTACGATAAAAGATGAAGAACAATTGAAGTCCTTATTGAAACGCATTGAAAAAGAAGGATTAAATGTTCGTCAATTAGAGAAAATTGTCCAAGAGATTAATCAACACGTTTCACGTGAAACAAAAAAAGTGAAAAAAGAGCGAAATATATTTTTCGTAGAACGTGAAACGTTCTTAAGAGAAAAGTTTGGCACAGATGTGAAAATTAAAGAGACGAAAAAAGAAAAAGGTAAAATTGAAATTGAATTTTTTAATAAAGAAGATTTAAATCGTATTTTAGAACTATTAGCACAGAAAAATTAAAAAGCAAACCATCTTATTATTTATAGATGGTTTGCTTTTTTTAATGCGGATAATTTTTGATCCGTCTCTTTTATACTTTGTGCGATTACATCAGCCATTTTCATGACTAAACTTAATCTTGTATTTTGAAGAACGAAAAACTCCATAAACCCATTTAGATTGACGATACCGTGTATGTGCAAATCACCAACTGCAGGTAATTTCTTATTCATAGCAGCTCCAGGTTTACTAGGCCCCTTTCCAGTAGTGATTGATCCGATATTTTGGGACTTTCCTAAACATGCATCAACAGCAATTATAAATGCAGTAGGATTTTCTTTCTGTATATTATGAATTTTCTCTTCTAAATTTAGCGCATGTACTGGCTCATCTAGTGTACCGAATACTTGGAGGTTTTGGATGTCTATTTGTTCAAGTTTTGTACCAACTAACGGGCCGAGTGCATCACCTGTAGAGCGATCTGTTCCGATACAAACGAGAATGATTGGTATATTAGTTTTAATAGGAATATGGGTAAGTAAGAAATTACTGATTATCTCAGAGGCTTCTAGATCTTGGTGCATAACGTTTTGAGTTTCTTTCTCAAAAAATGGTAAGCGAAAACTTCCAATATTCATGAAGCACCCATCCTTTTAATAAATTTTCAATATATGTTATATGGTGAGGAAAATGGAAAGTTATAATTGCGTAATTTTTGCAAAATGTGAATGAAAACGGAAATAATAGTACTAGTATATATATATTCGTTCCATTTTATACCTGGATATCGGGGATAAAATAGGATTAAAATCATAAAATTTTTTCAGCAATTAGGGGACTTCTGATACAATAATAAGGGTAACTAAAAAGAAATTTTAGCTAGAGAGGTAGAGGTACATGGATTTATTAGCGAAGTGGTTTAATTCTATGAAACAGTATTTATTAGATGCTGATCGTTGGGCTCATATTGGAGTTGCGACATTAAAAATATGCATTATTTTAATAATTGGTGCGGTTGTTGTGCGAATTGCAAGAGCGGTTGTACGAAATGCGTTTCGTATGGGAAGTCGTTCTCCAATTCAAATTTCAGAACGTCGTACAGTTACAGTAGCGAAATTACTTGAAAATATTGTAGCGTACGTTGTTATGTTCATTATGCTAATTGCGATTTTAGGTGTGTTTGATATTAATGCATCAGGTTTATTAGCGGGTGCTGGGGTAATTGGTTTAGCAGTCGGATTTGGTGCTCAAAGTTTAGTGAAAGACGTTATTACAGGTTTATTTATTTTGTTAGAAGATCAGTTTTCAGTTGGCGATTATGTTAAAATCGGTCAATTTGAAGGAGTCGTTTTAGAAATTGGACTTCGTACAACGAAAGTAAAGAGTTGGACAGGTGAAATTCATACTTTACCAAATGGAAGTATTATTCAAGTTACTAACTACTCAGTTAGTAATAGTGTAGCGTTTGTTGATGTATCTATTTCATATGAGGCTGATATTGCGAAAGCAGAGCAGGTTATTGAAGATTTATTAGTAGAATTACCTTCAAAGTACGAAAAAATGGTAACAACGCCTCAATTATTAGGTGTGCAAACATTAGCTGCATCAGAAGTTATATTACGTGTTATTGCTGAAGTAGAACCGATGCAACATGCAGTTATTGCAAGGGCACTTCGTAAAGAGATTAAAAATCGTCTTGATTTACATGGAATTGAAATTCCATATCCGCGTATGGTTTTATATAATCGTGAAGAATTAGTTAGTGGAAAAGCAATTTAGTATGGAGAGGAGTTTGGAGAGTGGAGCAAAAGGAATATAACTTGTATGATGTTGTGGAAATGAAGAAAGCCCATCCATGTGGCGAGAATCGTTGGAAAATTATTCGTATGGGAATGGATATCCGCATTAAGTGCGAGGGGTGTGACCATTCAGTAATGATTCCTCGAAGAGAGTTTGATCGTAAGGTGAAAAAAATACTTGTGAAGCACGAAGAATAGAGGGAGAGTAACAGTTACAGTAGGTAACTGTTACTTTTTTTCGTTTGGCGGAAACTTGTCATTTTTTTCGTTACTATCTATAATGATGAAAGATTGAGACATAGGAGTGAAAAATATGGGATTAACGGCTGGGATTGTTGGATTACCTAACGTAGGGAAGTCCACTTTATTTAATGCAATTACACAAGCAGGAGCAGAATCTGCGAACTATCCATTCTGTACAATTGATCCAAACGTAGGGATTGTAGAAGTACCAGATGAGCGTTTAAATAAATTAACGGAACTAGTAGAACCGAAAAAGACTGTTCCGACTGTATTCGAGTTTACTGATATTGCAGGTATCGTAAAAGGTGCTAGTAAAGGTGAAGGTTTAGGAAATAAATTCTTATCTCACATTCGTCAAGTAGATGCAATTTGCCAAGTTGTTCGTTGTTTTGAAGACGAAAATATTACGCACGTTTCAGGGAAAGTAGATCCAATTGATGATATTGAAACAATCAATTTAGAGCTAATTTTAGCGGACTTAGAGTCTGTTGATAAGCGTATCGAGCGTGTCGCGAAATTAGCAAGACAAAAAGATAAAGAAGCGGTATATGAGCATGAAATTTTAGTTCGTTTAAAAGAAGCTTTTGAAGAGGGAAAACCAGCTCGTACTGTTGAATTTACAGAAGAGCAGATGAAGATTGTTAAAGGCCTTCATTTACTTACAACAAAAGAAATGTTATACGTAGCGAATGTAAGTGAAGACGATGTTATCGATCCTTCGGAAAATAAATACGTACAAATGGTAAAAGAATTTGCAGCAAATGAAAATTCTCAAGTAATCGTTGTATGTGCAAAAATCGAATCAGAAATCGCTGAATTAGACGAAGAAGAGAAAAAAGTATTCCTTGAAGAATTAGGAATTGAAGAGTCTGGTTTAGATCAATTAATTCGTGCAGCATATGACCTATTAGGACTTGCTACTTACTTTACAGCTGGCGTTCAAGAAGTACGTGCTTGGACATTTAAACAAGGAATGAAGGCACCACAATGTGCTGGTGTTATTCATACAGACTTTGAGCGTGGATTTATTCGTGCAGAAACAGTTTCTTACGATGACTTAATGACAAACGGTTCTATGACAGCTGCAAAAGAAGCTGGAAAAGTACGTTTAGAAGGAAAAGAATATATCGTAAAAGACGGAGATGTTATGCACTTCCGTTTTAACGTTTAATTTAATATTTCCTAGGAAAAATAAAGATATGAGCTTGGCAAATATATTATATGTTTGCCAAGTTTTTTATGTATTGGTGAGTTGATTCATATAACTTACTATGATATAATCTAAACTCGTGAGTAATTACTATAAATTAATTGCTCCTTGCCCATTACGGGCCGTTTAGACCAAAAGGAGGTGAAAGTGTAATGAGAAAGTACGAAATTATGTACATCATTCGTCCTGGCGTTGAAGAAGAAGCTCAAAAAGCTTTAGTTGAACGTTTTGCAGGTGTTTTAACAAACAATGGTGCAGAAATCATTAACACGAAAGAGTGGGGTAAGCGTCGTTTAGCTTACGAAATCAACGACTTACGTGAAGGTTTCTACATGATCTTAAACGTGAAATCTAACGCAGAAGCGATTAACGAATTCGACCGTTTAGCTAAGATCAACGAAGACATCCTTCGTCATATCGTTGTTAAAGAAGAAGAAAAATAATTGATATATAAGGGAGAGTGGTTCGATTGATGAATCGTGTTATCCTCGTTGGTCGTTTAACTAAGGACCCTGACTTACGTTACACGCCCAATGGTGTTGCAGTAGCTACTTTTACGTTAGCTGTGAATCGCGCATTTGCCAATCAACAAGGTGAGCGTGAAGCTGACTTTATTAATTGTGTAATATGGCGTAAACAAGCAGAAAACGTAGCAAATTATTTGAAAAAAGGTAGCTTAGCAGGCGTAGATGGACGTCTTCAAACTCGTAATTACGAGGGACAAGATGGTAAACGTGTATACGTAACAGAAGTTCTTGCGGAAAGCGTGCAATTTTTAGAGCCGCGTAATGGCGGTGGGGAGCAACGTGGTTCATTTAATCAGCAACCATCAGGAGCTGGTTTCGGTAACCAAGGCTCTAACCCATTTGGTCAATCTAGTAATTCAGGTAACCAAGGTAACTCTGGATTTACGAAGAATGACGATCCATTTTCAAATGTAGGTCAACCGATCGACATTTCCGACGACGATTTACCGTTCTAATACAGTAAATTTGTTAGTTTTAACAAAGAATGGAGGGAAATAGACATGGCAGGACGCAAAGGTGGACGTGCGAAACGTCGTAAGGTGTGTTTCTTCACAGCTAACGGCATCACTCGCATTGACTATAAAGATGTTGATTTATTAAAACGTTTCGTTTCTGAGCGTGGTAAAATTTTACCTCGTCGTGTAACAGGAACAAGCGCGAAATACCAACGCAAACTTACAGTTGCAATTAAACGTGCTCGTCAAATGGCACTTTTACCATATGTTGGTGAATAATAGCGTATGAAATGCACAGTAGAGTCGGACTCTACTGTGCATTTTGCTATGCTTTTCTTTTTTGAAAGAGAGGTTAAAATGTGAAACAAGCAAGATTTATTACTGAAGGTGCCGCGTTGTTGACTATATATGTAATGTTATTGTTTATATCTATGTATGTTCCGATTTTGGGTACAGTTGTAACTTTTGCGTTGCCGTTACCATTTATACTATTAATGATAAGACATAAACTATCTAATGTGCTCGTGGTTTTTGTAGCGGCACTTTTTGTTACTATTATTGTGAGTCAACCGATGAATTTAGTGAAGACAATTATGTTTGGATTGATAGGGATTGTTTTAGGATATATGTATAAAACAAGAAAAAAGCCAGTGGAAATCTTAATAGCTGGGACGCTTGCATACTTAATTGGTTTTGTACTTATTTATGTTGCGAGTATAAAGTTTTTCAACATAGATATAATGAAGCAAATGCAAAGTATATTTAGTGAAAGTATGGCGAAAAGCGAAAAGATAGTAAGTGCTACAGGTATGCCGATTAGTAAGGAACAAAAAGAGTTACTTGCACAAATGAATGATATATTACAATCGTTACTTCCGAGTATACTTGTGCTAGTTTCAGTATGTTTTTCTTGGATTACAGTGATAATATCAGGTAGTGTTTTGAAAAAGTTAAAATATGACGTTATATCTTGGCCTAAATTTAAAGATATACAATTACCAAAGAGTATCATTTGGTATTACGTTATATTTATTTTGTTAGCAACTTTTATAAAAGTAGAACCAACATCATATTTACATATGGTATTTTCTAACCTAAATGTCATATTTGCACTATTACTTGTACTGCAAGGTCTGACATTTATCGCCTTTTTAGCGTATAGAAAAGGTTTTACTAAAGGGGTTCCTATTATTAGTTTTATTGCATGCATGTTTATTCCGATGCTGTTTCCTCTTGTGACAATCTTAGGTATAATTGACTTAGGGATTTCATTGCGTTCTAAAATAGGGGGATAAAATAATATTCCTTATACTATTTTAATCTGTTTAACTAACTGGAAGGTGAGTTAGTTTTACTTTATAGGAGTTGTATACATGCCTGAATTTGATAAGAAACAGTGGTTTTTATATCCTGTTTATGTATTGGCATTTTTTGTGTTTGTGCTCATTTCAATTCTCTGTTATTTTCATTTAATTATGGGGATAGCTGCTTTTGTCATTTTTTGTATCGTATTCTTTATCGTTATACGATTTGAACTTAATTTTCAAAGGAATTTCGAAAAGCATACGACAGATATGATTACAAGAGTAAAGAAAGTAAGTAATGAAGCATTTAACCAAATGCCGATTGGTATTTTGTTATACAATAAGGATTATGGGATTGATTGGGCAAATCCTTATTTATCTTCATGTCTGGGACAGCATGCATTAGCTGGATGGCACCTTTACGATGTATCAGAAACATTACTTCTTTTCATTAAAGGAGAAACTTCTGATGATATAGTCTCTTTAAATAATCGAAAGTTTCGCGTTTTTGTAAGGAAAGAAGAAAAGTTAATTTATTTCTTTGATGTAACGGAACAAACAGAAATCGAAAAGATGTACGAGGATCAAAGGACTGTTTTAGCTGTCATCTATTTGGATAATTATGATGAAGTTACACAAGGATTAGATGATCAATTACGTACGAATATAACAAGTCTTGTGACATCGCGACTAAATGAATGGGCACTTAAGTATGGTGCGTATTTAAAACGTGCATCTTCAGAAAGATTCTTCGTTGTGCTAAATGAAAGTATTTTGACGCAGATGGAGAAAGGGAAATTTAGTATTTTAGATCAGGTGCGTGAAGAAACATCTAAAAGGAATATACCACTTACATTAAGTGTGGGTGTCGGATCAGGTGATTTACCTTTATCAGAGCTTGGAGCAATGGCTCAATCTGGTTTAGATCTTGCGCTTGGGCGTGGGGGAGACCAAGTAGCTATTAAACAAGCGACAGGTAAAGTTAAGTTCTATGGAGGTAAGACAAATCCGGTTGAAAAACGTACCCGTGTACGCGCTAGGGTCATTTCGCATGCGTTAAAGGATTTAGTATTAGAAAGTAGTAATGTCATTATTATGGGGCATAGGGCTCCCGATATGGACGCAATTGGTGCTGCGATTGGTATTTTAAAAGTGGCTCAATTAAATGAGCGTAAAGGATATATTGTGTTAGATGAAAATGATTCCGATAAAGGAATTAAGCGTTTGATGGACAAAGTGAAACAAAATGAGGAGTTATGGTCTCGTTTTATTACTCCAGAGCAAGCGATGGAATTTGCAAATGATGATTCGTTACTTGTTGTTGTCGATACGCATAAACCTTCGATGGTGATGGAGCAAAAACTGTTACATAAAATTGAAAATGTAGTAGTTATTGATCATCATCGCCGTGGAGAAGATTTTATTGAAGACCCATTGCTAGTTTATATGGAACCATATGCTTCTTCAACAGCAGAATTGGTTACAGAATTACTTGAGTATCAACCTAAAAATTTAAAGATGACAATGTTAGAAGCGACGGCATTGTTAGCGGGTATTATTGTCGACACGAAAAGTTTCACATTCCGGACAGGGGCTCGTACATTTGATGCTGCTTCTTATTTACGCTCACATGGTGCAGATACTGTACTTGTACAAGAACTTTTAAAGGAAGATATGGATCAGTATTTACGGGTTGCAAAAGCTATAAAAAATGCGTACATTTATAAAAATGGAATTGCGATTGCTAAAGTTGATAGTGATGATTACTACGATCAAGTGCTTATTGCGCAATCGGCAGACACGTTATTAACAATGACAGGGATTATTGCATCATTTGTTGTTGCGAAACGTGGCGAGAATCTCATTGGAATTAGCAGCAGGTCTTTAGGTGAAGTGAATGTGCAGCTAATTATGGAAAACTTAGGCGGTGGCGGGCATTTGACGAATGCAGCCACACAGATGAAAAATGTTACAGTAGATGAAGCTGAGGAGAAGCTTCGATTTGTTATTGATGACTATTTACAGGGAGGCACACAATCATGAAAGTAATTTTTCTAAAAGACGTAAAAGGTAAAGGTAAAAAAGGAGAAGTAAAAAACGTACCGGATGGCTATGCAAATAACTTCTTACTAAAACAAGGATTAGCTGCTGAAGCAACAAATAGCAGTATGAAAACTTTAGAAGCTCAAAAGCGTAAAGAAGAAAAAGATGCAGCAGCAGAGCTTGAAAATGCAAAAGAGTTAAAAGAGACTTTAGAGAAATTAACTGTAGAATTAAAGGCGAAATCTGGAGAAGGTGGCCGTTTATTTGGTTCTATCACAAGCAAACAAATCGTGGATGCAATGCAAAAATCACACAAGATTAAGCTTGATAAACGTAAATTTGAAATGGACGATGCAATCCGCGCGTTAGGTTATACAAACGTTACTGTGAAATTGCATCCACAAGTAACAGCAACAGTAAAAGTTCATGTTAGTGAACAATAAAAATAAATTAAGCAAGGAGGATTGCGTATGAGTGATGTACTTGCTGATCGTACCCCTCCGCATAATATAGAGGCTGAGCAGGCGGTTTTAGGGGCCGTATTGATTGATCAAGATGCGTTAACTTCAGCATCAGAGTTATTGGTACCTGATTCGTTCTATCGAACGAAACATCAAAAGATTTTTGAAGTCATGCTTGGGCTATCTGATAAGGGAGAGCCGATCGACTTAATAATGATGACATCAGCAATGGCTGATCAAGGATTATTAGAAGAAGTTGGTGGGGTTTCTTACTTAGCGGAGTTAGCAGAGGTTGTGCCAACTGCAGCTAACGTAGAATATTACGCACGCATCATCGCTGAAAAGGCGCTTTTACGTCGTTTAATTCGCACGGCGACTCATATTGTATCGGATGGATATGAGAGAGAAGATGATGTGGATGGTCTTTTAAATGAGGCTGAGAAAAAAATATTAGAAGTATCCCATCAAACGAATGCAAAAGCATTCCAAAACATTAAAGATGTTCTTGTAGATGCTTATGACAAAATTGAACTTTTGCATAATCAAAAGGGTGAAGTTACTGGGATACCAACTGGGTTTACTGAATTAGATAAGATGACAGCAGGTTTCCAACGAAATGATTTAATTATCGTGGCAGCACGTCCATCAGTAGGGAAAACGGCATTTTCATTAAATATCGCACAAAACGTAGCGACGAAAACGGATGAAAATGTAGCGATTTTTAGTTTAGAGATGGGTGCTGATCAGCTTGTTATGCGTATGCTTTGTGCAGAAGGGAATATTGATGCACAAAGACTTCGTACTGGTTCATTAACTTCCGATGATTGGGCAAAATTAACAATGGCAATGGGGAGTCTCTCAAATGCTGGTATATATATTGATGATACGCCAGGTATTAAAGTAAATGAGATTCGAGCAAAATGTCGTAGATTAAAGCAAGAACAAGGTCTTGGTATGATTTTGATCGACTATTTGCAGCTTATTCAAGGAAGTGGGAAATCAGGAGAAAACCGTCAGCAGGAAGTATCTGAGATTTCTCGTACCTTAAAAGGGATTGCACGTGAATTGCAAGTGCCTGTTATTGCTTTATCACAGTTATCTCGTGGTGTAGAATCTCGTCAAGATAAACGCCCGATGATGTCTGATATTCGTGAATCTGGAAGTATTGAGCAGGATGCTGATATTGTAGCTTTCCTATATCGTGAAGACTACTATGATCGAGAAACGGAAAATAAAAATACAATTGAAATTATTATTGCAAAACAGCGTAACGGTCCAGTAGGTTCAGTGGAACTTGCATTCGTCAAAGAGTTCAATAAGTTCGTTAACTTAGAACGTCGTTTTGAGGATGGACATGCTCCGCCGGCATAAAGGCAGTATAAAAAAGAAACACATTTCTTATAATAAGATGTGTTTCTTTTTTTTTATAAGAAAGATAAGGCTTTCATAAGTTAAATATATAATTCTTACGAACGAAAAAGTTTTTTTATGAAAAAATGTTCGCTTTTCGGTTGACTTCTTTTTCGGTTTTGGTACAATTATATTGTTTGAATAGATCGTTTGAAAATTGCGGAGGTGCTTTAATAATGTCTTCAGTAGTAGTTGTAGGAACACAATGGGGCGACGAAGGAAAAGGTAAAATCACTGATTTTCTTTCTGAGCATGCGGAAGTAGTTGCAAGATATCAAGGTGGAAATAACGCGGGACATACAATTGTTTTCGGCGGAGTTAAATATAAATTACACTTAATTCCATCTGGTATTTTCTATAAAGAGAAAATTTGTGTAATCGGAAACGGATTAGTAGTAGATCCAAAAGCATTACTTGAAGAGTTAAAATACTTACACGATCGTGGTGTAAGTACTGATAATTTACGTGTAAGTAACCGTGCACATGTTATTTTACCTTACCACTTAAAGCAAGATGAGTTAGAAGAAGCAAGTAAAGGTGATAACAAAATCGGTACAACGAAAAAAGGTATCGGTCCTGCATATATGGATAAAGCTGCTCGTATTGGTATTCGTATGGCTGATCTTTTAGACCGTGAAGCATTTAAAGAGAAGCTTGAGCGCAATTTAGTAGAAAAAAATCGTTTATTTGAAAAAATGTACGATACAGAAGGTTTCACTGTAGAAGAAATTTTCGAAGAGTACTTCGAGTACGGGCAACAAATCGCGCAATATGTATGTGATACATCTGTTGTATTAAATGATGCATTAGATAATAATCACCGTGTATTATTTGAAGGTGCGCAAGGTGTTATGCTTGATATTGACCACGGTACGTACCCGTTCGTTACATCTTCTAACCCAATTGCTGGTGGTGTAACAGTTGGAACTGGAGTTGGTCCTGCGAAAGTTACTCGCGTTGTAGGTGTATGTAAAGCATATACAAGCCGCGTTGGTGATGGTCCATTCCCTACTGAGCTTCATGATGAAATTGGTCATCAAATTCGTGAAGTTGGTCGCGAGTATGGAACGACAACTGGTCGTCCACGCCGCGTAGGTTGGTTCGATAGCGTTGTTGTAAGACATGCACGTCGTGTTAGTGGTTTAACGGATCTATCATTAAATTCTATCGACGTTTTAACAGGTATTCCAACTCTTAAAATTTGTGTTGCTTACAAATACAATGGTGAAGTTATTGATGAAGTTCCAGCTAACTTAAACATTTTAGCAAAATGTGAGCCTGTATATGAAGAGCTTCCAGGTTGGGAAGAAGATATTACTGGTGTAAAATCATTAGATGAACTTCCTGAAAATGCACGAAAATACGTAGAACGTGTTTCTGAGTTAACAGGAATTCAAATATCTATGTTCTCAGTTGGACCAGATCGTAACCAAACAAATATTGTTCGTAACGTATACGAAGCTTAATTAATAGTGTTTAGAAAAAACTCATGTCCGCATGAGTTTTTTCTTATTCTTTTATAAAAAAACGAAAAAAGTATTGCAATAAATACAGAATACATGTTATGATACATCTTGTCGTCACGAAAATATGACGTTGGTGAGTATGAGCCATTAGCTCAGTTGGTAGAGCATCTGACTTTTAATCAGAGGGTCGAAGGTTCGAGTCCTTCATGGCTCACCATTTTATTTTTCGTGGCCCGTTGGTCAAGTGGTTAAGACACCGCCCTTTCACGGCGGTAACACGGGTTCGAATCCCGTACGGGTCATGTTTTTTTTTGCTTATTTTTGGTCCCGTGGTGTAGTGGTTAACATGCCTGCCTGTCACGCAGGAGATCGCCGGTTCGACCCCGGTCGGGACCGCCACTTTTGTTTATACCACCATTAGTGGTTTTATATATAGTTTTGGCTCGGTAGCTCAGTCGGTAGAGCAGAGGACTGAAAATCCTCGTGTCGGCGGTTCGATTCCGTCCCGAGCCACTCTCAGGATATTAAGTGGGCCCACTTAATATCCTTTTTATTTATGTAATTTTACAAAACTGAGTAGTTATTTTAAAATAGAACGAGGAGCCTCTAGCAGTTGAAGCTAGAGGTTTTTCTATAGATCGTATAGGATGCCGTGTAAAAGTGGATCATACATGAGTCTATGAGAATAGAGGAGAAAATACTTAAACAAAGGATGCGGTCATATAGGACATACTATGTAAACATCAATATGTTTAGGGATTATTGACCATATTTTTATAAGGAGGAAATAGACGATGATGGGAAAGAAAATTTTAGTAGTTGATGATGAAAAGCCGATTGCAGATATTTTGAAGTTTAACTTAGAAAAAGAAGGTTTTGAAATAGTAATGGCGCATGATGGTGATGAAGCAATTGAAAAGGCTAATGAAGAGCAACCAGATATGGTTTTATTAGATATTATGCTACCAGGTAAAGACGGCTTAGAGGTTTGCCGTGAAATACGTAAAAGCTCAGAAATGCCGATTATTATGCTTACAGCAAAGGACTCTGAGATTGATAAAGTATTAGGGCTTGAGCTTGGGGCAGATGATTATGTAACGAAGCCATTTAGTACAAGGGAATTACTTGCTCGTGTGAAGGCGAATTTACGCCGCCATCAACAAGGTGGTGCTGCGGAAAAAGAAGAAAATACAGAAATGGTTATTGGACCAATTGTGATTAATCCAAATGCATATAGTGTAACGAAGCGCGAGGAAAATATCGAGCTTACACATCGTGAATTTGAGTTGCTACATTATTTAGCGAAACATTTAGGACAAGTTATGACACGCGAACATTTATTACAAACAGTTTGGGGTTATGACTATTTTGGAGATGTGCGCACAGTAGACGTTACAGTACGTCGTTTGCGTGAAAAAATTGAAGATAATCCAAGCCATCCTACTTTAATTGTAACTAGACGTGGAGTAGGGTATTACTTGCGTGACCCAGAGCAGGAATAGTATATGAAGAAAGTTGGTTTTTTTCAATCTATTCATTTAAAATTTGTGCTTATATATATGCTATTAATATTAATAGCGATGCAAGTTATTGGAGTATATTTCGTAAGGGAATTAGAGAAGAGCTTAGTACAAGGTTTTAGGGATTCTTTAACGCAGCAAACAAACTTATTATCATATAATTTGAAGCAAGAGTTTAAAAAAAGTTATACAAAAGCAGAAACAGAGTCAACAGATGAAACGATTAAAACTTCAATTCGAAAATTTGCCTCTGATCAGAAGAAAGTTATACAAGAGGTAAGTGTATTTGATTCGCACAGAAAGTTACTGGCTATTTCAGATGAATCAAAGCAGAATAAGGTGAATCGAACATCAACTGATATAGCTGTTCAGCGAGTGTTAGTACAAAAAAAGCCAGAAGTGAAAATTGAGAAGGATGGTAGTACAGGGCATCGTGTTCAAGTTATGCTTACTCCGATTCTAGATGATAACGGTAAGGATGCGCTTGGTGTTATTTACATTGTGGCATCTATGGAAGATGTATATAAACAAATGAAGGATATAAATCAAATTTTTGCTACGGGAACAGTAATTGCTTTATTAGTAACGGCCGTACTTGGGATTTTATTGGCTCAAACAATTACAAGACCAATTTCAGATATGCGGAGACAAGCAATCGAAATGGCAAAAGGAAATTATTCCAGAAAAGTAAAAGTGCATAGCCATGATGAAATTGGACAACTGGCATTATCCTTCAATAATTTATCGAAAAAATTACAACAAGCTCGTTCTTCTACAGAAAGTGAAAGGCGTAAATTATCATCTGTTTTATCACATATGACAGATGGAGTAATTGCTACTGATCGAAAAGGGGATATTATTTTACTAAATGACCCTGCGGAAAAGATGTTAAATGTTTCTCGTGAAACAGCGCTCGATCAATCTGTTTTAGAGGTATTAGGGATACAGGAAGAATTTACGCTCGATCATTTATATGAAGAGCCAGATTCTGTTTTATTAGATTTTAGTACGAGAAACGAACCATATATTTTACGTGCTAGTTTCTCTGTTATTCAAAAAGAAACAGGGAAGGCAAACGGCTTAATTGCTGTACTATATGATGTAACAGAGCAGGAACGTATAGAACGGGAACGCCGTGAGTTTGTGGCAAATGTCTCTCATGAATTAAGGACGCCATTAACGACGATGCGCAGTTATTTAGAGGCACTTACAGATGGAGCATGGCAGGATCCAAATATTGCACCACAATTTTTAACGGTTACACAAGAAGAAACAGAAAGAATGATTAGACTTGTAAATGCGTTGTTACAGCTATCTAAACTGGATAGTACAGAGCATCGTTTAATGAAAGAATGGGTCGACTTTACTGATTTCTTTAATAATATTATTGATCGCTTTGAAATGTCTAAAGAGCAAAATGTAAGTTTCAAACGATCTTTCTCTAAGAAATCTAGATTTATTGATATGGATACTGACAAAATTACTCAAGTGCTGTATAACATTATTTCTAACGCATTAAAGTATTCACCAGAAGGTGGAACAGTAACATATCGTTTACGTGATCGCGGTGATTTATTAGAAATTAGTGTAAGTGACCAAGGAATGGGTATTCCAAAAGAAAACGTTGATAAAATCTTTGAACGTTTTTATCGCGTAGATAAAGCTCGTTCAAGACAAATGGGTGGTACGGGACTTGGATTAGCAATTGCAAAAGAAATGATTGAGGCACATGGTGGCTCTATTTGGGCGAAGAGTGAAGAAGGAAAAGGGACAACTATTTATTTCACGTTACCAATGGCAGCAGATGAAGAGGACGATTGGGAATGAGTATGGAAAACTTTAAAACAATAGTTTTAATTAACCTAGTTGTAATTAGCCTATTTCTTACTTTTAATTTATGGACGTATGTGCCAGATTCTACATCCATGCAAAACGCGAAATTTGTACAGGGGAATGAAGGAATGAACCAAACTAAAATTTCCGATGTTGTCCGTCCTACTTCTATCATCGTGCATAAAGATAAAAATCATTATGGGAGCAAAAGAGAGGCAGATATAGAATCAATCTATAAGCCTCTGGAAGTAGGGGAACTATATGATTTTAGAGAGATATCAATCACTAAGGGTGATTTCCTTTCATATGTGCATGGTGAAGGGAAAGTTGAACTTGTTTTCCCTACCGATATCCCATTTGATGCAGTTAAATCCATGTTTAACATGAAAGAGAAAAGTACAGGTAAGCCTAAACATTTTAATCGTATTCTCCTTGATCCTTCTAGAAGTAAGGATCAAGAAATTAAAATTAACTTTGTTTCTGATGGTGATAACTTTAAAATATACGAGGCAAAATTAAGTGGCTTGTATTTAAAAGATATTGTAAATGCCCAAAATCAATTTATAGTATCAGCAAAACCTTATTTTGATTATCAACTCAATGATATGAAAAAATTATTTTTACCAGATGGAACGACAGAGTTAAGCAATATAACATATATTTCATCTAATTTAGCAGTTGATACGTTTAAGAATGCTCTGTTTAGTGATCCTCGTTATTTAAGTCCGATTACCGAGATGTCGAAAGAAACATTTACAGATGGTATTAGATCCATGGAAATTGAAAACGATCGTCACATGCTAAAGTATAAAAACTCTTCTGTCTTAACTGAGAAAACGATAGATAATTTAATGCTTTTACAAAAAAGCTTTGAATTTGTAAGTGGTCACAGTGGGAGTTTGGATTCATATCGTTTGGACTATATGAATAAAGGAGAGACAGTATTTCGCTTAAATGAAGATGGATATCCAGTATTCAATGCAGATGGATTAGCGGAATTAAGACAAGTATGGGGATCAGAAGAAGTAATGGAATATGAAAGACCGTTGCTGTCTTTAAATACTAAAGGTATAGAACAGAAGGTTACTCTTCCGTCAGGGCATGTTGTAATAGCATCCCTAGAAAATAATCCAGAGATAAAGAAACAAGTAATTAAGGATATTGGCATTGGATACAAGTTATCACTAGATGGGCAAGTGGTTCGACTACAACCAATTTGGTATGTAAAGCTTGTTGAAGATGAAACAGGTAAACAGAAAATCTATGAGTGGAGTGAGGGAGGACTAAATGGATTGGGATCGGATTAAAACCATATTTATTGTGACCTTTTTTGTTTTGGACCTCTTTCTCATTTTCCAATTCATTCAAAAGCAAGATAGTAATCAATTGGAGCTTATTGCAGAAACAAAGATAGATCAAGAATTAAAAGCAAATAAAATTACGATGGGAAATATCCCTAAAGAACCGAAAAAAGAGTCATTTATTAGAGCGGAAAATAAAGCCTTTAAAGAAGAAGATATACAGTCTTTGAAAAATCAAACGGTGCATATACAAAATATGTACAAGATAGAAAGTAAGCTAAAAGAGCCTTTTTTAAATACGAAATCATTATCAAAAGATAAGTATAATGAATTTTTGAAGAACTATGTATTGGATGGACAAAAGTATGAATTTGGAGCGGTGAAAGACTCTAAAATTTATTTCTTCCAAAAATATAAAGATAAGCCTATTTTCTATAATAATCAGGCGATGATTGTTGTGGAATTAAATGAAAAAAATGAACTTGTTTCATATACGCAGACAATGCTAACTGATTTAAAAGAAATGGGCGAAGGTGAAAAAACGAAAGAGCAAGAAATTATTACGGCTCAAACAGCTTTAGAAAATTTGTATTTAAAAAATAAAATTCATGGAAATACGCATGTTAAAGAAGCGCAAATTGGTTATGCCACTCTTACCGCATCTACTTCTAATAACCAAGTACTTGCTCCAACGTGGAATTTAAAAACGGAGCAGAAGCAGGACTTCTTTGTGAATGCAATTGAAGGACAAGTTATGGAATTAGGAGAAAAGGAAAATCAAGTGGTTGATGAACATACTGGAGTGAGAAAGAATGGGGTTGCATTTTAGCGTACTTGCAAGTGGAAGTACAGGAAATATGCTATACGTAGGAACCGATGAAAAAAAATTACTAGTCGACGCAGGTTTAAGTGGTAAAGCAACAGAGGCTTTATTTAAACAAGCAGAACTAAATATAAATGATGTATCAGGTATTCTTGTAACGCATGAGCATAGTGATCATATTAAAGGATTAGGTGTATTGGCACGTAAATATGATTTACCTGTTTATGCGAATGAGAAAACATGGAATGCAATGGAACATTTAATAGGAAATATCCCAACTGAACAAAAGTTTATTTTCTCAGTTGGTGATGTGAAAACATTTGGTGATATTGAAGTCGAGTCATTTGGAGTTTCTCATGATGCGGCAGAACCGATGTTTTATGCTTTCCATAACAATAATAGGAAATTAGCGCTTATTACAGATACGGGATACGTAAGTGACCGTATGAAGGGCGTTATTAAGGGAGCTAATGCTTTTGTATTTGAAAGTAATCATGATGTAGAAATGCTTCGTATGGGACGTTATCCATGGAGCATTAAACGACGTATTTTAAGTGACGTTGGGCATGTTTGTAATGAGGATGCTGCATTAGCGATGGCAGATGTAATTACAGATGAGACAAAGCATATTTATTTAGCCCATTTAAGCTTAGATAATAACATGAAAGAACTAGCGCGTATGTCAGTATCACAAGTACTAGAGGAAAAAGGATTTGGAGTGGGTGAATCCTTTGAAATTCACGATACAGATCCAAAAATGCCTACAAAAATTCAATACGTATAATTCTTCATTTTAGTAAACAATAAAGGTGAATATAGTTGTTTTCAGGAAGATAGGTGAACAAATATGTCCTTTATTGATGAAGAAAGTTATCGTATGAAACGTGCAGGAAAAAAGAAGCACAAAGGTATAGTTCTTTCGAGTATAGCGGGAACAATTGTAGGAGCTTCTTTATTTGCGTTTGGAGCGCCTTTATTTTCGAATTCTGCTGATACGCTTCCGCAAGCTGAAGCAAGCGGAAGTAATATGGCTGAAGCTCAAGGGATTAAACAGATTAGCTTTGTAGATGCTGTTGATCGTGCATCTGAAGCTGTTGTGGGTGTTATTAACATTCAACGAGATAATTTTTCAGAGGCAGATTCAGAGGCCGGTACAGGATCAGGAGTAATTTATAAAAAGACAGATGGTCAAGCTTATATTGTAACGAATAATCATGTTGTAGCTGGAGCGAATCGTATTGAAGTAAGTCTAAGTGATGGTAAGAAGGTTCCTGGAAAAGTATTAGGAACCGATGTAGTCACAGATTTAGCTGTATTAGAAATAGATGCAAAGCATGTGAAAAAAATAATTGAAATTGGCGATTCTAATACTGTTCGCAGAGGAGAACCAGTTATTGCGATTGGAAACCCACTTGGACTGCAATTTTCTGGAACAGTTACACAAGGTATTATTTCAGCTAATGAACGTATTGTCCCTGTAGATTTAGATCAAGATGGACATTATGATTGGCAAGTAGAAGTGTTACAAACAGATGCAGCGATTAATCCGGGGAATAGTGGTGGTGCGCTTGTAAATGCAGCAGGACAATTAATTGGTATTAATTCAATGAAAATTGCTGCAAAAGAAGTAGAAGGAATCGGCCTTGCTATTCCGGTGACTAGAGCTGTTCCGATTATGAATGAACTTGAGAAGTATGGAAAAGTAAGAAGACCGTATGTTGGGATTGAACTTAGGTCATTAAATGAAATCCCAAACTATTATTGGTCAAAAACATTACATTTACCAGGTACTGTAACAGAGGGCGTTTGTATTTTGGATGTGAAAAGTCCTTCGCCAGGTGCGGATGCTGGTTTAAGAGAACATGATGTTATTGTGGCAGTAGATGGAAAACCGATTCGCGATATTATTGGATTCCGTACGGCCTTATATGATAAGGAAATTAATGATAAAATGACTCTTACGTTTTATCGTGGTACAAAAAGAGTAACAACAACAGTGAAATTAGGCATTCAAAAGTATTAAAAACAGGAGGGCCTACCTCCTGTTTTCTATTGTAGAAAAGTGAGGTGTAGAAAATGAATTTACCTTGTTGTTTAGAACATGTTGAATTAGCGTTAGATATTATTGTGGATGAGTGTGAAGTTGCACCAGTTATCAACAATGTGGATAACTCGAGAAAAGAGAAAAAAACATGTGAATTTTGTCAAAATGAGGCGACATATGTTGTATCGAACACAGATTCTCACACAATATGTGGGTAGTATTTGTGGATATGTGGATAAGTTTTGTGGATAACATGTTTGTAAGGTGGAGGATACGTGTGAATATCTCGATTATTTCAATTGGGAAATTAAAAGAAAAATATTTGAAACAAGGTATAGCAGAATACTTAAAACGATTATCTGCATACGCAAAAGTAGAAGTAATTGAATTGCCTGATGAAAAGGCGCCAGAAAATTTAAGTGAAGCAGAAATGTTAATTGTAAAGGAAAAAGAAGGTATACGTATACTGGATAAAATTTCTGATGACACGCATGTGATTGCATTAGCTATAGATGGAAAGCAAAAGTCATCAGAAGAATTTGCGGTAAGTCTAGATCGCCTTGCTACATACGGAAAGAGTAAAGTCGCATTTGTAATTGGTGGATCACTTGGACTAAGCTCAGAAGTGATGAAGCGTTCAAATGAATCACTTTCTTTTTCAAAGATGACATTGCCACACCAATTAATGCGATTAGTGTTGCTTGAGCAAGTGTATAGAGCGTTTCGGATTAATCGTGGAGAACCGTATCATAAGTAATGTATTCTATGTAAAACACTGATATTATCATATTTATTTTATTATGCCTATAATTGGAGGCTATGTGAATGGTAAGTGATCAGACGAGATATTCTAGACTCGCAAATATAACAAAAATAATAAATACGAAATTAGAACTACGTGACGTATTGCAGCGTGTGACAATGGCGATATCAGAGGAAATTGTTAGGTGCGATGCTGTTGGAATTTATTTACCCCAGGAAGATGGAACATTTAGAGGGTTTGCAGGAAAACCAGAGACTATAAATGGCGTAACGCTCGATACTCAAGTAATTGATCCTGAAATAGACTTACTGGCAAAAGAGGTTATTGAAACGAAAAAAACCATCTATATTCCTGATACCTCAAAGGATCATCGACCAGATCCGAGACCGGTTAATGCATTCAAAATTAAGTCCTTATTAGCTCTGCCTATCTCATTTGGGCAAGAGTTATTTGGTCTAGTTTTTTTATTTGATTATGGAATTCCGATGAACTTAACAGATTCAGAAATTCAAAGTGTTGAAGCTTATGTAAATATGGCTGCGGTTGCAATTCAAAACACAAATAATTTAAAACAAAAGGAAAACCTTATTGCTGAGAAGCAGCTGTTACTAAATGTTACACGTGATTTATCAATGTGTTCCTCGATACAGGAGAGTTTTGATAAATGCTTTTTTTACCTAGAACAGATTTTAGAGAGTAAAAATATGACTGCCCATCTTCTAGATCCGCTAGATAAAACAACAATTAAAACAACGAAATTAAGTAAGGGCTGTCATTGGACAAAAGCGGATTGGACAGAGAAAAGCTATGAAGCCAAGATTCAAGAAGTTATTCAAACAAAAAATATAGATAGTAAGGGTCTATTGATGATTCCATTGGTTTCAATTGGAGAAGTATTAGGGGTAATCGTCGTTGGCAAAGAAGGAAAAGCTCACAATTATGATCATTCTCAACTTCAACTAGCAAAATCTATCGTTGATGCCACAGCCCCTACGTTTTCGAATTTGTCATATATGGATCAACTAGAAAGCATAGTGGAAGAGCGAACGAGAGAGCTAGCTGCTGCTAATGAAAAAGTTACAAGTGTGATTGAATGTATTACGGATGGATTTTTTATTTTAAATAATAAATGGGAATTTACGTACGTAAATAAGCACCAATATTTTCCGCAAAGAAAAACAGCAAAAGATGTATTAGGAAAGAATATATGGGATGTTTTCCCGAGTGAAATCGACACAGTTATGTATAAGGAATTTCATCGTGCGATGTCAGAGCGAACTACAGTTCATTTCGAATTTCTTTCTACTGCAGATGAATATTGGCACGAAGTTATTGCATACCCGTATGATGATGGTATTTGTTGTATTTTTAAAAACATAACGGAAAAAAAGAAATATGAACAGGAATTGAAAAGATTATCCAACATAGATTTAATAGGGCAAATGGCAGCAGGTATCAGCCATGAAATTAGAAATCCAATGACAACAGTACTAGGATTTTTACAGTTATTAAAAGAAGAGAATACCTATGAGAAACATAATAAATACTTTCATTTAATGATTGAAGAACTTAACCGTGCCAATTCTATTATTACTGAATTTCTCTCAATGGGTAATACAAGGAAATCGGATTTGCAGATGTTAGATTTAAATTCAATTATCCGCGATATTATTCCTTTAATAAAGATTGATACGTACAATCAAAATAAATATATTCAAGTCGATACAAATGACATTCCAGAATTACTTTTAAATCGTAATGAAATACGGCAATTATTAATGAATCTATATCGTAATGGCTTAGAAGCGATGAATACAGGGAAAGTTCTAACCATTAGCACTTACAAGGAAGGTCAAAATTGTGTGGTGCTTGCAGTGCGGGATCAAGGAAAAGGTATCAGGCCTGAAGTATTAGAGAAACTGGGTACGCCGTTTTACACGACCAAAGATAATGGAACTGGATTGGGGTTAGGTGTATGTTATGCCATTGCTGCCCGCCATAATGCAAAAATAGAAATTCAAACAGGATCGGAAGGCACTACCTTTTTTGTTAAATTTAATTATGAAAATAATAAAAAATAACCTTATTTAGAATAGTTACGATGAACCGTATCATAAATAAATTTATTCTTTGCATATAAAAGGATAAAAAGACCATTGGACAAAAATTACCGATGGTCTTTTAAATATTATTAGATGGTATGTAGATTTCCTAAAATAAGTATGTTTCTATTTCCATAAAAATATGCTGTAATATGAAGAGGAAAAAGTATAAGTAGTTAGAGAAGTGAGGAATTAAAGGTGAAGAAGTTTAAGAAGTTTTACTTGGAGATTACGAGTGTATGTAATCTTGCGTGTAGCTTTTGTCCGCCGACGGAAAGGCAGAAGCAATTCATTTCTGTAGAGGATTTTACTAAAAGATTAGACCAAATTAAACCTCACACAGACTACATTTATTTGCACGTGAAGGGTGAGCCGTTGCTCCACCCGAAAATAGATCAACTATTAGACTTAAGTCATGAAAAAGGGTTTAAAGTTAATATTACAACGAACGGAACGTTAATTAATAAGAGAAGACATAGGCTGTTAAATAAGCCTGCGTTAAGACAAATGAATTTTTCACTGCATAGTTTTGATGGACATCCAGGTTCGCAAGATAAAGAGGGCTATGTAAGGAGTATACTTTCCTTCATTAGGGAAGCGACAAGTCAATCAGATTTAATTGTATCGTTAAGGTTATGGAATTTAACTCAGGATAATAAAACGAATGCTGAAATCCAGAAAAATAGAGAGTTATTATCTATAATTGAAAATGAATTTGATCTATCTTATCAAATTGAAGAGAAGCTTACACCAGGAAAAGGTATAAAAATTGCAGAACGTGTCTTTATTAATCAAGACTATGAATTCCAGTGGCCAGCATTACATGAAGAAGAGGATGATGGGAAAGGATTCTGTCATGGACTTCGTAATCAAGCGGGTATTTTAGCGAATGGAACAGTTATTCCTTGTTGTTTAGATGGTGAAGGGATTATTAACCTTGGGAATATTAATAATGATTCATTTTCTAACATTATCGAAGGTGAAAGAGCAACAAACATTGTCGATGGATTTTCGAAAAGAGTTGCGGTTGAAGAACTTTGCAGGAAATGTGGATATCGCAAACGGTTTGGGAAGTAAATATGAAATAAGCCCTCATAAAGCGAGGGCTTATTTTTTATACTTGATAAGAATGCTCTAATTTATCAATTAATGAACCAACGTAAGAAACAGCTTTACGGATTGCATCTGGTTTTGACATATCTACTCCGGCATGTTTCATTGTACCACCAGCGATCAATAGCATGTTGTCCTTCCTCTTTAATCATTTGAGCTACTGCAGTGGATGCAGTGTGTGCTGCCTTTTTTGTAGTATTTCTAGTAACGATTTACGGAAAGGTTCAAGTTTTGTTTCTTCAGTTAAATATTTTTCAATTGTTCCTTCGCCGAATATGAGAATTTCATTATGAATAAAGGATAGTGCAGTATGTACTTTCGTCCATAAAGCAGAAATTTTGGAAGAGTTCGCTTGAATACTTGGATTTGTACGATCAGTAGATTCTTTTAAATTTGCATATGAGTACAGTTTTGTTAACGTCATTAAAAGTTCTTCTTCTAAAAGTAGGCAATTTAATAAAGTGTGGGAGCTAGTATGTAAATGTCCTTTAAATGAATCAAGTTTCTGTATATCATTTTCCAATGCGTTTAATGCAGTATGCTATTTGGTATCAGAATTATACAAATCGGATAAATCCCATGTTAGTTCAGCAGGTACCTCTACGCGATTAAGGCGATTTTCCATTACATTTTTCAAGTCGTATATCCTCCTTATTAAGACTATCTAAAAATATAACAATAGAAAATTCAGTTAAATCAAAGTATTTTACATTTTTATATACAAAAAAGAAGGACAAGCATGAAAATGCTTGTCCTTCAAGTTAATTTAAGAATTAATATACTTTGTCACCATTGAAAATCGAGTTTTTCACGACAACATAATCTACAGTACGAATAGCATCTAATTTTGTTCCACCAGCGTAAGAGATAGAAGATTGAAGATCTTGTTCCATTTCGATTAACGTATCTTCTAAAGAACCTTTATGCTCAACGAACATTTTCTTACCTTCAACGTTTTTCTTCTCACCCTTTTGGAATTCAGAAGCAGAACCGAAGTATTCTTTATAAAGTTTGCCATCTCTTTCAATTGTTTCCCCTGGAGACTCTTCGTGACCAGCGAATAGAGAACCGATCATGACCATAGTTGCCCCAAATCGTATAGATTTAGCTACGTCGCCGTGTGTACGAATACCACCATCAGCGATAATTGGCTTACTTGCAGCTTTTGCACACCAGCGAAGTGCAGCTAGCTGCCAACCACCAGTTCCGAAGCCTGTTTTAATTTTAGTAATACAAACTTTACCAGGTCCAATACCAACTTTTGTTGCATCGGCACCAGCATTTTCTAATTCTCTTACCGCTTCTGGAGTTCCAACGTTTCCAGCGATAACGAAGCTCTCTGGTAAATGTTTTTTAATATGTTGAATCATGTTGATCACAGCATTAGAATGACCGTGTGCGATATCAATCGTGATATATTCAGGTGTCAGTTGCTCAGCAGCTAATTGTTGTACGAATTCATATTCGTCCTCTTTTACACCAACGCTGATAGAAGCGATTAATCCACGTGATTGCATATCTCTAATGAATGAGATTCGTTTCTCTGGTTGGAAACGATGCATGATATAAAAGTAGTTGTTCTCAGCTAAATAAGTTGCAATTCTTTCATCAATAATCGTTTGCATATTTGCAGGTACGACAGGTAATTTAAATTTATGTTTTCCTAAAGTGACAGTTGTATCACATTCAGAGCGGCTATTTACAATACATTTCGCGGGAATTAATTGAATATCTTCATAGTCGAATACGTTTTCCATCATTTACACCCCTAAAATACGAATATTTTATTTTTATTAATCAAAAATGTTCGTCCATAGGATAATTTACATTATTTTTATTAAGAAGTCAAAGGATTTCTTAACATTTTTTGAAAAAGTAGATTTTATATCTGAAAAACAACGTTAAAAACGAATTTAAAACGTTTTTTTATTTTTATTGTTCGTTTATGAAAAAGGTTGAAAAATTAAGATAATTATACAAGGTTGTATGTATTCTTTTTATTTTTTTGGAGTGGATGTAGGATACTATGAAAAGGTTAATGCTAACAATACGAGCAAAAGATGTTATCAAGTAGTTGAACATTATATGAAATGATAAGGTTTATTTCTATATAAAAAGATGAATCTGGCATGATCCACCTTTTTATGTGAGGTTTCAAGTATAATAAGTAGGGTGATAGTAATGTATACAAAAGATAAAAAAGAAAATAATACAAAATAAAATGAGGTTAATATATGAGTAAAAAAAGTTTTTCTGATTATAAACTAAGTACGGAAATCGTAAGGGCACTTACTGGGTTAGGATATAATCATCCAACAGAAGTACAAGGTGAGGTTATTCCAGTTGCATTAGAAAAGAAGGATCTTGTTGTGAAGTCCCAGACTGGAAGTGGAAAAACGGCTTCATTTGGTATTCCACTTTGTGAAATGGTGGAGTGGGAAGAGAATAAACCACAAGCATTAGTTTTAACACCAACGAGAGAGCTTGCGGTACAGGTAAAAGAAGATATTACAAATATAGGTCGATTCAAAAGGATTAAGGCTGCGGCAGTTTATGGGAAATCTCCATTTGCACGTCAAAAATTAGAATTAAAGCAAAAGACACATATTGTAGTTGGTACTCCTGGTCGTGTGTTGGATCATATTGAGAAGGGTACCCTTTCTTTAGAGTGTTTGAAGTATTTAGTTATTGATGAAGCAGATGAGATGCTAAATATGGGCTTTATCGATCAAGTAGAGGCAATTATTGATGAATTACCTACAAAAAGAATGACGATGTTATTTTCAGCAACACTTCCAGAAGATGTTGAGAAATTGTCTCGTACATATATGAATTCACCAATTCATATTGAAATTAAAGCAGCTGGGATTACGACGGATAAAATTGAACATACTCTTTTTGAGGTGATAGAAGACGAGAAGCTTTCACTACTTAAAGATGTAACAACGATTGAGAATCCTGATAGCTGTATTATTTTCTGTCGTACACAAGAAAATGTAGATCATGTATATAGACAATTAAAACGAGCTAACTATCCTTGTGACAAAATACATGGTGGTATGGTACAAGAAGATCGTTTTGAAGTCATGGATGATTTTAGAAAAGGAAAATTCCGTTATTTAGTAGCAACAGATGTAGCTGCGAGAGGAATTGATATTGATAATATTACACATGTTATTAATTATGATATTCCACTTGAAAAAGAAAGCTATGTACATCGTACTGGAAGAACGGGACGAGCTGGAAATAGTGGAAAAGCTATTACATTTATAACACCATATGAAAATAGATTTTTAGAAGAGATTGAGGAGTATATTGGATTTGAAATTCCAAAGGCAATTGGACCTTCAAAAGAAGAAGTTATGAAAGAGAAAGCTGCATTTGAAGAAAAGATACATGCTAAACCAATTATAAAGAAAGATAAAAATGCAGATATCAACAAAGGCATTATGAAGCTGTACTTTAATGGCGGGAAGAAAAAGAAAATTAGGGCGGTAGATTTCGTCGGTACAATTGCTAAAATTAAAGGTGTTACAGCAGAAGATATAGGTATTATTACGATACAAGATAATGTTTCTTACGTTGAAATATTAAATGGAAAAGGACCACTTGTCTTGAAAGTCATGAAGACTACAACGATTAAAGGGAAACAACTAAAAGTTCATGAAGCAATTAAGTAAATAAAAAACTATCCACTTTAATAGGTGGATAGTTTTTTATTTATGATTCTTTTAAATCATCCACTAGTTGCTCCGCTAAACGTCTATACATATTACTCATAGTGACGAAGGATGTTAGTAGTAGAAATTTTTCTAGCTTTGTATCTTCTAAGGAAGAAATCTCATTTACTTCTGTAACACGGTTATTTACGTCTTGTTTAAAGCTTTCGACATTGCTTTCAGTAAGAGCAAGATAATTTTTGTATAACGTATTTAATTCGAATGAATCATCATTTAATAAGGAGTCATTTATAGTTTCTAATGAACTTTTTATGTCGTTAATGGAGAGAGCTCCCTTTAATTGATAAATTAGGCTAATTAAAATCATATGCTCTTTTGAATACTTTTTATTTTTGATAGGGATGAATAGTTTCCCTTTTGCGTAATTATTAATCATCGTTTTTGTTAATACTTTTTCATCATCAGTTCTCGTTGTATCTGCATAAGTATTCTCAAATAGTTGGACAACTTGGTCTACATATAAGTCAACATTTGGAATATCCTCAAGTTTAATGTTTTTTTCTAAATGTAATGTCTTAAGTAATTCATTTATATTTTCCACGTAGAATCCCTCACTTTTATAACTTAGTGGAACTTAATGTTTAATATATCTTTAAATATGGTATTACGAAACAAATGAATTGTAAATGTTGACCTTAAAAAGAAATGTGCATATAATTACATGTAGTTATCAAAACTACATGTAATTATATGAGGGGTGTTATTATGAATACTTATGTAAGGGAACCAGTTAATGCATTTACTCACTTAGGTGGAGCGATATTATCATTTATTGCGTTATTAGCTATGCTTGTGAAAGTTTCTATCAAGATGCCATCATTTGCTGCAATTACAGCTGTTATTTTGTTTGGTATTGGAATGATGGTCCTTTATACGGCGTCAGCTGTATATCATAGTGTTGTGGCCAATGAACGTGTTATATACTTCTTTAGGAAGCTAGATCATTCTATGATTTTTATATTAATTGCAGGTACATATGCACCCTTTTGCTTAATTACATTAAATTCAGCAAGTGGTTTGCTATTATTTTGTTTAGTCTATGCAACTGCGATTTGTGGCATTGTATTTAAAATGTTTTGGTTTAATTGTCCAAGGTGGTTATCGACAGCAATTTATATTACGATGGGTTGGTTAATTGTTTTATTCTTTGCGCCGTTAGCTGAGAATTTAAGTACAGGAGGCATTATTTTCTTAGTACTTGGTGGCATTTTTTATACAATTGGTGGATTTATTTATGGAACAAAGCCAAAATGGTTAGAGTTTAAATATATGGGGCATCATGAAATTTTTCATGTTTTTGTATTATTAGGTAGTCTTGCGCATTTTCTAAGTGTATATTGTTACGTAATTTAATAAAAAAACGTCACATAATTTTTATTATGTGGCGTTTTTTTATTACCTGATTAGAATCGTATATGTTATAAAATTATTATGGGATAAAATGTAAGTTTTTGTGTTCGCATGTTAAACATAGGATAAGAAATATGTGATATACTTTGAGAAGTTTATAATGAATGAAATATGGAGGACTATAATTATGGCAATACTTGTAACAGGTGGAGCAGGATATATTGGTAGTCATACATGTGTAGAATTACTAAATAGCGGTTACGAAGTTATAGTAGTGGATAATCTTTCGAATAGCTCGGTAGAATCTATAAATCGAGTAAAAGAAATAACAGGAAAACAATTTAAGTTTTATAAAGAAGATGTTTTAAATCGCGAAGCGCTTGACGCAATTTTTGAAGAAAATTCAATTGAAGCAGTTATTCACTTTGCAGGATTTAAAGCTGTAGGGGAGTCAGTAGCGATTCCATTAACATATTATCATAACAACATTACAAGCACGTTAGTGCTATGTGAAGTAATGCAGAAACATAATGTAAAGAAGATAATCTTTAGTTCATCTGCAACTGTATATGGTATCCCGGAAACGTCACCGATTACGGAGGAGTTTCCATTAAGTGCAACAAATCCATATGGTCAAACGAAATTAATGATTGAGCAAATTATGCGTGATGTAGCATTTGCAGATCCAGAATGGAGTATCGCATTACTTCGCTATTTCAATCCATTTGGTGCACACGAAAGTGGGCGTATCGGAGAAGATCCAAATGGAATCCCAAATAACTTAATGCCATATGTAACGCAAGTAGCGGTAGGTAAGTTAAAAGAATTAAGCGTATTCGGAAATGACTATCCAACGAAAGATGGAACAGGAGTCCGTGATTACATCCATGTTGTGGACTTAGCAAATGGTCACGTAAAGGCGCTTGAGAAAGTACTGAGTACAACAGGAGTAGATGCTTATAACCTGGGCACAGGCATGGGCTATAGTGTACTAGAGATGGTTGAAGCATTTGAAAAAGTTTCAGGCAAGAAAGTTCCTTATAAAATTACAGAGCGTCGCCCAGGTGATGTGGCAGTATGTTTTGCTGATGCATCGAAAGCAAAGCGTGAATTAGGCTGGGAGGCAACACGCGGATTAGAAGAAATGTGTGCTGACTCTTGGAAATGGCAATCAAATAATAAAAATGGCTATCTAGAAGTTTAATGGTGAATATACAAAAATGACCTTTGCATAAAAGCAAGAGGTCATTTTTTATATTCATTTTCTACTAAGTTTATTAGCGAACCTAGAAAAGAACGTTCGCTGTTTTAAATGATATGATTTTACAATATCTTATGCTACAAGGTAGTAGAATGAGATAGAGTAATGTATTATTTTATTGATTTTTTATGGGAATTGAAAGCGTATTATTGAAATGTATTCCAACACTTGTATCATTGCTAGAGTACGTTTATAATCAAGGAATCCTAGTTCATGTTTTGATAGGATTATTTATTATTGAAAGCGTTTTAAGTTCACTCCTTTTTTGAGGTAGGAGGTCTGACTTATTTAGATGAAAAATTATGTATGTAGTTTTAAATGGGAAGAAAAATAATATAAGTATCATTTTATAGTGTGGGGAGGTTAAAAGTGTGAAAGGTAAAGATTTTCACACGAATATATATGGGTTATGTAGGATTATTACTTTCAGGGGCAGCTTTATTTTTAAATAGTCTTGTTATATTAGGGAAAGCAGAGATGAAAAGTGCGGGTGTTTTTAATTTATTTGTGGGTGCACTACAAATTATTATTCCGTTTTATTTGATTATGATTTCTGACCAAAGCAATTGGACAGTGTATTCATATGCGGCTACTTTCTTATTTGGATTAACTTATTTATATGTAGGTGTTACTTTTATAAAAGGAATGGATAGTAGTGGTCTAGGATGGTTTTGTATTTGGGTAGCAATTATAGCCTTATTCTATATGGTTGTTTCATTTGTTCAATTCCATGATGTTGTTAATGCGTTAACGTGGTTTATGTGGGCATTACTTTGGTATTTATTCTTTGTATTAAATACACAAAAGAAGAACATTAATCAATATCTTGGAAGGATTGCCTTCGTACAATCATGGGTAACATTGACTTTACCTTCACTCTTTTATTTTATGGGAGTGTGGGGAGAGGGATTTGTATATGAACTATGGGTTTATGTATCAGTAATTTCTATTTTGTACTTCTGTTATTGTATTTATAAATATCGAGTCCGTTAATATATTATCTGTATAAAGGCATGGAATCGTTAAACGAATTCCATGCTTTTTATATGTTAGCACTTATAATAGAGAGGTAGTATTTTACAATTTGCTAAAGTGGGGATGATGAAGTTGAAAAAAGTATTGGTGCTAGGGGGAACAAGATTTTTTGGTAAACATTTAGTAGAAGCACTTTTGCAAGAGGGGCACGATGTAACGATTGCGACGAGAGGAATTACGGAAGATTCTTTTGGCAGTAGAGTAAAAAGACTTATTGTAGATAGGGAAGATGAAAAACAACTAGCAGAGCGTCTAGAAGATAAAAGTTATGATATTGTATACGATAATTTATGCTATAGCTCGAATGCAGCGAAGGGAATATGTGAAGTGTTACGAGGGAAAACGAAGAAATATGTTATGACATCTTCAATGGCCGTCTATGAACCTGCCCTAAGCTTATCAGAAGAAGACTTTAATCCGTACGAGTATGCAATAGCGTATGGAGATAGGAATGACTTCAATTATGGTGAAGGAAAGAGATTAGCTGAAGCCGTTGTATTTCAACATGCAACATTCCCAGTCGTTGCAGTGCGTTTTCCAGTTGTTATTGGAGAAAATGATTATACGAAAAGGTTACAATTTTACGTTGAATGTATTGTGAACCAAAAACCTATCGTTGTGGATCATGTAGATGGAACTTTGTCATTTATACATGAAAAAGAGGCAGGAAAGTTTCTAGCTTGGTGCGGAATGGCAAATGTGAGAGGACCAATTAACGCCTGTAGTAACGGAGTAGTTTCTATGGAAGAAATTATTCATTTCATAGAAGAGAAGACGGGAATAAAAGCACTCATTCAGAAAGCTGGGGGAAATATAGCTCCTTATAATGAGGTAACTAACTGTACGTTACATAATGGAAAGGCTCGTGAATTCGGATTTTTGTTCCGAGAGCTGAAACTAGAAATAAAAAATATTTTAAAACATTATATAAATACAATGAAGTAATCATAAATCCCCCGGTGGCAATCCGGGGGATTCTGGAGGATTTCGACAATACTGATTTTACATTACCAAATTTACCTTATACGTACGACTAATGTTTTTGTGATTGAATTGCTTGTAAATACTTCTCGTTTACTTGGTCCCAGTTTACTGTATGCCACCAGTTGGTAACAAACTCTGGGCGCCTATTTTGATACTTTAAATAATAAGCATGTTCCCATACATCAATTACGAGTAAGGGGATTTTCCCTTCTTGCAAAGGCGTATCTTGATTTGGTGTACTCATAACAGAGAGTTCCTCACCGTCAAGAACAAGCCATCCATAGCCACTTCCAAAACGACTAATAGCTGCTTTGGAAAGTTGATCTTTTAAGTTGTCAAAGGTATTGAAATAATAATCAATTACTTTTGCAACGTCTCCATTAGGCTCACCGCCACCTCGTGGGCTCATCACTTCCCAAAAAAGACTATGACAATAGTGACCACCACCGTTATTTCGTACAGCTGTAACAATTTCCTTCGGTAAAGCATCTAAATTACATAGCAATTCTTCTAAAGATTTATTATGTAATTCAGTATAATTTTCTAAAGTAGCATTTAAATTGTTTACGTATGTCGCATGGTGCTTTCCATGATGAATGGAAAGTGTATTGCTATCAATATGTGGCTCTAGTTCATCATAGTCATATGAAAGCTTTGGCAATTGAAATGAAGACATAACATTACCTCCTTTCCATTTAAAAAGTTGGTCTAGGTAAAAATACTTTACCTGAGTCAAAAATACACCCATTTTCCATATAAGTCAATAGTAAGTCCATTAATTTTCTGAAAAATATTACAATAAAAGTAACACTCTCACTTTCATTTGTGACTCCTATCCTTTTTGCTTATACTGTAAAGTAGCAGGGTTTTGTTGAAATAGAAGGAGATTGTTTATGAGTAAAACGAAACAATTAATAGAGGAAGCAAGTAATTTTATTACGATTTGTTATAAGGAGCTTCATAAAGAACAATTGATAGAAGAACGTATAAAAGAAATTCAAATTGAGATAGAGAAGACAGGGACATATGAGCATACATTTGAAGAACTTGTTCATGGTTCACGAATGGCATGGCGTAACAGTAATAGATGTATTGGAAGACTATTTTGGAGTAAGATGCACATATTAGATGCGCGCGAAGTAAATGATGAAGAGGGTGTATATAATGCATTAATTCATCATATTAAATATGCAACGAACGACGGAAAAGTTAAACCAACCATTACGATTTTTAAGCAATATCAAGGTGAAGAAAATAATATAAGAATTTATAATCACCAATTGATTCGATATGCAGGATATAAAACAGAAACGGGAGTGATTGGTGATTCTCATTCCGCTACATTTACGGACTTTTGTCAGGAGCTTGGTTGGCAAGGAGAAGGTACGAATTACGATGTATTGCCACTTGTGTTTTCTATAGATGGAAAAGCGCCTATATATAAAGAAATTCCGAGAGAAGAAGTAAAAGAAGTGCCAATTGAACACCCAGAATACCCTATTTCATCACTTGGAGTAAAATGGTATGGTGTTCCAATGATTTCAGATATGCGTTTAGAAATTGGCGGTATTTCTTATACAGCCGCTCCGTTCAATGGATGGTATATGGGAACAGAAATTGGGGCGCGCAACTTAGCAGATCATGATCGTTATAATTTACTTCCGGCTGTTGCGGAGATGATGGATTTAGATACATCGAGAAACGGTACCTTATGGAAAGATAAGGCGCTAATTGAGTTGAATATTGCCGTACTACACTCCTTTAAAAAACAAGGAGTTAGTATTGTTGATCACCATACTGCTGCACAACAATTTCAGCAATTTGAGAAGCAAGAAGCTGCTTGTGGTCGTGTTGTAACAGGTAATTGGGTATGGCTTATTCCACCATTATCTCCAGCTACCACCCACATTTATCATAAACCGTATCCGAATGAAATTTTGAAGCCAAATTTCTTTCATAAATGATATTTAGTATAGGTTTTTTCTGTGAAATATAATTTTTTTAAATTACTGTTATGTAGCAAATGGAAGCCTTTACTCTCGGTTATTTTTGGAAGAGGCTTTTTGAACCAAGGAGTTCCTTATGTTATAATCAAATTTCTGTTTCGAAGACCTTATAGAAATATAAGGTCTTTTGTTTTGCTTTTTTATGTAAGAGGAAGAGATTCTTTCTTTTTAATAAGGGATTTGGCATATTTTTAGGGACAACATAAGTATGTGGGAAGTCGATAAAATGTTATGCATATATAATTATTGTGTTTTGGTTTTAAACAATAAAACATAATAAAGTTGTTTTTTTAGATTGCTGAGGAAGGAGGAAGTGTAAATGAGGATGAAGAGTCGAAAAACTGATTGGCCTGTATTTATTATTAGTGGTGGTTCACTTTTATTATTTGTAATTGCAGTTTTTTTGAACAAGGATTATGTAGAGAGTGCGATTAATAAAAGTTTCGCTTTTTCAATTAAATATTTCGGTGCCTTCTGGCAAGTTTTATTATTAGGTACATTTATTGTTGCGATGTGTATGGCGTTCTCCAAATATGGGAGAGTTAAGCTTGGAGGATTAGAAAAACCTGAGATTAGTACGGCAAAATGGCTTGCTATTATTATGTCTACATTACTTGCCGGAGGTGGCGTTTTTTGGGCAGCAGCAGAGCCAATGTATCATTTGATGACGGTGCCACCAATACATGATGGTATATCTGCTGGAACGAAAGAAGCAGTCATGCCTGCTTTAGCACAAAGTTATATGCATTGGGGATTTTTAGCATGGACGATTTTAGGTACAATTAGTGCGGTAGTTATGATGTATGGACATTATCATAAAGATATGCCGCTAAAACCTCGAACGCTTTTATATCCTATTTTTGGGGAAAAATTAAGAAAGAGCCTGCTTGGAACGATAATTGATGCAGCTGCAATTATTGCAGTAGCTGCAGGTACAATTGGCCCAATTGGATTTTTAGGTTTACAAGCAAGTTATGGATTACAAGAATTATTTGGAATTTCTGATGTGTTTACTACTCAATTAGCAATTATTGTTTGTGTGGTGGCCGTGTCTACCATATCGGCAGTAACAGGTATTGATAAAGGGATTCAAATTATAAGTAATTTAAATGTTAGATTAGCAATTGTATTAATGGCATTCATATTACTATTTGGGCCAGGAGGATTTATTATTGATTCGTTTGTTTCTTCGTTTGGATTTTATGTAAATGAGTTTATACCGATGAGCACATACCGTGGTGATACAAGTTGGTTAGGATCTTGGACAATCTTTTTCTGGGGATGGTTTATTGGATACGGACCAATGATGGCAATTTTAGTGAGTCGAATTTCAAGAGGGAGAACGATTCGAGAAATCATCGTTGCAATTGGAATTATCGCACCTATTATTACAACGTTTTGGTTTACTATATTAGGTGGATCAGGCGTGTTTTATGAGTTGATGAATCCTGGGTCTATCTCGGACGCATTAAGTGAATCTGGTATGCCGGCAGCTATGATTGCAATTACAGGACAATTGCCACTTTCTAATATTATTGGACCAGCATTTCTTTTATTAACAATTTTATTTGTAGTGACAACAGGAGATTCAATGGCGTATTCCATTTCAATGGCAGTGACTGGAGACGGAGATCCTAGAATTAGTTTGCGAATTTTTTGGTCGCTTATTATGGGCGCAGTTGCAGCAATTCTTTTATATATGGGTGAAGGAAGTATTAATGCGCTACAATCGTTTATCGTGGTGACGGCAGTTCCGGTATCAATTTTGTTATTCCCGATGCTATGGTTAGCGCCTAAAGTTGCGGGAGAATTAGCATTAAAACAAGGTATTGTAAAAGAAGAAGATAAAACTGCATTCTTATTTCAGAAGGCTAGTAAATCAAAATAAATAAAAACGTAAAAGAGGAAGCATCTTAAATGAGATGCTTCCTCTTTTACGTTTAATCTAATACTTTTCCCTTTGTTTCTGGTACACATAGTAGCATTGTAATTAACCCGATTGGGTAGATGATAAAAATTAAGGACAATGCTCCAAGTAGGTTGCCACCTGTAGCGAGTAAGCCAATAATAACAGGCCCAAATCCAGCTAACCCACGTCCTGTACCGAAAATAAAGTTTTCAGCGGTAGAGCGAGCTTCAGCAGGATAGTTTTCAGCTAAAATTGCTCCAAACCCTCCCATCATTCCATTTGCAAAGAATCCAAGCAATGCACTTCCCCATAATAATAATGTTGAATCTGTGAATAAGAAGAAGTAAATGAGACAGTATACTGTACCGCCAATATAATAGATTGCAAAAGTTTTACGGCGACCAATTTTATCAGCCAGAATACCAAAGATTGCAATTCCAATTAGCATACCGATGGTAGAAATGAACATCCAGCCACTTGCTTTTGCTAATGTATAGTTATATTTATTTGCTAAAATAGTGGGCATCCATGTGAAGATTCCGTAATATCCGAAGTTTTGGATAAACGACATAATAATAAGACCGATTGTTGTAATTGTTACTTTTTTATTGGCAAATAACTTTCGAAGTGGGAATTTTTTTATATGTTTTAGTTGTTCTGCTTCAGTAGTTGTTAATTTACCTGCAGCTTCTTTTTGCAATAGTTCCTTTTTGTAGCGTTGTTTTTGCTCCCATATTTTCGGTTCACTTAAACTTTTACGGACATAGACAGCTAGTAAAGCTGGAATTAATCCAAATAAGAAAACGGCTCTCCATCCAAAGTGCGGGACAATAAATGCTGGAAGGAGTGAAGCAACCAGTACACCAAATTGCCATCCAAGTGCAACAACAGATGTCGCTTTAGCGCGCATTTCTTTAGACCATGTTTCTGTTACAATGGCCATTCCGATTCCGAATTCACCACCAACCCCCATTCCAACTAAAAAGCGCAGAATTAATAATTGCCAGTAGTCTGTTGCGAAATAAATGAGTGCGGTTGCTAGTGAAAACAGTAAGATTGTGAAGGCCATTGTACGAATACGGCCAAATAAATCAGCAATAAATCCAAATAAATAAGAACCAATTAACATCCCTATTGTGGTAGCTAATGTTAAGTTTCCACCTTCAACAGGACTTAAGTGAAACTCTTTTAAAATATAGACAAGTACGAAAGATAATAGCAACATATCTAAACCTTCTGCTGCATATCCTAGCGCAGAACCAAATAATGTTTTATATCTTTTCGCTTTCGTCTCCTCTGTTGCTTGTTGTACATCAGTAGTGACGTTCATTATTACTCCTCCTTATTTTCTACAGTCGCTATGGAAGAATAACAAAAGGCCTTCTCACCTGATATGATGAGAAGGCCAAAAAAGCATACGTATCCCCAAAAAAGAACATACGTATATTGTATTCCGACTTCCTTCTCAACCTCACGGGGTTGGGTTAAAGGACTGTATTATATTACTTTATTTTTAGCACTCTTCTATTGTATTGTCAAATAAAGAGGAAGTTATTATGTGTAAAATATTTCAAAAAACATTTCGTTCTTCTTGACGCCGACTTCATTATTTTCCCATAATAAAACTAACTAAATAAAAAGGAATGAATCAAAGATGCTAAATTTAGTACTCATGATGATCGAACGAGTCGGACTTATAGTTATTTTAGGATTTTTACTCTCTCATATTAAAACTTTCAGACGCCTCCTTCATAAACAGGATGGCTATGTAGATAAGCTTAAGCTTATTTGTATTTTTTCGGTATTTACAATTGTAAGCAATTACACTGGGATTGAAATAGCAGGAAATACGATTATGAATGAAAACTGGTTACAAGGTGTTTCTTCTTCAAGTACAATTGCGAATACGCGTATTATGGGTGTTGGTATTAGCGGCTTACTTGGTGGCCCTATTGTAGGGGTTGGAGTCGGATTTATTGCTGGTATTCATCGTTATATGCTTGGTGGTACGACAGCGCTAAGCTGCGCAATCTCTTCTATTTTAGCTGGGATTATAACTGGTTATATCGGATATATTTTCAAAAAATATAATCGTACAATTACTCCTAAATTTTCAGCAGTTTTAAGTGTTTTTATCGTATCTTTAGAAATGCTTATGATTTTATTAATTATAGAGGATGGAATTAGCGTTGTGAAAACAATAGCGATACCAATGATTCTTGTAAATAGTTTTGGAAGTTTTATTTTACTTTCTATGATACAAGCTATTTTGCGTCAGGAGGAGAATGCAAAGGCACTTCAGACTCATAAAGTATTACGTATTGCAGATAAAACGTTACCGTATTTCCGCCAAGGCTTAACAGAAGAATCATGTAAGCATGTGGCACAAATTATTCACCGTTTTACAGGAACAGATGCGGTATCCTTAACAGATACAGAGAAAATATTAGCTCATGTTGGATTAGCATCAGATCACCATATTCCTTCACATAGTTTAATAACCGGTTTGTCGAAAGAAGTGTTAAACACAGGGAAAATAATGAAAGCGAAATCACGTGAGGTTATTAATTGTCAACATGAAGGCTGCCCTTTGCAAGCGGCGATTGTAATTCCACTAACTTCGCATGGAAATACGATAGGGACATTAAAACTCTATTTCAAAAATCCTAACCAGTTAAGTCGTGTGGAAGAGGAATTAGCAGAAGGGTTAGCAAAAATATTCTCCACGCAGTTAGAGTTAGGAGAAGCTGAGTTGCAAAGTAAATTACTTCAAGATGCGGAGATAAAAGCATTACAAGCGCAAATTAACCCACACTTTTTATTTAATGCGATTAATACAGTATCAGCTTTATGCCGAACAGATGTAGAAAAAGCAAGGAAGTTATTATTACAGCTTAGCGTATATTTCCGTTGTAATTTGCAAGGGGCACGTCAGTTATTGATTCCACTAGAACAAGAATTAAACCATGTACAGGCATACTTATCACTAGAACAAGCAAGGTTCCCAAATAAGTATGAGGTAAAGATGTATATTGAGGATGAGCTAAAGACAACTTTAGTACCACCATTTGTTCTTCAACTATTGGTTGAAAATGCATTGCGACATGCTTTTCCGAAGAAGCAACCAGTATGCGAAGTAGAAGTGCATGTTTTTGAAAAAGAGGGTATGGTTCATTTTGAAGTAAAAGATAATGGACAGGGAATTGAGGAAGAACGTTTAGAACAATTAGGAAAGATGGTAGTTTCGTCAAAGAAAGGGACTGGAACAGCTTTATATAATATTAATGAACGTCTTATTGGATTATTTGGAAAAGAAACGATGCTTCATATCGAAAGTGAATTAAATGAGGGGACAGAGATTACTTTTGTTATTCCAAAAAAAGTAGGGGAGGAAGAGCAGATTGTTAAAAGTACTAGTAGTTGACGATGAAATGTTAGCACGTGATGAACTAAAGTATTTATTAGAGAGAACGAAAGAAGTTGAGATAATTGGTGAGGCTGATTGTGTGGAAGACGCATTAGAAGAACTAATGCAAAGTAGACCAGATATTGTGTTTTTAGATATTCAATTATCCGATGATAACGGATTTGAAATCGCGAATATATTAAAGAAGATGAAAAATCCACCTGCAATTGTATTTGCTACTGCCTATGATCAATATGCGCTGCAAGCATTTGAAGTAGATGCGTTAGACTACATTTTAAAACCATTTGATGAAGAGCGTATTGTGCAGACATTAAAGAAGTATAAAAAACAAAAACAAGCGCAAATAGAAACGAAGCACGAAATAAAGGGGACAGATGTAACAGCAGAGATGCATAAATTAGCATTACCAATTGAAGAATCAATCGTACTTGTGAATATTGAAGATATTATATATGTAGGGCTTGTAGATGGGAAAGTAACAGTAAAAACAACGAGGGAAACGTATGTAACACATGATACACTTGTAATTTTAGAGAAGAAGTTACCACAAGCAAGCTTCATGCGCGTACACCGTAGCTTTATTGCGAATATTAATCATATTACTGAAATTCAGCCATGGTTTAATTCTACTTATAATTTAATCATGAAAGAAGGATCGAAAGTACCTGTTAGCCGTACATATGCAAAAGAACTCAAGAAGCTGCTTCGTATTTAAGAAGCAGCTTTTGTATTTCATCCTTTTATATTTGTAACTGATTCTGTATATTTGACGTTCTGTTATGTAAACGCTTACTTATGCGTTTGTATCCTATACAATAAAGGTACCAAATCGAAAGAGGTGGCCAAAATGAGTACGAAAAAAGTATATAGTTTCTTATCACAAGCATTCATATTCTCAGCTATTATGTTAATTTCTAATATTATTGCAACACATTTACCAATTCCAATGCCTTCATCGGTAATCGGGTTAGTTATTTTATTTAGTCTATTATGTTTAAAAGTTATTAAATTGGAGCAAGTTGAATCACTCGGAACAGCTTTAACAGGTATTATTGGATTCTTATTCGTCCCATCAGGTATTTCAGTTATTAATTCTCTTGGTGTAATGGGGCAATACTTTGTACAAATTTTAACTGTAATTGTTGTAGCAACAGTTATTTTACTCGCTGTAACAGGGTTATTTGCACAATTTATTTTAGGAAAAGATGAAAAAGAAACAGAAGATACAAAAGAATTGAAAGTAGTAAATAAAGGACGCAAGCACGGAAAGGTTGCGTAACCATTGCATTTATATATTGTTAGGAGGTAATGAACATGGCAAGCACAATGACTCCATATTTCGGAATCGTCGTTTCATTAATCGCATACGGAATCGGAACATTATTATTCAAGCATTCAAAAGGGTTCTTCCTATTTACGCCATTATTCGTAGCGATGGTATTAGGGATTGTCTTTCTAAAGGTAGGTAACTTTACTTTTGAAGAATATAATACTGGCGGAAAAATGATTAGTTTCTTCTTAGAGCCAGCAACAATTGCATTTGCTATCCCACTCTATAAACAAGTTGATAAGTTGAAAAAATATTGGTGGCAAATTTTATCAGCTATCGTGGTTGGATCTATTTGCTCAGTAATTGTCGTGTTCATTGTTGCAAAAGCAATCGGTTTAGATACAGCAGTAATGAATTCAATGCTACCACAAGCAGCAACAACAGCAATTGCGTTACCAATTTCAGAAAGTATTGGTGGTATTCCAGCAATTACATCGTTTGCAGTTATTTTCAACGCAGTTATCGTATACGCATTAGGAGCATTATTCTTAAAAACATTTAGAGTGAAACATCCGATTGCAAAAGGTTTAGCACTTGGAACAGCGGGTCATGCATTAGGAGTTGCGGTAGGAATTGAAATGGGTGAGGTAGAGGCAGCGATGGCAAGTATTGCTGTAACAGTAGTTGGGGTTGTAACAGTAGTTGTCATCCCAATGTTCATACCATTCATTGGATAGTAAAACTTACTTAAAAAACAAGAAAAGCAAGCTATTTGTAGGACAGATTTCTACTGATAGCTTGCTTTTTATGTTACAGTAGTGGTAAGACCTATTTAAAAAAATATAAGTTTCCTTAAATCTTCATTAATACTATGTAGAATACGTTTTGAATTAGGTCATTGTATTGTAAAATAAGAAGTAAGCTACTATATACCTGTTAAGGTAGGCATATAATGAGTTTATAAAAATCTTAATATGAATGAATAATTAAAAGTAGAAAAGAGAGAGAAATCTACTTATTAACGTTTTAGTTTATAGGACAGGAGAGAGTATTCGTCGATTATGCAAATAAAAAACCTGTTTCAAAGTAAAGGATTTCAGAGGTTACTCGTATTAGTAATACTTGCTCTCGTGTTATACGGGCTGCAAAGTATGTTGAATTTAATATTAATTACGTTTATTCTCACGTATTTAATGGATCGATTCCAAAAGTTTATTTCCCGCAAATTAGATCATTTCATGCCTATTAATCGAAAAATTATTATAGCATTTCTATATGTAATGTTAATTGGTGGAATTGCTATTACGCTATTTAAATATTTACCAGTATTGACGATACAAATTTCACAACTGATTTACCAATTCAATGTATTTTTAAGAAACCCACCAGATAGTGAACTAATTAAGTATGCAGTTAATGCTGTCAATCATATGGAGCTTTCTAAATATGTAGGACAAGGCGTAGACATTTTGTATAAATCGATTACGAATGTTGGTAAATTTGGCCTTCAAGTTTTACTTTCTTTAATTTTGAGTTTGTTTTTCTTATTAGAAAAATCTCGTATTGTTGGTTTTACTGCAAAGTTTAAAGAAAGCAGGCTTGCAATTTTCTATACTGAAATTGAGTACTTCGGAAAGAAATTTGCACGTTCATTTGGAAAGGTAATCGAAGCACAATTTTTAATTGCTGTTGTTAACTGTGTTCTTTCAGTTATCGCATTATGGATATTAGGATTCCCGCAATTATTAGGTTTAGCATTAATGATTTTCTTGCTTGGATTAATTCCAGTAGCGGGGGTTATCATTTCGTTATTCCCACTTTGTATGATTGCTTACAATATTGGCGGTATTATGTACGTTGTTTATATTTTAGTTATCGTAACAGTGATTCATGCGCTTGAAAGTTACGTATTAAATCCGAAGTTTATGTCGCAAAAAACAAATTTACCGATTTTCTATACTTTTATGGTATTAATTTTCTCAGAGCACTTCTTAGGTGTATGGGGACTGATTATCGGTATTCCAATCTTCATTTTCTTACTAGATGTTTTAGACGTGACAAGTGATGAAATGGAGAAGGATGTTGGAAAAAATAAAGTGAAGTAAAGAAAAAGCATCGATGTTCGATGCTTTTTCTTTTATAACATTATGTTTCTTATGCCATACTGTAAGGAGAATATAGAATAGGGGTGAAGTAATGGCTGTAAATGAAAAGGTAGAGTTAGCTACATTTGCTGGAGGGTGTTTCTGGTGTATGGTTTCTCCATTTGAAGAGATGGAGGGCATTATACAGGTTATTTCAGGTTATACAGGCGGTCATAAAGAGGACCCAACGTATAAAGAAGTGTGCTCAGAAACAACAGGACATTATGAAGCGGTACAAATTACATTTGATGCAAATAAAATGTCGTATGAGGAATTGTTAAATATATATTGGAGACAAATTGATCCGACCGATATTGGAGGACAATTCCACGACCGCGGACAGTCTTATGAAACAGTGATTTTTTATCATAATGAAGAACAACATAAAAAAGCAGAAGTCTCAAAAGAAGAACTTGAGCAGAGTGGGCGCTTTTCAAAACCAATTGCGACAAAAATACTACCAGCAGCTACATTTTATCCAGCTGAAGAATATCACCAAGGATATCATAAGAAAAACACATTCCGCTATGAGTTATATCGTAAAGGCTCAGGACGAGATGCTTTTATTAAGCAACATTGGCCAAAGGATAATGCTCATTTAAAAGAAAAACTCAATGAGATGCAGTTTTATGTAACGCAGGAAAATGGTACAGAACCACCATTTCGAAATGAGTATTGGAACCATAAAGAGGAAGGTCTTTATGTAGACATCGTTTCAGGTGAGCCGCTATTTACTTCTCTAGACAAATTTGATAGTGGATGTGGATGGCCTAGTTTTACAAAACCAGTTATGTCAGCAAGTGTGAAAGAAAAGATGGATGTGAGTCATAATATGACGCGTACAGAAGTGAGAAGTAAGGAAGGAGATTCACATCTTGGGCATGTATTTCCAGACGGTCCAGGACCAAATGGACTTCGTTACTGCATTAATTCTGCAGCCCTTCGATTTATTCCAAAAGAGGAATTAGAGAAAGAAGGCTATGGTGATTTTCTAGTCTTGTTTGGAAATAAAAAATAACCTCGCAGTTAGCGAGGTTATTTTTTATTATTTTGTTTTTTTCTTTTTAAATTTGCTTAATACTTCATAAACGATTGGAACAATAAGAAGTGTTAATAACGTTGAACTTGTTAATCCACCAATTACCGTTACACCAAGTCCTTTAGAAATTAAGCCACTACCTTCAAATCCTAATGCAAGCGGGATAAGAGCACCAATTGTTGCAATTGCAGTCATTAAAATTGGACGAAGGCGTGTTGCACCAGCTTCTAATAAAGCTTCACGTGTTGATAGTCCTTCATTTTCTTTATGAATAACGCGGTCGATAAGCACGATTGCGTTTGTTACAACGATACCGATTAACATAAGCGCCCCAATCATTGCAGATACACTTAATGTTTCACCAGAGATTAATAAGGCAACAAGAGCTCCGATAATTGTAAATGGTAGCGAGAATAAAATTGCGAATGGTGCAAGGGCACCACCAAATGTAACGACAAGAACGAAGTATACAATGGCAATCGCAGCTAACATCGCTAAGCCAAGTTGCTTAAATGATTCTTCAATATCTTTTGTAACGCCGCCCATAGAAACATCTACGCCAGAAGGAAGATCCATTTTATCTACTTCTTTTTGAACAGCGGCAGATGCTTTTGAAACGTCATCAGATGTTAGTTTTGCACTTACTTCTGCATAAACACGGCCATCGCGGTGTTTCACTGTATTCGAAGTTTCACCTTCTTTTACAGTCATAACATCTTTCACAGCCACTTCAGTACCAAGTGGTGTTGTAATTTTACGATTTGTTAAGTCATCGATTGTTGCATAATTTTGTTTTTCAGCTTCGACATATACGTTGACATCTTTACCGTCTTTTTTAATTGTTGTCAGAACAGGTCGATCATGTTGATTAGAAAGTCCCATTCCAATTTGAGCAGCCGTTAAGCCCATTTTACTCAGCTTTTCTTGATCTGCGACTAAAGTGTACTCTGCATATGTTTTTGCAATACTAGAATCTATATCTTTTAAGTCTTTATTTTTCTTCATGATATTTTGAATATCTTTTACGACAGGCTTAATGTCTTCTGAGCTATCTCCGTAAACGTATAGTTTAATTTCGTTACTACCGCCACTTGCTCCGAAGTCTTGGTTTTTCCATTCGCCTTTGCCAGACATCTTCTGTAAATCTTTAACGACTTGTTCTTTCTCTTTTTCAAAGTTTTTCGTGTCGTTATCATATTGCACGAAGAACATTGCTTGGTTTGATTGACCAGGACTCATTGGGTTTTCGCCACCTAATGAGAATTGAATTGTTTTGACGTCTTTATTATTTTGGAAGTGCTTCTCAGCTTTTGTTGCAATTTTTTCAACGTCTTCTAACGTTTGACCTGGTTCAGGGTTGTATGTTGCGATAATCATTTTTTCTTCTTCAGAAGGTAAGAAACTTACACCGATAACTGGTACAAGTGCAAGACTACCAACTAATAGAAGGACAGCGATACTTGATGTAATAATTTTGTGATTTAAAGCCCATGCAAGTATGCGTTTATACCCATTTGCTAATTTACTTGGTTTTTCTTCATGATGTACTTCTTTTTCCCTCATGCTCTCTTTCTTAAATAAGGAATGAGCTAGCATCGGTACGATTGTAACTGCTACTAGTAATGATGCTAATAAAGCGAAGACGATAGTTAAGGCGAATGGTAAGAACATTTCACCAATCATACCTTTTACTAGTCCAAGTGGTAAAAATACAGCAATTGTTACGATGGTAGAAGACATAATTGGGATAAACATTTCTTTCGTAGCTTCACGAATTAAATCTTTTCCGCGCAATTTCTCTTCTGATAACGACATACGTCGGTAAATATTTTCAATAACAACAATTGAGTCATCGACAACGCGGCCTATAGCAACGGTCATTGCTCCAAGTGTCATAATGTTAAGCGTAATATCCATTTGCTTTATGACTAAAACAGCAATTAATAAAGAAAGTGGTATTGAAACGACAGAGATTAATGTTGTTCGAATATTTCGTAGGAACAGCATAATAATAACGATCGCAAAGATAGCACCGAAAATTGCTTTGCTCAGCATTGTTTCTACTGATTTTTCAATAGGTGCACCTTGATCGAATGTTGAAATAATCTCTAAGTCTTTATACTTTTTCTCAAGTTCTTTTACTTTATCTTTTACTGCATTTACAACATCAACTGTATTTGCATCAGAGGCCTTCACAATTTGAATTCCAATTGCTTCTTTTCCATTTGTTCGAGAAATGGATTCTGCTTTCCCAACTTCTTTAATGTCAGCAATTTCATCTAATGTAACTGTTGGAATCCCGTTCATAGCGGCTGGATTCATTTGTGGCGTTTGTGCACCAGTGCCAGCATTTTGACTACCTTGACCGTTAGGTGAGGAAGGTATAGCTGGGATTTTAAGTTCTTTTAATGTTTTAATCGTTGTAATATTGCCATCTACAACAACTGATTTTTCCGTGTCTTTAAATGTGTATAAGCCAAGTGGTAAAGATACATCCGATCCTTTAATCACATTTTTTACAGTATCTTCACTTAGTCCTAGTTCTTTCATTTTATCTTTCTTAAAGATGAGCTGTACTTCATCTACTTGTTGACCAGCAATTTGAACAGATACAACACCATCAAGTCCTTTTAATCCCGGTACAACATTTTTTTCTACATTTTCAGTTAAAGTAGCTAAAGATTCATTCTTGCTTGCTACGCTTAACGAAATAACGGGAAAAGCATTGAAGTTTACTCGTGAAACTTTAGGATCTTTAACACCTTCTGGGAGTTTTACATTTGTGAGAGCTTCTTTAATTTCTGTTTCTGCTTTTTCCATATTTTTGTCAAAATCGTATTCTACTTGAATAGAAGATGCGTTTTGAAAAGATGATGAACTCACAACGTTAACACCGCTTAAATTTTGTAGTTGTTCTTCCATCGGCTTTGAAACTTTATCAGCTACTTCTTCTGGTGTAGCACCAGGATAGACCGTAGTTACTGTCACAATCGGTGTTGTAATATCAGGAATTGTTTCCAGCTTCATATTGAGTCCAGAGTAGATCCCCGCAATAGTAACAATAATGGTTAGTAGCCAAACTGCGAACTTATTTTTTAACGAGAAATTGATGGTTTTGTTCATGTTTGCGCTCCCTTTGTATTATATTGACCAACTGGTCAGTCTAATACATAATATAACTGACCGTTCGGTCAATCGTCAATAAAAAGGGATGGTATAATACATTTATAATAAGATGCGAGATTAAATTTAGGAGAGAAGATATGAAAGAAAAAGAGCGTTTAATTATAGAATCGGCTATGAAGTTATTTGCTACTAAGGGTGTAAATGCGACATCAGTGCAGGAAATTGTGACAGCTAGTGGTATATCTAAAGGAGCTTTTTACTTATATTTTAAATCGAAAGATGAGCTTTTATTAGCGACACTTCGATATTATTATGACAAAATCCAAAAGAAAATGCTGGATATTGAACAAGAGTCTTTATTACCACGTGAAAAATTTGCAAAACAATTACATTGTCAGTTTAATGATATACAAAAACATAAAGAATTTATTATTATGCATGCGAGAGAAAATGCAATTCCGTTTAATAAAGAAGTAGAAGAATTTATGATGCGGATGAAGTTAGAGTCTCATGCATTTTATCGGAATAGTTTATTGTCCATTTATGGTGAAAAGGTTATGCCATATTTATTGGATTTAGTAATTATAGTAGAAGGCATATGCCGTGGTTATTTAGAGTTAATTATTTTACAAGCACCAGAAATTGATTTATCGTATGTCGCTGCTTTTATTTTAAAAAGAGTAGATCATTTAGTAGATGGCTTAGTAGAATCTTCGGAAGAACCTATTTTACATGAAGAAAAGCTTGGAGAATTCCTTTGTAAATCAGAGCTTATTAAGGAACAAGTTAAAGAGCATTTTTTAAAAGAAATTATTGTATTTAAGCGTAGTTTAGCTGATCAATTAGAGGATGATGAGTTGTTAGTAACGTTAGATGTTTTAGAGGCGGAAATACGATTGCTTAATCCAAGAATTCCAGTAATTAGAGGTATGTTAGCAAATTTAGAGGCGTATCCGGAATTAAAAGAATTTCGATTACGACTTATAGGATACTACAATATAAAAAATTCTTAATAAAAATAAGTAAAAAACTCCTTGTCTACACAAGGAGTTTTTTCTTAAAGACTATTTACTATTTTGAGACCATTCTTCAACATCCCAAACTTTTGTAATCCAATCTTCATAGAAGTCCGGTTCGTGACATACAAGGAGGATTGTTCCTTTATATGCTTTCATAGCCTTCTTAAGTTCCGCTTTTGCTGTAACATCAAGATGGTTTGTCGGCTCATCAAATAGTAGCCAGTTACTTTCCTCACCCATTAGCTTACATAAACGAACTTTTGCTTGTTCTCCACCACTTAATTGACTTAATGGGCGAGAAATATGTTCATTTTTTAATCCGCATTTTGCTAACATCGCACGAATTTGATGCTGGTCTAAACCAGGGAATGTATTCCATACATCATCAATTGGTGTTATATTGTCAGCTTTAACTTCTTGCTCAAAGTATGCAGGCTCTAAGAAGTCACCAAGGCTTGTTTTACCGCTTAAAGGCTTAATTTTACCTAAGATTGTTTTTAGTAACGTTGATTTACCAACACCGTTACATCCAACAATAGCAATTTTTTCACCACGTTCGATCGTCATTGATAGCTTTGGTAGTAGCGGATGTGTATATCCGATTTCTACATTTTCACCTTCAAAGACGAAGCGACTACTTGCGCGACTTTCTTTAAATGAGAATTCAGGTTTAATTGCTGTTTCTGGGCGATCAATAAGTTCCATGCGATCAAGTTGCTTTTGACGACTCTTTGCACGACCTGTCGTTGAATAACGAGCCTTGTTTTTTGCAATGAAGTCTTCTTGCTTTTTGATAAACTCGCGCTGCTTTTCATAAGCGTTTATATGTTGGTTTTTATTGATTTCTGCTAGTTCTAGGAATTTTTCATATGTCGCTGTATAGCGTGTCATTTTTGTGAATTCTAGATGGAAAATAACATCAACACATTTGTTCATAAATTCTGTATCATGAGAAATTAATAAGAATGCATGTGGATATTCTTTCAAATAATTTGTTAACCAATGAATATGTTCAACGTCTAAATAGTTAGTAGGTTCATCAAGCAATAACACTTCTGGCTGTTCAAGTAATAGCTTTGCAAGCAATACCTTTGTACGTTGTCCACCACTTAGTGCTGAAACATCACGATCTAAACCAATAGCATCAATTCCAAGACCACGTGCAGCCTCTTCAATTTTCATATCTAGTAAATAGAAACCACCTGCTTCAAGTGCATCTTGTATTTCTGCCATTTGTTCAAGAAGTTCTTCTAGTTCTTCTGGTGTAGCAGTTCCCATTTTTTCTGTAACTTCATTTAAAGCTTTTTCCTTTTCGAATAACGGTAAAAATGCATCCGCTAGTACGTCACGGATTGTACGTCCAGGCGTTAAAACAGTATGCTGATCTAAGTAGCCGTAATGTGTGCCCGGTGTCCATTCTACACGACCTTGGTCATGAATAAGCTGACCAGTAATGATATTCATGAATGTTGATTTACCAACACCGTTTGCACCAACTAATCCAACGTGCTCACCTGCTAATAATCGCATAGATACATCTTTAAATAATGTACGATCACCAAATGTATGTCCTAATTTTTCAACTGTTAATAAGCTCATAGTATCCTCCGTCCAACTTGAAATAGTACCTTGAATCATGATACTAAATTCTTTCATATAATGCCATCATTTCAAAATGTATATTTTTTCAAAAGAAGTGTTTGTAAATGTTAGTATATAAAAAAGTTACTTCTACCTACAGAAGTAACTTTTTGGTTATGCCTTTTGTTTAACTTCACTAACTTTCTTTTCAGCTACAATAAAATGCGGTCTACGTTTTGTTTCATAATAAATACGACCGATATATTCACCAATAACACCTAGGAATATGAGTTGAATACCGCCAATAAATAGTATAGCGGAAATGAGAGTAAAGTAACCAGGAACTTCCACACCACCAAGGATGATTTGAACGAACGTAGTGATTACGTATAAAAGTCCTAAAATGGTTGTTAGTAATCCGAGATATATAGATAGACGTAACGGTTTATTATTAAATGAAATTACACCATCAATTCCGTAATTTAATAATTTCGAGAAGGTCCATTTACTTTCTCCATCAGAACGTAATACATTTTCATATTCAATGATTAATTCGTTATAACCGATCCAAGAAAATAAGCCTTTTGAAAATCGGTTGTATTCACTTAAAGATAATAAAGAATCTACTGCTCTTCGACTTAAAAGTCTAAAGTCACCAATACCGTCTACTAATTCAATATCTACAAATTTATTCATCACTTTATAGTAAAGACGAGAGACGAAAGAGCGAACGGGTGAATCACCAGTTCTTGTTCTTTTTGCAATGACTTGGTCGTAGCCGTCGTTATATCCTTCTAACAGTTCTTTTATTAACGTAGGAGGGTGTTGTAAGTCAGCATCCATAATAACAATTGCATCGCCTGTAGCATATTTTAAACCAGCTAACATTGCAGCTTCTTTTCCGAAGTTTCGACTAAATGATATGTAGTGTACTGACGAATCTGAACTAGCTAAATCACGTAAAATATTTAAAGTATCATCTTTACTACCATCATTAACAAAAACAAATTCATAATCGGTAGTTAATTTATGAATTTCAAGAGAAGTCTCTGAATAAAAGGCACGAAGCACCTTTTCTTCATTGTAGCATGGTACTACTATTGAAAGGGTCATTTTTGACACTCCTTGTTTGTAGTGGATTAAAATACTATTTATGTATTATTATAGGAAGCTATCTAAATAGATAGCTTCATGTTTCATTGAGTGCTCATTATTGATTTTTAAAAGAGAGTTTTCGTCGTGCATTTGGATTTGTGAAAATTAGTAAAGCTATACAAATAATTAGTGAGATGATTGATATAGTCATACCTAATTTGAAATAAGGTGTAACGTAAGTCATTTCGATTACATGTGAACCTTTTGTAATGGGAACACCGATAAAGGCAGAATTCGCTTTCGTAAATTCTGTTTCTTTTCCATCAATTTTTATAGTCCAGCCTTTACTATATGGGACAGATAAATATAAAAGCCCGTCTTTATTTGATTTGATATCCCCCTTTAAATAATTGTTCTTATAATAAATATTTTCAAGCCTATTTTCAGTTAGTTTTTTTGTTTCTTTTTGTACACTTTCATAGTTTACAATATTTGCTTGCAAGTCACCTAATTCATACTCACCTGCCATATCAATAGAGATAGTTAGATTTTCTGGACGCTCATTGCCCAAATTGTAAACAAACCTTTCTAACGGATAAGAGTATGCACCAGCATCGTCACCTTTTCCTATCGTTTTTCCATTAACAGTTGCATTGAATGTGCCTGCATTTTTTAATTTTAATTCTATCAGTAGATCACCAGGTGTATCAGGATAATTGATAGGTACAATCATATTTCCAAAGCCATGAACAATTAGTTTATTTTCTTGTTTTTCCATGTTTTCGAATTTTGCTTTTTCCGTTTTAATAGATACTGCCTTTGATTTAAGGTCTTGTTTATTAAAATGGTTTAATGAAAATTCTTTTGTATTATTAACGACAACAGCATGTAATAATAATTGATCACGCTGAGCGAAGTTTAATTTAGAAAATTCTTCCTCACTTATAGCCGAATCATATACATATCCTAACGGTAAAGCATAGTCATTTTTGTAAATATTATACGGTCCTACTTGCTGTAATAGTTTATATCCATAAGGCACATTCTTTGAATCTGTATCAGCACTTAATACGCGATATTTTACACCTAGCATATTTTCAAGTAGTAGTCGACTATCAGCTTGATAAAACATTGAAGGTGTATCGTACATTTGGAATACACCATATTTATTTTTCATAAAGTCATGGACATAATAATTAACTAAGCTTTGATACGTACTTAAGCCATGATAACCTTGTAGCATTGGTGTGTTATATTCGCTATATGGATTAAGAATACGATAAAAGTCTTTATCGTTTTCTTGTATGTAGCGAATTGCAGCAATTTCTTCTTTATTATCATAGCCTGGTTCGTGTAACTTTTCAGTTGAAATCTGGCTCTGTCCGTAAACGGTGCTAAGTATATTATTCGCATACATATAATTCATAGAAACGGTGCTAACAAGGACGTTCAATACAACTAAAAATTGTATGAATGATTTAGAAATATAGCGCCATAAACATACTGTAATAACAGAAAGAACGACAGTTCCGAGTAAAATGTTATCAACGTCTTGTAAAGGTTTATCAGTTACATTTATATTTGCCTTTCTATAAAATGCATAAATGAATAATCCAATAGACACTAATAAACTTATTAAATAAGGTAATTTGTAGTCTTTCTTATGAATAATCATCCAATCTAGAATGTATGCAATTGTTTGGGCAATTACAAATACAAATAAATAAAACCATCTAGATTGCATTGCTGAAAAACCATTAAACACAGAATATGTATATGGAAGCATAAACAGAATGAACATGAATAACGTAAAGAATACTTTACTTTTAACGAGTTTATCACGTATAAACATTCCAAATACGATTAAGAATAAAATTAAAGCTGGTAAAGCTAATTGATGATTTTCAGCATTATACATGAAGAAAATATTTTCCATTAAATCTTTATAAAATTTATCTTCAAATAATAATGGTATCTCAAACTTTTTTGATAGTCGATCAGCGCTAAATACGGCATTAACTGATGGGAGGAAGCAAACGGCAGCTAAACCGAGTGATAATCCGTACAATAAACCGATTCTAATATAATAATTTAGAAAAGAGACAATCGTTTTATTTTGTTGTGTCGCAAAGTATTGGAATAATGCATAAATAAATATGAAAATACTTGTGATAAAAGCAAAATAAAAGTTTGATGCTAACATTAAAGTAGCGGTGATTAGGAAAAGTCCGCGCTTCTTTTCAATAATATATTTATCAAGTCCCCATATTACTAATGGTAAAAATACAATGGCATCAGCCATGAAATCCCATAGTAAAGAGTGGCGGATGAAAGTAATACAGCCACCATATATAATAGCAGCAACAAAAGATGAAAATGCTGTTTTATTATGGTAACGTAAAGAACCATACATGAATAACATAGCTAAAAAGTTTTTTAAAATACTCATATATAATTTCACGTCATATACTTGCTCAAGACTTAGTTTAGGTAGTAACAGTGTAATCCAGAAAAACGGTGATGTGCTGTAATAATAACTAAACTCTCCAAATAAATCTCCACCTAATCCATAATCAAAAGACCAAAAAAGGTTGCCATCTTTAAAGGCATGTTGTAGAAGAAACGTAAAAAAGCCAAATTGACGTAACGCATCCCCTGTACCAGAAAAGGCTTGATTAGATGTTAAAAAGAAATAATGAAAAGCAAAAGCGCACAATAATAATATTGGCATAATTATTATTGTTTTCTTGGAAAAGAATTTATTATTCGGCTTTATGCTCATAAAAATTGATAATCCTCCTTTGAAAGTCGTTACATGTAGCAACTAGTTTTTAGGTAGCATATAAAAACACACCAATTTTTAAAGGTGTGTTCTTTAGTTTTAACATGAGAAAATATATATTTTTTTTGAAGCATATATATTTTTACAAGCGTTGAAGTTCATAGTTTACATATAATTTAGTATAAGGCATTTTCAGAAAGTAAGTCAATTTGAGCTGGAATATATAGCATTTTTTTACTGAAGAAAAATGCTATATATAAAAAAGCAAAAAGCTTTTCCATTTTTAAATAGGAAAAGCTTTTTGCTTTTAAGCATGTTTGCGAATGAGCTTTTGTTTTATAAACGCTAAAACGAATCCACGTATTTGAGGATCAATTACAATTCCAATCATACCGTATAGTATACCAGTAAGAGTTAAAGCAATTAGTGGCGGTAAGTTGATTAATGCAACTCGGTATATACCGTAACTAATAATAAAGGCCAAGGAATTAAATATAATTCCTTTAACTAATAATTGCATGCCTTTACGAATAAAGAGGGTAAATCCAATTAATAGTGTAATTTCGGTAAGTATGGCTGCGGCAGCTGCCCCCATCATTCCATATTTACTACCTAATACAATATAACCTATGATGGCAACAACTAATCCAATAGTCATTGTTGTTGCACGTTTCCATTGCTGGCCAATCGTTGTTAAATTATCGGCTAGTGGATAGTTAATTGATTGTAAAATAACCATAAACGCTAGAATAGCAAGAGCGTCACCAGCGGGAGCGTATTTTTCTCCTAATAAACTAACAATCCAGAAACTTGGATCAGCAATAAAGGGGATAGAAATTCCCATTCCTAAAAAAGACATAAGTTTTAATTCAAAACTTGATAATTTTCTATGTTCTTCAATGTTTTGCTCATTACCAAAAGCAAAAAGCCTTGGATAAAATGCAGCTGCAATTACTCCAGGTATTTGATATAGTACGGCAGGTATTTTATATGCAGCACCAAAGAATCCAACTTGCTTATATGTTGAAACTTTTTCTAATATAATAGGCCCTAATTGTGGTAAGAGCATAATGATGATTCCATTGATTGTGAAAATAAGTAGTTGATCTAAAATACCTTTATCCCAACCCTTATGTACTTTCGTGTAACGTATTGTCATTATAAAGGCGATAACACCTGTTACAAGACTAGATACCCCGTACATGGCAGCAACCATCATAAGTGACCATTGGAAAGACATCCCTAGTAATAGGGCAGCAGCAGCTGTTACACCTTGTAGTACAGAAATAATAGCTGTAAATTGCATGCGTTCTGTTACTTGGAAGTAAGCCATACCAACACCTTGTAAGGTTGCTCCGAACATTGTTGGTAGGACAACCCAATATACCATCGCACGTAAGTAAGCGTCGGGATAGAAGAACTGGGCAAAAATAGCGAAAAGTACAGAAATTACGATAGCTAATATTAAACGAATACGTAAATAACTACTTATTAGTACGCTAATATTAGCATCGCTTCTTGTTCCTTCACGCATAAATGTATGTGTTAAACCTGCATCTGTAAAGTAACAAATAACAGCTGAAACAGCTAATGCAGTTGTAAACATACCGTAATCCTCTGGAGAAACATATCGTGCAAAGAGAATTGTTGCAATAGCCAGTACAAAACGGACAGTAATGTTTCCTACAAAGAGGTAGGATGCGTTTTTTAGAATTTTATTTGTTTTCATGAGAAAAGACCTTTCTATTCTTTAGGACCTGGTTAGCTTGTCCTATTTGTAAATTTGATTTGTTCACAGAAAGAGAGAGTATCGTTATATTTTCAGTTTAAGAAAACAGAAATTTAATTCGTACAAACCAAAGCATTGCATATAGTTTTTTACTACGCTTTCCATTCTTTGAATAGATTTTACGGCAATATTTCTTAATATCTTTTTTGATTAATTGAACTTGTGATTTATCTAATTGAGAGTTTTCCTTAATATATATACAAGCGTTATTGATGACTGTATAAGGGAATAAATAAGTCTCAAGAATCTCAATAAGTGACTGAGGGTCTTTCGTAATGAAATCTTGAGATTTGTTATGTACCCAATCTTTCATACGATTGAATACTTCTAGCTCTTTTGTCGTTTTTAATTCATAATCTTTATACTTAGAAGAAAGATTTCCTTCTGATAAGATTCTATAATAAGTTAAGTATTCATCGACATAACATACATTTGTCACACTCATAAGTTTAAATAAAAACTCTAAATCTTCGCCCCAACTACATCCTGGTGTAAAACGAATGTTATGATCCATTACGATGGATCGTTTGAAAATCCAAGTACTTGTTTGAGCAACAACTTGATGTGTTAGGAATGCTTTTGCCATATCACCTTTAATAAAGTTTGTTGTATGTTCAACCTTCTCGCCTGTTTCTTCGTAGAAATTCATATAACCACAATAGCACGCGTCCATTTCGTTTTTATGCATACTTTCGACTTGCTTCTCAATTTTAGTTGGATGCCATAAGTCATCACTATCAAGAAAAGCGATATATTCTCCGCTAGCATTTTCGATACCTGTATTACGGGCTACCGAAACACCTTGGTTTTTTTGATGAACGTATTTTACTTGCCCTGGGTATTTTTCAGCAAGGTTTTTCACAATAGAAGGTGATTGATCTTTACTTCCATCATCTACAATTACAATTTCAATGTTTTTATATGTTTGATCTAGTATTGACTGCATCGTTTCTTCAATATATTTTTCCGTGTTATACAGAGGTATGACAACAGAAACAAGTTGCTTTTGTTCCATCATAGAATTTTTATCTCCTCAAGTTTTTTATGTCTTGCATCATATATACAAGCCTTTTGAAAGGAAGAAGATTACAAGAACATCTGTATAAGTTTAACGCATATAAACTTTGTAAATCAACTTTCTATTAAAAAGGTGTCGGGAAGTTAGATTCTTATGATTAATTGTCGTATTTCAAACAGCTTTATCATGTCTATTGTATATAACTTCTTATTCATGCCATTTTAACTTATTAGTAAGTAGGATGTATTTATCGTAACGATTATGAAGGCGAATAAATTAATATTGAGAATAAAAAAACCTCTTAATTTATCCGAAAATTAAGAGGTTTTTTATATTAGCTTTGAAATATTAGGTTAGTCTTTGTCTGGCTCAGTTGCATTTAATTTTTGCTTTAGTAACGCATAATCTTGCGTTAATGTTACAAGTTGATGATGTTGTTTAGAAATTTTTCTTGTTAGGTCAAAAATTAAGATGAAACAGAATAATAGTCCAAATAAGAATAAAATGGAAGGGGGATATTCTACTTTTAATAGTTTTCCAATCCAGTTTATAATTTTATCGGTAGAACTTAAAATAGCCATTGCAATACAAACGAAAATCCATAAAACAGCATATTTCGTTTCTAAAGTTCCACGGCGAATGGAATTAATAATTAATAATAATAATAATAAAATAAAGATGAATGAAAAGGTAATTATAGGCATTTATTATCAACCTTTCACGATTTTTTGCATCAATATAGCAAGACTTACTTTAATCATGTAATATGCAGATTTAAAAGGTGTGATAGAAGATTGTCCACCTTGTCGCTCTTGCATATTTACAGATATTTCATTAATGCGAAGTTTTTTCTTTTTTAAATGAATAAGAACTTCTGGTTCTGGATAGTCTTTTGGATAGTTGTGTGCAAAAATTTTAATTACTTCTCGATTGATAGCACGATATCCAGAAGTTGGATCCATAAATGTTTGTTTTGTTAGTACTTTCAATAGGGCAGTAAAATAAAAAATACCAATCCTTCTGGAAATACTACCTTTATATGCTGTTTTTTCTGTAAAACGTGACCCTAGCACCATATCGCATTCATCTTCAGCGATTGGCTTTATTATTTTATATAAATCATCTGGATTATGTTGTCCATCAGCATCGAACTGAATCGCAATATCATATCCGTTCTCATATGCGTATTTATATCCAGTTTGTACAGCTGAGCCAATACCTAGGTTATATGGTAAATTCACAAGGTGAACAGGAAAATCTTGTACGATTTGAGCTGTTTTATCGTGTGATCCATCATTAATAACACAAATGCTTAATCCTGTAAAATGCTGTTTTAGTTTTAATAATCTTGTTAATGTATCTGCAATTGCTTCTTCCTCGTTATACGCTGGAATAATAATTAACGTTTTTGGTATTGAAATTGGTACTTCAATAGTCATTACCGCACCATCCCTTATATACTTAATCATATTATGGTTATTTTTAAACGAACTTTATTTAATATACCATTAACAGTATAACAAAATAAAGGAAAAGCTGGTGCATGATTTAGGAGAACAGATTGAGAATAAAATGGTAAGAGGTGATATTTTGTATAAAAAAATACATGCAAGGAAGAAAAAATCTGTGCATGTATATGGAAGAGTATTGTATTAAATATTCCAAGGTTTATTTAAAGTTAAAACCTCAGCCATTTCTTTGCTTTTTAAACGTCCTTTTTTTCTATTTTCCGCACGTTCTGAACCGGTTGTGTATAACCAATGTTCTTCCTCAGTTTCAGGAAGTACTTGTGGTACGGACGAAGGTTTTCCATCTTTTATTGCCACAAATGTAATGAAGCAAGTAGCGGCAATTCTACGCTCGCCTGCTAATAAATTTTCTGCGATTACTTTTACGAAAACTTCCATTGAAGATTTCCCTGTATAACATACAAATGCTTCATAACAAACAGAATCAGCTTGGTGAATTGGAGTTAAAAAATCGACTGAATCAATAGATGCTGTTACGCAATGTTTACGACTATGTCTTGCAGCCGCAATTGAAGCAATACTATCAATTTCTGCTAATAATTTCCCTCCAAAAAGTGTTTGGTGATTATTTAAATCGTTAGGAAAAACACGTGTTGTCTTAATTGCTTTAGATTCTCGCATGAATTTCTTTTCCATATATTCAGCCCCTATAGTCTGTTTTCAATCAGAATAATATGTGTAAGCGGATTACTCATATTAGATATTTAATGAAGTAAAGTGTATTCCAAAAGAGGATTATTTAAACTTCTGTATTTGTATTCATGTAACTGAAAGAAAATTTATTTTATCTAAAATGTAGTGTAAAAGAGGATTCGCTTACATTGCAAGTAAAAAGTAATGACTATGTATTTGTCATAGAAATTCCCTATCAGCCGTGTACCCATTCATGGTAGAATCGTTTTGTTATGAATGGAAATAGAGGTGCAATGGACATATGAATCATATACAAACAAATTTTTCATCTTTCTTCAATAAAATTACAATCGGTGCGATGCTCGCATTTTTTGTTTATAGTTGTTGGGCAGCATTTGAGACAAGTAAGCAATTTTTTGGAGGAAGTACAACAAGTGTAACAATCATATTGGCGATTTTTGTCATACTCATTTTGTTAGTGGCATCAATTCTACAATATCGTTTTACAGATAAACAATTTCTTATTTTTCTTATAAGTATATCTATAGTTGTGAGGCTTAGTATGCTGTTATTTGTAGATGCTACAATAATTGGTGATATGAAAGTGATGTATGAGTCTGCAAAGCAGATTGCAATTGGTAATAATATAGGGACTGTAACTCATTTACCTTTTATTATATATGAATCGGTAATTATTCGTATATTTGGTGATTCATTATTCGCTTTACAACTATTTAATGTGCTATTTTGCACAGGAACAGCATTATTTATTTATCGTATTGCGGGAATGGTTTTTGGAGAAGAATGCGGTCGTATTGCTTCTATCTTTTATGCTCTGTATATTCCAAATATATTCATGAGTTCCCTATTAACTCCTGAGTCACTTGCAATATTTTTATTTTATTTTGCTTGTTACATACTTTTATATAAAGGATTAGATCATGCTTATATGTGGGTGTTTTCAGCGATTTTATTTGCATTTAGTAATATGATTTTCCCAATGGGATTATTTCTTCCTATTTTTATCACGGTATATGTATTATTAATCGAAGTATTTCAATCAGCAACGAAACAAAAGGTGTTACTAAAAATGATAGGGATACTTATTCTATTTTATAGTGCCCATTTTGGTGTGAATTATGGAATTAAGGCAATAGGATTGTCACAATATACAATTTCAAATGAGACGTATGTTCAATCTGTTTTAATTGGAAAAACGCAACATGAGGAAAAAATATCGAAAAATCAAAGTGTAACAGAGCATATTGATCAAAAGTTAAAAGAAATTGAGGGAGAAAGATTTAAACTTTTAGAGCCGATGATAAATCAGTTTTCAGATGAAGGAATAAATTCTATTCTTTTCAAATGTGAAAAACTGATATATATAGCCGTAACATTGTTTATGACTATAGCTCTATTACACTTTCTTATTAAGAAACAACAAAATGAGGGATATATGTTGTTTTTATTTTTAATTAGTGGCTACGTATTGTTAAAGCTCTTTCAAGTAGATATGGCATATTACAATGTAATTATGCCGGCATTGTTCATTTTGCAGAGCTTTGGTGTTTATATGAGTTATGTGTATTGTCAAAAAATATTTTTCAGAAAATAAAAAGAATCCATTCTGGATTCTTTTTTTGATGGAAGATGAAATTTAGTAGTCAGTGTAGATGAAAAATATGCCTGACTTGAATTTTATCCCGCTATTTTTCAGACAGCAAGACACCCACCTCAAAATCAGGGAAAGCAAAGAAGTTAGGTGAGGGCTGATAATCAACGGGGGATAAACAAAACCCCCGTTGATTAAAGTTTCACTTTATCTTATCGATTTAGTTCTAGTTGTAAATTATCGGCTGTTAGAGCCATTTGTGAGGAATCATCTTGAATTCCTTTCATTACTTGTGAAATAGCTTGTAGCTCGTGTTCAATTTTCTTATTCTGTTCTTTTGAGTTAGACATATCTTTTACAATTTCTTGGAAGTATCGATCTGTTGCTGACATACTATCCGTTCCTTCCGATACGAGAGAGCTAATTTGTTTCACGGAAGACGAGACACGGGTAATTTGTTCATTTGTTTTTTCAACGAGCTTTGTAACGTTAAATATAGATTCTTTCGTTTGCTCTGATAATTTTCGAATTTCACCAGCAACAACAGAAAACCCCTTCCCAAATTCTCCAGCACGTGCAGACTCGATAGCTGCATTTAGTGCGAGTAAATTGGTTTGCTCCGCAATCGATTTAACAATATCTATGATTTCATTAATTTTGTTAGAAATATTAAGGAGTTCATGAGTATCTGTAATAATCGTTTCCATATTCATTTGAATAGATCCCATTCGTTTGTTTTGCTGGTTTAATTGTTCTTTCCCTTTATTGGCTTTTTCTTCAGATGTTGTAGCTAATGATGTACCTGTTTTAGCAATCTCTACAATAGTTTCAGATTTGGCGGTTAGTTTTTGAATAGAAGAGCTTGTTTTTTCAGATACAGCAGCTAGTTCTGTTGCGATATGCGTAATTGTCATAGCAGTTAGTTCTTTTTCTTTCTCATGCTCTTTTTGTATTCTTTCATATTCAGATTCATAAGCTGCAAGAACAAGTTCTTGTTCAAGAGTAAATAATTTATTTATAACATTTATAGAATAGGAAAAATCATCGATTGTTGTTATTTTTGTTTGCAAAATCTTCATGATAGAGCGGAACAATTCTTGATAAGCAGCAGTATACCATTTTCGATGTAAACCAATTTGTACATGCCTTTTGGCAATCCTAACACGCTGTTCAATAAAATCTTCATGCATATTGCCGCTGAATAATTCTTTAATATGTGTTTTTAAAGTTTGTTTTAGTTTTGGAATAGAGCTGTAACGTTCAATAATAGTAATTAAATTAGGTTGTTTTGTAATGTTGGCATAGAATTTTTCAGTAATCCAATCAATTTCTGCATAAATAAAAGGCTGTAGTACTTTTACAACTTGTAAATCTTCTTTTGAAATATGTAGCATATCCATTTGAATTTTTAATTCAGAATTAGTAGGGACATTAAAAGTTATTTGTTGGTCCTTACTTAATTCGATTATACTGGCATTTGTTTTATTAATATTTTTTTTGAAAACCCCAAGCATCATTCTTCCCCCTGTATATAAAACGTTTTCAATTTTAAAACTAATATAGAGTAATTATATATGCTTATATATAATTACTCTATATTAGTTCGTTGAATAGTATATAAATTAAGAGAATTCTATCTAGAATTCTCTTAATGGCCTTTATTAATTTTAGCATGTGTTTTAAAGAAAACAGGGAAATGAACATTATATATTACAGTGACGACACGAATAATGAATGTTACTAATAAACAAACATAGAAAGCTAACACGTGCGCCCCCATAGCGTGTGTGATTAGGAAGCTAATTGCTCCTAAGATAGAAGCGATTGCGTAAATCTCTTTTCGGAATACGTAAGGGATATCTTGAGCACAAATGTCACGCAAAATACCGCCTCCAATACCTGTAATGACTCCCATTGAAACAACTAGAAATGAGGCGTCAACATGATGTGACATTGCCGCATTTGCACCAATAGCTGTAAAAACACCTAAGCCAACAGCATCAGAAAGCATAATAACGACTTGAAGTTTATTGATGCGCTCAAAAAACATACAAGTAAATAATGCTGATAATACACTTACGAAAAAGTAAATGGGTTTTACAAATGCGACAGGGGGCAGGTTACCAATCATGATATCACGAATAATACCGCCGCCGAGCGCAGTAGCTACAGCTAAACAAAGGACACCAAATAAATCTAAATCTTTTTTTAAACCAACTAATGTACCAGAAATGGCAGCGGCGATAATGCCAAGAAACGTAAATATATCGATTAATAACATGGCCTTAATCCCTTCCTCTTAAAGATGTTCCAGAGAAAAAATATACACTAAAGTATTGGAAATAACAATTACTTTTCGCTACATGTAGAAAAACGGATAAAATTCATAAAGAAAGCGTTTGAAAATGTTTGGAAAATAGCCATAAAGTAATTTGAAAAAGATATGAAAAGATTAATTTTACATTTTTTGATGTTGTTTATTTGGTAAAACATTACAATTATAGGTAGGTTATTTATATTTGTATAAAATGATAAAAAAATATTTATATACTGACAAAAATAAGGGGATGGTTGTTAGATAGATTTTATAAAAATAGGGGAGTATAGCTAAAGGACGATAATTTCTATTACTGATTAATACTTGTCCTGGCTAGTTTTAGCTGGAAAAATAGTTCTCGATTTGAATATGAGTTATGTTATAATTGCTAGGTGTGTTTGAATGATAAAAAATTATGATTAAAAGATAATGTTAAGATTTTGTATGGAGGTCTTGGAATGTTAGCAAATCAAGCTAGGGTTAGATTTGAGCATTTTTTGCTCTTTTTTATTATTTTACAGCCTGTTTTAGATTTATTAACGTCTCTTAGCATCACTTTATTAAAGTCAAATGCTACCGTTGGAATTTTAGTAAGATTCCTTATTATGGCTGTTGGTGGTATTTACATTTTAATTCAGGCAAAAGAGAAGGAAAATAGAAAGTTTTTAATTTATCTTATATTGTTAGCCGGAGTTTTAGGGATAGGATTTATTAATAACAAACTAGTTAAGGATCCTATTGTACTTAGTGAAGAGGTTAAATTCGTTGCGAAAGCATTATATATATATATCATGCTGGGATCATACATTTTAGCTTTAAAATCATTGAAAAAGACAGTTAATATTAGTGATAAGGTTCGAAATAGTATTGTATATTCTACATTAATCATTAACGCAATTATGGTTATTTCTATTTCAACATCTACTGACTTTGGTAGTTATGAATGGATGAAGGTTGGTTCTCGAGGTTGGTTCTATGCAGGGAATGAACTAGGTTCAATCTTAGCTATTATTTTCCCTATTGTGGTACTATATTCTATTCAAAAAACAAAGAGCTGGAAACACATTTTATATTGGATTCCATCACTTTTAATGATTTATTCGCTAATTCAAGTTGGTACAAAAGTAGGAATGGGCTCAATTGGTGCTACGTTAGCGGCAGCAATCGGAATCATTGTACTACAATTATTATTTAATAGAAAAAATCCGAACAAAAAATCCCTTGCGCTTAATGCAGTAATTGCTATTGTCCTATTAGCTGGTGTAGTTGGAACGTTTAAACAAACGCCATTAGCACAAAATATGGGTATTCACAATAATTACTTATCAGAGCAAAATGTGGCGCAGCAAGGTCAAAAAGAAAAAGAAATTAAAGAGAAGCTGAAAAAAGAGCAAGAACTTAAAGAAAAAGAAGAAAATCACCATAAAGTTGAAAAGCCAGAAGAAAAGGCGAAGATAGAAGAGGAAGTTAAGAAAGAGCTTGAGAAAGAGCAAAAGAAAGAAAATCAAGAAAATCTTATTTTCAGTGGACGTCAAGTATATGAAGAAAGACATAAGCAGTTCTTTAAAGAAGCGCCAATGTCACAAAAGTTATTAGGAATGGGTTATGCAGGTAACTTTAAATACAATGAACAAAAGCAGCCAGATCCAAAACTAATTGAAATGGACTTCCATGATTGGTTTTATGATTTCGGGATTATTGGCTTTGTATTACTAATGATTCCATTTATTTATTACGGGCTAAGAATTCTACTAGCATTTGCTACGAGATTTAAGGACATATTTAATATAAAATATGGAATGATTTCAGCAAGCTTATTGTTAGCGTTAGGTATTGCTTATATTGCAGGACATATTTTAACAGCACCAGGAGTTGGGATTTACTTTGTAGTGGTGTTAGCTTATCTAATAGTAGACCTAGAAATTGAATGATAAAAATAAAAGCTAACTTTTGTTAGCTTTTATTTTTTAGTACAGTAAAATAAAAATAGATGGAAACGTAGCGAGGATTTAAAGGAGGAAAAAATATGAGAATATTGCATATGAATGCAGGAGCAGAAGATGGGGGAGGGAAAACACATATTATTTCACTTCTCGATCAGTTTCCAACTGGTGAAGTAGAATTAGCAGTATTTGAAGATGGAATTGTTGCGAAGGAAGCAAGGGAGTTAGGGATAAAAGTCCATGTGTTTTCACAAAAATCGCGCTATGATTTATCCATTTTAAAGAATATAAGTGAATTTATTAATAAAGAAAAATTTGATGTAGTTCATACACATGGCCCTAGGGCTAATTTCTATGTTTCTTTAATGAAAAAGAGAATAAAGGCAAAATGGGTAACGACTATTCATAGTGATCCATTTCAAGACTTTACTAAACAGGGCTTAAAAGGTTGGATTTTTACGAAATTAAATTTGAAAGCCTTAAAAAATATAGACTTATTTTTCGTTGTAACAAATAGATTGAAAAAAAGCCTGGCAGCATTAGGTATTTCAAATGAAAAGATGCATGTTATTTATAATGGAATTGAATACGATAAGGAAAAAGCAGAAGGCTATAATAAAAAAGAAATGTTCAATATTGATGAAGATGTATTTACGGCAATCCAAGTAGCACGATTACATCCTGTCAAAGGACATGAAGTTTTATTCGATGCGTTACAACAAACAAAATTAGAGAAAATTAAAGTATTATTAGTTGGCGATGGCCCATTAGAAGAAAATCTAAAGTCATTAGCTACTGAAAAAGGGATTAACGATAAAGTAGAGTTTTTAGGACATCGTCAAGATGTAAAACAATTATTTGCGTCGTCACATGTAAATTTATTAACTTCCCATAGTGAAGGGTTCCCACTAGTTTTATTAGAAGCGGCAAATCAACGCGTACCATCAATTGTGACTAGGGCTGGAGAAATTGAACCATTAATCGTAGATGAAACTTACGGATGGATTGTGCCAACAGGTGATGGAAAGGCATTAGCATTAGCTTTAGAAGAAGCGTATGATAAGTGGAAAACTGGAGAGTTAGCAGCAATGGGTAAACATATTTATGAGCATGCTACTATGAACTTCTCACTTCAAAAACTATATGAAGATACAAAGGAAACATATAAGCAATTAATAGCGAAAAACTTGTAATGATAGAGAGGATAGTTAACTATGGCAGTACAAACAGTTGATATTCTAGGCGTTCCTTTTTCTACAATGACAATGGATGAAACGGTCCAATATTTAAAAGAACAACTAGAAGCGGAGCGAACTCATACGTTTCAGGTAGTAACAGCAAACCCTGAAATTGTTATGTGCGCAAAAAAGGATGAAAAGTTCTATCAAACATTATTGAATACAGATTTAATTACACCTGATGGTATTGGGGTTGTAAAGGCAAGCGGGATGCTTGGTACACCTTTAAAAGAACGTGTAGCAGGTTTTGATTTAATGTGTAATTTACTTGCGAAGTTATCAGAAGATAGTAAGCCGGTATCTGTTTTCTTATTAGGTGCAAAGCCGCATGTTGTACAAGCTGCAGCAGATCATTTAACAAAGACATATTCAGCTGTATCCATCGCCGGTATACAAGATGGTTATTTTAAACAAGAAGACGAAGAGAATATTATTTCTCGCATTCAAGAAGCAAAACCAGATTTATTACTTGTTGCACTTGGTTTCCCGAGACAAGAGAACTTTATCCAAAACAATAAGCATCGTTTAGAAACGAAAATGGCTGTTGGAGTAGGTGGAAGTTTAGACGTATGGGCTGGAGAGGTAAAACGTGCACCAAAATGGATTCAAGCGATTCATTTAGAGTGGTTTTATAGATTATGCAGTAATCCAACACGCTGGCGTCGTCAGTTAGTATTAGCGGAATTTTTAAAAGAAGTAATGCGTTCGAAAAAGTAGCGAAATATCGCTGCTTTTTTTATTTGTTCATTTTTAATAAATTGAAACTTTAATCAGTGAGGCATCCCCACTGATTATTAGCTCTCACCAATCGGGATAGACGTTTTACTTTTTGGGAATGATGAAGGAGAATTTTTTACACAAAAGTATTTTACTTATACAATTCACACATGTAAAATGATGTGTAAAGACACCTGTGTGAGGAGGACTTCTAGTGGGCAAGGTAAAAGAAATTTCGAAGCGCAAACTACTTGGTATAGCTGGGCTTGGATGGCTATTTGATGCAATGGATGTTGGAATGCTTTCATTTGTAATGGTAGCCTTGCAAAAGGATTGGGGATTAAGTACGCAAGAAATGGGCTGGATAGGCAGTATTAACTCAATCGGTATGGCAGTAGGAGCGCTTATTTTTGGGATACTATCAGATAAAATAGGGCGAAAATCAGTCTTTATTATTACATTATTATTATTTTCTATCGGTAGTGGTTTAACTGCATTAACAACAACACTTGCGATGTTTCTCGTTTTACGCTTTTTAATTGGTATGGGGCTTGGCGGAGAGCTTCCGGTTGCCTCTACACTAGTATCAGAGAGTGTTGAAGCGCATGAGCGTGGGAAAATTGTTGTGTTATTAGAAAGTTTTTGGGCAGGTGGATGGCTAATTGCGGCTCTTATTTCGTATTTTATTATTCCGAAATATGGTTGGGAAGTTGCGATGGTATTGAGTGCAGTGCCAGCATTATATGCTTTATATTTAAGATGGAATTTACCGGATTCCCCAAGGTTTCAAAAAGTTGAAAAAAGGCCATCTGTTATTGAAAATATAAAATCAGTTTGGTCTGGGGAATATCGTAAAGCAACAATTATGCTATGGATTCTATGGTTTTGTGTTGTTTTTTCCTATTATGGAATGTTCCTTTGGTTACCGAGTGTAATGGTGCTAAAAGGATTTAGTTTAATAAAAAGTTTCCAATACGTACTTATTATGACATTAGCTCAACTTCCAGGATATTTCACAGCTGCTTGGTTTATTGAACGTCTCGGTCGTAAATTTGTTTTGGTTACGTATTTAATCGGGACAGCTTGCAGTGCTTATTTGTTTGGGGTTGCGGATTCATTAACAGTATTAATCGTGGCAGGTATGTTACTATCCTTCTTTAACTTAGGTGCTTGGGGAGCATTATACGCCTATACACCTGAGCAGTATCCAACGGTTATTCGTGGTACAGGTGCAGGAATGGCAGCAGCATTTGGTCGTATTGGTGGTATTCTTGGGCCACTATTAGTGGGATATTTAGTTGCTTCAGAAGCTTCACTATCATTAATATTTACGATTTTCTGTGGATCAATTTTAATTGGTGTATTCGCTGTAATAATACTTGGACAGGAAACGAAGCAACGAGAATTAGTATAAAGTGAAAATTTAAACGTATCCCTGACCGTTTATTATCCTACACTACTCGGATCTTTATAGGCAGTTAGTGCGGGATAAAAGGGGAGAGGAAACCGAAGTGGTTTCCTTTTTTCTGTTTTTTTAGATAAATAATGGTATAGTAAGAAAAAGGGATTATTTCTTATAAAAGCGAATGTATACAACAGGACATATGGACAAAGAATTAGGTGGTTGAAGAAATGAAAATTTTACTGATCATGGAAGAGGCAGAAGAGAGAAGAGAGTTAGCTGAAAATTTCACTGAAAATATGAGAAATGTAGAATGTTTTGAAGCAAAGACAGGAACAGAATCTTTATTTATGATGAAAAAACATATACCAGACTTTGTTTTTTTAAGTTCCAAATTACTAGATGGTACTGGTTTTGAATATGCAAGTTTATTACGAGAAATAAATTGCTATACAAAATTTATTTTTGTAGGTGAAAACATAGAAGAATCTATTACAGCTTTTCGTTTCCAAGCATTTTATTATTTATTGCGACCATTTCGTGAAGAAGATTTACAATTTCTTTTATATAAAATAGGTAAAGAACAAGGTGAGAAAGCAAAGAGTTATTTGCGGAAACTACCGATAGAAAGTCAAGAGGGTATACGATATATTCTCCCAGAAGATATTGTATATGTAAGTAAAAATAAAGAAAATAAAACTGTTTCAATTTACACAACGAATAATCAGTATATTTCAACATATACACTTCAGGAATTAGAAAATAAGCTAAATGCATATGATTTTTTACGTGTACATAAAAGCTATTTAATTAATATGTCATATGTAAAAGAACTGAAACCTTATTATAATGGCACGTATAATTTGTATTTAGATAGGTATGATGAGCAACCGATTCCAGTCAGTCGTAATTATGTAAAACGCCTTCGAAATAACATTGAATTATAGTAGGTAATGAGAGTATTTTAACATGATAAACTGAAAATCCTTCATGATAGGGAGGATTCAAGTTAAATATTCAGAAAATTTAGTACAATCTCCACTAAGAAATAGTATTGGGGGAATTGTATGTGAAGACATTGAAATCGATCTTACTTTGGGGCATTATTACAGCAGTAGGAGCAGGTGCTTTTGGGGTAGTAGCTTTATCACAAGGTGAAACCATTAATGCTGTATGGCTCTTAGTAGCTGCCGTATGTGTATATGCAGTTGCTTATCGCTTTTATAGTAGATTTATAGCGAGAAAGGTTTTTAATTTAGATGATAATCGGCAAACACCAGCCCATACATTAAACGATGGGAAAGACTATGTTCCAACAAATAAGTGGGTATTGTTTGGACATCACTTTGCAGCGATTGCTGGGGCGGGACCTTTAGTAGGACCGATTTTAGCAGCACAAATGGGATATTTACCAGGAACCATTTGGATTATTGTTGGGGTAGTTGTTGCGGGGGCTGTCCAAGATTTTGTCATTTTATTTGCTTCGATGAGACGTAATGGTAAATCGTTAGGAGAAATGATTAAGGATGAGATTGGACCTGTTACAGGACTAATTGCAATGATAGGTATTTTAGGAATTATGATTATTTTATTAGCAGTATTAGCGTTAGTCGTAGTAAAGGCACTAATCGGAAGTCCTTGGGGAATGTTTACGATAGCAGCAACGATTCCTATCGCTATTTTAATGGGAGTTTATATGCGCTATATTAGGCCTGGTCGTGTTGGAGAAGGATCAGTAATTGGTATTATCCTACTTATTTTATCTCTTGTTGGAGGACAGTATGTAGCAGAAAATCCAACACTTGCAAGTATGTTCACATTTAGTGGTGAAACAATTGCTATTATGCTTATTGTATATGGATTTATCGCATCGGCATTACCAGTTTGGATGCTTTTAGCACCACGTGATTATTTAAGTACATTTTTAAAAGTCGGAACAATTGTAGGGTTAGCAATCGGTATCTTAATTGTAGCACCAGATTTACAAATGCCAGCAGTTTCGAAATTTATTGATGGAACTGGTCCTGTGTTTTCTGGAAACTTATTCCCGTTCTTATTTATTACTATTGCTTGTGGTGCAGTGTCTGGATTCCATGCTCTCGTTTCATCAGGTACGACGCCGAAGATGATCGAGCAAGAGGGACACGCACAGCCAATCGGTTATGGAGCAATGTTAATGGAGTCGTTTGTAGCAGCGATGGCGATGATTGCGGCTTGTGTATTAACACCGGGAACGTATTTTGCAATTAATAGTCCCGCAGCACTTATCGGTACAGATGTTTCGCAGGCAGCTCAAGTTATTTCCTCATGGGGATTTGCTATTACACCAAATGAACTAAAAGATCTCGCTGTAAATGTTGGAGAGCAAACAATTTTATCACGTACAGGTGGTGCGCCAACATTAGCGATAGGTATGGCATATATTTTCTCACAAGTAATAGGTGGAACGGCCATGATGGCATTTTGGTATCATTTTGCGATTCTCTTTGAAGCTCTATTCATTTTAACAACAATTGATGCCGGAACGCGTGTCGGCCGATTTATGATTCAAGATATTTTAGGGCATGTATATAAGCCATTTGGGAAAACGGATTCTACATTAGCAAATGTAATCGCTACAACATTATGTGTATTAGGGTGGGGATATTTCTTATACCAAGGGGTAATAGATCCGCTCGGTGGAATTAATACATTATGGCCACTTTTCGGTATTGCAAATCAAATGCTAGCAGGTATTGCATTATTACTTGGAACGACAATTTTGTTCAAAATGGGAAAAAAGGCGTACGTTTGGGTAACACTTATTCCAACTGTCGGGTTGCTGATTGTAACGATGACGGCGGGATATCAAAAGCTATTTCATGAAAATCCTAAAATTGGATTTCTATCGCATGCAAAGGTATTTCAGGGAGCATTAGATGAGGGAAAAGTGTTAGCGCCAGCAAAAAATGTTGCTCAAATGAAGCAAATTATTTTCAATGATTATATCGATGCAGCGCTTTGCGGAATTTTTATGATAGTTGTAATCGCTGTGTTAATTTCAGCACTTCGAATTTGGATCCAAGTATTAAGAAATAAGCCAATGCCGTTAAAAGAGGCACCATATATTCCGAGAGATGAAAGTGAGTCGAGGAACTATGCTTAAAAAGTTGTGGCAAGTATGGGGTGAAAGAAAACGCTTTATTAGTTTGCTCGTTGGGGTACCAAGTTATGAAGTATATGTGGAGCATATGAAAAAGCATCATCCTGAAGAAGAGGTTGTATGTCAAAAGCAATTTTTTGCTGAGGCACAAGAAGCAAGATTTAATGCAAAGGGTGGAAAAATATCACGCTGTTGTTAATGAAAAAGGGCGAGTTTTCGCCCTTTTTATTTTTTTGCTGTTTCACGTGGAACAGCAAAAATAAACAAAACCTTTGGGAATTAAAGGTATTTCGTATACAATAAAGTGAGGAAGGGGATAGATGGAAAAGTAGGGAGATTATTTTATGTTAAGGGACTTATTTGTAAATACAACAATTATTCTTTCCTTTATTTTTATTGGAGGCCAGCTTTTAAGGGATAAGCCGTTAAAAGAAGGATTCTCTTTTGGGCAGAAATGTGTAGTAGGCATTTTTACTGGGATACTAGGTATAGTATTAATGTATTTCAGTGTTCGTGTTGGTACCATTCTATTGGATTTACGCTATTTAGCTGTTATTCTAGCTGTTATTATTGGAGGACCGATAGCGAGTACCATAACAATTGGTATGATTTTAGTAACTAGGCTGTTGTTTATGGATTATTCATTAGCTTCTCAAGTGGCTTTTTATACAATCATTGCGATAGGAATAGGGAGTATCTTTATTTCGCGCATGAAGCTTTCTTTAGGGGGAAAGTGGGTATGGTTACACACATATATTTTATCTATTCTAATCCCAGCGTTATATATATGGTTAATTAAAGAGATCCACATAGTGGGATTATATTTAATTTCTAGTATTATTACAGGTTACATAACATTCATAAGTGCAAATTATGTTTTACAATCCAATGAGTTATTTCAAAAGATGAAACAATACGCAACGATAGATGCATTGACAGGTTTAGGAAACGTAAGACAGTTTGATTTAGAGATGAATCGTCATATTAGTAATAAGAACATGAAAAATGATTCGTTTTGTTTACTACTTATAGATATTGACCACTTTAAGTATGTAAATGATACGTACGGGCATCCTGCAGGGGACGAAGTGCTAAAACAAGTAGGATGTATTTTACGAGAAACTTCACAATTTCCAGATTTGGCTTTTCGAAAGGGTGGAGAGGAGTTTGCGCTTTTGATACCGAATAAGGGATTAGCTTACGGAATTCGTATGGGCGAGCAAATTCGTACAGCTGTTGAAAGTCACTCATTTCAATTGTTAGATGGAACGAAAATAAAAATTACAGTTTCGGTGGGGGTTTCAGAATATGAAGAATCACCGGAGCAATTTATTCAAGCGGCGGATGATGCGTTATACTACTCGAAACGAAATGGTAGAAATAAGGTCAGCTCTGTATCTTAAAGATAAGATGACCAGAAGACATAAAGCTTATAAAAAACACTCACAGAGGCAATGTATGAACTTTGTGAGTGTTTTTTATTTATATATTAGACAAGTTCTTTTGATACAACAAATTTACGATATGCACCATGGTGAGTTGGACCTACGTATTCGTTAATTTTGAATGAGTAACGAATAGCAGCTGTGATGAATTCTTTAGCAGTTTTTACTGCTTCTTTCACAGGTTTTCCTTTTGCAAGTTCTGCTGTAATTGCAGCAGAATATGTGCAACCTGCGCCGTGTGTATTTGTCGTATCAATTTTTTCTGATTCTAGAAGGTCGAATGTCTCTCCATCATATAGGACGTCGATTGCAGTTTCCGTACCAAGTTTGCTACCGCCTTTAATTAGGACGTATTTCGCACCTAAAGCATGGATCTTTTTCGCTGCTTCTTTCATGTCTTCAAGAGAATTAATTTTTACGCCACTTAATTGGTAAGCTTCAAATAAGTTTGGTGTTACAACTAATGCCTTTGGAACAAGAACGTCACGTAAGCAATCATTCGTTTCAGGATGTAATGCTTCATCAGCACCTTTACATACCATAACAGGGTCAACTACTACATTTTTGAAATTGTGCTTTTCGATTGTTTCTGCAACCATTTCAATAATTTCTACTGATCCAAGCATACCTGTTTTTAAAGCGTCTACGCCAACACCTTCAATTGTTGTTTCTAATTGTGGTTTTAATGTAGAAGCTGGGATTGGAAATACGTTATGTGCCCAACCGTTATGTGGATCCATCGTTACGATTGTTGTAAGAGATGTCATTCCGTATACGCCCAGTTCTTGGAATGTTTTTAAATCTGCTTGTATACCAGCACCGCCACTTGTGTCAGAACCAGCGATAGTAAGTGCTTTATTTAATGTCATTATGAAAGCCCCCTCGAGTGATATAATGAAAACTATGTTTTCACCATTATATCAATGTTACGAATAAGTACAAAGTGAAAAGTAGATGATTTATTTTAAGAGCTATTTAAAATCTTGTATGCAGGAGACTGAGTATGTTTCGAGATAATCGTACAAATGAATTAGTTATATTAAAGGAAATTGCAGAAACATTAAATACATCAAATGATACATATCATGTATTGCAAGCTGTCCTAGAGAAATTACTAAGTGTAACAGGTTTAACGACAGGATGGATTTTTCTTGCGGATGAAAATGGGAAGTATACGAAGTTAATTGATTATCAATTACCAGAGGCACTTACATATGAAAATAAACGCCCGATGTGCGAAGGTGAATGTTGGTGTTTACGAGGTTTTGTAGATGGAAAATTAGAGAGAGCCGTTAATATTATTGAATGTAAAAGAATTAATAATGCAATTGAATATAATTGGGGAGATACGGAGGGCATTCTTCATCATGCTACGGTTCCTTTAAAAGCTGGGGGAGAAAAATTTGGGTTGTTAAATGTTGCAAGTCCGGGTAAAACACATTTTTCAGAAGAAGAATTAGTATTACTCCAATCGGTTGCCTTCCAAATTGGTACGGCTTTAAAGCGAACAAAATTATATGAAAATGAAAAGAGAAGAGCACATTATTATGTGAAATTAGAGCGTTTCATTCAAGATTTAAAAACGATTCATAAGTTTAATGTACTACCTGAAAAAGTGGTAAATCACGTAGGTGAAGTATTTCAATGGAATCAAGTAGCGCTTTTTATTAGGGAGGAAAAAGAATTATCTCTGCGAGCGTCTTACGTTCAGGAAGAGTTACAAGAGGATGTAAAAGAGGCGGCCAAGAGGGCGTTAGAACAAGATGAACCAGTTCTAATAAAACATCAAATAGGACATAATGTACATCTAAATCGAGCTGTTATTGCTACACCAATACATATTCAAAACCATATATTTGGTGTTTTATGTGTTAGCTTGAATAATGGAGAGTTTGATGCTAATACAATAGATGTAATTCAAGCATTATCGAACCATGTTTCGTTAATAATAGAGAATTTGAGGTTAAACGAGCAGCGCCGTGAACTTGTACGAATGGAAGAAAGAAATCGGTTAGCAAGAGATTTACATGATTCTGTTTCGCAAAAATTATTTTCATTAACCTTCATGACAAAAGGCGCCGAGGCAGTTTTAAAAGGTAAAAATGAAAAGGTAGATCAATCTTTGCATGAGATGCGTGAACTTGCGCAAGGAGCTTTGAAAGAAATGAGGACATTAATTTGGCAGCTTCGTCCGGCGGGATTAGAAAAAGGATTATTGCCAGCTCTAAAGCAGTACGGTGAAAATTTGGGACTGAAAATTAGGGAGCAAGTTACGGGTGTTCGTGATTTACCTCGTGTAGTAGAAGAAGCTTTGTGGCGCATAGGCCAAGAAGCACTGAACAATGTAAGTAAGCATGCAGGTGTAAAAGAAGCGACGATTTATTTTACAGTGAATGAGAAAAATGTATCATTAGAAATAGTTGATCAAGGAAAGGGCTTTGTGGAAAAGAATATAAAAGAAAAGAAATCACTAGGTATGACTACGATGCGTGAAAGAGTAGAATTAGTTGGTGGAACAATTAAAATTGTAAGTAGTAATAAACGAACGAGCGTAAAAGTAAATGTACCATTATGATGTGAAAATGAGGGAAGTTTGTGAAAATAAAAGTATTGTTAGTTGATGATCATACAGTCGTTTTAAAAGGATTAGCATTTTTCTTAAGTACACAGGAAGATTTAGAGTTAGTTGGAGAAGCGAATAATGGGAAAGAAGCGTTAGTGAAAGTAGGAGAAACAAATCCCGATGTTATATTAATGGATTTATATATGCCTGAAATGGATGGTGTTGAGGCGACGGCATATATTAAAAAAGAGTATCCAAATGTGAAAGTAATTGTATTAACTAGCTTTTCTGATCAGGCGCATGTGTTACCTGCATTAAGGGCTGGAGCAAGTGGTTATATTTTAAAAGATGTAGAACCAGATCAGCTTGTTGAGGCTATTCGAAGCGCATATAAAGGTAATATTCAATTACATCCGGATATAGCAAATGCTCTTCTCTCTCAAACATTACCTGTAGAAGAAAAGGAAGAAGAACCTTCTATTCAAGTGGATGTGCTAACAGCGAGAGAAAATGAAGTATTGCAGCTATTAGCAAAAGGGATGAGCAATAAGGAAATTGCATCTGTTTTAGTTATTACAGAAAAGACAGTTAAGGCGCATGTAAGTAGTATTTTGAGTAAGTTGAATTTATCTGATCGTACGCAAGCGGCATTATATGCAGTGAAAAATGGAATTGTATAAGACGAAAGTCGTAAGACCAAGTTCGCCTTTAGAAGGTGGACTTTTTTTATGGAAAAATACGTCTATGTGAGGACGAAATTGTCATTATATAAAGATAAAATATGTTTGTAAGCAACAAAACAACAATTACAAGGGATACCTTTTTTGAAAGCATATAACAACATAAGAGTGAGTACTAGGAGGAATAAATAATGGCAACAGTTTTATTCGTTAAAGCAAATAACCGCCCAGCGGAACAAGCAGTTAGTGTAAAATTATATGAGGCATTTTTAGCAAACTATAAAGAAGCACACCCAAATGATACAGTAGTAGAACTTGATTTATATAAAGAAGAATTACCATATGTAGGCGTAGATATGATTAATGGTACATTCAAGGTAGGTAAAGGATTTGATTTAACAGAAGAAGAGGCAAAAGCAGTAGCAGTTGCTGATAAGTATTTAAATCAATTCCTAGAAGCTGATAAAGTTGTTTTCGGCTTCCCATTATGGAACTTAACGATTCCAGCAGTATTGCACACATATATTGATTATTTAAACCGTGCTGGTAAAACGTTCAAATATACGCCAGAGGGTCCAGTTGGTCTAATCGGAGATAAGAAGATTGCATTATTAAATGCAAGAGGCGGCGTATATTCAGAAGGTCCAGCAGCTGAGGTAGAAATGGCTGTTAAATATGTAGCAAGTATGATGGGCTTCTTCGGCGCAACAAACATGGAAACAGTAGTTATTGAAGGACATAACCAATTTCCAGATAAAGCAGAAGAAATCATCGCTGTAGGTCTTGAAGAAGCAGCTAAAGTAGCAAGTGAATTTTAATTAAAATTATAATCGTCACTCGAAAAAACAGCATTAACGTTTACATGTTAATGCTGTTTTTTTATATTTTTAGTTCATCAGCAAGTTTTTCTAATGTATTTCGATCTTGTATATAATATGTTCGGCCTTCTTTTCTTAAATAATTTTGTTGGCAAAACTGATTTAATACATATAAAAGATGACGGTAGCTGACATTTAAATATTCCGAGGCCTCGGTATGCTTTTCTATATAACAATTATTTTGCTCTGTTAATAAAATAAAAGCAGCTAATCGATTTTCAAAAGGATAACTATAGTTTTTTGCGTAATTTTCAGTGCGAGTAATTGTCTTTTCTCCAATAAATTTACATAAGTGCTGTAAAAACGTTGCATCTTGTAATAAAAGTTGCTGACAATCTTTAAGAGGAAGTGCCAAACACACACAATCTTCTAGTACTTCAACGGACTTAGTAATATTTTCTACTCCTATTAATCCTAATTCCCCGATAAAAGATGGTGCTTGAATAAAATTAATTAATGAAACCTTCCCGTTTTTATGACTCATATATATTTTTGCCTTCCCAGAAATTAAGTAATAGAGATAAGGGAGAGCATTTCCTTCGCTACATATCATCTCTTTCGTTTGAAAAGAATGCAGCTCTACATATGGCAAGACATGAAATGAAAATAGGGTATGGAATTGATGGATTCGCATGTATTGATAAATTTCTTCCTCATTTTTGCTGATTTTCATATTTTCACCCCCATGTATAGTATGAGATATCTCCTATTATCTTTACAAGAAGGAATGATACGATTTATGTAAATTTGTTTTTGTAGAAAAGAGAGTGTGATGAGTTTATGAAAAAATATAAAACATTGTTATTTGATGTAGATGATACATTACTAGATTTCCAAAAGGCTGAAAAAGTGGCTTTACGGGTGCTTTTTGAAGAGAAGGGAATCCCTTTAACAGACGAGATAGAGGCTCGTTATAAAAAAATAAATAAAGGTCTTTGGGATGCTTTTGAAAAAGGTCAACTATCACGCAATGAAGTTGTAAATACAAGATTCTCTCTGTTGTTTAAAGAGTATGGAGAAGAAGTAGACGGAATATTATTGGAAAATAATTACCGTAACTACTTAGAAGAAGGAAATCAACTCATGCAAGGTGCGTTTGAATTTATAAATCAAATTCAAGGGGAGTATGAGTTGTATATAGTGACAAATGGTGTTTCTAAGACGCAAGATAAACGTTTGCGTAATGCAGGGTTACATTCATTGTTTAAAGATGTTTTTGTTTCGGAGGATACAGGTTTTCAAAAGCCGATGAAAGAGTATTTTGATTATGTTTTTGAACGGATTCCTAACTTTGCACCTGAAGCAGGGCTGATTATTGGGGATTCATTAAGCGCTGATATTAAAGGTGGATATGTAGTGGGAATTGATACTTGTTGGTTTAATCCAGAAAGGAAATTAAATGATAGTGGGATTATACCGACATATGAAGTGCATAATTTTGAGGAGTTAGAAGCGTTATTAAAGCAGCATGTGTAATAAAAAAATAGGCAGTGGAGCTTTCATCCCCACTGCCTATTTTTATTAATTTTTATTTTCGTTATGTTTTGGGAGCGGAAAGGCATTCCCGATAGCAGCTGCACCAAGCATGGGAAATAGTAAATTAAGCGGGAAAAACATAAGTAATAGTAATGTTATAGCTATTGGCTTTCGTAACGCATAGCTTGAAATTGCTGTCGTTACGATGGCAACAGATGCTACTGGATCTATAGGAAGAATAGATGCTACAGCGTATCCGATACTTGACCCGGAAAATATAATTGGGAAGATATGTCCACCTCGCCACCCTGTGTTCAAACAAACGGCAGTAATGCACAACTTTAAAATCCCTGAAAGAAGTAGTATCCAAAAAGATAAATGGCTCCATTCAACAACTAATTCTTTTAATTGATGTTCCCCTGAAAATAATGTGTACGGAAGAAAAGTTCCCGCAATTCCTAATAAAATACCACCGATAATTCCGAGTGTCAGTTTGTATTCCCTAAAAGGGTGAATTAACTTCTCTAATGTGAATTCTAACTTGAAATAAAAGAAACCAACTATAGCACCGATACTAGCAAGTGGAAGAAATGCAATCCAGTCATTGAAAGAAAGTGCACCTTCCCCGAAATCAACAATAAAGGATCCACGATTATCGAGTTTACTCAGTAGTAAATAAACAGAAAAACCTGCGAAAGTAGTAGCTAAGTATACAATCGCCTTTTTTCCTTTAGAAAAAGCAGCAATTTGTTCCCCTTCATTTTCATTTGGTGCTAAATAACCGAATAATGGTGCGTTAAAAATTACACTTAAAGTAGCGCCAATTCCAATCTCGGTTAGCTCATTCATACCCTTTAAGGCAAATTTAAAGCGATCCCCTACCCATGTGCACAGTCCGCCTATAATTCCAACTAGTGCGGCTTCTGGACCAAGACTAGCTCCGAAAATTAAAACAATAATCGCTGTTAAAGTAGCCTGATGGACAAAGCGATATTCGATTCGACCAGTTTTTTTATATTCAGCCATCACTTCAGGCATAAGGCGTGGGTATGTACCGAAATGTTTTTGTGATAGACCAACAAGGATCCCGCCAATTATTGTTACGCAAAGGGTGTAATAAGAGGGAAAAGAGAGAACTTCAGGCAAGTATCCCCAAATAAAGTGGATTCCAATATTTATTGTGACTAAAAATAACCAGACTGTAGCTCCTACTATAGATCCTAGAAGAATGCCATATAGAGCAAGTATGTACTGCATATCTTTTTTATTTGTCATGTTATACCTCCGTTATGTAAATCTTAGTAGGTAAAAAAGTGAAATATACTAGTGAAAAATGGATTGAATATATATAGTATCTTTTTGAGAAGATGGCCTATTCAACATATAGGCTAACTTTAGGGGAATTTGAATTTATAGGTTAAATTACTTATTTAATTTTATAGACTGATTTGCGGTTTTTAAAGGTCTTTTTTGAAATAGACTAGAATATATTTCTTTTGTTGCTTTATATGAAACTGTTAACATTTATTTTAGAACATTCAGAAAAACTGTTTGACATTAGGAAATTATTGCTATAAAATCAACGGTAATTGCATAGTCTTATCAAGAAAAGGTGGAGGGACAGGCCCGATGAAACCTTGGCAACAGCCGTATAACGGAATTGTGCCAAATCCTGCAGGTAGTAATCCTGAGAGATAAGAAAGAGCCTTTAGAGCGTGTTTTCAAACTGCTCCTTTCTTGTTTTCAGGAAAGGGGCAGTTTTTTATTTTGTATAAAAGAAAGGAGAATGAGAGATGGGAGAATCATGGGGAAAAGGAACAATTTGTGTGCAAGGTGGCTATACGCCAAAAAATGGTGAACCACGTGTTTTACCACTTTATCAAAGTACAACATATAAATACGATACTTCAGATGATTTAGCAGCCCTATTTAACTTAGAGGCAGAAGGATATATTTATACACGTATTGGAAACCCTACTCTAGCTGCATTTGAGCAGAAGTTATCAGATTTAGAAGGCGGTGTAGGAGCTGTTGCAACGGCTTCTGGGCAAGCAGCTATTATGCTCGCAGTTTTAAATATTTGTAGTAGTGGGGATCATTTACTTTGTTCTTCAACGGTTTACGGGGGAACGTTTAATTTATTTGGAGTGAGTTTGCGTAAACTGGGCATTGATGTTACGTTCTTTAATCCAAATTTAACGGCAGATGAAATTACGGCGCTTGCTAATGACAAGACGAAACTTATCTATGCAGAATCGTTAGGAAATCCAGCGATGAATGTTTTAAATTTTAAAGAATTTTCAGCTGCTGCTAAAGAATTAGAGGTACCTTTTATCGTTGATAATACATTAGCAACTCCTTATTTATGCCAGGCGTTTGAACATGGGGCAAATATTATTGTTCATTCTACGACGAAGTATATCGATGGGCATGCGAGCTCCTTAGGCGGTATTGTAATTGACGGTGGAAACTTTGATTGGACAAATGGAAAGTATCCTGAACTTGTTGAACCAGATCCAAGTTATCACGGTGTAAGTTACGTTCAAAACTTTGGTGCAGCAGCGTATATTGTGAAAGCACGTGTTCAGCTATTAAGAGATTATGGAAATTGTATGAGCCCATTCAATGCATATATTAGCAATATTGGCTTAGAAACATTGCATTTACGAGTGGAACGTCATAGTGAAAATGCTCTCGCGGTTGCTAAGTGGCTTGCTAATCATGAACGTATTGAATGGGTGAATTATCCGGGCTTAGATAGTAATGAAAATTACTCATTGGCACAACAGTACTTGAAAAAAGGTGCTAGTGGTGTTTTAACTTTCGGTATTAAAGGCGGATTAGAAGCAGCAAAAGAATTTATCGCAAATGTAAAACTAGCAACTCTCGTAACACACGTAGCTGATGCACGAACTTGCGTTATACATCCTGCTAGTACGACGCATAGACAATTAAATGCTGAAGATCAGCGTTTAGCTGGTGTTACATCTGATTTAATTCGTTTATCAGTTGGTATAGAAGATGTTTCTGATATTATTGCAGATTTGGAAGCAGCTCTAGTTGGGGGCAAAACACATGCCGATCATAATTGATAAAGATTTACCGGCTCGCAAAGTGTTACAAAAAGAAAATATTTTTGTAATGACGAAGGAGCGAGCGGAAACACAAGATATACGCGCTTTGAAAATTGCTATATTAAATTTAATGCCAACGAAGCAAGACACAGAGGCGCAATTACTTCGCTTAATTGGAAACACACCGTTACAATTAGATGTTCATTTGCTTCATATGGAATCACATCTATCTCGTAATGTAACGCAAGAACATTTAACAAGCTTTTATAAAACGTTTCGTGATATTGAAAATGAAAAGTTTGATGGGCTCATTATTACAGGAGCGCCAGTGGAGACCCTCGCTTTTGAAGAGGTAGATTATTGGGAAGAGCTTAAACATATTATGGAGTATTCAAAAACGAATGTAACATCTACGCTCCATATTTGCTGGGGAGCACAGGCTGGCTTGTACTATCATTATGGTGTTCCAAAGTATCCCCTTAAGGAAAAAATGTTCGGTGTATTTGAACATGAAGTTTGCGAGCAACATGTGAAATTGTTACAAGGATTTGATGAATTGTTTTTTGCTCCGCATTCTCGTCATACAGAAGTACGAGAGAATGATATTAGAGGAGTGAAAGACTTAACATTGTTAGCAAACTCTGAAGAAGCAGGTGTTCACCTTGTTATTGGGCCAGAAGGAAGGCAAGTGTTTGCCCTTGGACATAGCGAATATAGTTGTGAGACGTTAAAACAAGAATACGAACGAGATCGTGACAAGGGATTAAATATTGATGTGCCAAAAAACTATTTTAAACATAATAATCCAGATGAAAAGCCGCTTGTTAGGTGGAGAAGTCATGGTAATTTATTGTTTTCTAATTGGTTGAATTATTACGTGTATCAAGAAACCCCTTATATATTGTAAAGAAAGATTGTGTAACACGTGGCAACGTTTTCCTTGTAAAGATCAACCTTTATTTTTCCGAATGTTCAAAATACATTGTTTTTCGGATTTTTTACTCATATAATTTCATCTAAACACAATTTTTGAGGGGTGGACAGTACTATGAAAGAAATTCAAGTTGGGTTATTAGGTCTTGGGACAGTTGGCAGTGGTGTGGTTCGTATTATTACGGATCATCAAGAACGACTCATACACCAAGTAGGTTGTCCAGTGAAGGTAACGAAAGTATTAGTGCAAAACATTGAGAAAGAGAGAGAGGTAGAGGTACCTTCTACTCTATTAACACAAGATGCAATTGAAATTTTAGATAATCCAAATATTGATGTTGTCATTGAAGTGATGGGTGGCATTGATGATGCAAAATCATATATTTTACAAGCTTTAAAAAGCGGAAAGCATGTTGTAACTGCAAATAAAGACTTAATGGCATTACATGGAGCTGAATTATTAGCGACAGCAAAAGATAATAAGGCTGATTTATTCTATGAGGCGAGTGTGGCAGGGGGAATTCCAATTTTACGCAGTATCGTAGAAGGACTTTCTTCAGATCTTATTACGAAAGTAATGGGAATTGTAAATGGAACGACAAATTTTATTTTGACGAAAATGTCAGACGAAGGGAGAGCATATAACGACGTGTTAAAAGAAGCCCAACAACTTGGATTTGCAGAAGCAGATCCAACATCAGATGTAGAAGGTTTAGATGCAGCAAGAAAAATGACAATTTTAGCTACTCTCGGTTTCTCTACAAATGTAGAGCTTGGAGACGTGAAAGTAAAAGGGATTACCTCTATTACAGAGGAAGATATTGAATACAGTAAGAGCTTAGGTTATACAATTAAATTAATCGGTCTTGCAAAACGAGATGGTGAAAAATTGGAGGTTACAGTTGAACCAACTTTACTTCCAAATACACATCCTCTTGCGGCAGTACAAAATGAATATAACGCTGTGTATGTGTACGGTGAAGCAGTTGGGGAAACGATGTTTTATGGACCAGGCGCAGGAAGTTTACCGACAGCTACAGCTGTTGTTTCGGATTTAGTTGCTGTAATGCAAAATATTAGATTAGGGGTAACAGGAAATAGTGCTGTAGTCCCACAATATCAAAAAGTATTAAAAGAGCCAGACGAAATTGTCGTGAAAAAGTTTTTAAGACTGCATGTAAAAGACGAAATTGGTGTATTTGCAAAAATTACTTCATTGTTCTCTGAGCGCGGAGTTAGCTTTGAGAAAATTATTCAAATGCCGCTTGAAGAGAAAGGAAAGGCTGAAATTGTAATTGTAACGCATCGTGCGTCTCTTGCTGATTATGATTATATTCTACATACGTTGCAAGGGTATGAAGAAATAGATTGTTTGAAAGCGAACTATCGAATTGAAGGGGATGCTAAGTAGTATCTCTTACCATAAAACAGAAAGAGCCTATTAAGCAGCTTGCTTAATAGGCTCTTTTCTATTTAAAATCTGCGTACCAAATTGAATAAATGCTTGGATAATCCAGCCTGTTGTAAAGGATAAGATGATTGTTCCAAAATAGATAGGTCCATCTAATAAAAAGCTTAACGTTAAAAATAAAAAGGCTAATGAAATCTCTGTTCTTCTAAACGTCCATTTTTTCTTCTCAGCAACCGTTAAAACGAAAGCTTCTTGAGGCGCTGCACAAAAGTTTGTAGAGACGTAAAGACCAATTCCAGCTCCAACGAATAGATTTCCGCAAATAAGTGTTATATATTTTGGAAGAGAGCGGATAGCGTCCATAATAGTTGTAATGGAACCAATCCAATCAACAAAAAGAGAAATAAGAACCATCGTTACAATTGTACCGATTGTAATTTGTTTTTTATTCCAAAAGAGTACGATAAGTGTAAAGGCAAAGTTAATCATAAAAATCCAAAAACCAATACTTATGCCAAAATTTTGATATAGTGCAATAAAGAAGGAATCATAAGGGCTAAGTCCAAAGGAAGTAATTGTCGTCATCATATTAATACCGATGGCAAGAATGAGTAAACCGCCAATGAAAAATATATATTCTAATTTGAATCGAAGCATAGTTGTATATCCTTTCTAAATGTATTTGCTAGGAAAGGATATATTGTGGAAAGCTTACCAGGTCAAGGGAGAATTTTTGTGAGAAGGGGAAAATGAGATGACAAATATAAGAAAGATTGCTGAACTTGCTGGAGTATCTGTTTCAACTGTTTCACGTGTACTAAATAATCATCCGTACGTAAATGAACAGAAACGAAAAGAAATTCTAGCGATTATAGAAGAATTAAATTACACGCAAAACGTGAATGCAATTCATTTAGTGAAAGGAAAAACGAATGTAATTGGCGTTTTATTGCCACACGTAAATGATCAATATTATAGCGCTATTATCGAGGGGATATCAAAAGAGACAGCCAAGAATAATTATAATATGATGCTTTGCCAGACGAATTATAGCGAAGAAAGAGAACTAGAAATTTTAAATATGTTAAAAATGAAAAAGCTTGATGGGGTTATTATTTGTTCTCGGGCAAATAGTAAGGAGAAGCTTGAAGAATATACGAAATTCGGCCCGATTGTTATGTGTGAAGAAATAGATTCAAAATGCATTTCAAGTGTCCATATCGATTACTACAAAGTATTTTCACTTGGGATGAAAAGCTTAATAGATGCCGGTCATACACATATTGGATATTGTATTGGAAGAAGTAATAGTGTTAATAGCCAAAGACGAAAGAAGGCATATGAAGATTCGCTTCAACAGAGTATCGTAACACCGTTAGAGACCTGGAAATTTGAGGGTTGTTTTACAGTGGAAGATGGACGCAATGTAATTAGAGAATGGGCTCATATGTCAGTAAAACCGACGGCGTTCCTTGTATCTTGTAACCATATTGCAGCAGGGATGGTTACAGAAGCAAAAAAACAAGGAATTCGTATTCCAGAGGATATTACGATTATCGGGTGTGATGATCAAGAGGTGGCAGATATATTGGGTATAACGACGATTTCGCATTCTAGTAAAAACGTTGGAGTAAAAGCGTTTGAATTATTATATGAAAAGATTAATGAAGAGAAATTAGATGTGAAGCATATAGAGTTATTACCAGAGTTAGTAGATAGAGAAACGACATAATTGAGAAGGTGTGAAAATCGCTTTTCAAAATTTCGTTTGGTATAATTATGGACAATCTATGAGGGCTAAAAGGGGTTTTGATATGAGATCAAAAGTAGTAAAAGTAATTCTACTCATTACAATTGCATCTTTCTGTTTATTTGCATATGGCTTTGTTTCAGGTGTAAATGATGTATTAAATCCGAAAGCTTCAAATTTAATTAAAAAGACCGATGTAGTGGCAAAAGAGAAAAAGAAAACGGGAACGTTACAAATCGTTAGTTTAGGTGATTCATTAACGCGTGGCGTTGGTGATAAAGAAGGAATTGGCTATGTTGGGCGAATGAAAGAGGATTTACAAAAAGATTATAAGCAAAAAATTGCATTAACAAATTTAGCAGTTAGTGGTGCAAAAATGCCCGATTTATTAAAACAAATTGAAAGTAATGGCGCTCAATATTCAATTAAGCAAGCAGATGTAATCGTGTTAACGATTGGTGGGAATGATTTGTTCCCAGGCTGGGAATCGCTTGGGAAAATAGATTTAGAGACGTATCGTCCTGACACAGAAACGTTTCAAAATGAAGCAAAGAAAATTATAGAAGAAATTCGTAAATTAAATACAGATAGTCCGATTTTTTGGCTTGGTTTATACAATCCTTTTGAAGATGTAGAAGATTTAAAAGGGTCTTCAAACATTGTTGTGGACTGGAATGCATCTTTAGAGAAGTTAGCGCTAAACGATAAAAATGTGTATATTACACCGACATTTGATTTATTCCAAAACCGCGGGAAAGATTTATTATACTCTGATCATTTTCATCCGAACGAAGTAGGTTATACGTATATGGCAGAACGTTTAGTTCAAAATGTTGTAAGTAAATTAAAACTAGAACAAGGAGGGGTAAAATGACGACGATACTTTCCGTACGAGATTTGAAGAAGGTAATTGGAAAGAAGACTCTTGTAGAGAATATTTCCTTTGATGTAAAGCAAGGAGAAGTGTTCGGGTTCTTAGGACCAAATGGTGCTGGAAAGACGACTACCATTCGAATGTTAGTCGGATTGATTAAGGCGACAGAAGGTACGATTTTTATCGGTGGTTATTCGATTAAGGAAAATTTCAGAGAAGCGATGCGTCAAATTGGGAGTATCGTTGAAAACCCAGAGTTGTATACATATTTAACGGGATGGGAAAATTTAAAGCAATTTGCTCGTATGTTAGGTGATATATCAGATGAACGTATTATTGAAATTGCTGAAATGGTTCATTTAGATGAAAGAATTCATGATAAGGTAAAAACGTACTCACTTGGTATGAAACAACGCCTTGGAATTGCGCAGGCGCTCCTTGGGAATCCAAAATTGCTCATATTAGATGAGCCAACGAATGGTTTAGATCCAGCAGGGATTAGAGAACTTAGGGAATTTATACATAAGCTTGTAAAAGAAGAAAATATGAGCGTGTTTATTTCAAGCCACTTGCTAAGTGAAGTGCAAATGATATGCGATCGCGTTGCTATTATTCATAAAGGAAAGATGATAACAGTTGCCAAGGTTGAAGAATTAATTAAAACAGCAAGTGATCGTGTAGAATGGATTGTTACACCAATTTCTAAGGCGAAAGATATGCTAGAAGCAGCCGAAGAAGTAAGGGAAGTAAGTGTAGAAGGCGAGCGATTACTATGCCGCATGGATATTGCATCTATAAGTAGTTGGAATAAACACTTTGTAGAAAATGAGATAGATGTACATAGCGTTAAGGAGCTTGTATTTACGCTAGAAGATTTATTTATTGAACTCACAAGGGGTGAGCAGCATGCGTGAATTTGCGAATCTAGTTTTAAATGAATCAGAAAAAATTTACCGTAAGAAACGTATTTTTGTTGTCATGCTTATTTTAGCAATCTTGATCCCGCTTTTTGTGTATGCGCAGTATCGTGAAATAGAAACGACACAAAAAAGGCTCGGTACAACCGATTGGAAGGTTTCATTGCAACAGCAAATTGTTGATTCTCAGAACCGGTTGAACAATTCTAGGTTGCCAGAAGAATGGCGTGATTGGTTAAAGGTAAGAGTTGAGCAACAACAATATTATTTAGATCATGATATTAATCCGATGGCACCGGGTGCACCAACTTTTGTCAGAGCATTTATTGAACAAGGAATTACATTATTTATTCCGCTTCTCGTAATGATTGTAGCCATTGATATCGTTTCAGGAGAACGAAGTGATGGGACGATGAAGATGTTACTTACGCGGCCAATTCGGCGCTGGAAAATACTCCTTAGTAAATACGTGACGATGTTATTTTTCATTTCGCTCATACTGTTTCTTGTAGGCTTGTTTGCTTACATATTATCAGGGCTTGTATTTGGGTACTCGGGATGGAATTTACCTGTTTTAACAGGATTTGTTATTGATAAGGAAACGTTAAATACGAACTTTGTGCATCTTATTCCGCAGTGGCAATACATCTTAATGGCGTATGGACTAGCCTGGTTTGTTGCTATCGTTGTCGGAACTATATCATTTATGGTCTCTGTTTTAATTCGTAATACACCAGCTGGTATGGGCGTTATGCTAGCTGCATTAATTGCAGGCGGTATTTTAAGCTCGTTCGCAACATCTTGGGAAGGCGCCAAATATATTTTTAGTGTGAATCTATCATTAACGGATTATTTATCAGGAAAATTACCTGCATTACAAGGTTTATCGATGGGATTTTCTTTGATGAATTTAACTGTTTGGGCAGTTGTTTCTCTTGTTATTTCGTTCGTAGTATTTACAAGACAGGATATGGTGAATTAATTAGACAGGAAGTGACAGTATGGAAAATATTTTAAAGAATGATTGGGAGCCACTATTGGCACCTGAATTCGAGAAAGAGTATTATCTTACTCTATCCAGTTTTTTGACAGAAGAATACAGCACGTATGTTGTTTATCCGAAAGTAGAAGATATTTTTAACGCTCTTCAGTATACAAGTTATGAAAATACAAAGGTTGTTATTTTAGGACAAGATCCATATCATGGACCGAATCAAGCGCATGGTTTAAGCTTTTCTGTACAACCTGGTGTTAAAACACCACCGTCATTGTTAAATATGTATAAAGAACTTCGAGATGAATATGGTTATGAAATCCCGAATAACGGTTATTTAGTAAAATGGGCGGAACAAGGAGTATTATTACTAAATACCGTATTAACAGTTCGTCAAGGCGAAGCAAATTCTCATAAGGGAAAAGGATGGGAGCACTTCACAGATCGTGTAATTGAACTGTTGAATGAACGTGAAAAGCCAGTTATTTTCATATTGTGGGGGCGCCATGCGCAGGCGAAGAAGAAGTTAATTACGAATCCGAATCATCATATTATCGAATCTGTACATCCAAGCCCATTATCGGCAAGACGTGGTTTCTTTGGTAGTAAGCCATATTCTAAAGTAAATACGATTTTAGCTAATATGGGCGAAAGAGAAATTGATTGGGAAATTCCAAATTTATAAATAGAAAAGGTAGTTAACAGTCGTTAACTACCTTTTTATTATTATTGTTGCTCGTTCTTTAATTTTGCATCTAGTACAAAAGTGCCAAATGGGATAACTGATGAAACAAATGCTCCAAGTGCCCATAAAATTGATTTACGGTGTACGATTGTTACTTGAATTACTGCAAAGATGAATAGAATAAATAGAACACCATGAGCCATGCCTGTAATTTTAACAGCTGTTGCAAATCCTGCGAAATATTTCAATGGCATTGCTACAAATAATAGTAATAGGAAAGAAATACCCTCAACTAGTCCAATTGCTCTTAATCGTCCGATTGGTGTAGATAACATAAAGTAGCCTCCTTTAACGTATGCTTGTATATAGTAAATTTGTATTCTTTTTCAAAATAAAATAGTCTATTTTGTTTCATTATATACAAAAAGAAAGTTTACACTACGAGAATAGTGCAAAGTTCAAAATATAGTCACAAAAGCATGAGAATTTAAATAAAAACCTATTTGAAGCATTTGACTTCAAATAGGTTTTGTGAATGAAAATATTAAACAAGTACATCCGTTTTTAAAACGAATTTCTCTACAACTTTTGCAACACCATCGTTCATATTTGTATCTGTTACGTAGTTTGCAATTTCTTTAATATCATCAGGTGCATTGCCCATTGCAACGCCAAGACCAGCAAATTCAATCATCGCTTGGTCGTTATAGCTATCGCCCATTGCGATAACTTCTTCACGCTTAATGCCAAGCTTTTGAATCAGTTTGTTTAAGCTCGTTCCTTTTGTAACACCAGCTTCAGTAAATTCTAAGAAGAATGGTTTCGAACGCATCACGCTTAATTGGCCTTCTAGTTGTTTTTGTAGTTTCTTTTCAACTTCAACAAGGCGTTCAGCCTCTTTATTCATTAATACTTTTACTACTGGCTCTTTAACAGCAGCCTTAAAGTCATCTACTACAACAATTGGCATACCAGTAATATCGCCCTCAATTTCAGTATAAGGATTATTTTCTTCTGTTACGATATCATCGCCCATATAAGTATGAATCCATACATCTTCAGTTTTACTAATTTCAAATAGGTTGTGAACGATTTCAGGAGATAGCGTACTACTAAAGATTTCTTCGTTTGTTTTACAGTTAATAATTTTTGCGCCATTAAAAGATAGAATGAAACTGCCATATTCTTCTAAACGAAGTTCTTTCGCTACATTGCGCATACCGAATGTTGGACGTCCAGAAGCAAGTACAACTTTTACACCTTGCTCTTGTGCAGTCATTAATGCTTCTTTCGTACGAGGTGAAATAGTATGGTCATCACGTAATAAAGTATCATCTAAATCTAAAACAATCATTTTATAAGTCATATAGAAAATTCCTTTCTTTAATTGAAATCAAAATACATGTTCATGAAGAGATTGAGGAATAATAGTAAGACATCAAACCTCTTTGAAAAGAAGTAGATAAATTATTATGAGTGTGTTGCTCATAATATTGGTTAATAATCATTGGGGATGAATAAAACCCCAATGATTAAAGTTTGATTTTATCGTAACAACTCTAAAGGTAGAGTGCAATAATGGAAGTTTTCCAATTTAAGATATTTGTTTTGCTGTGGAACGAGAAAATAGTATTTCTAGCAAGATTGCCATTACAGATCCAAGAACGAGACCATTACTTAAAAACGATGCTAGAAATGGTGGAAGTGTGGAATATGCTCCTGCTGGAACAAACATAACTCCGACTCCTGTAAAGATTGAAAGACCGGCTACTTTAAATAATCGTTCTTTATCCTGGACAGTTTCGTATTCTCGAAAGGCGAGGCCAATCATGCTTGCGAATACAGGATAAATAGCGGCATAACCAACTGCAACAGGGATTGCTGCAAAGAATGAAGTAATCTTTGGAAATATACTAACGACAATAATAAAGCTTGACCCTAATATAAACGGGAGACGTTTATAAATATTAGTCGTTGCAATAAAACCTGCTGATCCAGAAATAGCGACAGGCCCAATAGCTGAAAATAGGCCGCCTAGCAATTGGTTGATTCCTGTTATAATGCCAGCTTGTTTAAAACGATCTGATGCAGCGTTTTCTTCATATTTAGAGACAACCTTTTGTACAACACGAATACTTGCTAACATATTTGTTAGAAGTAAGAGTGTAACGAAAATGACCGTAATTACCATGTTCCATTCAACACGAGGCATTCCGAAAACAAATAAGGATGGAAAACGGATTATGTCTGTCACTGGTGTTATTGGATTAGATAATCCGAAGCATGCGAATAATATCCAGCCGCATACGATACTGAAAAGAACGGAATATTGTCCAATAATAGGTAGCTTCATGATGAAAAAGGATAGTAAAATAACAATGAGTGAAAGAATAAATACGTTAGATTGTACTTCTGTATGTTTTCCATCAAGGCCAAACATTCCCTTTAAGAAGGAGCCACTAAGCTGCGCGACAAGAAGAAATAAATACGTTCCAATGACTGTCGGTGTAAAATAGCGAACGAGTTTATCAATAAGTCCAAAAACGCTAAGAATAATACAAATAATACCGCTTAATAAGAAAGCATATTGAAGAACTTTAAGTGTCTCATTATTTGATCCAAATAGTACGACGCCTAAACTTGCGTAAAGGGAGAAAATTCCCCACCAAAGGCCAGCAGGACCTTCTTGAATAGGAAGTTTATGCCCAAATATAGCTTGCAAGAGACCAGCAAAACCTAGAACAAATAATGTTCTTTGTACGAATGCGATGGCTTCAGCGCCATTAAGACCATAACTAGTTGCGACACTAATTGGTACAATAAGGCTTCCAGCTAAAATAAATAGTGCCCATTGTAAGGCGGAAAGAAATGTCTTCATTATATCAACCTCTTTCATAGATTCCGTATCTAGTATATACGTATTTTATTTCCACTGGCAAAGATTGTAGATAGAGAAAAGAGTTGAAACACGGTATGAATGCACGTAAGCAATTATGGATAGCAGTTATATGTATGACTTTTGTTGTAATTCTAGGAACGATAGGATTTATGACGATTGAAGAGATTAGTTTGTTTCAAGCATTTTGGATGACAATGATTACTGTATTGACTGTTGGATACGGAGATGCCGTTCCTGTAACGCAAGCGGGGAAAGTATTTGCGCTTCTTATTATTCCTGTTGGCGTAGGTATTGTTACGTATGCAATTGGGGTAGTGGCAGCTATGATTATTGAAGGGAATTTATTTCATGCAGTACGGAGGAAGAAGATGGATAAACAAATAGCGCAGTTGAAAAATCATATTATAGTATGTGGTTGCGGTAGAGTGGGGCTTCAAGTTGTACATGAATTGCAAGAAAAGAATATTCCATTTGTCGTTGTTGATAAAGATGAAAGTATATTGGAGCAGGAAAAGCTTTTATTTGTACATGGAGATGCAACGGAAGATCAAGTATTACATAATGCCGGAATTTTAAAAGCAGCTGGTTTAGTTGCTATTGTTGCAAATGATGCCGAAAATGTATTTATTACATTAACAGCAAGAGGGTTAAACGATACGATTAAAATTGTGGCGAGATCTGAAAAGCCAGAAACTGAAGAGAAATTAAGGCGTGCTGGTGCAAATAAGGTTATTAACCCATCTAGTATGGCGGGTATTCATATCGCAAAAGGTATTGCAAATCCATTAACCGTTCATTATATTGATACAGTGTTGTATGGAGTAGAACAGTCATTTGTCATTGAAGAAATTCTAGTTGGAAAAGATTCAATATTAGTTGGTAAATCGTTACTAGAGAGTAATGTAAGGAATCAGTTTGATGTAACAATATTAGCGATTTCAAGAAATGGGAATATTATACATAATCCAACAGGGCAGGAAAAATTGAAAGAACGTGATATGATAATAGTATTTGGTTCAGTAGAAAAATTGGGACAATTCGAGAAAGAATTACAAAGTACGAGGTGATAAGGAATGCAAATATCTAGCGACAAGATTTTAAATAAAATGGCGAATGAAATTGTGAAGGCAAAAAGTAGTGAAGGACAAAAGTCAAAAGAACATTTATTAGTTGTGCGTGCTTTATGTGACTTATTATTAGATGAACAAGTTGAAACATCTACATATAGAGAACCGAAAATTCAATCGCAAGTAATTGGATCACAACCAGTAACAACTATGCAACCAATTGCACCTGTTTCTGGGGAGCCAGTATATATAAAAGAAAGTGATGCAAACGGTAATTCTTTATTTGATTTTTAGAAGATAAATCGTTTGGCTTATATGCAAAAATTGCTTATGATAAAGGTAAAAAAGGGGAATTAAGATGAAAATTTTCTTTTTACTAGGTTGTATTGCAGCGGGGCTATCTGTTGCGTTAGGGGCCTTTGGAGCACACGGTTTAGAAAATAAAATTTCTGCAAAAATGTTAGAAGTTTGGAAAACAGGCGTTACATATCAAATGTTTCATGCAGGTGGACTATTCGTAGTTGCTTTATTGATGGATAAGGTTCAATCATCACTTTTAACTACTGCTGGTTGGCTAATGGTAGCTGGAATTATTATGTTCTCAGGTAGTTTGTATGCATTAAGTACGACAGGCATTAAGTTCTTTGGTCCAATTACACCTCTTGGTGGTGTAGCGTTTATTGTGGCGTGGATTCTAGTAGGGACTGCAGTTGTAAAAGGATTATAAAAAAACAAAAGCTGGCATTTGCCAGCTTTTTTTATGGTCTTGGAGTATAAGTTGCTTGTTGACTAGGTAAATACGTAATTTCTTCTGGAAACTCTACGTAATCTAAGTAGATCATTAGTAGTAAATAGCGTTTTCCTGATTGCGGTTCACTAATAACAATATGGTCACGGCCAGCTGCTTCAATAATACCTGTATAAGATTGTGTACCAAGGGAACTGCCACGTTCATAAGTCATTACAACCGTAGCTTGCTTACCTTTGTTTAAACGAAGGATATTTTCAATATAGGATTGCTCTAGAGGTAACATGCCTTGAGAAATTGCATATTGAGCTTGCGCAGCTTGAGCTGTTTGTTGTTGCATCGCTTGCTGCTGTTGTTGAGTCATTTGTTGCGGTTGTACATAAGTTCCAGATGGTTGATAAAAACCTGTTCCATAGTACGGATTTTGTTGCTGTGCCATTCAAAAATCCCTCCTCATTTTTATTCCTTAATATACGCTAGGGCAGTCTCCAGCAGATGGCTGGAAGAAGCAGTGCTTTTTAAAGCGACCAGAGTTTTGTTGGTTATACCAAGTCGGTGGACATGCCCCTTCAGGTCTAAAGAACCATAAGGCAAAGTTGGCAGGCCAAAAACGTTGCCCTTGAATGGTCCGTCTCGCTAGGGCAATATCTTGTTCACGTGCCCGTTGATAAAAGTATCCTTTTTGCGTTGCTTCAAAACCGCCGGGGTTTTGATAAACCATTTGACGTAAATTACGAATGCTTTTAAAGTCTAAACAATTTCCGCGGACACGATTTACCCCAACGTTTCCGACCATTAACATTCCTTGTTGTCCTTCTCCTTCGGCTTCAGCACGCATCAGTCTAGCTAACAACTTTACATCTTCTTCGTTATAAGCAATAACTCCCATTATGTGTCACCTCTCTTTTTGGAATACCTTTTGGAAAGAGGTTTATCTCTAGATGAAGTGTGTAACAATTACTAGTTCATACGTATGAGGAAAAGGGCTCAGATATGACAACCAAACGAAGTTTTACATTGAGAGCGGAAAATAAAAAAAGCTAGCGTGAGCCAGCTTTTTTATTAAAAAACTTTAGACCATAAGTTTGAGAAGAAATCACCAATAGAGCGCATTGTTAACACAAACCAATTTGCTTTTTCAACTTCCTCTGTCGTTTTTGCAGTAACTTTCATACTTTTACTACCGTCTAAGAAACCATATTTATCAGTTGATTCTAAAGTAATTGAGCCTACTTTGGCATCTTTCTTAATAGGAGCAACTAAATGTCCATCTTCAGCAAGAGATTTATCTAATTCAGTCCCAATTTTATAAGGTTCTTTGCTACCTTTTTTCGCAATTACTGTTATTTCTTTTTCGGGTGCAACAGTTACTTGGTCTTCTTTCCCTTTTACTACAGAGATTGTATTGTTCTTATTAACTTTTAGTTTTTGTTTTTCAAAGTTATTAAATCCATATTCGATTAATTCACGAGATTCTGTGAAACGTTCATCCATTGATTTTGTTTTAATAATAACCGAGATAAGACGTACATCACCACGTTTAGCAGTAATAGTAAATCCGTATCCAGCTGTATCAGAACTTCCAGTTTTTAAACCATCAGTACCTTCATAAGCGAAAGCAGCTCCTGGTAACATCCAATTCCAGTTTTCCATACGAATTGGTTTTGGGTGATTGTCTGGGAAGTTTCTAAATCTTTGTTTTGTATCCTCTAGCATTTCTGGATACTTTGTAATCATTGCTTTTGAAAGCATACCCATATCACGAGCTGACATAGAGTTTTCTGCATTTGGATCAGTACCCTCAGGATGTTTTCCTTTTAAGTCAGCGTTATTTAAGCCCGTAGCGTTTACAAATTTATATTTCTTTAATCCTAGCTTTTTAGCATGTTCATTTGCAAGATTTAAGAAGTTTTTCTCACTTCCTGCAAGAAGTTCTGCTAAAGCGATACTAGATCCATTTGCAGAGAATATAACAATAGAATGATATAATTCTTTTACAGTATATTGACGTCCTTTTTCGAACGGTACATTAGAGAATTCATTATTACGAGAGACTTCATAAGCGTAATCAGAAATATTTACTTTCGTATCCCATGTGATTTTTCCTTCTTTAATTGCTTCTAAAACAGCGTAAACAACAATTAATTTCGACATACTAGCAATAGCTAGCAATTCATCTGGATTTTGCTCGTGAAGTATTTTTCCTGTATCTGCATCAAATAAAAGTGCAGCGGCTGCCTCAATATGTATTTTTTCTTCCGCATGGGATGTTGTTACTCCTAAGGAAGAAATTGACAATACAAACAATAGTAAAATAGACAAAATTTTTTTCATATAGATTATCACCTTCGCATCGTTATTTAGCATATAGCTCGTATCATTTTAGCATATCTTTACATATAAAAAGGTTACAATTTTACAATAAATTTGAAAAAATGTCGGTTTTTCTTCAAAAGTGCAGAAAAAAGGGGATTTTTGAGGATAAATATAGAGAAGAATAAAAAAAGGAACGAATTTCGTTCCTTTTCACCATTTATATGTGTAAAAATTTCTCTACTTTTTCGTCTGGTAAACTGTTTCCAACGAAGAATGTTCCAAATTCACCATAACGAGCACTTACTTCATCGAAGCGCATTTCATATATAAGTTTTTTAAATTGAAGAACATCGTCAGCGAATAATGTTACGCCCCATTCGAAATCGTCGAATCCAACAGATCCTGAAATCACTTGGCGTACTTTACCTGCGTATTGACGTCCAATTTTACTATGACTGTACATCATTTTTTTACGCTCTTCCATAGGAAGCATGTACCAGTTGTCATCACCTTGGCGACGCTTATCCATTGGATAGAAGCAAATATGATTTGCTTTCGGCAATTCAGGATATAAGCGAGCTAAAATTTGCGGGTTTTGGTATGGATCCTCATCAGCTGGAAGATAGTTGCTTAATTCAACAACAGATACGTAAGAATATGCAGGAACCATATATTCAGCTAAAGTTGTTTTATTCAATTCTGTCTCAATTTCATTTAACTCTTCCATTGTTGGACGTAAAATCATAAGCATAATATCAGCTTTTTGGCCAACAACTGTATACATTGCGTGACTACCTTTTTTCGCAGTAGCTACTTCGTTCCATTTTTCAACGACATTTAAAAATTCAGACACTGCTTGTCCGCGTTCGTCGCTAGATAATGTTTTCCATGCAGCCCAATCAATAGAACGTAAATCATGTAAACAATACCAGCCATCTAACGTTGTTGTTGCTTCACTCATTCTATTCACCTCAGTTAATGATAGTTTTACACGTTAACTATAGCATATATAGTTTTAAAATCATCTATATAAAACCTTGGCGCATAAAATTGTCACATTTAAGTGTTTAAGCAAGGTGAATTTAACGGCTGAATTTTATGAAAATATAATCATTTTTATTTTATCTATTTTTTGGGAGCTATAAGTTTAAAATATAGAAGAAAAGCAGTATTCTTAAAGATAGAGTTTTTTTAACATATGTAGGAGGGTTTATTCGTGAGCAACTTATTTACAACAGTAAAAGAAAAAGTTCAAGGAAAAGGCATTTCTATCGTACTTCCTGAAGGAACTGATGAAAGAATTTTAGGCGCTGCAGAGCGTTTAGCAAAAGAAGAGTTAGTAAAACCAATCTTAGTTGGTAATAGAGAAGAAATTAGCGCAAAAGCTGCTAGCATGAATTTAACATTAGCAGGCGTTGATATTTACGACCCAGCTACATACGAAGAAATGGATGCAATGGTAGCATCTTTCGTTGAACGCCGTAAAGGTAAAGCAACTGAAGAAGACGCTCGCAAAATCCTTAAAGACGAAAACTACTTCGGTACAATGCTTGTATACATGGGCAAAGCACACGGTCTAGTAAGTGGTGCAGCTCACTCTACAGCTGATACAGTTCGTCCAGCACTTCAAATTATTAAAACAAAACCAGGCGTTACAAAAACTTCTGGCGTATTCATCATGGTACGTGAAGAAGAGAAATATGTATTCGCTGATTGCGCAATTAACATTGCACCAAACAGTCAAGATTTAGCTGAAATCGGTATCGAAAGTGCGAAAACTGCTGAGTTATTCGGCATTGATCCACGCGTTGCTATGTTAAGCTTCTCTACAAAAGGTTCTGCGAAATCTCCAGAAACAGAAAAAGTTGTAGAAGCAACTCGCATTGCAAAAGAAATGGCTCCTGAGTTAACTTTAGATGGAGAATTCCAATTCGATGCTGCATTCGTACCATCTGTAGCTGAGAAAAAAGCTCCAGGTTCTACAATTAAAGGTGATGCTAACGTATTCGTATTCCCAAGCTTAGAAGCTGGTAATATCGGCTACAAAATCGCTCAACGTTTAGGTAACTTCGAAGCAGTAGGGCCAATCTTACAAGGCTTAAACATGCCTGTAAATGACCTATCTCGTGGATGTAACGAAGAAGAAGTGTACAAGTTAGCTTTAATTACAGCAGCTCAAGCACTTTAATTCTATAATGAATTGAAATAAAGACCGTCGCTATTATAGCGACGGTCTTTATTTTTCTAAACCAAGTGCTTTATTATTACGATCAATAATACGTTGTAAATTCGTCTCATATAAAGGAATCTCATCTATTGTTAATTGAGATGGTGTTAACTTTGGAGCGAATTGCTGCAATGTTTTTAAAAGACGCATCATTAAATCTTGTACTGTAATGGTTTCGCCAAGTAATTCTGAGAGTGAGGCCATCGTACTTGGTACAATTTCAGGGTACGTAAAGCGTGTTTCTTCCCCTTGAATTGCTAGGCTGTAAAAATCACGAACGAGTGCGGCACGCTCAGAGCCACTTCCGGTAGCGCAGAGATAGATTTGGACAGCGACACCGCCGCGAATACGACGTTGTGAAATACCAGCGAATTTTTGATCGCGAATACTTAAGTCATAACTACCAGGACAGTAAGAGCCGACAATTTCTTTTGCCTCGATAGTAACGTCGTAATCCTTTAACATCTCCTTAATCAAATGCCACATTGTATCGTATCCAAGATCAATATCGATACCTTTTTCTGTTTCTTGGAATAAAAGTGATACGTTTAAAACACCTTCATCAAGCACGACCGCAAGCCCGCCAGAATTACGGACAATAACATTGAAGTTGTTTTGTTTTAAAAAAGAAATACCTTCTTCTAAATGCGGAAGGCGTGAATCTTGAATGCCAAGGACAATTGTATTGTGATGAACCCAAGAACGCATTGTTGCGGCTGACTTGCCATTTCCAATGCTTGTGCATAATGTGTCATCCATTGCGAATGACTGAAGTGCATGGAATGTTGGTCCCAAACTAGATTGATCTACAATGCGCCACTCTGGCTGAGATAAAATGGAACGGGAATTGCTCATATAACTAACCCCTTATCTTTAAAATGACAATCTCTATTATAGCAAAAAATGAAGAATGGAGTTTTCTCACATATAAAGGGGGAGCTTATAGGTGAAATAATAAAAAGGATGCATTACATGCATCCTTTTTATTCTGCAATTTTTTCTAAATTACCGTTTCGGTCCATTCGGAAAGATGTTTGAGAACGTTCTTCGTCATCCATGACTGCCAATTTACGAGCTCGGTTCATAATGTTCATAAGTGTTTCGTAATCTTCTTGTACAGTATGAGATTGCTTTTCCAATTTTTCTAGTTTCTTTTCTAGTTCCTCATTCCGAAGGATTTGTGCTTTAATTTCTTGTTTCAATCTCGTATTCTCGTTTTCAAGAGCTGTCACTTTTATATTTGAAGATCCGACTGTTTGTAAAAAATAAATAACATCTTGCATTGTCATAGAGCTTCTTGCAGCAGGAGCAGTAGATTCTTGATATGGAATAGCTTCTTTATATTGTACGATTGATTCTTCTTGTACTAATTCTTCATAATCAGTTATCGAATCTGAAGCTGGTGGTGTATAAAGTAAACGTTTTTTTGCTTGTTCACCGCTTGCAGCACGCATTTTATCTTTACGATGTTTTTTTGCTAGTTGAAGAGCTTGTTCGTAGCTATAGCGAACAACAGCATTCCAGCGGAAACCACAAGCAGCAGATGTACGATTTAACTGATCCCCTACTTCCTCAAATGCATTTAATTGCGTACTTCCTTCTCTAACATGACGAAGTACCGTTTCAGCAAGTAATAAATCATCCTCATCTGTCCAAGCATCTTGTCTTACTTTCATAGATTCAACTCCCTTTCTTTTTATGAACTTCCTATTTTTATAATGGGCAAAAAAATAAACTTTTATACAAAGCTTTTAAAAATATGGTAGATTTCGATGAAAGGTAAAAATTTTCCCATGAATGGTGAGCGCTTCTGTAGAAGAGCATATAAATATGTAGCATTATGTAGAGAATAGGCTTTGTAGGGAAACTTGCAACGAGCTTCAAAGAGCGGTAAAATACCATTTAGTGTTTATTTTTAAATGTACTTGAGAAAAGTTTAAAATAGAGGAAGTGTTATATAATGGGAAACGAGTTTCGCGTGTGCGATGACTGTCAGGCAACGAACGTTAAAACGTTAGTTCCGAAGTTAAAAAAAGTAGATTCATGTGCAACGATTGAAGTTGGATGTCAGTCTTACTGTGGTCCTGGTCGTAAAAAATCATTCGCATTTGTAAATAACCGTCCAGTTGCGGCTCCAACAGAAGATGAGTTAATCGCAAAAATTGAAGCAAAGTTAAATAAGTAAGAAAAAGAAGAGTGAAAAGATTACTCTTCTTTTTTATGCCCATAAGAGGAATGATTTATTCTGCGAAAGTACTCTTGTGTGGACGAACGTTTTCTAAAGGATAGATATAACTTTTGTATTGAAATTCCAATTTATATAAATTTATATTTCAAAATAATGGTTGACAGTCTTTTAAAGCGATAGGTAGAATAGAAGTGTCTGATTCTGATAATCATTATCAGGAAAATAACAATTCACCTAATTTTTTTATTACTATTTGAGAATAAATTTCATTTCAATAAATATATGTTGTTAGTTAGGATGGTTGAGGGATGGAAGCGAGCGCAAGCAGTATAGAACAGCAAGAAGAGAATGTTAAAGAGATTAAGAGCAGACCGCTTATCGCTTCTATTATTTTAGTAGCGGGTACAGTTTTGTTAGCTTTAAGCATGGCAGTTTCTATTTCTTTTGGGGCTGCAGATATTAGTTTAAAGACTGTATGGCAAGCTGTATTTCAGTTTGATGGATCTATTACACATCATAATGTAATTCAAGAGCTTCGCATGCCTAGAGCAATAGGGGGCGTAGTTGCAGGTGCCTTTTTAGCGGTATCAGGAGCAATTATGCAAGGTATGACGCGAAATCCACTTGCTTCACCATCGTTAATGGGGATTACAGATGGGGCTGTATTTGGAATTGCAATTATGTATGCATTTTTTCCTAATTCACCTTATTTAATGTTTGTTATCGCATCTTTTATTGGAGCTGCGTTTGGTGCAAGCATTGTATATGGAATTGGGTCTTCTTCACCAGGTGGATTAACACCTGTGAAATTAGCTTTAGCAGGTGCAGCTATTAGTGCTTTATTAGGGGCAATTTCATCTGGAATCGCATTGTATTTCAATCTTGCCCAAGAGGTAAGCATGTGGAATGCAGGCGGAGTTGCTGGAGTGAAATGGCAAAGTATTAATATGTTAGTGCCAATTGGCCTTGTTTGTCTTTTTATCGCAATTATGATGTCGAGATATATTACAATTTTGAGCTTCGGTGAAGAAATTGCAATTGGACTTGGTCAAAATACGACATTGATTAAATTTATCGGAACAGTACTTGTTCTTGTTTTAACGGGTTCCGCAGTTTCCATGGCAGGATCAGTTGGATTTGTTGGTCTTGTAATTCCGCATATGACTCGTTTTCTTGTAGGCTCGGACTATAGATGGGTTATTCCATGTTCTGCGGTCTTAGGTGGGCTGTTAATTGAATGTGCAGATATGTTATCTCGCGTTATTAACCCGCCATTTGAAACGCCAATTGGAGCAATTACAGCGCTAATTGGGGTTCCATTCTTCCTCTACTTAGCACGTAATGAAGGGAGAGGAAAGATGTGAGGACGAGTGTCTTAACAAAAAAGAACATTTCTATATTAACGATTTTAGTAGGACTAATCGTTTCTATATTTCTTATTAGTTTAAATACAGGAACTTTTAAAATCCCGCCAATGGACGTATTAAAGTCATTGGTTGGACTAGGGGCTGAAGATCAGTCTGTTATTTTATTTGAATTCCGTATGCCGCGTATGGTAATTGCTATACTAGTCGGATCTGCTTTAGCTATGTCAGGTGCGATTTTGCAAGGTTTATCACGAAATCCGCTTGCTGATCCAGGTATTATAGGTATTAATGCTGGAGCGGGATTAACAGTTGTTATATTCGTCTACTTCTTCTTCGGGAAAGTAGGGACTGGTACATTTTTATCTGTATTCATTCTTCCATTCTTCGCACTAGTTGGAGCGATATTAGCAGCGGTAATTATTTATTTACTAGCATGGAAAGACGGCGTTTCATCGACTCGATTAATACTTGTCGGTATTGCCGTTGCAGCTGGATTTGGAGCTGTTAGTTTAATTTTCTCTATGAAGATGACATCTAACGATTTTCGTTTTGCTACGATTTGGCTGGCGGGAAGTCTATGGGGTACAGATTGGAAATTCGTATTAAGTGTACTTCCATGGATGGTTATTTTCTTACCGCTTGCTATAAGTAAAGCACACATATTAAATGTAATGAACCTAGGCGATTCTACAGCAGTTGGCCTTGGTGTAAACGTAGAAAAAGAAAGACGTAAATTATTATTTATTGCAGTTTGTTTAGCAGGTGCATCTGTTGCTGTTGCAGGCGGAATTGGCTTTATCGGTTTAATGGCCCCGCATTTAGCAAGGCGCCTTGTTGGTGGTAAACATCAAATTATGTTGCCCACAGCTGCGCTAATAGGAACGTTTTTACTTTTATTTGCAGACGTAATTTCAAGAAGTGTATTAACAACTTCAGAAATACCAGTCGGTCTTGTTATTTCTGTAATTGGTGCACCATATTTCATTTATTTACTTATGAGGACAAAATAAAGGGAGGCTTTTCGTATGGCAACTTTAGCGGTGGATGCGGTATCTGTTGGCTATAATGAAGGTTTAATTATTGACGGGTTAACAGTTGAAATTCCGGAAGGGAAAATTACAACAATTATTGGACCAAATGGTTGTGGGAAGTCCACATTATTAAAAACGGCGTCTCGTATTTTGAAGGCAAAGCAAGGTACTGTTTATCTTGACGGAAAAGCAATTGAGAAACAGCCAACGAAAGAAATTGCAAAGAAAATGGCGATTTTACCACAAACTGCAGAAGTGCCAACGGGTCTTACTGTATTTGAGCTTGTGTCATATGGAAGATTCCCTCATCAAAAAGGGTTTGGCACGTTGAAAGAAGAGGATTATCGCTACATTAACTGGGCACTTGAAGTGACAGGAATGAAAGAATTTGCGAATCGTCCAGCAGAAGCGCTATCAGGTGGCCAACGTCAACGTGTTTGGATCGCAATGGCTCTTGCACAAGGAACAGAATTACTTGTATTGGATGAACCAACAACGTACTTAGATATGGCTCATCAATTAGAAGTATTAAACTTATTGAAAAAGTTAAATGAAGAAGAAGGTAGAACGATTGTTATGGTTATCCATGACTTAAACCACGCTTCTCGTTTCTCTGATCATATGATTGCATTAAAAGCAGGTAAGTTAATGAAACAAGGAACACCAGATGAAGTTATGACAAGTGAAACACTTCGTAACGTATTTGAGATTGAAGCTCAAATCGTTCCATGTCCAGTAAACTGTAAGCCAATTTGTTTAACATATGATTTAGCGATGATTAGTAATCAATTGCGTAAAAAAGCATAAGTAGAACCCCCTCGTAAAGAGGGGGCTTCTAATGGACGTTGAGCTTCTTATATATGAATGGGAAGTTGAACGCCCGTTAGAATGGGTTATTAACAACAGTTAATAAATATATATTAATTAATTGTTATCTTTGTTTCTTATAGTTCATTGTAACTTATAAGATAAATACAGCTAGAAGGAGTGGGAACATGAAGAATTTTAAAATGGCACTATTAGCAATGGTACTAGTTGTGACTTCTGTACTATTTGCAGCTTGTTCTAACAAAGAAGAAGAAAAGAAAGCAGATGCAAAGACTGAAGAGCGCACTGTAAAACATGCAAAAGGGGAAATTAAAATTCCTGCAAACCCAAAGAAAATTGCTGACCTTAGTGGTTCAACAGAAGAATTACTAATTTTCGGTATGAAACCGGTTATTACTGCTAATACATCTCAAGAAAAAATTGATGCACATATTGAAAAGAAACTAAAAGACGTTAAACCCGTTGGTTCTGCTTGGGGCGATAAAATTAACATCGAAGCAGTAGCTGCTGCAAAACCAGATTTAATTCTTGTAAATAATCGTCAAGAAAAGATTTATGACCAATTATCTAAAATTGCACCAACAGTTATGTTAAACACTCCGTTAGATCAATGGCGTCCAAAATTCGAAGAAGTAGGTCAAATCCTCGGTAAAGAAAAAGAAACAAAAGAATGGTTCAAAAAGTATGATGAAAAAGCAAGCAAATTACATGACAAAATCGTCGCTAAAACTGGTGAAGCAACATTTATGAAAATGGCTGCATATCCAAATGCTTTCCGCGTATACGGTGACTACGGTTACGGTAGCGTAATCTTTAATGATTTAAAACTACCGGCAGTTAAAGGTACACCAACTGATAAACCGTTAGTACAAGTACAAAAAGAAGCTTTAATCGATTACAACCCAGATTACTTATTCGTATTTACAACTGGTGACGGTTCTCAGCGCTTAAAAGAATTCCAAGAAGAATCAATTTGGAAAAACATGAACGCTGTTAAAAATAACCACGTATTTACAATTAAAAATGAAGACTTAAACAAAGGTTACTTCCCACTAGGGAAAGATATGATCTTAGACGAAGTTGCTGAATTCGTTTTAGGTAAATAATGTATAAAGGAAATCACTTTTACTTCGGTAAAGGTGATTTTTTCTTTTTATAAAGGGAATTAATACAGTCTTTCATTTCTTTCTGTTTCTCATTTCGTTTATAATATAAAGTAAGAATGTAGTAAAGAAAGGGGGATGTCGGAAAGTGGTATATTTAAACGACAAACTCAGCGAAACAAAAGTGTTTAAAGACCCAGTACATAAATATGTGCACGTGCGTGATCGTGTTATTTGGGATTTATTCGGAACGAAAGAATTTCAACGCTTGCGCCGTATTAAGCAGCTTGGAACGACATTTTTTACATTTCACGGTGCAGAGCATAGTCGCTTTACTCATTCGTTAGGTGTATACGAAATTATTCGTCGTATGATTGATGATGTGTTTGATGGCAGACCAAATTGGAATGCTGAAGATAGATTGTTATGTTTATGTGCGGCATTACTTCATGATGTCGGCCACGGCCCATTTTCTCACTCGTTTGAAAAAGTATTTTCATTAGATCATGAGAAATTTACGCAAAAGATTATCGTAGGCGATACGGAGATTAATGATGTATTAAGTCGTGTTGATAAGGAGTTTCCACAAAAGGTAGCAGATGTAATTGCAAAAACGTCTACTAATAAATTAGCGATTAGTATGATTTCGAGTCAAATTGATGCGGATCGTATGGATTATTTATTAAGAGATGCTTATTTTACAGGCGTAAAGTACGGAAACTTCGATATGGAACGTATACTGCGTGTAATGCGTCCGTATGGGAATCAAGTAGTCATTAAAAATAGTGGTATGCATGCTGTTGAGCATTACATTATGAGTCGTTATCAAATGTATTGGCAAGTATATTTCCACCCGGTAACGCGAAGTGCAGAAGTTATTTTAACGAAGATTTTACACCGTGCGAAATCACTGCACGAGAAGTATTATACATTTAAAAATCATCCTGTTCATTTCTATTCTTTATTTGAAGAAGAAGTAACAGTAGAGGATTATTTAAAGTTAGACGAGAACGTTATGTATTACTACTTCCAAGTATGGCAGGAAGAAGAAGATCCAATTTTAAGCGATTTATGCCGCCGTTTTATGAATCGAAATCTATTTAAATATGTAGAGTTTACAGATAAACACGGTTTAGATAATTGGATGGAATTAAGTAGTTTATTTAAAAAGATTGGACTTGATCCGGAGTATTATTTAGTAGTCGATTCAACATCAGACTTACCGTATGACTTTTATCGTGCAGGAGAAGAAGAAGAGCGTCTACCAATCCTACTTCTTATGCCAAACGGAGAGCTTAGAGAGCTTTCACGTGAGTCGGATATTGTTGAGGCGATTACAGGTAAGAAAAGAACGGATCAAAAGCTATTCTATCCGCATGATTTAATCTATGAAGATGGAAGAAAAGGAAAATATAAAGAGAGAATTATTGAGTTGTTAGAAGGAAAGAAATAAGAAGCAGCTAATGGCTGCTTCTTATGAAAAAACTTGAAATTATTTGTCGCTTAAGCGTTTTCCGCCAACTGCATAATGGTTTTTAGACATTTCTTCGATGAAAACAACGATGTTTTCTTCAGGAGCACCAGTTGTTTCGCTTACTGCTGCTGTTACTTTCTCAGCAAGAGCTTTCTTTTGTTCTTCTGTGCGTCCTTCTAGCATTTTCACTGTTACGTATGGCATGTACAATCGCTCCTTTTATGTAAGTTACACTCTTATTATAGCGGATTATAGGGAAGAACAATCGAAAAAACAAATAATTTCTTTTTTTGACATATGGAAGAGGAGATGAAGCATGGATCAGTTATTTAGATACCCGTTGCACCAAATTCCTTTGGTAGCAATGGCCATTATTATCGCATTATCAGTTCATGAATTTGCACATGCATATGTAGCATATAAATTTGGAGACGATACAGCAAAGAGACAAGGTCGTTTGACTTTATCACCGATGGCACACTTAGATCCTATAGGTTTGATTGCAGTATTAATTCTTGGATTCGGTTGGGCAAGACCGGTTCCTGTTAACCCATATAACTTTAAAAGACCGCGTCTTGCAGGTGTATTAGTTTCAATTGCGGGGCCGATTAGTAATTTAATTTTAAGCGCAATTGGTTTAATTATTTGGTATAGCTTATTAAAATTTGGTGTATTATACTCAATTCCATCTGCAGTAGCAGATACGTTAGCTCAATTTTTCCAGATTTTTATTATGCTGAATATCGTTTTACTTGTATTTAACTTATTACCGATCCCGCCACTTGATGGGTATCGTGTAGTGGAAGATTTAGCGCCAGCAAATATTCGCGCGAAAATGACACAGTATGAAAAATACGGGGCAATTGCGTTATTAATTCTCGTTATTACACCGCTTAGTAATTACACAATTCAACCTATTTTCCAGGTAGTTATTCCACATGTATTTGTATTTTTAGATAGCATCATTGCGCCTATTTTTGGCCTTTTATAATTTTTAAGTGAGGAGGATTTTACATATGACAGAGAAAAAGAAAAAAATCGGTTTTAATATCGTGAAAAATGATTCAACAGATGGACATGGTGGATTTGGTGTTGGGGCATTAAGCTTAGAAAACATTTCACCTGTATTTGTTGATGTACTAGAGAAAACTGCATTCGTTGATATTGGTGCGATGCACGCGCGTAGTACAGTAGAAAAAGGTATTAAGTTTTTAACAAATAAAGATGAAGTTCCAAACGGAAAACCATTTTGGCTTGTTTGGGTAACGATTGAAAGAACTGCGACAGGTGCGTATTACGCAGGTGTAACAGCTTGTGAAATGACAGTAGACCGTGAAATTCGCCGCGGATATAAATCACTTCCAGAGCACGTAAATAAAATGGATAAATCATTGAAGCGTCACATTATGGTTGAACATATGGATGAATCATCTAAAAAAGTACTTGGTACGTTCTTGAAAGAACATAATGAAGCGATTTGGAACGAATCTAGTGAAGAATTGCGCCGTGCATTATTAAGTGAATAAAAAATAGCTGACGGATGCCCGTCAGCTATTTTTTTACCAAGGAAGATATTTTTTCCACCAACTTGTTTTTTTCTTTTCTTCAGTCGTTTTTTCAAATTCTTCTTTATCATCGACGTGATCCATACAATATTCAGTCGGTTCGGTACCTTTAGCGAAATACATTTTCACAGAAATAGGACAATTTTTTGTAGCAATTTTACCGTTCTCTGGATTGATATTAACCGCTACGACGTCACTTGGTTGTTTAAATTCTTTTTTTGGTTGTCCATCTAACCCTTTCTCCATCGTATCAGTCCATATTTTCTTCGCATATCCTTGTTCTGCTACGTTTGAAATAGATTTAGGTTGATCATATCCGACCCACACACCAGTTACGATTTGCGGAGTAAATCCAATCATCCAACTATCCGTTTCAGTAGAACCAGATTTGCCGGCATATGTTCTTGATAGTTTGGATAACATCGATTGACCAGTTACAGCAGCATAGCTGCTTAGTTTCTTATTAAACATACCAGTCATCATTTCTTCCATTACAAACGCTTTGCTCTTGTCGAGAACTTGTTTACTCTCTAAATGAGCATCGTATAATATATTTCCTTCATGATCCATAATGCGGCGAATGAAAGTAGGTTTTACTTCTTTTCCACCATTTGCGAACATGCTATAAGCGTTAACCATTTCAATTGGTTTTACTGGTGATGTACCAAGAGCTAGAGAAGGAACATCTTTTAATGCACTTTTAATTCCAAATTGTTTCGCTGTTTTTGCAAGCGCGTCATCGCCTAAAAACAAATTCGTTTTCACAGCATAAATGTTATCAGAGACTGCGAGAGCTTGTGCCATCGTTACGAAATCATCTGCATAATAATCTTTATAGTTCTTCGGTTTATACTTTGAAACGCCGTCACCTAAGGTGAATACAGTATATTCGCTTTTTAAGCGCGTAGCAGGCGTGAATCCTCGTTCTAATGCCGCATAATATAGAAATGGCTTAAATGTAGAACCAGGCTGACGAATGGCTTGTGTAGCCCTGTTAAATTGACTTGTAGTATAATCAGTTCCACCAACAAGAGCAGCCACTTCACCTGTCTTTGGATTCATAGAGACGAGAGCAGTTTGTATGTTTGTTGTGTCAGGTATGTGATCTTTTACAGCTTGTTCTGCTACAGCTTGTAGTTTAGGGTCTAGCGTTGTATAAATTCGCAAGCCACCCCATTGTAAAGCTTGTTCGTCTAATCCAACATCACGAAGGAGCGAAGCTTGTACAGCATCTTGGAAATATGGTGCGACCTCTGCTACTTTTTTCGTATCTAATGAGGCAAAAGTTAGTGGCTCTTTCTTCGCTAAGGCTGCTTGTTGCTTCGTAATATATCCTTGTTCTACCATTTCATCTAATATGAGAGCTTGTCGTCCTTTCGCACGATCCTCTTTCAAAAAGGGCGAATAGACACTTGGCCCTTTCGGGATACCTGCGAGCATACTAGCTTCTGCTAATGTTAACTCTTTTGCCGTTTTATCGAAATATAGACGGGATGCAGCTTCGATGCCATAAGCGCCATGTCCGTAATAAATTGTATTTAAATATCCTTCTAAAATATGATTTTTATTATAATTCACCTCAAGGCGAATTGTGTACATTGCTTCTAATAGTTTACGTTTCCACGTTTTATCATGATCTAAGTAAAGGTTACGAGCATACTGTTGTGTAATCGTACTAGCACCTTGGACTTTTGCCATCGCTTTTAAATCGGCAACAATGGCACCAGCAATACGTTTCATATCAAAGCCATGATGTTTGTAGAATCGTTGATCTTCAATAGATAGTGTCGCCTCTTTTACATAAGGTGAAATTTCATTAAGAGATACATTGTAACGTTTTTGCATTTCATTACTTTGTCCTATAACAGTGTCATCATTTGCGTAAAAGACGCTTGTTTGCGGGACCGCAACAGGAGGAGGTCCCATAATTTTTGCAACTATAATAATAACAAAAAAAGAAAAAACGAAGAAAAGGACGCAAGAAAACATTGCGGTGAAGAAAAGACGTTTATATTTTTTAAGTTTTGGATTCATAGTTTGATCCATCTTTTTTCAGCCCCTCATTAATACAAGCGTTATTGTATTAGTATTGAGGGTTTTCATTTATTTTAAACAATGAAATTTCGAAAATAAAAAAGCCCCTTCCATTAAGAAAGGAGCTCAAAGGCACGTGCTGGCCAATCAGTAATGATGACATCTACACCATAATCAATCATAGTTTGTAAATCTTTGTATTCATTAATTGTATATGGACGGAAAACATACCCTTGCTCTTGTGCTAACTGCACAAATTCTTTCGTTAATAACTGGAAGTTTGGATGTAATCCATTTGCTTCTCTATGTTTTGCTTCGGCAATTGGATCAGCAAGTGGTGTATCATATAAAATTGCTCTTGGGATTTCAGGAGCAATTTCTGCTAATAATGAAACAGAGTCATGGTTAAATGATGAAAATACAATTTGATTAGAAAGATGATATTCACGCACAAGTGCAACAGCTTTTTCCTCAATATTTGGGTAATGAATAACATCTGTCTTTAATTCAATATTTAGTTGTAAGTTCGTTGTGGAAAGCCAAATGAAAACCTCACGCAACGTTGGGATTTTTGCTTCATGGAAAGAAGGGTCTTTATAGCTACCAGCGTCCAATGATTGTAGTTCCTCTACCGTTTTTTCCGAAACAAGTCCAACGCCATTTGTTGTACGATTGACGGTTTCATCGTGAATTACGACAAGTTCACCATCTTTTGATAAGTGGACATCGAGTTCAATTCCGTGAGCGCCAATGCGTTCTGCTTCTTGGAAGGCAATCATCGTATTTTCGGGATGTGTTCCTTTTACTCCGCGGTGAGCGAAAATAAGTGGTTTACTCATGTGAAATTCTCCTTATTATCTCTTTTCTTTCATTATGAAACTGCTTTAGGGAAAATACAATTGAATATGACAAACATTTACAAAAGTCTAACAGTTGCACAAAAGTTAACGTTAACGTAAAATGTAATAATCAAGTGAAGGGAGGAATAAACATGTATAAAATTGATGAAGTAACAAAGCAAGTTGGTTTGACAAAACGTACACTTCGTTATTATGAGGAAATTGGTTTAATTCATCCCCCTGAACGTAGTGAGGGGAACATTCGCCTGTATACAGACGGGGATATCGCCAGAATTAAAAAAATTGTGGAAGCGAAAGAAGTGTTAGGAATTACGCTTCAAGAGATGCAGCATTTTTTATCGTTAAAAGAAAGAATGGAGCAAAGAAGAAGTAGTGAAAATCCTCGTGACCGTGAAGTGATTCAAGAAATTAAAGAGATGCTTGAACAACAAGTGCAAACGCTAGACGAAAAAATGGAGCAAATGCAACGTGTAAAGGCAGAACTCGAAGATAGTTTACATCGTGCAGTAACATTTTTAGAGAACACAAAAGGAGAGTAATCAAAATGGAGAGCAAACAAAAACTAGGGAGATTGATTACAGTGGTGGCTACCTTCCTTGCCTTTTCGGGTATAGGGGTAGTTGACCCAATTTTGCCAATTATTGCTGAGAAAATCGGTGCAACGCATTGGCAAGTTGAAATGTTATTTACCGCTTATATTTTAACGATGGCAATCATGATGTTACCAGCTGGTATATTTGCATCGAGATTTGGTGATAAACGAATGATGACAATCGGCCTTGCAATTGTGACTGTATTTGCGTTTATATGCGGTATATCGCAAACGATTGCTCAATTATCTCTTTTCCGCGCTGGATGGGGATTAGGAAATGCGATGTTTTTTGCTACAGCAATGACGCTATTAATAGCATTAAGTAAAGAAGTTCATGAAGCAGTAGGATTATACGAAGCAGCTATCGGTTTAGGCATGGCTGGCGGACCATTATTAGGCGGGATATTAGGTGGTCATTCTTGGCGTTATCCGTTTTTCGCGACAAGTATTTTAATTTTCTTAGCATTTATTTTAGTATTCTTTTTTGTAAAAGAACCGGAGCGAAAAGTGAAGCGTAAGGCTGCTGGGGTAGGAGAATTACTTAACCTGGTGAAGTATAAACCGTTTATGCAAGGTGCGATTTCAGGAATGTTATACTACTACGGATTTTTCGTTGTGTTAGCATATTCACCACTTATTATGCATTTATCAGCTATTCAATTAGGCTTTGTATTTTGCGGATGGGGGCTCGCGTTAGCTTACGGTTCTGCAATTTTAGCACATAAGCTAGAAGGGAAATATGAACCAAAAACATTATTAAAGGGTAGTTTACTCGTATTTGCGATTTTCTTAATTGCACTATTCTTTGTGAAAATTATGTGGTTACAAATTACTCTTATCGTTTTATCAGGATTGGCATCTGGCTTAAACAATGCATTATATACAAGTTATGTAATGGATATTTCACCTTATGAAAGATCTGTTACGTCAGGTGTTTATAACTTTGTTCGTTGGTTAGGTGGTGCGATTGCTCCAATTTTATCAGGAATTATCGGTCATACTGTTTCACCACAAAGTCCGTTTTTAGTAGGTGGAATTGTTGTGTTAGTTGGTTGTATTATGATCCTAATTCCAATTCGTAAACCAGTAGAAATAGAGACAAAAGCCCTTTCTTAAGAAAGGGTTTTCTTTCCTTTTACGGTGCAAACCCTTTCCGCACATATGTTAGAACCCTCTGACTAAAATATATTTTCGGTATTTTTGTACTTTTAACTATACATTTTGGATGTTTTGTTTTATTTTTGTTAGGGGACATTAATGATGTCCCTATTATAAATTTGCATTGAAAGGCGTGATTGTACGATGGAACTATGGTTCACTGAAAAACAAACAAAACATTTTGGGATTACGGCGCGTATTAACCGCACATTACATACGGAGCAAACAGAATTCCAAAAACTAGATATGGTTGAAACGGAAGAGTTCGGAAACATGCTTATTTTAGACGGCATGGTTATGACAACAGAAAAGGACGAGTTCGTTTATCACGAAATGGTAGCGCACGTACCTTTATTTACACATCCAAATCCTGAGAACGTATTAGTTGTTGGCGGCGGCGATGGCGGTGTTATTCGCGAAGTGTTAAAACACCCAAGTGTAAAGAAAGCAACTCTTGTTGAAATCGATGGAAAAGTAATTGAGTACTCTAAACAATACTTACCATCAATCGCAGGTGCATTAGATAATGAGCGTGTAGAAGTAAAAGTAGGAGACGGTTTCCTACACATCGCAGAAAGCGAAAATGAATACGACGTAATTATGGTAGATTCTACTGAGCCAGTAGGGCCAGCAGTAAACTTATTTACGAAAGGTTTCTACGCTGGAATCTCTAAAGCGTTAAAAGAAGATGGTATTTTTGTTGCACAAACGGACAACCCTTGGTTTACACCAGAACTAATTACGACTGTGTTTAAAGATGTAAAAGAGATTTTCCCAATTACTCGTTTATACACAGCTAATATTCCAACATACCCAAGTGGTCTTTGGACGTTCACAATTGGATCTAAAAAACATGATCCACTAGAAGTAAGTGAAGAGCGTTTCCACGAAATCGAAACGAAATACTACACAAAAGAATTACACAATGCAGCATTCGCATTACCGAAATTTGTTGGCGATTTAATTAAGTAAGAGAATTGTATCAAACAAATAAAGTGTAAGTAGCTCATTTAAGGTGTTTGTCCAGAAGACTTGAACATGCTAGCTACTTACACTTCTGTAGAGAAAATCGTCTTCTTATTGTTAAAAAGAAGACCCGGTAAATCGAGAAAGAGGAGCAATTCGCTCCAAATTTGAGAAATAGTGAAAGGTTGGGATACCTTAAGTTCCACATAAGGAGGAAAAGAATATGCGTTTTGATGAAGCTTATTCAGGTAAAGTATTTATTAAAAGTCATCCAAGTTTTGAAGAGTCAAAGGTAGTTATTTATGGGATGCCTATGGATTGGACAGTAAGTTACCGTCCGGGATCTCGTTTTGGCCCTGCACGTATTCGTGAAGTATCAATCGGTCTTGAAGAATATAGCCCGTATTTAGATCGTGAACTAGAAGAGGTAAAATATTTTGATGCGGGTGATATCCCATTACCATTTGGAAACGCACAACGCAGCTTAGACATGATTGAAGAGTATGTATCAAAACTTTTAGATGCCGATAAGTTTCCACTAGGTCTCGGCGGTGAGCACCTAGTGTCTTGGCCAATTTTTAAGGCAATGGCAAAAAAATATCCGGATTTAGCAATCATCCACATGGATGCTCATACTGATTTACGTGAATCGTATGAAGGGGAGCCTTTATCCCACTCTACACCAATTCGTAAAGTGTGTGATTTAATTGGTCCGGAAAACGTATATTCTTTCGGAATTCGTTCTGGAATGAAGGAAGAATTTGAATGGGCGAAAGAAGTAGGTATGAACTTATACAAATTTGACGTATTAGAACCGTTAAAAGAAGTATTACCGAAACTTGCTGGCCGCCCAGTCTATGTCACAATCGACATTGATGTATTAGACCCAGCTCACGCTCCAGGAACAGGAACGTTAGAAGCTGGCGGTATCACATCTAAAGAATTATTAGATTCCATCGTAGCAATTGCAAATTCAAATATAAATGTAGTTGGAGCAGACTTAGTAGAAGTAGCTCCAGTCTACGACCATAGTGATCAAACACCAGTCGCAGCAAGCAAATTCGTGCGGGAAATGCTGCTCGGTTGGGTGAAATAAAAGTGAAGCCGACTGTTTAGACCCGGTGACTAAGGTTCTTTCCTGCAAAAGGTGCTTTTTACCTTTTGGCAGGGAAGGTTCTTAGACGCAAGGGTCTAGGAGGCGTAACTGGATAAAATAAAAGCGGAAGCGGCTCGCTCAGAATGTGAGGGGGATGGAGCTTCAGACGTAGAGGCGCTTTTTGCCTCGAAGGAAGAAGCGAAGCCACCGATCATTCTAGCCGCTGCAGCTAGATAAAGTAAGAGCCCTCTATATGATTAGAGGGCTCTTACTTTGTCGTTATGTGTTGGTAAGTCGATATATTAAAAAAATCGCTGATATATTTAAAAAACCGCCGATATAATTTCATTTACCATTATGCAACCTTCTCTTCCGAAGTAACTCCGCGAATTTCATCAGCAGAGCGGATTGGATATTTACGGAACACAATAGATCCAATGTATCCGACAATAGTGGTAACGATTCCACATAGTACGGCAGCAATCGTTACTTTTATAACGTCATTAAATCCGAATAGGACAAGAAGACCTGGAATTGGTGATGCTGTTCCTGGTGCATTATTAACAAGTTGGAATAGCGATGTAATAATACCGGCAAGTGCACCGCCAACGAAATTTGTCATATAGATAGGAATTGGATTTGCTGAGACAACATCGGCTTGTGTTAAAGGCTCGATTGCTACAGCAATTGTATCTTTCTTTGAACAAATTTTTAATCGTTTAAAGAAAATAAAGTTCATCGGGGCTGAGGCCGCAACGGCAAGACTACCAATCGCCATTGGTAAACCTGTTAATCCAAGCATTGCAGTTAGTGCCATAGAACTCAGTGGAGAGGTAGAAATAACTGTTATTAATCCACCAAGCATAATACCCATAATGATAGGACTTTCTGTAGTTGCAACTGAAATCATAGAACCGATTTTACCGAGTGTTGCGTTAACGAGCGGATCCATAAGCATTGCCATTCCGCGTGAGATTGGTGCAGCGATAAATAGGATTGCTAAAAATTCCACGCCAGCTGGTAATTTCTTTTCGAGAAATTTCACGACGAAAGCACAAACGTATCCAGCGAAAAATCCTGGTAAAATACCGAATCCACTAGTAGCGATACCAATTAAAACAGCGTATACGGGGGAAACACCGATTGCTAATGCGACTAAAATCGCTGCTGCGACACCGCTCATACTACCGGAAGCTTCTCCTACTGATTGTAAAAAGTCATTATGAAACATTTCTCCACCTATATAACGGTGAAATGCTTCAATAAGAAAACTTGCGATTGCTGCATTAGCTAAAGCACCCATCGCCTTCATTCCATAAGGCGCACGGTAACTAAAAAGTGTAAATAGACAAAGTACAACAAGTAATAGTGCTAAACCTTGCAAGATAGCCATTTGAAAACTGTCTCCTTTGATTTTTGTAATAAAAATTCGTATCATTCAATAATAATATAAAAGTGTATGAAACGGAAAAATTTTTTCTTGGGAACTTGCTGTAAGAAAAAATCCCTTACAATAATGTAAGGAAAGTGTAAGACTTTTAGATAGAGTATAGTATGCTCTTTTCCGTATAATACAAGTATAGATATAATACTAGTGAGAAAGAAGTGCAAACAGGAGGTTCATGTATGAAATTGGTAATTAAAGTTTTAGCTGTATTCGCCATTATTCTAGGTGGAACAGCGTATTATTTGAACACAAAAACAGAAGGTGTACATGCTTTTGTAGACAACTTCTTTTCAAATAAAGAAATACAAGATTATTATGCGGTTATAGATAAAGGTGAGAAAAAAGACGGAGAATACTTGTATACTTTTAAAGGGTATACAGAAGACGGAAAGTTACAGATCATTAAAAGAATGATGAACCGTGAATTGCATACGGGGGCGTTTATAAAAATTTATGCAAAAGGTATGCAAGGAAAAGGATGGGCTGAAATCCCGAAAGAATCTATTCCACAAAAAGCGTTGGAAAAAATAGAAAAACCATAAAAGGAGCGACTCATTCGCTCCTTTTTAGTGCGTTAAAATAGTGATAGATGTTTTTTCCTTGTTAGAAATAATTTTTGCACGTCCACCAATTGGAAAAGTGAAAATCGGGGTTGTATGCCCGAAACTTGCGTTTGCAATGATAGGAATATGTGCAAGTTCAGGTTTTGAAGCAATCATTTCTTGAATGTCTTCTATCGTACATTCTGCACCTTTTTGCATCTTTCCTATAATGATTCCCTTTATGTATTCAAAATCTTGCTGCTGCATAAGGGAATGTAAATAACGATCAAAAGTTTTAAGAGTAGATGTTCCAGTTAAACTATCTTCTTCAATAAATAAAATTTTGTCCTTTAAATTTGGCATATATGGTGTGCCTTGCAGTAAGTTAAATGTGCTCATATTGCCACCGATAATATCTCCCGTAGCTTCTCCTTCCTGAATTGAAACGTATCCTTCATTTTTAATAAATTCTCGATTTTCCTGATCTATATACCAAGAATCATCGCTCCATGTTTCAGATGGCAGGACTTCAATAGGCTCATTAGAAGTTAAGCACTTTAAAAAGTAATCGGTTGTATACTCGAGCCCTTTCTCCATTCCAAAGGAAGAGAAATGGGGTCCTGAATATGTAACGAGCCCTGTTTTTGCGTAAATTGCATTATTTAAAGCAGTAATATCTGAATAACCACAGAAAAATTTCGGGTTTTTACGAATTAGATCATAATCGAGATGTTTCAATAAACCATTGGAGTTGTATCCGCCAAGTGTCGTCAAAATAGCTTTTACATTAGGGTCTCCAAATGCTTTATGGAGGTCTTGAATGCGGGAAGAAATAGAAGAGGAAGCAAATCGATCTATCTCATCGGCATATTTTGAGAATGTAACTTGAAAGCCCATGTCGGTTAATCTTTTTATAGCAAGTTTTTTATTTTCATTTGAAACAATACTTAAACTACACGATGGTGAAATCACTCGTATTTCATCACCCTTTTTTAACTTTGTTGGTATCACTATACTCACCTCTTTAATTGAAAGAATATTTAGATTTAAAAAATATTTTATCATATGAAATAAAGTAGAAGTGAATTATTTTTTGAAATGGAGTTTTCCTGATTTTTCAGCAGACAGACAGAGTCTTTTTTTGATATGATAGGAAAAGTGATTTATTATAAGTAGTATTTAATATCTATAACATTTGAAAGGTGTGCAAGACGTGGAGAAACAACTTGCAGGCTTGCCGGTACACGTTCATTTCGTAACAGAAATCCGTGAAGGGGCGAGGAAGGAAACCGTTGCTTTTGAAGCAAATGGTCAATACTATGTAAAAGGTCAAGGTACATATGTAACATTCCAGGAGCCGAACGAACAAGGCGAAGTGAAAACAATTATTAAAATTCAAGATGAACAAGTTCTCATTATGCGTTCAGGTGCTGTTTCTATGCGTCAGACGCATGTGAAAGGTGAATGGACAACTGGTACGTATACGAGTGAACTTGGTACGTTTGCATTGCAAACAAAGACTGATAACGTTCTTTTTAAATGGTCGGATGAAAAGAAAAAAGGACAACTCTTCTTAACTTACGCATTGCTTCTAAGTGAACAAGAAGCTGGCAGATATACTATTACAATTAATTTGAAGGAGGCAAAATAATGAATTCCTTAGAACAAGTAAAAGGATTGATTAAAGAAGAAATTCAGGCTGCTGTATTAAAGGCAGAATTAGCGACAGAAGAACAGATTCCAAACGTTGTATTAGAATCTCCAAAAGATAAAACAAATGGTGACTTCTCTACAAATATGGCAATGCAACTTGCACGCGTTGCGAAAAAAGCACCTCGTATGATTGCAGAAGAACTAGTTGCAAATTTCGATAAAGCAAAAGCTTCTATTGAAAAAATCGAAATCGCTGGTCCTGGTTTTATTAACTTCTATATGGATAATAGCTACTTAACAGATTTAATTCCAACAATCGTAAACGCTGGTGAAGCTTACGGTGAAACGAATACTGGTAAAGGTGAAAAAGTACAAGTTGAGTTCGTATCTGCGAATCCAACAGGTGACCTTCACTTAGGGCATGCACGTGGTGCGGCAGTAGGTGATACTTTATGTAACCTATTAGCAAAAGCAGGCTACGATGTATCTCGTGAGTACTACATTAATGATGCTGGTAACCAAATTCATAACTTAGCTCTTTCTGTTGAAGCTCGTTACATGCAAGCTTTAGGCTTAGATAAAGAAATGCCAGAAGACGGTTACCATGGTGCGGATATCATTGGAATCGGTAAACGTTTAGCTGAAGAATTCGGCGATCGTTATGCGAAAGCTGATGAAAAAGAAAGCTATGAATTCTACCGTGAGTACGGTTTAAAATATGAATTAGCAAAACTTCAAAAAGACTTAGAAAGCTTCCGTGTTAAATTTGATGTATGGTTCTCAGAAACATCACTATACAAAAACGGAAAAATCGATCAAGCTCTTGCCGTATTAAAAGAGCGCGAAGAGATCTTTGAAGAAGATGGAGCAACTTGGTTCCGTTCAATGACTTACGGTGACGATAAAAACCGTGTATTAATTAAAAACGATGGTTCTTACACATACTTAACGCCAGATATCGCGTATCACCGTGATAAATTAGAGCGTGGTTTTGATAAGTTAATCAACATTTGGGGTGCTGACCACCACGGTTACATTCCTCGTATGAAGGCTGCTATTCAAGCACTTGGTTACGATAAAGAAACACTTGAAGTAGAAATCATCCAAATGGTACAACTGTATCAAAACGGTGAAAAAATGAAGATGAGTAAGCGTACGGGTAAAGCAGTTACACTTCGTGAGCTTATGGAAGAAGTAGGCGTGGACGCAATGCGTTACTTCTTCGCAATGCGTAGCGGTGATTCTCATTTAGACTTCGATATGGACTTAGCTGTATCAAAATCTAATGAAAACCCAGTATACTATGCACAATATGCTCATGCTCGTGTATGCAGTATCCTTCGTCAAGGTGAAGAGTTAGGATTAGCTACAGGCGGAGATGTGAACTACAAGCTTGTTACTTCTGAGAAAGAAGTAGAGTTACTGAAAAAACTTGGTGAATTCCCAGCTGTAGTTGCGGATGCAGCACAAAAACGTCTGCCACACCGTATTACAAACTATGCATTTGAATTAGCAGCAACATTACACAGCTTCTACAATGCAGAAAAAGTATTAAACCAAGATAACTTAGAATTAAGTAAAGCTCGTTACGAGTTAATGAAGGCAGTACGCACTACACTTCAAAATGCATTAGCAATCGTAGGAGTATCTGCACCAGAAAAAATGTAATGAAGAAAAGCGGAAGCGGACTTTCGTTTTTAAATAAAAGGCAATCACACGATGTTGTGATTGCCTTTTTATGTGGAGATAATAAAAAAATAAAATTTTATCAAACAAAAGAGGAATTTGCGTCGTCTTATATAAATGACAGGAGGCGTATGATGGAAGAAAAGATAGAAGAATTAATTGATATATATAAGAAGCAAATATATTCCTTATGCTATAAGTTAGCGAAAACGAAAGAAGATGCGGAAGATATTTTTCAAGAGACGTGGATAAAGGTTTTTTCATCAAGGCACCAACTTTCTTATGTGGATAATTATAAAAAGTGGATTACTACAATTTGCGTTTGTACATTTTATGACTTTTACCGCAAGAAGAAAAGATGGAAAGATCGCGTATTAGATTTATTTCATAAAGAAGATGGTGGAGAAGTAGAGTTTGTAGATGATGTGAATATATCAGAGGAAATCATTCAAAAGGTAGAAGCGGAAATGATATGGGAAGTTATACATTTATTAAATGAAAAATATAAAACGGTACTCGTACTCTATTACTATGAACAATATTCTTACAAGGAAATGAGTGAAATATTAAATATACCGATTGGTACGGTAAAGTATCGGCTTAATTATGGGAAAAAGAAAATGCGAGAACATTTGGAGGGGTTCGTTCATGAAGGAAGATAAATTTGAACAGAAAATAAAGAGCAGTTTAGCAGGAGAGATAATTCCAAGCGAAGAGCTAATCAATAACACGAAGCAGAGTGTGCGAAAGGCTCAGAAGTTAGAGAAGAGGTGGCTAATTAGTATTCATGCCATTTGGATTGTTTTGTTAACAATTGTTATAGAACAATTTATCACTCATTTGGATCATAAAATTCCTATGCTGATAGCAAGTGTGATTATGATGCACGTATACGTTCCGATATATGTTGTAATACAGTCATTTTTAAAGAAGGAGTATAAATTACATGATAGAGTTCGCTAATCCATTTGTAGTATTTGAGATAGCTGGGATTACAATGTTTTTGGCTTTTATAGCACTTTTAATATGTGTTGGGTCATGGGTATATACAGATGCTAAAGCACATCAAATGAGCAAAGGATGGAGTATTTTAGCAGTTATATTACCATTCTTTATTGGTTTTTTATTATATATGGCAAGAAGAAGTAAAAAGAAGGTTGAAGGAGAACGTAAGGTGAATTTTGTTAAAAAACAGAAAGTAACATTAGTTGCGATATTGGCAAGCACAATGTTTGTATTACTTAGTGGTTTTACTTTTGCACAAACGTTAGATGATGCGTGGAGAGCCGGATATATATATTTAGCAAATGAGAAGCAAGGGAAAACAAGTTACGAGGCAAAATTCTCATCATGGGATATTGCCGGTAAGGATATTGAATTTCAGTATGAAAAGGATACAGAAGTGACATTTTCTTATGAGACAGATGCAAAACGAGGAAACTTATGTTTTAGTGTGTATGAAAGACAAGGAGAAGGTATAAAAGAGTTAAAGGAAATTTGTGAATCGAAAAAAGGTACTTTTACAATTACTTTAAAAGCAAATGAGGAATATGTATTGAATATAAGCGGATTAAAAGTAAAAGATGGATTTGTAAAAGTGAATTGGGAAGAGAAATAAAAGGGTCCTATAAAGGACCTCTTTTCTATTGAATAGTATAAGTAACAGAAAAACTAACAGGACTATAGTAAACGTAAGGTGCATGAAATTGAACGTACATATTTCCATCTGTTTTTGCAGTGAAAATTCGGCCGTAACCATCAGAATAACGTCCAATAAGGTTATGATTTGAGTCATAAACACTGTAACTAGGAGTTTTGCTGTTAGGTTGAATTGTTAACTCTTGTCCCTTTTGAAGGAAAACAGGTTCTTGTTCAGAACTACCTCCAGTTTGCAAAGAATAAAATTTTGTAAAGCTTTGTTCTTGAGCGGCAGCAGCGACTTTTGTTTCAGGAATAAACGCGGTAGCGCCGGTAATTCCTGCTAAAGTTAACGCACCTGCTAAAATCATTTTTTTCATAATAGAAAAAGCCTCCTTATTAGTTGTAATCAGTTTTGTTACAATTAATATTGTATACGATAATGGGTAGGATAAAATATGCTTTTATGCATATATATTTTTTCTCAATAAAAGACCACTGATAAAATCAGTGGTCTTTTAAATGATTAAGCAGCTTTCTGTTCAGTTTGAGGAACAGGTTTTTGAAGCGAGTTATAAACTCCTGTTCCGATAACGTCTAATGCCATTCTCATTCGTTCAGGTGAAATGTTTTCTAATACGTTATCTTGAGGTGTATGGTATACCTTCTCAATATGATAGATTAATGGATTCCAACTATCGACACCCATCCAAATAAATAGAGCAGCAGGAATACCAGCTTCAGCAAATGGAACATGATCACTAGAACCGAATTTACCTTGTAGGACGAGGTCATTATTTAGTTGTTTACCTGCTTGCAAGGCAGCATCTGTTACAAAGTTTGTAGAGCCATCAGGTGTCATTGCGTATAAATTCTTTGCTTTATCATAATTTGTTGCAACCATGTCGGCGTTAAAGACACCTAAAATACGGTCGCGTTCTTTTTGGGATAGACTATTCACGTAATAATCCGAACCAAGTAATCCAGTTTCTTCAGAACCAAAGGTAATAAAGCGAATTTCTTTATCAGTTTCTACATTTTGAAAAGCACGAGCTAGTTCTAATACTAATCCAGTTCCAGAAGCATTATCATTTGCGCCAGGTGCTCCGACAACACTATCATAGTGCGAACTTACAACGACTGCTTTTTCATTACCTGTACTCTTTTTTGGTTTCTTTTTTGCGATAACATTTTGAGATGTTAATTTAGATTCATGTCTTGCCTTTAGAGAAAGGATTGTAGTTCCTTTTTTCGCAATTTCTTCTTTAAATGCATTTCCTTGCGCATAAGCAAGGCCAAATACAGGTACAGATTGTTTTTTCGTTAAACGAGGATTGAAAGTTTGCCCATAATTTCCGCGTCCGCCAATTAAACTGTATAAAAGAACACCTTTTGCACCTTTGCTAACAGCATTTTCAACTTGTTTATTATAGTCGGTAACTGTCGTTCCTCTTTCAAATAAAACAATTTTACCGTTTACTTCATTTGGAATATCTTCTAATTTTGTCCCACCTTCAACAAAGATAAGGGGAGCTGTAACAGCTTCTGTAGAAATTAGTGCATTAGGAGCAGCACCAGCTTGCCAATTACGTTTTGTTGATAGGGGTGATTCAATGAATCCAACGTATTGATCGGGCACCTGAAATGGTTGATATTCTACTTCATAGCCCATTGATTTAAGCTGCATACCAATGTAACGAGAAGCCCATTCTTCGGATTTTGTTCCACCGGGGCGAGGACCAATTGTTTCAGATAAGAAACGAACATGTTCAATCGCGCGGTTTGGATCAATCTGTTTTGTAATAGATGGAGTTTGTGTAACCTCTGACGTGGAATCCGCTTTTGCTTGCCCAATTGGAGCTAAGCTAACAGCAAGTGATACAGCAAGCAAAGAGCTTACTATTTTTTGTTTCAATGATTTTCTCATTTTTTCCTCTCCTATTCTTCTATTCTCTCTGACTGACAAAAGAAGACGGATAATGACTTTATTTTACCTTCACACCTTTTATTTTTCAATATTCTGACATTGAGAAATAAAAAAACGATATATGCATATTTGCATATTTTTGAGGGAGATATGTATGCTATCATTTTAAACGAAGGTTCGCTTTCTACTCTGAAAGCTCCTACATTGCATGAATCTAGTGTACCCAAACTTTAGATTATGTAGAGGAATGGAACCACTGTAGGGTTTCATTTCTCATGTTTGAATCAGTTGATGGTAATTATGTTTCCGCATTTCATAATTATTATCAGTGATATATGTAAGGCATCCATATGAAAATAAGAGGCTGTTCAAAGGTTTTCCGTACTTTTGGGCAGCCTCACCCCGTTAAAAGGACGATACTTTATGTATCGTCCTTTTTGTATAAAAAAACATCCAATCAATTGAGAGATTGATTGGATGTGAAAAAATTATTAATAATTTTTTTTGCGTTTTGTAGCTAAAATACTTAATAATCCAGCTAGTAGAAGAACAATACCTACTGTTTGTGTAGGGTCTTCTTTATGACCTGTATTTGGAAGGTGCTTATCCGTATTTCGATCATCTTGCTGTTTGTTATCTGTTTTATTCGATGTTTCTTCGGAAGTTCCGTTTTCGTGTTTCTCAGGTGTTTCATTATTTTGTTCTTCAGAAGTTCCGTTTTCGTGTTTCTCAGATGTTTCATTGCCTTTGTTATCTTCTTTATTTGGAGGAGTAATTGGCTTGTCATCTCCACCTGAAGAAGATTCAATTTTTTTATTTGAAACTGTAATTTGTAGTGGCTTAGCTTGGGCTTTATCAATTGTAAAGTTTATTGGTGATGCATCTAATTGATAGCCTTTAGGAGCCTTTGTTTCTACTAATTGATAATTACCAGGTTTCAAATCATTTACGATTACTTTTCCGTGTTGATCTGTTTTTAAACCTTCTCGGATGACTTTTCCATCTTGGTCTAAAATATTGAAAATGGCACCTTCAAGTGTTCCGTGGTGATCAATATCAACTTTAGTTAACTCAATTGAACCTGTTGTTAAACTATTTAAGGCTGTAACAGAGGTAACCTGAGATTGTCCTTTCGTAATTGTAAAAGGAATTGGTTTAACGTTTAAATCATAGCCAGTTGGAGCTTTCGTTTCAATGAACTGATAATCTCCCGGACGTAAATCAGAAACTGAAATCTTCCCATCTTTATCAGTAGTTAAATCAGTGCGAACAATTTTACCTTTCGCATCGATGATGTTAAACACTGCATCGGAAAGTTTTGTATCTGGATTTATATCATCCACTTTTATTAATTCTACAGCACCCTCAGTTAAGCTATTTGTAGCAGTAACTTGGAGCTTTTCTTTTTGGCTTTTCTTAATTGTAAACTTAATAGGTGTACTATCTAATTTATAGTGTTCAGGAGCTTTCGTTTCAATAAACTGATAGTCCCCAGGACGTAAATCAGAAACAGAAATTTTTCCATGTACATCTGTTGTAAGTTCAGTGCGAATGTCGTTACCATTCATATCAGTAATTTTAAATATCGCATCTTTAAGAGCAGTACCATCTACATCATCTACTTTAGAAAGTTCCACAGTCCCTTTCGTTAAGCTATTTGTAGCTGTAACGGAGATAGGATCAGCTTGGCTCTTTGTGATTGTGAAAGGAATTGGCTCTTTGTTTAAATCATAGTGTTTCGGAGCCGTTGTCTCGATGAATTGATAATCACCAGGACGTAGGTCAGAAACGCTAATTTTACCTTGTTGATTGGTAACAAGATCTTTGCGAATTACAGTGCCATTCATATCCACAATTTTAAATACTGCGCCTTCAAGAGTAGTGCCATCGATGTCATCCACTTTAGAAAGTTCTACGCCGCCTTTTGTTAAACTATTTTTCATAGTAACGGTAGCAATATCTTTTTGGCTTTTTTCAATTGTAAATATAATTGGTTTTTTGTCTAAATCATAGTGTTCAGGAGCCGTTATTTCAACGAATTGATACGTACCAGGACGTAAGTTTTCGATAACGATTTTACCTTCACTGTTTGTTTTTAAATCTGTTTTAAGTACTTTGCCATCTTGATCTAGTAAATTAAATACCGCATCGGCAAGTTTTGTTTGAGTGTTTAAATCATCAACTTTAAGTAATTCGATACTACCTTGTTTTAAGCTATTTGTAGCAGTTAAAGAAATAACTTTCTTCTGTCCTTTTTCAATAGTGAATTTGATTGGTGTTTCATCTAAAACGTAATGCTTAGGAGCTTTCGTTTCGATGAATTGGTAATCACCAGGACGTAGGTCGTTAATTTCGATTATTCCTTGTTCATTTGTAACAAGGTCTTTATGAACTACATCACCGTTCATATTAACAATTTTAAATACTGCATCTTTAAGAACAGTGCCATCAATATCGTCTACTTTAGAAAGTTTAACTGCACCCTTTGTTAAAGCATTTGTAGCAGTGATATGAAGAGTTTCAGTTTGGCTCTTTTTAATTGTAAATACGATAGATTTTTTATCTAAATCGTAATGTTCAGGAGCAATTGTTTCAACGAATTGATACGTACCAGGACGTAGATTTTCAACAACAATTTTACCTTCAGCATTTGTTTTTAAGCCTTCTTCAACTAGCTCACCGTCTGCATCTAATAAATTAAATACGGCGTTAGAAAGTTTTGTATTTATATCAATATCGTCAATCTTTGTTAGTTCAACGCTACCTTTTTTCAAAGCATTTTTGCCTGTAACATTGATCTCTTTCGCTTGACTTCTTTCAATTGTAAATGGAATCGTTGTTTCATCTAATACATAGTGCTCAGGAGCTTTTGTTTCAATGAACTGATAGTCTCCAGGGTGTAAATCAGAAACAGAAATTTTTCCGTTTTTATCAGTAACAAGATTCGTATGAACTTCCTTACCATTCATATCAACAATCTTAAAGATTGCACCTTCGAGCATCGTACGATCGATGTCATCAATTTTTGTTAATGTTACTGCACCTTTCTTTAAACTGTTAGTAGCGGTAACAGTAATATTCTCTTTTTGACTTTTTTCGATAGTGAACGGAATAGGATCTTTGCTTAAGGTATAGTCTTTTGGAGCTTTTACTTCAATAAATTGATAGTCTCCAGGACGTAAATCAGAAGCAGTAATTTTACCGTTTTTATCAGTCGTTAAACCTTTTCTAATTACCTTTTTAGTATCATGAGCGTCAACGATTATAAATTCTGCACCTTCAAGAGTAGTGCCATCAACATCATCAACTTTTGTTAAAGTGACGCCACCTGTAAGTAAACTATTTTTTACAGTAACAGGGATAGGAAGATCTTCCTTACTACCTTTTTTAATTGTGAACTTAATAGGTGTTTTGTCTAATTTATAATGTTCAGGGGCTTTTGTTTCGATAAATTGATAATCCCCTGGTGCTAAATCAGGAATAACTAATACTCCGTGATCATCTGTTGTTAAATCTTTCATAATTTCTTTGCCAGTTGCGTCTTGCAATGTGAATACAGCGCCGGCAAGAGCTTTACTACTTTCCACATCATCTTCTTTAATAAGTTTAACTTTTCCTTTCGTTAAACTATTTTTAAATGTAAGTGGAAGGAGTTTTTGTTGTCCTTTTTCGATTGTAAATTCAATTGGTTCTACATTTACATCGTAATAAGTTGGAGCCTTTGTTTCGATAAGTTTATAGTTACCAGGACGTAAGTCATCTACAACTAGCATTCCGTTACTATTCGTAACAAGGTCCGTACGAACATCTTCATTAGTATCTCTATTAACGATTTTAAATACTGCACCTTCAAGTGTTTCCTTTTCATCTGCAGCATTCACTTTTGTTAACTCAATACCGCCTTTTGTTAAGCTGTTTTTAGCGGTAACAGTAGCCTGAGTTGTTTGACTTTCTGTAATCGTAAATTTAATTGGTTTTGTATTTTTGTCGTAATACTTCGGTGCTGTTACTTCGATAAATTGATAATCGCCAGGGCGTAAGCCAGTAGCGATAGCTTTACCATCCGCACCAGTTTTTATATTTTCGCGAATGACTTTCTTTTCATCATTTGCATCAACAATTTTAAATACAGCACCTTCAAGAGCTGTACCATCGACATCATCAACTTTTGTTAATTCAACATCTCCTGGTTTTAAAGCATTTTCAGCTTTCACAAGTAGAGTTTCTTTCTGACTTCTATCGATTGTAAATTCAATAGGTTCTGCTCGTAAAACGTAATGTTCAGGAGCAGCTATTTCAATGAATTTATACGTACCAGGACGTAGGTTACTAACTTTAACTTTACCGTGTTTATCAGTAGTTAAGTTAGTGTGAGGGGAAACGTCATTATTATTTGTATCGACAAGCTTGAATACTGCACCTTCAAGTGGTTTTTTCTCACCAAACTCATCAACTTTTAATAATTCAACTTCGCCCGTTTTTAAGCTGTTATTTGCCGTAACAGTAGCAAGAGCTTGTTGGCTTTTATCAATTGTAAACTCGATAGGGTTTGTACTTAACGTATAATCCTTAGGAGCTTCTGTTTCGATAAATTTATAAACACCAGGCTCTAGATCTTTAACGGTAACTTTTCCATCTGAACCTGTTTTTATATTTTCACGAATTACTTGTTTCTCGTCATTCGCATCGACAATTTTAAATACAGCACCTTCAAGGGCAGTGCCATCGACATCATCGACTTTCGTTAAAGTGACACCACCTTTAATGAGGTGATTTGTCGCGGTAACAGTAAGTGCTTTCTGTTGGCTTTTATCAATTGTAAATTTAAGCGGTTTTTTATCTATTTCATAATGTTCAGGTGCTTTCTCTTCAACAAATTGGTACTCTCCAGGAAGTAAATTTTTCGCTTCGATTTGTCCGTTACCATTTGTCGTTAATTTGGTATAACCAGGAATTCTTTTGTTATTTTGGTCCCGTACACTAAATACAGCACCTTCTAAAGTATTACCCTCTTTATCAACTTTTGTTAGGATAGCTGAGCCTCTAATTAAGCTGTTTTGGGCCGTTTTATTAATTACTGTTGTTTGATCTTCCTCGATTGTAAATTCAATAAGTCGATCATCTAATTGATAATGCTCAGGAGCCTTTATTTCTTTTAAATAGTAAGTTCCTGGTTTTAAATTATCTACAGTAATTTGTCCTTTATCATTTGTTGTTAATTTTTCGTGTTCTGAAATTATTTTTTTGTCTTTATCAAGTAGTGTGAAAACGGCACCTTGCAGTGTGACGTTTTTATTCAGGTCATCAGACTTTGTTAAAACTACTTTACCGACAAACTTCTTATTTGCAAGTTTATATGTTGTAGTCTCTTGTGTACCAAGTTCAACAATTTTCCCTTGTTTTAAATCCCAGCTAATTACATAGCCTTCAGGAGCCTTTGTTTCTTTTAATAAATATTTATCGCGTTTCAAATTATTAAATTTAGCGATACCGTCTTTGTCTGTTGTAATTTTACGGATAACAGTTTTACCTGTACGATCGTATAAAGTAAATTCTGCCCCAGCTAATAGTGCGTTCTTATTGTCGTTATCTACCTTTATAATTTCAAGGTTTCCACGGCCTTTAGTAGCAGATCCTCCGCCTGAACCAGAAGACATTCTCACTTCAATCGTTTCAGTAGTTTCTGTGTTTTTAACTGTCAACTTATTGCCTGTGATTTTCGCTTTATTACTTACTTTTTCTTTATCATATGCATTAATAAGTGAGCGATATTCTAAAATATAAGCTCGATCAATTTTTTTCAAGAAGGCAATTTCGAAATGTTGCTTTCCGGTATTATTGTCTGTTGTTATTTTGAGTTTATAGTCTGTTCCTTCTTTTAATTCGTTTACTGTATCTTTTGTTAAATTTCCATATGGATCAACAGTTGTAGGATATAAGTGGAATGAATCTTCCACAATTACCTGATTTTCGGTTGGATCATCTGTTACAACGGCATCTGCAATGGTTGATTGGCTTTCGTTAATTGCGATACTCCAATTAATATAGTTGTCGTCTTGCACAGCTTTTTTAGTAACGAAGCTGCCACCTTTATTTACTTGAGTGTCACCTGTAAGGGTGTTTACAATTTTAGAGCCATCTTTTAAATCTGCCTCGTTTTTGTAGGTGCCTTGGATAAGTTCACCATCAAGGCTTGTTTTAAAGATAATATAGTAAGGTGAATTAATTGATTGTTTGAAATGAACCTTTAGGGTGTTTTTATTTTCCTCTGTAGGTTCTTCAAGTTCATATTTCTCAGTTGGTACAGCATTACCAGGTTGTGCATTATCAGGATTTCCATTTAAAATCATATCGCGCACTTCAATGGATCCAGGCACTAACTTTTGTTTATCTTGTATGACGTCTATAACATAAGGATCTTTAATCTCGACATTATTATAGTTAAAGCCTATTATCCAAGTAATTTCCTTCGTTTGGGCGTTATAAGAACCGTATTTATAACCATTTGCCTTTGTGAAAGTATCAGGATCGAAATTAGCTTCAACTTTATTTGATTGTGGATTAGAATCCGTATCTATCCAAGAAAGGTTACCTGTATTTTTAAATGAAGTTTTACCACTTTCTAGCTTTGTATAATCAAAGTCTGTCGTATATTTTACGACTAATGTCTTTGTCATATTAGACTGATACGTACCTATAAGAGTGATTTTGAAGCCTTTATCTGTTACATCTAAAACATAGTCAGTCCCAGCTTGAAGGGTATAATTTCCGTCTTTAATTTCTAGTTTCTTATCTTTTAATTGTAATCCACCATGATCAAAGGTGTCCGTAATAATCGCGTTGTTTAATGGATAGTTGTTATTATTTACTATAATTGTCCAAGTTGTTGTTTTGTCTTTATAATTTGTTTCAGCTTTATTATTAGATTTAATAATATTTTGCTGCTTGAAGCTAGCTTCATTTTCTTTACTTGAATCATTATCAGCTGTAACTTTATTTTTTACTTTTCCATCTTCTATAACTTTATTAGTTGGCTTGGTTTTATAGGTAATCACATAAGCACTATTAATATCATCATTAAACTGTAAATCGAATCCATTCTTCTTGTTACTTACAGTGTAATTATTAACAGCGTCTCCTGTTACAAGCGTTCCTTTTTCATTATATGAAGCGTTTTTTACAACAATAGAATTTGCATCTAGTTCGTGTGTATCGTCAAAAATATCTTTTAAAATCGCATCTGCTTTTTTGATCTCTCTTTGATCACCATTGTAAGTAATTGTCCACTCAATTGTTTGCGTCTTTGGATCATATTTACTTGTTTTATTTAAGTGTGTACCACGAGAAACCGTTACAGTAGAGCTTGCGTTTTGTTGCTTTTGATTATCACTCGTTATCGTAACGTTATTTCGGAAACTTTTAATATTTTCATCAGTAACTTTTGTGGCATATTCGATTTGATATGCTTTATTGATAGAATCTTTGAAAGCAATCTCCAATTTTGAACCATCTGATGAAATAATATTGTAATCTGTTGGCTCAGCTTCTGCACCACGCGTTACATTCCCATTAACATCAACTTCTAAATAATAAACTTTAATAGAATCTTTATTTAAGTTTGTACCTTGTGGAATGTTATCTTTAAAAATAGCGTTTTTAAGGGTGTCTTGCGTTTTGTTCATCTCTACTTTCCAATTAATTTCATTTGTATTAATTGGTCTATCAGGTAATCCTTTTTTATTCGTAGCTGTTTGTACATTAGGCTTAAAGTCAACTGTAATAGAAACATCCTTATCTTTAATCGGGAAAGGAATTTCTTGTGTTGTTGTACCTTTAATTTCAGCTTTATTAAATTCTGTCTTTAATTGTAGGTTACCAGCAACATCTGGATGCTCTTCAACATAATCGTTGAATGTCATCGTGACTTTTCCATCTTTTGTAACAGTAAAATTACCAATTTGATGGTTTTCACTATCATATAAAGGACTGTTAATTGTATTGTAAATCTTAAAATGTTTAGGAAGATCAAAAATATAGTAATCTCCATTTTTCACATTCATTGATTTTAAAAGTTCCCATGTAAACTCAATATTGGCAGGGGAATCTGTACTTGGACGGTTATCCTCTGTAAATGGTTTTCCGTCTTTATCCGTCAACTTTACACCGGTTAAAATGTTTGTTGTTATTTGCTTTGGACCTGAATTTGTATTCTCAGCAGGGCCGCTTGATAGCTTTTGTTCTGGATTGTCAGTAGCAATTTTAGCTGCTGGGTTTTGTTCCAGATTATCAGTGGCAGTTTTAGCTGCTGGGTTTTGTTCCGGATTATCAGTGGCAGTTTTAGCTGCTGGGTTTTGTTTCGGATTATCGGTAACAGTTTTAGTTGCTGGGTTTTGTTCCGGATTATCAGTAACAGTTTTAGTTGCTGGATCTTGCTCCGGATTGTCAGTAACAGGTTTAGCTACTGGATCTTGCGCTTGTTTATTAGTATCCTGTTTGGTGCCATCTTCTTTAGAGTTTTCTACTTGAACAGGAACTGATATAGGCTGAACCATTGTTCCTAAAGGAAAAGCGATTTGAACTGATTTTTCCCCAGTTTTTAAAGTTGAGTTAAACACGGTATCAACTTTAATTTTTCCTTTAGCGTCTTTCAAATTTTCTACTTGATCATTAAATATTAATTTTAATTTATTATCTTTAGCTGTTATAAAATATTGACCAATATTTTTTTGATCTGTTACTAAATCCCCTTGCAAATCTTTAGATACTTTTAATGCAAGTGGTATTTGAACTACTGCTGTATCATTTGCGTGTGCAACTTGTTGATCCTTTATTGACCAAGCGTATTCTACTTGAATGGTTGATCCTATCTTTATTAAATTGTTAGGATTTTTTGCTTCGTCAATAATATGATTCGTCGCATCTTTCATTTCAACAGTGTCAAATAAGGAATCTCCTGTTAAGGTTTCCGCTCTTACTTGATTGTATGGAAAACTAGCAAGTTGCGAAAATAGTACGAATACAATTAAACATACATTAAAAAGTTTTTTCATTTTTCCTCCTCTGAACATTCATTTGTCCATTGGGGACTTATTCCACATGAACAAATGGAATATTAAAAGTATTTGTTATAAGCTATTTATTTTTGTTATCCCTCCGTTTCTATACGCGTTCTCAGACAAACAAGATTATGTTCAAAGTAAAATTGTTTAACGTAAAACAAAATGTATATTTACACAGTTCTGTGGAAATATACACAATTCGACAAAAAATGTCGAAAAAAATACTGATATAAAGAATGATATCAGACCTTTATATGTGAGATAGTTTTCATGTATATCTAGTAAAAAAGAATGGTTATAAAGGTAAGTTTTACGATACATACTAACCAATGTAGTGTATCCCTTTGTGAAGGCTTATTTTTGCCTTAAAGTTATGTGGAAATAAAAATCTAGATAGGGTTGGTTTTGGTCAGAATGAAGACAATATGTACTTTGAAAATAGTCATCTATTTTGTCTAAAGAGAGTTGTGCGATTAGTGGACCGAAGTTGAAAGATGATAGTTTCTTACATTGTTAGATAAATATAAGGATTACAGAATATTCGACTAACACGTTACTACGGTCATTTTTGAGACTGTTTAAACAATAAGAAAGAAGGTGTTTTACTCCTTAGTTACAATATCTTTTTAGTAAAGATAAGCTTAAGTAACCTCCGCTAAAGATTATATACTTAAATGATAAAGAGTTCAACAATGGTTCACATATTTTCCCAAAAATAAAAAAACGGCTGTTTTATGTGGAATAAAACAACCGTTTTTTTATATTAGATTTCTGTTAAGATTATTGGTTCACCGCGTGTTACGACAACGGTATGTTCACATTGTGCAACAAGACTTTTATCTGGTGTAACGAATGTCCAACCATCGTCACCACGTTCAATAATATGATCAGCTTTCATAGAGATGAACGGTTCTACAGCGATAACAAGACCATCTTTTAGAAGCGCATTATCCATTGGGTCATAGTAACTTAAAATGTGATTTGGTGCTTCATGTAAGCTAAGACCAATGCCGTGACCAGTTAAGTTTTGAATAACATTGTATCCACTTTTATGTGCGAAGTTTGAAACAGCACGACCAATTTGATTTTGTTTTGAGCCAGCTCTAACCTTTTTCATTGCTGCCCAAAATGCATCAACCGCTGCTTGGCAAAGCTTTTCTTTTGCCTCGTCTTCTCCAAGTACAAATGAAATGCCTGTATCTGCATAATAGCCATCAAGTGCAGCAGATACATCGACGTTTACTAAGTCGCCTTCTTTTAATACACGATCTCCTGGAATACCATGAGCAACTTCTTCATTTACACTAATGCAAGTTACACCTGGAAAATCATATTCTTTTTCAGGTGCAGAAATAGCACCATGCTCATCTAATACTTTTTTACCGATCAAATCAAGCTCTTTCGTTGTCATACCTGGCTTCGCTTGTTTTTTCATTTCTTCACGTGCAAGCGCAACGATGCGGCCGATTTTTCGTAAGCCTTCTAAATCTTGTTCATTACGAATAATCATGAAAACCACTGTCCTTCCTCGAATATATATCTTATCCGATTGTATCATGTTTATTTTCGTCCTGCTACTCGCTTGCGGTATGCAGGTTGATTCCTCTCATAAAGAATACATGACAATTGTCATATCGATGTCATGACGCATCATACTGTTTCCTAAGTTTTCCAAGGAATACAATGTAAATATAAGAAACAGCGGGGGTGGAGAGATGGAAAAGATTATTGAAGTAAATGATGTTTCTAAAACATTTAAACATAAAAACGCAGTAAATAATGTTTCATTTCATGTAAATAAAGGGGAAATAGTAGCGTTGCTTGGTCCGAATGGTGCGGGGAAAACAACGACGATGTCAATGATGCTTGGATTAAAGGAACCAACGGAAGGTAAGGTCTCTATATTTGGAAAGAGTCCAAAGCATAGAGATGTTCGTAATAGCCTCGGTGCAATGCTGCAAGAAGTAAGTGTCATTGATAGTATTACGGTGGAAGAGGCAATTGAGTTATTCCGTAGTTATTATACGAATCCTATAGAGAAAGAAACGTTACTGCAGTTATCAAATTTAGAATCAGAGCGAAAGCAAAGATGTGAGAAATTATCAGGTGGGCAAAAAAGAAGGTTAAACTTTGCGCTTGCACTTGCGGGAAATCCGGATTTGTTATTTTTAGATGAGCCGACAGTCGGAATGGATATTACGTCTCGAAGAACGTTTTGGGAAACGATTCGAAAGTTAGCAAGTGAAGGGAAAACGATTATTTTAACGACGCATTATTTAGAAGAAGCAGATGCTTTAGCAAATCGTATCTTATTATTTGCGAACGGAAAGATTATCGCAGATGGTACACCAGACGAAATGAAAGCAACGATTTCGAGAAAAACAATCACATTTTACTCAAAGGAAAGCATTCCTACAAAATTACTAAAGGAATTACCAAAAGTAATAGAAGTAAAGTCAAACGAAGGACGCTTCATTTTAACAACGGAGGATACGGATGCAACTTTAAAAGCCATTTATCAAAGGAGTTTACCTGTAACAGATGTTTCAGTTGAACGTGGAAGTCTTGATGAGGCATTTGAACAATTCGTTGCAAATCAGAAGGAGGAAATCGCATGAGAGCGTTATGGATGCAGTGCAAAATAGAAATTTTACGTACATTCCGCAATAAATTATTTATCTTTTTCTCATTATTAATGCCTGTTATGTTTTACTACATTTTCACAAATGTTGTTCAAGTACCACAAAACGGAGATGCGTGGAAAGCACATTATTTAATTTCGATGGCAACTTTCAGTATTGTAGGGACTGCACTCTTTAGTTTCGGTGTAAGACTTTCTCAGGAAAAAGGGCAAGGATGGACACATCTTCTAAAAATTACACCGCTTCCAGAGGGAGCATATTTAACAGCAAAAATTATCGCTCAAACAGTAGTAAATGCTTTTTCAATATTAGTTATCTTTATTGCAGGGATACTAATTAATCATATTGAGTTAACGGTAGGGCAATGGATTGGTGCGGGGTTATGGTTATTGTTAGGGGTAACACCATTTTTAGCGTTAGGAACAGTAATAGGTTCCATTAAAAAGGCGGACGCAGCTGCTGGCTTAGCAAATATTTTAAATATGAGTTTAGCCATAGTTGGCGGGTTATGGATGCCGATTGAAGTATTCCCCAAAATATTAAGAACGATTGGTGAATGGACACCAACATACCATTTCGGAAGTGGTGCGTGGGATATTGTAGCTGGAAAATCAATTGGATGGGAAAATATCGCGGTATTAGGAGGTTATTTCCTTATATTTGTTGTAGTATCAATATATATAAGAAAAAGACAGGAAGCGGTATAAATGATAGAGAAGAAGAGGATTGAGATTTTTCCGAAACATATGGGATTCTTTCCGTACATGTGGTTTGTTTATCTATTATTTCCAATTTATCACTTAGCACAAGCATCAGGATGGAAGCTTGTGCTAGGGAGTGGTATGTTGATACTCTTTATTATCACATACCGTCAGCTTTATTTTGTTCAGAAGACGTTTATTTTATGGGCATGCATTCAAATGATACTCATCTTTTTATTTGCTTTATTTTATAATCCTTTTATGATATTTTTTGGCTTTTTCACAGCAAGTGCGATGGGATTTGCGCCAAATAAGAAAGTATTTCGAGTGCTGTTATGCTCGTTAGTTATAATGCTTGGAGCATTTTTATTTGTAAATATGAATCAACTAACACCAACAAGTTTAGTAAATATCGTCCCGATGTTTATTTTAATGCTTCTTACGCCATTTGGTATGCGTAATTTTAATCAGAAAAAGATGTTAAGAAATCAATTAGATGAGGCGAACGAGCAAATTAAAGACTTAGTAAAACGTGAAGAACGGCAGCGGATTGCAAGAGATCTTCATGACACATTAGGGCATACGTTATCTCTTATTACTTTGAAAAGCCAGCTTGTAGAGAAGTTAATCGTAAAAAATCCAGAGCGTGCAAGTGCGGAAGCGAAGGAAATTACACAAACGTCTCGTACAGCCTTAAAACAGCTGAGAGAATTAATTTCTGATATGCGTATGATTACGGTAGAAGAAGAGCTAGAGCAAATAAAAGCGATCTTACAAGCAGCTAATATTAAATTAGAAGTGAGGCAAGAAGCAAGATCGAGCTCGTTATCACCAATTGAACAAAATATTGTCGGGATGTGTTTACGTGAGGCCGTTACAAATGTTGTAAAACATAGTAAGGCGACGCGGTGCGCAGTTTCTGTATTAGAATCGCAAGGTGAGCTGATTTTGAAAGTAGAAGATAACGGAATCGGTTTAACAGATCAAAATCATGATGGAAATGGTATTCGCGGCATGAAAGAACGAATTGCTCTTATTGATGGATTTGTTGAACTAGGTACAATCAATCCAGGGACGTTGTTAACAGTAAAAGTTCCAGTTGTTATTAGAACAGGAAAAGATGAGGTGAGGGCATGATCCGAATTATTATTGCAGAAGATCAGCGGATGCTTCGTGGTGCGTTAGGGGCTCTGCTTGATCTAGAAGATGATATCGAGGTAATTGGACAAGCGGCAAACGGGGAAGAGGCGCTAAAATTAATTGAATCGTTAAAACCGGATATAAGTATCATGGATATTGAAATGCCGATTCAAAGTGGATTAGATGTTGCTGAAGCGTTAAAGAAAGAAAAATCATCATGCAAAGTAATGATTTTAACAACATTTGCACGGCCGGGATATTTTGAAAGAGCAATGAAAGCTGGTGTGCACGGCTATTTATTAAAGGATAGCCCAAGTGAAGATTTAGCTGCAGCAATTCGTAATGTAATGAAGGGGAAACGAGAGGTCTCCCAAGATTTAATGTTTGGCTTATGGCAGGAGCAAAATCCGTTGTCAGATCGCGAAAAGGAAGTATTGTTGCTTGCGAAAGAAGGAAAGACAGCAAACGAAATTGCGAAGGCACTTTATCTTTCACCGGGTACAGTACGTAATTATATTTCTGAAGTATTAGCGAAGCTTGATGCGAAAAATAGAATTGAAGCAATTACAATTGCGGAAGAAAAGGGATGGATATGAAAAGAAGTTTACCTATGATTGGTAAACTTCTTTTTTTATTATTGTACCGCTATTACTTTATTTATTTTTTGTAACGGTTTGTAACCGTGTGCTTCAAATGCCTTTGCAAATTCATTTGATACGGCAGTGCCATATAAATCTTTTGCAGCTTGTACGATGTGAGATTGAAGTGATTCAAAGTCTTCAGCGGAAGTTGCATAATTTTGCAATGCACGCATAACAACTTTACTGACTTTTTCATTGCCTTGTTTTTGGACAGCAATACCGTTATATGTTTTACCTTCAGCTAATTGATATAATACGTGACTGATAATACCAGAATTCACGTGTGATTCTTGATTATTACCATCGTTATAGAAATCTTGTAAATTTGTATATAGTTTATGACCGCCGTCACCAATTTCCCTTGGGATATCACGAATTGTTAGGCCACCTAATGTATCGCCCATAATCCAGTTTCCTTTATCTTTCTTTACGTAATATTCGATTTGTGTACCCCAGAAATCCGCTAATCCCTCGTTTAGTGCAGATGTTTCAGCACTTGGATATCTCACGACTTTATTTTTCGTCGTGCCACTAAATACAGCATGTCCAAATTCATGAGCTGTTACATCAAGAGCGGATGTTAGTTTTCCGTCTAAACCATCACCAAATACCATTTGGTTCCAAGCGGGATGCCAAAATGCATTTACATAGTCTTCTTTTACACCATCACTAACTTCAGTAGAATCAAAACCGTGTACACTAGCAACAACTTTTGAATCTTTATTGTCGTAACTTTTTAGATTATGTTCTTTCTTAAAGTAATCGTAAATATCACTCATGTTCTTCATAGCGCCCGCGGCTTCTTTATCTGCAAAACTAGGAGTACTACTTGAAATTAGTGTCCCTGGATAACCAGCTTGACTATATCCCCCGAGGGAATCAGCGTAGTTTGCATTATAAATATAAATACCATTTCCGCGTGATAAATCCGCTAAATAAAATTTTCCATCAGTTCCTTTGGCAATATTGAAAGAGATGTTTTCTTGAAGTGCATTTTTCCCAGTTCCTTGCTCACTTGCAGGGGATAATCTAGGTGATGTTACTTGATTTATAGTCTTATTCTCTTTGTTTTTAATGAATTTTTCTTGAAAAAGTACTTCGCCAGTTTTTAAATCAACGATAGCATTGCCGTTTATAATTTGTTCATTGTTTTCATAAGTAAATGTAATAACAGTTGCGAATGTATAATAGCCATCTTTTTTCTTATAAACAACGGTTTCGTTAGAGAATTCTGTCTCAACTGCATCACTTGGAATTTGAACTATATCGCGTAATTTAGATTTTACTTCATTTTTCGACAAAAAATTTGTTATAGTAAGATTAGGTTGTTGATTTAAATTTTGAACAACTTTACCACTAACAGTTGTGATTACTCCATTTTTATCTACTTTTACAATGAGATCTTGGCCATATACTTTATAGTTTTTATATGTTTGTGCAAGGCGAACTTCGGTTTGATTTTCTTTGGTTTCTTTATTTGTAGGTTGGAAATCTACATTTTTTTCAGTAGTGACTTGTTCTTGTTGAGCTTTCGCCCCATTTACCTCACCTTTTAAATACTTTTTAGCAATATTTTCTTTCGTATCATTTTGAGGTTGTGTTAATTTCCCGATTGTTAAACCAGGCTGAGCAATTTCAACTTTGACTACACTTTTGTCTAATTCTTGAGCATGAATAGCTTCTGTTGATAAAGGGCAAAGAAGACCGAATGTAACGAAAGCACTAGCAAGTTTTCTATAATTCATCTATAACACTCCTAATCTATTATTGTATGTGAGATGAATTGTATGAAAAATTTGCCGAATTTTATATATATTATGCATTATTTCATATCAAAAATTGTCGAATTCACATTATTGTAGTGGTATGACAACTTAACAAATTAGATTGTTATAATGGGATGGTGAGTAAGTATGCACGCAGAGAAATTAGGAAGTGAAATTAAGAAAATTAGAGTGTTGAGAGGATTAACACAAAAACAGTTATCCGAGAACATATGTCATCAATCGGAAGTGAGCAGAATTGAATCGGGTGCGGTATACCCAAGTATGGATATATTGCAAGGTATTGCAGCAAAGTTACAAGTTCCCATTATTCATTTTTATGAGGTACTCATTTATTCCGATATTGAGAGGAAAAAGCAGTTAAAAGATCAAATCATTATGCTTTGTAAGCAAAAGAAATATAAAGAAATTTATAATAAAGTATGGAATGAGTTGAAAAAGGAAGAATATCATCCTGAGTTTCAGCAATTTCTTCAATGGCAATATCATGTAGCAGCGTATGTATTGAAGAAAATTGATTATGAATATTGTATTTTAGAATTAAAAAAATTGTTAAATCAACAATTAACTGGGATTGATGTGTACCAAAATCTTTATATAGAGAATGCAATTGCAAATATTTATGCTGAAAATGGTTATTTTAAGAAAGGTATGGAGTTATTTGAAGGTATATTAAAGCAATTAGAGGCATTACCTGAAAATAAAGAGTTTGATGTGAAGGTAAGACATAATTATGCGAAAACATTATACTTAGATAATCAATATGAAGAGGCTCTTTATCAAATAAATAAAGCTATTGAAATATCTTGTCGAATTAATAGTATGGCATTGATTGGGCAACTATACTATCAAAAAGGTGAATGCTTAGAAAAGCTAGGCTATGATGAGACAGAGAGTGAAGAGGCTTATGAAAAAGCTTATTTCTTTTTTGATATATTAGAAATGCATACGTATAAAGAAAAATTTATGAAAAAAATGAAGAAATAAAATAACGCAAAAACTAAATATGCATAATTGCATAATATATGGATAAATTTTCATGATATATTAAAAGAAAAAATGTGGGTGATGGAATATGAAGAAACTACTTATCGGTAGTCTATTAACGTTAGCAATGACATGGGGTATTTCATTAGCGGATACAGCTTTAGAGAAAAGCAAAGTAATTTCTCATGATAATCAAGAGGTACAATTAGCTTCAGATATGCCTTTTGAGTTTTAAAAAAACAACCGTCTTACTTAGACGGTTGTTTTTTTATGGAGTAACATCCAAACATCTTTACTAGAAACAGGTTTGCTAATAAAGAATCCTTGAATGTGATCACAATTTTGTTTATGTAAAAATTCCCATTCTTCTTCCGTTTCTACACCTTCTGCAATCACTTTTAAATTTAGTTCTTTTGATAGTGTAATAATGGAAGAGACAATTGCTTCTTCTAAAGGGCTAGTTGTAATTCCACAAATAAACTCTCGAGCGATTTTTAATGTGTTGATTGGATATTTTGTTAAATAAGCTAAAGAACTATAACCAGTTCCAAAGTCGTCGATTGAAATTTGAATACCGAGATTTTGAAGTTGTTCTAGTTTTGCAACTACAGATTGATTTTGATTAATCGCGATGCTTTCCGTAATTTCAATATCTAGTGCTTCTGGTTTTAGTTCTGTTTCTTCCAACACCTTTGAAATAGTTGGGATTAAATCTGCATGGTTAAATTGAACAACAGATAAATTTACACCAACTTTTAAGTGAGAAAAACCTTGATTATGCCATCTTTTTGCCTCTAAACAGGCAGTACGTAAAATCCAATTGCCAAGTTCAATAATAAAACCAGTTTCCTCTGCTAGAGGGATAAATTGGGCAGGAGATACGATACCGAGTTTTGGATGCTTCCAACGTATTAATGCTTCAAAACCGATAATTTGTTTTGTTTTTGTGCTTACTTGTGGTTGGTATTCAAGGAAAAATTCATTTTGTTGTAATGCTTTTGAAAGTTCACCTTCTAAGAATTGAATTTCATTTTGAGCGATACTCATTTCTTTTGAGAAGAAAACAAATCTGTTTTTTCCATTTGCTTTCGCACGGTACATAGCCATATCAGCATTTTTCATTAATTCATTTACATCAGTTCCATAATCAGGGTACATCGCAATTCCGATACTTGGTGTAATAGAGAGTTCTTCGCCTTGAATGAAGAATGGTTTGTTTAAAATAGTTAAAATCTGTTCAGCTATAAAAATTGCACTTTTTTCTGAGTACATTTCTGGTAATAGAATTGTAAACTCATCTCCACCTTGGCGAGCGACGATATCTTTTGAACGCAAGCAACCGCGTAATCTTTTTGCTACTTCAATTAATAATAAATCTCCGACGTCATGACCAAGTCTATCGTTAATTTTTTTAAATCGATCTAAATCAAGGAATATGACGGCGACATCATTTGCGTTAGTTTGAGCTGTATTTAAAATGGCTTTTAAATCTTTTTCGAACTTTCGGCGATTTGGTAATCCAGTAAGTGCATCGTGAAAGGCTAAATGCTCTACTTGTTTTTGTTTTTCGTATAAAGTGGTAATATCACGCGCTATCCCAAACATTCCGACCACTTCTTTGTTTATAAAAGTAGGGATAAGTGTAATATGAAGATAATAATAATAGCCTTCTTGTTCTTTTGTACGAACTTCTAACGTTTGTGGCCTACCTTCCTTTGTAATTTGTAAAGCCTTCTTTAGTAGTTCGTGGTCTTTTGAATCAATGAAGTGTACCAGAGAATAGCTTGCCACTTCGCAATAATAGGCAGTAAATAAGCTTTCGCAAGCCTTATTAGATTGTTGAAAAATGCCATTCATATTTAAAGAGAAAACGGCATCGGGATGATCTTCGAATAAAGATTTATAGCGTTGTTCACTTTTTGATAATGCAAATGCACCTTCTTCAACTTCGTCCTCTAGTTGTGTAGTCAACTGTTCGTATGTAAGGATTAGTGCTTGATTATCTTTCCACATGTAAAGTTGCCGCAAGAATAACAAAATAAGTGATAATACGAGACCAATTAACATAAATTTATCATCCCAAGGTTGAATGATAATAAAGGAAAAAGTAATAATTATACTAAAATAAGGTAGTATAAAACGTACATAATCGAATCGATAATATTTTGCTTTCGTTTCATGTTGCATTGGTTTATCCAAGATATATAGTATGGAAGAAAGTCCAATTAATAAAATAGAAGCAGTGTGTATTAAATAATTAAATTCAGGAGAAGTTTTCATCCCAAAATTTAATTGAAACAGATGAATGTAACCGTATACGAGTATAATAGTGAAACCGATAATTAATGCGATTCTACTAGAAGAATATTGTTCTCTTCTATATAGACTAATAACGGCGTAAATTACTAATGATTGTGCAATAAAATAGCCAATTAAAATCCAAGTTTCCTTTGTTAGCATACGGAAGCTTGAAAGGTCCAAGATAAAAGTTAAAGTGAAATAAATGTTCATAATAACAATAAATATGCTATCGAATGAAAATTGAGCAAGACCCTTAATAGAGTAAATTTTTATAAACTTTATAGCAAATCCAACAAAGAGTAAAACATATTGTATGATAAAAAAAGGTAATGCTTTATATGAGAATATAACTTGCTTATGAATAGAAAGTGAAGGAAGAAATAAAGTTATCTCCATAGCTAACCCGCATAGACAAGTACATAATAATAAAATCCAAAATAATTTATCACCAGGCGTCATTTTTCTAATCGCTTTACATAAGCAATAGCAAGAAAAAAGTGCAGCGAAACAGAATAAGAAAAGAATCCCGATTTCTTTTATATTCGACTCACTTGGTATAAGGAATATCCAAAGAGCAAATATAAATATGTATATTATGACAGATTGTATATACTTTTTTTGATTAATCATATTATGACTCCGTTTCAATAAAGTTGAATCTCGGGGAGAAAATGCTAATTTAAATAATAGCATATAAAATAGAATATTTTTTACTATAAAAATTACTTTTTTGAAAAAATGGTGCAAAGTTACAATTTACCACTGTAACATTGCACCACTTATTCTTTTAATTCCTCTTATAGCAGAAAGTTCATCTATTAATTGGAATAGTGCTAAGTCTTTTTGTTTACTTTCAATCATAATATCGAAATTATGATTATTTTTTTTTGCAATGTGTAAGAAAGGCTTAATAAACTCTAAATCGATATATTCAGCATGAGCCCTAAATTCTTTTTCCGATCTCGGGGAGGAAATGTGAACTTTAGGAGAGATATTTGTATGTGACCAAGTTTCAAAAATTGCAGGAAGCAACTCTTCTAGTGGTTCCTCGCAAAGGTTGGCCATATGATGATGATAATCAAATACAAATGGAATATTTTCTTTTTGGCAAATTGATAAAGTTTCAGCGGTTGTATAGGTTTTATCATCATTTTCAAGAGTCATTTGTTTTTTTATATGTGTAGGAAGTTTTTTTATGTTTTCATGGAAGCGCTCAATTGCCTTTTCTTTATTTCCATAGGCTCCACCTACATGAATATTAATGTAAGAAGAATCTGCAATGCCTATAGCATCCAATATTTTATAATGGTAAGTCATATCCGTAATAGCGTTAGTAGTAATATGTGGCTTGTCGCTTGTAAATAGCGTAAATTGATTTGGATGAAAACTTATTCGTAAATTGTGTTCTTTAATTAAAGCCCCTATTTTATGCCAAAGTGGTGTGAATAACCCAATATAGTCAAACTCGACTTCGGGATGTGTTGCAAGTGGGACGATGGAAGACGATAGGCGATATAGTGGGATTTCATGTGCTATATTGTAATGAAGGATACGTATTGTGTGCTCTAAATTTTGCCTTATAACATGGTACAGTTTGTCTTCTCGTTCTTGCTTGCTAAGTTTCTTAAAGCTTGTAAACGTCATTGTTTTGGCAGGAGAACAGTCCCAGAGTGCCATTGCATGTGAGACATATCCAAACCGTATAATCATATGAGATACACCTCTTTTATTCATTGTCTTTCCTATAAAAAGAAAGCAAGCATTGTTCCAATCCATTCCTTTCCTCTATCGATAAGAGAAGGCGGGTTTACATCGCTATAGGAAAGTACGGATGCATTCTCTAGATCTTCATGAAATTTATTTTTTACTGTTTGAATGAAATGTTTATTATATAACAGGCAGTTTATTTCATGATTAATATATAAACTTCTCATATCAAAGTTTGCCGTTCCAATATCACAAATATCATCGTCCACTATAATAATTTTGGCGTGAAAAAACCCTTGTTGAAATGCATAAATATTGCAACCAGCCTGTATTAATTTTCGGCAGTACGGGAATTTTGCTTCCCGAACGAGAGGGTGATCAGCTTTTTCTGGAACAAGAATTGTGATTTGAACCCCTCTTTCTCTTGCTTTTAATAAGGCATTCATAATTTTTTTTCCAGGAATGAAATATGGCGTACCGATACAGATTTCTTTTTTTGCTCCGTTAATTAAATGTAAAAAAGTATGCTGTAAATAAGCACCATCAGTCGGAATAAATTGATGCAGGATGGTACCTGGTTGTTGTTTTGGAAAATAAAGAGAAGCATCCAATAAATTCTGTTTCGTATCATCAAACCAATCATGCAAAAATTGCTTTTGTAAATCTTGAACCCCTTCTCCTGTAAGACGTAAATGATAGTCTCGCCATAATCCTAAGTGTTCATTATGCCCTAGATACTCTTCGCCAATATTAAATCCCCCGATATAGCCGGTTTTCCCATCAATCACTGTAATTTTTCTATGATTTCTTTGATTGGCAGAAAAGAAAGGAAGAGGAAATTTTACCTTATGACAAAATGAAAAAGATACACCATGTTTTTGCAGGGAGCGAATAGCTTCGTTTGATAAAGAATGGCTGCCAAATCGATCAAGTAAAAGTCGTACTTCAATTCCTTCCTGAGCCTTATCAATCAACAATTTTAAAAATTCACGACTGATTTTATCGGTTTTTACAATGAAGAATAAAATATGAATGTGGTGCTGTGCTTGTTTTATGTCAGTAAATAAAGCGTCATATAAATCTTTCCCGTATGTATAAAGGCGAAAATCACTTTGACGTAAAGGGAAAGTGCGAGAGCTTACCCGTTTTAAATGAAGAAGTCTCCCGTATGAAAGGTCAATTGTAATCCAAAGAGCAACGGATATTAACAAAAGAGATAAGTAGAGCATCAGTGAATTCCCTCCTTCGCATTCTTTTCACCTTCAGTGTGTTACAAATGATACGGGTAGCACGGTTGTTATTATAAAGTTCATCAGAGGATAGTATGTTGCATTGATGAAAGTTGCACTTTATCCCGCTTTAAAGGGCAATAAGCCTCACACCTCAAAAACTGTTGAATAAGTAGAAGTTAGTTTGGAAATCAACTGCCCGTAAAAGCCCGATTGGTTCAACTAATAATCAGCGGGGGAAGAACCGCCCCTACTGATTAAAGTTTCACTTTATAGTTTCACCGAAATAAACAGCTTTATGAAAAAATGTGTTGTTCTATAACAAAAAACTGTTGACTGAATGCTCACTCATTATATAATGGGGATAGGGGATATAATTCAGAAAATTATATATTTTTGAAGATTCAAAAAGAAAGAGGGCTTACAAAGAGAGGGGTAGCATAAAAATGAATAGCTTACTGATTATTAATTGGCTGGCTGCCATTGCTGTTATTGCTTATGCAGGATATTTGTTTGTATATCTTATACGGACGAGAATGGCCTACATACAATTAGGAAAAAAAATTGAGTTTGACCGTCGTTTTAAAGAGCGTTGGGATCTCCTTAAGGTCAATGTTTTCGGTCAGAAAAAGCTGCTGAAAGATAAGAAAAGCGGCATCATTCACGTTATGTTCTTTTACGGATTTATTCTTGTCCAATTTGGAGCAATTGACTTCGTTTGGAAAGGACTCGCACCAGGATCACATCTTCCACTTGGACCACTATACCCTGCATTTACATTCTTCCAGGAAATTGTCACACTTGTTATTTTAATTGCAGTATTTTGGGCTTTTCATAGACGTTATGTAGAAAAGCTTGTTCGTTTAAAACGTAACTTCAAATCAGGTCTTGTTCTTATCTTTATCGGTGGTTTAATGATTTCTGTGCTACTTGGTAACGGTATGGGACTTATATGGCATGGCGAGGAGCTTTCATGGAGTGAACCAATTGCTTCTGCAATCGCTTACGTTTTTAGCGGGGTAAATGAAACCGTAGCCATTTCAGTGTTCTATTTTTCTTGGTGGGTGCATTTACTAATTTTGTTAACGTTTTTAGTGTATGTTCCACAATCAAAACATGCGCATTTAATTGCAGGACCAGCTAATGTATTCTTCGGTCGTCTTTCAAACCCAGGGAAGCTTGAAAAGATTGATTTTGAAGATGAAACGCAAGAAACATTTGGTGTTGGTAAAATTGAAGACTTTAGACAAAATCAACTTATTGACTTATACGCTTGTGTAGAGTGTGGCCGTTGTACAAATATGTGTCCGGCAACAGGAACAGGAAAAATGTTATCGCCGATGGACTTAATTTTAAAACTTCGCGATCATTTAACTGATAAAGGAGCTGCGGTAACATCAAAAGCACCGTGGGTTCCAGTAGTTGCCTTCAATAATACACAAGGAAATCAGTTAGCGATGATGGCAGCTGGAAAAGGACAACAAGAATCAGCGTCTACAACGCTCGCTTACGATCCGAGTTTAATCGGAGATGTTATTACAGAAGAAGAGATTTGGGCATGTACAACGTGTCGTAACTGTGAAGATCAATGCCCAGTTATGAATGAGCATGTTGATAAAATTATTGATTTACGTCGATATCTCGTCTTAACTGAAGGGAAAATGGACGCGGAAGCACAACGCGCGATGACAAATATCGAGCGTCAAGGAAATCCGTGGGGGCTGAACCGTAAAGAGCGTGAAACATGGCGCCAAGGTGATGACGAAGTAACAGTTCCAACTGTAAAAGAAAAATCAAAAGCTGGGGAGGAATTCGAGTATTTATTCTGGGTTGGTTCAATGGGATCATACGACAATCGTAGTCAGAAGATTGCGATATCGTTTGCGAAGTTAATGAACGAAGCAGGCATTTCGTTCGCAATTCTCGGTAATAAAGAAAAGAATTCTGGAGATACACCACGCCGCCTTGGAAATGAATTTGTATTCCAAGAGATGGCGACAAAGAATATCGAAGAATTTGAAAAGGCAGGAGTGAAGAAAATCGTTACGATTGATCCTCATGCTTATAACACATTTAAAAATGAGTATCCGGACTTTGGCTTGCAAGCAGAAGTCTATCATCATACAGAATTGTTAGCTCAGTGGGTGAAAGAAGGGCGCTTAAAGCCTGTTCACGCTATTGAAGAAACAGTTACGTACCATGATTCCTGTTATTTAGGAAGATACAACGAAGTGTATGAAGCGCCACGTGACATTTTGAAAGCGATTCCTGGAGTGAATCTTGTAGAAATGGCACGTAACCGTGAAACGGGAATGTGCTGTGGCGCAGGTGGTGGCTTAATGTGGATGGAAGAAACAACAGGTTCACGTATTAACGTTGCTCGTACAGAACAAGCATTAGCTGTACAGCCATCCATTATCGGTACAGGTTGTCCATATTGCTTAACGATGATCAGTGATGGAACGAAAGCGAAAGAGGTAGAAGAGAAGGTTCAAACTCTTGATGTGACAGAGATTTTAGAACGATCTGTTATCGGACAGAAAAAAGAAGCGATGTAGTTTGTAAGAATGTATACAACTTTAGAAAGAGGTGCAATGATTGCACCTCTTCTCAACGTAGGGATACCGAGCGAGCGCTCAGTGTTAAAAAATGAAATGGGGGAAAGAAACATGAGTAAAACAGTTATTTTAAGTGCTGCAAGAACACCAGTTGGAAAATTTGGAGGATCTTTAAAAGATGTAAAAGCGACGGAACTTGGAGGAATTGCAATTAAAGCAGCGCTTGAAAGAGCAAATGTTGCGGCTAGTGATGTTGAAGAAGTTATATTTGGAACGGTTATTCAAGGTGGGCAGGGACAAATTCCATCGCGCCAAGCTGCGAGGGCTGCTGGAATCCCTTGGGAAGTGCAGACGGAAACAGTGAATAAAGTTTGTGCATCAGGGCTTCGTGCGGTTACGTTAGCGGATCAGATTATTCGTACTGGCGATCAATCACTGGTTGTAGCTGGCGGTATGGAGTCGATGAGTAACAGTCCTTACATTTTACGCGGAGCAAGATGGGGATACAGAATGGGCAATAACGAAGTTGTTGATTTAAACGTTGCTGACGGTTTAACATGCGCATTTTCAGGTACACACATGGGCGTTTATGGTGGAGAAGTTGCGAAGGAAGATGGAATTTCTCGCGAAGCGCAAGATGAATGGGCATATCGTAGCCATCAGCGTGCGGTTTCAGCGCATAAAGAAGGGCGTTTTGAAGAGGAAATCGTGCCAGTAACGATTCCGCAAAGAAAAGGCGATCCTATTGTCGTTGCAAAGGATGAGGCGCCACGTGAAGATACAACGATTGAAAAGTTAGCAAAGTTAAAACCTGTATTTGATAAGACAGCGACGGTGACAGCTGGTAATGCGCCGGGACTAAATGATGGTGGTGCCGCACTTGTATTAATGAGCGAAGACAGAGCGAAGCAAGAAGGAAGAAAGCCATTAGCGACAATTTTGGCGCATACAGCAATTGCAGTGGAATCTAAAGATTTCCCAAGAACGCCAGGTTATGCAATTAACGCATTGCTTGAAAAAACAGGCAAGAAAATTGAAGACATCGATTTATTCGAGATTAATGAAGCATTTGCAGCGGTAGCAATTGCAAGTACAGAAATCGCAGGAATTGATCCGGAAAAATTGAATGTAAATGGCGGCGCGGTAGCGATGGGACATCCAATTGGAGCAAGCGGAGCGCGCATTATCGTTACACTAATCCATGCACTTAAGCAGCGCGGCGGCGGAATTGGAATTGCTTCGATTTGTAGCGGTGGCGGTCAAGGGGACGCAGTGATGATTGAAGTTCACTAATTAAAGTTCGAGGGTATAAAATTTATTAACAATTAAGGGGGAAGAAAAAATGGGTGTACAAAACATTGTTGTAATTGGTGCAGGGCAAATGGGGTCAGGAATTGCACAAGTATGTGCAATGGCAGGATATGACGTGAAGGTACAAGATTTAAAGCAAGAGCAATTAGATAGAGGATTGGCTATCATTACGAAAAACTTAGCCCGCCAAGTAGAAAAAGGACGCATGAAGGAAGAAGAGAAGGAAGCGACATTAAATCGTCTTACAGTAACGCTTGATTTAGATTGTGTGAAAGAAGCGGATCTTATTATTGAAGCAGCTGTTGAGAAAATGGATATTAAAAAGAAAATCTTTGCGAATCTAGATGAAATTGCTCCAGAACACGCAATTTTAGCGACGAATACGTCATCTCTGCCAATTACAGAAATTGCAGCGGTAACGAAGCGTCCGGAAAAAGTAATCGGTATGCACTTTATGAATCCAGTTCCAGTTATGAAGCTTGTTGAGATTATTCGTGGTTTGGCTACCGATGATGCGGTATATGAAGCAATTGAAGATATTACGAAAAAAATTGGGAAAGTACCAGTTGAAGTGAATGATTTCCCAGGTTTTGTATCAAACCGCATTTTACTACCGATGATTAACGAAGCAATTTATACGTTATATGAAGGTGTAGCGACGAAAGAAGCAATTGATGAAGTCATGAAGCTTGGTATGAACCATCCGATGGGGCCTTTGACACTCGCTGATTTTATCGGTTTAGATACGTGTTTATACATTATGGAAGTGCTGCATGAAGGATTAGGAGATAGTAAATATCGCCCATGTCCATTATTACGTAAGTATGTGAATGCAGGATGGTTAGGGCGTAAAACAGGTCGTGGATTCTACGTTTACGAATAAATGCCCCCTTTGTTACAACATAGTGGTCTTACCAAATTATTTAAAGGATATATAGCAAATGGAGGCGGAATATATGAACTTTCGTTTTAATGAAGAGCAGCAAATGATGAGGAAAATGGTTCGTGATTTTGCACAGAAGGAAATAGCCCCCTTTGTTCCTAGTATGGAACAAGGGGTGTTCCCGAAAGAGATTTTGCAAAAGATGGGTGAGCTTGGATTAATGGGTATTCCAGCGCCTGCAAAATACGGCGGGGCAGAAATGGACTTTATTTCTTACATTCTAGCAATTGAGGAAATCTCAAAGGTAAGTGCAACAGTTGGTGTAATTTTAGCTGTACATACGTCAGTTGGAATGAATCCGATTTTATATTTCGGAACAGAAGAACAGAAGAAAAAATATGTTTCTAAACTTGCAACCGGGGAATATTTAGGTGCATTTGCTTTAACAGAGCCAAATGCAGGATCAGATGCAGGGAGTTTAAAATCAAGAGCTGTGAAAAAAGGTGATCATTATATTATTAATGGATCGAAAGTGTTTATTACAAATGGTGGTGAAGCAAGTACATACATTGTATTCGCTTCTACAAATCCAGAGGCAGGAAAAAGTGGTATTTCTGCATTTATAGTAGAGAAAGATACATCTGGTTTAATCATTGGAAAAGATGAACATAAGATGGGACTTCTCGGTTCTCGTACAGTACAACTTACTTTTGAAGATATGAAAGTGCCAGCTGAGAATTTACTTGGGGAAGAAGGAAAAGGATTCAAGGTGGCGATGGCGAATTTAGATGTTGGGCGAATTGGAATCGGTGCGCAGGCGTTAGGAATTGCTGAAGCGGCGCTTGGCTGTGCAATTGATTATGCAAAAGAAAGGGAGCAATTCGGGAAGCCCATTGCGGCGCAGCAAGGAATTGGCTTCAAGCTTGCAGATATGGCAACAAGTGTCGAGGCAGCAAGGTTACTCGTATATAGAGCGGCATCTCTTAGGGCACAAGGATTACCATGCGGTAAAGAAGCATCTATTGCGAAATTATTTGCTTCTAAGACAGCGGTTGAAGTCGCGATTGAGGCGGTGCAAGTATTTGGTGGTTACGGTTATACGAAAGACTATCCAGTAGAACGATTTTTCCGTGATGCGAAAATCACGCAAATATATGAAGGAACAAGTGAAATACAGAAACTTGTTATTAGCCGTGCTTTATAAAAGGGCGAGGGGGAGACGGAGATGCATTTTAAATTGTCAGAAGAACATGAAATGATAAGAAAAATGGTTCGAGATTTTGCTAAAAATGAAGTGGCACCAACAGCAGCTGAGCGTGATGAAGAAGAGAGATTTGATCGAGAGTTATTTGATCAAATGGCAGAGCTTGGTTTAACTGGTATTCCATGGCCTGAAGAGTACGGCGGAATTGGAAGCGATTACTTAGCGTACGTAATCGCTATTGAAGAATTATCTCGCGTTTGTGCTTCAACAGGTGTAACACTGTCCGCGCATACTTCACTTGCGGGATGGCCAATTTTTAAATTTGGGACGGAAGAGCAAAAGCAAAAGTTTTTACGACCGATGGCTGAAGGGAAGAAAATTGGTGCATATGGCTTAACGGAGCCAGGATCTGGATCGGATGCTGGTGGAATGAAGACAATCGCAAAGAGAGATGGCGATCATTATATTTTAAATGGATCAAAAATTTTCATTACAAATGGCGGTATTGCTGATATTTATGTTGTTTTTGCGCTAACTGATCCTGAATCGAAGCAGCGCGGTACGAGTGCATTTATTGTAGAAAGTGATACACCGGGATTTTCAGTTGGGAAGAAGGAGAGCAAGCTAGGGATTCGCTCTTCACCAACGACTGAAATTATGTTTGAAGATTGCCGTATTCCTGTAGAGAATCTACTTGGAGAAGAGGGGCAAGGGTTTAAAGTTGCGATGCAAACATTAGATGGAGGTCGTAACGGTATTGCGGCGCAAGCTGTTGGTATTGCACAAGGGGCTTTAGATGCTTCTGTAGAATATGCAAGGGAGCGCCATCAATTTGGAAAACCAATTGCGGCGCAGCAAGGGATTGGCTTTAAACTTGCGGATATGGCAACAGATGTAGAAGCGGCACGCCTCTTAACATATCAAGCGGCTTGGCTTGAATCAGAAGGGCTTCCGTATGGAAAAGAATCAGCGATGTCAAAAGTATTTGCAGGAGATACAGCGATGAAGGTGACGACTGAAGCGGTGCAAGTATTTGGTGGTTACGGTTATACGAAAGATTATCCAGTAGAGCGTTATATGCGAGATGCAAAGATTACACAAATATATGAAGGAACACAAGAGATTCAGAGGCTTGTAATTTCTCGTATGTTAACGAAGTAGGAACGAAAGCGTAGGTATTTTCCTACGCTTTTTCCTTCCAAAAAATAATAGAGAGGTGAAGGGAATGGTTAAACATAATGTGCATGCATCGGTGAAAGATGAAAAATTAGTTGCGTTAAGACGTGAACAAATGATTAAAGGTGCGGTGCAACTGTTTAAACAAAAAGGATTTCCGCGTACAACAACGAGAGAGATTGCAAAAGCGGCTGGGTTTAGTATAGGGACACTTTATGAGTACATTCGTACCAAAGATGATGTTTTATATTTAGTTTGTGATAGTATATATGAACATGTAAAAGAAAGATTAGAGGAAGTAGTGTGTACAGAAAAAGGGAGTATAGAAAGTTTAAAGATAGCAATAACGAATTACTTTAAAGTGATGGACGAATTACAGGAAGAAGTATTGATAATGTATCAAGAGGTACGCTTTTTACCGAAAGAATCACTTCCGTATGTATTAGAAAAGGAGTTTCAAATGGTAGGAATGTTCGAGAATATTTTAGAACAGTGTACGGAAAATGGAACATTTACATTAAATAAAAAAGAAATACAGCTTCTTGCGCATAATATTTTTATACAAGGACAGATGTGGGGATTTAGACGCTGGGCGCTGCAAAAACTGTATACGCTCGAAGAATATACAGAAATGCAAATTAGGTATGTATTGCAAGGGGCCCATATGCTTCCGAAATAAGGAACAGACAAATTATAATTTTACTACCCTATAAAAGTTTCCCGTTTTTTTTGTAGCATATTTGTGCGACTTTTGTTTATAATGAATAGTATGGATTTTTTTAAGCAGGCCGTTATATATAAGGTTATATTTGATGAAAGGAAGTGCCGCATAAGTGGATTTTAAGCAATATTCACCAGAAGAGCTAAAAGAATGTTCAATGATTGAAGTTGTACATAGCGTTTTAGGGGATAAAAAACAAGCAACGACATTCAACGAGTTGGTTCAAGAAATCGCTCAAGTGCTGGGACTATCTCAAGAGCAAGTTAATGCGAAAATCGCACAATTTTATACAGACTTAAACATCGATGGACGTTTCATTAATTTAGGAGAAAATCGTTGGGGACTACGCAGCTGGTACCCATATGAGCAAATTGATGAAGAAATCTTGCCTCAACCAAAACCGAAGAAGAAACGTAAAGTTGAAGAAGACGGTTTTGACGACTACATTGAAGAAGACGAAGATGACTTCGACGATGCAGACGTAATTGAAGAAGAAGACGATGTAGAAGATTTGGACAAAGTTCTTGAAGAAGAAGACGGAGATGACGACGATCTTGATGATTTAGACGAAGATGACGACGACTTCGCTGAAGAAGAACTTGAGTATGATGAAACTGAAGAAGAAGAAGAGGAAGAACTGTAGTTCTTGACTTTTCATTATCGTCCATGTAGAATCATTTTTGGGCTCTTTAAAAAAGGACGATAATACTTTTAAAGTGTAAATATAAAAGAAAATTGCTCCCTACTTATTACTTTTTGTGATGAGGGGAGCAATTTTCTTTTTTGTTTTTTGTTTAGAAAATAAAAAGAGTCTAACAATAAGATGGATACAGTGTTATCTACATACGTTGCGCTTTGCAACGGTGATTATATAACAGCAAAATAGAAGGGAGCTTTTTCATGACTAAGTATATTTTTGTAACAGGCGGTGTAGTATCGTCTTTAGGAAAAGGTATTACAGCAGCATCTCTTGGAAGACTTTTAAAAAATCGCGGTTTAAACGTAACGATTCAAAAGTTTGATCCATACATTAACGTAGACCCAGGGACTATGAGCCCATATCAACACGGTGAGGTATTCGTAACAGATGATGGCGCAGAAACTGACTTAGACCTTGGTCACTATGAGCGTTTCATCGACATTAACTTAAACAAATACAGCAACGTAACAACAGGTAAAATTTACTCTTCAGTTCTTCAAAAAGAGCGTCGCGGTGAATATTTAGGAGGAACAGTTCAAGTTATTCCTCACATTACTAACGAAATTAAAGAGCGCGTATATCGTTCTGGCCGTGAAACAAATGCGGATGTTGTTATTACAGAAATCGGTGGAACAGTTGGTGATATCGAGTCTCTACCATTCTTAGAAGCAATCCGTCAAATTAAGAGCGACATCGGTCGTGACAATGTAATGTACATTCACTGTACGTTAATCCCGTACTTAAAAGCAGCGGGTGAAATGAAGACAAAACCAACACAACATAGTGTTAAAGAACTTCGTAGCTTAGGTATTCAGCCAAACATTATCGTTGTTCGTACAGAAATGCCTGTTTCTCAAGATATGAAAGACAAGCTTGCATTATTCTGTGACATTGATACAAAAGCAGTTATCGAAGCTCGCGATGCAGATACTTTATATGCGGTTCCATTATCTCTTCAAGAACAAAACATGGACCAAATCGTTTGTGACCACTTAAAATTAGACAATCAAGCTGCAGATATGACAGAGTGGACTGCGCTAGTTAACAAAGTGCGTAATCTTTCTAAGAAAACAAAAATCGCTCTTGTTGGTAAATATGTAGAACTTCAAGATGCTTATATTTCTGTTGTAGAAGCACTTCGTCATGCTGGTTACTCATTCGACACAGATGTAGAAGTAAAATGGGTAAATGCTGAGCACGTAACAGCAGAAAACGTAAAAGAATTAGTTGGCGATACAGATGGTATCCTTGTACCAGGTGGCTTCGGCGATCGTGGTGTAGAAGGGAAAATCGTTGCGATTCAATATGCTCGTGAAAACAAAGTTCCATTCTTAGGAATTTGCTTAGGTATGCAACTTGCATCAATCGAATTCGCACGTAATGTATTAGGTTTAGAAGGTGCTAACTCTTCTGAAATCAACCCTGACACACCATATGCAATCATCGACTTATTACCAGAACAAAAAGATGTAGAGGACCTAGGTGGTACACTTCGTCTTGGTCTATACCCATGTAAGCTTGCTGAAGAAACCAATGCTTACAATGCTTATAATGAGCCGGTTGTATATGAGCGTCATCGTCATCGTTATGAGTTCAACAACCAGTTCCGTCCGGATATGGAAAAAGAAGGATTTGTATTCTCTGGTACAAGCCCAGACGGCCGTCTAGTTGAAATCATTGAATTAAAAGACCATCCTTGGTTCGTGGCAGCACAGTTCCACCCAGAACTTGTTTCTCGTCCAAACCGTCCACAACCATTGTTCCATGACTTCGTAAGAGCTTCTATTACGAATAAAGAGAGCAAGTAATAAAAAAAGCGCCTGAAATAAGGCGCTTTTTTTAATATTCATTTAACATTTCATCGATTGTGAATTTGATTCCGTGATAAGCAAATAAAGCTACTATTAAACTTGGGAATCCGTAGCGATTACCTTCATCATCTGGAATAAGACCTTTTAACAGTTTTGTATCAATATGTACGTCTGTATATCGTTCGAGTGATTCCGTACCTTCTTGAAGAGCAGAAATGCCGACAATAGAGTGTCCCTCTTCTTGTAGTTTTTTTGCAATTTCTACAACCGCTTCATCTGTTGAAAAACGGCTAATAAGAAGTACACGATCCGCAGAGGTTACTTCTGCTTCTTTACCATTTTCAAATAAGCGTTTTGCTTGCTTCATTGGTTCAGCACCGAATAGTGCCTCGGCAACAACGCCCTCCATTTCATTTGTACCATGTAAATAAATGAAACCATCGCCAACTAGTGCTTGAGCAAGTAAACGAGCGCTATCTTCTATATTCATTTCTTCTTTTTGAGAAACTCTGGAGAAATAACCACTTAATTGAGTTGAAAAAATTTTTAACATAATGTTACTCCCTTCGTACGTGTTTGCCGGCTTTCATTATAGTTTATTTTTTTAGAAAGGTGAAATCGTAGGGTAGCATAACAAAATAGGAAACGGTAAAATAAGAAAGAATAGGAAGGAATTTGCCAAAGAATAGCGAAAATAAATCGTTAAGATATAAGAAGCTTTAAATCTTGTACTTACACAGAAAGGTTGGGAATTATGGAAGGTAAAATTTTAATCGTTGATGATCAATATGGGATTCGTGTGTTATTACATGAAGTGTTCCAAAAAGAAGGTTATCAGACATTCCAAGCAGCAAATGGATTTCAAGCTTTAGATATCGTGAAAAAAGATAATCCAGATTTAGTAGTGTTAGATATGAAAATTCCAGGCATGGATGGTATAGAGATTTTAAAGCATGTAAAAGAAATTGATGAGAGTATTAAAGTAATTTTAATGACTGCTTATGGAGAGCTTGATATGATCCAAGAAGCAAAAGATTTAGGTGCTTTAATGCATTTTGCTAAACCATTTGATATTGATGAAATTCGTCAAGCTGTGAGAAATGAGCTCGCTGTAGAGGCGTAAAAATGAATTTTTTATAAAAAATATGGAAAAAAGCGTTTACATGGACTATTGTGCAGGTGAATACGGTTGAGTTTTTGAGTACAAGTTGTTATCCTATTGAGTGTAGAAAAAAGTCCGGTATGTATATATACATATTTTACCTTATTCTGGTCATACTACCAGCGATAAGAACTTATCGGATACAAAAAACGTTTTTTAGGAGGATTCACCATGCCTTTAGTTTCTATGAAAGAAATGCTAAACAAAGCACTAGAAGGAAAATACGCAGTTGGTCAATTCAACATGAACAACTTAGAGTGGACTCAAGCTATCTTAGCTGCTGCGGAAGAAGAAAAATCTCCTGTAATCCTAGGTGTATCTGAGGGTGCAGCTCGTCATATGACTGGTTTCAAAACAGTTGTAGCTATGGTTAAAGCTTTAATCGAAGAAATGAACATCACTGTTCCTGTAGCGATTCACCTTGATCATGGTTCAAGCTTCGAAAAATGTAAAGAAGCAATCGATGCAGGTTTCACATCTGTAATGATCGACGCTTCTCACCACCCATTCGAAGAAAACGTTGAAACTACTAAACAAGTAGTAGAATACGCACACGCTCGTAACGTATCTGTTGAAGCTGAGCTTGGAACAGTTGGCGGACAAGAAGACGACGTAATCGCTGAAGGCGTAATTTACGCTGACCCAGCAGAGTGTAAGCACCTTGTTGAAGCAACAGGTATCGATTGCCTAGCTCCAGCTTTAGGTTCTGTACACGGTCCTTACAAAGGTGAGCCTAACTTAGGATTCGCTGAAATGGAACAAGTTCGTGACTTCACTGGCGTACCTTTAGTATTACATGGTGGTACTGGTATCCCAACTGCTGATATCGAAAAAGCTATCTCTTTAGGTACTTCAAAAATCAACGTAAACACTGAGAACCAAATCGAGTTTACAAAAGCTGTTCGTGAAGTATTAAACAAAGACCAAGAAGTTTACGATCCTCGTAAATTTATCGGACCTGGCCGCGACGCTATCAAAGCAACTGTTATTGGTAAAATTCGCGAATTCGGTTCTAACGGTAAAGCGTAAGAATAAAATTCCGTTTTGGAAACCGTCTAGTCTTTTAGACGGTTTCCTTTCGTTGTATAATGAAAGCGTGAACAAGTCTAAAGATTTTATCATTTTTGTTTTTAAATAGAAAATAATGTGCATAGTCCTATTAATAAATGTGATAACGTATCTAAATTGATAAAGTGAATTCGATGAATAGTTGATCTTTATCTATTCGTGCTACAGGAGAAATGAAGATAATGGTTTCCTATTTATTGAGTTTTGGGATGGAAAGAGTAATTGAGATTCTTAAGGGGAGCTTTCTATAAAAAGATAGAAAGTAAATACATTCACAAGAAGGGAGCTCAATATGGAAAAATTGCTAATTGAAGGCGGAAGAGCTTTAAATGGAACAATTCGAGTAAGTGGTGCAAAGAACAGTGCCGTTGCATTAATTCCAGCGACAATTTTAGCAGATACTCCAGTAACTATTGGTGGTGTCCCTAATATTTCGGACGTGAAAATGTTAGGAGACTTACTAGAGGAAATTGGAGGGAAAGTAACTTATGGACAGGAGGAGGAGATGGTAGTCGATCCTTCTAACATGGTTGCAATGCCTTTGCCAAATGGAAAAGTGAAAAAATTGCGCGCTTCTTATTATTTAATGGGTGCAATGCTTGGCCGTTTTAAAAAAGCTGTTATTGGGCTTCCGGGTGGATGTCATTTAGGACCGAGGCCGATTGATCAGCATATTAAAGGGTTTGAAGCGCTAGGTGCACATGTTACGAATGAACAAGGTGCCATCTATTTAAGAGCAGATGAGCTACGCGGGGCACGTATTTATTTAGATGTTGTTAGTGTAGGAGCTACGATTAATATTATGCTAGCAGCTGTACGAGCAAAAGGTAGAACTGTTATTGAAAATGCAGCGAAAGAGCCCGAGATTATTGATGTAGCTACATTGTTAACAAGCATGGGGGCACGTATTAAAGGTGCTGGTACAGATGTAATCCGAATAGATGGTGTGGACTCTTTACATGGTTGTCACCATACTATCATCCCAGATCGTATTGAAGCTGGTACGTATATGATTCTAGGAGCTGCATCAGGAGGAGAAGTAACGGTTGATAATGTTATTCCTCAGCATTTAGAATCAGTTACTGCAAAGCTAAGAGAAGCTGGTGTTCAAGTTGAAACGAACGATGATCAAATTACGGTGAACGGTAATAGAAAGTTAAAAGTAGTTGATATCAAAACGCTTGTATATCCAGGTTTTCCAACGGATTTACAACAGCCGTTTACGACGCTTTTAACAAAGGCGCACGGGACGGGAGTTGTAACAGATACAATTTACGGTGCCCGTTTCAAACACATTGATGAATTACGTCGTATGAATGCTCAAATTAAAGTAGAGGGTCGTTCGGCAATTGTAACTGGTCCTGTGTTACTGCAAGGTGCAAAAGTGAAGGCGAGTGATTTACGAGCAGGAGCGGCACTTGTTATTGCAGGTTTAATGGCAGATGGAATTACAGAAGTAACAGGACTTGAGCATATTGATCGAGGTTATGAGAATATAGTGGACAAGCTTAAAGGGCTTGGAGCAAACATTTGGCGAGAACAAATGACAAAGCAAGAAATTGAAGAAATGAAGAACGCATAAGTGATACTTCCGCAAGGGGGAAGCGAAGCATCACTACTTGCGGAAGTACACTTTATAGAAAAACACGGTTCACAAAATACGGCAGAAATATAAAGACTTAAAGGAGAGGGATTATCGTGGAAAGAAGTTTATCTATGGAGTTAGTACGTGTAACAGAGGCTGCAGCTTTATCATCAGCGCGTTGGATGGGGCGCGGGAAAAAGGATGAGGCAGACGGTGCAGCAACATCAGCTATGCGTGATGTATTTGATACAATTCCGATGAAGGGTACAGTTGTAATTGGTGAAGGTGAGATGGATGAAGCACCAATGCTATATATCGGAGAGAAATTGGGTACAGGATATGGACCACGTGTAGACGTTGCGGTTGATCCTTTAGAAGGGACAAACATCGTAGCAGCTGGTGGCTGGAATGCTCTTGCTGTTATTGCAATTGCAGACCACGGTAATTTGTTACATGCCCCTGACATGTACATGGATAAAATCGCGGTTGGCCCGGAAGCAGTTGGGGCGGTCGATATTGATGCGCCTATTATTGATAACTTACGTGCAGTTGCGAAAGCGAAAAATAAAGATATTGAAGATGTTGTAGCGACAGTTTTAAATCGTCCACGTCATCAAGAAATTATCGAAGAAATTCGTAAAGCTGGTGCTCGCATTAAATTGATTAATGATGGAGATGTAGCTGGAGCGATTAATACAGCGTTTGATCGTACAGGTGTAGATATTTTATTTGGATCTGGTGGAGCACCTGAAGGTGTATTAGCAGCAGTTGCTTTAAAATGTTTAGGTGGAGAAATTCACGGAAAACTATTGCCACAAAACGAAGCTGAATTAGCACGTTGTAAAAAAATGGGCATAGAAGACATTAATCGTATCCTTCGTATGGAGGACTTAGTAAAAGGTGACGATGCAATCTTTGCAGCAACAGGCGTAACAGATGGAGAACTATTACGCGGTGTTCAATTTAAAGGTAGCGTAGGAACAACGCAATCCCTTGTTATGCGCGCAAAATCAGGCACAGTTCGCTTCGTAGATGGTCGTCATAGCTTAAATAAAAAACCGAACTTAGTTATTAAATAAAAAGTGCAAGCGGCTCGTTCAGAATCGCAGGGCATTGGAGCTCTCGACCTTGAAGCGCTCTTTGCTTCGAGTGAGAGAGTGAAATGACCGGAGATTCTAGCCGCTGGAACTGGATTAAGTAAAAAGCGTAAGCAGCTTGTTCAGAATGGGAGGGGGATGGAGCTTCTGACGAAGAGGCGCTTTTTGCCTCGCAGGAAGAAGTGAAGCCACCGACCATTCTAGCTGCTGAAGCTGGATTAAGTAAAAAGCGGAGGTGGCTTGCTCAGAAGGGGAAGGCATTGGAACTCCTGACGAAGAGGCGTTTTGTGCCTCGCAGGAAGGGGTGAAATGACTGACCCTTCTAGACACCGGAGCTGGATTAAATAAAAAGTGCAAGCGGCTCGCTCAGAAAGGTTAAAATGGTCGACTTTTCTAACTATCGGAGCTGGAACTAAATTAAATAAGAAGCGAAGACAAATTTTCTTGTCTTCGCTTCTTGTATTTGTGTTCCAACGTATTGATTAAAACTAGATAAAAGGGTTACAATAGTGAATATTACCCTACTTGAACTTATTGCCTTTCATTATTAATTATTTGCCTTCCGTATTTTTTCCCTTTACCCATGAAAAAAGAGAATAACGTTAAAGTGTGGTGTCTGAATGAATTTGTCAATTGCAGCATTAGAAAACATGAAATTAAAAGAGTTATACGAGCTTGCGAAAGAATTTAAGATTTCGTATTATAGCAAGTTAACGAAAAAAGAGTTAATTTTTTCCATTTTGAAAGCTCGAGCAGAAAAAGAAGGTTTCTTTTTCATGGAAGGCGTATTAGAAATTATTCAATCAGAAGGATTTGGATTCCTACGTCCTATCAACTATTCTCCAAGCTCAGAAGATATTTATATCTCAGCTTCGCAAATTCGTCGTTTCGATTTACGTAATGGAGACAAGGTTTCTGGTAAAGTACGACCTCCGAAAGAAAATGAACGCTATTTTGGGTTATTACAAGTTGAAGCTGTAAACGGAGATGATCCAGATTCAGCAAAAGAGCGTGTGCATTTCCCTGCATTAACACCATTATACCCAGATCGCCAAATGAAATTGGAAACGGAACCGAAAAAGTTACCGACACGCATCATGGATTTAATCGCACCAGTTGGATTTGGACAACGTGGTTTAATTGTTGCGCCTCCAAAGGCTGGTAAAACAAGTCTATTAAAAGAAATCGCGCATAGTGTTACAACAAATCATCCGGAAGCAGAATTAATTGTACTTTTAATTGATGAGCGTCCAGAGGAAGTAACAGACATTGAACGTTCTGTTAAAGGAGATGTTGTAAGTTCTACTTTTGATGAAGTACCAGAAAATCATATTAAAGTAGCTGAGCTTGTGTTAGAACGTGCGATGCGTCTTGTAGAGCACAAGAAAGATGTTATCATTTTAATGGATAGTATTACCCGTTTAGCTCGAGCTTACAACCTCGTTATTCCACCAAGTGGTAGAACATTATCAGGTGGTATCGATCCAGCTGCCTTCCATAGACCGAAGCGTTTCTTTGGAGCTGCACGTAATATTGAAGAAGGCGGTAGCTTAACAATTTTAGCAACAGCCCTTGTTGATACAGGATCCCGTATGGACGATGTTATTTACGAGGAATTTAAAGGAACTGGAAATATGGAACTTCACTTAGATCGTTCATTAGCTGAACGTCGTATCTTCCCGGCGATCGATATTCGCCGTTCTGGTACACGTAAAGAAGATCTATTAATTCCAAAAGAACATTTAGACAAGTTATGGGGCATTCGTAAAACAATGCGTGATACACCAGACTTCGTTGAAAGTTTCTTACGTAAGCTTCGTCAAACTAAGACAAATGAAGAGTTTTTACAAAACATTGTTGCAGACTCAAAAAGGTATGTAACAACTAAGTAAAGGGAAAAATCAGGACTCGCTTATTTTATAGTAAGCGAGTTTTTTATGCTGTTTAGGTGATATTAAAGAGAGAGATAAGTGAGAGAACCTTAGCCAGTCAGAGCTAAACGAGCCGTCTCCACTTTAAGATAATATCCAGCTCCAGCGGCTAGAATGGTCGGTGGCTTCGCGTCTTCCTACGAGGTAAAAAGCACCTCTACGTCAGAAGCTCCATCCCCCCTCCCATTCTGAACGAGCCGCGTGCGCTTTAAGGTGATATCGAGCTCCAGCGGCTAAAATCTCCGGTCATTTTGCTCTCTCGCATGAAGCAAAAAGCGCTTCAAGGTCGAGAGTTCCAATGCCCTGCGATTTTGAACGAGCCGCTTCTGCTTTTAAATGATATCCAGTTCCGGTGGCTAGCTCTTCGCATCTAAGAACCTTCCGCCCGAAAGGTAAAAAGCACCTTTAGGGCGAAAGAACCTTAACTGGTCAGAGCTGAGCGAGCCACCTCCACTTTAAATTTAATATCCAGCTCCAGCGGCTAGAATGGTCGGTGGCTTCGCGTCTTCCTACGAGGCAAAAAGCGCCTCTACGTCAGAAGCTCCATCCCCCTCCCATTCTGAACGAGCCGCTTGCGCTTTTAAAATTAAAAAGACAAAAACAGGTAGTTGCAAAATGAAGTTAGCCTTGTTATAATTTCATCATATGTGTTTCATCAATATAGTTGTGTATGCAGCTGAAGATGAAAAACTCTGTTTCGAAAATGATTCAGGGCGGAAGGAGATGAAAAGAATGAAAGCAGGAATTCACCCAGATTACAAGAAAGTTGTATTCATGGACACAAACACAGGCTTCAAATTCTTAAGCGGATCTACTAAAGGATCTAACGAAACTGTTGAGTGGGAAGATGGTAACACTTATCCATTACTAAAAGTTGAGATCAGTTCTGATTCTCACCCATTCTACACTGGACGTCAGAAGTTTGCTACTGCAGACGGACGCGTTGACCGCTTCAATAAGAAATACGGTCTTAAGTAATAAAAACATAAAACAGGCAAGTGTATGTATTCGCTTGTCTGTTTTTTTTGCGAAAATATTATACCTTTACCCTACTTTTAACTGAAAAGTAGATGAAAGGAGAGCTTCATGTACTTAATAAATCAAAATGGCTGGATTGAAGTGATTTGCGGTAGTATGTTTTCTGGCAAGTCAGAAGAGCTAATCCGCCGTGTGCGCCGTACGCAATTTGCAAAACAACATGCAATTGTATTTAAACCATGTATTGATAATCGATATAGTGAAGAAGATGTAGTATCACATAACGGATTAAAGGTAAAAGCAGTTCCTGTTTCAGCTTCAAAGGATATATTTGAACATATTACAGAAGAGCTGGATGTTATTGCAATCGATGAGGTGCAATTTTTTGATGGGGACATTGTGGAAGTGGTGCAAGTATTGGCAAATCGTGGCTATCGTGTCATTGTAGCTGGTTTAGACCAAGATTTCCGTGGTCTACCATTTGGACAAGTTCCTCAGCTGATGGCGATTGCTGAACATGTGACAAAACTACAAGCAGTATGTTCTGTATGTGGATCTCCAGCAAGTCGTACACAACGATTAATTGATGGAGAACCAGCGGCATTTGATGATCCAATTATTTTAGTTGGAGCTTCAGAATCGTATGAACCGCGTTGTCGTCATTGTCATGCAGTACCTGCAAACAAAGATAAGTAAAACTCGCTGCGCAAGGCGGGTTTTTTTCAAAATAGAGAGAATGAGCGGTGTGAGCCGCTTACGCTTTTAAATATATCTAGTTCTGGTGGCTAGCTCTTCGCATCTAAGAACCTTCCGCCCGAAAGGTAAAAAGCACCTTTAGGTCGAAAGAACCTTAGCTGGTCGGAGCTGAAAGAGCCACCGCCACTTTTAAATATAATTTGCGTTTTTTTGAGTAAGTACCATATACTATTTGTATTAGATACTAGGATGTAGAGGTGAATGATGTGTTAGATCGTTTGCAAGCTGTAGAAAATCGTTATGAGAAGTTAAATGAATTGTTAAGTGATCCAGCGATTATTAGTGATTCAAATAAGCTTCGTGAATATTCAAAGGAACAGTCTGATATACAGGAAACGGTAGAGGTGTATCGTGAGTATAAGGATGTTCGTGAGCAATTAAAAGATGCGAAAGCAATGTTAGAAGATAAGTTAGACGCAGAAATGCGTGAAATGGTAAAAGAAGAAGTTTCTGAGTTAGAATCACAAGATAAAACATTATCAGAGCGTCTGAAAATTTTACTTGTTCCAAAAGACCCTAATGATGATAAGAACGTTATCGTTGAGGTTCGTGGAGCTGCTGGTGGAGATGAGGCAGCTTTATTTGCTGGTGACTTATACCGTATGTATAGCCGTTACGCTGAGGTACAGGGCTGGAAAACGGAGATTATTGAGGCTAGCTATACAGAGTTAGGTGGATATAAAGAGATTATCTTTATGATTAATGGTAAAGGTGCTTTCGCGAAGCTGAAATTCGAGAATGGTGCTCACCGTGTACAACGTGTTCCTGAAACGGAATCTGGTGGACGTATTCATACATCTACAGCAACTGTAGCTGTATTACCAGAGGCAGAAGAAGTAGAAATTGATATTCATGAGAAAGATGTTCGTGTTGATACATTCGCTTCTAGTGGACCTGGTGGACAGAGCGTTAATACAACGATGTCAGCGGTGCGTTTAACGCATTTACCGACTGGTGTAGTTGTATCTTGTCAGGATGAGAAATCACAGATCAAGAATAAAGAAAAAGCGATGAAAGTATTACGCGCACGTGTTTATGATAAGTTTAGACAAGAAGCGCAAGCTGAGTATGATCAAAACCGTAAACAAGCTGTTGGTACGGGAGATCGTTCAGAGCGTATTCGTACGTATAACTTCCCGCAAAACCGTGTTACAGACCATCGAATCGGTTTAACGATTCAAAAGCTAGATCAAATCTTACAAGGTAAGTTAGATGATTTCATCAATGCCTTAGTGATGGAAGATCAGGCTCAAAAGATGGAGGCAGCTGAGTAATGCGTGTCTATGAAGCCCTGAAATGGGCTTCTTCTTTTTTACAGGAAAATGGACGAGATGAAAATGCGGGAGAAATTGTCCTTTGTCATGTATTAAAGGTGAACAGAACAGGATTACTTATGAATATGCGTGAAGAAATAACTGAGGATCAAGAGAAAAGCTTTACGGAGTTTATCCACAAGCATGTAGAAGGTATTCCTATTCAATATATGATTGGTTATGAAATGTTTTATGGACGGTCTTTCTTTGTGAATGAAGAAGTATTAATACCAAGACCGGAAACAGAAGAGCTTATAGTGGGAGTATTAGAAAGAATCGAGCGCCATTTTGGTGATGAGAAACTACATGTAGCAGATATAGGTACAGGTAGTGGAGCGATTTCTATTACGCTTGCTTTAGAAAATGAAAATCTTCATGTTTATACAGTAGATATTGCACAAGAGTCGATTGAAGTTGCAAAAGAAAATGCAAAAGCTTTAGGTGCAGAAGTAACGTTCTATCACGGTGATTTATTGTCACCATTTCATAAAACGGGTCAAAAGCTAGATGTTGTTGTTTCAAATCCTCCATATATACCGGAAGAGGATTGGCGTGGTCTTTCTCCTGTTGTGAAAGAGCATGAGCCGAAGAGAGCACTTGTTGGTGGTGAAGACGGATTAGATTTCTATCGCCGTTTTATGGAAGAATTGCCGAATGTGTTGCAGAAGAAAGCGATTGTGGCGTTTGAAATTGGAGTAGGACAAGGTGAGGATGTAAAAAGATTGTTACAACAAGCTTTTCCACATGCTCATGTTGAGGTTGTTTTCGATATTAACGGAAAAGATCGTATGGTATTTGCAGAGATGGAGTAAGGTTCACACCTTACTCTATTTTTTTGTGGAAAAATTCATATAGATTTTGAATTTAATAGTTTAGAAAGATGAAAGTCTGTCCACACTGTTTGTAGAAGGGACGGTGGAGAAAATGAAAAAACAAGTTATTGCTTATCTTCTTATACTATTAATTGGTGCACAGTTACTTGTGCAGTTTGGATATATGAAAGCTGATGCGAAAGGGCCTTCAGTTATTCCGAAAGAGGCCGTTCGATTAAGAATTTTAGCAAATAGTGATTCAGATAAAGACCAGGCATTAAAGCGTAAAGTGCGTGATGAAGTAAAAGCACAAATTGATGGATGGGTAGCGGATTTAACTTCATTTGAAGAGGCACGCAAAGTAATTCAAAGTCATATTCCAGAAATCGAGGAAACGGTGGAAAATACGTTAAAAAGAGAAGGAAGTAAAGATTCATTTCAAGTGAAATTTAGTAAGAATGTAAAGTTTCCTACAAAGGTATATGGGAATTTTATTTATCCAGCAGGAGAATATGAAGCAGTATTAATCACAATTGGAGAAGGTGAAGGGGCGAACTGGTGGTGTGTATTATTTCCACCAATGTGTTTCTTAGATTTTTCGAGCGGGACAGCTGTAAGAAAAGAAGAGCACGTTGTGAAGGCGGAATCTCCTGAAGAGGAGCAGGTGAAACAACTAGATGAGGAAGTAATAGATAAAGAAGAGAAGAAAGTAGATAAGGTAAAAGAAACGAAAGCTGTAAAGCAGGAAGTAGTAAAAAAAGTAACAGCTTCTGAAAAGAAAGTAGTAAAAAATGAAACAAAAGTCGAAGAGCAGCCTGTAAGTAAAGAAGAAATAAAAACTGTGGAAAAAGTGGAGAAACCTGTGGAGAAAAAACAAGAAAAACAAAATGAGTATGTAAAAGTAGAAGAGGAAGAAGAAAAGCCAGAAGTTAAATTGTTTATTGTAGAGGCTTTTACATCTTTATTCTCTAAATAGTACTATTAATAAATCCCTCTTCATATATAAAAATGAGGAGGGATTTATTATGAAGAAAGTGTATTTTGCTACGAAAGCAGATGTGGAAAGATTACATTCTTTTTTCGGACAAGCTAATAAAAAAGATGATAAAATAAATGAGTTGTACGCACAATTTATGATTTTGGAAGAAGCGGAAGAAATACGAGCTGTAATTGGTTATGAACAAAGTGGGGAAGATGTGCTTATTCGTTCTTGTTTATTCACACCTCATGTGGATAAACAGACTTTCTTATATTTTTTTGAAATGTTTTTGCAGTATATGAAAGAAAAAAGTGTTCAACAATTGTACTTACTAACAAATCATCCACAATCTGTACCGATCTTTCAGTTTTTTGACTTTTTTACTATAGAAAAGGATGAGGTTCCAGAGGGAATTCAACAGCTAGAACATTTTTGTAAAAATATAAAAGAGCAGAATGCAATAATACTAAATTGTCAGCTATTCACAAAGTTATCCACGGATTAATTAGGTTTATCCACATTTTGTGGATAAACCTTGTTTGTCTTTTGGATAAATCTCATAGTAAACTAAAAATAGACAAGTATTTAAGGGTAGAAAAGGACGTGGAAAAAAATGCATACAAACATGTGGGTTGTGGATAATGTTGTGGAAAGAAAAAAATATTATCCACAGTTACAAGAAGCAGCAAAATTATTAAGAGAAAATGAGGCGGTGGCTTTCCCTACGGAAACAGTATATGGGTTAGGGGCAAACGCGATGGATGATGAAGCAATCGCGAAAATTTTCGAAGCGAAAGGAAGACCGAGTGATAATCCACTCATTGTCCACATAGGTACAAAATCTCAGTTAGATGGGATTGTGAAAGAAATTCCACCAGTTGCAGAGAAGTTAATGGCGCATTTTTGGCCAGGACCATTAACAATTATTTTGCCGAGAAAAGAAGGGATTTCAGAGAAGGTGACAGCAGGACTTAATACGGTTGGAGTAAGAATGCCTGATCATCCAATTGCACTTGCTCTTATTGAAGAGGCGAATGTACCTGTTGCAGCACCAAGTGCGAATCGTTCAGGGCGTCCAAGTCCAACATTAGCTTCTCACGTATATGAAGATTTGAATGGGAAGATTGCAGGTATTGTTGATGGTGGTGCAACTGGAGTAGGCGTTGAATCAACTGTAATTGATTGTACAAGCGCGATTCCAACAATATTACGTCCAGGTGGGATTACGAAAGAACAATTAGAAGCGGTGATAGGTACTGTTTCTTTAGATCCAGCTTTAAAGGATGAGAAGGAAAAACCGAAATCGCCTGGAATGAAATACACACATTATGCCCCGAAAGCACCACTTAGTATTGTTGAGGGCTCACGTGAGTTTATTCAGCATCTTGTGGATGAGAAAAAGGAAGAAGGATTTAAAGTAGGCGTATTAACGACAGAAGAGTATCAGCATGTATATAGTGCAGATGTTATATTATCTTGTGGTGTTAGAAGTGACTTAGCTAGTGTTGCGACTAAATTATATGATGTACTTAGAACATTTGATGCAAGTGAAGTGGATGTTATTTTTAGTGAGTCATTCCCTAATGAAGGAATAGGAAATGCAATTATGAATCGTTTAACAAAAGCGGCAGGACATCATATTATTATTGAATGATAAGGTAAGATTAGCAAACAGAATATTTCTCCTTGGATAAGCATATTGTGAAGTAGCACGTCCAAGGAGGGGCATGAATGACGTTTGAACAGCTAATACCTTTAATAATTATGGCATTCGCCTTAGGGATGGATGCGTTCTCGGTGAGTCTTGGTATGGGGATGATACCCCTAAAGTTAAGACAAATCCTGTATATTGGTATGACGATAGGGATATTTCATATTATTATGCCGTTTATAGGAATGGTACTAGGTCGTTTTTTATCAGAGAAGTATGGAGATATCGCACATTTTGCGGGTGCTATTTTATTAATCGGACTAGGGTTTTATATCGTATATTCGAGCATTTTACAAAATGAAGAGACTAGAACAGCCCCTATTGGAATTAGTTTATTCGTATTTGCATTTGGCGTCAGTATAGATAGTTTCTCAGTAGGACTTAGTCTTGGTATTTATGGGGCACAAACAATTATTACGATTTTACTTTTTGGATTTGTTAGCATGTTATTAGCGTGGATGGGTTTATTAATTGGGAGACATGCGAAAGATATGCTCGGTACATATGGTGAGATAGTAGGGGGTATCATTTTAGTTGGGTTTGGATTATATATCCTTTTTCCTATATAATTTTATGTAGGAGGGAATTATGAACAAGCTATTGGAATGGTATGTTAAATTTTTAACCTTCTATCCTCGATGGCTAAGAAGGCTTATAATTTGGGGTATTATTTTGCAAATTTCGATGTTAGGTTGGATTAAGTTAATTCGTGAATGGTGAGATAGTTCCTTTCTGTGAATATTTTGTTTGTACTATATTTATTGCGCTAAAAATTACAGATATAGAAAGGATGAGATGAATGACGAGATTGAAGCAAGTTTTTGGTATTATTATTAGTTTTTTTGTTTTTTGGTTTAGTATGCTCGGTGTACAAATGTTTGCTGAGTTTTTAGATATTGAGTCATTGAAATTTGTTGCGGGAAAGACTGAGGCGGCGCGTGCCTTTTACTCTCCGTACCCGTTTTTAATTGTTTTTCTTATTACATTGCTTTCCCTATACTTCTTCGTAATTAAGCTAGGGAAGCCGAAAAAAGAGAAAATGCCTACTTTAGAGGAAAAGAAGGAAGAATTACAATGAGAAAATCCCCTGCTAAAAAGCAGGGGATTTTATATTTGAGTGATGGGAGGAATCTAGCCGTCTTGCTTTTAAATATATCCAGCTCCAACGGCTAGAATGGTCGGTGGCTTCGCGTCTTCCTGCGAGGCAAAAAGCGCCTCTACGTCAGAAGCTCCATCCCCCTCTCATTCTGAGCGAGCCGCTTCCGCTTTTAGATATTATCCAGTTCCAGTGGCCAGCTCTTCGCATCTAAGAACCTCCCGCACGAAAGGTAAAAAGCACCTTTTGTGCGAGAGAACCTTAGCTGGTCAGAGCTAAACGGGCCACTTCCACTTTTAAACTGGCCTAACCAATTCAAATTGTTCTCCTAATTTTGCATAGTTGTGTCCTGCTAGGCGGCTTATTGGTTTGAGTCCTTCGGCGTGAATGCGCCCTTTTTCATATAGATGTTCGGCAACGTGGAAACGAACGACGCGTCCAATTAGTAGATCACAAGCTGGTGAGTCTTCCGTTCCGCCAAGTGGAATTGCACGTTCTAATACGCATTCCATTCGAATATTTGCTTCTTTTACACCTGGAACAGAGATGACTTCACTTTCGATTGGGGTTAGTTTTGCTAGTTCAATTTCACTTTCATTTGGCGGGAGGTTAGCTGCTGTTTCGTTAATTGCTGCTACATATGATTCGTCAGAAATATGTACGACAAATTCTCCTTTTTCAATTGCGTTTCGGGAAGTGTCCTTTCTTTCTCCGACTTTTCGTTGTACAGATACTGAGATAAGTGGTGGATTAGCAGCGACAATATTGAAATAACTATATGGTGCTCCGTTTAGTACGCCTTCTTTTGTTACAGAAGTAACGAATGCGACAGGACGAGGGATGATACTTCCAGTAAGTAATTTGTAATTATCTTTTTCAGTTTGTTCATTTGGATTAATGGATAACATGCTTGTAATCCCCTTTCTAAATATGAATACTTATTGTTTGTTTACAAGATAACGATGAGAAAATCCTGCTGGAAATAATATTTTGTTTCATAAAAAGAACTTACTTCAATTGTAATGAAGTAAGTTCTTTTTTCAAGAATCTCAAATTTGAGATAAAAATTAAAGTAAAACGTATGCCCCAGGTCCGATTAAAGCTACACCAACAGCGACAGCGATTAACATTAAGTTATATTCATATCCGTTTTGGGTTACCCAGTAACCATTTTTTCCGTGAACAGTGAAGATAGCCATTAACATTGTTCCAATGATAAATAATGAACCAACTACAATGAAAATACCTGATGCAAATAAGAAACCACCTAGTAATTCAGTTGCGCCAGCCATAAATGCCATAAATACACCAGGACGTAAACCGATTGACTCCATCCAGCCACCTGTTCCTTTTAAACCGTAACCGCCGAACCAACCAAATAATTTTTGAGCACCATGACCCATGAATGTAATTCCTATAATAAGACGAATAATAAGTAGACCGAAATCCATCATTTTTAAAAACCTCCTAAAAGTTATTAACTTACCTTACGTAAGTAATAATAAAATAGTTACTTACTTTAGTCAAGTGGATTTTGAAAAAAGTTTGAATTAAATTTTACAAATTAACAACAAAAAATAAAATGTAGTAAAGACCTCTAGACAAGTTGGGCAAAAAAAGAGAAAATATAAATAGAAGTTAACTTCTAATTGTTATTCAGACAATCAGAATTGACTGGAATTTTGTGAAGCGCTACAATAAGAGTCTATTAGTAATGACGTAATTTATTTCGAAAGCGTTTTTACAGTATAATATTCGAAGTATGAAGTCTTACATGTATCCCGAGCTTTACTAGGGATTGCCCTATAAACTTTTAGGTAAATTATAAGGAGGACTATCCTATGTTTAAAAAATTATTCGGTCTTGGTTCAAAAACAAATGAAGAAACAATCGTAGCTCCATTAACTGGAGCAGTGAAAAATATTGAAGAAGTACCAGATCCAGTATTTGCTGGTCGTATGATGGGTGACGGTGTTGCAATCGATCCTACTGAAGGTGTAGTTGTATCTCCAGTTGATGGTGAAATCGTACAATTATTCCACACAAAACATGCTATTGGAATTAAAGCGAAAAACGGTACAGAAATTTTAATCCACGTTGGATTAGAAACTGTAAAAATGGAAGGCGAAGGATTCGAAGCTCACGTTTCTGAAGGCCAAGCTGTAAAAGCTGGAGATAAATTAATCTCATTCGACTTAGAATTAATCCGTGAAAAAGCGAAAAGCACAATTACTCCAATTGTTATTACAAACACAGATGCAGCTGAGTCTATTAAGACAACTGTAGGCGTAGCAGCTACAAAAGGTTCAACAGAAGTAATGAAAGTTACAATGAAATAAGTACAATATAAGAGGAATCCGTTTCGTATGAAATGGATTCCTTATTTTTGTTGCATGTTCAGCATGTATGTTAAAATACTCTAGGCACTTGGAAATAGGGTTTCACATATATGTGGATAAGGCGCATTTTTCTTAGAAAAAATATAAGAGAAATGCGCCTTTTGTATATTCACATTTCTTTTGTTCTATTCTAATGTAAGTTATGATGAATGGTAAGAAATCGAATATAGGGGTGGGTTTGAATGAAACGAGTGTTATTTGTTTGTACTGGCAATACATGTCGTAGTCCAATGGCTGAGGCGTTGCTTCGTCATCACGGAGGAGATAAGTTTGAAGTGCAATCTGCTGGTGTTTTCGCCTATCCTGGGAGCGATGCATCGGTACATGCGAAGGAAGCTTTAGCTGAAAAAGGAATTTTAATTGATCATGCGGCGCAGCAAGTAAATGAAACTTTGCTTGATTGGGCTGATATTGTCGTAACGATGACAGAAAACCATAAGCAAATTGTACTTGGGCATTATCCGAGCGTTGAAAAGAAATTAAATACGTTATATGGATTAACTGAAGGTATAGGCAAGGACATTTCAGATCCATTTGGAGGCTCGCTTTCTATTTATAAAGAAACGTTAGATGAGATGGAAAAACTTGTACAAACTTTACTGAAAAAACATTCAGTAGGTTGATGTTTCGTGTATAATACGATATTGGAGATCACTTCTTCCTATGTGAGGTAGCGAGTGTGAAATGAAGATAATTGATTGAAAATTTGGAGGGGTAAAAATGAAAGTAGTAATAGCATCTGATCACGGCGGTATGAATATCCGCAAAGAACTTGTAAGTTTATTAGAAGAGTTAAATATTGAATATATTGATTTAGGTTGTGAATGTGAAGCTGGTTCTGTTGATTACCCTGACTTTGCGTTTCCAGCAGCTGAAATGGTAGCGAATGGTGAAGTGGATCGTGGTATTTTAGTTTGTGGGACAGGCATTGGTATGTCAATCGCAGCAAACAAAGTAAATGGTATCCGTTGTGCGTTAGTTCATGATACTTTCAGCGCGAAAGCAACGAGAGAGCATAATGACACTAACATGCTAGCGATGGGCGAGCGTGTAATTGGTGCTGGTCTAGCGCGTGATATCGCGAAAATCTGGTTAACAACTGACTATGAAGGTGGTCGTCACGAAAACCGCGTAGGAAAAATTAAAACATACGAAACAAAGTAATAGATTCTAACTATCAGTAGTGTGAAATATAATTTGGTGAACCAACCTGTGAAAGGAAGAGGCGTAATGACAGAAATCGTAAAGGTAAGAGAACAGCTACAAATGTCGCTTTCTGATTTCCAAGAACAAGCTTCATTACAAAGCGGTCAAATTTTTGTAGTGGGTTGTAGCACGAGCGAAGTGCTAGGCGAAAGAATTGGAACATCAGGAACGATGGAAGTAGCAGAGGCGATTTTCTCTGAGTTAAAACAATTTCAAGAGCAAACAGGTATTGAATTAGCGTTTCAATGTTGTGAGCATTTAAACCGTGCTTTAGTAGTTGAGAGAGAAGTAGCGATAAAATATCAATTTGAAATTGTAACAGTTACGCCTGTTAGATCAGCAGGTGGTGCATTGGCGACATACGCGTATCATAATTTGAAAGATCCGGTAGTAGTTGAGTTTATTAAAGCTGATGCAGGAATGGATATTGGTGATACATTTATCGGTATGCATTTAAAGCATGTAGCTGTTCCGGTTCGTACAAGTGTGAAGGCAATTGGAAGTGCGCATGTAACGATGGCCAAAACACGTGGAAAACTAATTGGTGGAGCGCGTGCTGTCTATGCGGCAGTGGAAGAGACTACCACTTGCCGTTAAATATGAGAAATTAGGAAGTCATATAGTAACTGTTTATCATAAGATAAAAGGTATGTTGTCTGACTTTATAATAGAAGAAAGAAAAGACCGATTTTCGGTCTTTTTTTTCTTTTATGATATAGAAAGTCATGTTAGAATGTAGTTGAAAACATGAAGGTTCGAAAGAATTACAACCTGAATTTTCGTTTTTTCTGAATAAATAAGAAAAAACTGTTGGGAATCGATGTAATTCGTTCAGAAAAGGGGGATTTTGGTGGATCATTTAAAACGTCAAGATGAAAAGGTATTTGCTGCAATTGAGGCAGAACTAGGAAGACAGCGTTCAAAGATTGAGTTAATTGCTTCGGAAAACTTCGTAAGTGAAGCAGTAATGGAGGCACAAGGTTCTGTTTTAACGAATAAGTATGCTGAAGGATATCCTGGAAAACGTTACTATGGTGGCTGTGAACACGTAGACGTAGTAGAAGATATCGCACGTGATCGCGTGAAAGAAATTTTCGGCGCAGAGCACGTAAATGTTCAACCACACTCTGGTGCACAAGCGAACATGGCAGTATACTTTACGATTTTAGAGCAAGGCGATACAGTACTTGGTATGAACTTATCTCATGGTGGTCACTTAACACACGGAAGCCCTGTTAACTTCAGTGGAGTACAATATAATTTCGTAGAATATGGCGTGGATGCTGACTCTCACCGTATTAATTACGATGATGTATTAGCAAAAGCGAAAGAACATAAACCAAAATTAATCGTTGCAGGTGCAAGTGCATACCCTCGTGTTATCGATTTCAAGCGATTCCGTGAGATTGCAGATGAAGTGGGCGCTTATTTAATGGTTGATATGGCACATATCGCTGGTTTAGTAGCTGCTGGTTTACACCCAAATCCAGTACCACATGCACATTTCGTTACAACGACAACACATAAAACGTTACGTGGTCCGCGTGGTGGTATGATTTTATGTGAAGAGCAATTTGCAAAACAAATTGATAAATCAATCTTCCCTGGTATTCAAGGTGGTCCACTTATGCACGTAATCGCTGCAAAAGCTGTTGCATTTGGTGAAGCACTTCAAGATGATTTCAAAACATATGCACAAAATATCATTAACAATGCGAACCGCTTAGCTGAAGGTCTTCAAAAAGAAGGACTTACACTTGTTTCTGGCGGAACAGACAATCACTTAATCTTGATTGATGTTCGTAACTTAGAAATCACAGGTAAAGTAGCAGAGCACGTATTAGATGAAGTTGGTATTACAGTGAACAAAAATACAATTCCATTTGAAACAGCAAGCCCATTTGTAACAAGTGGTGTACGTATCGGTACAGCAGCTGTAACATCTCGTGGTTTCGGTTTAGAAGAAATGGATGAAATTGCGTCACTTATTGCTTATACATTAAAAAATCATGAAAATGAAGTTGCATTAGAAGAAGTACGTAAGCGTGTAGAAGCGTTAACTAGCAAATTCACAATGTATCCAAATCTATAATAGATTGAAGAAGACTGCCGAGACTTAATTGTTTTGGCGGTCTTTTTTGTGGACATATATTATTTTTAAAGTATGTATACAAATGATGAATAAATTTTGGCGATATAATGAAGGATACAGCTCCCATAATTGGTAAAGATACTAGATAGATTCATCGTAAAATCATGATTTTGCCAAATTTGCCCTTGAATATTAGTAGCGTTTTCTTTACAATCGTAAATAGTGTAAAAAAGCGTGCAAACGCATGAATATCATCTAAAGGAGAGATTCACATGGGAAAACTGTATGTATTTGATCACCCGTTAATTCAACATAAGATTACATATATTCGCGATAAGAATACAGGTACGAAAGATTTTCGTGAATTAGTGGACGAAGTAGCAAGTTTAATGGCTTTCGAAATTACTCGCGACCTTCCACTTAAGGACATTGAAATTGAAACACCTGTAAGCAAAGCGACAACAAAAGTGATCGCTGGTAAAAAACTTGGTTTAATTCCGATTTTACGTGCAGGTTTAGGAATGGTTGATGGAATTCTGAAATTAATTCCAGCAGCAAAAGTAGGACACGTTGGTTTATACCGTGACCCTAAAACATTGCAACCGGTAGAATACTATGTGAAACTTCCAACGGATGTAGAAGAGCGTGACTTTATCGTACTAGATCCGATGCTAGCAACAGGTGGTTCTGCGGCTGAAGCAATTAACTCTCTGAAAAAGCGCGGTGCGAAACAAATTAAATTAATGTGTATCGTTGCAGCTCCAGAAGGGGTAAAAGTAGTACAAGAAGAACATCCTGATGTTGATATTTATGTAGCAGCATTAGATGAGAAATTAAATGACCACGGATATGTAGTACCAGGTCTTGGTGATGCTGGTGACCGTTTATTCGGAACGAAGTAAGACAACTGACGAGCAGGGGAGATTCCCCAGCTCGTCTTTTTTGTTGTAAGCAAGTAGGGGAGGGGGAGAGGATAAATATACATCGTATATACAACATAAGTTGCATACACCTCACATATAATATAGAAGTCTTACGTCTGAGGAACACTATATTATGGAAGAAAAGCGTTATATCTCGAAAATATAATAGTGACAAACTTGTGAACATTTCCTTCTATTATAAAGAGAAAACTGTTAGAAATTGCATATATGTAACCAGTATTTAGAAGGGGAACGTTTTCATTTTTGGGAGGAAATGCCTAATACTCAAATTTTTAGATTTTTTACGATTTCTCGTTGACACTGTTAATACCCTATTGTATGCTAACAACGGGGATAGATGGTAGGGCTTTCAGTGACAAAATTACATCTATTCCGTGACGAAAATGTAAACTTTTTGTTTTGTATAGGATTTATGCAAAAAAATGAGTTATTATTAACACATCGTGAATGAGGGTTACATATTGGAGGGATGAATCCTTGCAAAAAAACGATCGCAGCCATATAAAAGCTTATGCTTTAATGTCAGGTATTCTTGCTCAATTAGTCGGTTCTATTCTTGTTGGAATCTTTGGTGGGCAGTGGATTGATAATAAGGTTGGAACGTTTCCGTTGTTTCTTATTATAGGGTTATTACTCGGACTAGGAACAGGGGTATACGCAATGATTCGACTCATTCGACATTACTATTCGGGAGAGCAATGATGATAGACGTACATGGACTTGTCCAAAGACAAAAGAAATATATGTACTACTTGCTTGCGCTTCTAGTGCTAGGATGGGGATTTACCTCTTACAAGGATGTATTTCTTGGACTGATTATCGGGACGATTTTCAGTTTTCTTAGTTTGCGCATCATTGCACGTAGAACAGACAAGCTGCTAGATCGCGTAACAAATGGAGAAAACGTGAAGTTCAAGGCAACAGCGGTAAGTACATATTCAAGATTCGCCACGATTGGGTTATTAATTTTATTTGCAGCCAAATATCAAGAGTTAATCGCGATGTGGGGCCTAGGTGTAGGATTGCTGACAGGATACCTTGTCATGATCATAGATTTTCTTTATTTAGAGTATAAGAGCAGGGAAGAGAGGTGAATTACTAGTGGAACACGGTAAATTAGTTGAATTTCTAGGTTTAACGTTCGATTTGTCATCAGTTATGATGGTTACTGTAGCAGCAGTTATTGTTTTCTTAATCGCTGTTATCGGAACTCGCAGCTTAGCTCTTCGCCCAACAGGAATGCAAAACTTCATGGAATGGGTGTTTGACTTCGTGAAAGGGATTATCAATAGTACGATGGACTGGAAAACAGGTGGACGTTTCTTAACGCTTGGCGTTACGCTTATCATGTTTATCATCGTATCGAACTTCCTTGGTTTACCATTCATGTATTCAGCAACTGAAGCTGGCGAACATATTGCATGGTGGAGATCACCAACGTCTGATCCAGCAGTTACATTAACATTAGCCGTGATGGTAGTTACCCTCACCCATTATTATGGAATTAAGATGAAGGGTACGAAAGAGTACGTAAAAGGTTATTTCCAACCTATGAAATTCTTATTCCCATTAAAGGTTATTGAGGAGTTTGCTAACACATTAACGTTAGGTCTTCGTTTATTTGGTAACATTTATGCAGGTGAGATCTTATTAGGATTACTTGCTAAGTTGGGCGGAGCATCATTCCTTGGCGCATTAGGTGCACTTGTACCTATGTTAGCGTGGATGGGATTCAGTGTATTCGTTGGTTCAATCCAGGCATTTATTTTCGTAATGTTAACGATGGTTTATATGGCTCATAAAGTAAGCCATGACCATTAATATAATTTAAGTAAGAAAAAATTTATTTTTTTATAATACAAAGGAGGACAAATTAAATGAGTTTAGGTGTAATCGCAGCTGCAATTGCAATTGGTTTATCAGCATTAGGTGCAGGTATTGGTAACGGTCTTATCGTATCACGTACAATCGAAGGTGTTGCTCGTCAACCAGAACTAAAAGGCGCACTTCAAACAATTATGTTCATCGGGGTTGCTTTAGTTGAGGCACTTCCAATCATCGGTGTAGTTATTGCTTTCATCGTAATGAACAAATAAGGGAGACTCCCCTTACATAGATGGCGAAGAGTGTTTTTCCGAACTTTCTTCGCCATTGCTTTATGAATGAAACGTATGTCTTTTTTTTTCATATGATCAATTTAGATATTTTGAAGGGAGTGAATCCTTGTGCCAACTTTATTATTAGGTGCTGCCATTCCATTTGGAACGATTGCTTATACATTGTTCATTTTCTTACTTCTATTAGTAATGCTACGCAAATTTGCGTGGGGTCCTTTAATGGGAATTATGAAAGAACGTGAAGAGCATGTTACTAATGAAATCGACGCTGCAGAAAGAAGTAATGCTGAGGCGAAGAAGTTAGTAGAAGAACAACGTGAAATGTTAAAACAATCACGTGTTGAAGCACAAGAGTTAATCGAAAGAGCGAAAAAGCAAGCTGTAGATCAAAAAGATGTTATTGTTGCTGCTGCGAAAGAAGAAGCAGAATCAATTAAAGCATCTGCTGTACAAGAAATTCAACGCGAAAAAGAGCAAGCAATTGCTGCTTTACAAGAACAAGTTGCTTCTTTATCTGTTCAAATTGCTTCTAAAGTAATTGAAAAAGAATTAAAAGAAGAAGATCAAGTGAAGTTAATTCGCGATTATATTAAAGAAGTAGGAGAAGCGCGATGAGCAATGGGATTGTAGCAAAACGTTATGCTGTCGCTCTTTTTAAAATTGCTAAAGAAAAACACGTATTAGAAATGTTTGAAGAGGAATTACGCCTTGTACAAAACGTTTATGTAAAGAACGGAGAACTACATAGCTTTTTAACGCAACCGAACATTTCAAAGGAACAAAAGAAAACGTTTCTTGCAAACGTATTCGGATCTGTTTCTGAATCTATTTTAAATACGTTATATATTTTAATTGATAACAAACGCATTGATATCTTACCTGAAATTGCAGATGAATATGTTGTTCTTGCTAATGAAGAACGTAACGTAGCGGACGCAACTGTATATTCTACTCGTCTTCTATCAGAAGAAGAGAAGCTTAACATTGCAGAAGCATTTGCGAAGAGAACAGGAAAAGATGCAATTCGCGTGAAAAATGTTGTAGATGAAGATTTACTAGGCGGCATTAAAGTACGTATTGGAAATCGCATTTATGATGGAAGTTTACAAGGAAAATTAGCACGTATTCAGCGTGAATTAATGAAGAATAGATAGGGGTGAAGCACATGAGCATCAGAGCTGAAGAAATTAGCGCACTGATAAAGCAACAAATCGAGAACTATCAGTCTGAAATCGAAGTTAGTGATGTTGGTACAGTTATCCAAGTTGGTGACGGTATCGCGCGTGCTCATGGTCTTGATAACGTTATGGCTGGTGAACTTGTAGAGTTCTCTAACGGCGTTATGGGACTAGCACAAAACTTAGAGGAAAATAACGTAGGTATTATCATTTTAGGACCTTACACAGAAATTCGTGAAGGTGACGAAGTTCGTCGTACTGGTCGCATCATGCAAGTACCGGTAGGAAAAGAACTAATTGGTCGTGTTGTAAACCCATTAGGTCAACCAGTTGATGGTTTAGGCCCAATCAATACAACAAACACTCGTCCAATTGAAAGTCCAGCACCAGGTGTAATGGATCGTAAATCTGTTCATGAGCCACTTCAAACAGGTATTAAAGCGATCGATGCTCTTGTACCAATTGGCCGTGGTCAACGTGAGTTAATCATCGGTGACCGTCAAACTGGTAAAACAGCGGTTGCACTTGATACAATCATTAACCAAAAAGATGAAGATATGATTTGTATCTATGTAGCAATTGGACAAAAAGAATCAACTGTACGTAACGTAGTAGAAACACTACGTAAGCACGGTGCATTAGAGTACACAATCGTTGTAACTGCATCTGCTTCTCAACCAGCTCCATTATTATACCTAGCTCCTTACGCTGGTGTAACAATGGGTGAAGAGTTCATGTACAATGGTAAACACGTATTAGTAGTATATGATGACTTATCAAAACAAGCAGCGGCTTACCGTGAGCTGTCATTACTATTACGTCGTCCTCCAGGTCGTGAAGCTTACCCAGGGGATGTATTCTACTTACATTCTCGCTTATTAGAGCGTGCAGCAAAATTAAGTGATGCAAAAGGCGGCGGTTCTTTAACTGCACTACCTTTCATCGAAACACAAGCAGGGGACGTATCAGCATACATCCCAACAAACGTAATTTCTATTACGGATGGACAAATCTTCTTACAATCTGACCTATTCTTCTCTGGCGTACGTCCAGCGATCGATGCGGGTACTTCTGTATCTCGTGTAGGTGGATCTGCTCAGATTAAAGCAATGAGTAAAGTATCAGGTACACTTCGTCTTGACCTTGCATCTTACCGTGAGTTAGAAGCGTTCGCTCAGTTCGGTTCTGACCTTGATAAAGCAACTCAAGCGAAATTAAACCGTGGTGCTCGTACTGTTGAGGTATTAAAACAAGGATTACACAAACCATTACGTGTAGAGAAACAAGTTATCATTCTTTACGCTTTAACACGTGGATTCCTAGATGATATCCCAGTAGTAGATATCACTCGTTTTGAAGAAGAATTCCATGCTTGGTTAGATTCTAATGCGACTGACTTATTAGAAGAAATCCGCACAACTAAGAAACTTGCGGATGACGACAAATTTGCAGCAGCAATTAATGGATTTAAAAAAGTATTTGTAGCTTCTGAATAATAAAAGCGGAAGCGGCTCGTTCTGAATGTGAGGGGGATGGAGCTTCTGACGAAGAGGCGGTGTTTGCCTCGTAGGAAGAAGTGAAGCCACCGAGCATTCAAGCCGCTGGAGCTAGATAGTATATATAAAAGGCATCTCGGGCTCTGAGATTGCTGACGGTTATGTAAAGGAAAAGAGTAGGTGCACCTATTCTTTTCCTTCAATCATGAGCAAGAATATCTTGCAACGTAGATTAGGAAGAGGATTCTTACTAATCGTGCCAACTTCCGGAAAAAAGGTGGTGAAAACCTGTGGCATCTTTACGCGATATAAAAGCGAAGATTAACTCGACAAAGAAAACGAGTCAAATTACGAAAGCGATGGAGATGGTATCTGCATCTAAGTTAAACCGTGCAGAGCAAAATGCTAAATCTTTCGTTCCGTATATGGAAAAGATTCAAGAAGTAGTAGCGAGCATTGCGCAAGGAAGTAAAGGAATTAATCATCCGATGCTAAATGCGCGTCCTGTAAAGCGTACAGGATACATCGTTATTACATCTGATCGCGGACTAGCAGGTGGTTATAACAGTAACGTATTACGTACAGTAAGTAACGTAATTCGTGAACGTCATAATATGGATTCAAACCAATATTCAATTATTGTGCTTGGACGACTAGGACGTGATTATTTAAAACGTCGCGGCTTTAACATCATTGATGAAGTAGTTGGACTATCTGACCACCCATCATTTACTGATATTAAAGACCTTGCTTCTCGAGCAATTGCGATGTTCGCAGATGGTGCTTATGATGAGCTGTACATTTACTACAACCATTACGTAAGTAAAATTTCACAAGAGGTAACGGAAAATAAAATTTTACCGCTTACTGATGTGGCGTCTGACAAACCGACGACAGCTTATGAATTCGAACCTTCTGAAGAAGAAATTTTAAAAGTACTATTGCCACAATACGCAGAAAGCTTAGTGTACGGTGCATTACTAGACGGTAAAGCAAGTGAACACGCAGCGCGTATGACAGCAATGAAGAGTGCTACAGACAACGCAATGGAAGTTATCGATTCACTTACACTTTCATTCAACCGTGCGCGTCAGGCAGCGATTACGCAAGAAATTACGGAAATCGTTGGTGGAGCAGCAGCGTTAGAATAGTATTAAAAGGCGGAAGCGGTTCGTTCAGAATGAGAGGGGGATGGAGCTTTTGACGTAGAGGCGATTTGTGCCTCGTAGGAAAAAGCGAAGCCACCGAACATTCTAACCGCTGGAGCTAGATTCAATAAAAAGCGGAAGCGGCTCTGTCAAAAGAGTCGCGTAAGCTATAAACCAATAAAAAATTAAAAGCTAGCTGCTCGTAGAAAGTTGGCTAATTAAAAGAAAGCTAGGAGGGAACCCGATGAATAAAGGGCGCGTTACGCAAATCATGGGTCCGGTTGTAGACGTTAAGTTTGATGGCGGAAAGCTACCAGAAATCTACAACGCCCTTACGGTAAAACAAAGCAACGAAAACGGAAGTATTAACTTAACATTTGAAGTTGCACTTCATTTAGGTGATGATACAGTTCGTACAGTTGCAATGTCTTCCACAGATGGACTTGTTCGTGGCACAGAAGTAGAAGATACTGGTAAACCAATCTCTGTACCAGTTGGTGATGTAACACTTGGTCGCGTATTTAACGTATTAGGTGATGCAATTGACTTAGATGGTGAGGTTCCTGCAGATGTACATCGTGATCCAATTCACCGTCAAGCACCTGCATTCGAAGAATTATCTACTAAAGTAGAAATTCTTGAAACTGGTATTAAAGTAGTAGACTTACTTGCTCCTTACATTAAGGGTGGTAAGATCGGCCTATTCGGTGGTGCCGGCGTAGGTAAAACAGTATTAATTCAGGAATTAATTAACAACATCGCACAAGAGCACGGTGGTATCTCTGTATTCGCTGGTGTAGGTGAGCGTACTCGTGAGGGTAATGACTTATACCACGAAATGAGCGATTCTGGCGTAATCAAGAAAACTGCGATGGTATTTGGACAAATGAACGAGCCACCTGGAGCACGTCAACGTGTTGCATTAACAGGTTTAACAATGGCTGAGCATTTCCGTGATGAGCAAGGACAAGACGTACTTCTGTTCATCGATAACATCTTCCGTTTCACGCAAGCGGGTTCTGAAGTATCTGCCCTTCTTGGTCGTATGCCATCTGCGGTAGGTTACCAACCAACACTTGCAACAGAAATGGGTCAATTACAAGAGCGTATTACATCTACAAATAAAGGGTCTATCACGTCTATCCAAGCGGTATATGTACCAGCCGATGACTATACTGACCCAGCACCAGCTACAACGTTCGCTCACTTAGATGCAACAACAAACTTAGAGCGTCGTTTAACGCAAATGGGTATTTACCCAGCCGTAGATCCATTAGCATCTACATCTCGTGCACTTTCTCCAGAAATCGTAGGAGAAGAACATTATGAAGTAGCTCGTCAAGTACAGCAAACTTTACAACGTTATAAAGAACTTCAAGATATCATCGCTATCTTAGGTATGGATGAGTTATCTGAAGAAGATAAGTTAGTTGTACATCGTGCTCGTCGTATTCAATTCTTCTTATCTCAAAACTTCCACGTAGCTGAGCAGTTTACAGGTCAAAAAGGTTCTTACGTACCTGTAAAGAATACAGTTAGTGGTTTCAAAGAAATTCTAGAAGGAAAATATGATGACCTTCCAGAAGATGCATTCCGCTTAGTAGGTGGCATTGAAGAAGTTATTGAAAACGCGAAGAAAATGATGGCGTAAGGCCTTAGGAGGGACGAAGTATGAAGACATTTCCAGTCAGTATTGTAACTCCTGATGGACCGGTTTACGAAAAAGAAGTAGAAATGGTAAGTGTAAAAGCAGAGAGTGGGGAAATGGGGATTTTACCAGGTCACATTCCAACTGTTGCACCATTAAAAATTAGTGCAGTTCGTCTGAAAAATGGTGGACACACTGATTATGTAGCAGTAAGCGGTGGCTTTATCGAAGTTCGTCCAGATAAAGTGACTGTATTATCATCATCTGCTGAAGAAGCAAACCATATCGATATCCATCGTGCAAATGAAGCGAAGCGTCGCGCTGAGCAACGTCTGCAAGATAAACAAGCACATGTTGACTTTAAACGTGCAGAAATGGCATTACAACGTGCTGTGAACCGTTTGAACGTTTCCGATATGAAGTAAAAAAATCCGTAAGGGCTTTGCCTTTACGGATTTTTTTTGTGTATTTTATGGATAATTTTACAAAACTGGTATAATTATATTGATGCTTGTATAAGTAGAAGTGTACAACAATTTATATTTCATAAAGGGGATGAATCAATGATTGGTGAAATGAAGCGAGAAGCATTGTACTCTTTAAAGGGAAAATGGGGACTAGGTGTTGGATCAACAATTTTATATTTTATTTTAAGTTATGTTGTTTCGATGGCTGCAATGCTTATACTATTAATTCCAGGAATTATTATATTTCTCTTATTTGCTGGTTTAGTAGGTTCACTTGAAGGGCAAACAATATCAAATGGAGCAAGTGTTACATTCGGGATTTTTTATTGCATTATGATAATTTTGAGTAGTGCATCCTATGGGATTACATCATACGGTTATACAAATGTATTTTTACAGATTAGTAAACGAGAAGATGCTAAAGTAGATTACTTATTCGAAGGATTTCGTGGCTTTAAAAGAATGATGAAAACAATATGGGCAATGCTTGCAATTTTATTATATACAGGTACATGGATTCCGATATTGTTAGTAGCCTTATTTGCATTTTTTGGTGAAGAAGGAAATGCGTCGTTTGCTATTGCTATCTGTGTACTACTAGCTATTTCAATCGTTGGTATGATTGTGATGTATTTTTCTTATGCACTGACGTACTATGTGATGATTGAAAATCCAGAATATAGTGTTTCGCAGGCGATGAAGGAAAGTAAGAATCTTATGAAGGGTCATAAGTTAGATTTGTTTCTTTTATGGCTGAGCTTCATAGGATGGGCTATTTTAGCGCTTCTTACTTTTGGAATAGGATTTCTTTGGCTTAGTCCGTATATGAGTACGACGACAGCACACTTTTATCGCTATATTTCAAAAGGTGAATTTCAATAGGAACATGCTATACTAATAGAATTATTGTGTATAGGAGGCGAGGCTACGCATGATTAGTGATTTAAAAGGAGAAGCACTAGATTCATTAGAAGGAAAATGGGGATTAGCTGTTGGAGCTACACTACTCATTTCAATTCTTATCACGGCTTTTAGTTTTAGTGTTGATTGGGGATTTTCTTTGATTTTCGGTTGGCAAAAAACAAATGGTTCACTTTCAACGAATATTCTTACATTTTTTGTTACTGGACCGTTAACTTTAGGTGGATATTACCTTGGTTTAAATATCCTTCGTGAAAAGCAAGCTAGTATTGGTAATGTATTCATTTGGTTTTCAGAGGGAAAGAGATTTCTAAAATCATTTTTATTATATTTATTAGTAAATCTTTATCTTTTCTTATGGACGTTATTGTTCATTATTCCAGGTATTATTAAATCATTTTCTTATGCGATGACATACTTTATTATAAACGATCATCCTGAGTATTCACTGAACCAAGCTATTACAGAAAGTCGTCGTATGATGGATGGACATAAGATGGAGTATTTCATTTTATGTTTAAGTTTTATTGGCTGGTTTATATTAAGTTGTATTACGTTAGGGATTGGATTCTTATGGTTAATTCCATATTTCTATACGACATCTGCAGCTTTTTACGAAGAGATTGCAGAAGAATATTATGAGAAAAATATTTAGCACTAAAAAACCCCCGGTATGAATTATTTGTTCATACTGGGGGTTTTTTGTAGAAACTTTATAAACTGATTGCTAGTAAGTGGTTTACTGAAATAGTAACCTTGCATATATTTACAGTTATGTTTTTGCAGAAACTTAAGTTGTTTTTCGGTTTCAATTCCTTCGGCGACGACTGAAAGATTTAAAGTATTCGCGAGGGAAAGTATTGTAGAAACGATGGCTCGTTCTTCAGGACGATGATCAGCTAATTGTGTAAATTCTCTCGGTACTTTTAATGTGTCGATTGGAAAAATTGATAAATAAGCAAGAGAAGAGTATCCAGTACCGAAGTCATCAATGGAAGTTTGGATACCGTATTCTTTTAATTGCTTCAGTCTTAATAACGTTTCTTTCTCGTCAACCATTGCAATTCTTTCTGTTAACTCAAGTGTTACATATTTTGGATCGACTTGCACGTCGTTTAATATTTGTGAAATGCTTTCAATTAATTGATCTTGCCGGAACTCTTTTGCGGATAGATTAACACTTATTTTTAAATTTTGGTAGCCAAAGGTATGCCATATTTTTAATTGGAGACAAGCTTCTTGTAATACCCAATGTCCAAGTGGGACTACTTGTGGCGTCTCTTCTACAATTGGAATAAACTCACATGGTGAAATGTCACCTAATAGTGGGTGTTTCCAACGTATTAAAGCTTCAGCGCCGATAATTTTATTTGTTGTCGTATCAATTTGTGGTTGATAAACGAGATAAAATTCTTTGTTTACTAAAGCGATTGGCAAATCTTTTTCAATTCGAGCTTTTCGTTCCATTTTTTTATATAGTTCTTTCGTGTAAAGAGAGCTACCGTTTTTTCCTTTATTCTTTGCTTCGTACATGGCCATATCAGCATGCTGCAAAATGGATAGCGCATCTTCACCTGCTTCAGGATATATTGCAATTCCGATGCTCGGTGAGATTTGTAAATGTTGATTTTCGATTTCAAATGGCTCATTCATGGCCGTTACAATCCTATCAGCTATTTTTTGGACATCTGGCTTTTTTTTGTAATTCTCGATAAGGATTGTGAACTCATCCCCAGCTAGCCGCGCGAGTTTCATATTTGATGTTGCTATTCTTTCGAGCCTTTTTGCTACTGCGATGAGCAATAGGTCTCCTACTCGATGACCGAGGGTATCATTAATAACTTTAAAACGGTCTAGGTCGAGAAACATAACAGCAAAAGGCTTTTTCGATATTTTTGCTCGCGCAATTGCCTGTTCTAAATGTTGATGAAATGCACGTCGATTTGCAAGCTCTGTTAAAGTATCATGGTATGCTAGGAAATTAATTTGTTCTTGTTGTTGTTTGCTTTCTGTAATATCTTTAATCATTAAATAAACCCCAGAAATTTTCTCCTTTAAAAAGATCGGTACGGCGGTAACGTGCAAGTAGTAAATATCTCTGCTTTTATGGTAAGCCCGTATTTCTAAAGAGATAGAATACCCCTTTTTCACGCGATGAAAGGCGTTAATCATTTCTTCTAAATCTTCTTCGTATATGAGTGAATAGTAAGGCTGGTTTAATAATTCATTCGTTTGATAACCGAGTAAAGTAGTGCCAGCGTTATTTACTTTGAGAAAATTACCGTACAAATCTAATGTGAAGATTGGATCTGGATGATGCTCGTATAAAGATTTAAACATTTGTTGATTATGATAGAGTTCATTTTTCTGTTCTACTAAATCTTCTGTACGTAGTTTAATTTGTTTCTCGAGTTCTGAGTTGAATTGCATTTGAGCAAACAATAATATTTTATTTTGTTTTCGAACTAAGCTATGACGTATGAGAACGAAAGAGAAAGTTATTATAAGTCCGATTACTATAATAGGCGCAAAAACGTATTCAACTAATATAAAAACAATAAGCATTACTACCGAAATATACGGTAATGATAATCGGATTGATTCACCAATTTTAGGTGTTAGTAGTACTTGTTCTTGTTTTTCAGGCTCTTTTGTATGGAGAATACAGGCGATTGCTACTAACACTAAGGTTACTTGATAGAAAGGAGTAACTGTAAACATAGAATACTCTGGTATGAAGTATTTTATATAAGCATAAATCGCATCTGTAGTAGCATATAAAATTAAAGCACTGCCAAGAAGTGCACCGACCTTTTTAGGTAATAAGGATAGTGGTTTGAATAAAAGGTTGATTCCTATTAAGAGAAAGAGTAAATCAGCCATTGGATAGGTAAGTTGAACAAATATGTCGATATAGGATGTTGTAAAGATGTGAATAGTTCGTTCAATAAGTAAGTAGTAACTTAAAGTAAATTGGGCTGTAACGATAATACAAATATCACATAGCATAAAAAGTTTTTCTAATAAATCTCGGTTATAAATGATTTCGTATAGAAAGGCAAACGTAAAACTAACTAAAAAAAGTAAGTAAAAAAAGTCAGATGGATCAACGAACGTATAGAAGTCTTTTACAATTAAACGCTGATAGGCAACGACTATATCACCGATAAAATAAGAGAGAGCTCCAACAGATAATATGATCCAAAATAAACGAGATAGCCCTTCTTTCATGTTTGAAAAATAAAGTATATAACTACAAGCGATAATATCAATTAATAGGGTACTCATTCCGATTAATAGCTGAAAAGGAAATGAGTATTCATATAGAAAAGGCATCGCTACGTAGTGAATCGTTATGGACAGCAATACAATGCTTATAAGAATACTTACATGTGTTTGTTTTTTCATTTATATCACCTACGGTTTCTTGAAAAGCATATATAAGTTTTATATTTATTTTGCACAATTATAGCAAGTTGTAAAGATAGATTTTAATAATTCTTGTTTCTGCCTCCCAACATATCGACATAGGAATTTGAAGTTTGCTATAATGATTAGAATAGTTGCATTATTTAGAAAAATTTAAAAATAATAATTACTGCAACTAGGACATATTGTTTACTATGTGAACTTGTTCTTAATTTAGGGGGGAGGGTTTCACAATGGCAAGTGTATATGAAAATAGTTATATGATCGTTTTGATTTTCTTGCTATTAGGTATATTGCTGCCGGTAGTGGCTCTTACATTAGGAAGGATGCTGCGCCCAAATAAACCAAGTGCAGCAAAGGCGACGACGTATGAGAGTGGAATTGAGCCTTTTCATGATGCAAATATTCGGTTTCATGCGCGTTATTATATTTTCGCTTTATTGTTTGTGATCTTTGATGTAGAAACTTTATTTTTATATCCTTGGGCTGTTGCGTATGACAAGCTAGGTTTATTTGCATTAATTGAAATGCTCATCTTTGTTGTAATGTTGCTAGTTGGATTAGCGTATGCTTGGAAAAAGAAGGTGTTACAATGGTTATAAATTTTGAGGAATTACATCCAAATGAGCGAGCAGAATTAGAACGAAATATCTTTTTTTCTACATTGGAACAGTTGAAAGGATGGGCGAGGAGCAACTCTTTATGGCCGATGACATTCGGACTGGCGTGCTGTGCAATTGAAATGATGGGGGTAGGCTCATCACATTATGATTTAGATCGATTTGGGTCATTTTTTCGAACTTCACCAAGGCAATCGGACGTCATGATTGTATCGGGAACGGTAACGAAGAAGATGGCTCCTATTGTTCGGCGCTTATATGATCAAATGCCCGAACCGAAATGGGTTATTGCGATGGGATCTTGTGCGACAGCAGGTGGTCCGTATGTAAATTCATATGCTGTTGTGAAAGGTGTAGACCAAATCGTACCAGTTGATGTGTATATTCCTGGTTGTCCCCCAAATCCAGCTGCTTTAATTTATGGAATTAATAAATTGAAAGAAAAAATTCGTTACGAAGCAAAGACCGGGAAGCAGGTGACGAATAAATGAGTAATCCAAATAAAGATTTAGAGGAGCTGAAAAAAGAAGCAGCTAGGCGTGCAAAAGAAGAAGCGAGAAAACGCCTTGTAGCGAAACACGAGGCGGAAATAAGTGAGCTTGAGGAAGAAGATCAAGAAAAAGAGAAAGCGCTACCAAAAAAAGATGATATTACTATAGAAGAAGCAAAACGACGTGCAGCAGCAGCTGCAAAAGCAAAAGCGGCGGCGTTAGCGAAGCAAAAAAGAGAAGGAACAGAAGAAGTAACGGAAGAAGAAAAAGCGAAAGCAAAGGCGAAGGCAGCAGCAGCTGCAAAAGCAAAAGTGGCGGCGTTAGCGAAGCAGAAAAGAGAAGGAACAGAAGAAGTAACGGAAGAAGAAAAAGCGAAAGCAAAGGCGAAGGCAGCAGCAGCTGCAAAAGCAAAAGCGGCGGCGTTAGCGAAGCAAAAAAGAGAAGGAACAGAAGAAGTAACGGAAGAAGAAAAAGCGAAAGCAAAGGCGAAGGCAGCAGCAGCTGCAAAAGCAAAAGCGGCAGCGTTAGCGAAGCAAAAAAGAGAAGGAACAGAAGAAGTAACGGAAGAAGAAAAAGCGAAAGCAAAGGCGAAGGCAGCAGCAGCTGCAAAAGCAAAAGCGGCAGCGTTAGCGAAGCAGAAAAGAGAAGTAATGGAAGAAGAAAAAGCGAAGGCCAAGGCGAAGGCGGTGGCAGCGGCCAAGGCAAAAGCGGCAGCATTGGCGAAGCAGAAAGCCTCGCAAGGTGATGGGGATTCGGGAGATGAAAAGGCAAAGGCAATTGCAGCGGCAAAAGCGAAAGCAGCAGCGGCTGCAAGAGCGAAGACAAAGGGGGCTGAAGGTAAGAAAGAGGATGAGCCGAAGCAGGAAGAACCGTCCGTAAATCAGCCGTATTTAAATCAGTATGTTGAGGCTATTAGGGAGAAGTTAGGAGAGGGTGCATTAGTAGATTCCTACATTAATAAACTGTCAAAGGATGTGCCAACTCTTGTGGTGGATCCCGAAAAGTATTATGAAGTGATGGAGTTACTGCGATTCCATGAGGGACTTGCTTTTGATTATATGTCAGAGCTACATGCGACGGATTTTGTGACACATATGGAAGTGTATGTTCATTTGTTTTCATATAGTAAGAAACAATCGGTAGCGGTGAAGGTAAAGATAGACCGGGAAGCGCCGCAAGTCGAATCTGTGACAGCGCTTTGGAAAGGGGCCGACTGGCCGGAGCGAGAAGCATACGATTTGCTCGGCATTGTATTTAAAGGGCATCCGAATTTAACGCGTATTTTAATGCCAGAGGATTGGGTAGGCTATCCGCTTAGAAAAGACTATGAACCGTATGATGTGGAGGTGTAGCTATGATCCGTACGGAAGAGATGCTTTTGAATGTAGGACCTCAGCATCCGAGTACACATGGTGTGTTCAGGCTCGTAATTAAGATTGACGGGGAAATTATTAAAGAAGCTACACCTGTTATTGGGTATTTACATCGCGGGACGGAAAAGATCGCTGAGAGCTTACAGTATACGCAAATTATCCCTTATACAGATCGAATGGACTATTTATCAGCTATGACGAATAATTACGTCATTTGCCATGCTGTAGAGACGATGATGGGGCTTGAAATTCCAGAGCGTGCCGAATACTTGCGAGTACTTGCGATGGAGCTAGGAAGAATTGCGAGCCATCTCGTTTGGTGGGGGACGAATCTTCTTGATATAGGAGCGGTTAGCCCGTTTTTGTACGCTTTTCGTGAACGAGAGATGATTATAAATTTATTAAATGAATTATGCGGGGCACGGCTTACTTTTAACTATATGAGAGTTGGTGGTGTGAAGTGGGATGCGCCAGATGGTTGGATTGAAAAGGTGGAAGAGTTTGTTCCGTATATGAGAGAGCAACTGGCAGGTTATCATGATCTTGTTAGCGGTAATGAGATTTTCTTAAATCGTGTGAAAGGCGTTGGTATATATAGCGCGGAAGAAGCGATTTCGTATTCTTTAAGCGGAGCAAATTTGCGGTGCACTGGAGTAAACTGGGATCTTCGCAAAGATGAGCCGTATTCGATTTATGATCGTTTTGATTTTGATATTCCTGTTGGAAGCGTGGGAGATGCTTGGGATCGCTACGTTTGCCGAATGCAAGAAATCGAGGAGTCTTTAAAGATTGTTGAGCAAGCGGTTCAGCAGTTCCCGAAAGATGGAGCTGTGCTGGCAAAAGTACCGAAAATTATTAAGGCACCTAAGGGAGAAGCATTTGTACGTATCGAATCGCCGCGCGGAGAGATTGGGTGTTATATCGCTAGTGACGGAAAGAAAGAGCCGTACCGCTTGAAGTTTCGTAGGCCGTCTTTTTACAATTTGCAAATTTTACCGAAGTTATTGAAAGGTGAAAACATCGCCAATTTAATTACGATTTTAGGTGGAGTTGATATTGTACTTGGGGAGGTTGATGGCTAATGATTGAAACGCTCTTACAATCACCTTCAAGCTGGACGAATTTCTTCATTTTTTTCGGATTAGCGGTACTTCTACTATTTGCAGTCCTTGGCTTCGTTACATATGGAATTTTGGCAGAACGGAAAGTGATGGGGTTTATGCAAGGGCGGATTGGACCAAACCAGGTTGGAGGCCGATTCGGTTTACTGCAAACGGTAGCTGATGTTTTAAAACTATTATTGAAAGAAGATAGTATTCCAAAAGCAGCAGATAAACCGCTGTTTATATTAGCGCCTGTCATTGCATTTGCACCAGCATTTATGGTGCTTGCGGTTATCCCGTTCACTGATAAATTTCAATTTGCAGATATTGGAGTTGGGCTACTTTATTATATTGCTGTTTCCGGTATTACGACGATAGGTGTTGTAACTGGGGGATGGGCATCGAATAATAAATATTCCCTTTTAGGAGGAATGCGTGCGGCGGCGCAAATGATTTCTTATGAGATTCCGCTCGTAATGAGTGTAATTGGTATCGTTTTGCTAGCTGGTAGTCTGAATTTAAATGAGATTGTAGCGGCGCAGGAGAAGGTTTGGTACATTTTCGTACAGCCAATTGGCTTCGTCGTTTTCTTAATCGCAGCAGTTGCAGAGTTAAATAGAACGCCATTCGATTTGCCAGAAGCGGAGTCAGAACTTGTTTCTGGATATCATACGGAATACTCAGGTTTTCGCTGGGCGTTTTTCATGCTTTCAGAGTACGTATATTTCTTCGGGATGGCATCGTTAATTACAGTGCTCTTTTTAGGCGGATGGAATCCAGTCATGTTTCTTGGATTTATCCCAGGTGCCGTATGGTTTGCTTTGAAATTTAGCAGTGTAGTCTTTCTATTAATTTGGTTCCGCGTTACGTTCCCGCGTATAAGAGGTGACCAGTTAATGGAGTTTGGTTGGAAAGTATTATTGCCGATTGCACTTGCAAATATTTTCTTAACGGCATTGATTAAGGAGTTATTCTTCTAATCTATGAGGGGGGTGCCAGTAAGAGATGAAAGGACTATTTAAAGGATTAAAATATACATTAAGTAATTTGAGCAAGAAGAAGGTAACGTATGATTATCCAAATCAACCGTTGCCGTTGCCAGACCGTTTTCGTGGAATTCAAAAATTTTATCCGGAGAAATGTATTGTTTGTAATCAGTGCTCTAACATTTGTCCGACAGACTGTATTCAGTTAACAGGAAAGAAACATCCGGATCCTACGAAAAAAGGAAAAATTATCGACACGTATGATATTAATTTTGAAATTTGTATTCTTTGTGATTTATGTACAGAAGTTTGTCCGACAGAGGCAATTGTCATGACAAATAACTTTGAACTCGCGGAATATTCACGTGATGACTTATTTAAAAATTTGCAGTGGCTTGACGAAAACGACGAAAACGTCAGGAAGGAGAACAAGGCATGAATGGCGAGTTTGTAGCATTCTTTATACTATCCTTGTCTGCAATTATCGGCGGTGTTCTTATGTTGAACTTAACGAAAGTTATGCACATGATGCTAGCTCTCGTTCTGACATTTCTCAGCATTGCAGGTTTGTATTTTCTTTTATCAGCTGAATTTATAGGCGTTGCACAAATTTTACTTTACTCTGGTGCAATCACAATTATTATGATTTTCGGCATTATGTTAACGAAACATAACGCGGAAAATGAATCGCGTCTTACTCTTCGAAAATGGATTATCTTCTTTGCAGTTGTAGCATTTGGAGCGGTTATGTATTTCGCTGTTAATAATGTTGATTTTGCAAATGAAAGCACACAAGGAAGTTTACCTCTCCATGAAAACAACACACTTCAAATCGGTACGCTTCTCTATTCAAAATATATTATCCCATTTGAACTAACTTCAGTTATTTTACTTGTAGCACTCGTTGGCGCGATTGTACTTGCGAAAAAGGATGAGAAAGAGGAGGATTCCAATGAGTAGCGTTCCAGCTTCTGCATATTTAACACTTGCGATTATTTTGTTTTGCATCGGTCTATTTGGAGCTTTAACAAAGCGGAATACAGTAATCGTATTAGTTTGTATCGAATTAATGCTGAATGCTGCCAATTTAAACTTAGTGGCGTTTAGTAAATTAGGCTTATTTCCGAATTTAACAGGTCAAATTTTCTCACTGTTTACGATGGCTGTAGCGGCAGCGGAAGCGGCGGTAGGACTCGCTATTTTAATTGCTTTATATCGTAATCGTACAACAGTTCAGGTGGATGAAATGGATACGCTCAAAGGATAACATTGTGACCGAAAAAGGGGGAAGGAAACAATGATCGATTATGCATGGCTCATACCGCTTTTCCCACTCGTTTCGTTTTTGTTACTTATTATATTCGGGAAGAAAATTAGAGAAGGAAGCAGCGTACTTAGTATTTTTTTCGTCTTTCTCTCCTTTATACTTGCGGTACTTGTGTTAATAGAAAGGTTTTCAGAAGCAAGCGTGAAGCATAAGTGGGTGTGGCTTAGAGCTGGAGATGTGGATATATCATTCGGCTTTGAAGTGACTGCATTAGGAGCTTTAATGTTATTTATCGTGACGCTTGTGAGTCTACTTGTACATGTGTATTCGAAAGGTTATATGAAAGGTGATGAACGATTACCAACCTTTTACGCATATTTAGGACTCTTTACATTTGCGATGTTAGGGCTTGTTATATCAACGAATTTATTACAGCTTTATATATTTTGGGAATTAGTTGGCCTTGGTTCATTTTTACTTATCGGTTTTTATTTCTTTAAAGAAGAAGCGAAGGCTGCTGCAAAAAAGGCTTTTATTATGACCCGTATTGGGGATGTTGGTTTATTTATCGGGATGATTTTAATTTTTTGGTACGCAGGTAGTTTTGAATATGACGCAATATTTAGGGCGATTTATACAGGGGATCTACCTCCTTACATGATTACAATAACAGCGATATTAATTTTTATCGGGGCGATGGGAAAATCAGGTCAGTTCCCGCTTCATACGTGGTTGCCAGATGCAATGGAAGGGCCAACGCCCGTTTCGGCACTTATTCACGCGGCGACGATGGTGGCAGCTGGCGTATATTTAGTAGCGACGATGTTCCCTCTATTTTCAGCAAGTACAGTGGCGATGCAGACAGTGGCAATCGTTGGAGCTTTCACTGCAATCTTTGCGGCCTCTATTGGTCTTGTGCAAACAGATATAAAGAGGGTGCTTGCTTATTCTACAGTTAGCCAGCTCGGGTATATGATGCTCGCGTTAGGTTCTGCCGGTTATGTAGCTGGTATATTCCATTTAACGACACACGCTTTTTTTAAAGCACTATTATTTTTGGCGGCAGGAAGTGTAATTCATGCTGTGCATACGCAAAACATTAATAAAATGGGCGGTTTACAGAAGAAGATGAAAGTAACTGGTACGCTATTTTTAATAGGTACCCTTGCCATTAGCGGTGTTCCGCTGCTTTCCGGTTTTTTCAGCAAAGATGAAATTTTAGCGGCGACGTGGATGAATGGCAATTACGTTTTATTTACTTTAGCGGTAATTGCGGCGTTTTTAACAGCATTTTATATGTTCCGCCTATACTTTCTTGTCTTTACTGGAGAAACGAAGACGAAGGAAGAAGTGCATGAATCGCCTCGCGTTATGACGTATCCAATGATTGTTCTCGGCGTTCTTGCGGTAGTGGCAGGATATATAAATACACCATGGTTTGGGACGTTTCTCGGAGATTGGTTGACGAAAGATGTAGGGTTTAAGGTTGAAGAAGCGCATGGACCAGTTTGGATTATGATTGTTGCGACACTCGTTTCATTTGCGGGAATCGCTCTTGCATATTTCATATATGGCAAGAAATCAATTTCTAGAGATTGGGCTGGGGGTACGGAAACATCTCTTTATAATCTTTTGAAAGAAAAATATTATGTGGATGAACTATACAACATGACGGTGATCCCTATTACGAAAGGAATCGCTCATGTGCTTCGCTTATTTGAAGTGTATGTAGTCGAAGGAATTGCAGTTTTAATTGGAAGTGTAGTTAAAGGCACAAGTAATCTTGGATCGAAACTTCAAAACGGGAATGTACAAGTGTACGGTACTGTAACGGCAGTTTCGCTCGCTGTACTCGTCATTATTTTGCTCTATACGGGAGGGGATTTACGATGAATGATTTGTTGTTAACGTTCTTCATTTTTTCCCCGCTTTTAGGAATTTTATTGCTTGTATTAACACCGAAAAAGGAATTGCGTACAGTGCGAGCGCTTGGCTTATTTGGGACGGCACTTCCATTTGGAATCGCTATCGTCCTCGCTTGTACATATGCTTCTGGAAAGAATTTGTCACTATTTGATGAAAAGGTGAAATGGATTAAGTTCGGCGATTTTACAGCGGTAGATAAAAGGTGGTTTTCTATTTATTACGAGCTCGGTATTGATGGTTTGTCGCTTGTCATGATGGTACTGACGGCTCTTCTAGCAACGCTTGCAGCAATTGCAGCCTTTTCTATTAAAAGAAATTTAAAAGCATTTTATATGCTGTTACTTATGCTAGAAATAGGAATGCTCGGCGTCTTTGCTGCTCAAAACTTAATGTTGTTTTTTATCTTCTTTGAAATTACGTTGCCACCAATGTTCTTATTAATTGGAAAGTGGGGAAAATTGTCGAGTGAAAAGGCTGCGTATAGTTATTTAATATATAACGGTATTGGCTCAGCTATTTTGCTCATTGTTTTCTCAATTTTGTTCGCGAAAACAGGTACAACAAATATTGTGGAGCTGAAAGAGATATTAAGAAGCGTAAGTGCAGAGGGAGCACTCGTCATCCCAAGTAGTTTGCAGCTTGGTGTATTTATTGCCATAATGATTGCTTTTGCAATTAAACTACCTGTTTTTCCGTTGCACCGCTGGATGGTCAATGTACACATAGAAGCGCATCCAGCTGTAGTTATGCTTCATGCGGGTGTTTTGCTAAAGATTGGAGCGTACGGTATTATTCGCTTCGGAAAAGGGCTATTCCCGGAATATTTTCACGATGTTGCAACGCTAATTGCGATATTAGGCGTAATTAATCTACTATACGGTGCCTTTTTAGCGCTCATCCAAACGGACTTTAGGAAAGTACTGGCTTACTCTAGTATTTCGCATATGGGAATTGTGTTAATGGGACTTGCGTCACTTAATGCACCTGGTACACAAGGAGCGCTATTCCAAGTTGTATCACATGGTTTAATTGCAGCCTTGCTCTTCTTCCTACTGGGTGTTATAGAACAACGATTTGGAACTTCGGATATTACGGTGCTAGGCGGACTTGCGAAAAGTGTACCGATACTTAGCGGATTCTTTTTAGCAGGAGGAATGGCCTCGCTTGGATTACCAGGGATGTCTGGGTTTGTTAGTGAATTTCTTGCCTTTCTCGGTTTATTTCAAAGAGAGCCCGTCATTGCTGCAGTCGGTGTGATTGGCATCATTTTAACCGCTGTATACGTATTAAGGGCGACACTTCAAGTGACATTTGGAAAGAAAGAGTGGGAAGCAAAAACTGATATACACGGATGGGAGTATGTCCCTGTTTTACTACTTATCTTTTGTATTATTGCAATTGGAGTTATGCCAGAGTTACTAGGGGATCCGCTTCAAAATACATTGAAAACATTGGGGGTGAAGTAGGATGGATATGAATACGTTACTTAGCTTATCGTGGCATCTAATGGTGCCAGAATTTATTATTCTCGGCGCCGCCATCCTCCTTTCCATATGTGATTTGTTTTTTAAGCTGAATCATAGATATGTAGCTCTTGGTGCGATTGCTGCTATCGTATTAGCAATCGTGTCATTAATTACGCTATATAGCGAACCAGCTGGAGATATTTTAAACGGATCGTTTGTGTTAGATGGATTTTCAAAAGGGTTTAAAACATTGCTATTAGGTGCCTCAGCTCTCATTTTATGCACCGCAATGAGCGATGATAAGAAGAATCCAATTGAAGATAAGGGTGAATATTATTACTTATTTTTAATGGCACTTCTTGGTGCAATGTTCATGGCTTCTAGTGTTGATTTCATTACCCTTTTCGTTGGTTTGGAGTTACTTTCACTTTCTTCTTATATTTTAGTAGGAATACGAAAAAAGAGCCGTGCATCAAATGAAGCGGCAATGAAATACGTCATTAGCGGAGGAATTGGAACGGCGATTACGCTCTTCGGAATGAGTTATTTATACGGTATTACAGGTTCAACTAACATTGTAGATATGCAAAAGGTACTCACTGGGGAACTCGCTAGTGGTATTCAGTTATTGTTAGCTCTCGCATTTCTTTTATTGCTAGTTGGTCTCTCATTTAAAATTGCCACAGTGCCGTTTCATATGTGGGCACCTGATGTGTATGAAGGAGCGGCTACACCAGTTACTGCTTTTCTTGGAACGATTTCTAAAATTGCTGGGTTCCTGCTCATTATTCGTTTGTTCCTTATGGTTTTTGCAAGTGTATTAATACAAGGAGATATGCAATCTTTATATGGGCATATGAGTATATATATCGCGGTGTTAGCAAGTATTACGATGATTGTTGGGAATGTAGTCGCGTTAAAACAATACAATATAAAGCGTTTATTTGCTTATTCGGGCATTGCTCATGCAGGGTATTTACTCGTTCCACTTGTGGCATTATCACCATTTACGATGGATAGCATGTGGTTTTATATGCTGGCATACATGCTTATGAATATAGGTGCATTTGCTATCATCCACGGCTTAATCTTACAAAATGATGAGGAAAATATAACGATTTTCACAGGTTTATATAAAAGGTCACCATTTGCAGCGATTATGATGACAATCTTTATTTTATCGCTGGCTGGGATACCAGGAACGGCTGGATTCATTGGAAAGATTAACATCTTTTTAGGCGCGCTTCATGTAGAGCCAGCACATTACGTACTAGCTTCGATTATGATGGGTACGACAGTTGTTTCATTCGTATATTATTTCCGTATTTTACAACAAATGTTTTTCCGCACAGGAGAGACAGAAGAGAGGATACGGTTACCGTTAAATATAAAGGTTGTTATGAGTCTTTGTGCAATTTCGATTGTAATACTAGGGATTATGCCGATGATTGGGTACAATTTCTTTTATGAATATTTTCCATTAATGAAAGATTTCTTCTTCTTAGGGAACGTGGTACAATAGTGAAAATAAAAGGTGTGGAGTCAGTACTCTGCGCTTTTTATTTTGTGTTAACTTGTAATGTAGATATACGTTTTTGGAAAGAAAATCACGATGTAAAATGTAAGATGTCTATGTGCATTTGAAAAAGTGTAGCTCCTACTTATTATGGTATCGTTTTTATATTCTTTCATAAGTAGTAGCTGAGTAAAAAGGGGTCGATTTTTTGGCACAACTTTTAGGGCAACAAGCACTGATTGCCATTGTTTCGCATTTATTGTTTATTACCATTACGTGGTGGGCCTTACAAGGCATTCACATTGAGCGTTTAATGAAGTCCGGAAAAGTGCTGCAGACGCGAGTATTGCTCATCTTAATTACAATTGCAATTGGGACATCTGTAAGTAACTTTTTCCTTGATTATTTAGGCTATTCGAAGAGTTTAACGTATTTAGTAAAGTAAGTGTATAGAACCTCAAATCTCCGTTAACAATGGGGATAGGAGGGGATGAAATTGAAGCTTAAAGCCATTCTTATTGTTGCACTTAGTGTTGTTTTATTTTTGGTTGGATATAGAGAGATGAAACCGATAAGCGATGAACAGAAAATGGAGAGCATGATCAAGGCTTTAGAGAAAAATGATGCTAAAGTAGAAAAATGGTCATGGTTAGCGAGAGAAACAAAAACAATTTCTAACATACATACGTTTCAAAAGTTGTTAAACGATGTGAAGGAAAAGGCAAATATTCAAAAGTGGGAAGTAGAGCAATCTCCAGATGGATATAAAGCTACATCCTATAAAAAGCTTTCTTCTTATGAAGAACGAGTAGTAGTAACTTGGAGTAAAGAAAATACTAAAGAAAACACTTTCATTATCTTTGAAGTAAGTGGGGCGAAATGGGACCCGAAGTATGTTCAAAACATGAATAAAATTTTTAGTGAAAAACCTATAATTTACACTTGTGTTCAAGGTGTACTGAATGATAAGATTGAAGGTGTTTTGCAAAATAAAACCAATCAGGTTTTGAAAGATCTTTCAGCAAGAGCGATCGAACAAGTAGAAGAAAGAGCATTTGTGTCAGTCTCCGCATACAATAAAAAGTGGGATGACGCTCTTTCAACAAATAGAGAGAAAATAAATGTGCAAATAGCAATACGTTCTACAGACAACAAAGATACAATTGTGGTTGGCACACCGATCATAACTTCTGAGTATTGAGTGAATAGATACTGAAAAAAGGACACGGAGGGGAATAATTTGGAAAAGATCATCGTCCGTGGCGGAAAGCGGTTAAACGGCACAGTGCGTGTTGAGGGCGCAAAAAATGCTGTATTACCTATAATCGCTGCAGCCCTATTAGCGAGTGATGGAAAGAATGTACTATCTGAAGTACCAGTTTTGTCTGATGTATACACAATTAATGAGGTATTACGTCATTTAAATGCTGAAGTCGTATTTGAAAATAATCAAGTAACAATCGATTCTTCTAAAGAACTAAACATTGAAGCACCATTTGAATATGTACGTAAAATGCGTGCATCTGTTCAAGTAATGGGACCATTATTAGCACGTAATGGTCGTGCTCGTATTGCACTTCCTGGTGGATGTGCAATTGGTTCACGTCCAATTGACCAACATTTAAAAGGCTTCGAAGCAATGGGAGCGAAAGTACAGGTTGGTAACGGTTTTGTTGAAGCATACGTTGAGGGAGAACTAAAAGGAGCTAAAATCTACTTAGACTTCCCAAGCGTAGGCGCGACAGAAAACATTATGTCTGCAGCTACATTAGCAAAAGGGACAACAATTCTTGAAAACGCAGCGAAAGAACCAGAAATCGTTGACTTAGCTAACTTCTTAAATGCGATGGGAGCGAAAGTACGCGGAGCTGGAACTGGAACGATTCGTATCGAAGGCGTTGATAAATTATATGGTGCAAACCACTCTATTATTCCTGACCGTATTGAAGCGGGAACATTCATGGTTGCAGCAGCAATTACTGGTGGAGACATCTTAATTGAAAATGCTGTACCTGAACATTTACGCTCAATTACAGCGAAAATGGAAGAAATGGGTGTTAAAATCATTGAGGAAAACGAAGGTGTACGTGTTATCGGCCCAGATAAGTTAAAAGCGGTTGATATTAAAACTATGCCTCACCCAGGTTTCCCAACAGACATGCAATCACAAATGATGGCATTATTACTACAAGCTGATGGAACAAGCATGATTACAGAAACGGTATTCGAAAACCGTTTTATGCACGTTGAAGAATTCCGTCGTATGAATGCTGATATTAAAATTGAAGGTCGTTCTGTTATTATGAACGGTCCAAACAGTTTACAAGGTGCTGAAGTAGCAGCAACTGACTTACGTGCTGCAGCTGCATTAATCTTAGCTGGTTTAGTATCAGAAGGTTATACTCGTGTAACTGAGTTAAAACATCTTGACCGTGGCTATGTAAACTTCCATAAGAAATTAGCTGCATTAGGTGCAACTATTGAACGTGTAAACGAAAAAGTAGAAGAAGTGAAAGAACAAGAAGTTTCTGATCTTCACGCTTAATTGAAATAGTCTCTATGTCTTTTGACATAGGGGCTATTTTTTTGGGTTATTACTGTTATAGTCAATAAATTCTATACTTATGCACGTACCAGTAAAAATATTTAGAAAATTTCTGTTTTATACTCTTCCCCTTAAGTATGTTCTAAAAGAAAGAGTTGTTCCATAAGAATGAATGGAGTAAAGCTTTTATATTGGGGGAAAATAGGATGAAATTTTCAAAGCCACTTTTTATTACAGTAGCGCTCTTAATAGCGCTCGTTATCATTGTACCTGCAGCCCTTGTTATTCCATTTGCGAAAGCAAAAGTAGGGGAAGAAACGGCCTCTAAAACTCCTCCAGCGATAGAAAGCATACCAGCTCCAGGAAAAGTAGATACAGCTGTTCAAGTTGCTGTATATCGCGAAAAACAAAAGAAGGTAGAAACATTACCAGTGGAGGAGTATGTGACAGGTGTAGTAGCTTCTGAGATGAATGCCAGTTTTGAAATAGAGGCACTAAAGGCGCAGGCATTAGCAGCAAGAACATTTGTAGTACAACGTATGCTAAGCGGAGGAAAGAAAAATAATGCGGACGTGACAGATACGGTGAAAGATCAAGTGTACAAAGGCAAAGATGAATTGAAGAAGCAATGGGGCAATAACTACGAAAATAATTTGAAGAAAATCGAAGAAGCCGTTTCGAAAACAGCAGGACAAGTTTTAACGTATGAGGGAAAACCAATTTCAGCATCCTTCTTTTCAACGAGTAATGGTCGAACAGAAAATGCAGCTGACTATTGGGGAAATGATTATCCGTACTTGAAAAGTGTAGATAGTCCGTGGGATCAAGCCTCTCCAAAGTTTACGAGCGAGCAAACATTTACAGTAGCTGATTTTCAAAAACGTCTCGGTGTGAAAGTGCTAGCAGACGGGAAGGTTGGAAATATTAAAGACCTTACGGAAGGAAAGCGCGTAAAGGATGTAGCTTTTCAAGGAAAAACATTAACAGGAAAAGAAGTTCGTGAAAAGTTAGATTTACGTTCTTCTGATTTCACGTGGAAACAACAAGGAGATAAAATCATCGTTACGACGAAAGGCTTCGGTCACGGCGTTGGTATGAGTCAATACGGGGCGAACGGCATGGCAGCGGAAGGAAAGAAATATACAGATATCGTCGCTCATTACTATAAAGGCGTTGAAATAAAGACGATGAATGATTATGAAGGAAAATTGATGGTGAAGAAATAGGTGTCAGAACTCTGGCATCTATTTTTTCTGTTTAAAGTATCATAATTTTCCATTAACTGTTTGATATAATAGGATAAAAAGGCATTTGGGGGAGATGAAATGGCGTTACTAGAGTTGAAACAGTTAGGGAAGGCGAACCAGTTACCGGAAATTGAGCTAAAGGTTGAAAAAGGACAATGTATTGTTTTGCAATGCAATAATCATACAGCTAAAGTGTTACACCGTATTATTATTGGTGAAGAAGAAGCTTCAACTGGCAACGTACTGTTTGAAGGGGAAGCAATTGGAAAGAAAAATTATTCCCGCATAGGCTTTTGTTTTTTGAAGGATGAAGCATATGATCGTTTGAAGGTGAAGGAATACTTTAAGTTTTTAATGGGGCTTTATGAATCAAATATGAGTACGGAAGAAGTTGTACAATATGTTGGTCTCTTAGATAAGTTAAACGTTAAAATAGAAAAACTATCATTTTCAGAGAAACGTCGTCTTCATATTGGGCGAGTGATGATTCATAATCCGGATTTAGTCATTTTGGAAGAGCCAGAGCAAAATGTAGATACAGAGAGTACGATTATTATTCGAAAAGCGATTATGAAAATGAAAGAGCAAGGAAAGGCAATCTTTATTACGTCATCATTTCTATCAGATGCCCTTTCGTTAACAGAGGACGTATACATATTAAACAACGATGGTGTGAAAAAGATAGAAATTGAGCAAGAGGAAGCAGAAGAAGTCGATGAAGAGAAGGTCGTTCAAATGATTCCGCAAATGAAGTTAGAAAGAATACCTGCGAAAGTGAACGATAAAATCATTTTACTTGATCCGATGGAAATCCATTTCATTGAAACACAAAACGGAGTAACACATATTCACGTTCGTGAAGGGGATTTCGTATGCGCTTTAACATTAGGTGAACTAGAAGCAAGGTTAACAGGTTTTGGTTTCTTTAGATGTCATCGCTCGTATCTTGTGAATTTACAAAGAGTGCGAGAAGTGATTACTTGGACTCGTAACAGTTTTAGCTTAATTTTAGACGACGAAAGAAAAAGTTCAATCCCGCTTTCAAAAGGACGAATGGATGAATTAAAAGGTGTTATTGGACTATAAAAGTGCTCCAATAAGCTCAACATGCGATTCATTCACCGGTAAAAATACTCCTTTTACCGGTATTTTAATGCGCCTACACTTTGTTTTTCATATGATTGAGTCAAGAAAAGCGAAACAAACGAACGAAAAGCGCTAAAGCGACTTTCATCTATAAAGAAGAAAAACAAAGGGGATGAAGAAATGACATTGGCAATTGAAATGAAAGATGTAATGAAAAGTTTCGACGGAAAAACGGCACTTCGAAATGTAAATATTGAGGTGAAGCAAGGAGAGATATTCGGATTCCTTGGACCGAGTGGATCTGGTAAGACGACAACAGTAAAAATTTTAACTTCTCAATTGCTTCATAGTGTTGGAACGGTAAGAGTATTAGGGAAAGATATTACAGGACCAAGTAGCATCGATTACAAACGAATTGGTATTTTAACAGATAACAGCGGCTTATATGAAAGACTTAGCATTTATGATAACTTACTATTATTTTGTGACTTATATGATTGCAAAAAAGAACGAATCGATGAAGTACTAGCACAAGTGAATTTATTAGATGATAAAAAAACACCAGTAAAAAAATTATCAAAGGGAATGAAGCAACGCGTCACACTAGCAAGAGCAATCCTTCATAAACCAGATATCCTCTTCTTAGACGAACCAACATCTGCACTTGATCCAGTAAACGTACAAAACATTCATAAAATCTTAAAAGACTTAAATAAAGAAGGAACGACGATTTTCTTAACGACTCACAACATGGACGAAGCAGAAACGCTTTGTAACCGCATTGCCTTCCTGTGTGGCGGAGAGATTGTAGCACTTGATACACCGGAGAACCTTCGCTTACAATACGCGAAAGATCAAATACAAGTCGTGTTAAAGGATAAGAAGAAAGAAACGGTACAAAAAGATGAATTAGGTGCAAAACGTATTTCAGAATGGATGAACAAAGGAGAATTACTATCCATTCATTCACACGAACCAACTTTAGGCGATATTTTTATTGAAGTTACTGGGAGGGGATTATAATGACATTTTCAATGAGACGTGTATCAGCTATTTTTAGAAAAGAAGTACAAGATTTTAAGACAAATTCACAAGTGTTGTTAATGGCATTTTTACCAATTATACTTTCATTTTTGTTTAGCAGATTTGGAGTGGGAAAGGAAATGTTAGGCATTACTACTATAACGGCCTTCCTATTTGTCGCAGGCTTTGTTCAATCTATGGTAATTGCAGAAGAAAAAGAAAAACATACATTGCGTGTATTAATGCTATCACCGGCATCTTCGGTTGAAGTTCTACTTGGAAAAAGTATATTAACAGTATGTTTGACACTGGGCATTTGTATTGTGAACTTATTTATTTTGGATCAATTCAGTGGAAATCTATTATTGCTAGGATTTATTTTCTTATGTGGAACAATTCTATTTATTGTGATTGGAACAATGATTGGATTGTTAGCTGCATCTGTACCACAAACATCAATAATTGGAATGCCGATATTAATGACGATGTATTTGGCTGTACAGTTTGAGCCGATGGTTGAAAATAAAGTAATTAAGACGATGATTGGATATCTTCCAACATCTCATATTGTGAAAGCACTTAACAGTTTAGTAGGTGGGGCGGGATTTAGTAGTATTAGTGGGCATGTATTAAATGTTGCAGTTTGGCTTATTATATCGCTCTTTGTATGTTTAATCGTATATAAAAAGAAACAATTAGACTAAAAACTGAGCCAAAAGTGCTCAGTTTTTTCTTTTTTCTATCATTTCCTCGGAAATTTTGCAATTCTCATACATATTTTTACAGATTTTGTCGAAAAGTAATTAGTTATACGTTGTATAGGATGCGTGAATATTGTTCAAAATGATTGCTGAGGTGATGATGGAATGCGAGGAAGAAATAATAAAAAGTCGCAAAAGGTAGTACATTTATTTCAAAAAAGATGGGTGTTTCCGGCACTATACATTGCTTGTGCAGCGGTAATCTTAATGGTTGCGCTATGGTTCCAAGGAGCTAATCCGAAGAAGACTCCGAACCATGATCAAGCAACACCGTATACACAATCGGAAGATCCAGCAGTACCAGTAACGAAATCTTCAGAAGTAGTGAAAATGCCAGCTGCCGCGAATGCGGAAGTAGTCGTACAGAAGAAATTCTATGAAGATGCAGCAACTGAGGCGGAACAAGAAAAAGCACTTGTTTTTTATAACAACACATATTCCCCAAACAAAGGAATTGACATTGCTGCGAAGAATGGAAAAGAATTCAATGTTGCTGCTGCTTTAAGTGGTACAGTAACGAAAGCTGAAAAAGATTCACTTCTTGGTTATGTTGTAACAGTTGATAGTGGAAATGGTGTAGCGGTATCTTATCAAAGCTTAGGCAGTGTGAAAGTAGAAAAAGGTGCAAGAGTTGCACAAGGTGAAGTATTAGGAACATCCGGTCTAAGTGCAATGAATAAAGAGGCAGGCTCTCACGTTCACTTTGAAGTACGTAAAGATAATGTGGCTGTGAACCCTGAACGTTACTTAAATAAATCAGTAACAGAAATTAAAGCTGATGCAGGTGCTGCAAAGGCAACGAACGCTTCTGGTAAAAAAGCTGATGATAAATCTCAAAAAGAAGAAAAGTCAACGAGCACGAAACCAGAAAGTAAAACAGAAGACAAATCTCAAAAAGAAGAGAAATCAACAAGCGGTTCAACTAGTGACAAAAAAGAAGAACCGAAGAAAGAAGAAAAATCAACAAATGGTTCTACAGAATCATCTAACGATTCTTCTTCACAAGAATAAGAAAGTGAAAAAATCAGTTCCCACTAGGGGAGCTGATTTTTTTATTTCCATATAAAAATACTCAATTTCGAGAAAAAAGTTGCAATAACAAGGAAAAATGACGAGATTCTCGAATATATATTACAAAAGGGAGGGGATACTGTGTCATTTTTGTTTGTTCTGTCGACTGCTATTATTTTATTGTTTGTTTTATTCACTTTATATTATTACATTGCCGGTAAGAAAGAGGTTCCCCACCATCAATTGTTAGAAGAAGAATTGGAACGAGAAGAATGACACCTTTTATACAAGGTGTCATTTTTTTTCGCTATAATAGTCAGTTTTAACGTATTTCTCACAAAAAAACGTAATTTTTCTTAACTTAGTCCGCAAAAATAGTGAACATGTAGCATATATCAGTAGTGCGGGCAATACAATGGTATAAACCAAAGCAAAGAGAGTGTTTGAGGTGAGAAATCGTGAATTATTTCATTATAAATCCAAGAATGTTTAACGCTTACAAACAGCACTCACACTTACTTCTTAGTCGTATGCAGCGAGGCTCATTTCACCCTTCTCACATCCAAATTAGGGAGGCGAGTGGTGTGCACGATTACATCAAAGAGAGAACTATCAAGATTGGTAAGTATATCGTGGAGACAAGAAAGACAGTGCGTGTCATTGCAAAGGAATTTGGGGTATCAAAGAGTACAGTCCATAAAGATTTAACAGAACGTCTACCAGAAATTAATCCAGAGCTCGCAAATGAAGTGAAAGAAATTCTTGATTATCATAAGTCTATTCGTCATTTAAGAGGTGGAGAAGCAACAAAACAAAAGTATAGAAAAGAAGATGTAGAGAAGCCTGTACGTCAATAATGTTACAGTAGCAAACATTCCGTTCACATTCGGTAATATTTTTCAGAAGAATTCTTTTTGCGAATATTACGTTTCTGTTAAATTTATGATAAAATCAGAAATTAGGTGAAAAGAATTCGGGTGTAACCTGATTTTGAATATCGAGGAGGAAAAAACGGGAATGTTTGCGCGAGATATCGGAATTGACCTAGGTACGGCTAACGTATTAATTCATGTTAAAGGTAAGGGTATTGTATTAAATGAGCCATCTGTTGTGGCAATTGATCGTAATAGTGGTAAAGTATTAGCAGTAGGTGAAGAAGCGAGAAGCATGGTGGGACGTACGCCTGGTAATATTGTAGCAATTCGTCCACTTAAAGATGGTGTAATCGCAGATTTCGAAATTACAGAAGCAATGTTAAAGTATTTCATTAACAAATTGGACGTAAAGAGCTTCTTTTCAAAACCTCGTATTTTAATTTGTTGTCCAACAAATATTACATCGGTAGAACAAAAAGCAATTCGTGAAGCTGCTGAACGTTCAGGTGGTAAAACAGTATTTTTAGAAGAAGAACCAAAAGTAGCCGCAGTTGGTGCTGGTATGGAAATCTTCCAACCAAGCGGTAACATGGTTGTTGATATTGGTGGAGGTACAACAGATATCGCTGTACTATCTATGGGTGATATTGTTACCTCTTCCTCTATCAAAATGGCTGGCGATAAGTTTGATATGGAGATCTTAAACTATATTAAACGTAAGTATAAGCTATTAATCGGAGAACGTACTTCAGAAGATATTAAAATTAAAGTTGGTACAGTATTCCCAGGTGCACGTAGCGAAGAACTTGAAATTCGCGGACGTGACATGGTAACAGGCTTACCACGTACAATTACAGTATGCTCTGAAGAAATTACAGAAGCATTAAAAGAAAATGCAGCTGTTATTGTACAAGCTGCAAAAGGTGTATTAGAGCGCACACCACCAGAATTATCTGCAGATATCATCGACCGCGGTGTTATTCTAACAGGCGGTGGAGCTTTACTACACGGTATCGACATGCTTCTAGCAGAAGAACTAAAAGTACCAGTATTAATTGCTGAAAACCCAATGCACTGCGTTGCGGTTGGTACAGGTATTATGTTAGAGAATATCGACAGATTACCAAAGCGTGCTTTGAGATAATTTGAAAGAACTAAGGCTGGTGCCTTAGTTCTTTTTTTCGTTTTTATATTTTTTTATTTTGTTTTTTTGCGAAAATGGAAGGAAAATAGAGAAATATGAAGGAAACAGGTAAAATATTCATATATATGGTTAAATTTAATATTTCCTTAATTGAAAACGTTTATAATATAATGAGTCGAATACGACATTAAGGCAAATAATGTTTCAATACATATTGCCTTTCCCTAATTTGGGCATACACTCTTTTCCACCTCCGTGTCAGTTGCAAAAATGTGCAACTATTTTAATGGAATAGAGTGTGTGCATTTTTTTTAGGAAGTTGTGCTAAATATAAAATGTTACTTTGTAATGACAAACAATAAACAAAATGGGATAATAGCAATATGTCCAAGTGGTAAGACCAATATTACAAAAGGGGCGATTGTTACATGCTAAATATAGAACAAATTAAAGAAATCATTCCTCACCGCTATCCATTTTTACTTGTTGATAAAATATTAGAAGTAGATGAAGGAAAAAGAGCGGTTGGGATTAAAAATGTATCCGCAAACGAAGAATTCTTTAACGGACACTTCCCTGACTATGCAGTTATGCCTGGTGTACTTATTGTAGAAGCATTAGCACAAGTCGGAGCAGTTGCAGTATTAAAGAAAGAAGAAAACCGCGGAAGACTTGCTTTCTTTGCAGGTATCGACAATTGCCGTTTCAAAAAACAAGTACGCCCAGGTGATCAGCTTCGTCTAGAAGTAGAAATGACACGCGTACGCGGCCCAATTGGAAAAGGAAAAGCAATCGCAACAGTAGATGGTGAAGTTGCATGTGAGGCAGAAATTACATTTGCAATTGGTGATAAAAAAGAATAGATAGTACTGAAAAATCCTTCTACATGTGCAGAAGGATTTTTTTATTACTATTTTGTTAGAAGTTTTAAAATTAATAATAACCAGAATTTTAACTATAAGTAAATGGAAATTTGTATATGATGACGCTATAAATATCTTGGAATTAAGATAAATGATAACGCGATAAAAATAGAGATATCATTGTCACATTATAGAAGGTATAAGATAGGACAAAGGTTATTCTGATTAGTTATGATGGATTACAGAGACAAGAAATGGAGAAATTTAACGGTAGAAGTAAATAAAAAATTTGCGTAGCATATCGGGCATAAAAGAAAAAAGGGGAAAATGTTGTATTTTGAAAAAAAGGAGATCATAACATGTTCGGGAGAAAAAAAAGAAAGCCATTAAGACAACTAATTACTCATAAAGAGCCTAAATCACGCATTGCGGAACAATACCGTAATATCCGTACAAATATTGAATTTACATCTGTAGATAACCACATTCGTTCCATCATTGTTACTTCAGTAGATCCTGGTGACGGAAAAACAACGACAATCGCAAACTTAGCGGTTGTTTTTGGCCAACAAGGAAAAAAAGTATTGTTAATTGGAGCAGACTTACGTAAGCCGACATTGCAAAATTTATTCGCTGCATATAGTCCAAATGGATTAACGAATTTATTATCAGGACAGACTTCGTTTGTGCAATGTATTCAAAAAACGGATATAGAGAACGTATATGTTATGTCAGCAGGTCCAATCCCACCAAATCCAGCAGAGCTACTTGGATATCGTAAAATGGATGAAGTGCTTCTAGAGGCATATAAGATGTTTGACATTGTTCTAATTGATACACCACCCGTAATGGCCGTTACGGATGCACAAATACTCGCTAATAAATGCGATGGTGTTGTATTAGTAGCACGAAGTGAAAAAACTGAAAAGGATAAACTAATAAAAGTGAAACAAATATTAGATAAAGCGTCAGGAAAGCTACTTGGTGTTATATTAAACGATAAAAGAGAAGAACAAGAGCCGTATGGATATTATTAGAAAATAATGTATGAAATAGTATTTTTTAAAAGTTAGCAATTTTTCGCTAACTTTTTTTTTGGTTTTTAAAAATTTATTATTAAAATATAAGGAAACAAAATGCAATAGAATTTTTGGCGAATTGATGGAATGTGTTGTCATATTTAAGATTATTTTGTAAGATTATATATGTTTTTAAATAACAATCGTACATAGATATTACTAAAATAAAAAAATGTAAGATTATATGTTATAATTTTTCCTATGTGTAAATTTTAGAAAGTTGGAGGAACTTATGGAAGAAACAATTAGTTTAAAAGAGTTATTTCATATCTTAAAAAAACGTTTAGCAATGATCCTCGTAATCGCATTTGGTGCAGCTATAGTAAGTGCTATCATTAGCTTCTTCTTTATGACACCAATCTATCAATCTTCGACGCAGATTCTTGTTAACCAGAAGAAGCAAGAAGGTGCAGCTATTCAATACAATGAGGTACAAACAAATATTCAATTAACAAATACATACAAGGTTATTATTAAAAGCCCAGTTATTTTGGATCAAGTGAAAGAAAAGCTAGGTTTAAATATAACAGTACAAGAGCTAAACAATAAAATTGAAGTAGCTAATGAGAAAGACTCACAAGTAGTGGCGGTAACTGCGCAAGATAAAGACCCAAAACTAGCTCGTGATATTGCTAATACAACTGCAGAAGTGTTTAAAGGTGAAGTTGCTAAAATTATGAGTGTTGATAACGTAACAGTGTTATCAAAAGCAGAAGTTGCAGAAAATTTATCTCCAATTAAACCACGTCCAATGTTAAATGTAGCAATTGCTTTCGTTATTGGTTTAATGGCTTCAATTGGTCTTGCATTCTTACTAGAATACTTAGATAACACAGTGAAAAAAGAAGAAGATGTAGAAAGCTTACTTGGCTTACCAGTGTTAGGTATTGTCGCTCGTATGGATGAAGAAACATTGAACGTGAAATCACACGCTCCATCATCAAGAAAAGTGAGGGGACAAACAATTGGCTCTTAATTTATTTAAAAAGAAAAAGAATCATCGTCAACGTCGTCAATTAATTGCTCATCAACAACCGAAATCACCAATTTCAGAACAATATCGTAATATTCGAACGAATATTGAATTTGCAGCTGTTGATTTGAATTTACATTCATTAATGGTAACATCTGCGAATCCAAGTGAAGGGAAAACGACAACGACAGCTAATATGGCAGTTGTGTTTGCTCAACAAGGAAAGAAAGTATTATTAATTGATGCTGATATGCGTAAGCCGGCGATGCATCAAATGTTCCAAGTAGATAATATTTTTGGACTAACGAATGTATTAACATATAGTGAACGTTTAGAGAAATGTGTACAAACGACATCTGTAGAAAATCTGAACTTTTTGGCATGTGGCCCAATCCCACCAAATCCAGCAGAATTATTAGGTTCAAAATCAATGAAAGAACTTCTTGGACAAGCATACAGCATGTACGACTTAGTTATTTTTGATATGCCACCTATTTTAGCTGTTACCGATGCGCAAATTATGGCAAATGTATGTGATGCTTCTATTCTTGTTGTTCGTAGTGAATCAACAGAGAAAGAAACAGCAGTAAAAGCAAAGGGATTGTTAGAATCGGCTAAAGGTAAATTGTTAGGTGTTGTTCTAAACGATCGTGAACGTGAAGAAGGCTTATATTATTATTACGGTGCAAACTAATTAAAAGAGTGAGATATGGTTGAAACATATCTCCTTTTTTCCCTTGAATATGAGAAATCTCTCATATTCAAGGGAAAAAAGATTTTTATATGAGAGAGGGAGGATGAAACAAATGATAGATTTACATTGTCACATTTTACCTGGTATCGATGACGGTGCACAGACAGTAACAGATAGTTTAGCAATGGCACAACAAGCCGTTTCAGAAGGAATACATACCATTGTCGCAACGCCACATCATCAAAATGGAAAATATATAAATGAACGTACCTCAATTATTCATGGAGTAAAACAACTGAATGATGAACTACAACAACATAATATCCCGCTTACTATTTTACCGGGGCAAGAGGTCAGATTATATGGTGATTTATTAGAAGACTATGAAACTGGTAAAATTGTTACTTTAAATGAAACAAATAAATATATATTCATTGAATTTCCATCGAATCACGTACCTCGTTATGCTGAACAACTATTATATGAACTGCGCGTTAAGGGAATGATTCCAATTATCGTTCATCCGGAACGTAATGCCGAGTTAATTGAGCGGCCAGATAAGTTATATAACCTTGTAAATAAAGGGACATTAACGCAAGTAACAGCAGGTAGTTTACTTGGGAAGTTTGGCAAAAAAATTAAAAAATTCTCACTACAGCTTGTGGAACATAATTTAACACATATGGTCGCTTCAGATGCACATAACACAACTTCAAGAGGATTTCATTTAGCGGAAAGCTATGAATTAATTGAGAAAGAATTCGGGATGAATGTTATGAGTGATTTGAAAGAAAATCCGTACTTATTAATTAGCGGCAAGGCAATTTATAAAGAAGATCCAGAACAAATTCGTCGCAAAAAATTATTCGGTATTTTTTAAATAAAGAATTGGTGATGTCTCCTAACCGTTATCAACGGGGGCACTCGGTCGTGCTGTGGGTAGAAATTTTATTTCATGCCTACCTTAGACGCTTGTCGTCGGGAGTATGGCGTGAGGATGGGTTAGATGCCCATAATTTATTTGTAATAGAAACTCTACCTATGGAGTTATAAAAATGACTCTATAGGTAGGGTTTTTTGTTATTGTTACATACAAATAAATAGATTTATAGGGGGAGTATAATTGAAAAAAGTAAGAAAAGCAATTATTCCAGCTGCTGGACTGGGGACAAGATTTTTACCAGCAACGAAAGCGATGCCGAAAGAAATGTTACCGATCGTTGATAAACCAACAATTCAATACATAATAGAAGAAGCGATTGAATCAGGAATTGAAGATATTATTATTGTTACTGGAAAAGGTAAACGTGCCATTGAAGATCATTTTGATCATTCATTTGAACTAGAACAAAACCTTTTAGAAAAAGGGAAGTATGAAATGCTTGAAAAAGTACAAGCTTCTTCAAAAATTAACATTCATTACATAAGACAAAAAGAACCGAAGGGTTTAGGGCATGCAGTATGGTGTGCACGTAAATTTATTGGAAATGAACCATTTGCGGTATTACTTGGTGATGATATTGTGCAAGCAGAAACGCCATGTTTGCGTCAATTAATGGATCAATATGAAGGAACACAATCATCTGTTATAGGTGTACAAACAGTACCAGAAAATGAAACGCATCGTTACGGTATTATCGATCCAGTTGAACAAAATGATCGACGTTATCAAGTACGTCAATTTGTAGAGAAGCCAGAGCAAGGAACAGCACCATCAAACTTAGCTATTATGGGTCGTTACGTATTAACACCAGAAATTTTTATGTTTCTAGAGAATCAACAAACAGGTGCAGGCGGCGAAATTCAATTAACAGATGCGATTCAACGATTAAATGAAATTCAGCGTGTGTTTGCTTATGACTTTGAGGGGATTCGTTATGATGTTGGGGAGAAGTTTGGATTTATTAAGACGACAATTGAGATGGCACTTCAACATGAATCCTTAAGGGAAGATTTAATAAGTTATATGAATGAACTTGTAAAAAAAGAAAATGTACATATTTAAAGTGAGGTGAAAAGGCATTGGCCTTAACTAAAGTATCAAGTGGAGTTGTAAAAGAACAAAGAATGCTTGTTGCTGAAGAGATAAATCAGAGTGTGTTTTATTTATTTATGAAGCGTGTAATAGATATATTAGGTTCATTATGCGGTCTTATTTTTCTTTTTCCTGTTTTCCTTGTTATAGCGTTACTTATTAAGTTAGAAGATCCTAAGGGTTCCATTCTTTTTAAGCAGGTTCGTGTTGGGAAAAATGAAAAGGAGTTTGGAATGTATAAATTTCGTTCCATGGTGACAGATGCAGAAGAGCGATTAAAGGATTTATTAGAACATAATGAAGTATCAGGGGCAATGTTTAAAATGAAAGAAGACCCCCGTGTCACGAAAATTGGCAAGTTTATTCGGAAAACGAGTATCGATGAATTACCACAATTATTAAATGTACTAAAAGGTGAAATGAGTTTAGTTGGACCGCGTCCACCGCTTCCAAGAGAGGTAAAAGAATATACTTTGTATGATAAACAGAGATTGCTTGTTACACCAGGTTGTACAGGACTATGGCAAGTTACAGAGAGAAATAGTGTTGGTTTTGCAGAGATGGTGGAATTAGATTTAACTTATATTAAAAAGCGTAATATTAGGTTTGATTGTAAGTTAATATTAAAGACGGTATTAGTTTTAGTTGGTTCAAAAGATGCCTATTGATGAATAGTTCAATTAATAGATCAGATTTAAAAAGTGGTAGTTGGTACACTAACTTGTATTTAAGTATAAAATGTCTGCAAGGGAGATTTTTAATATGAATATAGCGGTAGTAGGGACTGGATACGTAGGTCTAGTGACAGGTGTAGGTTTATCAGAAGTAGGACATAGTGTTACTTGTATTGATATGGATGAAAAAAAAGTGGAGAAAATGCAAGATGGGCAATCACCAATTTATGAGCCTGGTTTAGATGAGTTAATGCTGAAAAACATCGAGGCTGGACGCTTAAATTTTACTACAGACCATCTAACAGCATTTAAGGAAGCTCAAGTCATTTATATAGCGGTAGGTACTCCTGAAAATGAAGATGGAACAGCAAACTTAACTTATGTTAATCAAGTTATAGAACAAATTGCTCAAAATGTAAAACGAGATATTATAGTAGTAACAAAAAGTACAGTACCTGTAGGAACTAATCATTATATTAAAGGTAGATTAAAAGAGTTATTAGTGGAAGGTATTAAAATTGAGGTAGTATCAAATCCAGAGTTCCTTCGAGAAGGATCTGCCGTTTATGATATATTCAACGGTGATCGTATTGTAATTGGTGCTGAATGTGATGAAGCATTAGAAGTAATGCGTAAGGTTAATAAACCTTTTGGTATTCCTATATATGAAACCGATATTTGTAGTGCTGAAATGATTAAATACGCCTCTAATGCATTTTTAGCTACAAAAATTAGTTTTATTAATGAAATTGCTAACGTATGTGAAAAAGTAGGTGCTGATGTAGAGAAGGTAGCCCTTGGAATGGGATTAGATAGCCGTGTTGGTAATCAATTCTTAAAAGCTGGAATTGGTTATGGGGGCTCTTGTTTCCCAAAAGATACAAAGGCACTTAAAAAAATCGCAGAAAATGTAGACTATGATTTTAGCTTGTTAAGTTCGGTTATTCAATTTAACAATAAGCAACAAAGGAAGTTACTTGATCAGGCTATAAAGGATTTTGGGACATTAGAAGGAAAAAAAGTAGGTATATTAGGACTAACTTTTAAGCCTAATACAGATGATATGCGAGAAGCAGCTTCATTAGTTATTATCCCAGAACTTATAGAAATGGGTGCACATGTAAAAGCTTATGATCCAATAGCAATTGATAATGCAAAGAAAATCTTACCTAGTACAATAGAATATGTGAATGAAGTAATAGAAGCGATTAAAGATACAGAAATTGTATTTATTTTAACAGAATGGGATGAAATTAAATCCATACCATTAGAAAAATTTGGAATAGAAATGAAAGATCCAAATATATATGATGGCAGAAATTGTTTTGGAATTGAAGCTGTGAAGAATAGTGATATAAACTATTTTTCAGTAGGAAGAGAAGCTATTAAAAGAAGCAGTGTAAGGGTTTAGTTTAAATTGTAATTTTTAACTAGAGATTTGTAAAAAAGTTAGTAGTAATTATATAAGGTATATGAAGGAGGGGGAATATTGAAAATATGTTTTGCTGCTTCATCAGGGGGACATCTAGAGCAATTAATGATGCTACATCCAATGATGAAAGATCATGATAGTTTTATTTTGACAGAGAAGACAAATTACCAATTTAATTCAAAAGGCATTAAGTCTTATGATGTCATTCAAATTAATAGAAGGGAATTCTCCTTCTTTTTTAAATTTATTATTTTAGTTTTTCAGTCTATATTTATTTTATTGAAAGAGAAACCGGATGTTGTTATCTCTACTGGAGCATTAGCAACAGTGCCCATGTGTTTATTAGCTAAGTTGTTTAAGAAGAAATTAATTTTTATAGAATCCTTCTCTAAAATCACTTCACCGACTATTACAGGTAAATTGATGTATAAGTATGCAGATTTATTCTTAGTGCAATGGGAAGATATGAAACAATTTTATCCAGATGCAACTTATGGAGGCGGAATATATTGATTTTTGTAACAGTAGGTTCCCAAAAATTCCAATTTAATAGATTGTTAGAAGAAGTTGATCGTTTAGTTGAAGAAAAAAAAATAAAACCAGATGAAGTGTTTGCTCAAATTGGTTATTCAACATACGAACCACGTTATTACTCATACAAGAAATTTTTAAATAAAGAAGAATTTTTGGATTTAATGTTTAAAAGTGAAATAGTGATTACTCATGGAGGAACAGGTTCTATTATAAACGGGGTAAAACAAGAAAAGAAAGTAATAGGTGTTCCTCGAACTGTAGAATATGGTGAACATGTAGACAATCACCAATTTGAAATAATTGAGCAATTCACAAATTCAAACTTAATATATGGAATTTCAGATGTTAAAGAACTAGAAAAATCATTAGATGTTGTGAAAGAAATGAATTTCAAAAAATATCAATCTAATACTAGTAATATTATTGATATACTTGAGACGTTTTTAAAAAAGACTCTATGATGCATATAACTAAAAATATATAGAAATAGGTGAGCGAATGAAAGTTATCATGATTGGATCTCACATACGTGTAACAGGTGGGATTACCAGAGTGGTAAAGAACTATATACAAGCGGGCCTTAATGAGAAAACTGATTTAGAATATTTTCCAACTTATTATGGTAGTAATCATTTTGTAAATATAGTTTATTTTATAATTCAATATGTAAAGTTGTTCTTTAAACTTAATATACTAAAAAGGAAATATGATATAGCTCATATTCATATGTCGTATAGAGGAAGTTTTATTCGAAAAAGTAAAATTATAAAGATGTTGCATAAGAATGGTATTCCAATTGTATTACATATGCATGGCTCTCAATTTAAAGATTTTTATAATGAGAGTTCGGATAAAAGAAAGAAAGATATTGTGGATACATTAAACAAGGTAACCGTGATATTAGCTTTAGGAGAGCAGTGGAAAGAATACTATAAATCAATTAGTACAGCGAAAGTGGTTTCTTTAGATAATGCAGTTTTTCCGAAAAACGTCAGCAGCAATTCCCAGGATGCGGTTTATATCACAACAATGGGAGTGCTTTCTCAAAGAAAAGGTACATATGATTTGATTGAGGTAGGCGCTAAATTAAAAGGAAAAATAGATAACAAATATAAATTTGTTTTAGCCGGTGATGGAGAAATCGATAAGGTCAAAAAGAAAATTGCTGAAATGGAATTAGAAGATTTGTTTGTTGTTCCAGGTTGGATATCAGATGAGACTAAGATAGAAGAAATTTATCGAAAAAGTGCCATTTATGTACTACCATCCTATAATGAAGGCATGCCAATGTCTATATTAGAAGCAATGAGTTACGGTTTACCTGTTATATCTACCGATGTTGGTTCTATAGCTTCTGTTGTAGAAGAAGATAATGGATTTGTGATAAAACCGGGAGATGTAAGCACATTGGCTAATAATATTATTTATTTGTTAAATAATAAGTCACATATAGAAAAAATAGGCGAAAATAATGCAGAAAAAATACGTACAAAATATAATGTCTACAACTCATTAGATAAGATGTGTGGTTTGTATGAAGATATTGTAAAAAAAAAATATAAATAAAATTTTGATTAAAGTGAGTTGAAAATGATGCCAGGATTCTTTGGTTTTATTTCAAATAATAAAAGTGTTTTAAATAATGAGCTGGATATGTATGAAATTGTAGATAAAAGCAATGATTTAATACAAGAAGAAATTGAACTTCAGGGTTCTGGAATATATGGGAAAATTTTTAGGAATGCTGTGAATAAGTTTAGTTTCGATAAAGCTTTTTATAGTGATCAGAAGAATCTTATTGCCATTGATGGAGTAGTTTTAAACAAGCATGATTTATGTGAAAAGTATGATGTTAGTGAAAATAAAATATTAAACTTAATTAAAAAGATGTCAATTGAAGATTCTGAAACTTTCTTCCGACAATTCAGGGGGACTTTTGCAGGAGTTTTTTGGGATAAGGAGACGAATAAATTAAACGTATTTACAAATCATATTGGTGATAAGGAAGTTTTTTATTACCTATGTAAGGAAAGCCAAGTTTTCTATTTCTCAACTGATTTTAAATCTCTTATAAAGATGGTTCATGAACAAACAAGTAGACAGTTTAAGATTAATAATAATGCAGCTTATAGTTTAATGGTACATTCTCATGTACTATGTAATGAAACGTTATTTGAAGATGTATATAGGTTAACACCAGGGCACTATATACAATATTCTAATGGTACTATCGAAAAGGAGTGTTATTATGCCATAGATAATACTCCTATTAGTATTTCAAAAGAAGAGGCTTTAGCTAGGCTGGATACTTTGTTTAGAAATGCTGTGAAAAGAGTTTTTGAGAAAGATTTGGAATATGGATATAAACATCTAGTTGCTCTAAGTGGTGGCTTAGATTCTCGAATGACTGCTTGGGTGGGGCATAATATGGGATACACCAATATGTTGAATTACACGTTTTCACAAACTGATTATTTAGACGAGACGGTGCCCAAAGAAATTACTGATACGCTAAAAAGTGAATGGATGTTTAAAGCTTTAGATAATGGTACATATCTTTACAAGTATTTTGATGAATCAGTTAAGATATCCGGTGCTAGAAGCCAGTCATGTACCATTTCTCATACACTTAGTATGCTTAGTAATCTTAATTTAAAAGAATATGGACTTGTTCATACAGGACAACTTGGGGATGTAATAATTGGTACTTTTTATGATCAGGGAAGGAAACAAAATTTCAAACCTGGATCTGGAGCGTATTCTACTAAACTGCTGGATAGGGTTCAATACACTGAAGAGAAAGCTGTACATTTAGAGGATCAAGAGATATTTAAATTTTATAATAGAGGTTTTACAGGAGTAAATATAGGACTAAAACCTATGTTTCTCTATACAGAAACAACATCGCCATTTTTAGATGTAGATTTTCTAGATTTTTGTTTATCTTTACCATTAGAGTATAGAAGCGGACATAAGATTTACATTGAGTGGATAAATAAGTTTTATCCTGAAGCAGCAGATTTCATTTATGAAAAGGTAAAAGGGAAAATTAATCGAAAGACGATTACAGTTCAAGGCATACCAGTTCCATGGACGAGCGTTCCGGCGGCGGCAGTAAAATTAATTAAGAATAAATTAGGCTTAAAGTTAAGTTCAAAAAAACATATGCATCCGATGGATTATTGGTATCAAAATAATAAAAATCTAAGAGATTTTTATGAGGAAAAATATAATGAAAATATTAACTTATTAACTGAAGAAAGCCTAAGAAAAGATTGTAAGTTTTTATTTAGAGAAGGAAATACTCTCGAAAAAGATCAAGTAGTTACATTATTAGGTTTTTTAAAACAAATGGATATTTATATTAAATAGTAATGGTAATTTTGTTGTTAGAAACAGAATAATGTATTTAGAAATAAAGGTGTATTACTGAAGTATATGGTTAACTATTAGATAAGGAATAATGAAAAAGATTTTTCACTTTGAAAATCGTTTATAAAGTAGAATTATTGATTGTTTTTAACAAGGAAACAATATGAGTATAATTTATACGCAATTAAAATAGTTCAAGGAAAATAAAATGGATAGGATATAGTAATGAATAAATTAATTATATACGGTGTGTTTTTATCCTCGTTTTTCTTTATAGTAGGTAATAGATTTAATAACACATATATATACCCTTCTGGTATATTATGCTTTATGTATATTGCATATACTTTGTTAAATTTATTAAAGGTAGGAAGTTTAAGAGTTAATTTACCCAAAAGGGAATTGACTCTGATATTATTTCTAATAACATATATGTTATTTACCTTTTTTATAGGTTTATACATAGGATTAGAAAATAAGTCAATATATAAGGTGTTTTTTGATAATTTATATATATTTACTTTTATACTTATGCTTACTACCTTCTCATGGACGGATGATTTTTCTATGAAATTGTCTAAGATGGTGAGTTATTCATTTATAGCTATGGGATTAATAGGTATTTTTCTATATATAAAAGGAATCTATGGGCTGGGCATCAGATTCAGTTCACCATATTTTACTGTTTTTGACGAAAATACAATGATGCACTATTTTAGTGAGGTTAGATTTCAATCAGTTTTTTCGCAAAAAACGAAATATGCATTTTATTGTTTAACAGGAATGTTTATACTTAAAACTAATTCTCATCTAGATGTAAAAATACGTTGGATAGGGATAATAATATTAGCTATTAACGTTGTTTTGACAAATTCAATAATGTCCCTTGGAGCGATGGTTGTATTAATGGTAACATTTATTGAGTATAAAAAAATTAATAAATATTTTAGATACCTTATTGTTCTTGTTACGATTTTAGGAGCAATTATATGTAGTTTCATAGTATTTAATTATACTGCAGACGTGCGGGATTTAAGTAGCTGGGGATCTAGGAAGTATATTTGGGAAGGTGCATTGGATTTACTAAGACAACATCCTAATGGTGTAATAGATAACTGGTATTTATACAAAATAAATATTTATTTCCAAGGTGCACACAATGTATTTTTAAATGAATTTCTTGATTATGGAATTATAGGAGGAGGATTATTCTTAATAATCTATTGTCTTATTTTCTATAATTTATTTAAGATTAGCAAAGAAACAATTGGATTCTTTTTAGTCACTACAATATTATTTATGGTTGACAATATACTATATTGGGAAATTGTTCCTGTGTTTTGGTTATCTTATTTGATAGTCAAAATTAATTTAACAAATAATCGCCCGCATCAAATATAGGGATTTTAGAAATTTAATCATGATTTTTATACTAAAAGGTAGCAAAAATAATTCATTGCTACCTTTTAGTATAATTAAAAATTTGTAAGGAATTTCAAGAGGTATATAAATATGAAAAAAATGTTACTTATTCCAAAGGGGCAGTATGGATATAATACGGACTATTTAAAAATGGTGAATTATTTATCGAAACATAACGTCCATGTTGATATTTTATGTTTTGATAATAACCGTTTGAGAGTAAATCTCCCGGAAAATGTTAATGTTAAGTACATTAACATTAGTAAAAATAGAATAATAAATTATCTAAAATATAATATAGAGATAATTAAATTCATTTTAAAGAATAGAAAAGAATATAATTGGATTATCGTTAGTGGGACAATAGAATACTGTGGATATATTCCGTTGTTATTGAGAAAATTCACCTCAAAAGCAAATTGGATTATGGATATTCGAACTGGAGCGGTGTTTTCCAGTGAAAAGAAAAGGCATTTTTATGATAATGCTATGAAATGGTCTACGAAGTTCTTTGACCATATAACAGTTATTTCAGATTTATTGGCGAAAAAATTACAGATATCTAAATATACATTATTACCCTTAGGCGCAGATCGTATTGTGGATATTAGGGAGAAAAAAGTGAATACAGAGAAAATAAAATTTCTTTATGTAGGGACTTTTGAAAATAGAAATCTTGAAAATGTTATTAAAGCATATGATATTTTTTGTACAAAAAACGACAATCAAATTCAAACTAGTTTGGATGTAGTTGGTTCTGCATACACGGAAAAGTATCAGCAAAGAGTTATGGAAGCAATAGAGAACGTTAAAAATAAGGGTAATATTCAATATCACGGTAGAAAAAATCATGATGAAATAATAAACCTTTTCAAGGAAGCTGCGGTAGGTTTTTCTTATGTCCCCATTACGGATTATTATGATGTACAACCTCCTACCAAAACATATGAATATATTATTAATGGAATAGTATGTATAGGAACTAATACAAAAGCCAATGCAGAAATTATTAATGATAGGAATGGGATACTGATTAATGAGGACATTAATAGTATTGTTGAAGGAATAGAAAAAGTCTCTAAAGAAATTTGTAAATATGATATTTTACAGTTGTCGCAAACAGTGGAAAATTATGAGTGGGACAAAATAGAGTATCGATTTCATGAGTTTTTAAAAGAAATAGATATAAAATAATAGATTGAAAATAGAAGTTTACGTAGATGTGGTAATCTATTGAATAATTTATTATAGTTTGCATAGGTAGTTTCCGAAAAATAGAAATTAATTCTATAAGGTTGGTTGAAGACAATGAAAAATATATTATTTGTAATCCCTTATTTAGGTGGAGGGGGAGCAGAGAGAGTACTAATAGATTTAATAAATACATTAAATAAAAAAAATATATATAATATAACAATTTTTACAATTGGTAGTGGTATATTAGATGATCAATTAGATAAAGAAATAAGACATGTGAAATTATTTAATGTAGATTTAGCTAACCAAGATATAATATCAAAAATTAAAATAAGATTAATTCTTAAATTTCTTAAGATTTTAAGTCCATCTAAAATGAGAAAGTTTATTAGTATTTTTTTAAAAGAATCATTTGATATTGAAGTAGCTTTTTTAGAAGGATTCCCTATAAAATTTGTGTCACAAAGCTCTGCAATGAAAATAGGTTGGATTCATACAGATTTGAAGAGGTTTAATTATTGTAGAGCGTATTTTAAAAATAAAATTAATGAATTGGATACTTATTCAAGTATGAATAAATTAATTTTTGTTTCGGAAACATCTAAGGTAGGTTACTTGGAGTATTTCGAAGGAATTAGAAATCAAGATAATTTATATGTATTAAAAAATATATTAAATATAGAAAGGATTATGTCTTTATCTAAAGAGGAAATTGAATTTGATTTTAAATATATTTGTAGTGTAGGTAGATTGAGTGAGGAAAAAGGATTCGACCGTTTAATTGAAAGTTATTATAAATTAAAAAAGGAAGGAGAAATTGGAGACCTTAAACTGCTAATCATAGGTAGTGGAAAAGATGAAAATAAGCTAAATGAACTTGTTAGAAAGTTAAAATTAGAAGAATATATTATATTTGTACCATTTAGTAAAAATCCATATAAGTATATTAAAAATAGTGAATTTTTCGTTTCATCTTCTAGGGTGGAGGGCTATCCTACAGTTGTTCTAGAAGCATTGGTACTAAAAAAGATAGTTGTTGCTACGGATACAGGGGCTTCTAGTATTTTGAATAACGGAGAGTTTGGATTAGTAGTTTCAAATAATACAGATGGAATAATAAAAGGAATTAAAGAAGTAATGGATAGGAATTCTGTATATGCTAGGAAGGCGTTGTTGGGAGAAAAGATGGTGTTAAATGAAAATAAGGAGAAATTAGAAAGAATTATAGAAGTAATTAATGGTTATAAAATGTAATATTAGTAAATATAAGTAGGGTGGAAAAAACTTTATAGGGAAAGTCTAATATAAATTTAAAGAAAAAATGAAAAATTAAAAGAAAATTAGATTTTAGAAGTAGTTATGAAGTGTTTATAAGAATATCTCATCTAATACAATGGTTGCTGGGAATTCTGCTAAAGCAATTAGTAAAACAAGTAAATCCATTATTAAACAGAAAAAGGAATGTAAGAAAATCATTTGTTTGATGAAAGTTATACTTTAGGTGGTAATATTACTAACGAAAAAAGAAATGAGAAAAACATTACAAAATGGGATTTTTAAAATGAAAATTAATTTAGTATGTTGGGATTATAGGAGGAAAATTCTTGAAAAAGATTTTATTTGTTATTGGACAACTAGGAGCAGGTGGAGCTGAGAGGGTTCTTATAGATGTTGCAAATAACTTATCAAATAATAAAGAGTATTCCATAACAATTTTTACATTTTGTAAAAATAAACTAGATAATCAGCTCTCCAGAAGGGTGAATCATATTAGTTTATTCAATATAAATGCACAATCGAGAAAAATTAGTGATAGAATTCTAAATCGTATTGTGGTCACTAATTTATTTAGATTACTTGAAAAAATTAGTGCAAATTATATAAGGAAAATTATAGGTACACGTGTGAAAGGAACATATGATATCGAAATAGGATTTGTTGAGGGATTACCAATAAAAATAGTATCTTCTTCAAAATATATCAAATCTTCAAAACGCATTGGCTGGATTCATACAGATTTAAGTAGGCATAATCATGCCGAAAAATTTTTTGAAAGCCATTCAAAGGAAACTGAAACGTATAATAATGTAAACAGTATGGTTTTTGTTTCGGAGCAATCAAAAGATGGATACAAAAACTACTTTAAGGAATATCATAAAAATAGCTTTGTTATTCCAAACTTTATAGATTGTGATCGTATTAGAAAGTTATCTGAAGAGAAATGTGAATTGAATTTTAAATATATTTGTTCTGTGGGACGGTTGGTGAAGGAAAAAGGTTTTGATAGGTTAATTACAGCATACACATTACTCCGTAAAGAAGGGAAATTGAAAGATACAAAGTTGGTAATTATCGGAAGTGGTTATGAAGAGAACAATTTAAAAAATTTAGCTACTGATTTAGGTGTTGTAAATGATGTTGTATTTATTCCCTTTACGGAAAACCCATATAAGTATATTAAAAATAGTGAGTTTTTTATATCTTCATCGAGAGTTGAAGGGTATTCCTTAGTTGTAGCAGAAGCAATTCTTTTAGAGGTTCCAGTGGTGTCAACAAGGACTGGAACGGTTAGCATACTTGGTGAAAGTGAGTATGGTTTGATTGTAGATAACACAACAGAAGGTATTATCGAAGGGGTAAAGCAGTTAACTAGCGATATTCATTCCTTTAAATGTAGGGCAAGTAAAGGAAGTATAGAGGTTGAAACAATTAATCGAGAAAATATGAAAAAAGTAATTTCTTTAATTGAGAACTAAGTGCAGAAAATATTAAACATGAGAGATGTGTCATAAATCATGAGTAGTTTAACCAGAAATACAATTTATAGTTTTATAAATCAAATAGTATTATTAATTATACCTTTTATAACTTTTCCTTATATTTCGAGAGTATTAGGACCAGGAAACTATGGAACTATTAATTATGCAACTAGTATAGTAACTATTTTTGCCGTATTTGCGGGAACAGGATTAATTGGATATGCAACACGTGAAATAGCTATAGTTAGTAATGATAAAGAAAAACTAAGTTTGAAATTTCAAGAATTATTTATTATACAACTAGTATTAACAATTATTATGTTGTGTTTATACGGAGCGTTTTTATTTAATAATACAGAAATGAGAAGTGAATTTCTCATCTTCTTTATTACGGGATTAACAATGTTAACTAATTTATTTACTTTTCAATGGTTTTTTGTGGGTATAGAAAAATTCAAGTATATTACAACACGTGATCTTGTGGTGAAAATTATTTTTGTTCTTTGTGTATTTATATTCATCAAAGAACAAAATGATTACCTATTATATGTTGTATTAAATTTGGGGAGTTTTATGCTGACGGCTTCTTTAAACAGTTGGTATTTATTAAAGTTTATTAAACTGAAAAAAGGAAAAGTATCTTTAAAAAACCACCTAAAACCAGTGCTTTTAGCATTAGTCATTTCGTTTATAAGTACAGTTACATTACAATTAAATTCAGTTCTCTTAGGAACCATTGCTGTAAAGGCAAAATTAGGAGTTTATAATGTGGGTATAAAAATGACAACAATGTTAGTAGCTATTGTTTCAAATGCGTTTGCTGTATTATTACCAAGGCTTAGTTATTTGAATAGTAATGATGACCATAGCTCACAGCAGAAAATCTTAAATAAGAGTGGACATTTTTTAGGCATTGTTTCAATACCAGCATGCATTGGTTTTATTTTATATTCAAATTTAATAATAAAAACTCTCTTTGGGCAGTCTTATTCAGGCGCTATAATAGTATCACAAATTACATCAGTATGTTTAGTAATAATGCCACTGGTAGCAATTTATGCATATTATTTGTATTCTGCTAGCAAAGAACATATATCCATATATGCCATGATAATAGCCTTAGTTATTAATGTTATTGCAAATATTATTTTGACAACAAAGTATTTTGTCGTTGGTGCAGCGATTACATTTGTATTAACAGAGTTCTCTAAGCTAGTGGTTTATTATTTCTTTTTAAGAAGATTGGGTATGAATTCTAGGTTGTTTTCAAAGAATTACTTATCATATTGCTTTATATCTATTATAACAATTGTAGTACCGTATATAATATTTAGCCCTAAAGGGATATTTTCATCTGTATTTACTATAATAGGTAGTGTTATTCTTTATTTTATTTCATTGGGAATACTTAAGGATAAGTATTTTATGGATTGTGTCCAGATTATAAAAAATATGTTGGTACGTAGAGGAAGTAAATAAATTTTGACAATATAAGATTGACTACTTTAATAGATAACTGATAAATTAAGATATGAAATGGATTATAAGAATATAAAGAAGGTATAAAATATGAAAAAGAAAATTATATTTTGGATTCTAGGTATTGTTGGGGTTCTTATCGTTGCAGGTGGTGCATATGCATATAGCGTTTATTCTAATGTGTCTAATACTTTAGATGCGGTGCATAAACCGCTAGAACGTGATAAGTCTGAAAAACGTGATCAAAAAGTAGATGTTGCAGATAAAAAGCCTATTTCTATTTTATTAATGGGAACAGATCAAAGAGAAAGTGAAACATCAAGATCTGATTCATTGATGTTATTTACTTTGAATCCTCAAAAAAAATCAATGAAGATTACAAGTATTCCCCGTGATACTTATACAGAAATCATTGGTAAAGGTAAAAAAGATAAGATTAACCATGCTTATGCTTTTGGTGGTATTGATATGGCTGTAAAAACAACGGAGAATTTTCTTAATGTACCAGTCGATCATTACATTGAAGTGAATATGGCTGGTTTTAAAGATATTGTGGATGCTGTTGGTGGCGTTGATGTAAATAACGATTTAGATTTTACATCAAGGGATACACACTTTGCTAAAGGTGAAATTCATTTAGATGGTGAAAAAGCTTTAAAATATACTCGTATGCGTTATGAAGATCCACGCGGTGACTTCGGTCGTCAAATGCGCCAACGTCAAGTTATTCAAGCTGTAATTAAAAAGGGCGCAAGTGTATCGTCTCTATCAAGCTACGGTGATGTATTAAAAGCAATTGAGAAAAACGTAAAAACAAGTTTAACGCAAGATCAAATGTTTGATATTCAAAAGAATTATAAAGATTGCATGCAGAATAGTGAAGAGATTCAAATCCCAGGTGACGGCCACAAAGCCGCCGATGGTATTTGGTACTATTATGTTCCAGATGCAGCAAAACAAGATTTAACGAATAAATTAAAAGCGCATCTTGAATTAACTAAGTAATATGTAACAACCCAACTCCTTTGGAAGGAGTTGGGTTTATTTTTGCATGGATTTATATTAATATTATATGTTGTGAGATTAATAGATGAGGTGAATCGATGAATAAGAAAGCAGTACTTGTCCTTGTTATTTTTGTATTGTTTGTAGCTTCGATTGTGAGCGGTAAATTGTACTGGAATAAGAAGATTGCGAATGCAACAGGGCAAACGAGTGAAGTAACGAAAACAAAGGCTGAAGTAAAAGATAGCAAGGCAAAGAAAGAAGAGAAAAAGGAAGAGAAAAAACAAGATGCGAAATCATCTTTTAATGAGGCATACGCGAAGAACTTGCCAGATGCAGTGAAAGAGAAATTAAAGAAAGCCGCTGAGGATAAAAAGGCAGTAAACCTTGTTATTGTTGGTGACGAAGCTTCTTCATCTGAAAAAAGTGCTTGGGCAGCTAAGTTAACTGCGAATTTAGAAACTGCTTACGGTAAAGGTTTATGGAATGTGACTGTAAAGGAATATAAGGGTGAAAGCACAGAAGAGTTAATTACGAATAAACGTGATAAAGAGATTGCAAAAGAGAATCCAGATGTGATTTTATTTGAACCACCGTTTATTACTGATAACGGTAAAACTGGTAATGGAAACTCTGTTGTGAATACACAGAAGTTCGTTCAAGCACTTTCTACTAGTGCAAAGGGTGCTACGATTATGATTCAACCATCAAATCCAGTGTATGGTGCGAAGAATTATCCGAAATCGATTGAAGCATTAAAACAATTTGCGACGCAAAATAATTATACATATATTGATCATTGGGGAGCATGGCCGGATGCAACAACAAAGGCTATTTTACCGTACTTACAAGAAGAATTTGGTTTCCCAAGTGCTAAAGGTCATGATGTTTGGGCTCAATATGTAACGAATTATTTCATAGCTAAATAAAATCTGTGAGAAGAAAATCATTTGTTTTAATAAAGGATAAATGATTTTCTTTTTTATTAAGGTTTAATAATATTGGAGGTTTAATTATGGGAATACTTGTAACAGGTGGAGCAGGATATATTGGTAGTCATACATGTGTAGAATTACTAAATAGCGGTTACGAAATTATAGTAGTGGATAATCTTTCGAATAGCTCGGTAGAATCTATAAATCGAGTGAAAGAAATAACAGGAAAACAATTTAAGTTTTATAAAGAAGATATTTTAAATCGCGAAGCGCTTGACGCAATTTTTGAAGAAAATGAAATTGAAGCAGTTATTCACTTTGCAGGATTTAAAGCTGTAGGGGAGTCAGTAGCGATTCCATTAACATATTATCATAACAACATTACAAGCACGTTAGTGCTATGTGAAGTAATGCAGAAACATAATGTAAAGAAGATAATCTTTAGTTCATCTGCAACTGTATATGGTATCCCGGAAACGTCACCGATTACCGAGGAGTTTCCATTAAGCGCAACAAATCCATATGGTCAAACGAAATTAATGATTGAGCAAATTATGCGTGATGTAGCATTTGCAGATGCAGAATGGAGTATCGCATTACTTCGCTATTTCAATCCATTTGGTGCACACGAAAGTGGGCGTATCGGAGAAGATCCAAATGGAATCCCAAATAACTTAATGCCATATGTAACGCAAGTAGCAGTAGGTAAGTTAAAAGAATTAAGCGTATTCGGAAATGACTATCCAACGAAAGATGGAACAGGAGTCCGTGATTACATCCATGTTGTGGACTTAGCAAATGGTCACGTAAAGGCGCTTGAGAGAGTACTGAGTACAACAGGAGTAGATGCTTATAACCTGGGCACAGGCATGGGCTATAGTGTACTAGAGATGGTTGAAGCGTTTGAAAAAGTTTCGGGCAAAAAAGTTCCTTATAAAATTACAGAACGTCGTCCAGGTGATGTGGCAGTATGTTTTGCTGATGCATCGAAAGCAAAGCGTGAATTAGGCTGGGAGGCAAAACGTGGATTAGAAGAAATGTGTGCAGATTCTTGGAGATGGCAATCAAATAATAAAAGTGGCTATATGGATAGTGAAGTATAAAGAGTTTTGAGCTAAATGATTATGGTTTAATCTACTAGAGTTAATGATTCTTAATTTACAAGACTAGATGTATAGAAAGTAGGGGCAAAATGAATTCAATCTTAATCTGTGGCGGAGCTGGCTACATCGGTTCTCACGCTGTGAAAAAATTAGTAGACGAAGGTTTATCGGTAGTAGTGGTAGATAACTTACAAACTGGTCATGAAGATGCAATTACGGAAGGCGCGAAGTTTTATAATGGTGACCTTCGTGATAAATCCTTTTTAAGGGATGTTTTTAAACAAGAAAATATTGAGGCGGTTATGCATTTTGCAGCTGATTCTTTAGTTGGAGTTAGTATGGAAAAGCCCCTTCAATATTATAATAACAATGTGTATGGTGCACTTTGTTTATTAGAGGTAATGGATGAGTTTAAGGTAGATAAGTTCATTTTCTCTTCTACTGCGGCAACGTACGGTGAGGTAGATGTTGATCTTATTACTGAAGAAACTATGACGAATCCAACGAATACGTATGGAGAGACGAAGTTAGCAATTGAGAAGATGCTTCATTGGTATAGCCAAGCTTCTAATTTACGTTATAAGATTTTCAGATACTTTAACGTGGCTGGTGCGACTCCAAATGGTATTATTGGGGAAGATCATCGCCCAGAAACACATTTAATTCCTCTTGTGTTGCAAGTGGCTTTAGGTCAACGTGAGAAGATTATGATGTTTGGTGATGATTATAATACACCAGATGGTACTTGTATCCGTGATTATATTCATGTTGAAGATTTAGTAGCGGCTCATTTCTTAGGGCTTAAAGACTTGCAGAACGGCGGAGAGAGTGATTTCTATAACTTAGGAAATGGTAATGGTTTCAGTGTAAAAGAAATTGTTGATGCAGTTCGTGAGGTTACAAATCATGAAATTTCTGCTGAGGTAGCACCGCGCCGTGCGGGCGATCCAGCACGTTTAGTTGCTTCTTCTAAGAAAGCGAAAGAGAAGCTAGGATGGGATCCTAAGTATGTAAATGTGAAAACAATTATTGAGCATGCGTGGAATTGGCATCAAAAGCAACCGAATGGATATGCTAAATAAATATAATAAGTGAAAGAGAGGGTATCGTCGACAAAATATGTTCGACAATCCCCTCTCTTTTTTTGTACGATTTTTGCTATACTAAACTGTACTATAATACATGATGGAAGGAGGAGAATGATGAAAATACTTGTGGTTGATGATGAATCGAGTATTCGTAATTTGATTCGGATGCAGTTGGAGATGGAAGGTTATGAAGTGTTGGCAGCGGCTGATGGGAGAGAAGCTTTAGAGCGATGGAATGAAGGGCCGGATGTATTAATTTTGGATGTTATGCTTCCGGATACGGATGGGTATGAGTTGCTTCGTTTGTTCCGTGAGAGGGATAGGGATATTCCGGTGCTTATGTTAACGGCAAAGAGTCAGATGAATGATAAGTTGCTTGGCTTGCAGCTTGGTGCTGATGATTATGTGACGAAGCCGTTTAATTATGCGGAGCTTATTCTTCGGGTTAAGAATATGGCGCGGCGTGTAAAGAAGACGGAGGCGGCTGTAAGTCATGAAGTAATTGAGGCTGGAGAGATCGTGATTTGTCCTAAGGAAAGAAAGGTACATGTGAGTGGACAAGAGATTCAGTTAACGTACCGAGAGTTTAATTTATGTCAGTTGTTTGTTTCAAATCCGCAGCGTGTGTTTATGAGGGATGAGTTGCTTGAGAAAGTATGGGGATTTGAGTATATCGGAAATACGAGAGCAGTTGATATTATGGTGCAGAGACTTCGCAAGAAGCTTGGGACGAGCGGAGAATATATTAAGACAATTTATGGCGTTGGCTATAAACTGGATTGTTAAGTGGTGATGGTATGTCTTTAAAGCGAAATATGGTGTTTGGAATAGTTGGGCTGTTAATTCCGATTTTTGTTCTTTTATATGCAGTTGTTTATATTACGTTAGAAAAGAATATGTATCATAACGCAGCAGATTCTTTAGAAAAGTTAAGTGTAGAAGCACAAATTTATACGATGAATTATTTAGAGAAGGAAGCAGAAGTGGATACGCTTGGTCCGAATTCACTTTTAATTGCGTCGTATTTAGCGAAGCGTATGGATGTCCGTGTGCAGATGATCGGGAAGAATGGCGATGTTGTTGCAGATACACAAAAAGGAGCATTGCTTCACCGTAACATCGACATTGAGAGTTCTTTGAAGGGGAAGAAGTCTTATGTTTTTGAGGAGGCGGATCCCGCTCCCATTCTTTTGTTTTCAAGCCCGGTTTATTATGGAAACGATGTCATTGGAAGTATTCGTTTTATAAATGAGTTAACGGGTGAGAAGGAAGTTTTAACAAATGTGAGCTGGACGTTCTTAATGACGTCTCTTTGCCTAGTAGCTACCGGTATTTTCTTTGCGATTCGTTTGGCGAAGTCTCTTCATAAACCGATTGATCAGTTGAGACAAATGGCACAGAGGCTCGCGAATGGTGATTATAAGAGTAAGATTGAGTTAAATGAGTACGTGGAAATCGCTCAGCTTTCAGCATCTTTTAATGCGATGGCCGATGGAATTGAGCTGCATATTAAGCAATTGCAGGAGGAGAAAGAGAAGCAGAAAGATTTCCTAGACCGCATTACGCATGAGCTAAAAACACCGCTAACGGCGATTATTGGTTATGTTGATTTAATTCCAAAGTTACAATCGAAAGAAGATGTACAGGAAAGTCTTCGTTATGTGGCGGTGGAAAGTGAGCGTTTATTATCACTTGTAGAGGAACTGCTTAAGTCCTCGAAATATGGGAAGAGTACGTTTAAAGTGTCACCTACAGTTGTGAATATAAAGGAATTGGCAGAAGAAGCAGTTTCAATTGTGAAACCTCGTCTAAATCAGTTTGAAATTGAAGTGATAAATGAGTTAACGGATGTACATGTTGTTGCGGATTTTGATAAGACGAAGCAAATTTTCTTAAATGTGCTTGATAATGCAATTAAGTATAGTGATGCTTCGCACATTCGTATGAATGTAATTGTAAATGAGCATGAGGCGAAGGTTTTTGTTCATGATGATGGGATCGGTATAGATGAAGTGGTGCTTGCAGAGTGGAATGAGTCTCCGAAAGGAAAGGCACTTCCTTCTAGTTACGGGAATGGTTATGGTTTGTATATTTGTCAGGAGATTATGAATAAGCAGGGCGGAAGCATGCGGATTGAGAGTAGTGAAGAAATAGGTACTACAATATTCATTACATTTTTGCTTCCGAGAAGGATGGAAGACATAAAAAACTTGAAAGCGGTTAAATGATACATTTATGAAACAATTATGCGGTATTTTCGAAACAACGTTTTTTTATCTTGGAGGTAGGCAGAAATGAAAAGGCTATCATTTCAAATTCTTATGTTTGTCATTTGTATGATTGTTTCTCTTGTTTTGTTTTATGTTATGGAGAAGCAAATCTATAATCGAATCAACATTGTAAATGATAAACAAGCCGTTTTACAAAGGGTGAATGAATCTCTTCCAATTGAAGTGAAAGTAAGACATGAAAAGTGGGGAGAAATCGTTGTAACGGATGAAGTTCGTTTGCATACGATTGTTTCATTCTTTGACCGAATTCGAATAGAGCCAGGGGACGTTAAGAGCCAAGAACAAGTATTTACTGGAGAAGTAACGTACTTGAATGGACATAAGCGTACTTTTGCAGTAGGTGACTTGTTCCAGTATGGGGAAAATGTATACGGAAAGAATGGCATGGATCCGATGATTTCAGCACTTCAAACGTATTTATTAAGCCTGTATTACACGCCAGAGCGTATTAGTGATTTCTTTGCTTCAGCAAAGGATGTCGTAGTACGTCAAGGCGATGTGGTACGTACTATCAATCTTACGCACATACTTGATTCTATTCGATACGCAAAGCAAATTACAGATTACGGAGAAATTCAGAAGTTATTACAATCGCAGAATGAACCGATTGCTTATATTACAGCTTATAAAACAGGTAAGCGTGTAAAGAATGATCGTGAAGATATTCTTACGATTTCTGTGTATCCATCGTACTTTGTTGTGCAATATCTCGGTGATAATAACGGGAATGTCATGTATATGAAAGGCTCTCTAGCAGAGTTATTCGTAAAGGAGAATGCGTCATGAGAAAGATAGCCTTTTTCTTCTTTTTGCTAGTAATTGGAGGAGCGATGTCTAGTTGCTCTCGAGATACAACCTCTATTAAATATAGTAAAAATGGTCTCCCTATTTTGGATGATCGTCATATTGTTGCGTATGTGGCGGCTCGTGAGGAAGTTGGTGAAGCGTTACTTTCATCATTTTGTAAGCCGCGAGGATGTACGTATGAATTTATTCGTCTTTCAACAGAAGAACTTCTTCGTAGAGTGGAAGAAGAAGCTGGAAATCCGAAGGCGGATATTATTATTGGCGGTACAGTAGATGCGCATCAAATGATGAAGCAAAAAAATCTTTCTATTCCTGTGATAAGCCAACATGCAAATCGTATTTCAAAAACTGTTAAAGATAAAGATGGTTATTGGTATGGTTATGAAGTGGAGAAGCTGGCAATTGCGATTAATAAAGAGCGGTGGAACGAGGAAATAGCGCCGCTCGGTCTCTCGTATCCGTTAAGATGGAAAGATTTATTGAATCCAGTATATAAGGGGAAGATTGTCATGCCCGATCCAAATGTTTCAGGTACAGCATATACGTTTTTCCAATCACTTATTGATACGTTAGGTGAAGAGGAAGCGAAGGAATATGTGAAGAATCTGGCAGAACAAGTTGGAGAAGTAACAGTGAATGGTTACATCCCAGCAGAACTTGTTGCGAGCGGTGAATATATGATAGGCATCAACTTTATGGGAGATCAGAGAATGCTTCAAAAACAAGGCTTTCCGATTTTAAGTAACGAACCTGAGCAAACAGGGTTATCCGTTAATGCGATTTCTAAACTAAAACGTGCACCGAGTGGTATTATTGCGGATTTATTTATTGATTATTGTTTATCAGAAGAAGCGGGGCATATTTTAGAAAAAGTGTCGTTTGGCGTACCAACGATGTTTGCGAAGAATGAGAAAGAAATAGAAGGACAGCCGGTTAGAAGGACGAACCAAAATATATCAAATAGCGGAATAATCGAGATATGGAATAGACAGCGTCTCTCTCTGAAGTGAGAAAAGGAGACGGAAATATATGTTTAAATGGCTCAAGCCAGCACCTGCAATTGAAAGATTGCCAGCGGATATGATCGACCGTGTATATCGATTACTACGTATTCGTGTGTTAATCGGGATTTCAGTTGGATATGCTGCTTATTATTTAGTTCGTAGTAACTTTACGTTATCAAGTACGTATTTAGTACAAGAATATGGTTTTAGTACAGCTGAAATTGGTCTACTAGGTTCAGTAATGGCAATTGTTTATGGATTTAGTAAGTTCTTTATGGGTAATTTATCAGATAAAGCTTTCGCCCAGCGCTTTATCGCAGTCGGTTTATTCTTATCAGGGCTTGTAAATATTTGTTTCGGTTTTGCATCATCCTTTGGGATGATTGTTACATTACTCGTTGTTAACGGTATTGTACAAGGTATGGGAGCACCACCTTGTAGTATTGTTATGACGAAATGGTTCTCGAAGAAAGAACGTGGTACGAAAACAGGTCTTTGGAATATTTCACATAACGTTGGTGGAATGCTTGTGCCACCACTTGTCGGAATTGGTGTAGGTATTTTCGGTGAAAATCATTGGCAAGGTGGCGTATTTATTTTCCCTGCGATTATCGCAATGGTAATTGCAGTACTTGTTTGGATCAATGCGAAGGATACACCAGAATCTGAAGGTCTTCCTCCAATTGATGAGTATCGTAATGACTATGAAAATCTTGAAAAAGCAGATAATGCTAACAAGATGTCACCAAAAGAAATTTTAATGAAGTATGTAGTGAAAAATAAATTTGTATGGTTCTTATGTATTGCGAATGCTTTTGTTTATTTAATTCGTTTCGGTGTTATTAACTGGGTTCCACTTTATTTAACGACAGTTAAAGGATTTTCAAAAGCAGAAGCGCATGCGGCATATGCAATCTTTGAAGGTATGGCAATTCCAAGTTCATTAATCGTTGGCTTTTTAAGTGATAAATTATTTAAAGGAAAACGTATGCCATTATGTATTATTAGTATGGTTGGAGTTGTTATTGGTACGTTTATATATTGGCAAGCAACTAGCGTACTTGTTGTAAGTATTGCAGTTTCTATTATCGGTTGTTTAATCTATGTACCACAGTTCTTAATCGGTTTAAGTGCGATGGAATTAGTACCGAAATTTGCAGTAGGTACGACAGTTGGTATGTGTGGTCTATTCGGTTATGTAGGCGGAAGTCTTGTAGCTAACGCAGCAATTGGTGTTATTGTTGATAGTTCTGGCTGGGATGGTTGTTTCATCTTACTATTAACAGGTGCGGTTTTATCAACAATCTTCTTATTTATTGTTCAACGTGGACATGAGAGAAAAGATCCTAAAGTAGCGTAATATTTTGTTTGAAAAAGCTATCCAATTATTATTTTGGATGGCTTTTTCTATATAATATAATCTTTCCTTAAATCTATCTTAAAAGATATAATGTCATATTTCTAATCATTGGAATTTTTGTTACAATATAAATGGATGTGTAAAACTTTGTAAAAATAATGTAATAATATGCAATCTATTTTCAGAAAGTTTTATACAATTTTTATATTAAACTATTAAGTTATAAAAGGGAGAGAGAATATGTTACCAAATACGGTTCGTACTCCAAACAAGAAGAAGAAATGGATTATTATTGGGGTTATTGCACTAATTGTTATTGTAGCGGCAATTAATATTTTTGTTATGCAAGGTAAGAAGAAGGGTGCATCAACAAATGCTGATGCTGTAAGTTTTGAGAAAGTGACAGAGCGTAAGCTGAATAATACGAAGTTAATTTCTGGTCAGGTGAAGCCTGGTAATATTGAAAGCTTCTATGCAGATCCGGCCAAAGGGAAAGTGAAAGATATTGAGGTAAAAGAAGGGCAAGAGGTAGAGAAAGGTACGAAGTTATTCTCTTACGATAATGAAGAAATTAATCTTCAAATGAAGCAAGCTGAGCTTGATCAGAAGATGGCGGATATGCGTTATGATCAAGGGAAAAAGAAGATTGATTCGTTGAAGAAAGAAATTAAGAAGGCGAAAGATAGCGGAGCTGGGAAAGAAGTAACAGATCCGATGGAAGAGCAAGTAAACGAGTTAGAGATAGCTCAAAAGACAACTGATCTTGAGAAAGAAAAAGGAAAGTTGCAGAAAGAAGAGTTAAGTAAAAAGCAGAAAGAGCTTACGATTTATAGTAATTTCGCTGGTGTTGTTCAAAAGTTAGATAAAGATGCGGCACAAAGTTCATCTCAAGCGTTAGGTGGTCAAGGAAAAGCGTTTTTACAAGTAGCTTCTAAAGATCCATTCCAAGTTCAAGGTACGTTAACTGAGCTTCAGAAGTCACAAATTCAAAAAGATCAAACATTCACTGTAACGGCAAAAGCAAATAATAAGAAGAAGTGGACAGGTAAGATTACAGAGGTAAGTGAGTTCCCAACAAGTGCAGAGATGGCGCAAGCTGGCGGTATGGGTGAAGCAACTCAAAATATGTCCCAATATACATATAAAGCTAGCCTTGATAGCCAAGATGGTTTATCTCCAGGTTACCACGTTTCTCTGCAAGTAAACTTAGAGAATAAGAAGATGATTGCTGTCCCAAGTAAGAGCATTGTAGCAAAAGGCGATGATGCATTTGTTTATGTTGAGGATAAAGGTAAGCTTCGTAAACAAAATGTGAAAAAAGGTTCTACTGATGGAGACTGGACAGAGGTTGTAGAAGGCGTAACAGTGGGGCAAAAGGTGGTTAAAAATCCTTCCGACGATGTGTATGACGGAATGGAAGTGAAAGAGAAATGATTACGTTAAATAATATTGCTAAAACGTATTATCAAGGAAAATTGGCAGTGCCGATTTTGCACGGTATTAGTTTAACGATTCAGAGCGGTGAGTTCGTTTCGATTATGGGACCGTCTGGCTCTGGTAAGTCGACGCTTATGAATATTATCGGTTGTTTAGATCGTCCAACAGAAGGCGAATATATGCTGAATGACGTGAATATCTTAACAGCAGACGAGTCAAAGCTTGCTTTAATTCGTAATGAATATATTGGCTTTGTATTCCAGCATTTTAATTTACTACCTCGTCTTTCAGCGGTGGAAAATGTTGAGCTTCCGCTCGTATATGGTGGCGTGAAGAAAGCGGAGCGTCGCAAGCGTGCTTTGGAGGCGTTAGGTAAAGTTGGATTGGCAGATCGCGTGCATCATTTACCAAATGAGTTATCAGGTGGACAGAAGCAGCGTGTAGCGATTGCAAGAGCGATTGCGAATAATCCAACGTTTATTATGGCCGATGAACCGACTGGTGCACTTGATACGAAGTCTGGTGAGCAAGTTATGAATATTTTCACGAAGCTTAATGCAGAAGGTACGACGATTGTTATGGTTACGCATGAAGAGGAAGTAGCAGCGTATTCTTCTCGCCGCATTGTACTGCGAGACGGGAAAGTTACAGAAGATAGAAGGTGTGCGGTATGAGTTTACTAGATAGTATAAAAATTGCCCTGTCTTCTATTTTAGCTCATAAACTGCGTTCAGCTCTTACGATGCTCGGTATTATTATCGGGGTAGGTTCGATTATTACTGTCGTTGCAATTGGGCAAGGCGGGGAAGCGATGTTGAAATCAAAATTCGCAGGTTCTGGTGGTAATAACCTTATGCCAATTCAATTTAAAGCAGATATTAATGATGAATTTGCTATAGGTGGATTTGAAATACCGAAGTTAACGGAAGAGGATATTTTGGAAGTAAAACAAGTGAAAGATGTTTCACACGTTATTACAACAAATTCGACAACAGAGACACTTGATGTAAATGATAAAAAAGCAAGGCTGAATGTTATTGGACTTGATAATGAATATTTTGCGGTTAATAAAGTAAAGGTTGTAAAGGGCCGCTCCTTAAATGAATCAGATATTTCTCACGCGAATAACGTTGTGATGATTAGCACAAAAACAGAGGAAACGTTATTTAAGGACGTAAACCCAGTTGGACAAATTATTGAGATGAAGGGACAGCCAATGCAAATTATTGGTGTGTATACATCAGATAATGAATTTATGGGATTTGAAATGGAAGAAGCGTTAATTCCTCTTACGTTATGGCCTGTTTTATATGGGACAGATGATATTCAAAATATCGCAATTCAAGCTAAAAATGTAGACAATTTAGAAGCAGCAGGGAAACGAGCTGTTGATGTATTAAATAGTCGTAAGCCAAGTGAAATCCCAGGTAAATATGAACTGGTGAATTTAAAAGAACTCCAAGAAAATGTTTCTAAAGTAACTAGCATCATGACGATGATTATCGGTGGTATCGCTGGTATTTCATTAGTCGTTGGTGGTATTGGTGTTATGAATATCATGCTCGTATCTGTAACGGAGCGTACGCGCGAAATTGGGATACGTAAAGCGCTTGGAGCAACGCGTAGTAAAATTTTATTACAGTTTTTAATTGAAGCTGTTATGTTAACACTTTTAGGTGGTTTAATCGGAATTGGTCTTGGGTATGGCGGAGCATATATCGTTTCTACATTCGCAAAATGGCCACCGCTCGTTTCGTGGGAAGTTGTCGTTGGAGGCGTACTGTTCTCGATGACACTCGGTATTATTTTCGGATTAATTCCAGCAAATAAAGCTGCGAAATTAGATCCAATTGAAGCATTGCGTTATGAGTAATTAATAGTGTAGTAGAACTACACATTACCGTTCTAGTGGGCGGTTCGTAGCCTCTTGCATGAGGAAGTGAACCGCCCGTTAGAACGGGTTATATAAATAGAAGGAGGCGTTATAATGGAAGCAAATATTAATACGCAAGATGTAGGTGCGAAGAAGCCATCATTATTAGGAATGATTACTTCTCCAGGTGAGCAATTTGAGAGAATGAAGACGAAAAGTCCAGTATGGGGGGCATTTTTCCTTTTCATTATATTAACAGCTGTAATTGCAGGGATTAGCATGTATCAAGTAGTAAATCATCCTGGTGTAATGGGTGAGGTGCCTGATGCCGAAGCAGCTAAAGTTGTTGGTTACTTCGGAATAGGAGCAGGTATTGTTGGTGGGCTATTTGGTACTGCGATTTGGTTCTTCATTGCGGCAGCTATTTATAAAGTGATTATGATGTTTATGAGTAATGATACTTCATACATGAAATTATTATCTATTTATGTCTACACATATACGATTTCAATTTTAGGTGCAATTGTGAACTTTATTATTAGAATGATTCTTGGTGGAGATATTGAAACTTCTTATACAAGTTTAGCAACTTTATTTGAGCCAGGTACAGTTGCTCATGGTGCTGCTTCATCATTCGAAGTTTTCAATATTTGGGCATTAGTTGTAATGGGATTAGGATTACATATTACGGCTGGATTAAGTAAAAAACAAGCAACGATTTTAATTGTTATTTTCTTTATTCTTTCAGTTGGATTTAGTAGTTTAAGTGGTCTAGCTCCAAAATTTGACGCATAATTTATTCTTTTAGAAAAAGGTGACTCTTAAGAGAGTCACCTTTTTTATTTTTACCCCTATTTCAAATACCACGAACAAAATTTCAAATACTATCTAGTGTAATTTCAAATTCCGTCGGTAGTATTTGAAATTACTCACAGTGAAATCTTTTCTTTATTTTTATATTGTGAAGGTACCGCGGAATACTAGAAAGGTATACCTTTTAGAAACGGGTACTGTGTGAAGCCAGCCACTTTTAAAGAGGCAGTTGTTTTGTATGAAGGGATGATTGTAAATCAAATAAAGAAATTAGGTATTCGTCAAGATTATGAAGAGTATTATCAATGTGGTTTAATTGGTCTTTGGCATGCGTATGAAAGATTTGATGCAAAGAAGGGGTATTTCCCTGCATATGCACTTGTAACGGTGCGTGGTTATATATTAGAAAGATTGAAGAAAGAATCTACTTTGCAAGAAAGATGTGTATGTGTAGGTGAGTATGAGGAAATCTTTCATTTTGAAGATGTTGAAATAAGAGTGAAGGATTTTATGAGTGTGTTAGACGAGAAGGAGAAGTATATTATTTTTGAACGTTTTTTTGTAGGGAAGACGATGGGAGAAATCGCTTTAGAGACGGAAATGACATATTATCAAGTAAGATGGATGTATCGGCAAGCACTCGAGAAAATGCGCGATAGTGTAAAAGGATAAAAATAGCAAATAGAATGGAAGGTGATGAAATACTACCTTCCATTCTATTTGTTATTAAGGTGATGAATCTTGCATGTTCATTTGGGATAATACATATCCAGCTTTCCATAATTGCTGACTTAGCTTATGGGAACTAATTTGTATCGTTACGGTAGCTCCGTTTGAAAAATGAATTTTAGCTCGTTTAGCTTTTTTGAAAAACTCTATTGTATGAACATGTTTGAAGAAAAGCCAAATACAATTTGGAGAAGCAGGAGATTCTGTTGGGAAAGCACAAATATATTCTCTATGATTGATCGGAATTGGAACGTTTTGTTTGAATTTAAATTTTGTTTTTACAGCATTACGTCTCCCTTGATAAGTAGAATGAATATTTGTTAGACAAGATTTCTGTATAAGTTGGAGAGCAGTTTGACAGGAGTAAAGATGGTTTCCGCTACTGTCGATAATTTTTGTACGGTAATAAGGGTGTTTACATGGTTCAAGCATCATTGTAGAACTAGAAATAAAAATGTTGTTTTCATTATCCATAATTCTATAGCCTCCCTTATAATTTTCATTCTGAATATAATTATATATAAATTAAGTAAATTTACTGTTAATATTCTATTTCATATTGTAAATTTTGTCTATTCGTTTACAATCAATAGGTGATAGTCTTTCTAATTTGCATCGCTTGTACATATATATGAAAATAGAAAAGAGTAGGCGGTGATATAGTATGAAGAAAAAGTATATTATTATGGCTTTAGTTGTCGTTCTCCTAGTATATTTAGCAAACAGTAATCCGAGTAAGGGAGAATATACAGAATGGGCAGCGAAGCAGTTTATGAAGCGTAATGATGTGAGTAAGAAGCTAGATGAAGTTCAAAAAGAGAATGAAGAGGGTCTTCTTGGCGACTTGGCATCGGCCGGTAAAAAGTTAGCCAAAAAGTATGTTGAGCCACAAGTTGGGTTATTAATTGATCATTATACGAAGCGAAATGATTATATATTCTTCTCAACATATACGACTGAGTTTGATATAGGGGAAGAACATTATAAGTACGTATGCGTCGGTTTTTCAAAGATTTTTATTCCGATTGAAATGCCGAAGAAAAAAGACGAATCTGCAAAATGATGCAGATTCGTCTTTTTCATTTTATAGAGTAATGGGAACTTCAGATACATTTTTTTCTACAAGGCGAGCTCCCTTTTTTCTTGTATTTTCATCAATGGATGAAAATACAGATGAGGCAAGGATTGTATCCATTACTTGATTTACGACTTGTGCATCGATTGGTGTGATGGGCGTATCGATAGAAAAAACGACTGTTTTTCCATCTTCCTTCGCGAAAATCAACTCTAGTACTTGCATGTGTTATTCCCTCCTTTGTATTTATCACGCTATTTACGGGATTTGGGTCTGCCGGTTAAATTGCGGGCTAATAATCAGCGGGGATGAATAAAATCCCCACTGATCCGAGTTTTACTTTATAGTTTAGAAAGATCTGATGTGCTTACAAGTTGTACAGCGTGAAGCGGTGATGCTTGTAAGGAAGCTAGAGCATGAGCTACATTGTGTACTTGATCTAAGCTCGCATTTGTTTTAACACGTTTAAATTGTTTGCTCTTGAAAACTGTTTTGCCGTTCTTATCTAATCCGTTGTTTAAGACAAGACGTAAAGTTAAATCCATTACGATTGTTTCAATTGCCATGTGTATCACCTCCTCGTATGATTAAGTTAGGTTTTTTAGGGACGGGATGTACCTATAAACCCAAGAGTATCTATTTTTATGAGATACTTAAATTTGTAGATAGAGTGTTGCCGACCACCTCCTTGAATCTTTGTATTCGGTTGAAAGAATGGTACCTCTGTCTAATAAGTAGTTTACGAATGAGTTGGATGTTGATGACCATTGGTCATTCTTCGTATCTCTTACGAGGTAGTAGCGCTTATTAGTTCAGAGGAGGACAACACTATCTAACACTGATTAAAATAGGGGTGTAAGCTATGTTCTATTTAGGTATTGATATCGCTAAACATAAACATTATGCGTCCATTATCGATCAAACTGGAAAACCTATTACTAAGCCATTTCCCTTTCAGAATCACAAAGAAGGTGGACAAGCACTATTAAATTGGATGTACCGATACATTGAGTCTCCTACAGAAATAATGATTGGAATGGAGGCAACAGGACATTATTGGTTAGCCATTTATTCTTTTCTACTGGATCATGGCTTCTCAGTCGTTGTATTAAATCCAATTCAAACCAATGCCTGGCGAAAAGGAACAGAAATTAGAAAGCGGAAAACAGACGCCATTGATGCCACTATGATTGCCGATATCATTCGATTCGGCCGTTTTGTTGAAACTCCACTTGTGGACGAGAAAATGTTCGCTCTAAAACAAATGAGCCGCTTTCGTAATGCGCTTGTAAGTAATATGAGTGATTTAAAAAGAAAAGCTCTTGTCGTATTAGATCAGACTTTCCCAGAGTACCAAAGCATCTTTTCGGATGTTTTTGGTAAAACTTCTTCACAAATCTTACTTGAATATTCCTCTCCTAGTGACTATGAACAGATATCTATTGATGATTTAACACAAATAATTGAGCAAACCAGTCGTAACCGACTTGGGAAGAAAACAGCCAACAAACTAATGGAATTAGCCTCTAATTCGTTTGGTGTTACTTTCTGTAAAAACGCTTTTTCCTTTCAACTAAAAATGTTGATGGAGCAAATTCGTTTTATCGAAGATCAAATCAAAGAGTGTGAAGAAGAAATGTCACAACTTTTAATTGATTTAGATACTCCTATCATGACAATACCTGGCGTTGGACCGATTTTAGGTGCCACTATACTAAGTGAAATTGGGGATATACACCGCTTTGACAAACCATCTAAACTTGTCGCATACGCAGGCATCGATGCCTCTGTGTCCCAATCTGGGCAATTTGAATCCTCAGGTACGTCTATATCCAAACGTGGCTCTTCTCATTTGCGTAGAGCCTTATTCCAGGCGGCTATTACAGCTCATAAACATGACCCTGTATTAAAAGCCTTTTATGAAAAGAAACGAAAACAAGGAAAGCACTACTATGTTTGTATAGGAGCCGTAGCTAGAAAGCTGTGTTACATTATCTATGCCATTCTTAAAAGCAATAAACCTTATGAAATTCCACCACACACAACAGAAACATGAACTTCTCATTTTTTTGAAAATCCTTAGGTTTATTTGATACGCCCTTTTTTAGAGAAACACCCCCTATTTATATAAAAAATCCTCCTTGACTTCTCATAGTTGGTCTTTCACTTTATAAATAGGATGCAAATGTCATGTTTTGGCGTGAAATTTTTTCTTTTTTTTGGTACCCTTAAAAGATTAAGAGAGGAGAATTCTGGATAATGAATCGTAAATGGTTATTTTGGATTCCTGTATTACTATGGATGGGGCTGATTTTCTATTCTTCGGCACAACCATATAAAAAGCAGGATATGCGTTCAGATATTGAACAATATGTAAATGTTGAATTTGTGAAAGAGCATTTTTCATGGGTATCTATCGATTATGGTGGAGGAACCCCTGTTAGTATTGCGAATAAAGGTGTAGGCGGATTTATTGAGTTTTTCCTTCGTAAAGGTGCTCATTTTATGGTGTTCTTTATGCTAGGTTCATTGATTTATTACGCTTTTCATCGATCAGGTCATTCGAGGAAAAGATGTTTTATATATGCCCTTCTTTTCGTTGCGGGTTATGCAACATTTGATGAAATTCACCAATGGTATACGGGAGACCGTACACCAATGTGGCAAGATTCATTGCTTGATACGTGCGGCGGGTTAACGGGGATTATAATAAGTAATTGGTTTTGGAATAGAAAAAAGCGCTAATCTCATTTCGAGATTAGCGCTTTTTTTGCGGGTAGTAAAATTCCCCGTAAAAGCCCGATTGGTGAGGGCTGATAATCAGTGGGAGATGAACAAAACCCCCACTGATTCAAGTTTCACTTTATACACCGAGTAATTCTTTTAGTTCGTCTGTTGATAGTTCAGTCATCCAACTATCGCTTGTGATGACCGCATTGTTTAGAGATTGTTTTCTTTCTAGCATTTCATCAATTTTTTCTTCTAATGTTCCTGTTGTAATGAGTTTGTGAACATGAACAAATCGTTTTTGACCAATGCGATATGCGCGGTCTGTTGCTTGATTTTCCACAGCTGGATTCCACCAACGATCGTAGTGAATGACATGGTTGGCAGCGGTTAAGTTTAATCCTGTTCCGCCAGCTTTTAAGGATAAGATGAAAATGTCATACGTTCCGTTTTGGAACTCCTCAATCATCTTGTCGCGATCTTTTTTCGGTACACTACCGTTTAAGAAGAGGACACGCTGGCCGAATTTTTCTTCTAGCACACGTTTTAGCATGTTCCCCATGCCGATATATTGAGTGAAGATGAGGCAACTTTCATTTTGATCTTTTATATTTTCTATGAGCTCCATCAACGTTTTTGTTTTCATAGAGCGTTCAATGACATTTTGTGGCTCTTCTTCTTTTAAATAAAGAGCTGGATGATTACAAATTTGTTTTAGCTTGTTCAGCATAAGTAATATAAAGCCGCGTCTTTCAATTCCACTTAATCCTTCGACATTTTGCAGTGTATCTTGAACAAGTTGTTCATATAAGGAAGCTTGTTCACCAGTAAGAGGACAGTAAGCTTTTTGTTCTTGTTTATCTGGTAAATTTAATGCGACTGTTTGATCTTTCTTCGTTCGGCGCAGTAAAAATGGTGAGATAAACCGTTGAACTTGCTGGATTTTTCCTTCATCACGATCCTTTTCAATTGGTGTGACGAAGCGGCGTTGGAATTGCCCTAAGCTTCCGAGATATCCATGATTAATAAAGTCGAAAATGGACCAAAGTTCAGCGAGGCGATTTTCCATCGGTGTACCAGTTAAAGCGATTTTGTGATTTGCTTGCAAGTTTCGTACTGCTTTCGACTGTTTCGTATGTGGGTTCTTAATATTTTGTGCTTCATCCAAAATAACAGCATCCCAGCATAATGAAGTTAGTTCTTCCTCATCGAGTTGAGCCAATGCATAAGATGTTAATACAACATCTGCTGATTGAAGGAAATCTTCAAATGAATTCCCCTTATCTCTATTACTTCCGTAATGTAATTGAACACGTAAATTCGGTGCGAAACGCTCAAATTCTTTTTGCCAATTTCCAAGAACAGATGTCGGCGCTACGATTAATGCAGGGCCTGTTTTGAGATTGTTTTCTTTTATATATAGTAAGTAAGAGATTGTTTGAATACTTTTCCCGAGTCCCATATCGTCGGCTAGCAATGCTCCAAATCCAAGCTTTCGTAAATATAACAACCATTCAATGCCGTGTTGTTGATACGGACGAAGTGTTGCGTTTAGTGAAGTAGGGACATCTACTTTTGGAATATCTCCAATATGAAGCAGCTTTTGGAATAGTTCCTCATAATATCCATCTAGTTCGATTTCAATATCAGTAAACGGACTATCATCTTCTACAATTTCTGTTTCAGCCGTATTTGATAAATGTTGCTGCAGGACATCTTTCATCTCTAGTCCGTATTTATCGGCACGGTTCATGAGTTTCCTTACTTCTTCGATAAAGGCTGGATCTAGTCGCATCCATTGGCCATTTATATTAAATAGACGTTTATTTTGTTCAACGAGTTCGAAAAATTCGCTTTCTGATAAATCAATGCCGTTCGTCGAAATGCGCCAATCAAAATTAACGAGCGTATTCATACCGAAGAACGATTGTGTTTGTGCTGTATTTTGCTTCAGCTGGACACGTAATTTCGGTTTTGTTGCTTTTAAATTTTGCCACCATGATGGTAGTAAAATTGTAATGCCGGCTGCAAGTAATTCATTGCTTGCTTCTGTTAAGAAGTTCCAAGCTTCTGTTTCAAAGAGCTCATTTCGGAACGTATCTCCTTCTTTTAACCACGGTATGAGTTTACTAAAACCTTCTTGTGTTTCTGTAATCCGTTCTTCGTAATCGTGCCACCTTTTCGGTAAGGAATCGATGTTTTCATATACATATATGCGATGCGCCCCGCGCTTTGGTGTCACAATTGTTTCAAGCTTCCACATTTCAAATTCTTCTTGTGGTTCTTGTAGTCTTAGTCCGATTGTAAACGGAAGATCATCTTCAATATAACCAATTTTCCGAAGCCAATCTTCTTCATGTAGTGCTGTTTCCAGTTGTCTTTTCGTAAAGTCATAATGTTCATATAGTCTTTTAGCATCTTCCCAGCCGTCATTTGAGCGGTTGTCTTGTAATATGCTTTCATTTACTGCTGCTGAGAAAAGCGATGCTAATGTGTCATCTTCAATTGGTGTATTTTGAACTTTCCAAGATGGTTGTTTAGGCCAATGATTCATATCTGGTACGAAACTACCACTCGTAAAGGCATCCCATAGTTCATTTGCATCTTTCGTAAGTGCTGTAATCGTGCCGTTTATTTGAATATGTGCAAAGGAATTCATCGGTTTGTTTGCAATGTATTCAAAGGCTTGTGCATTTGTTAGCAGCACACCTTGTTTTCCTTCGAAGGTTGCTTCTTTTAGAAACGTACCGTAGAAAGAAGTGGAGTGCCATGTGAATGCATTTCGTTTCCAACTTGTTACGGATAATGGACTACCGCTGTCATCTTCTCCCCAAAGGAACCAACCTTGACTAACATGCTGGAGCCTAATTGTTACTTCAGTTTGATTGATCATCGATTAATTTTCCTTTCCGTAATTCCTCTTGTAGTGCACGCAGACGTGAATGGAGATTAGCGATGTGAATAATGAAAGCATCCCATTCATCGGTGCGTTTTAATCGTTTATATAATGTACGTAATTTCTTTAAGTAACGAACTGCACGTTTATATGATTTACGATTTCGTTCTTCAATCGCCTCTACAGCAGCAAGATGGTAAAGAGGAAGTGCCACTTCTGGCGCTTCTTTTTCAATATCTTTCAGTGGCTCTTTCAACAGTTCAATTGCCTCAAATCCATATAAGAGATGAAGCTCTGCCCATGTGCGATACTGTTTTTTCGCGAGTACGTACTGTTCGTAGTTTGTGAAACTATACGGTAATAGTTCTTGTAAAATCATTTCAAAACCAGCTTGTTCATTTGTATGTGTTGCGTATGTTTCATACATGATTACAAATAGCCGAACGATATCTTTTATGAAAATCGTATTTTCGTGATCTTGGATCGTTTTCTTTACTTGTTTATACGTAAAGGAAAGCCAGTTTTTTGCACGATCCCATTGCATGGCACTTAATAGTTCTTCTAACCAATAGAAGTATAGACTCACAACAGAAGCAGGTTGTTTCTTTAGTAAGTCCATCGCTAGTAAATCTTCATCATTTAAAAAGAGAAGATGAGAAGACGCTAATGCTTTGGATAGTGGATTGATTTTCATGTCGATTCGTTTTTCTTCCTCTTCTATGTTCTCTTTATTGTTTAAAAGTTCACTCCATATGTGACGATAAATGAAAAATCGCTCTTGCGTATAAGCGTCGGTAGAGAAGAATACTTCATGAACGAGACGAGCTGTTTCTTGCAAAATTATTTCAGACTCTGAAGGAATCGCTTCTGATTGTAAGTCCCGAACGATGGATTCCACTTTATCTACAAATAGGCGAATGACATTAACAGGTTGGTGATAAGAATACGTTTTGTTTGCTTCGAATGCCTGAATTTCTTCTAATAATTTTTGAAAGCAGTAAATTGCTGCATGTAACCTGAATAATTCATGTATGGCGATGACGCGCGGAGCTTTCCGCTCAAGCTTCGTATAGAAATCTGTAAAGATACTCATAAGAAAATACATTTGTTTATAAGTAAGGCGAGCTTGTTCTTTTTTAAATGAATCATATTCTTTTTCAAAATATGATTCCCAACTTTTATAATCCGTTTCTTCAAAAGCTGATGATTGCAATACTTGTCTTGCAGTTCTAATAGGAGGAAGGGAAGGTTTCGTATTATTTTTAAATAAAGTTAATACATCTCCTACTTGCCCGAAACTAGACGCTGCAGATAGTAATACAGCGAGCATATGCTCACATTGTGTTGGTGCGAAGCAATCACAATAACTTTCAGCGACATTACGAATCGGAATATGAACGCTATATACGTTGCCTTCCGCATCTACAGTTCCTGACAGTGTATAACCATCAAAGTCAACGTTGTAGACAACACCACTACGATATAGGTGCCGAGCTGTAGCGACATGTTCCTGATCAGCTGTTTGCTGCGGATCTAGTCCTTGAACGAACTCATTCGCAATCATCATAATTTCATCTTTCGTAATTGAGTGTTGCAGCATAATATTCCTCCGTACACATATTTCTTTCCTTTACCATTATAAACAAAAAATGCTCAAAACAGAAAAAATGAAATTTGGATTACATAACTTGAAAATCATGGTAATATATAAAATGTTAATTTTATATATGAATATATACGTATAGGAGGAGAAATGATTTGTCAGATTTACAGACGAAGTTAGGTAGTGGAATGAATAAGTTACAAGAAGGAATAGAACAAGGGAAAATGAAGTTGCAAGTTGCACAAGAAATTGCTCAATTGAAAAAGGGAATGCAAGTGCAAATGCAGAAAAAAGCAGAGGTTCTATTAGAGGTTGGGCAGCAAGTGTATGTTCAATTAAGAGGAAGTGGAGTAAATGAAGCGAGTTTAAAAGAAATGATTGCTCCAGTTCAAGAATTTGATGTAGCTATTTATCAAGCAAGAAAGCGCATTGTTGAATTGCAAAAACAACAAGGTGAAAAAGCTACATGTGAATGTGGTGGACCTTTATCAATAAATGATAAGTTTTGTGGTTCGTGTGGAAAACCTAACCCGATGTTAGCAGTAGAAAATGAAGGTGAAACGGTAAATTGTATTTCATGTAATGAGCATATTGATAAAAACTCTACTTACTGTCCAGTTTGTGGAATTAAGCAAAGTGGGGAGTGAATTAAATGTATTGTCGCACATGTGGAAAACAACATGGTGAAGAAGTAAATTATTGCCCAAATGAAGGTAGTATGGAGATTGCAGGAGCTATAGATGCAGTAACGTTAGAAAAAGATACTGCAAAATACTGCAAAGGTTGTGGCAGTGAAAATGCTCAAAAAAATTTATATTGTCAAAAGTGTGGGTATTCTTTATCTGTTGTGAAGAAAAAAGAACAATCTGTAAAATTGCCTACAATGGATGGTGCTCCTAAAGTTGAATTTAAAGCAGATAAAGCCGTTTTACAAAAAGGTTTTATTGGTGGGGCTGTTGCAAGTATTCTCATGTTAATTGCTGGCTGGATTGGTAGTTTATTATTTGCTTCTATGTTAAGTGAGATGTTTAGCAAATTTGCGAAGGAATTAGAAATGTTGCCAAGTTTTTATTCGAGTGCAACTTCTACGATGTTAAGTTACCATTTACTTGGTTTTACAGCTAACGATGATAGTGGATTGATATTTTCTTTATCTTGGCATACTCCATTTACATTATTATTAATCATTCCATTTATTATTTTCGCTGGTACAGGAATTTGGTTAGGGAAACAGCATGTTGCGAAAACGATTAAAGATCAAATCTTTATGGCAGCAACAGTTGGTATTATTTATGGCGTCTTTTTATTCATTATAAGTTTTATAGCATCACAATCTTTTGCAATTCCATTCTCAGAAGCAGGTAAGATTACGGTTGGCTATTCAGCGATTAAGAGTTTATTGAGTGGTTTTGTATGTGGAACATTATTTACCTTATTAGGATTTATTGCTCATACAAGCAAAAACAATATGGCAGCAGCATTTCAAGAGTTAATGCCATATGGAGCGTCTGTGTATTACGGTGTTTCAGCTATGATAAAAGGACTTTTAGTAACAGCGGTAGCGGTTTGTATTATGGCGTTAGTAAGTAAGGAAGACGGTATTGAACCATTAAAAGAAATAACAACTTTAAAATCTGAAAGTACATTATTAGCATTAGAGTTAACACCTCAATTATGGAGTATGGCTCATTTTGCGCCGTTAGAAGTATCAAGTCCAGCACTTAGTAAAGAATTTACTAGAATTGGTAAGAAATCAAATACATATGAGAGCACACTATCGTTTTCATTTATATCAGGCGTCTCTGTAAATGGCGTAGAGCTTAGAGAGATATTGATTTCAAAAGGAGCAAATGAGGAAAGCCTTGCAGAATTCGATAAAGTGAATAATGTATTCCATTATGGTTTATTACTGCTTATTATTCCATTGTTCTTTATGTTTAGAGCGGGAAGAAAGTTAGCTAAATTACCGACCGCCAATATATATATTACATTAGCGGTATGCAGTGGTTCTTACACAATTATGATGATTGTAATGAATATGATTTCTAAGTTCCAAATTAATGTTTCAGGAACGGTAACAGGTTTATTTGGAACAAGTGGAACGGTATTATCTATGCAAAATTCATTTATATATTTAACTTTGTTTAGCTTGATTGTGACATATGTAGCAGCATTTGCTGGAATAAAATTAGCTAAAAAATAGGAGGAGAGCACGTTGAAGTTTTGTGGAACATGTAAAAAGAATGTTGCAGACCATTTGAACTTTTGTCCTGAGTGTGGGAGTAAAGTAGAAGTAATCGTTGATAACACTGCTGCTTCATATACAGAATTACAAAGCGAGACAAAACCAGTGAAAAGTAAGAAAAATTTATTTTTGATCATTGGTTTTGTTGTTATTGCTGCATTATTATTTGGGGCATATAAATTTGGAGCATATAAGTTTTCAAAAGAAAAGCAAGTAAATGTAATGATTGAAGCATTCCAAAAGAAAGATATTAATGCAATTGATGAGTTTGTAAAAGCGAATGATTCAAGCTTAAAGATTAAGACAGAGGATATTAAAGCGTACATGCGTTATTTAAAAGAGAATCCTTCTTACAACAAACAATTACTGTCTTATTTACAGAAAGAGACAGTAGATCAAAAGTTAACAAAAGATAAACCTGCATTTAAAGACGGGGAAATAGTAGAAGAGGGAAAAGAGTGGTTCTTATATCCAAAGTATAAGTTAAGCATGAAATCTTATTATATGAGCATTAGTACAACTGCAAAAAATGCAGAAATACATGTGAATGACAAAAAAGAAACAGAGCTTTCTAGTGATAAAACTTCGAAAGAGTTGGGGCCATACTTCCCAGGTACATATGTTGTAAAGGCAACGGCGAAGACAGAACTTACTGAATTAGAAACAGAGAAAGAAGTAGATTTAGCGGATGAACAGAGCGAGAAGGTGAAAGTGGATTTATCGCTTGAAGGCAAGTATGTAAGCATTTCTTCTGATGAAAGTGATGCAACTGTATTTGTGAACGGGAAAAAACGTGGAAAATTAAATTATGGAAGTTATAAGCTTGGTCCTGTATCCACAGATGAAACAGTAGAAGTACATTTAGAGAAAACTACTGATTTTGGTGTGATGAAATCTGAAAGTGTTAAAATTGGAGACCAAAGCACGTATTACTTAAAATTCCCGAAAGAAACATCAAGTTCAGCGGTGGGCGAATTTGTAAGAAAGCATATTTATGATAACGTACGTGCAATTTCATTAAATGATTTTAGTTTAATTGAAAAGAATTATGATAAGAGCGGGAAATCGTATAAGGAAGACCGTGATTATATACAGTATTTACACAAAAAAGGAATTACAGAAGACTTATTAGCGATGGAAGTTCGTAATGTAGAGCGTCAAAGTGATACGAAATATAAAGTAACGACATATGAAGAGTATCATATTCGTTACGGTGATGGATCTGTGAAGTTCAAAAGTTTTAATAACGAACATATTGTAACTGTGAATGGGAATGGAAAGATGTTGTATCATTCTCTTGGTGCAAATAATACGTTGAAATCAGAAGATGTATCTGGTCCAACTCGTTAATATGAGAGAAGCTGTTCAATATTTGAACAGCTTCTTTTTTTGTAGCTAAATCGATATTTCGTTTTGAACCGTTGATATATCGTAAGTTATGATAGATATAATTGAAAAATCGTTGATATATTTTTTTACAATTATGAGTGTGTTTCCTTTAATATTTCTTGTACATATGGATCATGTAATATCTGCTCTATAATTGGTAACATGTTTTGTTCAAATGGAATGTCGATAGGAAATGGCTTTTGAGAGCCTGGTTTTACTCCATATTGCACAATTTTGTAATGTGTATTGTTTTCAGACTTGAGCACAATTAACTTATAGCGGTTATCATCGCCAGCGAGTGAGAAATCAATAGATGTAGCGTTATATGTTACTTCATCTTTATATATGTACGGTTTTGGCGTACCAATCCAGTCTACTTTTGCTTGTACATTCATGGGCATAGCCTCCTTATATGTATTATAAATAAATAAAAGCCAGCTCTCAATAAAGAGAACCGGCTTGTAATTTAGCAGTCATTGGTTATTTTAAAATTTTCACTTTAACAGTTTTACGTCCCCATTTTTGAGCAGCGCTATCTGATCCAAGTAAGATATCGATACGGTTACCTTTAATTGCACCACCAGTATCTCCAGCGATAGCTTCTCCGTAACCTTCTACCCATACTTTAGATCCTAATGGGATTACTTTCGGGTCAACAGCGATCATTTTCATGTTTGGATTCGCAGTTAAATCATGACCCATTGCAGTTAATACACGGCCGCCATATGTGCCACCGTTTTCGCTCGGGTGAGCTGTATATGCTGTAGCTACAACTGTTAACTCACGACCACCAGAAGGTGTGTTAGTTTCAGCAGCTTTTACAGCAGGCTTAGCAGCTGGTTTTGCTTGCGCTACAGTTGTTTGAGCCTTAGCTGGTGCTTCAGCTTTAGCAGGAGCAGTTGTTTCTTGTTTCTCAATTACAGGTGCTGTACCTGTTAAGAAAGGAACATGAACATAAGCTGTTTTCCCGTTATATTCAAATTGTAACCACTCATTTTGTACTTGGTTTGTTGTTTCGATTACATCGTCTTTCTTCAACTTTCCAAGAACCTCTGAGTTTGTGTTCGCTTCAGCACGTACGTTTAATACGTTAGCTGTTACGTAGTAGATGCTTTTTGTGAACTCTGCACTTACGAATGCGTCTTTACCGTTTAAAGTAACTTTTGACCATCCGTTCTCTGTATTTTGTACATCTATTTTATTACCGTTTAGTAATTTACCGACAACTTTTGATTCCGTAGTAGGGTTTTCGCGTACGTTTAGTACGTCTGTTGTTACAACAGTTTCTGCATTAGCAGATGATGTGAAAATCCCAAGACCAAAAACTGCTGCTGTTGCTATACCAATTAATTTTTTCATGATAGCCTCCATTGCGTTTGTTTTCGTGTCCTCATTATAGCAACAGATTTTTTCGGATTTGGGGAAAACACACAATTACAAACCATTCGTAATAAGTCGTTAATATCCTGTAATATAACAAAAAATATAGGAAAGCGTTTTTCATTCTATATGACTCATAGGTTTCTAGTTATATTCAAAATATTTAATACAACATGTTTTTTTCGACGTAAATAAAAATATTACAGGAATGTTACATGATGTTTACTAAACGATTACATTCCTTGAGTATTTTACCGTTTTATGGGTAATATAGTTATATAAACATAAACATTTTGTTTGTGAAGCTATAAACATGTGCTATATACTAGCAAAAAAACCGCATAATTGTTACAAAACGAAAGGGTTGCAAGGAAGAAATTTGCCCTTTTTTACATATGTAACACATCCTTTTTTAGGAAAATACATTCCTATCCGCGTTTTTCTCACACAATTTGACAGCAGTATTTCTAACTTGTAGCTCTTGCAGAGTAAAAAGGTTATACGAAAGGTAAGGCTGTCCATAAGAATTCGAATTGGTGAAGGTGAAAGTAAGAAAATCACCGCAAAATTATAGTTTTCTATCCGATTTTACATATCGGAATTTATGTTATTTACAAAAGCGAAACCTACGAAGGGGGATTTGATGAGGAAACTGACAAAAACATTCATCGTTTCATTAACATTATGTATTGCATTTACAATTTGGGGGATTATTCCCGAATCTATTATTGGAAAAGGTAGTTTAGGAAATGTAACAACCGCAATTCAAACTGCATTAGTTAGTAAGTTCGGCTGGTTTTATATTATTTCCGTTTCTATTATTTTAGGTGTGTCTATCTTTTTAATTGTTTCGAAATACGGTTCTATTCGTCTAGGTAAAGATGATGACGAACCTGATTATAGTTATATGACATGGTTTGCTATGTTATTTAGTGCTGGTATGGGTATCGGCTTAGTTTTCTGGGGCGTTGCCGAACCATTAAATCATTTATACGCACCTCCGTTTGGAGATAGTGCAACTGAGGAAAGTGCGCGCCTTGCACTGCGTTTTTCATTTTTCCATTGGGGATTACATCCTTGGGGATTATATGCGTTTGTAGCGTTATGTATTGCTTATTTTACCTTTAGAAAAGGAAAAGCAAGTACGATTAGTGCGACAGTAGGTCCGTTATTTAAGGGCGGGGAACACGGGCGTATTGCTCATTCATTTGATGTGTTAGCTGTTTTCGCAACTGTGTTTGGTGTTGCAACGTCATTAGGTCTCGGTGCAAAACAAATTGCAGGTGGTGTTAGCTATTTAACATCTATCCCGAATTCATTAACGACACAGTTAGTTATTATTGCAATCGTAACAGTTCTTTTCATGTTATCTGCACAAACAGGTCTTGATAAAGGAATTAAATATTTAAGTAATACGAACATTATTTTTGCGTTTGCACTTATGATTATTGTATTATTTGCAGGTCCAACAAACTTTATTATGAATTACTTCACTTCAACAATAGGTTCGTATATTCAGGAATTGCCAAGCATGAGTTTCCGTTTAAGTCCATTGGATGAAGGCGGAAATCAATGGATTCAGTCATGGACAATTTTCTATTGGGCGTGGTGGATTGCATGGTCACCGTTCGTAGGTACGTTTATTGCTCGTGTTTCACGAGGTCGTACAATTCGTGAGTTTGTTATCGGTGTGTTACTTGTACCGACCGTAATCGGTGCGCTTTGGTTCTCCGTTTTCGGCGGGACTGGTATTCATATGGAGCTGTTTGGTGATGCACATATCTTTGAAAAAATTAAAGAGATGGGAACAGAAGTAGGATTGTTTGCTATGTTCGATCAGATGGGAAGCTTTGGATCAGCTTTATCTGTTTTAGCGATTCTTCTTATTTCTACATTCTTTATTACATCTGCAGACTCTGCAACATTTGTTTTAGGCATGTTAACGACACATGGTAGTTTAAACCCACCAAATCGTATTAAAATGATTTGGGGTATCGTTCTAGCCGCGATAGCTTCTACCTTATTATATATTGGCGGATTAGAAGCCTTACAAACGGCAGCTATCATTGCAGCATTCCCATTCGTCTTTGTTATTTTCTTTATGATGGCAGCATTATTTAAAGAGTTACAAAAAGAAGGACGTATGAAGCGTCATTAGTAATAGAAGGAAAAGAGCTGATTTTATATCAGCTCTTTTTTTAATCCCTCTATTTGTCGGGCAGTAAGCCCCCAAACTCAAAAGTCAGCAAAAGCAAAGAAATCGGGCTGCCTGTAAAAGTCTGATTGGTGATGACTGATTAAAATCTCACTTTATATAGAAGGAATTTGAAATGCGGGTAGGGGAAATAAAATACTTTACCATATAAGTAGTATGCCTTTTATACGAAGAAAAAACGCTAGGTTTCGACAATATTCGATCCCTTACGAATTCTATTCATATTTTTGACAAAAAATTGTCGGAAATGTGTTGTCACGTTTATATATATGTGCTATATTATTTCCTGTAAGCGATTTCAAATAGTTTTAAAGCGCATTCAAGGGGGACATCTAGAATAATGAAACGTTACGAAAGAAAGTGGAAGCATATTTGTTTGAAACGTGTGGCACATCGTAGTGTCCAAGAAAGCACGGAACCTAAGACTGAAACGCGCAAAGAACAGCAAGAGAAGCAATTGGTTCTACAAAAATAGCAATCACTTTTTCGTATATAAATGAAGGTCGATCGTTCGTTGGGGGATGGACGTGAAATTACTTTCAGCTAAGGGGTATTGTCTGATATATAATTTATACGGCAATAAATAAGCACAGAGCATACGGCGCTCTGTGCTTATTTTTATTATTTATCTTTTTTGAATCGAACTGTTTTATCCCAGCCAATGACTTGTTTCTTGCTCTTTGCACGTAAGTATAAGATTAAGCTACGAATAAATAAGTACGTAAAGAGCTGTGCGTACGTAAAGTACATAATAACGCTAATAAAAATATTAGTCGGTGTAAAGGTTCGTTCGACACTCTGGGCACTAAATAATTGAGAAACATATGTAATATATGCGACATACCACATAAATAGTAGCGGAATGCTATATTGAATTTGGAATATCCCGAGCAGCCCAATTACAAACCAAACGTTCGAAATGATTAGGAATAGCCAAAATACAACATACACTAGAACTTGTTGTAAGGAATGAACAAGCAGCTTTCCTTTAAAGAAACTTAATGATGAGAACATTTTTTCTAAAATATATAAATTTCCTTGGAGCCAACGTGTACGTTGTTTAATAAGAATTTTTAAATGCTCTGGTTCTTGTTCCCAAGTAACTGATTCTGGGACGATTGGTAAGAGATAACCTTTTTGTGTAATTCGTAATGTTAATTCAGCATCTTCTGCAATTGCGTAAGGGTCATAGCCACCAAGCTCTTCTAGTGCGGAGCGACGAAGAAGCATGTTTGTTCCTGTCAGCGAGCCCGTTTGGAATAGTAACCAGCGTCCAGATTGCATAAGGAGCTGGAAGATTTGGAATTCTAGCGAAATCATTCGCGTCAACCAGTTTCTTTTTTCGTTTACTGTACGAACGTGTCCAACAGCTCCAACAGCATCTTCAGTTGTTTCAGCGTGCTCTACAAGCATTCGCAGTGCGTGTGGTTCAGGTTGGTTATCTGCATCGTAAACACAGAAGTACTCACCATCTGAAATACTAAGCCCATAGTTTAGTACACGTGATTTACCCTTCGGTTCACCGGGAGGAACACGAATATGGCGAATATGAGCATAAGCTTTGTCGAAATCATCGCCGATTTCAGGTGTTTCATCTTGAGAGTTATCATTTAATAAATAAATAGTTAGCTTTCCTGGATATTCAATCTTTGCCATCGCCTCTAAAGTATCTTTAATAACGACGCCTTCATTATGGGCAGGTATGAAAATATCGACGCTCGGATAATGTTCTAGCGTACGATCTTTCCGTTTACTATTTCGGTGAATTAAGCCCGCGATTGTTAAGAAAGAGTAGTAAACGAGTAAGCCAGAGAATAGAAAGGCCGTAAAAATAAGTACATATTTAATTGAAAATGTGATGCTAATCCAAAAAACGAGTACGCAAAACAGAAGGAATAAAAGAAGTATAACGAGAGTCATCATAACAGTGTCTGTCCTTTGTTTCCAATTTGCTCGCGTGAAATTTTTATATCTTTGATTGCTTCAGCAGCAAGCCATTGCTCCATTTTTGGTTTTAGGCGGTTCATTACAATGTCAGCACCAGCTTCATTTGTGTTTTGTAATAAAATAACTAGCGTATTATTATCATATTCAGCAGCAAGGTCAAAATCATTCCTTACCGTTTCAACTAATAAAGAAGCTACACGGTCCATAACACTTTCCTTTGTATATTTACTAAAGGAAGTGAAATCAAAGTAAACAATAATGCCTGTTTCATTACGACGATTCATTGCAGTCGTTAATAACGCTTGGCGTCTCTCGAATTCTTGTCTTGTTAGTAATTTGGATTCTCCAATATATTGTTCCAATGTTCTCACACGCTCAGTTAAAGCTTTATTTTCATGAATCACTTTTTTCAATAGGTGAGTTGTTATATATACAATGAAGAAGTTAGCTGCCATCAGGAAGTGGGTAATCATATATTGCCATTGATCTGATGTACTCCATAAGTGAAGCCATGCTTGATAGAACAAATAAAATACGGAAATAATGGTTCCTAGTATGAAGAAAACAAATGCTGTTTTGTCAGCTAAAAATAAGAATAGTACATTTACGATTATGTATATTATTGTAAAAATGAGAGCATGCTCATATTTCGTCACATATACAGTAGTAAAATAAAATACAATTTGTAAAATCCACATAGAGAGGATTTTATAGAACTTATCTTTCACAAAACTTTCCTCCTTAAAGCTATTTCATCAATAGATACTTGTAGTATGCGCAATTATTAAGAAATTGACCATGTCGTGAAACTCTTTTGAAGGGCAACAACAAGTAGTATCTCTATTTTCATAAGAAAAATAAAAAGACTTAAACATTATTGTATCATAATGTGCTTATATTTAGGATAAATTGATTAATAGATACATAAAAGACGTTTGGATTGCATGAAAAAAGTCTCCTCTTGTAGAAAGAGAAGACTCTATATAAGTTTATAGGAACATCATACCTGCAACTGCTGCGTTTAAGAAGTTCGCTAATGTACCAGCGATAACTGCTTTAATCCCTAATTGTGCAATTTGTTTACGGCGAGTAGGAGCTAACGTTCCTGTTACACCTAATTGAATTGCGATAGAAGAGAAGTTTGCAAATCCACAGATTGCAAATGTTAAAATTAGATTTGTTTTGTCAGAGAACTCTGCCATGTGTGGTCCTAAGTTTGCGTATGCAACGAATTCGTTGATTGCAAGTTTTTGACCGATAAAGCTTGCTGCTTGTATCGCTTCACCAGGAGAAACCCCGATTAAGATTGCGAATGGTGATAATAAGTAACCAAAGATTAAATCAAGGCTAAGTTTAATATCGAACAGAGAACCAACCCATCCTAATAATCCATTTAATAAAGCGATTAATGCGATGAAAGCCATTAACATTGCTGCTACGTTAATAACAAGTTGCATACCTTCAGATGCGCCGCGTGCAGCTGCATCAATAACATTTGCGTCTTCACGTTCTGTAGAAAGTTCAACGTTATTATCTACTTTTTCTGTCTCTGGCATGATTAGTTTCGCAATTAATAAGCTCGATGGAGCCGCCATAATTGCAGCTGCTAATAAGTGCTCTAACGGAATACCCATTGCTGCATAACCGACAAGAACGGATCCAGCAACAGCTGTCATACCGCTTACCATAATAGTGAAGAATTCACTATTTGTTAAGCGTGCTAAGTAAGGTTTAATTAAAATTGGAGCTTCAGTTTGTCCTAAAAATACAGTCGTTACTGAGTTTAGGCTTTCTGCTTTAGAAGTTCCAAGAAGTTTACTTAATGCACCACCAACGATGCTAACAAATTTCTGCATAATACCGAAATAATATAAGATTGCTACTAATGAACTAATAAATACGATTGGAAGTAGTGCTTGAATAAAGAATACAAATCCCCAAGGTCCCTTTGCGTTGACTAAATCCCCAGTAACGAACTTAATTCCCTCGTAAGAAAAATTAATTAATCCTTGAACACCGTCAGCAGCGTGTTTTAAACCTGCTTTACCAGCGTCCCATCGTAATACGATAAATGAAAATGACATTTGTAATGCTAGCGCAATTAAAATTGTGCGCCAATTAATAGCTTTGCGGTTGGAAGATAGTAAGAAAGCAATTGCTAATACTCCAATCACGCCGCCAATTCCCCATAAAAGATTCATGCAGTGTATGCTCCTTCCTCATAGTAAAAACAGTGTATAAACCAGTTGTCTATACGTTTGCGAATATAACATCTTTAGTAACTTATCATAATGGACATCGGAGGTCAAACGTCTAATGAAAAGTTTAAATAAAAAGAAAATTCTTCAAAAAAACACATATAAAATAAATAGACATGAAATAGGTTATGTTTTTTATGAAAATATATACATTATGATAACGTTATGCATTGTTTTTGCAGAATAAAGTGTATGAAATGGAAGAATGGATACATTATTTTTGTAGAGAGAAGGTAGGAGAAAGGGAGTAATATGTTGAACTCATAGCAAAAAAGCCTTCTAGTAAACTAGAAGGCTTTGAAACTATTAATTAAGGTGCTTTCGTGTATCCTAAGAAGTGGCTCTTCCAATAAGAGTTACTTAATGAAGCGATTGCGACACCTTTATCTCCAGCTTGGATAAACGATCCGCCTCCAAGGTAAATACCCATGTGTGAAGGACCAGATTTATAAGTGTTTTGGAAATAAATTAAGTCACCCGGTTGTGGACTTGAAGTTTTTGGTAGGCTACTCCAATATCCCGCAACACTTTGACGGCTAATGTTATGACCAAATTTCTTAAATACGTGGTAGATGTAGCCACTGCAGTCTACGCCGTTAGCAGAAGTTCCGCCCCAAACGTACGGTACACCTTGCATTGATTTTGCATATGCAAGTACGGAAGAACTGTCGCCGCTATTATTGCCTGTATTATTATTGTTGTTATTGTTTTGATTGTTATTTTGGTTATTGTTAGGCTTATTATCTACTGCGCCTCCAACTGGTGTTTTAGACAGGTAACGTGTTCCGATATAACCAGTTTGACCGTTGTAGTTAATTTTGCTCCATCCAGAGTTTTCAGAGATTACTTGAACCTTCTGTCCTTGTGGAAGTGCGCCTATGATTCTATAATTTGTACCTTCGCCGCTACGTACATTTAGTGCAGAAGCATTAATGTAGTAGTCGCCAATTGCACCTTGGTTAGGTTTTTCAGGTTGTTTTGGTTGCTCAGGAGTAGTAGTGCCACCTTTAACGAATTTCACAAATTCGCTACTAACAAAGCCTGTTTTTCCTTGGTAATTTACTTTAAACCAACCGTTTTCAGATCCAACTACGTTTAATGTTGTACCATTTAAAACGCCACCAATTACACTATGGTAAGCGGCAGGGCCTGTACGAACACGTAGAGATGTAGCGTTAACCACGTAAGAACCACCAGTTTGAATAGTTCCATTATTATTGTTTTGCTCTTGTTTGTTGCCTTCTGTAACGTTTTCGTTAGAACCGCCTTTTGTTACGTAGTCTTTGCTTACATAAGCAGTTTGTCCTGCGTAATTGATTTTGAACCAATCTTGAACTTCGCCAACAACTTGTACTACTTGTCCTTTTTTGACAGAACCTACAGTTGTATGAGAAGTGCTAGGACCTGTACGAACGCGAAGGGAAGATACATTTACTGTATAGTTTCCGCTTGCTGGTTTTACTTCTTGGTTGTTATTATTCGTATTGTTGTTTGAAGAACCTGCATTAGAAGAAACGCCAGATACGAATTCGCCACTTACATAACCTACTTGTCCATTATGGTTAATTTTCACCCAACCATTTTCTTGTCCAATTACGTTTAATGTTTGTCCTTCATATACACGCCCAGAAACAGAACTAGATGTGTTAGGAGCTGTACGTACACGTAATACATCAGCGGTAACTTTATTGTTTCCACCTGTACTTACATTGTTGTTTGCTGCGCCACTTTTTGATACAAATTCGCCACTAACAAAGCCTGTTTGTCCATTAATGTTAATTTTGAACCAACCGTTTTCTTCGCCAATCACGTTTAGTGATTGACCGTTATAAACGCGTGAGATGATGTCGTGAGAAGTGCTTGATCCCGCACGAACATGTAATACGCTCGCGTTTACCTTATAAGATGAGCTGTTTGATGCAGAAGCTTGGACAGTTGTAGCAGCTTTTTGTGTATTTTGTTCAGGTGCAGCTTGAACACTATCAAGTGTAGGTGCTGCTCCTCCTGCTACAGACACTGCCGCAAGACCGGCAAGATACTTTTTCATAATTTGTCGATTCCTTTCTGTCTGTAATGTAGTGAAGAAATATTTACCAACTGTTAAAAATTCTAAAGAGCATGTCGATTACTGTCAAGACTTATATAGGAATCTGAATATGACAAAAAGATTACAAGAAAAAAATCAAGGCATAAAATTACACCTTGATTTCCATTTAAATGCATATATTGAATATGAAAGGACAGAAATTATTCGTGTTTAAGAAGATGCCATATTGGATTGTAATAAGATTTGATTAAAAGATTTTTGCAGTTTTTTGGTGATAGGCCCAACTTGCCCATCTTGAATCGCGGTCCCATCAAGGTGGGTCATTGGTAAAATTTCAATCGTTGTGCCTGTAAAAAAGCATTCATCTGCTTGATAAACGTCACGAACGCTGAAAAGTTCTTCCTGCACAGGAATGTGAAGAGTATTCGCTAAAGAAAGGACATATTGACGAATAATGCCATTTAAAATAAGGTGATTGGCTGGATGTGTGTAAAGCGTTCCGTTTTTAATTAAAAAGAAGTTGGAATGGCTCCCTTCCGTTACAATACCGTTCCTTACGAGAAGTGCCTCTTTACAGCCTTTCCGTTCAGCTTTCGTAGCAGCTAGTACGTTTGGTAATAAATTTAATGATTTAATGTCACAGCGTAGCCATCGAGTATCGGGTTCTGATATAGCGCGTATACCATATTCAATCCATAAAGCTGGTCGTTCTTTTTTTGTAATATAGGCATAAATTGTCGGAGGGTTGTCATATGAAAATACATGTGTGCGAGCTTGTACACCACGAGATACTTGCAAATAAATGATGCCATCTTCGTGGAAATGGTTTCGTTCAATTAATTTGTAAAGTAAAGTGATGAGCTCAGCTTTTGAGAAAGGGAGCGATAATTCTACTTCTTCCATGGATCGATATAATCTCGTTATGTGCGGATCTAATAAATGAAAGTTCCCTTTATATAGGCGAATAACCTCATAGACACCATCTCCGAACTGCGAACCTCTCTCTTCAAGTTCTATGTACGTTTGTTGTTTTGTTGTATCAATAACTTCATCATTCCAAAGTACAAATTTTTCGTATGCCAATTTCCGTCCCATCCTTTCGTAAGTACGTAAGTAACGTGAAACTTTCATTCATGCGAGATAAAAATCACTATAGTAATTTTTATGTGAGCAATTCTCTACATATGACCGTATATGTATTTGTAAATCATAGAGAAATAAGGATGATTTACCCCGCATTAACGGCAGTAAAGCCCCTACTTACAAATTCGGGTAGAGCAAAGAAGTGAAGTGGGCGAATTACTGCCCGTAAATGCCCGATTGGTGAGGGCTGATTAAAGTTTCACTTTACAGCATTTTGTATATACAAATTCGAAAATAAGAAATGAGAATCCTGCTTTTAAATAAAAAAAAGCAACATTCTTATGGAATGCTGCACAAGGAGGGTAGCTATCTTTCATAGGGACATTGTCTCGTTGAATGCTTTGTGTATGGAAACAAAACAAGTTGAAAGACAATTATAAGAAAGTAGAAACAAAAGATTTACACATTTCTTTAAGGGATCTTACGAAAGATGAGAGATAAGAAATATGTAGAACCTCGTTTACATATTTTATTATAGAGATTCTTCATTAACACTATGTGAATATTTGGTAAAGGTTATGTAATTTTAAAGTTAATGAATATAAGTAGTTGTATGGAAGAAAATAAAAAAGAGGCTGAGATTACTCAGCGCTCTTCTTTTCTTCTTTAATAACTGTTTTTACTTCACCAGTTTTGATCTTATTACTTTCAGAGAAGCGAAGTAAGTCACCTTCAATGATTTTATCAGACATGTTCAATTCATTTTGGGCACGATCAATTAGTGGTTGGGATTCTTCTTTCGGTAATTGTACAACTTCGCCAGTAGCACGGTCATAGAATGTACTGTTTGTGTACATGTATTTATCTGTAACGAAGCTACCGTCACGAAGAACAACAAATCCTTTATTATCAGGTGAGAATACATCATGACCGAATCGAACGTCATTTGTAGAATCTACACCAAGTAAGTTTAGAATAGTTGGTTTAATGTCAATTTCACCAGTTGGTTTCGAAATTGTTTTACCTTCTTTTTGACCTGGAACGTGAATAAACATCGGTGTTTTTTGTAAGTTCATATGGTCAAATGCAGTGATTTCTTCTTTTCCTAAGAACTGTGCCATTGCACGGTTATGGTTTTCAGAAATACCGTAGTGGTCACCGTAGAATACGATTACTGAGTTGTCGTAAATACCTTCTGCTTTTAGACGCTCAATAAAGTGTTTCATTGCTTCGTCTAAGTAACGAGCAGTTACCATGTAACGGTCAAATACTCCATCACCAGAATTATATTCGTCGATTAATTTTGTACTGTCATCGTAAGTGAATGGGTAATGATTCGTTAAAGTAAGGAAGCGAGTATAGAATGGTTGCTTCACTTGTTTTAACATATCAATAGATTGATCGAAGTATTCGATATCTTTTAATCCCCAATTTAATTTTGTTTCTGGCGTAATCTTGTAATCAAGCTCGTTGTAGTAACGATCATAACCAAGTGCTGGATACATAATGTTACGGTTCCAGAATGTTGCGTTGTTTGCGTGGAATACCGACGTGTGATACCCTTGCTGACGTAAAATTTCTGGAGTTGCTGTATATTCATTGTTACCGTGTGTAAAGAATACAGCACCGCGGTCTAGTGGATATAACGAAGTATCTACTAGGAATTCAGCATCAGATGTTTTACCTTGACCAGTTTGATGGAAGAAGTTATCAAAGTAATAACTTTCTTTCGTAAATTGGTTTAAGAATGGTGTAACTTCTTGTCCGTTAACTGTTGCACCAATTAAGAATGTTTGTAATGACTCAAGAGAGACAACAATTACGTTTTTCCCTTTTGCAGTACCGAACATATTTGGATCTGGTTTACTTTGTGTTGTTTTTACGTAGTTTTCTGTTTCTTGTAATTTACTACCGTCAGCGAACGCTTTTTGTGAACTTGATTTTGCTTGTAAGCCAAGATCGTATACTTGGTGTACATATAATCCTAAGTTTTTAACAAGCATAACGCGGTCGAATGAACGTGTTAATAGTTCTGGGCGTTCAGCTTCTGCAAGTCCTAAGTTTGCGAAGAAGATAGCAACTGTTGATACGAAGTATAGGGAACGCATCGGGCGTGCTACACGCTCTGTAGGTGCAAAGTTTTTCATTTTCTTCAACAGAACGAAGAATATGATAATGTCTGCAAATGCAAGGATAATTTTGTAGTTAAATAATTCTTTCACACTAGAACCTAAACTTCCGAAGTTAGATGTTTGTCCTAGCACCGGTAATGTAACGAAGTCATTGTAGAATCCGTAGAACATTACGTTACCAACAAGAACGATTGTTAAGACAAAATTAATTCCAAGTGCTATATAGTTACGTTTTTTCCCTTTTGCAAATAATGCAAGACCAACAAGCAGTAATGATGCTGCTAATGGGCTAAGGAATAAAATGAATTCTTGCATGAAAGATTCAAGTTTTAAATCAAAGCTTGTGCGTGTAATAAGGTAAGTTTTCAGCCATAAGGCTAAAGCTACGAATACAGTGAAACGCACATTTTGAAATTGTGATTTCAAGGTTTCTTTCATTCATTTCCACCCTTTCTCTATCAGGCTTGGTCGATTTTGGAGCGAAAAATGTTAAAATAAAAAATACATAGTTTTCTTGGCCATAATTAAAGGTTCTATATTCACCCATATACGACTATAACTATGCATACCCTTTTGGTTTCTTTTGTTGCTCATAAGCATAACGTCATTTCTGTATTATACAACAAAATTCATTTCTGAGAAACACTATAACATTTTACATTTTTTGTATAAGGTTTGTCACTACCAGAGAAAACTTTAACATTCGTTTATATGTCCGTCAACTAGAAAATATAACAAAGGTAGAGCAGAATGTTAAGTGGAAGTGAAAATTTTCTTTGTTGAGAAATAAGAAATGAAGATGGGTAAGGGTTATCTAGAAATCTATTATATGAAGGAAATAGTGTGAAAATTAACGAACACTTGTTCTTTTTTAGTTTGTTTGTTACAATGAAAGTTCATTGATAGGTTTTGTGTAATTTCCATGAACTTTTACTGATAACATATTGTAGCTTATTTCTTTTTAAAAATAGGGAGGCTTTTACATGAAACAAAAATTTTCAGTTGAAGCGTTTTGGAAGAAAGTAAAACATGTTGCAAAGCAAGCAGGGCAGTCGGTCATTTATGCAAGTTTATTACTGTTTTACGTTTTACAAAGACCCGATGTTCCAAAACGAGTGAAAATTATTGTAATTGGAGCACTTGCTTATTTTATTGCACCGATTGATGCGATTCCAGATTTCATTGCTGGAATTGGCTATACGGATGATTTAGGGGCGTTAACGGCCGCACTAATACAGGTGTCGTTATACGTCAATGAAGATGTGAAAGATAAGGCACGTGTGAAGTTGGCAGAATGGTTTGGTTCGGATATAGACACAACATTTATCGATCAGAAATTAGGTCAATAGGTGAAATCTGTCATAAGGTGACAGGACGAACATAAGCGAGGAAGTGCATTATGCCATCAGGAAGAACGCATACGAAAATAAACTTAATATCCCTTCCGGTTGTTTTGTTTTTGCTCTTTTCGTATGGATTAACAAATTTTGATTTTTTATTAACTTTTGCAATTGGTTTTTTAGTAGGTACTTCATTTTTAACACCAGATTTAGATACGTACAGTAATGCTTATAACAAATGGGGTTTCTTACGTATATTTTGGTATCCTTATAAGAAAGTAATGCCGCATCGATCTTTCTTTACGCATACGATTATACTTGGTGATGTGATTCGTATTGCGTACATGTTAATCGTCTTTTCTCCATTTTTATTACTATTAAATGTAATCGCACTGGATGGTAATTTAATAGAAATTGCGAAGAAGCATGAGGTTGAAATTGTAACGTTCTTAATGGGAATTGTTGTGGCAAGTACGCTCCACATTATAGCGGATAAAGTGAATACGCGCCGAAAGAAAATGATGAGAAAAAAGAAGAAACGCAGAAGATAAAGTGAACGAATTAGGAAAAGGGCCCCTTGCAAATTGCAAGGGGCCCTTTTTAAACAAACATTTGTTTAAAATTAAGCTTTCAGCACTTTAATTCCTTTTACAATGTTCCAGATGAAGTAGTATAAGCTGATGATTCCGCAAATAGCTAAGACAATCATTGATCCAATTCCAAGTGTTACATCTGGTTGATCAGATCCAAGACCCATAATTCCTAGAATAGTTACGCCAATGAATGTAGCGATACTTGGAATGATGTGTGTCCATAGAGCACGTTTTGCATGTGGTTTTGTTTCAGCGTCTCCCACAATCCAAACGATAATAGGGAATAAGATAGGGGCAAATAGTACACTAAAGTATGATAACGCAGCTAATATTTTATTTCCGTTCATATATATCACCTCATGAATAATTTCTGTTGTTATACTATTATTATGCAATAATTTTGGCAAACTTCCTATCGATGAACATTACAAGAACGTGACGATTTTGTAAGATTTTCTGTTAAATAATAAAATTTTCAAAAAAATCTTTTTTAATAGAAATTGTTATGGTACAGTATAAATGAAAGTTGTTGAAAACGTTTTCTTAAACGTTTTTTTATTTTAGGCTTAAAGGTATGATGACCTGATAGTCTATTGATGAGGTTATTCTATTTAAAAGGGGATTCTTTAGGGGGAGAGAACAATGAACACATGGACACAAGTTTATGATCCATTCGGAAACATTTGGATTTCGGCAGCGGTCGCACTTATTCCGATTATCTTTTTTTTCTTAGCTTTAGCAGTTTTCCGCATGAAGGGGTATGTGGCAGGATTTATTACAGTTGTACTTACAGTTTTAGTAGCGTTATTCGCTTATAAAATGCCGTTCACGATGGCAATGGCAGCAACCGGATACGGTTTTTTGTACGGGTTATGGCCAATTGCTTGGATTATCATTATGTCCGTATTTTTATATAAAATTTCTGTAAAAACAGGTCAATTTGATGTGATTCGTGCATCGGTATTATCGATTACGAACGATCATCGTCTACTCGTTATTTTAATTGGATTTTCATTTGGAGCATTTTTAGAAGGAGCGGCAGGATTTGGGGCACCAGTAGCGATTACAGCAGCGCTTCTTGCGGGTCTTGGGTTAAATCCTTTATACGCAGCAGGTCTTTGTTTGATTGCAAATACTGCACCAGTGGCGTTCGGAGCGATGGGAATTCCGATTACAGTTGCTGGACAAGTAACAGGTATTGATCCACATAAAATTGGACAAATGGCTGGGCATCAATTACCGTTCCTATCATTATTTGTTCCATTCTTTATCGTATTTTTAATGGATGGATTTAAAGGGATAAGACAAACGTGGCCTGCGTTACTTGTAGCGGGTAGTTCATTTGCGATTACGCAGTTCATTACAGCGACATTTTTAGGACCGGAACTTCCGGATATTACATCGGCACTTGTAAGTTTAATTAGTTTAGCGCTGTTCTTAAAAGTTTGGCAGCCGAAAGAAACTTATCAATCTGGGCAAGCAAATAGTGAAGTAGCAGCAACAATGACAGTAGCATCGATGCCAAAATTAACGTTTGGAAAAGTAGTGAAGGCATGGTCCCCATTTATCGTATTAACGGTTATGGTAGTCATTTGGAGCCAAAGTTTCTTTAAGGCATTATTCGCTCCAGGAGGGACTTTAGAAAGTCTTGTATTTAAGTTTGAAATTCCAGGTCTGCATAATCTAGTAATGAAAGCAGAGCCAATTGTAAATAAACCAACGCCTTACGAGGCAATTCTGAAGTTTGATGTATTATCGGCAACTGGAACAGCGATTTTAATTGCTTGTATCATTTCCATGTTTATTTTGAAAATGAATGTAAAAGATGCAGCAGTGACATTTAAAGAAACGTTAAGCGAATTAAAAATGCCAATTCTATCTATCGGATTTGTACTAGGGTTTGCATTTATCGCAAACTATTCTGGTCTATCTTCTACGTTAGCGTTAGCATTAGCCGGAACTGGCGGACTATTCCCGTTCTTCTCACCATTCTTAGGCTGGATTGGCGTATTCCTAACAGGGTCTGATACGTCTGCGAATGCACTGTTCTCAAATTTACAAGCCATTACAGCGCAGCAAGTCGGCGTATCTGAAGTGCTTCTTGTTGCAGCAAATACAACAGGCGGTGTAACAGGGAAAATGATTTCCCCGCAGTCGATTGCAATCGCTTGTGCAGCAGTTGGTCTTGCTGGAAAAGAATCGGATTTGTTCCGTTTTACAGTGAAACATAGCTTGTTCTTCGTCATAATTGTGGGGATTATGACTTATGTTCAGGCATATTATTTAACTTGGATGATACCGTAATGTCTATTATAGAAATGAGAATAAGCATAAATGTAGTTATATAGGGATTTTACTGTTGTATAACGTAGGGTTTAAAATGATGAAACACCACTTATGGGGCAGATGTAAATAAGGAATTTTTTTGGAAGTGGTTTTTAGGGCAGAAAAAGAAAGATAATTTTTAAATAAAATAATTGAACAATGTTGTTTATAAAGCTCAATTTATTAAAGAAAGTCTTTCTTCTAAAATTGAAGATAGCTTGTCTTGACAGGGTAAGTGAAATAGACGGTGGATCACCTTTAATAATTTTGAGCTTTTTTATTTGTATAAAAAATAGAAACAGTTATTACTTAGTAGAAATTTTATATATGCAACTATGTAACGCATAGTGCTTTTAACAAGAAGTGGTACTTGTTACTGAAATATATTATATCTTTAGGTTTATATATGATTAAAATGTCTGATTTTTTAATTTTTACTTTTATCATCTATAGTAAAATTGAATTATAGAATTGGTAGAACTGAAAAAATATAGGCGAGGTGTTAAAATGGCCAGAAGTACAGAGTCAATGCAGAGAGCAATTTATTCACATGGAGATACCGTAAGATACATAGAACCTGATGAGGCCATTACTATACGAGATCAAGGATATATTAAAGGGTATACTTTATATTGTGAAAATCATCTTAAATCTGGTTGTAAAGCTGAAGTCAAGGTGGTAAACAGAGGACCAGATAATCGTTTTTTTAATTTGATGCCTGAGGGAGAAGGGCGAGAGGGACACTGTATCGACTGCTCATATATTTTGAAGACTATTCCAGTTAGAGAGCGATTTAGGGATGTCCCCAAAGACAAAAAGTTAGTAGTGGATATAGATGAACGAGATATGTTTGGCAGCAAACAGACTAAAGTAATAAAATCGAAAGAAAAGAAAGAATCTGCAAAGAATCAAGTTTTAGCAGTTCCAGAGAAAATTATTACAAGGAAGGTTCCCGGAGTTAGAAATGAATATATTAGAACTATTAGTGAACTTATTGAATTACTGCATAGTAAAGATGATTTAATCATTAGAAACGTATTAAGGCAATTATATGTTACTAATAAACTATATAAAAGAGAAAGCTATCAATTGTTATGGGAAAAAAGGCCTAATCATACATTTATAGTTGAAGGTTTTTTAGATAAAAATGACTTAGAGAAATTAGAGCAAAAAGGGTATGGGTTTGCTTACCCGTTCTATAAAAATAAACCAGATCAAATACGTATTATGCTGATTTATAATGGGAATGGAAAAAAGAGATTTCAAATGACATTAAAAAGTTTACTGAAATGGATCGATAAAAAGACAGATGGAAATCGAAAACTGGCTCTTATAAAAGGGAATATCGTTGATTATTATGAAGATAAAAGAATCATTTTGTTAAATGTAAGAGATATTGATATTAAATATAAAGTAAAAGAATATAGTGCAGAGCAAGTTTCTCAATTTAAAGAGACGAAAAATCTGCCGTTACAAAAGGATAAAGCAGATAACGAAAAGGTAATTAACTATCCAGAATGGAGTGAAGAAAACAAGAAGCAGCCGTCATATGAAGAAAAACTAAGAGAAGTTACGTCTAAAAGTGTTAGGGAGATGCCACCTTTAAAATCTAAGGAATTACCAAAAGAGACAGTTATTCCAATCAGGACGAAGAAAATAGATGTACTTACAACGGATTTTTTGCTTCAGTTTATTGAGGATGCGCATCTGCAAAGAATGAGGGATACAAGTGTTGGAAAAGTGCCTTTAGCAAGATGGTTTGATTCATATTCTGAAAGTGAATATGCAATGATTCCGTTAGAAAAGCTTAAAGGGGTTGATAACTCTAAACGAAGAGAAGGGAGTTGGCTAGAACAATTATATAGTTTGAATAGAATACGACAGAATTTAGAAAGTGTTCAGAGATATGGGATTGAAGAGTTTAAGGAATTTATAAAAAAGGAATCAGATATTATCTTTGATTACTATCAGGATTTCGATAGTTATTATGTTTCGATGCAGGGAACACATAGAAGTGTTATAGCAAAAGTTTTGAATATAGATTATATTGGGGCTAAAATAACTACAGTCCATAAATTAAATGGAAGATTAGAGGAAGAGAAAGAGCAATTTAAAGAGCAGTGGAGAAATTTATTAAATATTATTAAGGAGATTAACCTTGTTACTAAATATGATCCTAATAAAAAATGTATAAATCTTTATGCGAGTAACAATGTATTTATTATCTCCATTAAAAATATTCAACCACCAACCCTTTATCAAGATGGAAAATATAATTTTGGTTATTGGATTTCGGTATTTAAAGATATAAAAGCTGAGGGAGATAAATTAAATAAAAAACCATTATTATTACGGAAATGGATTTTATATTATAAAAAGAAAAGTAATGTTTTTTGGCGTTCGAAAGAAGAGCATTACTATAAATTGTTAGAGAACTATACTTTGAAAACAGAGATAAAATAAGTTGGCTTTTAGGCTGTGATGCTCTTTCTTATCTAATAAAATGTATTCTTATGACTGTTTTCTTACCTACAATACCTACAGTTACGGATAATCAAGATATCCTTTGAGCAAGTAGCGTTTCAAAATGGCTGCTTGTTTTTTTACTTGCTTCTTCTAATAAATGAGCGTATATATTCATGATTGTCTGTATATCGCTATGTCCTAAACGTTCTGATATGACTTTTAAATTTTCGTCTTGCGTTAATAAATAGGTAGCATGAGTGAAACGTAGCCCGTGTAATTTAATATGGCGTAATCCATGTTTTTGGGGGAAATAATGCCACCTACTGCTAGCTTTTTCAGGAGTAAGTGGTTTACCAGTCCATGTTGAGAATAAGAAGAAATGTTCTTCACCTTCCTACAGATCACCACAGGCAATACGTTTTTTAGCCAAGTACTTTTTATATTGTTTTAATTTGACTGTAAAAGCAGGAAGGATAGAAATAGTTCTTTTTGATTTGCTCTTTTTAGGCTCTTTTAATAGTATCTCTTTGCCTGCTCTGCCAACTGTTTGTTGGATATGAATCATATCATTATCAAAATTAAGATGTCCCCATTCTAAGCCTAATAGCTCGCCCCTACGCATGCCAGTAACGATAGCTAATTGGAATAGCATCTTATTCATTTCTTTTTTTTGCTCCGTTAAAGCCAAAATCTTAATGATTTCCTTTTGATCGTAAGGCTGTATCTCTTGTTTCTTTCCTTTTAATTTTGAGCCATCCATAGAGTTCTTCTTGATAAATCCCCATCCCATTCACAAGCCTTTTTGAATAGCATTTTAACTCTTGTATGGATTGAATTTATTGTGGTAGTTGCTAATCCCTTAGTTGGTAAATTCTCATGGAATAAAGTAACTAAATGGAACAGTTTAGAAAGGGTATTGAACGCCAAGACTCCTGTAGCAATAAGGGGTAAAGATGTTGTCTCCTGTTAAAACTGTTTAAAAGCATCGTATAACGTGGATGATTCCGTAAAAAACAAAAGAAATAAACTTTGAATTTTTCAGATTATGGTGTATGATGGGAAAGTATTGAAAATTAAATCAGTGATAAACTAGGGGTGCCTAACGTATGCGTAGGCTGAGAGAGAAGCGCGTGAACTTCTTAACCCTTTGGACCTGATCTGGCTCGTACCAGCGTAGGGAAGTTAACGGCTTTACATAATGATGTCTTTATGAGCCAGGTCCTTATTTTTTTATGGACCTGGCTCTTTTTATTTTGGCATGCGCTGGCCATATCTCGTCCTTGTCACGAACAGGGGGGCAACAAAATTTATGAAACAATCTGTTTCAGCTGAGCAAATTGAATTGAAATCTAGTTTACCAGGGAGTAAGAAAGTATATGTGGATGGACCACGAGAAGGTATGAAAGTGCCGATGCGTGAGATTGAACAAAGTGAAACGAATGGCGTTCCAAATCCACCAATCCGTGTGTATGATACGAGCGGTCCTTATACAGATCCTGCGTATAAGGTCGAGTTGGAAAAAGGAATTCCAACGCCGCGCCACTCTTGGATTATGGGGCGTGGTGATGTAGAAGCATACGAAGGGCGTGAAGTGAAACCAGAGGATGACGGTGTGAAAGTAGCTTCGAAGCATACACCTGTTTTCCCGCAAATGGATCGCCAGCCGCTTAGAGCAAAGCAAGGTGCAAACGTTACGCAAATGCACTATGCACGTAATGGCATTATTACGTCTGAGATGGAATACGTTGCGATTCGTGAAGGGGTAGAGCCGGAGTTTGTTCGTAAGGAAATTGCAGAAGGTCGCGCTATTTTACCAGCGAATATTAATCATCCAGAAGCTGAACCGATGATCATCGGGCGTAATTTCCATGTGAAGGTAAACGCCAATATCGGAAACTCAGCTGTATCTTCTTCGATTGCAGAAGAAGTAGAGAAGATGACATGGGCAACGCGCTGGGGTGCAGATACGATTATGGATTTATCTACAGGTAAAAATATTCATACGACGCGGGAGTGGATTATTCGTAACGCGCCTGTACCAGTTGGAACTGTACCGATCTATCAAGCGCTGGAAAAAGTAAACGGAATTGCAGAAGATTTAACGTGGGAAGTATATCGTGATACGTTAATTGAGCAGGCGGAGCAAGGCGTTGATTACTTTACGATTCACGCTGGTGTATTGCTTCGTTACATTCCAATCACGGCAAAGCGTACGACAGGTATCGTTTCGCGCGGTGGTTCGATTATGGCGCAGTGGTGTCTATTCCATCATAAAGAAAACTTCCTATATACTCACTTTGAAGAGATTTGTGAAATTATGAAGCAGTACGATGTTTCGTTCTCTCTTGGAGATGGATTACGTCCAGGGTCTATTGCAGATGCCAATGACGAAGCACAGTTTTCTGAGCTTGAAACACTTGGTGAATTAACCAAAATTGCTTGGAAACATGATGTGCAAGTTATGATTGAAGGACCTGGACACGTACCGATGCACTTAATTAAAGAGAATATGGAGAAAGAGCTTGATATTTGTCAGGGCGCGCCGTTTTACACACTTGGGCCACTAACGACAGATATTGCACCAGGTTATGACCATATTACATCTGCAATTGGAGCTGCGATGATTGGCTGGTTTGGAACAGCGATGCTTTGTTATGTAACGCCGAAAGAACATTTAGGTTTGCCAAACAAAGATGATGTACGCACGGGTGTTATTACGTACAAAATTGCAGCGCATGCGGCTGATCTTGCGAAAGGACATAAAACGGCTCATCAGCGTGATGATGCACTTTCAAAAGCACGCTTCGAATTCCGTTGGCGCGATCAATTTAATTTATCTTTAGATCCTGAACGTGCGATGGAATATCATGATGAAACGTTGCCTGCAGAAGGGGCAAAGACAGCTCACTTCTGTTCAATGTGTGGACCGAAGTTTTGTAGTATGAGAATTTCACATGATATTCGTGAATATGCAAAAGAAAATGATTTAGAAACGACAGAAGCAATTGAAAAAGGAATGAAAGAGAAAGCAGAAGAATTTAAAGAAGCTGGTAGTCATTTATATCAATAACATGTTACACCTCTTTACTTGATTGATCACACTGTAGTACCTAACTTTATTATAGAAGAAGCCCCATTTGCTAAGACGGTAGCAAATGGGGCTTCTGTTGTTTATAAGGCGAAGAAGAGATGTACCCAGTAGAATAAGAGGAATAGTGTGACGACTGTTGTGAGCGGGATAACGATAAGGGATACACTTAAATAGTCTTTCCATTTTACTTTAATTTTGTTTTGTTTCAGAATATACATCCAAATGAGTGAAGCTAGCGTGCCAATTGGTAGTAATAGTGAACCGATGTCACTACCAATGATGTTTGCAAGATAGATAGTTTTTAATGTGACTGGATCTAGTCCCATTTCTGTTAATGTGATTGTACCAATCATAAGGGCAGGATGGTTATTGAAGACGTTAGAGAGGATGGATACAAGTCCGCCCATCGCAAAGCTAGCATAGAGTAGATGCTGATTCACAAATGGCTCGAGCCATTGTACAAGTGCAGCTGTTAATCCTGCGTTGTGTAGTCCGTAAATAATGACGTACATAGAGAAGGCGAAAATTAAAATGTGCCACGGTGTCTTTTTCAAAATGTCGACAGGATTTGTTCGTAAGTAGTACCATCTCCAAATGAGCAGAACGAGTGAACCAAGTACCGCAACGATTTCAATTGGGATGGATAAGAAGGATGCAACGAATAGAAGACAGCGCATAAGGAAGACGAAACCTAATACTTTTAACATGAATCTTGTCCGTTTTTGTTTCGTATCAACAGAATTATTTCCTTTTAGTGGATGGAAGTTTTTCGTGAAGAAAATTTCTTCAATATCATATGAAGAAACAGGTAATTTTTTTGGAAGTTTTTTCTTCAAAACTGTATACATGAGCCATGACATAAATAATAAGCCTAATGTTGCAGGTACAAACATCATAGCAGTATGCATATAAAGAGTCATATGGACGATGTTTAATGCGATTAAATTTACGATATTACTTACACCAATTGGTGCACTAGATGCCGTAGCGATTAAAGCACCACTTAATAAATAAGGAATTTGTTGATGTGGTTTTAATTGAAGGTTTTTTAGAAGAAGAATTAAAATTGGAGTTGTAATTAAAATACTACCGTCGTTATTAAATAAAAGAGTCATAAGAAAACATAATAATTGAATATACCAGTATAAGCGGCGCCCAGAACCCTTTGCTAAATTTGCTAGTTTCGCTGCGGACCAATGGAAGAAGCCGAAGCTTTCTAATATAACTGCCATAACAATAGTTGCTAATATTGTTATGGAAGCACCGCCAATTTTACTTATAATATCCATGATGTCTGGTTTTGATACAAGTCCAGTAATTATGATGATACCAGCTCCGATTGCTGCTGGCCACGCCTCATTTAAACCTCTAGGCCGCCAAAAGATAACAATCATTGTTAAGAAGAATACAATAATAGTAATCCATATTTCAATGCTCATATTTTGCCTACCTTTCTATTTTCCCTTAAACAGATGTAGCTTGTCTCAAGTTTATATTGGTAGTATATTCAGCAAAAAATAAGAAGAACTAGACGTATAACGAGATGAAGTGAATATGTGTTTTTCAAGCTAAAGGACAAGTGTCACGAATAGTGAAATAACTATTATGAGAGGAGTCTATAAATTATTGGGGCAGTAAGATAGTAAATGAAATTTATATGGGCGATTATTGAGATATATTGGCGCAAGTTAAAATATATCAGCGCAACTCAAAATATATCAGCGATTTTTAAAATCTATCGACTTATCGACAAAACACGACAAAAGGAGTCTATCCCAAAATGCCTTTTGGAACAGACTCCAATGCTATATTATTTTTCCTTCAAAAAAGTACGATCCTTCAAGAATAAGTTCCAGAAGAAAATAAATCCTGGTAATAAAATTGCAATCCCAATTGCGTATAGAATGAGAAGTGCATAGAACGTTTCTTTCGTTGTAAAGCTTGTAAATACCGTTACGTCAGGATAAATAATATACGGTAAATGCGCGACCCCGTAAGCATAGCTTGCAAATGCATATTGAGCGACGACAGCTAAAACGGCAATGCGAGGGTATCCTAGTGTATTGTACTTTTTGTTTGTCCACCAAAGGGACGAGTATCCGATAACGAATAAAACAATAGAAACTGTAAACCACGGGAATTGCTTTATTAATCCTTGCATAAGCCAATGTGTTTCTGGATCCATTACAACGAGGGCAATAATTGCCGTAACGAGCGTTGCAGGACCAAGGATGATAGCATTTCTTCTATAAATTCTATACGTATCTTCTGAACTTTGTTCTCTCGAAAAATCAGCAAGAAAGAGAGAGGAGAGAAATAGTTCAGAAGTTAGTCCGAAGAGCATATAACAGTAGATAACTGGGCTAGAAAGAAGTTTTCCATATAGGAGTACTTCCTTTCCTTCAGACATTGTAATATAGGCTCCCTCTGTAACGGGTAAAACGGTAATTAATAGTGCTGGAATTAATAGACCAGTAATACCTGAAATAACCCGAAGAAGGTATTGATATTTTGGCAAGGAGTAAGCAAATACCATAAATGTACTACGTACTGCAATGAGCACTAAAATTAACATAACTGGTACGAACATTACTGTCGCAAGAGTAAAGGCCGCTTTCGGAAAGAAGCCGAGAAATGCGACAACGACGAAAACGAGAAACGTATTTGTTACTTCCCAAGTTGGTGATAAGTACCGATTCGCAAGTTTAGCAGCGAGCGTCGGATGTTTTGCGTATACCATGCCCCAAAAACCAGCGCCAAAATCAATGGACCCTAGTATACTGTATACGAAAATAAGGGCCCATAAGATGATGATTGCAATACTTTCCTCATGCATGAGAATCGCCTCCTTGGTGTTGTAAATCATTCTTTAATGGATGTCTTCTAAAGAATGTCCGTAGAACAATGACTGTTAAAATAGCGAGTCCAATATATAAAATGATGAACAAAACAAATAAAGGACCGACGAAATCGGCGCGTGTAGATGCATCGACGGTACGTTGCATACCATAAATTGTCCATGGTTGACGACCGCTACAACTGAAAATCCATCCGAATTCAATACCGAGCATCATAATTGGTCCGCATGCGGCAGCCCCCAAAAGTAGCCACTTCGGTAGTTCTGTTCCTTTTTTTCGGTAAACGAAGTACCAATATAAGAGCGCAATTGCTGCAACAGCGAAGGTAAACGCAGCAGTGCCGACCATTAAGTTGAATAGTGTATGTGTATAAAATGGTGGCCATGTTTCTTGTGGGAATTCGTTTAGTCCTTTTACGACAGTGCTAGGGTCTAGTCCCACTAATAAGCTAAGCATGTTTGGAATTTCAAGTGCATAGTTTAGTTCAAGTGTATTAGGATCCACAACTCCACCAATGGATAGCGGTGCGTGTGATGTCGTTTCAAATAAAGCTTCAGCAGATGCAAGTTTTTCAGGTGAGTGTTTATGTAAGGCAATCGCTGATTCATGTCCTGAAAGCCACATCGTAGCGCCTGTAATAAATGTAACGACAAGCCCTAATAGCAGCCCTTTTTTATGATAAGCAATTTCACGTGTACTTAAATTTTTCTTCAATAATTTAAATCCAGCAATAGAAGCAATGACAGCCGCACCAGTTGCATAAGCCGTAATAACGACATGAAATGCACTTGTGCCAAAACTTGGATTAAAGAAAGCTTTCCACGGATCAACGTTAAAAACAGATCCATCTGGATTCATTGAAAAGCCTGCTGGTGTATTCATCCATGTATTTGCTGATGTAATAAGAACGGCGGATGCCGTGGCACCAAGCATGACGAAAAATAGCGAGATTAATCTCATAAATGGAGGAAGTTTATCGGCTGCATATACGTAAATCGACATGAATAAAGCCTCCAAAAAGAAGGCGAAAATCTCAATTTGGAAGGGAACAGAAATAACTTGCCCAACAATTTTGGCGAAACCAGGCCAAAGAAGTGAGATTTGCACACCAACAATTGTTCCAGTTGGAATTGCTACACCGAGAAGAATAGCAAACGCCTTTGTCCATCTTTTCGCCATAATGGCATAGTCGGAGTCTTTCTTCCAGTGATAGAGTATTTCGCTTATAAAAATCATCAATGAAAGTCCGACGCCAAGTGTTGCAAAAATAATGTGGAATGCTAATGAAGAACCAAAAAATGCTCTTGCTAATGTTACCGTATCCATATGTAAACTCCTCTTCTTTTTTGCCATTATTTTCTGATTGAATTGGAAGATTTATTCAAAAAAACTACCAAAAATATATATGTATTTAAAAAGTGAATATGATAATATAATGTTGTAATATTTTGAATAGAAAGAAATAAATAGTTTCTCATGTTTTGTTTGTTTTTTTTACAGGAATCTTTTATAATCTTTTATGCGAACATAAGTTCTGTTTTTCGGAATAAAGAAGTTTATGTGAAATGGAGAGGGTGTTTTATGTATCCTGAAGTCATTAAAAAGATGGCATTTTCAAAAGAGCATAGAGATTTATTATTGAAGCTATATAATAAAGAGATTACACGTCGTGAATATGATCGACTTGTACAATCGCTATATAAACCTTCTAAAGAGGTTTGCGAGGGATAGAAATGGGAGAGACAATCTAGTGGATTGTCTTTTTTAAATTTATGTATGTTCTGATAAAATTAAGGTTAGCCTTACTAGGGAGGTGAAAAGATTGCGGAAACGTTTATATATAGGGATTGGAGTTATCTTCTTAATCGCTTTAGGTGGAATTGTATTTTGGTCAGCTTTACAAGGAAACCGTACAGAAAATTTTATTTTAAGACATATGGTGAATGATAATGGAACTCTTGCCACGTATCGTTTAGTAGATACTAAGGCAGGTACGGGTGAAGCCGAGGGACGTGAAGCTTTATCAGAATCAGCGGGATTATGGTTACAATATACACTTGATAAAGATGATCAGGCGTTATTTGATGAGCAAGTAAAGGTTATTCAAGATAATTTCGTATATAAGAATCATATCGTTTTATGGAAACTCTCTGAAAAGGGAGAGAGGCAGTCAGCTACAAATGCACTTATAGATGATCTTCGTATTATAGAACAATTATATCGTGCTTATGAAATGTATAAGGAAGAGCGTTATAAAAACCTTGCCGATCAATTAAGTGATGCTGTACTTCGTTATAATAAAAAAGATAATTATTATGTTGATTATTATGATGCAGATGCAGGGAAACAAAATAATTTTGTAACAACATCATACATAAATCCGCGTGCATTCTCCTATATGAAGAAGTACGACAAAGTTTCTGCTCAGCAATATCAGGAAGTCGTTCAATTTTTAGCGGATTATCCAAGGCATGGCTGGGCATTCCCGAAAGAGTATAAAGAAGATGGTACATTTACGTACGATAAAGAAGTGAATCTTATTGACCAATCATACGTTGCATACCATCGAAGTTTAGGTGGTCTTTCATCAGCTGCTTATTTGGAATTTATAAAGAAGAAATTCCAGGAGGATGGAAAACTATACGGTCGTTACAATTTAGAAACGGGAAAACAAACTGTGAATTATGAATCGCCAGCCGCATACGGATTAACGATTTTGTACGTACTACAAACAGGTGATAAAAAGTTTGCGAAAGAATTGTATGATCATATGGCCACATTCCGAAATGATAACGTATTTAGTAGATATTACGGTGGATATGTAACAGGTGAAAATAATAATACGCATATTTTTGATAATGTACTACCACTTTTAGCTGAAATGGAATTAAAAAAGAGTGAACAATAAAAGTTGCCACCATATGAGGGTGGCAACTTTTATTTGTTGATATAATTTTACGTCCTAATGTTGGAGAAGTAATCAATCACGAATTCACGGAATTGCTGAGCTGTTTTTGATAAGTAGCGTTTTTTTGACCAACTTAATCCGATGGTTCGCTGACAATTGGGTTCAATAATACGCAACTTGCTTGATGCTAAAGTAGAGTTTTTTAATAAAGTTAAACTTGGAACAAAAGCGATGCCGAGACCTTGCTTAATGAGGTCGCTAATCACAGTCGGTTCATCTACTTCAAAAGCAATATGCGGAGTGAAACCAGCTTCTTTGCAAAATCCATCCGTTAAGTGTCGAAATCCATAGCCAGTGTTCATACTAATAAACGGTTCGTTTTTTACTTCATGCAGGTGGATATTTTCTCGGCCTGATAAACGATGGCCTGAAGGGACGACTAAGAAAATTTCTTCTGTAATAAGTGGTTCCCAAACAATCTCCTGACCTTCAATTGGCACAGAGGAGATACAAAAGTCAATTTCTATATTATCTAGTTGTCGTTTCATAGAAGGAGTGGATGCAAGAAATTGTTGGAATCGAACGTTACGATGTTCTAGTAAAAAAGAGCCAAGTAGTTCTGGTAATATTCTTGGAATAGAAACGGCCAGTGTAATAGAGCTTTGTTGTAATTCGGCTAAATCTTTAATTTCTCGTTGCCCTTCACTTAATTCATGAAAAATACGTTCTACTCGTTTTAAAAATACTTTTCCGAAAGAATTTAAAGTAATCTGTCGGCCTTGGCGATCAAATAAAGGAACTCCTAAATCCATTTCGAGTCTAGCGATTGTTTTGCTGAGTGAAGGTTGCGCAATATGCAATTCTTCAGCTGCCTTTGTCATGTGTTCTAGTCGTGCAACTGTCTGAAAGTATTTTAACTGGAGCAGTTCCATTTCGAGTCTCCTTTCTATAGACCAAAAGGAATGGATTAATAATTAAAGATGTATTATACAGTATGTAAAGTGACGTGTATAGTAAATCTGTTAAACCATTCGAAGGGTGTTAAATTAGAAGAGGAGTATGTTTCATGAAGGGAATTAAACTTATATTTAAAGATTGGAAAGCGATGTGGCACCATAAACATGGACGTATCGCTTTAATTTTTTTATTAATCGTTCCGTTAATTTATTCAGGATTCTTTTTAGCTGGATATTGGGATCCGTACGGAAAATTAGATAAATTACCTGTTGCGGTTGTGAATTTAGATAAGGGTGCTGCGATGGATGAAAAAACAATTCATGCAGGAGACGATTTTGTTAAAAATTTAAAAGAGAATAAGGAATTGGCTTTTCATTTCGTATCAGAAAAAAATGCGGATGAAGGGTTAAAAGAAGATAAATATTATATGGTTGTTACGATTCCGGAAGATTTCTCTAAAAAGGTAAGTACACTTATGAATGAGAAACCAGAGCCAGCAAAGTTGCAGTACAAAGTAAATCCAGGTAAAAACTTTGTAGCGGCTCAAATTGGAACGACAGCTGTTGAAAATATGAAAACAAAAATCTCAAACAGTATTACGAAATCTTATACAGAAGGTGTCTTTTCAAAGTTTCAAGATTTGGCACAAGGGTTGAGTGATGCAAGTAACGGTGCGGGGAAATTACATGAAGGAACGACCGATGCAAAAAATGGAGCAAGTCAGCTTGCGAATGGTATTGATCGTTTAAGTGATGGGACATCGAAATTGAAAGAAGGAACTGAAAAGCTTGCATCTAGTCAATCTGCTTTAACCGGGGGAGCAAATGAGCTGAGTCAAGGAGCGACATCACTTCATAGTGGTATGGAGTTATTAGCACAAGGTGAAAAAACGTTACAATCAGGAATTAGTGAATTAAGTGCTGGTACAAATGATTGGGTGAATGGAAATGAAAAACTTGCTGAAGGGCAAGCGAAAGCGGACAATGCGGCAAATAGTGTGAAACAACAATTAGAAGAGTACGTGAAAAATCATCCAGAAGTGCAGCAAGATCCCGCTTTTCAAAAAATTGTTGCTACGTCTAATGGACTAGCTAAAGCAACAAGTACTTTAAATAATAGCCAACAACAATTGACACAAGGTGCGAAGAAGCTAACTGATGGTCAACATAAGATTGAAGAAGGCATGAATACATTCGGATTTAAGTTAAATGAAGCTACTGCTGGAACGAAAAAGATAGCAGATGGTGCATCGAATTTGGCTGATGGATTTATGAAGTGGGGAAATGGCTTTACATCATTGCAAGAAGGTGTAAATCAGCTTGCGAGTGGTGGAACGGAGCTGAATAACGGTGCTAGTAAATTAACAAATGGACTTGTTAAACTTGATGATGGTGCGAAAGAACTTTCTACGAAATTAGGAGAGGGCGCAGAGAAGATAGCGGATGTTCGTAATGATGATGCACGCAATACGATGTTCTCAGAGCCAGTTCAGTTAGTGAAGTCAACAGTTTCTGACGTTCCTAACTACGGTTCAGGCATTGCACCATATTTCTTATCACTTGCATTTTATGTTGGCGGAATTATGGCATCGAATATTTTACCTCTTGGCCGCAGACAAAACATGAAGGTAAGCGGAACGGTACATTTTATTAATAAACTAGGATTGGTATATTTAATTGGACTCATTCAAGCGCTACTCGTAGATGTAGTTGTGCTAGGAGTTATGAAATTAGAAGTTGCAAGTGTGCCACTTTTTGTTTTATCAAGTATTGTTATTTCCTTTACGTTCATGACATTTATTCTTATGTTAGTAACAGTATTTGGTCTTGTTGGAAAGTTCTTAGCGGTAACGCTTCTTGTCCTGCAATTAGCGACGAGCGGAGGTACTTTCCCAGGAGAATTAAATATAGCTGTTCTTAGCAAAATTGGACAGTTTCTCCCAATGTCTCATTCTCTTAGAGGATTACAAGATGTTATCTCTTTAGGAGATTGGTCGCAATTACAAATGCAAATTTTAATATTGTTATGTTATCTCGTTGTTGCCGGTGGAATTGCTTGGGTCACGAGCCATATACAGCATAGAGAAACGAATGCAGAACAAGTTTCTTAAAATGAAATAAGCTATCCGATTTTTTCGGATAGCTTATTTTTTATTTACGTTCCATTACTGCAAAGTAATTATTTTCATTATCAGCAAAGTTGAATGCTCTACCAGTAGGTAAATCTACAACCTGTCCAACTGTGACATTTTTCTCAGAAAGATCTTTATATAGACGGTCTAAGTCATTTGAGAAGAACATAAGTGAAGGTGTATTTAGGTTTAGTTCAGGTTGCATCTTCGCGATTAACGCTTTATCGTGAAGGACGATGCTTGTTCCTGCTTCTTTCGCCGGTGCAATTTCAATCCAGCGGAATCCGTTTCCGTTATTTTCTTCCGCAATGATTTGGAACCCTACTTTTTCTGTCCAAAATTGTACTGTTTCGTCTTGGTTATTTACATATAGCATAATTTGTCCAACTTGATTAATCATAGGTGTCTCTCGCTTTCTTTTTATATGCGTATTATTATATCAAATATATGGCTTGAATAGTTTTTTATGATTTTTTCGTAATACAACCTTCGTCCATTTCATCTTTGTTGTAGGAGAAGGACCTGTAATCCAAGTATGAAATGGTATTGTGCTACAAATGACCATTGTTGAAATAGAGATAATAGCCGTTAACACAAATAGTAATAGGCTATATAATATAGTATTTTCTTGCAGCGTGAATAAGGAAAGAAGTTTTGTGCATAGTTGCAAGAAGAATAAATGAGCTAAATAAGCACCATACGTGTAATTTCCAATGAAACGTAACGTTTTATATAAGAAACCACGACGCTGTACTATCATAATAGATAACACATACAGTATGATAATTTCGCATACGATATATAAAAACATAGATGGTTTTAAATAGGTAGAAACAGTTAAATGAATAGAGTTTGCTCCGTAAAAACTAAACAACTCATAATTGATGAATAAAAATAAGATGAAAAATAATATTGTTATAAGCGGGATATGTTTCATGACGAATAGACGCCAAGTTTTTAGTGCTACAGCGGCAATGCCGCCCATAACGAAATAGAATGAGTAGAATAGAAATGATCGATCTGTATAATGTAAAATTGTTGAACTTGTTAATTTTTCTCCATTAAAAATATAGTGAGAAGAGAACCACATTAATAGAAAATATAGGCAAGCGAAAAAGGTCATATATTTATATATGTCTTTTTTATTTTCTGTTCGTTTTTGAAACCAATAAAAAAGTGTGCATAGTAAAGGGAACAATAAGTGAATTTGGAACATCATAATAACGTACCAAAGATGGGGCGCGGCTGTTCCGAGTAATAAACTTTTTATTCCACTTTGTAATGTAATAAGATCGTTTGTTGTTAATAAGTAAAGAATAGACCAAAAGAAATACGGAATGAGTAAGTGTATCGCTTTTTCAGAAATATATTCTTTATATACTAATTGCTTCGTATAGTGACGAATTAAGTGGAATCCAACGATAAATATGAATGCTGGTGCTGAGAATTTTGCAAGATTAAATAGCATGCCCATAATGAGGGATTCCTCAAGTAAGACATTTCCTTGATTCATTGTATATAATAAAGAACTTTGCAAAACGACAGCGAGAAATGCAATGCTTTGCAAAACTTTAAATTCTGGTGCGCTTTGAGTCATTAGATCCATCTCCTTTTCCATACATGATTATAGTACGGAGAATGGATAAGAGGTGTGGAATATTTGTGAAGGTTTTAACAAATTTGTGGCGGAATGGATTAACAACAAAGAAAGAGGATGCTCGTTTGGAGCATCCTCTTTCTATTTATTAAGCAAATTTGTTTTTGATCCAGTTCTTACCTTCTACAAGGCGAGCTGTCATTACGGCACAAGCGTTATCTGCTGTTACGTTTAACATCGTTGCAGGAGGATCAATGATTGTACTGATTGCTGCGATAATTGGCAATGCTTCTGGCGGGAAGCCATATAAAGAAACGATTAACATTTCACCAATCATACCGCCGCCTGGAATAGCGCCCATTACTGTTCCTACTAATAGAGAAACAACAAGTGCGATTGCTAATGTTTTCGGTCCTTCGAATTCCATGTTGAAAATACCGAATAAGAAAGCAATTTTTAATACGCCGCCTAAAACAGAGCCATCTTTATGAAGAGTAGAACCAAGAAGGACAACTGTTTCACGAACGTCTGAAGAAATACCCATTTTCTTTGTTGCTTCTAAGTTTGCTGGAATACTAGCAGCACTACTACAAGTTGCAAGTGATGTAACTGTAGGAGAGACCATGTTCTTCCAAAATACTTGTACACCTTGTTTGCGACCTGCAAGGTATGCATAGAATGTGAAGAATACAAAGAAATAAATTAGAGAAGCAGGATAGTATACCATTGCTGCTCGGAAGTAAGTTCCAAGAAGTTGTGGTCCGAATTCGCCAACTAATGCTGCGAAGTAAGCAGCAAGTCCGATTGGAGCGTAGTACATAATGAAAGATACAACCTTCATTGAAATCTCTGCACCAGCTTGTAGGAATGTAGCAAATGGCTTTCCTTTTTCGCCAACTGCTGAAGTTGCAATCCCCATTAAGATAGAGAAGAAAATAAGAGCTAACATATTTTCACGAGATAGTAACTTCGAGAAGTCAGATACTGTTAAAATACCGACGATTTGATCTGCAACACTAACAGCTTTGCCGGCTTTGTCAGGTTGTGTTAGTTCTAGTACAACACCTTGTGCTGGCGGGAATACTTTCACGACAATAATCATAAAAATAGCAGCTAAAATACTTGTAAATAAGAAAGTCCCAGCCATACTAGACATAATTTTACCGAAACGTTTTAATCCATCCATATTAGCAATAGACGATGCGATGCTAAAGAACACTAGAGGTACAACAATCGTAAACATTAAGTTTAAGAAAATGTCACCAAGCGGCTTTAAAGCAACTGCATCGGCACCCATGAAATAACCAATGAAACCACCAATTAGGATAGAAGATAATAAAATAAGTGGAAAGCGATATGCCTTCATAAATATATCCTCCTATCAATTAAAAAAATCATACTGAATCATTATAGCGAGTTAGGGGCCCCTTTACTAGGAGAATACGGATAAATGGAATAGCGTGAAAATCAAGAAATTTTTGTTTTTAAGCTCGGCATACAGCAGGAAATCTAGACATATATATTTGTAACCTAGTGGTGGCAAGGAGTGCACCATAGCTTAGGTAGAGAAAAAGGGGGAGGGAAGCGGGATGAATATTTTACTTTGCTGTGCAGCGGGAATGTCTTCCAGTTTGATTGTTACAAAGATGGAGAAAGCAGCAGAGGCAAGAGGGATAGAAGTAACAATCTGGGCAGTATCAGGTTCTGAAGTGAATAGTCATATTGATAAAGCTGATGTCCTTTTACTTGGACCGCAAGTACGTTATTTATTACCGAAAATGAAAGAACTATGTAAGGATAAAGGGATACCTGTTGATGTCATTCAATCTGTTCATTACGGACTTTGTAATGGAGAAGCTATCTTGCAAGCAGCTTTGTTAATGAAACCATGAGGAGAGTGGGATAGATGATACGGTTTTTAGAGAAGTATGTGATGCCGGTAGCAGGGAAGGTTGCAGAGCAGAGGCATTTACAAGCAATTCGAGATGGAATTATTTTAACGATGCCTTTCTTAATTATTGGATCGTTTTTCCTCATTATTAGTGCACTGCCGATACCGGGATATAACGATTTTATGGCAGGTTTGTTTGGGGAGAATTGGCAGCGAGCTTTAGGGTATCCAGTTAGTGCAACTTTTAATATAATGGCTTTAATAGCTGTTTTTGGAATCGCTTACAGACTTGGAGAGTATTATAAAGTAGATGCTTTAGCATCCGGGGCATTGTCGCTTGTGACGTTTTTACTTGCGACTCCATTTCAAGTTGCATATATTATACCAAGTACAAAAGAAAGTGTACTTGTAGAAGGCGCTATCCCAGCTGCATTAATGGGAAGCCAAGGGTTATTTGTAGCAATGATTATTGCACTTATATCTACTGAACTTTATCGGTTTATTGTACAAAAAAAGATAATTATAAAGATGCCAGAGACAGTTCCACCAGCTGTCACGCGTTCATTTGCAGCACTTGTTCCAGGATTTATTGTTGTAACAGTTATTTGGATTTTACGCTTAATTATAGAAAATACTTCTTTTGGCAGTATCCATAATATTATAGGACAAATTTTACAGGAACCGCTTAGTGTAATTGGTGCTAGTCTTTGGGGCGCAATAATAGCAGTTATTCTCGTTCATGTTCTTTGGTCGTGTGGAATTCATGGTGCTACTATTGTTGGTGGTGTAATGAGCCCCGTTTGGTTGTCGTTAATGGATCAAAACCGAGTTGCTTTTCAAGCTGGGCAAGATGTACCAAATACGATTACGGCACAGTTTTTTGACTTATGGATTTATATGGGCGGTTCTGGTGCAACGCTTGCTCTAGTTGTCGGAATGTTACTATTTGCACGAAGTCAACAATTAAAAAGTTTAGGGAGATTGTCAATTGCACCTGGTATATTTAATATTAATGAGATGGTAACTTTTGGTATGCCGATTGTGATGAACCCACTTTTACTAATTCCATTTATATTAGTTCCAGTCGTGCTAACAATTGTTTCTTACTTTGCAATGGAATGGGGATGGGTTGCACGTCCGAGTGGGGCCGCTGTACCTTGGACGACACCTATTCTTTTTAGTGGATATTTAGGATCGGGCGGGAAAATTTCAGGTGTTATTTTGCAACTTGTTAACTTTGCGCTAGCATTCTTCATTTATTTACCGTTCTTAAAAATATGGGATAAACAAAAACTGGCGGAAGAAAAGGGGGAGTAAAGAACTACAATGGATACGATAGAGACGAAAGCTTTTCATTTAATCTTGCATGGGGGAAACGCGAGAAGTTGTTCAATGGAAGCAATTGATTGTGCGAAGCGTGGGGAGTTTACAGAAGCTGAAGCTAAATTACAAGAAGCACTAGAGGAATTAAAGGAGGCGCACCGCGTACAAACGGAGCTTATCCAGAAAGAGGCTGGTGGCGAAAAGACCGAAGTTACTCTTTTAATGGTACACGCGCAAGACCATTTAATGAATGCAATTACGGTGAAAGAATTAGCGAGTGAGTTTGTAGAGTTATATAGGAAGATGTCGGTGGATGAATGAACCTTGCTTATGCAAGGTTTTTTTATGTATGTTTCTGTACCATCAGTGGAATGTTCGTTCCACTGATGGTATTTTACAATCCTCCTTTTTTCGGATGAGTAAGAGTTATAATTAATCGGCAGTAACAATTTCTCCTATACCACGAATTAATCTTTTTATATGCATCCGTTCCGGTTTTAATATATTTACGATATAATCAATCGCTATTTGTGGTTCAACGGTTGTACCGCAAGTATAACAGTCAATAGCTGCAAAATTTTGTTCCGGGTAAGTGTGAATGGAAAGATGGCTTTCTGATAATAACACTAATACAGTAACACCATATGGCTGGAACTCTTTTTTACTTACGTTTAAAACATGGGCACCAGAGTAATCTGCAGCTGTAACTAGATGATATTCTAAAAAGTGCATATCATCTAATAGGGAAAAGTCCACTCCCCACAAATCTACTATTATATGCTTGCCAAAAGTAGAATATTCCATAGGGCAGCACTCCTTACTATTAATATCGTCAAAACTTCATTTCCTGTTTGTAGCATCGATGTAAGATAAGATTTGATTCTGAATTTAAAAGAGCGAGGTTACGTTGTTCTAGATGTTCTTCTTTAAATTGGAATAAAGGAAAAAGAAGAGAAGGCAATGTTCGAGGATTTGGTATTACATATAATTGTTCAATTTGATCGAGTACATGTGCAGAATTAGTAGCAAGATGAAATCCCCAGTCAGTTCCGAAAGAAGGAACGATTGTATGATAACTTTTCACAGTTAATCCTGCATGTTCAATTGTGTTACCAATACTCCAATACACTAGTGGTGCATCAGCTGGTGAATTAGATTGACAGACGAAAGCACCATCTTCTGTTAAGAATGTAGCTATACGAGCAAATAGTTCGCTTGTATATAAAGTACTTAGCAACTCTGTCGCTGGTAAAATCGGATCGCAACGTCACTTAGCTGCGATCCGTGACGGATTTATTGCAGTTATGCCACTTATTTTAGTTGGTGCACTGGCATCACTAATTAATGGTTTTCCATCTGAAGTTTTCCAAGATTTCATGAAAGGTTTGTTTGGTGAAACGTGGAAACAAGTCGGCGGCGGAATGTGGACTGGTTCTTTCGCGATTCTAGCACTAATCATAGCATTTACAACAAGTTATAACTTAGCAAAATCTTACGGCGTTGATGGTTTGTCAGCAGGTATTATTTCATTTGGTGCGTTAATTATTCTTACACCAACAACACCGAAAGAAGGCGGATTGAACTTAGCTTGGACAGGTGCACAAGGGTTATTCGTAGCAATTATTGTGGCACTCCTTGTTACTGAAGTATTCCGTTTCTTTGTACAAAGAAACATTACTTTTAAAATGCCTGATGGAGTACCACCAGCAGTTTTAAGATCTTTCGCAGCTATAGTTCCAGCATTTGTTATCTTAACAGTAGTTGCAGGTATTCAATTAGCAGTGAAATTATCTGGTACAAGTGTTCATGAATTTATTTTTAATACGATTCAATCACCACTGCAAAGTTTAGCAGGGACATTACCAAGTGCAATTATCATTGTAATCCTTGTTCATCTTCTTTGGTTCTTCGGTTTACATGGGCCAAATATCGTTGGTGGTATTATTGAGCCATTATACTTACCGGCATTAGAGAAAAATATGAATTTATTCAAAGGTGGTACATCTGCATTTGATGTTCCAAATATTATTACAAAACCATTCTTTGATACTTTCGTATACCTTGGTGGTTCTGGTGCGACATTAGCATTCTTAGTAGTGGTATTACTCGTAGCAAAAAGTGCACAATTACGTGGTGTATCTCGCTTATCAATTGGACCTGGTGCATTTAACATTAACGAACCAGTAATATTTGGTACACCAATTATTTTAAATCCAATTTTATTCTTACCTTTTATCCTAACACCAATTGTATTAGTAATTACTTCTTATACAGCTATATCTATGGGGTGGGTACCAAAAACAGTTGTGATGATTCCATGGGCAACACCACCAATTATTAGTGGTTATCTTGTAACAGGTGGACATATTTCTGGTGCAATTCTACAGTTATTCAACTTTGTAATTGCAATGGTAATTTATTATCCATTCGTTGTGTTATGTGACCGTTCAGTTGTTCGTACTGAAAAAGCAGCAGCGCAAGGTAATAGTAATTCTTTACCTATGTAACATAGTAATTGTTCTCATAGACAACGATACCTGTGAGAACAATTACCTTTATATCATGTTCAAAAAGATGAAAAACATCTATATGAACACTAAACTATCATTAATAAATTCATACTTTAATAGACATGTTCAAACTGAAGGGGTATTTAAATCGGTTGAACCTTATAGAGAGGGCGGTAATTATGATGACTACAGCAGAACAAATTCCATTCCAATTGATTTTAAATAGTGGTAACGCACGAAGCTTTGCGATGGAGGCACTTCAATTTGCCAAACAGGGGAAAATGGTAGAAGCAGATGAAGCGATGGTAAAGGCGAAAGAAGCGATTAATGAAGCGCATCATTTCCAAACAGAGCTCATACAATCAGAAGCAAGAGGAGAAAAAACAGAGGTTAGTGTTCTTTTAATTCACGCACAAGATCATTTAATGAATGCGATTACAGTAAAAGAATTAGCAGCAGAGTTTATCGATCTTTATAAAAAGTTTGAAGCGAAAGGGGAATAAAGCATGACTGGAATTAAAATTGCTACAATCGGCGGTGGATCTAGTTATACACCAGAGTTAATTGAAGGATTTATTAAGCGTTATGATGAGCTTCCTGTTCGTGAAATTTGGTTAGTAGATATTGAGGCAGGAAAAGAAAAGTTAGAAATCGTTGGTAACTTAGCGAAACGTATGGTGAAAAAATCAGGTTTACCAATCGAGGTTCATTTAACACTTGATCGCCGTGAGGCATTAAAAGATGCAGACTTCGTAACAACACAACTTCGCGTTGGTTTATTAGAAGCACGTGCAAAAGATGAAGCAATCCCGTTAAAATATGATGTAATCGGTCAGGAAACAAATGGTCCTGGTGGTCTATTTAAAGCGTTGAGAACGATTCCTGTTATTTTAGATATTTGTAAAGATATGGAGGAGCTCTGTCCGAATGCATGGTTAATTAACTTTGCAAATCCAGCTGGTATGGTAACAGAGGCTGTCCTTCGTTATACAAATATCCAAAGAGTAGTTGGTCTATGTAACGTTCCAATCGGAATCCGCATGGGTCTTGCAAGATTACTTGAAGTAGATGCAAGTCGTGTCCACGTTGATTTCGCAGGTTTAAATCATATGGTATACGGACTAGACGTATACTTAGATGGCGTAAGTGTAATGGATCGTGTGTTAGAGCTTGTGACAGATCCAGAAAAGCAAATTACGATGGAAAATATCGCAGCGCTTAACTGGGAACCAGACTTTATTCGCGGCCTTCGTGCAATTCCATGTCCATACCATCGTTACTACTACAAAACACGTGAAATGTTAGAAGAAGAGAAAGAGGCTTCTGTTGAAAAAGGTACACGTGCAGAAGTAGTAAAACAATTAGAAAATGATTTATTTGAGTTATATAAAGACCCGAACTTAGATATTAAACCACCACAATTAGAAAAACGTGGCGGAGCTTATTATAGTGATGCAGCATGTAGCTTAATTACGTCTATTTACAATAATAAAGGTGATATCCAGCCTGTTAATACACGAAACAACGGAACAATTGCAAGCTTGCCACATGATTCAGCTGTTGAAGTGAACTGTATTATTACGAAAGAAGGTCCAAAACCAATTGCAGTTGGAGACCTTCCAGTACCAGTTCGCGGTTTAGTACAACAAATTAAATCATTCGAGCGCACAACAATTGAAGCTGCTGTTACAGGGGATTATCATAAGGCGCTGCTTGCTATGACAATCAATCCACTTGTACCATCAGATACAGTTGCAAAACAAATTTTAGATGAAATGTTGGAAGCACATAAAGAATATCTTCCACAGTTCTTTAAAAAGGTAGAGAAGTAAAAGCGGCGCTATTTAGCCCGCTTTTTTTATTCTATTAGGAGGTATTATGATGATTAAGTTAATTGTAAATGCAGATGATTTCGGTCTTACAGAAGGTACAAATTACGGCATTATTGATGGGCATATAAATGGACTTGTAAATTCAACGACGATGATGATGAATATGCCAGGAACAGAGCATGCGGTACGCTTAGTGAAAGAGTATAACCTACTCGGAGTAGGCGTACATCTCGTATTAACAGCAGGGGAACCACTTCTTGGAGACGTACCATCACTTGTAGGTAGCGACGGATCGTTTCATAAACAAAGTGTTGTAAGGGAAGGGAATATAAATCCAGAAGAAGTTGAGAGAGAGTGGACTGCTCAAATTGAGAAATTCCTATCTTACGGATTAACACCAACTCATTTAGATAGTCATCATCATGTACACGGATTACCGATCTTACACGATGTTCTTGAGAGATTAGCAGCTAAATATAATGTTCCAATTCGTCGTTGTGGGGAAGATAGAGCGGTGCATCCATTTTCTGATGTATTTTACAGTGACTTTTATGCGGATGGTGTGACGGAAGATTACTTTGTGAAGTTAAAAGAAAGAGTACAAGGTGAACAAACGGTAGAAATTATGGTTCATCCAGCTTATATTGATCCAGAGCTTGTGAAGCGTTCTTCTTACGTAATGGATCGTGTGAAGGAATTGCGTATTTTAACAGAGAGTGAGTTGCCTGAAGGGATAGAACTTGTGAAGTTTTAATAGAAAAACGACGGCTACATCATGCCGTCGTTTTTTATTTATAAAATGGATAGAGCATATCCGCCAAATGCCCCGAGTATAACGATAACCCAAGGTGGTGTTTTCCAAAAAGCTAGTAAGCAAAAAAGAAGCGAAGCGAAAACGAAATCTGAAGCATTCATAACTGTACTCGTCCAAATGGGATCGTAAAAAGCGGCAATTAAAATACCGACAACAGCGGCATTGACTCCAAGTAGTGCGCCTTGTATGAATGATATTTTTCTCACGCTGTTCCAAAATGGTAAAACACCAATAACGAGTAAGAAAGCAGGGAGGAAAATCGCAATTGTTGCGAGTATTGCCCCAATCGTCCCGTTTAACACTGCTCCTATATACGAGGCGAATGTAAATAGTGGTCCTGGTACTGCTTGTGTTAATCCGTATCCAGCTAGGAACTGTTCTTTCGTCATCATGCCGTTTTGTACGAACTCACCTTCAAGAAGGGGCAGCACGACGTGTCCTCCTCCAAATACAAGTGCGCCAGAGCGATAGAAACTATCAAATAAAGCGATGTAATAAGAGAACGGTCTTAATATTGGTAGCAGTAGTAAGAGTCCAAAGAATAAGACGAGACAAGAAACTGCTATCTTTTTTGAAATAGGTACTTTTATATGTTGAGATTGGCTAATTGGTTGGTTGCGATATAAAAACCAGCTGATAAAGCCACATATTATAATGAGGATCACTTGCGTCCAGCTACTTGGCCATAATAAGGCGATTGCGGCAGTTACAATCGCAATCGTCGCACGGTTGCGATCTGGAGTTAACTTTTGCGCCATTCCCCATATGGCGTGAGCGACAATAGCGACTGCTACAAGTTTTAGTCCATGAATCCAGCCAGCACTCCCAAGATCGAACTGATTAAGGAATGAGGCGAAGAAAACTAAAACAAGGACAGACGGTAAAGTGAATCCAATCCATGAAATAATAGCTCCTAAAAGCCCGCCCCGTAATAATCCAACCCCCATACCGACTTGACTGCTGGCAGGGCCAGGAAGGAATTGACACAGTGCTACTAAGTCTCCATAACTTTTTTCATCCATCCATTTTCTTTTTTGCACGTATTCGTGGTGGAAATAACCAAGATGAGCGACAGGACCGCCGAATGAAGTAAGTCCTAATTTAAATGAGACGAGAAAAATCTCTAATAATGTGTGAAAGGTGTGTTTGTTTTTTTTCAAAATAACCTCCTAGAATGTTTTTGCTATGTGCATTATACAAGAAGTGGTAAAGCAAAAGGAACAAATCTAATGTAAAGATTTTGTGAATCTTTTCTTTGTAATTAAAATTGAAAAAGTCATAAATGATTATGTCTAAACCATAAAGTAGTAGAAGTAGTGCTGGGAAATTTATATAAGGAGAATGCCTTATGACAACACATTTCTTTGCCAGGTTAACAGGTAAGAGGGAAGTGCCTCCTGTAAATACAGAAGCTTTTGGGGTAGCAGAGTTTATTTTTAGTGATGATTTAACGAAATTGCATTACAGAGTAATAATAAAAAATATAGAAAAGGTTATATCGTGTCAAATTCATTTAGGGAAGTCTACTCAAATTGGTCCTGTTGTTTTATATTTGTATGGTCCACTGGAGCAAGGGATTAGCTTGAACGAGGGAAGTATTACTGGTGTAGTGAATGTGGAGGATTTTGAGGGACCTTTACAAGGGAAATCATTTGTACATTTACTTCAAGAAATTATTCAGGCAAATGTATATGTTAATGTCCATACGAAATCACAAAAAAGAGGAGAAATAAGAGGGCGAGTTAGAAAAGTAAAGAAATAGAGGAAAAGGCTGTCCATATGTTGGAACAGCCTTTTCTCATTATATAAGGTGCTAGTTTTAGCGATTATTGTCGGTAAATCGATATATTTTGAAAATCGCTGATATAATGTGAGTTGCGCCGATATATTTTGAAAATCGCTGATATAATCTGAGTTACGCCGATATATTTTGAAAATCGCTGATATAATCTGAGTTGCGCCGATATATTTCAATAATCGCTGATATAACTCACGTTACGGTCGATATTTTTAAAAATTGCCTCAATTAATTTTTAACAGGCTGATTTTTAATAAAGAAGTCCATAACATAAAATACTTCGTCATCAGGTATTTGTATTTCAAATGTGTTTTCAATTGGTTGCAATGCTTTTTTTACTTTCATATACATCCAGTACTCATCTTGTCTTCTTTTCTCTTTATCAGGGTGAGGAAGAAGGCTTTCTCCTTTTTGAAGACGGTCAACCATACAGCTCATATGCAGAATAACACCCATTAAGCTATCAGGAGTTAGCTGTAAGGAAATTAATTCCTGAATTGTATTTAATGCGTAACGAATTGTTTTGATTAGTAATGCTCCATCGTTACGCTGCATTTGTTGTTCAAGAATATCCGCCATTTTTGCATATGTTTCTTCATACGTAATTAATTCTTGAATGGGCTGAATCGCTGTGTAGTTTACGATGTCTTGGAAATGATATGTTAAGCATGGTACTTGCACATCGAAATTCGTGACGATACAAATGATGTTACGCTCTTTTTTTATGTTCTCAATCATTTTCGTTAAATCTTTTTCATGGACGATACTAATCGGAATAATTTCAATTAAGTCTTTATCAAATCGTAAATAGTTCTCTAACATTTTTTGAATAGCTAAAGCACTTCCTTCACCAGTTAAGCAAGCTGTTAAAATAACAGATTTCATTGGAGAGAGAGGTTTTTTCTTTTCTTCTTGTACGTTTAAGTAAAATGGTGTTAAATTTTTTACTGTTTCATACAGCGCATCTAATGAATAACCGAGCTGAGCTTTTCGAGCTGCTTCTAGTGCGTGTGGTGTGCTCGTCATCGAGAGAACACGTACAGGGATTTTGAACTCCGTTTCTAATATGTCACCGATATAAGCAAGTGACCCCATATCGACAAGTAAGAGAAGCCCATTTACATTTTGTAGTGTTTTCATATACACTTTCACACGTTCCAAGAAATCTTTCGGTGATTCGTGTAACGGCATATCAATACCGGTTACTTCCTCAATGCCGAGAAGTTCGTTTGCGACGTTTGCCATTTCAGTTGCGATGCCATTACCGTGTGCTAATATTAATACTTTTACTTCTGTTTGTGAGGCAGGAATTGGATCAACAACGAAGAACATTGTTAAAAAGCCAGCTTCATCAATAGGCATTGTTATTTGTAATTCTTCCTCTAGTAGTTGAATGCATTGCATAGCTACGGAAAAAGCTTCTTTATATTTCGTACGAATTTGATTTAATTGTGGGTGATGTATTTGTTTTCCGCTTTGTAAACGTTGTAGAGTTGTCTGTACATGTAAACTTAAAGCGAGAAATACTTTTTCATCAAACGTCTTAGATAAATGCTTTTCAGCAAGTTCCGCTATTTTTTCACATACGGAAACGATATTACGATCCACAATTTTAAAAACATTTTCATGGCTTGTTTTTTTTGATATTTGGTTAAAATATTGTACGAAAAAGCTTTGAACATCATTTTCTATTAGTAATTCTAATTCTTCCTCTTCAATACCACGTGCTTGAAGTTCTTCGTATTTATAATCAATATAATCGTAAATAGAAGAGCGTTTTTCATCTTCTGTTTTATGATTACTCCAACCTTCCTCACCTGTAAATACAAATGTTTCATTTGGTATTTGGTATAAGTGACGGCTCTTCCTTTCAATGAACAATCCTTCTTTCATATACCAAGGTAAATCTGTACTTGAAACATAGACAGAATCACGTTTCTTTGTTACCAAATCAGAATAGGCTTTCGCACAGGCAATTTGTACATCTGTTTTTAATTGACCAATGTTATTGGGACAATTGTAAAAGACGAAAGCACGCATTGCATTTGGGCTAACGTGAATGTCTTTTCGCAGACGAATTGCTTCATTTGTGAAAAATAGCTGTAGTAAAGCAAAGCGCTCTTTATGTGTACGCTCACGAAGTGGTGGCAGCGTAACAGTCATCGGTATACGTCTTGTAAATGTTTTTAATAAAAATGAATTTGGTTCTTCTGTTGTTGCAGTAATGATTAATACTTGTGCTTTACGTTCGTTCTCTGTTTCTCCAAGGCGGCGGTATACTCCGCGGTCAATAAAGGTGAAAAGCATTTCTTGTCCCTCTGGAGGCAGGCGATGTACTTCATCTAAGAAAAGAATTCCTTCATGTGCTTTTTCAATTAACCCTTTTTGATCACTTGCTCCTGTATAAGCTCCTTTTTTAATCCCAAATAATTGCCCGAGTAGTAACTGTGGATTATTTGCATAATCAGCACAGTTAAAGACGATAAATGGTGCATCTTTGGGAAGCTGTTCAACTTCAATTGCATATTCGTGCATTAAAGAAGCAAACATAGACTTTCCGACCCCTGTTTCTCCCAGTAGTAAAGTATGCATACCGTTTGGAGGATAGAGAATAGAAGCTTTCGCTTTTTCAATTGCAATTTTAAGGCTCGTATTTTCAATTGCAAATGTATCTAATGAAGTTATGTCTTTTGAATGCGTTTCCAACGAAGTGTTCGTTTCTATGTAAAAACGAACAGGTCGCGTATTTGTTTTTAATAAACGTTTATCTTTTACAAGTTTGTTTAAATCGCTACTTACATTGGCGCGATCTAGTTGCAGAAATGTAGCGAGTTCTGATGCGGTTACACCTTCTGTATAATTGCCTTTTTGTATTGCGTTAAAAATGAGATCTATTCGTTTCATTTCTATTCACCTCGAAACTTCATCACTATTTAAAATTTTACACAAAAATGGGAAGGGTGGGAAGAGAAAAATAAAACAGCTTTAGCACATAGGCACTAAAGCTGTTACAATCTTGTGTCTTTCCAAAAATTCACCTTGAGATGAGAAGAAGGATTATAGGGAAGAAGTTTGTATCCTTGTGACTGTAAATAATCAATTACTTTTGGCAGTATTTGTACGGTTACACTCGAATCATGCATTAAAATGACTTCGATTTGTTCATCACTTTGATTACGTACTCTTTCGAGTATGGCAGAAGGATTGTCATAGCTTTTCCAGTCGTATGTATCGATCGTCCAATCCCACATTTTATACTGGGCCGATACAAGTGCGTCACGGTAATTCTTTTTTAAGTAAGGCATACTACCATATGGAACGCGAACGAGATGTGTATTTAATTTCGTAACTTGCTGGACAATGCTTTGTGTTTGCTCCATTTCTGCAATTAAAGTGGAAGGGTCACCAGTGTAAAGGCGTTTTACATCATGTGACATGCTGTGGAGCCCGATATAATGTCCTTCTTTAATTAATCGTTGCATCGTTTTTGTGTAATGTGGCACTTTTCCGCCAATAACAAAGAAAGTTGCTTTTCCGTTCTTTTCTTTTAAGATGTTTAAAATCTGTGTAGTATATTTGTTTGGCCCGTCATCAAATGTTAAGTACGCAATTTTTTGTGTAGGAGAAGTTGTTTCAGTATTTGGATGATATTCAGCAGGAATAACAGTTGTTGCTTCAGTATTAGATGATACGTACATAGTAATCGTTAAAAATAAAATAATACATTGAAATACTCGCTTGATCATAACATTCACCCTCAGTTTGACAATCAAGATGTAAAAAAGAAAACTTGATACTTTTCTTATTATGTATATCTTTCTCCAATAGAGGAACTCTCAAACAATCTATATTTTGGAAATATAAAATGAGAATAAAAAATAGCATCCTCTTATAAGAAAGAGGATGCTATTTGAATATTTCATAATTGAAAAGGCTATACTACAATTAGTCTTCGCGTTTTTTCACTTTTTTATAAAAGGAAATGATTGGTTTGTAGCGTTCATGTACAAGCCCGATTATTTCAGCGATGATTTCTGTGAAGAAAATCAAAGCGAAAAGAAGAATAATGGATAACCATAACGTTGCACTAGTGAAAATAATGGCATTTACACTAAAGAAAATACCGAATGCGTATATAATTAGTACCGTTTTGCGATGAGAGAATCCCATTGCAAGTAAGCGGTGATGTAAATGCGATTTATCTGGTGCTGAAATAGGTTTTTTATTTACGATACGACGGATGATTGCAAATATCGTATCAAATATAGGTACACCTAAAATGATAATTGGAACGATAAAACTGAATAACGTTACACTTTTGTATAATCCAAGTAACGATATAACAGAAATACAGTATCCTAAAAATAGTGCTCCTGTATCTCCCATGAAAATTTTTGCTGGATGGAAGTTGTAGAATAAAAATCCAATTGTACTTGCTAATATAATTAATGCAAGTGGCAAGATAATAGCTGTTCCAGTACCCCATGGGCTAGTGAAGGCCATATATGCTAGCGTTGCAAGTACGATAGATGAAATCCCAGCAGATAATCCATCTAAGCCGTCAATTAAGTTGATTGCATTCGTAATACCTACAAGCCAAAATACTGTAATTGGATAAGCAAGCCATCCAAGTTCAGTATCCCCAAGGAATGGGATATATAATACTTGCACTAATAATCCACTTTTTACAATCATAATGGCAACTAACAGTTGTCCACCGAATTTTACTCTCGCAGATAACTCGTACATATCATCTAAAATTCCGATGATTACAATGATAATCGCACCTAGCGTTATCGATAACATTCTTTGTTCATATAAGCCGCCGACAACAAATCCTACAGCTACACCAATAAATATTGCCAACCCGCCAAGACGTGGCATAATCTTTTGGTGCACTTTACGTGCGTTTGGCTTATCTGTCGCTCCTATTTTAAAAGCTAATTTAATAACTAAAGGAGTAACGACGAGTACAGTGATGAATGATGCCAAAATGGCATAAATCACTTGTGAGTCCATTAATACCCCACCCTTTATAGTCTAACGTAATTTTTTTTTGAAAATATATTTATCTGAAAATTATGATGTTTATTTACAGGCTCATAACATATGGTATCACAAAAAGATTAGAATTCAATCTTTTTTTCTTTTTACGGTTAATGGAAGCGGATAGAATATATGACAATTGTATATAGAATGTTGAATCATATAAGAAGGTTAATCGTACTGGGCTTTGGAATGTAACATTTCCTCTTTTTCTTCAATAGTGAATACTTTTATTTCAGTATTATAAGTGTTGCACGTAGAAATGAGTAAGTTTCGTGTTAAAATGTGGGAATTTATCACGCGTGACCTGGCAGTCTGATTCTCACTGATTAAGTTTTACTTTATAGTGCATTTAATTTTACAAAAACTTAAAAAAAAGTAAGGGAAGTAATTCATATAATGAAGAAGGAAAAGGGTTTTCTCATTTTTAATATGAGAGGGGGAAGCGCAGGGAGAGTTCTATATTTCATATCTTTTCTATTGTAAATTCCTGTGCGAAAAGGAAATGAAAATTACGATAGTAGGTACTGGATATGTTGGATTGATTACAGGAGTAGGATTGGCAAAATTAGGACATTCAGTTACATGTTTTGATATAGATGATGAAAAAATTGAACGGATAAAACAAGGGGATTTACCTATTTATGAGGCCAGATTACATGAATTAATAAATTATGCATATGAGAATAATGCTTTAACTTTTACATCAAATAAAGAAGAGGCATTTGATGATGTAGAGTTTATATTTATTGCAGTTGGAACACCACCTTTATTAGATGGGACGGCAGATTTAACGTATATTCAGAGTGCTTGTAACGATATTGGATTATATGCGACGAACGATATTATTGTTGTTACGAAAAGTACAGTTCCAGTAGGTACAAATGATGTAATGAAGGGATGGATTGAGGAGAAGTTAAAAGGGAGGCATACAGTACATATCGTATCGAATCCAGAGTTTTTGCGTGAAGGTTCAGGTATTTATGATTTCTTTCATGGAGATCGTATTGTAATTGGAGCGGATAGTGAAGAAGTAGCAAGAAGAGTAGAGAGTTTGTATAGTGAATTATGTTTAGAAACGTATGTTACAGATATTAAAAGTGCAGAGATGATTAAATACGCGTCGAATGCCTTTTTAGCTACAAAGATTAGTTTCATTAATGAAATTTCAAATATATGTGAGAAGGTAGGTGCGAATGTATTGGATGTTGCCAAAGGGATGGGAATGGATAAGAGAATCGGTGCATCTTTTTTAAATGCGGGCATTGGCTACGGAGGATCGTGTTTTCCGAAAGATACGAAAGCGCTGGTGCAAATTGCGGGAAATGTTGCTCATGATTTTCGTTTGTTAAAAGCAGTTATTGAAGTAAATAATAAGCAACAGCTGCTATTGATTGAAAAAGCGAAAAAAGTTATGAACATGAATAAAAAGCGAATTGCAGTTCTTGGCGCATCCTTTAAACCGAATACGGATGATATTAGAGAGGCATCATCTCTTATTATAATAGAAGCATTAATTAATATAGGTGCAGATATTGTTCTTTATGACCCAAAAGCAATTCAATATGTAAAGAATATATTTGGAGATGCTATACAATATAGTAGATGTATAGATGAATCGATTAGAGATGCGAGTGCGGTTTTTATCGTAACAGAATGGGGAGATATTCAAACTTATCCGTTAGAAAAGTACGTACAACTTATGAGGGAGCCTATTTTATTTGATGGGAGAAATTGTTATACTGATGAAGATGTTAAGAAACAAAAGATAGATTATTACTCGGTGGGAAGAAAAAGTATTTGTAATAGAAAAGTTTCTGTTATGCGTTAAAAAGGGATGTACTCATGCATATTTTTATATGTCATAATAGAAGCTGTAATTAGTGAAAGAAAAGAGGCAATCACATGACTGAACGTTTAAAAGTAATGACAATTTTCGGGACACGTCCAGAAGCAATTAAAATGGCACCTCTTGTATTAGAGTTGCAAAAACACCCAGAAAAAATTGAATCGATTGTGACTGTAACAGCACAACATCGCCAAATGTTAGATCAAGTATTAAGTATCTTTGGAATTACGCCAGATTTCGATTTAAATATTATGAAAGACCGCCAAACTTTAATTGATGTTACAACGCGTGGTTTAGAAGGTTTGGATAAAGTAATGAAAGAAGCGAAGCCGGATATTGTACTTGTACATGGTGATACAACAACAACATTTATTGCAAGTTTAGCTGCTTTTTATAATCAAATTCCAGTAGGGCATGTTGAGGCGGGCCTTCGTACATGGGATAAGTATTCTCCATACCCAGAAGAGATGAATCGTCAATTAACAGGTGTAATGGCGGATCTTCATTTCTCACCGACAGCAAAATCAGCAACGAACTTACAGAAGGAAAATAAAGATGAGTCACGTATTTTCATCACAGGAAATACAGCGATTGACGCGCTACAAACGACTGTAAAAGAAACATATAGTCATCCTGTACTAGAGAAACTTGGAAATGATCGTCTTGTACTTATGACAGCTCACCGCCGTGAAAACTTAGGTGAACCGATGCGTAATATGTTCCGTGCAATTAAGCGTCTTGTTGACAAACATGAAGATGTACAAGTTGTGTACCCTGTTCATATGAACCCTGTTGTTCGTGAAATAGCAAATGAAATTTTAGGTGAACATAACCGTATTCATTTAATTGAGCCGCTAGATGTAATTGATTTCCACAATGTTGCAGCTCGTTCATACTTAATGTTAACGGATTCTGGTGGTGTACAAGAAGAAGCTCCATCACTTGGTGTACCAGTTCTTGTTCTTCGTGATACAACAGAGCGCCCTGAAGGTATTGAAGCAGGTACGCTGAAATTAGCAGGAACAGACGAAGAGACAATCTTTGGTCTTGCTGATGAGTTGTTATCAGATAAAGAAGCTCATGATAAGATGGCGAAAGCATCTAACCCTTACGGTGATGGTCGTGCATCAGAGCGTATTGTAGAAGCAATTTTACAGCACTTTAATAAGTAAATAAAAAAGGCCCAATCGCATAGATTGGGCCTTTTTGTTACGGCTGATTGCGCATAATCCACTCTGCATGAGCATTTGTAGAAGGTGGCGGATCAGTTGGTGTTTTATTTTGGTTTGTTTCTTTTTTTGTTTGTTCGTTAGAATTAGAACTTGAATTTGAATCAGGATTTGAGTTGTTTTTTGTAGTTGGGTTTTTTGCTTTTTCTCCTAATTCTTTTTCAATTTCGTTACGCACCGTTTCTACACTGATTGGATCTGGAAGGAAGTAATAAATACCGCCTATCTTTTTGTCTTCGCCTTCAAGCTTTAACGTTTGCATTGTAGAAGGATCAAATCCAGAAAGTTTATTGTAAAGAGCAAGTCCGTCTGAAATAGGAATGTCGGTTTTTATATATTTTCCAACGACAGCTGTTAAATCTTTAATTTTAAATACAGTAGAGGTGGAGTTTAGTTTATGAGCAACAGCGGCCAGTAATTGTCTTTGTCTAGCAGCTCGACCATAATCGCCATTTGGATCTTGCTTTCGCATACGGACATAAGCAAGTGCTTCTTCACCGTTTAAGTTTTGCTGTCCTTGCTTAAATTGAATTTTTTTGTAGTAATCCACGTCAGAGCGCTCCCAGAAATCGAAGGGTACGTCAACGGTAACGCCGCCAACAGCATCAACGATACCTTTAAAGCCTTGGAAATCAATTTTCAGATAATGGTCTACAGGAACTTTTAGAAAGCCTTCGACAGTTTTGATTGCCATTTCTTCTCCGCCGTAAGCATGGGCAGCGTTAATTTTGTCTTCCTTATTTTTGCCAACAATTTTAACTCGAGAATCACGAGGAATACTCATAAGTGAAATCTTTTGCGTTTTTGGATTGACTGTTGCGAACATTAATGAGTCTGTACGACCATTTTGACCATCTGTCGCATAATCTTCTATACCCATAATGAGAATTGTAAAAGGTTCCTTTGTAATTTCTACATCTTTGTTTCTTAAATCTGATTTTTCACGAGTAAAACCACTATACATCCCCATAAGAGAAGAGTAAGAATTTAACACATAAACTCCTATGCTGCCAAATAAAAATGCGAAAATAAGGAAGAAGAAAAGTTTCCTTCTTCGCTTCTTTTTTATTCTGCTATTTTGGAGATGATAATAACGTTCTTCCATATATAATCTCCTTAGTTCGTTAGTTCATTTGTAGGGAAGTAATTCACTACATTAATCTTTGAAGGTGATAAATGGGTTATGCTTAGATAACATCTTGTTCTAAGTACAACATATCTCCTTCTGTAATTGTACATTTCCCGTTTGTTAATTCAATCATCCAATCTGTAAATGCTTGTTTGCCATCTTCTTCTACATACGTATCAAATGTGACATTTTCTAGATAATGTATATCTTTAATGGCATATTTTGAATTGCGTAATTCATTTTCCACTTTGCCAAGTAATGTGTAATCAATCTCGGTTTGCATCACACGCATTAGTTTTCGCTGGACAACACCGACATGATTAATGCCTTCGCTTGTACACTTTCCATATGCACGAATTAATCCACCTGCGCCAAGTTTAATGCCACCAAAATAGCGTGTTACGACAACAACGGTATCTTTTAGTCCACGTTTTTTAAGTACCTCTAGCATTGGTACGCCAGCTGTACCGCTAGGCTCGCCGTCATCATTTGCTTTTTGAATATGATCTTGTTCGCCAATTAAATAAGCGGAACAATTATGTGTTGCATTCCAATGTTGTTTTTTTATTTTTTGTATAAATTTTTGAGCCTCTTCCTCAGTCGTTGCTCGGCTAATATAACAAATAAATCTTGATTTTTGAATGACGATTTCGTGTTCGCCGTAGTCTTTGATTGTAAAATATTGTAATAGCACTTGTGTACGCCCCTATCTATCAAAATGACTAGTACTTTCCATTTTAAAAGCGAGCCTTTTTATATTCAAACATTTTTTCTAAATATGCTGAAGTTTTTGGTGAGTATTTTATCTTTTTGTTGTAATTTGTCGAGATGGTAGGTATAATTTCAACCGGCATTTTCATGTATGGATGCACCATTTGTAGTTTTCGTGTAAAATTAGGAAATAAAACTTTTTATAAGGCAGGTACGAAAATGAAAATAGCTATTGTTACTGATAGTACGGCATATATACCGAAGCAAATTCGTGATGAACTCAATATATATATGATTCCATTAAACGTTGTGTTTGGAACAGAATCTTATCAAGAAGAAGCTGAAATTTCAGCAGATGATTTTTATGTGAAAGTACGTGAACAAGAGGAACTTCCAAAAACTTCTCAACCAGCAATCGGAAAGTTTGTTGAGCTATATGAAGAACTAGCTAAAGATTATGATGCAGTTATTAGTATTCACCTATCAAGTGGAATTAGTGGTACATATCAAACATCAACGACAGCTGGACAGATGGTAGAGGGTATTGATGTATACACGTATGACTCTGAAATTAGTTGTGAAGTACAAGGATTTTATGTGCGTGAAGGTGCAAAGTTAGCAAGTGAAGGAAAGAACCCGAAAGAGATTATCGCTCGTTTTGATGAAATGAAGAAAACGATGGACGCCTATTTTGTAGTTGATGATTTACATCATTTACAGCGTGGTGGTCGATTGAATAGCGCGCAAGCTTTCATCGGCAGTCTGTTACAAGTGAAGCCAGTTTTATATTTTAGAGATAAAATCATTATTCCGTTTGAAAAGATTCGTACACGTAAAAAAGCATTAAAACGTATCATTGAAATTTTTGATGAGCAAGCAAGTAAAGGTGTACCTATGGAAGCAGTTATCATTCATGCGCAACGTGAAGAAGAAGCGAATGAATGGAAGAAAGAATTAGAAGCAAAATATCCTCACGTCACAATTCGTACAGGTTATTTTGGAGCTGTAATTGGTACGCACTTAGGTGAAGGTGCATTAGGTCTTGGATGGTATACGAAGTAATAAAGATATAAAAGCTCTCTTTTTAAGAGGGTTTTTTTACGGGTATGTTACGTTTAGTTGACAAGTTAATATTTGGAAATGGTAAAATGTACGTAAAATAAAATAATGAGGAAAGTTTTATAACTTACTTTTTACAAGAAACTATATTATAATAGAAGAGAGGTGAAACATATGGAGCATAATTCTTGTTTATGTCCAAAGTTTGAGTCAGCTTTTACTCTGCTTAGTAAGAAGTGGACTGGCTTAATTATTAAATCTTTGCTTGAAGAGTCGAAACGTTTTAGAGAAATCGCAGATATTATCCCAAATATGAGCGATCGTATGTTGTCAGAGCGTTTAAAGGAATTGGAAAGCGAGGGCATTGTAGTTCGTAATGTCTATCCAGAAGTACCAGTTCGAATCGAGTATGGCTTAACTGACAAGGGAAAAGCGTTAGAAAGTGTTATGGATGAGGTCCAAAATTGGGCTGAGAAATGGATGAAGTAGCATTTCATCTGTATTCGTATATTTAATAAAACGTAAGGAATTCCTTACGTTTTTTCTTTGTTTATAGAAGTGAGAAAAGTATATAAATTTCTACACATACATACAAAAATATACGCATTTTGCGCTAGAGCTACATATAATATTACATTTGTTTTACAAAAACGTAACATTAGCAAAAAAAATCCCGAATTATGGTATAAATTTTATAGGTTATATACGGAAAAAGAAAAAAGAAAGCGGTGTAAAAAATAAAATGAAAAAGCTAAAAATGGCATCTTGTGCATTAGTTGCAGGATTAATGTTTTCTGGGCTAACACCAAATGTATTTGCAGAAGATAAAATTTCTGATGTGAAATCACAAATTAACACGCAAAATGACACTTTACATAAACAACAACAAGAACGTGATGAATTACAAAAACAAATGAATGACTTAAACAAAACAATTCAAGGTTTAGATAAATCTGTTCAAGAGAATGCTGCAAAGCTTGATGAAACAATGAAAAAAGTTGCTGATACTGAGCAATTAATTGAAAAGAAAAATAAAGATATTGCAGAATTACAAACAAAGATTGCAAAACGTGAAGAGTTATTAAGAAAGCGTTTAGTTGCACTTCAAGAACAACCAAATACGAACGTTGTAACAGAAGTTCTTGTAAACTCTAAAAACGTTGCAGATTTAGTTGATCGTTTAACTTCTGTTTCTAAAATTCTTGAGTCTGATGAAGATATCATGAAAACACAACAAGAAGACCAAGCTAGTGTGAAAAAAGATGTTGCAACGGTAAAAGAAAAACAAAAAGAATTAAAAGAAGCACAAGCTCAAATTGAAACTGCTAAGAAAGAACTTGACGCTGAAAAAGAGAAAAAAGCAACAGCGGTAAACGATTTAAGCGGTAAAATGGATACAGTTGTAACTTCAATGACAAGTACGGAAGGTCAATTGAAAGAGCTTGAGAAACAAGCATTACAATTACAACGCATTGCCGAAGAAGAAGCACAAGCAAAAGCTGCACAAGAAGCTGCTGCTCAAAAACAAGCAGAGCAAGCTGCTAAAGCTGCGCAAGCTCAACCAGCACAAGCACCTGCAGAGCAAGCTGCACCAGCAAACAATGGTGGACAAGCTCAAAAAGAAGAGCCTAAAAAAGAAGAACCTAAAAAGGAAGAGCCTAAGAAAGAAGAGCCTAAAAAAGAAGCACCTAAACAAGAAGAGAAAAAACCAGCTCCAAATGTGGGTGGCGTAATTGGTAAAGCGCAAAGCTACTTAGGTTTACCATATGTTTGGGGAAGTGCATCTCCATCAAATGGTGGTTTTGACTGTAGTGGATTCATTTCTTACATCTTTGGTGTAGGTCGTCAAGACGTTAATGGTTACTGGAATTCTGTTTCAAAAGTGAGTAGCCCACAACCAGGAGACTTAGTATTCTTCCAAGGTACTTATAAAGCAGGTCCATCTCACATCGGTATTTACGTTGGTAATGGCCAAATGATCCATGCTAGCGATAAAGGAATTGCGTACGGTGATATTAACAGTTCGTATAACAAAAAACATTTCTTAGGATACGGTCGATTCTAGGATTTATAAAAGAATAAAAAACGTGTATAAAGTCGATAGCTTACTATTTTATAAGTAGGTTATCGGCTTTTTTGAGTTTTTACGAGATGATGAGAAAGGTTTATAGTAGTGCTGGAGGTGATTGTTGATGCTATCGGGGAAACAGTTGCTATTAGAAGAACTTTCTTCAGATTTACAGAGGGAATTAAACGATTTGAAAAAGAAGGGAGAGATCGTATGTGTACAAGGTGTAAAAAAGAAGAATTCTAAATATATGTGCCAACGCTGTGGAAATGTAGATCGGCGGCTATTTGCATCGTTTTTATGTAAAAGGTGCAGTAAAGTGTGCACATATTGCCGGAAGTGTATAACGATGGGGAGAGTAAGTGAATGTGCTGTACTTGTTCGCGGGATTGCTGAAAGAAAGAGAGAAAAGAATTCAAATTTGTTACAGTGGAACGGGACGTTGTCTACTGGCCAGAATTTGGCGGCGCAAGGAGTTATAGAGGCTATTAAGCAAAAAGAATCATTTTTTATTTGGGCTGTATGCGGGGCTGGGAAAACAGAGATGTTGTTTTACGGAATTAACGAAGCGCTTCAAAAAGGAGAAAGAGTTTGTATCGCAACGCCGAGAACGGATGTTGTTCTGGAATTAGCACCGAGATTGCAAGAAGTATTTCCATATATACAGGTAGCGGCTTTATATGGAGGGAGTGTGGATAAAGAAAAAGATGCAGTACTAGTCGTTGCGACTACGCATCAATTATTACGTTATTATAGGGCGTTTCATGTCATGGTTGTAGATGAGATAGATGCTTTTCCATATTGTGCAGATCAAATGTTACAGTACGCGGTAAAACAAGCGATGAAAGAAAAAGAGGCGCGTATTTATTTAACTGCGACTCCAGATGAAACATGGAAGCGAAAACTTAAACAAGGTAAACAAAAAGGTGTTATTGTTTCTGGACGATATCATCGTCATCCTTTGCCAGTTCCTTTATTTTGTTGGTGCGGGAATTGGAAAAAAAACCTCATTCATAAAAGAATTCCTCGAGTTTTACTACAGTGGTTACAAACATACTTAAATAAAAAATTCCCTATTTTTTTATTCGTCCCCCATGTGCGATATATAGAAGAAATAAGCTTGTTGTTAAAACCATTAAACAATCGAATTGAAGGTGTACATGCAGAAGATCCGGAGAGAAAAGAAAAAGTAGCGGCTTTCAGAAAGGGAGAAATCCCATTATTAGTTACAACGACAATTTTAGAGCGAGGCGTAACGGTGAAAAATTTGCAAGTCGCAGTTTTAGGGGCGGAAGAAGAAATATTTTCAGAAAGTGCGCTCGTACAAATTGCGGGCCGAGCAGGGCGGAGCTTTGAAGCACCGTATGGAGAGGTCATTTATTTTCACTATGGCAAGACAGAGGCGATGGTGCGCGCGAAAAAACATATTCAAGGTATGAATAAAAATGCGAAAGAACAAGGATTGATCGATTAATGCATTGTTTACTTTGTGATGAGTGTTTTGTAGAAAAGATTAGTTGGTACACTTTTTTTGTAAAGTGTCATAGAAAATATATATGTGATAGATGTGAGCAGAAACTTTCCTATATTATAGGAGAAATTTGCATGGAGTGCGGGCGACCTTTAGAATTTGTTCCTGCCTCATTTCAAGAAGACGGTATTTGTATAGATTGTATAAGGTGGACGAAAGAGGAGAAGTATCGTTCTTTTAAAAACCGTTCGTTATATATGTATGATGATGAGATGAAAGAAATAGTAGCACAGTTTAAGTTTCGGGGGGATGCAGAGTTAGTGCACATTTTTTATCGTCCTTTTCGAAGTTTATTTCAAAAGTATTTTGCCAATGTTTCAACCGTTATCGCTGTTCCGCTTAGTAAGGAAAGGGAAATTGAACGTGGTTTTAATCAAGCTGAGTTATTAGCAACTTGTTTGCCTGTCAAAATTTCTTATCCATCATTAAGAAGAAGGGAAACAGAAAAGCAAAGTAAGAAGACACGTAAAGAAAGGGTGTCAGGAAGCAATCCTTTTTATTTTCAGGGAGAAGAGATGTTTTCTGGGCAACATATTTTACTCGTTGATGACGTGTATACGACAGGGATTACAGTTAGGCAAATCGGAAGTTTGTTATATGAAAGAGGGGCAAGGGAAGTATCTAGTTTGACACTTTGTAGAAGTTAATATGGAAGTGTCGAAAGGGATAATAAAAAGGCGATAAGTCTTCTTTGACTTCATATGTTGTCATTCGTTATAGTCAAAATATGGGGCGAATGCCCTGATTTTTAGAGTGAAGGGAATGGAATGAACATGCAAGGAAGAGTGAAATGGTTCAATGCAGAAAAGGGATTTGGGTTTATTGAGCGTGAAGATGGTGACGATGTATTTGTCCATTTTTCTGCTATTCAACAAGATGGATATAAGTCATTAGAAGAAGGGCAACAAGTAGAGTTTGACATTGTAGATGGAGCACGTGGACCACAAGCAGCTAATGTTGTGAAACTGTAGGGTATATTGTTTTTGGAAGAGAAAGCTGCATTTGTGGCAACGTTATATATAGTAGAACCTCTTGTTTTTCGCAAGGGGTTTTTGTTATAGGATAAGTTGTCAAAAAGTTGTTTCTTTTCTGTAACGAATTGTCCACAGAAATATTCGTTATTCACGATGTTAATAGGATAAAATAAAGATAGAAACGATGCATCTTTTCATTTCAACAAAAAACGATAAAAAAATCGCAATTCCACTAATTTTTTTAAAAAAGTTAGAAGGAGTTTTTAAGCCAATGTCGAAATTATAATACATAGGCTTGAAAGGAGGAATTCATCTATGAAATTCAACATTCGTGGTGAAAATATTGAAGTAACTCCAGCATTAAAGGAATATGTAGAGAAAAAACTAAGTAAGTTAGAGCGTTATTTTGATACATTCCCAGAGATTAAAGTTAATTTAAAAGTATACTCTGACAAGCAACGTGTCGAAGTAACAATACCATTTACTGATTTATTACTTCGTGCAGAAGAAACTAATAGCGATATGTACGCTGCTATCGATTTAGTAGTTGATAAAATTGAGCGACAAATTCGTAAACATAAAACAAAAGTCAATCGTAAGTTACGTGAGAAAGGTTCTATGAAAACGAACTTTATCCTTCCAGAAGCAGTAGCTGTTTTGGATGAGGTAGAAGAAGATGAATTAGAACTTGTACGTACAAAACGATTCGATTTAAAACCGATGGACGTTGAAGAGGCAATCCTACAAATGGATATGCTAGGACATAATTTCTTCGTCTTCACAAATGCTGATACAAACGAAACTAATGTTGTATATGGCCGTAAAGATGGGAAATACGGTTTAATCGAAACTAAATAATAATTCGAAAGCGCAGCCGAAATGGCTGCGCTTTTTTTGTATTTTTCGCAGCAAGGCTAAAAAAGTTTTATAAGTAGCCGATTTCATTAAGAAGTGATTTTTAGGCGGTATTTCCTCAAAACAGCAGGAGAAAATTCGAAACTTAGAGAGGTGAGTTACTCTTTATTATTTGGAACAAGCATAGGAATGTAGCTAACTTTACAAGTAATTCTTTGCTAGGGATATAGTATTGTTTTTAAAAATTTAACGAAATGTTCGCAAGTGTAAAAGTAATATTAAATATTCTGAAATCCATTGAAGGTGTGTTGAGGTGTTGTTACCATAATATTGTATTATATTGATTTTATTCATTCAGTGGAAAAATACAATCAATATAATGCTACAAATTATCGGAGGTGCTTTTAGTGAGCATTAAGAAAAAAAGTCGTTTTATGTTTGGATCTGTTTTATCGTTAGGTATTTTAGCTAGTACTTTCGCTTTAACCGAACCGGCTAAGGCTAGTACAAGGGATGACCATGTGAATTTTACCTTTAGACTTTGGAGTCCATATGATTATACTAATGCACGTCCTAAAGAGACGCCTACCTCTATGTATATGCGTGTGAAGAGCAGTGAGAAGGGCGGAGGTTCTTTCAATGTTTGGACAGAAGCAGATAAAAATAAAAATGCAGAAGATAGAAAATGGGTAAATGTTTCAGGTAAGCATGAAGGAACAGTGATACCAGGTAGAACATATCTTTTTCAAAATTATGCATATGAAAACCATGGGAAAAATGTGCCTGTGAGATTTGGTGGTTATTCTAGAGAAAATAATGCTTATCCTACTGCTTGGAGTCCTGATAGTGTAAGACCTAGTGGACCTTACATTGAATATTGATTTAGAAATTATAAATTGAAATTATTTATTTTATAGTGCTAGAAAAAGTCGTATAGTTTCAAATCCGGATTATACGACTTTTCCTGTTATTTCATTTTTAAAATAGGAGGAGCTGTAATGAGGTTTATTTCAAAAAATATTTTAGTTTGTTTTTTTATATTGAGTATTAGTTTCTTAGTTTCTTGTCAAAAGAAAGTAGATGAACCTATTGTACATATTGAAGATACTTTAACGGAAAAAGATAATTTGAAAAGTATTGAATTAAAAGGAATTAACAAAAATACTATTTTTGAACAAGTGTTTTTGGAAAGTGAAAATGGTGATGATTTCTTTCAAGGACAAATAGAAAAAAATGATAGTTTAATAGAGGATAAGCTTTCAAATAAAAAATTGAAATTAGGAGTTATACCAGAAAATTATTATGTTTTTTTGACGGGTGTTACGAATAAGAAAAAACCAACGTATCTCTTGGGACGGATTGAACAAACTGATGGAGAAGTAATTCAGTGGAAACAAGAAGTTAAGAGTGTAAAAAGAAAAGGCACAAATGATGTTTATCAGTATGAAGTTGAGTTTCCTAAATTTGAAGGAGAGAGAGCAAATGTTTCTTTTCGTTACATTTGGTTAAATAAAGAAAAGAAATGTTATGGTGTTGCGGATCAATTGTTCATATTAAAAAAGATTTAAATTTAATGGTTTATGGAGGAGCTATAGATGAGTTACTTTTTAGGAAGGATTTTAAAAGGTAGGATGTTTTGGTTGTCTTTATTTATTATGTTAGTAATTGTTATTGCTCAATATATTGCTATGTTTGTGACAACTAAAGGATTTAACGATGCTGGGATTATAAAGGTATCCCCATATTTATCTAATATTTTATATTTTAATAGATTATCGTTTTATAGTGAGTTTTATTTACTTATATTTCCTATGCTTTCCGCAATGGCTGTAGCAGGGATTTATAGAATTGATAAAAATTATGGATTTATTTATCCTGTTATTTCTAAGATGGGAACATGTTATTATTTTAAGCTGCTTTATTTTATTAATTTTATTGTATCTTTTTTTATTATAAGTGTCCCTTTACTATTTAATTTTTATTTATATGTGATGACTTATCCAACAGTTGCTCCGCATCCAATATTAAATTATATGGCTTCTACTGTTTCGCCAACAGCTCAATTTCATATAGTTTATTATAAGTACCCTACTTTATATTTTCTAATGTATGTATTTTTAAATGGTTTATACGGTGCGGTTTTTTCGAGTTTAGCTTTATCAGTTTCGTTTTTTATAAAACGAGTTTATTTTATTTATTTAGTTCCATTTATTTTACATATTTTTTGGCTTGGTATTGGAAAAGGGATTCTCAATCCTAAAGATTATTTAATTAAAGATTTTGGCTTTTTTGAATTACAAATTTTTCTTAGTGTACTGTTATGTATTTGGTTTTGTTCTGTAGTTCTTTATTTACGGGGGAGTAGGAAGCATGTTCTTTTATAATGTTATGAAAGAAACTATAAGGATGAAATATGTTTGGTTAAGTATTCTCTTTTTACTTAATGTCAGTATCATTGGTTGTTTGTTCAATTATTTTGAAACCGGAATTATAAAAGAGCAAATGAACGAATTGGAAGCTTTGTATAAGGTTATGTCGTTGTATAATTTGTCGACTATATTTATTCCTTTAACAATTGTTTTTTCTGTATATTCTATGTCGAACTTTTTTAGTATTTATGTTGTTTACAGAGTGAATAATGCATTGAAATTAGTTTCTATATATTATTTAAAATTATTCGTTTTTGTTTACTTTTTTGCTGGGAGTATGATTTTACAGTTGTTTTTGATGTCAACTATGATGGCTGTAACTAGTGTTGATGTAAATTATCCATTATTATTTTGCATTCAATTATTTGCGAGTGTTTTTATATGTATGATAAGTGCTTTATTGCAATTATTTTTACCTAGTTTACTTGTAATAATATGTATGATTACTGCTGTTTTATTAGATAGATTTATATTACATGGATTTTTATTTACAAATGCTTTTTATATAAATGTCTTTGAAGATGCTACTGGTTTATTTATACGCTTATTTGGCTGTTTTTTTATCTTTTTTATAAGTGTATGGATTTTATCTAAAAAAAGTTATATTTCTATGAATGATGAGACAGAGGTGGTCTAGTTTACATTATGATCTTATATTATTTGTTAAAAAGAGATTTATATGTAAGGTTTCGAGATTCCATCAAGATAATGGTTTTTTTATTCTTAATTTACGCTATTATTGCAATTGCTTTTTTATACAATCAGCCTCTTAGTAATGGTAAAGAATCTGTATTAGTAGATGTTACCTTTTATCGATTTTTTCATGGAGTAGACTTTGTGGATTTATCTTATTTTTATAAGGAGGGGCGATTTTCTATCCCTTTTTATTGGATATTCTTTCAAATCACTCCTTTGTTGCTTGTAGGGAATTTTGCTTTTTCAGATATTCAACAGAATGGTGTTTATTTATTTCCTCGTGTTAAGAAGAAGCATTTTCTGTGGTTAACGAAAATATTATCTTTGTTTTTTTATATAATTATTATTTGGATTGGTATGTATTTTATTTGGTTTAGCGCTTACTATTTGCTTTCTTTAGGCGAGTATAATTTTTTGAATTTATATAGTCAATTTCCTTATAAGATATTAGGTACTATGCTAATTCAAATAATTATAAGCTTTTTATTAGCTTTGATTTTTGAGTTTTTAACTTTTTATATACCGATAACTATTGTTTTTGTACTAATGTTGTTGTACCTATTTTTGTCTATTTTCTTTCATAGTATTTATTTTTTAGGCTCTTTTGTTATGCCAAATCGTTGGTATTTTGTTGATCACAGTTCAATTCAATTGACTTTAGGTAATAATCAATCTATTCAATATAATAATTTACTTTTAATAGGAGTAGTAATTGTTGTTGTAATGATTTTATTAGGTAGTTTTTGTTTTAAAAAACTAGATGTGATAGGTGAATAATTTATGGACAATTATATTAAATGTGAATGTATGACGAAAAGATTAAAAGGAAATATTGTGTTAGATAATATTAGTTTGTCAGTAAAAAAAGGCGAATTTTTAGTTTTGAAGGGGCATAATGGCTCTGGTAAAACGATGATTTTACGCGCTATATCAGGGTTAATGCGCTTGAATTCTGGAGTTGTTTATATAGATAATGAAATAATTGGAAAATAAAAGCAATTTCCTGATTCTATGGGAATATTGATTGAATATCCAAGTTTTATTCCAGGGTATACTGGTTTTCAGAATTTGAAATTTTTATCATCGATTAACAATAAAATCTCCGATGAGGAGATTTATAATATTATTCAAAGGGTTGGACTTGATAAAACAGATAAGAGAAAGTATAAAAGATACTCTTTAGGTATGAAACAACGTTTAGGGATAGCGCAAGCTTTAATGGAACAACCAAAATTACTGTTATTAGACGAGCCAACTAATGCTTTAGATAGTGATGGGATAAAAGATGTTTTAGATATTTTGAAAGTAGAAAAAGCCAAGGGAACGACTATTGTTGTAGCCAGTCATGATGTGCATGTTCTAGATAATGAAATGGTAGATCGTATTGTACATGTTAATAATGGAAAGTTGGTAGATTAAGAGTGACGAGAAAACATATCTTAATAAGTATTGGATTATGTCTGTTGCTATGTATATTTGCTAGTTTATTAAGATTTAAAACATTAAATCTTAATAATGAATCTTATAAAGTGGTAAAAGATGAGTTTTTATCTAATAGAACTTTTGAAGATGGGCAAGGAGTTACGTTTCATGCACTTAATCCTCTTGATCCTACAAAAGTTTATGATCCCTATGAAGACCGTGAAGTAGTGACGTATGTTTTACCTTTAGATATTACAAATACAACAAATCGAGATATTAACTTGCTTAGTAATAAGTCTATTTCCGATACAATGTTTTATTCTAAAATAGGTGAGTTTTATAATTTAATCCCTTATTCAATGGAATTACCTAAAAAATATCAGTTTGATCCTGTAATACCTGCTGGTAAAACAGTACGAGGGTATATAGGGACAAATTATTTTATAGGAGATGACCCTTATAAAAATTATAAAAACTTTTCAAATGAATCAACTAAAGTGAAATTCATTTCTTGTATAAAGGATAAGAAAGGGAAATATCATGAATTAGAAATACCGATAAATTAATAAAATTTATGATTGATACAGCTATATTTTAATGGTGTTTGTAGATCTTGCAACATAACAATATCTTTTAAAGTCGGAGTTTTTTTGTAGGTGTAAGTATCTATGGATGCTGCACCTGCAAAGTTTCCGGCTTTTTGTAATTGTTGATTTAGATTTTATTAAGGAATTTCTGGTAGTCATATTCTTTAAAAGGAAACTTGAAAGAATATGACTTAGATTGAATACGAAATTTGTAACGTGAAATTGAAATAGCGAGACAGAGAAAAGGAACGTAACAAATGAAATAAAAACTTTTTTTGAATATAAGGCCCGACATCTTGCCGATTGTTGTCATAGTTATAAGACAAGTGTTACAATTATCATTAGGTATATACATTTTAGTTTTTTTAATTAGGAGAAAAATTGGCATAACATACATTTGATTTTTATAACGACTGATTGTAATAGAGAAAAAGAAAAACAATCGGAAGTTTTATTTTAATAAAAAGAGGAGCGTATTTCCTATGATCGGTATTTTAAAAAAGGTGTTTGATGTAAATCAACGCCAAATTAAACGTATGCAGAAAACAGTTGAGCAAATTGATGCATTAGAGTCATCTATTAAGCCACTAACTGATGAACAATTAAAAGGAAAGACGCTTGAATTTAAAGAACGTCTAACAAAAGGTGAAACAGTAGATGATCTACTACCTGAAGCTTTCGCGGTTGTTCGCGAAGCGGCAACTCGTGTTCTTGGAATGCGTCCATATGGCGTACAGTTAATGGGTGGTATTGCCTTACATGAAGGGAATATTTCTGAGATGAAAACGGGTGAAGGTAAAACGTTAACATCTACATTACCTGTATATTTAAATGCTTTAACAGGAAAAGGTGTTCATGTTGTTACAGTCAATGAATATTTAGCACAACGTGATGCGAGCGAAATGGGACAACTTCATGAGTTCCTTGGCTTAACGGTAGGAATTAACTTAAATAGTATGTCACGCGAAGAGAAACAAGAGGCTTATGCTGCTGATATTACGTATAGCACAAATAATGAGCTTGGATTCGATTACTTACGTGATAACATGGTTTTATATAAAGAGCAGTGCGTTCAACGTCCACTTCACTTTGCTATTATCGATGAAGTCGATTCTATTTTAGTCGATGAAGCACGTACGCCGCTTATTATTTCAGGACAAGCTCAAAAATCAACAGAGCTATACATGTTTGCAAATGCATTTGTTCGTACGTTAGAAAATGAAAAAGATTATTCATTTGATGTGAAAACGAAAAATGTAATGCTAACAGAAGATGGTATTACGAAAGCAGAGAAAGCTTTCCATATTGAAAACTTATTCGATTTAAAACATGTAGCACTTCTTCACCATATTAATCAGGGACTTCGTGCACACGTTGTTATGCACCGTGATACAGATTATGTTGTACAAGAAGGCGAAATCGTAATTGTAGACCAATTCACTGGTCGTCTTATGAAAGGTCGTCGTTATAGCGAAGGATTACACCAAGCGATTGAAGCAAAAGAAGGTGTAGAAATTCAAAATGAAAGCATGACGCTTGCAACAATTACATTCCAGAACTACTTCCGTATGTATGAAAAATTATCTGGTATGACTGGTACAGCGAAAACAGAGGAAGAGGAATTCCGTAACATTTACAATATGAACGTTATTGTAATTCCGACCAACAAACCGATTATTCGTGATGATCGTGCCGATTTAATCTTTAAATCAATGGAAGGTAAGTTCAATGCTGTTGTTGAGGATATTGTAAATCGTCATAAAAAAGGACAACCTGTTCTTGTAGGTACAGTTGCAATTGAAACTTCAGAGCTTATTTCAAAAATGTTAACGCGTAAAGGTGTACGTCATAACATCTTAAATGCGAAAAACCATGCTCGTGAAGCAGATATCATTGCAGAGGCTGGTATGAAAGGTGCTGTAACAATCGCGACGAACATGGCAGGTCGTGGTACAGATATTAAGCTTGGAGACGATGTGAAAAACGTTGGTTTAGCAGTTATCGGTACAGAGCGTCACGAAAGTCGTCGTATTGATAATCAGTTACGTGGTCGTGCTGGTCGTCAAGGGGACCCTGGTGTTACGCAGTTCTACTTATCGATGGAAGATGAATTAATGCGCCGATTTGGTTCAGATAATATGAAAGCAATGATGGACCGCCTTGGTATGGATGATTCTCAGCCGATTGAAAGTAAAATGGTTTCTCGTGCGGTAGAATCTGCACAAAAACGTGTTGAAGGAAATAACTATGATGCACGTAAGCAGTTACTGCAATATGATGATGTACTTCGTCAACAACGTGAAGTTATTTACAAACAGCGTCAAGAGGTAATGGAGTCTGACAACTTACGCGGCATTATTGAAGGTATGATGAAATCTACAGTAGAACGTGCTGTTGCCCTTCATACACAAGAGGAAATTGAAGAAGATTGGAACATTAAAGGTCTTGTTGACTACTTAAATACAAACCTTCTTCAAGACGGAGATGTAAAAGAAGAAGAATTACGTCGCCTTGCTCCTGAGGAAATGAGCGAACCGATTATCGCGAAATTAATAGAGCGATACAATGAAAAAGAAAAGCTTATGCCAGAAGAGCAAATGCGTGAGTTTGAGAAGGTTGTTGTATTCCGCGTTGTAGATACGAAATGGACAGAGCATATTGATGCGATGGATCACCTTCGTGAAGGTATTCATTTACGTGCTTACGGTCAAATCGATCCACTTCGTGAGTACCAAATGGAAGGATTCGCGATGTTCGAGTCAATGGTTGCCTCTATTGAAGAGGAAATTTCTCGTTACATTATGAAAGCTGAAATTGAACAAAACTTAGAACGTCAAGAAGTTGTTCAAGGTGAAGCTGTTCATCCTTCTAGCGATGGCGAAGAAGCAAAGAAAAAGCCAGTTGTAAAAGGTGACCAAGTGGGCCGCAACGATTTATGTAAATGTGGTAGCGGTAAAAAATATAAAAACTGCTGTGGTATCGTTCAGTAATATAGGACGGTAGCTTTGGCTGTTTTGCAAACTTTTATATCAAAAATGTATAATTAAGAAGGATTAAACTCTCTCCGTAATAAGTGGAGAGAGTTTCCCTTGTTTTCATACGAAAGTAATAGCAATTACATAGAGGTGAAGGAAATGGAATTAGTAGAAATTAGACAGGAATTAGAGAAAATGGCTAAGCGATTAGCGGCTTTTAGGGGGTCTCTTTGACCTCCCTACTAAGGAGAAACAAATTGCAGAATTAGAAGAAAAAATGATGGGCGCAGGATTTTGGGATGACCAACAAGGCGCACAAGCTGTAATTAATGAAGCGAATGCGTTAAAAGATATGGTTGGAAAGTTCCGTCAGTTAGATGAGACGTTCGAAAATTTAGAAATCACGCATGAGCTTTTAAAAGAAGAGTATGATGAAGATTTACATGAGGAATTAGAATCAGAAGTAAAAGGCTTAATTCAAGAAATGAATGAGTATGAGCTTCAGTTACTATTAAGTGATCCTTATGATAAAAATAATGCGATTTTAGAATTACATCCAGGTGCAGGTGGAACTGAGTCACAAGACTGGGGTTCTATGTTATTACGTATGTACACACGCTGGGCTGAAAAACGCGGATTCAAAGTAGAAACGGTTGATTATTTACCAGGTGATGAAGCTGGTATTAAGAGTGTAACTTTATTAATTAAAGGTCATAACGCTTACGGTTACTTAAAAGCAGAGAAAGGTGTACATCGTCTTGTACGTATTTCACCATTCGATTCTTCAGGGCGCCGTCATACATCGTTCGTATCTTGTGAAGTTGTACCAGAGTTCAATGATGAAGTTGAAATCGAAGTACGTACAGAAGACTTAAAAATTGATACGTACCGAGCAAGTGGAGCTGGTGGGCAGCACGTAAATACGACAGATTCAGCAGTTCGTATTACACATACACCGACAAATACGGTTGTAACATGTCAGTCGGAGCGTTCTCAAATTAAAAACCGTGAGCATGCGATGAAAATGTTAAAAGCGAAATTATATCAAAAGAAACTAGAAGAGCAACAAGCAGAATTAAATGAAATTCGCGGAGAGCAAAAAGAAATCGGATGGGGTAGCCAAATCCGTTCTTACGTATTCCACCCGTATTCTCTTGTAAAAGACCATCGTACAAATACGGAGGTTGGTAACGTACAAGCTGTTATGGATGGAGAGATTGATCCATTTATTGATGCTTACTTACGTTCTCGTATCTAATAAGCGAAAAAAAGCCAACGAAATTGTTGGCGCATGCTGAGGACAATAGAGGATATAAAGAATTTGATTCTATTTTTATAGATGAAGTAAAGAGGAAGAGAAGTTGGAAACGACAACTTCTCTTTTTGATGGGATTATATGTAGATTACAATGCTGTATATTGTTTTGTAAAAAGTAGAGAATAGTAAAATAGAGCGGTAATAGGGTAAAGATTTATATAGAACTTTTCTAATTTTCCTTTTAAAAAGGATACTTTATAGAAGTTTTTTAAGTTGTTCACAGAATTGAAACAACTTATGAAAGCTTTATTTTATCAAGGTTCTCACTGTATTTTTGAGGAATATGAAATACACCTTAGTTTTTCTATATAAAGATAATGCTTATAATGAAAATGAGTGTGTTAGGAATAAAAAGAATATCAACAATGGGGAGCGATAGAAGTGAAAAAGAAATTGTTGGCTATTGCGCTAGGGACATCGGTTGTTTTTGCTTTAGGAGCATGCGGAAATAAAGAAGAGAGTAAGTCTTCGAAACAGTCTGCAAGCACAGACAGCGCAGAACAAATTTTCCAAAGAAGTTGTGCGGGATGTCACGCAACAGATTTATCAGGGGCAACTGGACCTGATTTAAGAAAAGTAGGCGGTAAGTACGACGCTGCAGATATCGAAGAGATTATTAAAAAAGGCCGTGGTTCAATGTCACCAGGACTTATTCAAGGTGAAGATGCGAAAAAAGTATCTGCATGGTTAGCTGAACATAAATAAAAAGGTGAAATGGGCGAGTTGATAATATAGTCAGCTCGTTTTCCTTTTTTCTGGTATGTAACATAACTGTAACAAAAATGTATCCAAATTGGAAACCGTTTGATGTTACAATGGGGTTTGTAGAATTTTGCTGAAATATATTACATAGAGTGGTATTGCTTATGAGAAAGCATAAGTAAACTACCTTCAACAAGGATGACTAAATGAAAATGAAGGATGTCTTTTATTTTCAGATGTACAGAAAAGTATTTCGAAAAAAATCATTAAGTATTGGGTGATAAATAATGATAAAAATGACGAATGTTTATAAGGAGTACCCGAATGGTATGAAAGCCATTGCTGGTCTTACAGTTAACATTAAACAAGGTGAATTCGTATACGTAGTTGGACCGAGTGGAGCCGGGAAATCTACATTTATTAAAATGATGTATCGTGAAGAGAAACCATCTACAGGATCTATTAATGTAAATGGACTTACTATCGAAACATTGGCAGAAAGAGACGTTCCGTATTTTCGTCGTCAATTAGGTGTAATTTTCCAAGATTTCAAATTGCTGCCTAAATTAACGGTATATGAGAATGTTTCGTTTGCTTTAGAAGTAATTGAAGAAGAACCGGATGCAATTCGTGAGCGTGTAACAGAAGTTCTAGGTCTTGTAGGCCTTGAAGATCGTGCAGACGCACTTCCAAGTGAGCTTTCAGGTGGGGAGCAACAACGTGTGGCTATTGCAAGAGCAATTGTAAATAGACCAAAGGTTGTAATTGCCGATGAGCCAACAGGTAACTTAGATATTGAAACAGCTCTTGATATTATGAATATTTTTACTCGCATTAATGAGCGCGGCACAACGATCGTTATGGCGACGCATAATGCAGATATCGTAAATACAATCCGTCATCGTGTAATCGCGATTGAAGGCGGAAAAATTGTTCGAGATGAGATTGAGGGAGGATACGGATATGAAGGCTAAGACCCTTAGTCGACATTTGCGAGAAGGTGTAAAGAATCTATCACGTAACGGATGGATGACATTTGCTTCTGTTAGTGCAGTAACAGTTACATTATTACTTGTAGGTGTCTTTTTAACAGCGATTATGAATATGAACCATTTTGCGACGAAAGTAGAGCAAGATGTAGAGATTCGTGTACACATTGATCCAGCTGCAAAAGAAGCGGATCAAAAGAAATTAGAAGAAGATATGAGTAAGATTGCAAAAGTAGATTCTATTAAATATTCTTCTAAAGAAGAAGAGTTAAAACGTTTAATTAAAAGCTTAGGTGATAGTGGAAAAACGTTTGAGTTATTTGAACAAGATAACCCACTTAAAAACGTATTCATTGTAAAAGCAAAAGAACCAACCGATACAGCGACAATCGCGAAGAAAGTTGAAAAAATGCAGTTTGTTAGTAATGTTCAGTACGGAAAAGGGCAAGTTGAACGATTATTTGATACTGTAAAAACTGGTCGTAACATTGGGATTGCGTTAATTGCTGGTCTTTTATTCACAGCGATGTTCTTAATCTCTAATACAATTAAAATTACAATTTATGCTCGTAGTACAGAAATTGAAATTATGAAACTTGTTGGTGCAACAAACTGGTTTATTCGTTGGCCATTCTTGCTAGAGGGATTATTCTTAGGAGTATTAGGATCAATTATTCCAATTGGCCTAATTCTAATTACGTATAATTCGTTGCAAGGTGTGTTTAACGAAAAACTTGGCGGAACAATTTTCGAGCTTCTACCATACAGTCCGTTCGTATTCCAATTAGCTGGTTTACTAGTGTTAATCGGTGCTTTAATCGGTATGTGGGGAAGTGTAATGTCAATTCGTCGCTTCTTAAAAGTATAAAAAGTTGCAAACATAATTCGTACAAGCTTATCATATAGTAGAAATAGGTAAAGGCATCACACACTGTGTGATGCCTTTTGCTACACCACCTGTGTGTTTTGGAAAGGGGAATTCCGCATTGAAACGTAGAGTTGCAATTATTGGAATGGTTGTTGCATTTTTAATTGGTGCTGGCGGAATGTTTGCAGGCATGTCTGTATTTGGGGTTAACCCATCAGAAGTAACGCAAACAATTTCGAGTGGGAATGCTAGCACTGCGCAAGGGAATTTGGCAAAAATTAATGAGGCGTATGCACTAATTGATTCACGTTATGTGGAAGACGTGAAAGATGAAAAGTTAGTTGAAGGTGCAATACAAGGTATGTTGTCTACGCTGAAGGACCCTTATTCCACGTATATGGATAAAGAAACAGCCAAACAGTTTAGTGAATCGCTTGATCCCGAATTAGAGGGGATTGGGGCTGAGGTGAACAAGACGGACGGTAAGCTTATTATCGTATCGCCAATTAAAGGTTCACCAGCAGAAAAGATAGGAATTAAACCGAATGACCAAATTTTATCTGTAGATGGAAACAGTGTGAAAGACTTATCACGTGAAGAAGCAGTATTAAAAATTCGTGGTAAAAAGGGAACGACTGTCGCAATTGAAATTAAACGTGCGGGAGTAACTGATCCGATCGTATTTAAAATTAAGCGTGAAAAGATTCCAATCTTTACAGTATTTAGTTCTGTGAAGCAAGAGAGTGGAAAAGATATCGGTTATATGCAAATCACTTCTTTTGCTGAAAATACAGCGAAAGAATTTAAGGATCAGTTAAAAGAGTTAGAGAAGAAAAATATAAAAGGCTTAGTTATTGACGTGCGTGGTAATCCTGGTGGCTATTTAAATAGTGTAGAAGATATACTAGGGGAAATTATGACGAATAAAAAGCCGATGCTACAAGTAGAGCAGCGAAATGGTGAGAAGAAGAAATTCTCTACGGAACTGAAAGAGAGAAAACCATATCCAATTTCAGTATTAATTGATAATGGAAGTGCTTCTGCTTCAGAGATTTTAGCGGGTGCGCTAAAAGAAGGAGAAGGATACGATTTAATTGGTGAAAAGACATTTGGTAAAGGTACTGTCCAGCAAGCTGTTCCATTTAAAGACGGCAGCAACATTAAATTAACGATGTTTAAATGGTTAACACCGGATGGGAACTGGATTCATAAAAAAGGAATCGCGCCAACAGTAGAAGTGAAGCAACCAAATTATTATCATGCGACACCAATTCAAATTGAAAAAACACTTTCATACAATTCAAATGATGTACAAGTAAAACATGCTCAAGAAATGCTTAAGAGCTTAGGGTATGTACCAGGTCGTGAAGATGGATACTTTAGTAAAGAGACAGAATCGGCTCTGAAAGCATTCCAAAATGCAAATGAGATGGAAGCGACAGGACAGCTTGATAAAAAGACAGCTGAAGCGATTCAAACTAAAATTATCGAAAAAATTCGTTCTGGAGAAAATGATCTACAATTACAGTCAGCATTAAAATTAATGGCAAAATAAGAAGAAATACAGGCAGTTTGCTGCCTGTATTTTTTTGTGTTAAACAAACGTTTGTTTAGTTATGATAATATAAAAAGAAAGAATGATATAAATGGTGGTGAATGAGTTCATGGAGGCGTGGATTTTTGAAATAATGCGGGCAGTTGGACGTTTTTTCTTACACCCTGCTGTCTATATATTTGTAATAAGTAGTATCTTCGTTGGATACTTACGTATGTTAAGAGAACGAAAAGATTTTTCTTTTAAAGTTTATGATATTTGGTTTGAACTGCGAACCTCTCTATTTGCAGGGATTGGATACGGATTAGTAGTATCTATTGTTACGATTGGGCTTGGACTTGTTGTTTCTAAAGCGAGCTTATGGGCCATTTTAATTTGGACGTTACTATTTGGATTAACGGCTATGTATCGATATTTATCGGCGGCTTATACATTTAGCATTGCGATTGTATGTGTTCTATTATCTTCTAAGCTACCAGTTTCCTTTTTACAGCTTCGAGAAGGTGAAGAGAGTACCATTGTATCCCTTGTTATTTTACTAGGCGTTATGCTTATTGTAGAAGGCTTATTGATTTCTAAAAACGCAGTAGGATATTCGACGCCGAGGATTAGGAAGGGGAAGCGTGGATTAAAGATTGGTTTACACGAATCAAAGCGTTTATGGATCGTTCCTATTTTTATTCTTGTACCGGGTGATGCGGTAACGCAGTTTATTTCATGGTGGCCTGTCGTTTCAATCGGTTCAAATACATATTCTCTATTCCTCGTTCCATTTTTAATTGGATTTATGAGAAAGATTAAAAGTTATGAGCCGACGGAAGCTTTATTATTTACAGGAAGACGTGTTTATGGATTAGCAGGACTTGTGCTCATTTTAGGAATCGCAAGTTATTGGTGGCACGTACTTGCAATTATCGCGATGGGAGTCGCAATGCTTGGGCGTTTCACAATCTCGATGCAAGAGAAAATTGCCGATGAAACAAGACCAGCATATTTTGCTGCACGCAATGATGGGCTCGTTGTACTAGATACAATTCCAAATACAATTGGAGCAGAGCTGAAATTACTACCTGGAGAAATTATTACGAGAGTAAATGGAGTTATTCCAAAAAGCGCTGAGGAATTTTATGATGCGCTTCAAACGAAGACGACAGGAGCATTTTGTAAATTAGAAGTATTAGATACAAATGGTGAGCTTCGTCTTGCACAAACTGCATTATATGCTGGTGGGCATCACGAATTAGGTATTGTATTCGTTGAGCAGGAGCACGAGTGGGATTCGGAAGCGATGTAATAGAAGGAAAGGTATCACCTTGTGGTGGTACCTTTTTTGTTTTTTGGGGGGAGGATAGTTAGTAAATGAAATTTATATCGGCGATTATCCGAATATATCAGCGCAACTTGAAATATATCGGCGATTTTGCAAATATATCAGCGCAACTCGAAATATATCGGCGACTATTCGAATATATCGACTTTCCAGCAAAAAACGACAACTATCGCAAAGCTTATTTTCAGTTTCATAGACGGATAACTTGAATAATTATTTGATAATGGTTATCATTTAGGGAGTCTTTTTAATTTTGGAAAATGGAGGTAAGATATGCTGCGTAAATTTTTCTCGTACTATAAACCGTATAAAGGTTTATTTATACTCGACTTTTCTTGTGCGGTTGTCGCAGGATTATTAGAACTCGGCTTCCCGCTTATCGTAAATCAATTTATTGATAAGTTATTGCCAGGGCAAAACTGGACGCTTATTTTATGGGCTTGTTTCGGTTTACTCGCAGTTTATATGTTAAATGCAGGCTTACAATATGTCGTTACATATTGGGGACATATGCTTGGTGTTAACATTGAAACAGATATGAGGCAGAAATTATTTGATCATATTCAAAAGCTATCATTCAGATTTTTTGACAATAATAAAACAGGTCATTTAATTTCCCGCCTTACAAACGATTTAATGGAAATTGGGGAAATTGCTCACCATGGACCGGAAGATTTATTTATCGCCGTAATGACTTTAGTTGGGGCATTTTCATTTATGATGATGATTAACTGGAAGTTAGCGTTATTAACGTTCTTCGTCATTCCATTCCTATTATGGTTAGCACTTTACTTCAATAAAAAAATGACAGGTACATTTAGACGTTTATTCTCAGACGTTGCTGATTTTAATGCATGCATTGAGAACAATGTTGGGGGAATTCGTGTTGTACAAGCATTCGGAAATGAAAAGTTTGAGAAAGAGCAATTTGCTGTCAACAACGCTCGTTTCCGTACAACGAAATTAATGGCGTATAAAATTATGGCGTTAAATTCATCGATTAGTTATATGCTCATGCGGCTCGTAACGCTCTTCGTCTTAATATGCGGTACATGGTTTGTTCTGCAAGGAGAATTAACGTACGGTGGATTTATCGGATTCGTTCTATTAACGAATATTTTCTTCCGCCCAATTGAAAAAATTAACGCGGTAATCGAAAGCTATCCGAAGGGAATCGCTGGTTTTAAAAGGTATGTAGAGCTTCTTGAAACAGAGCCTGACATTGTAGACTCTAAAGATGCAATGGAAGTTAAACATGTACATGGTGATATTCAATATAACAACATTACGTTCGGATATGAAAATAAAGAACCAATTTTAAATGACATTAGTTTGAAAATACATGCAGGTGAAACGGTTGCGTTCGTTGGACCATCAGGAGCTGGGAAAACGACGTTATGTAGCCTATTACCACGTTTTTATGAGCAATCATCTGGATCAATTCAAATTGATGGGATTGATACGAAAGATATGACATTATCTTCACTTCGTAAGCAAATTGGAATTGTGCAGCAAGACGTGTTCTTATTTTCAGGAACAATTCGTGAAAATATCGCTTACGGAAATTTAAAGGCATCAGAGCCTGAAATTTGGCAGGCAGTAAAACGTGCGCAGTTAGAAGATTTAATTTACTCACAGCCGGAAGGTTTAGATACTGTTATCGGTGAGCGCGGCGTGAAACTTTCAGGTGGACAAAAGCAGCGTCTAGCTATTGCTCGTATGTTCTTGAAAAACCCACCAATTTTAATATTGGATGAAGCAACTTCTGCACTAGATACAGAGACAGAACTTGCGATTCAAAAATCGCTTGCTGAATTAGCTGTCGGTCGCACAACGCTAGTTATCGCTCACAGACTTGCAACGATTAAAAATGCAGATCGCATCGTCGTTGTAAATAAAGATGGCATTGCAGAACAAGGTTCACATAATGAATTAATTGAGCAAGGTGGAGGATACAGTAGGTTATACGAAGCTCAGTTTAGTTCGTAAATATAATTTGTACTGAATTAGTGCACCATAAGTAGGTAAAAATCTCATATGGGAGGCTATAAAGTATGATTGTAACAACAACGTCTACAATTCAAGGAAAAGAAATTATTGAGTATATTGATATTGTCAATGGAGAAGCGATTATGGGCGCGAATATCGTTCGTGACCTTTTCGCTTCTGTTCGTGACGTTGTCGGCGGTCGTGCTGGCGCTTATGAAAGTAAATTAAAAGAAGCGCGCGACATCGCAATGGAAGAGATGAAAACTTTCGCAAGACAAAAAAATGCAAATGCAATTGTTGGTATTGACGTGGATTACGAAGTAGTTCGCGAAGGTATGTTAATGGTTGCGGTGAGCGGGACTGCTGTCCGTATTTAAAGTAAAAGCCGTGCTGATGCACGGCTTTTTACTTTGTATGTCGAAGTTTCAATATTTCTTGGGAAATGTGGAAGGCCCCGTCGATATATAGGGAAGACATCAGAGCGCTTATTTACATTTTTGAATTTGAGTTAATAATTTTGCGTATTCTTGTTCGAGAGATGTGATGTCATCGTGCTGATTTGGTATGGAAATTCGGCCGATGATTTCTGTTAATTTTGTTTGTAATCGTAATAATTCTTGTTCAGTAACGTTTACAGAATCCCCGGTTGTTCTTTTTGTGTAATGCTCGTAATTACCGTGGAATACTCTTGGCTCACTCTCATCTACTTGTATAATATGGTCTGCAACAGAGCGAATAAAAGCACGGTCATGGCTAATGAAAAGTATTGTACCAGGGTATTCTTGTAACATGCTTTCTAATTCTTCTTGCGTTGCTAAATCTAGATAGTTTGTCGGTTCATCAAGCAGAAGCATATTATAGTTTCCTAAAAATATTTTTGCGAGCGCAACCTTCATCCGCTCGCCGCCGCTTAGAACGTGTACAGGCTTATGAACGTCTTCACGGCGGAATAGGAGCCTTGCCAGTATTGTGCGAACGAACGATTCTGTATAGTTTGTTTCTTCTAGAACGTTTTCTAAAATGGTTTTATTTGTTTTTAAAATAGATAGTGTTTGTTCGAAGTATCCAATTTTACAACTTTTCGAAAGCTGAATGCCACGCTCGTTTGCGAGAAGCATGTTGAACAAAGTTGTTTTGCCGCTTCCGTTTGCCCCTAAAACAGCAAGCTTTGCACCAGGAGCAATCGTTCCATTCATATTTTTAAATAGTGTGCGGTCACCTATTTTCTTTGTTGCTTTATTAAACTGTACTGCCACTTTACTATGAATCGGTGTATGGTATTGTACGTCAAACTGAGCTTGAGAAAAATCTTTCGGCTTTTCTTTCTTTTCTAATTTTTCGAGGCGTGTTTCTAATGCTTTTGCTGCTTTGCTAACCTGTTCTTGGCCGTGAGCCCCACTTAATTTATACAGTTTAGATTCAGATGAGCTGAACCGTTTTGGGATTTTTGTCATGTTAGAAGCACGTTGCTTTCTTTGTAAAATGGACTGCTCTAAACGATTTTTTTCTTGTACATATTGCTCATACTCTGCTTGTTTTTGTATTCGTTCACGTTCTTTTTGTTTTCGATAGTTGGAATAATTCCCTTTATACTCTTGAATCGTACCGTCTTCAATTTCAATAATTTTAGTACATATATTATCTAGAAATTCACGATCATGTGATATTAAAACAAGAGCCCCTTTATAAGATAAGAGTGCCTTTTCTAATTGCTCTGTACCAACCATATCTAAGTGGCTTGTTGGTTCATCAGCGAATAAAATGCCTGCATCCTGTTCGAGAGCATGGGCAATCTTTAGCCGCATTCGCTCACCGCCGCTCATTGCATCTGTAACATTTGAAATACTCCATTTTCCTTTTGAGAGAGAGGAAGCGGTTTCCGGTAGTTCCTCACTAAGCTGAGGAATGATGCTGATAGAACTATGATGAGTTACTATGCCATTGTCAGCTTCTATTTCTTTACTTAATATTTGTAATAACGTAGATTTACCAGCTCCGTTGACGCCGACAATTCCTATACGGTCATGTGCTTGTATTTCCAGTGATGGTAACGTAAATAGTGTGCGATCACCAAAGCTCTTCTCAATATTACTTGCGAATAATATAGTCATAAAAAAACCTCCCTAGTTTTACTAGAGAGGATAAACGTCGCCCTTGCATGTAAAAAATCGTACATAAATAAACGACTTTTTTACATGATCGTTTCGAAAGAAAGTATCGACAAATGGACAGACTAATCCCCTGCTAGTTTTCATCATTTTTTGTTCACTATTTGTGATGGATGAAATAAATAAGAGAATTAGAACTTCATTGGTCAAAGTACCTTCCTTTCATAATATTACTTTTATTGTATGCGCATACAAAATGGTTTGTCAAACTTATTTCTGTTCGCTATTTTTGAATTTATCATTATACAATTGTGCTTTTGTCAGCGCCTCAGCATCGTTTTTAATTTCATCCAGTCCATTCGCATCCCCAATAACATAACCTTCAAATGAAGAGCCAACAAAATCAAAGATATATTGGAATTGAGCAATAAGCGGTAATGCTTTTAGTTTTGGATTGTCCCCGCCAACGATGACAACGTACATTTTTTTGCCTTTCATTTTTTCTTTGAAATGAAGGGATGTATCGCGCAAGCTTTGTGACCAGCGATCAACAAAGTTTTTCATATGTCCACTCATTCCATACCAGTATAGCGGTATAGCAAAGATAATCGTGTCGTGTTCTAGCATGCGTTTCGTTAACTGCTCATAGTCATCATTTACGGATTGGAATCCTTCTGCATCATGACGTTGGTCTGTAATAGGATAGACGGTATGATCACGCAAATAAATTTGTTCTGTTTCAATGTCCTCTATCATCATATGTGTTAAAGCTTCTGTATTTCCGTTTTGTCTTGAACTGCCATGTATAACAAACATGTAATCATCCCTTTTCTTTTGCATGTTTTAGGAGTGAAACGTGTTTTTGCAAATTCGTTTGGATGTTGGAAAGCAATGAGATTTGCTTTGTTACTTCATTGAGTTTATCTTCGTAAAGCGTAAGGATACTGCTGCACGGATTGTCGTACAGGTGCGGTTCAATTTCAAGGCAGCACAGCATCCTTGCCGTCTCTTCTAAATTTAAGCCAATTTGTAAGTACATTTGAATAAGCTCCACTTTTTCGATGGCACTTTCATCAAAATCACGGTAACCATTTGCAAGGCGCTTAGAAGGGAGTAATCCCTTTTCTTCGTAATGTCTTAGTGATCTTTCACTAACGCCAGTTTCTTTTGATAATTCTCCAATTCGCAATGTATTTCACTCCTTTTACATGTATTGTAAACCTTCACACTAATGTGAAGGTCAACTCTGTTTTTTTGCAAAAGAATGTACATGATTTAAGAACACTTGAATGGCTTTAGATGGAATGAAATATTTGCCGCGCACGATGGAGAATGGACGGATGAGTTGTTCATTTGGAACTTCGACGTGGAATAGTTCTTTTGCTAGTAGCTCTTTCCGTACAGTCCAATCAGAAAGGATAGCGATGCCAAGCCCGGCACTAACTGCTTCCTTCACGCTTTGGATACTACTGAATGTAAAGAATCGTTTCATTTTCAAATGGTGTTGATGAATAAAACGGTCACTATAAGCACGTGTACCAGAGCCACTTTCTCTTAATACCCATACTTGATCTTGGAGTGTGTTTTCATTTATTTCATTTGTGCGGAGCAGTGGATGATTTGGCGGAACGACGAGCTTCATTTCATCTTGCATAAATGTTTCAACGTCAACGTCGGCGTATACGACTTGCCCTTCCACTAAGCCGATATCAATTTGATTCGAGCGAAGACTTTGCAAAACGTCTTCTGTATTTGAGATAAAGGTATGAACTTCGACGTGTGGATTTTCATTCGCATAGTTAGCCAGTATTTTTGGAAGTAAGTATTCCCCAATTGTAAAACTAGCACCGATGCGAAGAGTTCCTGTTACAACGTTATGTAGTTCGTTAATTTCTTGTTTCGCATCTTCGTAAAGAGAGAGCATTTGCTTTGCATGTATATATAAAATGTTTCCAGCCTCTGTCACTTGAACGTGCTTCGGAGAGCGCTGAATAAGTGTAGTGCCAAATTCATTTTCTAAGTTGCGAATATGCATACTTACGCCAGGCTGTGAAAGATTTAATAATTCTGCTGCACGAGAGAAGTGTTTTTGTTCCACGACAGTAACGAAAATTTTTAAAATGTCTACGTTCATGTAATGAGCTCCTTTCGTTTTTCTTTCATCTTATCATAAGTATTTCTGATGATAGAGATTTAATATTGATATTAAACTTATTATAGAAACTCTCTTATAATGTAAGTAGATAGAACATGCATGTTCCAATACGATTATTGGAGTGGTTCAAAGTGGAACAAACACTTGTTATACAAAAGAAGAAGGGCTTTGGATTTTCGCAAGGAATTGGGATTACACTATTAATCGCAATTGCGGCGAAATATTTAGCAGAGCTTCCATTTTTAAATATTATGGGACAATTAGTAATTGCTATTCTAATTGGGATGGTTTGGCGTGCGGTAATTGGAGTTCCTCATGATGCGATTGCAGGGACAAATTTTGCGAGTAAGAAGTTGCTTCGCTTTGGGATCATCTTACTTGGAATGCGATTAAATCTTGTTGATATCGCGAAGGCGGGGCCGAAAGTATTGGTCATCGCAGCGGTTGTTATTACATTTACGATTTTCGTAGTATATGGACTAACGAAAGTATTTAAAGTAGAGAAGAAACTTGGAATTTTAACAGCGTGCGGGACGGCAATTTGCGGCGCGGCTGCAGTGGTGGCAATTGCACCGCAAGTGAAAGCGAAGGACGAAGAAACGGCAATCGGCGCAGCAATTATTGCAATTTTAGGTACAATATTTACACTTATTTATACGCTATTATACCCAGTGCTTGGCTTCTCGCCGTACGGCTACGGTGTATTCTCAGGTGCGACGCTGCATGAAATTGCTCATGTTATCGCAGCTGCGGCGCCAGGAGGAAGTACGGCTATAGACATCGCAGTTATCGTGAAGCTAACGCGCGTTGCAATGCTCGTACCAGTAGCAATTTTAATTGGATTATGGTTTGGAAAGAGTGAAGGAAGCAAGGAAAAAAGATCGTGGCGCGACCTTCCAATTCCGTGGTTTATTTTCGGATTTTTAGCGATGAGTGCCGTGCATTCGCTCGGGATTATTCCAGAAGTTGTTGCGGGATACATTGTTGTCATTGCTTATATGCTAATCGCAATGGCGATGGCAGGACTTGGTTTAAATGTAGAGTTTAAAACGTTCCGTAAGTTAGGAAGCAAAGCGTTCGTGGCGGGGCTGATTGGCTCGGTTTGCTTATCGGTTCTTGGATACGTTCTTGTATATGCGTTAGGATTTATGTAGTAGGAAGAAGCTGTTCCCGAAGGTATTTGGGGACAGCTTTTTCTTATGATTATAGTAGCGCTACGGATGTCAATATTTGTCGGTAAGTCGATATATTTGAAAAATCGCCGATATAAATGGAGTTGCGCTGATATATTTGGGAAATCGCCGATATAATTTAAGTTGCGCTGATATAAATTGAATTACTCTTGTACTTTATTAGAGTAGGTGTTCAGTGAAACGTTTTTCTAAAATTTGTAAAGATATCTTTACTTGTAACTGGAAAATATTTATAATTTAAGTAAAGATATCTTTACTTTTGAAGGTGGAGCCTATGGGTGTGAAAAATAAAATAAAAGAGTTAAGAAAGCAAAATCATATAACGCAAGTTGAAATGGCAAAGGCGATGCAAGTGACGCGGCAGACGATAGTGGCGATTGAAAACCATCATTACAATCCGAGTCTAGAGTTATCTTTAAAAATCGCCAAGTATTTTGGAGTGAAGGTGGAGGAAATATTTACGCTGGAGTAAGGGGAGAGAAAATGAACGATAGGTTTGAGAGATTTCAATTAGAGTAAACGTTTAAATATATAAGGATTGGTTTTGATTTATTAATTAGTATCGCATCAACGAGCGTGTTAGCAACAAAGAATAATAGATAGAAAAAGGGGAACTGGGATGGGATTACCGGTGTTATGTGTCGCTACAGCTATATTTGCGCTTCTTTGGGGAATGCAAAATTTTTCTCGTAATCCAGTGCCAAGCATTTGCATTATGATTGGTACTGTAGGTTTATCGTATTATTTATTATTATTAGCCCATTATCATAAAACGGCAACGAGTGTTGTTGTTGGGGCACTTATTTTATTTTGTGGGCGCGCCATACAAAAGGGGTTATTTCCATAAAAGCTGTTTATACACTTTGTATAAACAGTTTTTTGTATTTTTTTTACAAAACGCTTGAAAGTTACGTAACGTCATCTTTTATAATGAGGGGGAAGAGGTGATGGTAGTGATTTCAATACAAGAATTGACGAGAGAAACAGGGGTTACAGTACGTACACTACGTTATTATGATCAAATAGATTTATTAAAGCCGAGCGGAAAAACAGAGGGCGGACATCGGTTATATAGTGAAAATGACGTTATTCGTTTGCAACAAATTTTATTTTTAAAAGAAATGGGATTTTCATTAAAAGAAGCTGCGAATATGTTAGTAAAAGGTGAGCTGGATTTGAAAAATTCGCTTGAAAAACAACTTCGGTTTGTACAGGAAGAACACAAGAAATTTAATCGAATGGAGCGTGTTTTACAAGCAGTTGTTTATTCGGTAGATGTAGAGGGAGAACTTGATTGGAAAGTTATGTTTGAACTGATTCAGCTTTCGAAACAGTCGTCTCGTATACGTGAAATATTTCAAAATGAAGTATTTTCAAAGGAAGAACAAAAATTGCTTCATAATTTGCCAAATATGAGTGAAGAAGATCCGAATGTTTTAGAATGGGTAGATTTATTAAAGCAATTTCGCACTTTTATGAAAGATGGTAAAGAAACTGCAAATGATGAGGTACAAGGGGCAACGAAGAGATTAATGCAGAAGTGTTTAGAAATGGCCAATGGTGATGAAGCATTTTTAGATAAGTTATGGGAAGTTAGAAAATCGAAGGAAGATTCACAGAAAATGAGCATGTATCCAATTGAAGAAGAACTTTTATTATATATGGATGAAGCTTTTCGTATATATGATGAAAAGGAGAAGGGTAAATGAGTATACTTGCAGAATATCGTTGGTATTTTTTAATTGGGGCAGAAATTGTATTTTGGTTATCAGCTATTGGTTTCTTTTTACTTCGCTACGGATTCCGTTTGAAAAGGGCGAGTTTTATTATGGGGATTGTACTCCTCGTAAATGAAGTATTTATTTTAACTTTAGGGGTAGTGGACTATTATCAAACAGGAAAGTTCTCTAACTTTCAGATTATTACTGTAATCATTTTATTATATGCAGTTTTCTACGGGAAAAAGGATTTAAAGAAGCTTGATATATTTGTACAAAAATCAGTTGCGAAATGGCGTAATGAACCGGCGCCTATTATTGAAGAACAGGTAGAATTAACAGGCATGGCCTATGCAAAGCAGGAAATAAAAAATTGGGTATTACATCTTGTTTTATTTGTTGTTGTGCATATTTTCTTTTTCTTTCTGTATGGTTTTGTCCCGTTTGAACAATGGCATAATTGGTTAGAAACGGGGATTGTTTTAAATGAAAAAGCAAGTCGTGTTAGCCAAGTTTGGGCGATTATACTCTTAGTGGATACAGTTATTTCATTTTCATATGTTTTTTTCCCGAAGAAGGAAAAAGGAAAAAAGAAGCTACTTTCGTAGAGGAAAGTAGCTTTTTTAGTATACCAATAGTTTGTATAGGAGAGGATGACAGTAGGAAAAAGAGCTAGTTTTATATGTCTATTTCTCTTTAGTTTAGTAGCATGTTCATCATCTAGCACTACAATTGATAAGAAGAATGATGTCATTGTAAAGGGAGCAGGAATTCTCAATCTAGATAAATTTGAAAAGTTCGTTTTGAATGTCGAGCAAAGGGAAGTTGATAAAATAAGAATTGTACAGTATACCCTTGAAGGGGACCCGATTTTTCAAACGTTAGAGTATAGTGGGAACGATATATTTTATGTGTCAGATAATAGAAAAGACAAATTTGCTGGGAAGGATAAAGGGTTATATAAAGATAGTTGTAAAAGTATTGTTAAAGAGCAGCGCGAATCAGAAAGTACTTATCGGTTAATAGATTGTATGAATGAAGCTGGGCGCAATGGATATGACTTAGTATATGTACCTAAAAAATAGAATGAGTAGAGGAAGGAGGTATTTACTCCTTCCTTTTTCTATGTGTATATTGTCGAAAACTTTACCGAATATCTGTTCGTTTTTTTAGGTTTTTTATAGGTATTCGTGGTAAAATAATAATACAGATTTTTATGAGGAGGTCGGATTTTCTTGGAACGTCAATTTGAAATTGTCTCAGCGTATTCCCCGCAAGGTGATCAGCCGGTAGCTATAGAGAAGCTTGTAGAGGGAATTAATAGTGGAAAGAAAAAGCAAGTGTTGCTTGGAGCGACAGGAACGGGTAAGACATTTACGATTTCAAATGTCATTAAAGAAGTGCAAAAGCCAACACTTGTTATGGCTCATAATAAAACGTTAGCAGGGCAGTTATATAGTGAGTTGAAAGACTTTTTCCCGAATAATGCAGTTGAATATTTTGTTAGTTACTACGATTATTATCAGCCAGAAGCATATGTGCCGCAAACAGATACGTTTATTGAAAAAGATGCGCAGATTAATGATGAAATTGATAAATTGCGTCACTCGGCAACGTCTGCATTATTTGAACGGGACGATGTAATTATCGTTGCGAGTGTTTCGTGTATATATGGCTTAGGTTCTCCAGAAGAATACCGCGAGCTAGTTGTTTCGCTTCGAGTTGGTATGGAAAAAGACCGCAATCAATTGCTTCGTGAACTTGTTGATGTACAGTATGGACGTAATGATATTGATTTCAAGCGTGGTACATTCCGTGTGCGCGGAGATGTAGTTGAAATCTTCCCAGCATCACTTGATGAGCATTGTATTCGGATTGAATTTTTCGGCGATGAAATTGATCGTATTCGTGAAGTAAATGCGTTAACAGGTGAAGTATTAGCAGAACGTGATCATGTAGCAATCTTCCCAGCATCTCACTTCGTTACACGTGAAGAGAAAATGAAGGTCGCTATTGAAAATATCGAAAAAGAATTAGAAGAGCGTTTAAAGGAGTTAAATGATAACGGTAAGTTGTTAGAAGCGCAGCGTATAGAGCAGCGTACACGTTATGATTTAGAAATGATGCGCGAGATGGGCTTTTGTTCAGGTATTGAAAACTACTCCCGTCATTTAACGCTTCGTCCGGCGGGTGCAACGCCATATACGTTATTAGACTATTTCCCAGAAGATTTCTTAATCGTTATGGATGAGTCGCACGTATCAGTACCGCAAGTAAGAGCGATGTATAACGGTGACCAAGCACGTAAACAAGTGCTTGTGGATCATGGATTCCGTCTGCCATCGGCTTTAGATAATAGACCGCTTATGTTTGATGAGTTTGAAGAGAAAACGAATCAAGTTATTTACGTTTCGGCAACGCCAGGACCGTACGAGTTAGAGCAGTCACCAGAAGTAATAGAACAAATTATTCGTCCAACAGGACTTTTAGATCCGCCAATTGATATACGACCAATTGAAGGGCAAATTGACGATTTATTAGGAGAGATTCAAGATCGCATTGCAAAAAATGAACGTGTATTAATTACGACTTTAACGAAGAAAATGTCAGAGGATTTAACGGATTACTTAAAAGATGTAGGAATTAAAGTTAACTATCTTCACTCTGAAATTAAAACGTTAGAACGTATTGAAATTATCCGTGATCTTCGCCTCGGTAAATTTGATGTACTTGTCGGTATTAACTTATTGCGAGAAGGATTAGATATTCCGGAAGTATCACTTGTAGCTATTTTAGATGCTGATAAGGAAGGATTTTTGCGTTCAGAACGTTCATTAATTCAAACAATTGGTCGTGCCGCGCGTAATGAAAACGGCCGCGTTATTATGTATGCAGATCGTATCACGAAATCTATGGGGATTGCGATTGAAGAAACGAAGCGTCGTCGTAGTATACAAGAAGCTTACAATGAAGAGCATGGTATTACGCCGAAAACGATTCAAAAAGGCGTTCGTGATGTTATCCGTGCAACGACAGCTGCTGAAGAGACAGAAACATACGAAGCAGCACCAGCTAAGAAGATGACGAAAAAAGAGCGCGAAAAGACAATTGCGAAGATGGAAGCAGAGATGAAAGAAGCAGCAAAAGCGTTAGACTTCGAGCGTGCAGCTGAACTAAGAGATTTACTATTAGAATTAAAAGCGGAAGGGTGAAAAGAGTGAGTAAGAGCAAGGATTTTATCGTTGTAAAAGGTGCTAGAGCACATAACTTAAAAAATATTGATGTAACCATTCCGAGAAATCAGCTTGTCGTTGTAACGGGATTGTCTGGTTCGGGGAAATCATCATTAGCGTTTGATACGATTTATGCAGAAGGGCAGCGCAGATACGTAGAATCATTATCTGCGTATGCGCGCCAGTTTTTAGGACAAATGGATAAGCCGGATGTGGACACGATTGAAGGATTGTCACCAGCGATTTCAATCGATCAAAAAACAACGAGTCGTAATCCACGTTCAACTGTCGGAACGGTAACGGAGATTTATGATTATTTACGTTTATTATTTGCGCGAATTGGTACGCCAATTTGTCCAAATCATGGGATTGAAATTACATCACAAACAGTAGAGCAGATGGTAGACCGTGTTCTTGAATATCCTGAACGTACGAAATTACAAGTGTTAGCTCCTATCGTGTCTGGGCGTAAAGGTGCACATGTGAAAGTACTTGAAGATATTAAGAAGCAAGGATATGTTCGTGTACGTGTTGATGGTGAAATGCTTGATGTATCTGAAGATATTACGTTAGATAAAAATAAGAAGCATTCCATTGAAGTTGTAATTGACCGTATTGTTGTAAAAGAAGGAATCGCAAGCCGTCTTGCTGATTCACTTGAAAGTGCATTAAAGCTTGGCGGAGGCCGAGTGTTAATTGATGTAATGGGAGAAGAGGAACTTCTATTTAGTGAACATCATGCTTGTCCGCATTGTGGTTTTTCAATCGGAGAATTAGAGCCGCGTATGTTCTCATTCAACAGTCCGTTCGGAGCATGTCCTTCTTGTGATGGACTTGGTTCAAAGCTAGAGGTAGATTTAGAGCTTGTTATCCCGAACTGGGATTTATCATTAAATGAACATGCAATTGCACCTTGGGAACCGACAAGTTCACAATACTATCCACAACTTTTACAATCTGTATGTAATCACTACGGCGTTGATATGGATGTGCCTGTGAAAAATATACCGAAAGATTTATTTGATAAAGTGTTGTACGGAAGCGGGGAAGAGAAGGTTTATTTCCGCTATGTAAATGAATTTGGTCAAGTAAAGGAAAATGAGATTTTATTTGAAGGTGTTATTCCAAACATTGAACGTCGTTATCGTGAAACGAGCTCCGATTACATTCGTGAGCAAATGGAAAAGTATATGGCAGAACAAGCTTGTCCGAAGTGTAAAGGTGGACGCTTAAAGCCTGAGAGCTTAGCTGTATTTGTTGGCAATAAAACGATTGCTGACGTAACGAAGTATTCAGTTCAAGAAGTACAAGAATTCTTCTCGAATGTAGAGCTAACGGAGAAGCAACAAAAAATAGCTCATTTAATTTTAAGAGAAATTCAGGAGCGCGTTGGGTTCTTAGTGAACGTTGGTTTAGATTATTTAACGTTAAGTCGTGCCGCAGGAACTTTATCAGGTGGTGAGGCACAGCGTATTCGTTTAGCGACGCAAATTGGTTCTCGTCTAACTGGCGTACTTTATATTCTTGATGAACCTTCAATTGGTTTACACCAGCGTGATAACGATCGTCTTATTCGTACATTGCAAGAAATGCGCGATTTAGGTAATACGTTAATTGTTGTTGAACATGATGAAGATACGATGATGGCTGCTGACTATTTACTTGATATAGGGCCTGGTGCAGGTATTCACGGTGGACAAGTCGTATCAGCAGGTACACCGGCTGAAGTGATGCAAGATGATAATTCATTAACAGGGAAGTATTTAAGCGGTAAAGAGTTTATTCCTGTTCCACTTGAAAGACGTAAAGGTGACGGAAGGAAAGTGGAAATTGTCGGCGCAAAAGAGAATAACTTAAAGAATGCGAAGATGTCATTCCCGCTTGGTACGTTTGTAGCGGTAACAGGTGTATCTGGATCAGGTAAAAGTACGATGATTAATGAAGTACTATATAAATCGTTAGCGCAAAAGTTATATAAAGCGAAAGCGAAGCCGGGTACGCATAAAGAAATTAAAGGTCTTGAACATTTAGATAAAGTAATTGATATTGACCAATCACCAATCGGTCGTACACCACGTTCTAATCCAGCGACGTACACAGGTGTATTTGATGATATTCGTGATGTGTTTGCACAAACGAATGAAGCGAAAGTGCGCGGATATCAAAAAGGACGTTTCAGCTTTAACGTAAAAGGTGGCCGTTGTGAAGCGTGCCGTGGTGATGGAATTATTAAAATCGAAATGCACTTCTTACCAGACGTATACGTTCCATGTGAAGTTTGTCATGGTAAACGTTATAACCGCGAAACGTTAGAAGTGAAGTATAAAGATAAGAATATTTCTGAAGTGTTAGGGATGACAATTGAAGATGGAGTAGAGTTCTTCGCTAATATCCCAAAAATTAAGCGTAAACTTCAAACGCTTGTAGACGTTGGGCTTGGTTATATGAAATTAGGTCAACCAGCAACAACATTATCTGGTGGGGAAGCACAGCGTGTGAAATTAGCTTCTGAATTACATCGTCGTTCTACAGGACGTACGTTATACATTTTAGATGAACCAACGACTGGTTTGCATGCGCATGATATTGCACGTCTTCTAGAAGTGTTGCAACGTCTTGTTGAGAGCGGTGAGACGGTACTTGTAATTGAACATAATTTAGATGTGATAAAAACAGCTGATTATATAGTTGACCTTGGACCAGAGGGTGGAGATAAAGGTGGACAAATCGTTGCTTCCGGAACGCCAGAGCAAGTAGTGAAAGAAGAGCGCTCGTACACAGGTAAATATTTAAAAGAGATTTTAAATCGTGATAAAGCAAGAATGAAAGAGAAAATAAAAGAAGTAGAGTTATCGCAATAAGTTTATTGATGAAAACCGGGTGGAAATGACGCTCGGTTTTTATTGTATAGGGGGAGAAGATGGAGTTTTTAGAGGTGTTAAGGAAGAAAAATATGAAGGTAAGAGAGTTTCAAAGTTGGGGTGTATATTTTCGAAAGCTCTGGGAGGATCACTTTGCAAATCATTTAAGTGATGAAGAAAAAGAAGACATTTTTCTTTATGGAGATAAGTATGGATGTGGGTATCTTTGGCACATATTTAGTTATGAGAAAAAGAAGTGTTTAGAGGGGAAAGAAGCAAAGAACGCGTTTCATAATGAAGTGAAAAAGGATTGCTACATTTTCTATCAACACTGTGATGAGGTACTGTTAATAAAGGATGCGAGTTTGTTACATATGGATGATATATTGTGTGAGACGGATGATATGTATAAGGGTGATATCTATATTGTAGATAAAGAGTTCAATTGGACTTTTGTAAAAACTCATGAACATAGATGGTGCGGCCCTTATTTTACTAAGAAATGTTAGTAGGTATACAAGCATGAAAGATAGAATAAGTTGATATAAGTGTTCGTATCATACTTGCGTTTCTTATCTATTAGCGTATGATGAAATATATATGTTTAAAAGGATGTGTAACGAAATGAGATGGATTGTATCACTTCTTGTAAATAGCGTTGTGTTAATCGCTGTATCGGGACTTTTAAAAGGGATTGCACCAGATGCATTTTACGTAGCAAATATACAAACTGCAATTATTGCGAGTATTATATTGGCGGTTTTAAATGTGTTCGTAAAGCCGTTTTTAATTTTAATTACGCTACCAATTACTGTTGTAACTTTCGGCTTCTTCTTAATTGTTATTAATGCGATTACGTTAAAAATAGCAGATTCATTATTAGGAGATGCTTTTAATATATCAGGATTTGGTGTAGCGATTGTTGCAGCAATTTGTATTTCAATTTTTAATATGATAATTGAAAAGGCAATTGTTGAGCCTCTATATGAAAAAAAGAGAAAGTGACAAAAAGAAAAACATTTCATTATTCGTATGAAATGTTTTTTTCTATTTATTAGAAACCGTATTTCTTGTTTCCAGAAAAAAATGGTACAATATCCGATAGAATGGAATTTTACATCAAACGAGACTGAACCCGCAGCGGAGTGGAGGTTTATACATATGCCGAAAGTAAGGACAAAAGATTTAATTGAACAATTTCAATTGGAGTTAATCAGTGGTGAAGAAGGTATTCATCGTCCAATTGATACAAGTGATTTATCACGACCTGGAATTGAAATGGCAGGATTTTTTACATACTATCCAGCAGATCGTGTGCAGCTTCTTGGTAAAACGGAGCTTACTTTCTTTGACACGTTAACGTCAGAGCAAAAACAAGAGAGAATGAAAGCGCTTTGTACTGAGGAGACGCCATGTATTATTGTAACTCGCAATCAAGATGTACCAGATGAGTTATTACAAGCATCACGTGAATCAGGTATGCCTTTATTACGTTCTTCTCAAACGACAACGAGATTATCAAGTCGTTTAACAAACTATTTAGAAGGTAAGTTAGCACCAACAACAGCTGTTCATGGTGTGTTAGTAGATATTTACGGCGTTGGTGTTTTAATTACAGGTCAAAGTGGTGTTGGTAAAAGTGAGACAGCTCTTGAGCTTGTAAAGCGTGGTCACCGTCTTGTTGCGGATGATAGTGTAGAAATTCGTCAAGAAGATGAAGACATGTTAGTCGGAAGTTCACCAGATTTAATTGAGCATTTATTAGAAATTCGTGGTCTAGGCATTATTAACGTTATGACGTTATTCGGTGCAGGGGCAGTGCGAAATTATAAGCGTATTACACTTGTTATTAATCTTGAAATTTGGGATCAAAAGAAAAATTACGATCGCTTAGGTCTTGATGAAGAGAAGATGAAGATTATTGATACAGAACTTACGAAGATTACACTTCCAGTTCGTCCTGGTCGAAACTTGGCTGTTATTATTGAAGTAGCAGCGATGAACTTCCGTTTGAAACGTATGGGAGTCAATGCAGCACAGCAGTTCTCTGAACGATTAATGAGTGCAATTGAGTTAGGAAATCAGGAGTAAACTTTGGAGAGGGAGGTCATATACATATGCTGTTAGCTTCTGTACCACAGCTTGACCGTGTAGCTATCCAACTTGGGCCGTTTCCTGTGTATTGGTACGGGATTATTATCGGTACAGGTGTGCTATTAGGTCTTTGGCTGGCAACTCGCGAGGGAGAAAGGCTAGGTATTCCAAAAGATACATTTGTTGACCTTGTATTAATTGCAGTACCGATCGCTATTCTTTTTGCGAGAATGTACTATGTTATTTTTGAATGGGAATATTACGCACAAAATCCGAGTCAAATTATTAATATTCGTCAAGGTGGTTTGGCGATTCATGGTGGTTTAATCGGAGCTGTTATTACCGGAATTCTTTTTGCGAAGCGACGCGGGGTTTCCTTCTGGAAGTTGGCTGATATTGCTGCACCAAGTATTTTACTAGGACAAGCAATTGGCCGATGGGGAAACTTTATGAACCAAGAGGCGCATGGTGATGAAGTAACGAGACAGTTTTTAGAAGGTCTTCATTTACCAGACTTCATTATTAATCAAATGTATATTGAGGGTGTGTACTATCATCCGACGTTTTTATATGAATCATTATGGAATTTTGCAGGTGTAATTTTACTACTTGCATTAAGAAAAGTGAATTTACGTCGCGGGGAGTTATTCTTCACATATTTAATTTGGTATTCAGTAGGACGCTTCTTCGTAGAAGGCTTACGTACAGATAGTTTAATGCTAGGACCACTTCGTATTGCACAAGTAATGTCAATTGGACTTGTTGTTATTTCTATTATTTTCATTATTGTGAGACGAAAAATGGGGCAAGCTGATAAAAGATATTTAGAAAATTAGAGACAAGTAGCATCTTATTATAAGATGCTGCTTCTTTCATATTCAGGAAGGCGAAAGGACTAAGGCGATGAGAATAAATACCGTGTTATTTGATTTAGATGGAACTTTAATTAATACAAATGAACTTATTATTTCTTCGTTTTTACATACTTTAAATACATATTATCCAAATCAATATAAGCGTGAAGATGTGTTGCCATTTATCGGTCCATCTTTGCATGATACTTTCAGCAAGATTGATGAAAGTAAGGTTGAAGAGATGATTACTAGCTATCGCAAATTTAACCATGATCATCATGATGAATTAGTAGAAGAATATGAAACTGTATATGAAACAGTTCGAGAGTTGAAGAAGCAAGGTTATAAAGTTGGTATTGTTACAACGAAAGCGAGACAAACCGTTGAGATGGGATTACAGTTGTCAAAGCTTGATGAATTTTTTGATGTTGTCGTGACAATTGATGATGTAGAGCATGTGAAACCACATCCGGAGCCACTTCAAAAAGCGCTTGAATTATTAGATGCAAAACCAGAAGAGGCATTGATGGTTGGGGATAATCATCATGATATTGTCGGTGGTCAAAATGCGGGGACGAAAACAGCTGCGGTTTCATGGACGTTGAAAGGTAGAGCGTATTTAGAGGCTTATAAGCCGGACTTTATGCTAGATAAAATGAGTGATTTGCTACCGATTTTGTCTAATATGAACCGTTCATAAAGGTCCAAGTAAGTTAGTAGAGGAGCGAGCTAAGTGCGACGGACAACGCGCTATCCTGTTTCAGGAGAAAATTCGTTATGGAATGTATATAAAACAGTGTCTTTTTGGAAGGTAATGAAAAACTTTATTATTATCCAAATTGCGCGTTACACACCATTTTTATCCGTCAAAAATTGGTTGTACCGCACTTTTTTACGGATGAAAGTAGGAAAGAAAACATCATTTGCGCTTATGGTAATGCCGGATATTATGTTCCCAGAAAAGATAACTGTGGGAGAGAATTCGATTATTGGCTATAACACAACGCTTTTAGCACATGAATATTTAATTCGTGAATATCGACTTGGCGAAATCGTCATTGGAAATGAAGTAATGATTGGAGCGAATGTAACAATATTACCAGGTGTGAAAATTGGAGACGGTGCGACTGTCTCAGCTGGCACACTTGTTCATAGAGATGTACCGAGCGGTGCTTTCGTAGGTGGAAATCCAATGCGTATTATTTATACGAAAGAGCAAATGACCGCAAGAGAAGGTTCATGGTGAAAATGTAACATTTCTCCTCTTTTTTTATGAATAAAAAGGAAATAATTGAGTATAATATACTGTTTTGTTTTTTACGGAATCGTTTATACTTATAGATAGAAGAATGTGTGAACGAAGAAAACAAAAAACTGGAGGATATATGGGGAAAAATCAAAGGATATATAAGGAGAACGGACAAGTTATCTCTTTTAATCAATTAGCGGACTTCTTTTATAAAAAAGGGATGAGAGCTTACAAAGGACAAAAATTGCAAGATGCAATTAAATATTTTCGAAGAGCGGCACAAAGTGAGAAGGAGCCGTTTATTTTATGTCAATTAGCATCAGTATTATCTGAGGCTGGTGAATATCAAGAATCGAATCAAATCTTCTTAAAGTTAGTTAGATCTAATCCAGAACTTGAACAGTGCTATTATTTTATTGCAAATAATTATGCATATATGGGGTTATTTCAACAGGCGAAGAAATATGCAGATCGTTATTTAGAAGTTGCAAAAGAGAAGGAATTCGTAGAAGATACATTAGAACTTCTTGAGATTATGGAAGAAGAAGCAATGGGTGCGGAAGAGATTGAAGATGAAGATGATTTAATTGTTATGCAGGAAGAAGCGAATCGCTATATTCGTAATGGACAATTGGAAGAAGCAATTGCTACATTAGAAATTGTTACGAAAGATTATCCGGAATTTTGGTCAGGTCATAATAATTTAGCCATTGCACATTTTCAATCTGGTAATGTAGACAAAGCACTGAAGTTAACAGAAATGATTTTAGAGAAAAACCCTGGTAATATACATGCGCTTTGTAATACGCTTATTTTTCTATATTCAATTGGAGAGCATAAACAAGTAGAGGCATTAGCGGGACAGCTAGTTTCGGTATATCCGATTTCATTTGAACATCGTTTGAAACTGGGAACTACACTCGCAACAATTGGTTATTTCGAGCATGCATATAAGTGGTTCAAACTATTAAAGCGTCAAGGATATGAGGGAGACGTTAGTTTTTATTATTGGTTTGCATATTCTGCGTATATGGTGAAAGATCAGCAACTAGCTGAAAAAATGTGGCAATATGTCGTGGAATTACATCCTGATAAAAAGGGAAAAGAACCGTGGAATGCGCTGAATTTAGCAGATGAAGGACAAAACGTGTTATTTGAAGAATTACGAAAATCATTTCAGCAAAGTGCGACGCTAGAAGAACAAATGCTAGCTTTATATTTAATGAATGAATTGTCAACGCCGGAGAAGGTTGGATTCTTCTTTGATATAACGCAAGCGAAGAATGGTGTTCCCATCGTATCGCAACTTGCAAAGTACTTCTTTTTACTTAATAGTCATAAGAGTATTCCAGCTGATTTACAGCAATTTGAGCAGTGCGCGAGAATTGCGGATGCATTATATAATTATACGAAAAAAGATGATGAATTAATTGAAGAGTGTTTACACTTTTGGTTTTGTACGTTCATACGTTTATATACATCTGGAGACATATTTACAAATGTGTACGGCTGGTCAGCTGCGATTGAATACATTGTACGCGGCGAACAAGGAAATAAAATGACACAGTCGGAGCTTGGAGATGTATATAATGTATCTGTAGCGACTGTCCGAAAGTATGTGCAAGCTGTTAAGCGTACGCACACATAAGATAAGCAAATCATTGGGAAAAAAATGATGCTAACAGTATAATGAGGGTAACTTAATTGTGTAGGAATGGATAGGAGTGAATAGTGTGTCAGAAGAAAAAATTTATGATGTCGTTATTATTGGTGCAGGACCAGCTGGTATGACAGCTGCAGTATATACATCTCGTGCAAATTTAAGCACATTAATGCTTGAGCGTGGTATTCCAGGTGGCCAAATGGCAAACACGGAAGATGTAGAAAACTACCCAGGTTATGAGTCTATTTTAGGGCCAGATTTATCAAATAAAATGTTTGAGCATGCGAAGAAATTTGGTGCTGAATATGCATACGGTGATGTGAAAGAAGTCATCGATGGTAAAGAATACAAAACAATTATTGCTGGTAAAAAAGAATATAAAGCACGTGCAATTATCGTTGCAAGCGGTGCAGAGTATAAAAAAATTGGTGTACCGGGTGAAACAGAACTTGGCGGCCGCGGTGTATCATATTGTGCAGTATGTGACGGAGCATTCTTTAAAGGAAAAGAGCTTATCGTAATTGGTGGCGGAGATTCTGCTGTTGAAGAGGGTGTGTTCTTAACACGCTTCGCATCAAAAGTAACGATCGTTCACCGTCGTGACACGCTTCGTGCACAGAAAATTTTACAAGACCGTGCTTTCCAAAACGAAAAAGTAGATTTCATTTGGAATCACACTATAAAAGAAATCAACGAAGCAAGTGGTAAAGTAGGAAGTGTAACACTTGTGGATGTAAATAGTGGAGAAGAGAAAGAAGTCAAAACTGACGGCGTATTCGTATACATCGGTATGTTACCTTTATCAAAACCATTTGTTGAACTAGGTATTACAAATGAAAATGGTTACCTTGAAACGAACGAGCGTATGGAAACGAAAATCCCTGGTATTTTCGCAGCTGGTGATGTTCGTGAAAAAATGCTTCGTCAAATTGTAACTGCAACAGGTGACGGTAGTATTGCAGCGCAAAGTGCACAACATTACGTAGAAGAATTATTAGAGGAATTAAAAACTGTATCAGAAAAATAAGGGATAATATACCTTGTGAGAAGAAAGCTACCGACAGGAGCTTTCTTCTTTTTTTATGTGAAAATGTCAAAGTTTTGTCAAAAAATATAAGGATTATAAGCTTTCTTATTGATATACTGGACTTTACGGAAAAAATCACTATAAGAAATGAGGAATTTATTCAGTATGGAATGGCGTAATATATATCGTGGATTTTGTATGGGCGTTAGTGATTTAATTCCTGGTGTGAGCGGCGGTACAATCGCTGTTGTGTTAGGGATTTATGAACAATTGCTTGCGGCAATTAGTGGATTCTTTAGTCGTGAATGGAAAAAACATTTAGGATTTTTAATTCCCCTTGCAGCTGGTGTGGCAGCGGCATTTTTAACGTTAAGTCACGTTATTAAATATTTACTTGCAAATCATTATGAACCGACTCAATTTTTCTTCCTCGGTTTAATTATTAGTATATTACCGATGTTAATGAGGGAAGCTGATGCAAAGTCGTCGTTTAAAGGTAAGCACATCGTTTTATTAATAGTTGCAGCAATTCTTGTTGCGATTACAGCTTTCTTTAAACCAGATAAGGCAGCAGATCCAATTACGACGTTAACAATTTTAAATGCAATTGGTTTATTTTTCGCAGGATGGATGGCTAGTATGGCCATGCTGCTTCCTGGAATCAGTGGATCGTTTATTTTATTAATTATTGGTGTGTATCCAACAGCAATTAACGCTTTAACTACACTTAACTTACCTTTAATCGTGGTTATCGGTGCTGGTGTTATGGTTGGATTTGTTGTAAGCAGTAAAGGCATTAGTTTTTTATTAGATCGTTATAAAAGTATGACATTTGCGGCAATTATTGGACTTGTAATCGGTTCGATTGTAATTGTATTCCCTGGGATTCCGACTGGTGGATTTTCAATTATAAGTTCAATTCTTACCTTTGTTTTAGGATTTGCGATTGTTACTTATTTCGGTAAGAAATAAGTACTTTAATCCCCTTGGCGATAAAAAGCGTTAAGGGGATTTTTTCATGCTATTCATTAAAAGTCTAAGCTTGTTATAGAAAGCTTTTTTAAAATTGCTGAGTAGCATATGCTTAGCGAAAGAGGACTGGCTCCTTCGTTGTAGCAAACTGTTTTTGATAGTATAATGAAAGAAGTATGCAGTGAGGAATTTTACTGCAAGTAGCTGAGGTGAAGAAACATGCAAAGAGTGACAAACTGTGTGTTAATTAGAGATAATGAAGTACTCTTACTCCAAAAACCTCGCCGGAATTGGTGGGTTGCACCAGGCGGGAAAATGGAGCGTGGGGAGACTGTAAGAGATTCCGTTGTTCGCGAGTATCGTGAAGAAACAGGTATTTATTTGAAAAATCCAGCGTTAAAGGGGGTCTTCACCTTTGTCATCCAAGAAGGTGATAAAGTTGTTTCTGAATGGATGATGTTCTCCTTTTTAGCGACAGATTTTGCAGGAGAAAACAAACTAGAGAGCGAAGAAGGCATCATTGGTTGGCATACATTTGATAAAATTGATGATTTAGCAATGGCGCCAGGAGATTATCACATTATTGATTATTTAATTAAAGGAAATGGCATAATCTACGGTACATTTGTATATACCCCAGATTTTGAGTTGCTTTCATATCGATTAGATCCGAGTTAAACCGTCAAGGAGAGGATACGATGACAGAGAATAATGATATAAAAATGGTAATTATTACAGGGATGTCTGGAGCTGGAAAAACAGTAGCTTTACAAAGTTTTGAAGATTTAGGATATTTTTGTGTAGATAATTTACCACCGATGTTATTGCCAAAGTTTATTGAGCTTATGGCGGATTCAAAAGGGAAAATGAATAAAGTGGCACTTGGTATTGATTTACGTGGCCGCGAGTTTTTCGAACATTTATGGGGAGCACTTGATGATTTATCAGAACGTACATGGATTATTCCTCATATTTTATTTTTAGATGCGAAAGATAGTACGCTTGTAACTCGTTATAAAGAAACGAGACGTTCGCATCCACTTGCACCAACTGGTTTGCCGTTAAAGGGAATCGAAGCAGAGCGCAATTTATTAACAGATATGAAAGCACGAGCGAATATTGTGCTTGATACATCGGATTTAAAACCAAAAGAATTACGTGAAAAAATTGTTCACTTGTTCTCAACAGAAACTGAGCAAGCATTTCGTGTAAATGTTATGTCATTTGGATTTAAGTACGGTATTCCAATTGATGCAGATTTAGTATTTGATGTTCGTTTTTTACCAAATCCATATTACATTCCACACATGAAGCCATTAACAGGACTAGATGAAGAAGTTTCTTCGTATGTACTGAAATTTAATGAGACACATAAGTTTTTAGAGAAGTTGACGGATCTGATTACTTTCATGCTGCCTCATTATAAAAGAGAAGGCAAAAGTCAACTTGTAATTGCAATTGGATGTACAGGTGGACAGCATCGTTCTGTTACGCTTACAGAATACCTTGGGAAACATTTGAAACCAGAGTATAGTGTTCATGTATCTCATCGTGATGTGGAGAAGAGAAAGGGCCATTAAGGGATGAAAAAAGAGAGAAAGCCTAAAATTGTCATCATGGGAGGCGGAACTGGACTCTCTGTTTTATTAAGAGGATTAAAGCAATATCCTGTTGATATTACAGCAGTTGTTACAATCGCTGATGATGGTGGTAGTTCGGGTAGATTACGTGATGAGCTAGAAATTCCACCTCCAGGTGACATCCGTAACGTACTTGTTGCGTTATCGGATGTAGAGCCACTGGTGGAAGCTTTATTTCAGCACCGTTTCACAACAGGAGACGGACTGAAAGGTCATGCGTTAGGAAATCTATTATTGGCAGGTATGACCTCGATTACAGGAGACTTTTTCCATGCAATTACAGAAACAAGTAAAGTATTAAATGTCAGAGGACGTGTATTACCAGCAGCGAATCAAAGTGCGGTACTTCATGCGGAACTTGAAGATGGGGAAATTGTAACAGGTGAATCAAAGATTCCTTATTACGGAAAGAAGATTAATCGTGTCTTTTTAACTCCAGAAGATGTAGAGCCATTGCATGAAACGTTGGCTGAGATTAAACGAGCTGATTTACTTGTTTTCGGTCCTGGCAGTTTGTATACGAGTATATTGCCCAATTTAGTTGTTAACAAAATTGGAGACGCTGTTCTTGCTGCAAAGGCGAAGAAGGTATATGTATGTAACGTTATGACACAAGCGGGTGAAACGATGGGATATACTGCTTTTGATCATGTGCAGGCGTTACACGATCATTTAGGGCAACCATTTATCAATACTGCAATTGTAAATAACCGTGAGATTCCTTGTGAATTACGTAAGTTATATGATGAAGAAATGTCTACACCAGTTGTAGTGGATGAAGAACGTTTTGTTGAAAATAATATTGATGTTATTCAAGAGGGATTAGCGAAGTATGATGATCATGTTGTAAGGCATGATACGTTAAAGTTAGCTTCCATTTTATATTCATTGTTATAAATATGCGTTGCCTCGTTTGAGGTAGCGCTCCTCATTCATATAGGACAAGAATTTTGTTCCATAATAATCGTATAAGGAGGTGTTGACTGTGTCATTTGCATCAGAAACAAAGAAAGAGTTGACGAATCTTGAGATGAAGGAATGCTGTGAGAAAGCAGAATTATCAGCGTTACTTCGAATGAACGGGTCGCTTTCTTTTTCAAACCGTCGTCTATCTATCGATATTCAAACGGAAAATGCGGCAATTGCAAGAAGGATTTATACGCTTTTGAAAAAAGGATATGACGTGACGGTAGAATTGCTTGTTCGTAAAAAAATGCGCTTGAAGAAAAATAATGTATATATTGTGCGGCTTGTTGAGAAGTCTCGTGAAATATTAGCTGATCTTCATATCGTTCGAGATGACTTTTCATTTATTCGAAATATATCACAAGAACTGATTGAGAAGAAGTGTTGTAAACGATCGTACTTACGCGGCGCATTTTTAGCAGGTGGTTCAGTAAATAACCCAGAAACATCATCTTATCATTTAGAGATCTTTTCGTTATATAAGGAACATAATGATGCTATATGTGAACTGATGAACGGATTTGATTTAAATAGTAAGACGTTGGAAAGAAGAAAAGGGTACATTACGTATTTGAAAGAAGCAGAAAAAATTACAGAGTTTTTAAATATTATAGGTGCTCATAATGCACTTTTAAGATTTGAAGATATTCGAATCGTACGTGATATGCGTAATTCTGTAAATCGTTTAGTGAACTGCGAAACAGCTAATTTAAATAAAACAATTGGTGCAGCACTAAGGCAGATTGAAAATATTCGTTACATTGATGAGACAGTTGGTCTTGATATATTGCCGGATAAACTACAAGAGATTGCACAATTACGAAGAGATTATCAAGATGTAACATTGAAAGAGTTAGGTGAGATGGTATCCGGGGGGAAGATTAGTAAGTCGGGTATTAATCATCGTTTGCGTAAAATCGATGAAATTGCAGAGAAATTACGCGCGGGGGAAACGGTAGCAAAAAAATAAGAGGTTAAAGGGGAAATGGAGCTGTGGTTCAAAAACGAGTTCAGGTTTCATTAAAAAACGGTTTACAAGCACGTCCGGCTGCGTTGTTTGTACAAGAGGCAAATCGCTTTCATGCAGATATCTTCATCGAGAAAGATGGAAAGACAGTAAATGCAAAGAGCATAATGGGGATTATGAGCTTAGCAATTGGAACTGGAAGCATGATAACAATTACAACAGAAGGTTCAGATGCAGAAGAGGCTTTAGAAGCATTAGCTGCATATGTACAATAAAAAGCTATCGCGTATATGCGATAGCTTTTTTGTTTTGTTGTCTGTGCGAATTAGCGGGGAGGGGTATTTAAGGGGGATGTGCTTGTCGAGGATTGTCGGTAAGTCGATAAGTGGTGTCGAAACGTCGATATATTAAAATAATCGCCGATATAATCGGAGTTACGGTCGATATATTTGAAAAATCGCTGATATATTTAGGTGAATACCAGGGTGGGTATCCAGACGGAGGTGCATGATAATAAAAAAGCGCCCTGTAATAGGGCGCTTTTTTATGTATCTAGCTCCATCGGCTAGCTCTTCGTGTCTAAGAACCTTCCGCATAAGAAGGCAAAAAGCGCCTTTTATGCGAAAGAACCTTAGCCAGTCAGAGCTGGACGAGCCGCTTCCGCTTTTAGTTATATCCAGCTCCATCGGCTAGAATCTCCGGTTGTTTCGCCCCTTCATTCGAGGCAAAAAGCGCCTCGGAATCAGGTGCTCCATCGCCCTTTGATTCTAAACGAGCCGCTTTCGCTTTTAAGTATTAACGATTTGTAAAGATTTTATCGATTAAACCGTATTCTAAAGCTTTTTCTGCTGTCATGAAGTTGTCGCGGTCTGTGTCGCGTTGTAGTACTTCAAGTGGTTGACCAGTGCGGTCAGCAAGAATTTGGTTTAGTTTTTCACGTAAGAATAGGATACGTTTTGCAGCGATTTCGATTTCAGTTGCTTGACCTTGTGCTCCACCAAGTGGTTGGTGAATCATTACTTCACTGTTTGGAAGTGCATAACGTTTTCCTTTTTCACCTGCTGCAAGTAAGAATGCACCCATAGATGCTGCCATACCGATACAGATTGTTGATACTTGTGGTTTAATAAACTGCATTGTATCATAGATTGCCATACCCGCTGTGATAGAACCACCAGGGCTGTTGATGTAGATGTGAATATCTTTTTCTGGATCTTGAGATTCCAAGAATAAAAGCTGGGAAACGATTGAGTTAGCTACGTTGTCATCAATTGCACTACCAAGCATAATGATGCGGTCTTTTAATAGTCGAGAGTAAATATCGTAAGCGCGTTCTCCACGATTTGTTTGTTCAATTACTGTAGGAATTAAATTCATCTGTTATTTCCTCCTTATAAAGCTTTCTTAGTCTTATAATACAATTATGGTCAATAAAGGTCAAACGAAACCACTTTAAATCAAAAAAATATGTAGTTGTACCATGAAATATTCGCTATGTTTTCGAAATTCCCTGCTTATGTATCTTCAACATCATAACCGAATTACATAAATTTAAACGTTATGAAAACTGGAGAAAAAAAGAAAAGAACGCCTTTTAACTGAAGCGTTCTTTCGATAATTAGTCTTTTAAAAGATAGGTTACTTTATTTAAAATCTTTTCGATTTGTTTCGCGTTTTTACTATACATTTCACTTGCTGATTTCGACTTTGTTTCTAAGGAAAATAGTTCAAGATCAGCATGACATTTTTTTAAAGATGCTAATAATAAAGGTTTGTTTTGAGGAGAAGGCATTTGGAGTTTGTCATTGTAAATGTCGATAGTAAGTTGTCCGTATGAATCCACTTGACCGAGGAAGACATTTTCAATAACAACACCGAGTTTTTCTAATTCTGAATGTAGCCAAGCGCGGTTATGTCCGCTTGCTGAAAGAGGTTCATCTAGTACATTTCCATCCATAATAACAGTTTGTGGTTCTTTCTCGTTTGGTACTTTTAAACCGATGTCTTTTGCTGTAAGTGGCTGGGAATCTTTCTTTAATAATACATTTAATTCTCCGCTCGGTTCTAAGACAGCAAATTCGACTTCAGCTACGCTGAACGCACTTTTTCCACGGAGAAGTTCCAGTAATTCGTCACTCGTATATTTTTCTTTCTTTAAGTTATCTTCGAGTATCTTTCCGTCTTTTATTAATACGGTAGATTTCCCTTCAAAGAAGTCCCGAGCTGTTTTGTTCTTTAAAGAGAGGATTCCTGTTAAAAAAGGTACCACAGCGAAAATGAGTATCGCAAAGACGCCGTGAAAAAATTTTGAATCGAGCCCTGTAGATACTTGGGCAGCGATGTCACCAATCGTCATTCCGGCTATGTATTCAAAAAAGGAAAGCTGAGAGATTTGTCTTTTGCCTAACCATTTCGTAATAGCGAATAAAATAATTAATATGAATACAGAGCGAAGAATGACAAGTGTCCATTCCGGCAGGTGAGACATAGTCGTTTCCTCCAGTCTACTTAAAACCCTTTATATTGAGGTTCTTCACGTTCTAATACTGAAATTCTATCCTTTAAATCAGCGATGACGCTGTCCATTTCTAACATACATTCATGAAATACGCGTTTTGATTCTTCGTCTTGTGAATTTAATGAAAGGGAGCTTAAACTTGCTTGAGCGCCCCTTACACTAGCAAGGCAAGTTTTTACGCTAGCGATAACAGTCATATAAACACCTCTTATCCTTTCGGTTTGAATAACAATGCTCCAATGAAGCCGAAAATAATAGCCGCTGATACACCGGCGCTCGTTACTTTAAACATGCCGGTAATAACGCCAACGATGCCATGTTTTGCAGCTTCTTCCATTGCGCCATGAACGAGGGCATTACCAAAGCTTGTAATAGGTACAGTTGCCCCGGCTCCAGCGAAATCAATTAATGGCTCATACAAATTAAATCCATCTAATATAGCTCCAGCAACAACGAGTGTTGCCATTGTATGAGCAGGTGTTAGTTTGCCGACATCAAACATAAGTTGGCCGATTACACATATGAGTCCGCCAATGACGAAAGCCCAGAAAAAAATCATTGCGTTGCACCTCCAAATTCAATCGAAACGGCGTGAGCGATACACGGAATCGTTTCTTCTTGTTGGAATGTAAGTGGAGATAGTAAAGCACCTGTCGCAACGACAAGTATTTTTTTGAACTCTCCTCTTTTCATTCGGTTTAATAAATGACCGTATACGACTGTTGCGGAACATCCAGGTCCGCTAGCACCAGCTATGACAGGTTGTCCTTCTCTATAAATGATAATTCCGCAATCTTGAAATTGTTCGCTCGTTACTTTCGTTCCGTGTTTATGTAGTAAGTCATAAGCAATTTCGCGTCCTACATGTCCGAGATCGCCTGTTACGATTAAATCGTAGTAAGAGGCATCAATTTGACGTTCACGTAAATGGGCTTCAATTGTATCAACTGCAGCTGGAGCCATTGCGCCTCCCATATTAAACGGATCCGTTAATCCCATATCAACCACTCGGCCGATTGTTGCAGAGGTTACTCTTGGACCGTGTCCAGTATCGCTTAAAATAGCGGCTCCTGCTCCGGTTACTGTCCACTGTGCAGTAGGCGGCTTTTGTCCACCGTATTCGGTAGGGTAGCGGAACTGTTTTTCTACAGCTGTATTATGGCTTGAAGCTCCAGTTAATAAATATTTTGCACCTTTTGCATTTACGATACTTGCCCCAAGTGCTAAACCTTCCATAGAAGTAGAGCAAGCCCCGAATAATCCGAGATAAGGAGTCCCAAGTGTGCGGCAAGCAAAGCTTGTTGGAGTAATTTGATTAATTAAATCTCCTGCGAGTACGAATTGAATATCATCTTTACGAAGCTCTGCTTTTTCAGTAGCGCGACTACAAGCTTCTTCGAATAAAATCTTATGTGCTTTTTCATAGGAATCTTGTCCGAGCCATAAATCTTCATGAAGGATATCGAAGTCTTCTGGGATGTTCCCCTTTGCTTCAAATGGTCCACCGACAACCCCTGTTGAGATAATGACTGGTTTGTTTTCAAATACCCACGTTCGGTGTCCTTGTAACATTTATAGCCCTCCCCATTGAACGAGAATAGTTTTAATAAGCGCGATGACGAAAGCGGAAAATACACCAAATAAAATAACAGAACCAGCTAGTTTAAACATATTGCCACCAACGCCAAGGACAAATCCTTCCGTTCGATGCTCAATACATGCGGCAATAACAGAGTTACCAAATCCAGTAACAGGTACAGCTGTACCAGCACCGGCAAACTGTCCAAAACGATCGTATATACCAAATCCAGTTAGTAACATGGAGATGAAAATGAGAGTTGCGACTGTTGGATTGCCTGCTGAGCGTTCAGTGAAATCAAAATATGTGATGTAAAAAGTAGAAATGAGTTGTCCGATGAAGCAAATAAAACCACCGACGAAAAAGGCTTTTATACAATTTTTTAAGACAGGTCGTTTCGGTTCGCGTTCTTGTTCGAATTTTTTATACTCCTGTTGTACAGGGGTTAAGTTTTTATCTTTACTAGACATTGCAATCCTTCCTTTTCTTTTAAAAAGCGTTAAGTGTTAGACTCCATTTTTTTACCAATGAATTTTAATTGTTTATTAATTTCATCTTTAGATACTTCTTTTTCCTTAATTTTTCTTTCGAGTTTTTCGAGTAACATAAAGATTTTTTTATCTGTACTGACACGAACATCGAAAGTAGGGTGCTCATCACTTAGTTGCTTTTGAAGTTTGCTGCGCAACGGCTTTAATCCAAACCTTTCGTGATGCTCCGGTGTAACTGCTATGTAGAGATCTAAATTTGAATTCACTGCTGTGCTTTTTATAATTTCATCCATAGCGAGAGCTCTTTTTTTCGCTCCTTGTGATATAGATTGATTAAAGGATTCCGTACTCGTCTTTGTTAACTTTGGACCTTTTTCTTTCTCCGTTCGTTTTGCTTCTTCTTTCACTTTTTTATCTAAAGGACTATTATCACATCCGGTAAAAGAGCTAAATAGAAGTGCAAATAATGCGGTTATGAGGCCGAGTTTTCGCATAATTATCATTCCATTTCTATTGCAATATGTAATGTGATAGAAAAAGGATGACTGCATATCATCCTTTTTCTATTTCACAGCAAGATTGGTTCGTTATTGCTGTGAGTATTGTGGTTCTTCTTGTTGGACTTCTTCAACACGTGGGTTTAAAGAATCGATAATCGTTTGTGTTTGCTGCGCAGCTGTTTGGAAAAGTTGCTTAGCTTGTTGGTTATCCGTATCAAGAGCGAATCCCTCTAAGCTAGCTTGGGCACTTTTTAATCCAGAAACAGTCTGCTTTAATTTTGTAATTACAGTCATTGAATGAAGCCCCCTTTGGAATATCAATTCAAAGATTATAATTTGTGAGTTGGGGAGAATTTATGATTGGAAAATTTAGGGGTGGAATGGATTTTATATGCTCTTAGCTAAGATGCATAAGGTATTACGGGGATATTTTTATTGATTTAGATGGATTTTGTTGCTATTATTATGAGAAGAAAATGAAGTGTTTTCTATAATCATGCGCCCATAGCTCAGTCGGATAGAGCGGTGGTTTCCGGTACCACGTCTGCCGGGGGTTCGAATCCCTCTGGGCGCGTCAAAAAGTCCTAACTTACGTTTTGTAGGTTAGGACTTTTTTTATTTGCCTCTTGTTATATCTAGTAATAAGATTTACTATTAGTACTTGATAATAATTTTTAACTTTATTATTTTCTTTCAATATTATTCAAATTTCGGTTGTAAGTTGTAAATCTCATTAATACATATAAATTAATAATATTTTGGAATGGGTGTCTGCGTGAGGATTCTCCTTTTACCAAACTTATTGTACAATAGAAACAAGGGGGAGATTAGTTTGAAGGCAAGTCTTTTACAAGAACAAAGCTTACGTTTGGCAATGACACAAGAGTTAAGGCAAGCGATTACAATGCTCCAGTATAATGTACAAGAATTATCGGAGTTTTTGTATGAGCAATCGTTAGAGAATCCCCTTATTGAGTTAGGTGGTTTTGAGAGGGAGAAGAAAAAGAGCTCTAACAACAGTAAAAGTACCAGCAAACAAGTCGAGAATCAGATGGAGATCTACAGTGTGGATTCTACAACGATTCAGCAACATTTATTAAATCAAATACAGTATTATAAAATAGATGAAGAAGAGCGAAAAGTAGCTTCTTTCATTATTATGAACATGGATGGAAATGGATATTTACAAGAAACGAATGAAGAGTTAGCAGAGCTCCTTTCTGCACATATTCATGTAGTCGACCGTTCTGTAGAGCTTGTCCAATCACTGGAGCCAGCAGGGGTAGGGGCGCGTAATATTCAGGAATGTTTAACCTTACAATTGAAGCGCTTACAAAGGCGTAATGGATTAGCAGAAGAGGTTGTAGAAGATCATTTCGCTTATTTCGTGAAGAAAGATTGGCGAAAGCTCGTTCAAGTGTTGAAATGTAGTAATGAGGAATTACAGAGTGCGGTAAATTGTATAACGTCATTACAACCAAAACCAGGTCTTGCGTTTTCTTCAGATAAACCACTTTACATTGTACCTGATATGGCGGTGAAAAAAGATGGCGATCGCCTCGTTTTACAAATGAATGAGAGAAATATGCCGAGAATTGAAATTCATTCTGAATATAGTGCGCTTCTTAATAATAGTGAAAGTGAAGTAGCATCTTACGTATCAGAAAAGTATCAGCATGTGCAGTGGATTATGCGCAGTTTGAAGCAGAGAAAACAGACATTGCTGCAAGTAATGACTATTATTATGGAAAAACAACGTGATTTCTTCTGGAAAGGTCCAGAGTATTTAAGACCTCTCGCTTTAAAAGAGGTAGCGGAAGAGTTAAGTGTGCATGAATCGACAATTAGTCGTGCGACGCGAAATAAATATGTGCAAACACCACACGGTTTATTTGAGATGAAATCGTTCTTTAGCAATGCCGTTTCGACGACTGAAGATGAAGCAGTTTCTACAAAACGTGTAAAACAATTTATTCAAACGCTAATTGGGGCAGAGGATAAGAAAAAGCCACTTTCAGATCAAAAGATTTCAAAATTATTAGAAGAAGAGCATGAAATTGTTATTTCTCGAAGAACAGTGGCGAAGTATAGAGAACAAATGCATATCCCAGCTTCGTCATTACGAAAAACGATCGGATAGGTGAAGAAGATGAAAGTTGTACTGTATACTAAAAAAGATTGTGGCCTTTGCGTGAAGGCAAAACAAGTTTTACAGGAAGTACAATGTGAATATTCTTTTCAAATCGAGGAAATAGATATATATGAAGATAATGACCTTTTAGAAAAATATCACTTAATGATTCCGGTTGTAGAAATGGACGGAAAACAAGTAGAATATGGTAACATTCACAAAGGTGTCATAATAAACTATATAAAGAATGCAGTTAAGAGTTGAATAAGTTTCTATCTCCTGTTACAATAATACACGTAGCAGGGATTATTTTTTTAACCTATGTGGGACACAAAATGTCACTACGGGACGTAAAGTGACCACGAGGGAAAATGAACCGATGTAGTGAGGAGAAAAGATATGCGCTCATGGATTCAGAACACAAAAAAATTATTACCTGATCTGCTACCTGTTATGCAAACGAGAATGCAAATTCTTCAATACATTAGGCTCATGCAGCCGATTGGAAGAAGAAACTTATCAGCAAGTCTCGGTATGACAGAACGAGTATTGCGAAGTGAAGTTCAAGTTTTGAAAGAACAAAACTTAGTTCACGTCGCTTCTTCTGGAATGACTTTGACAGAAGAAGGAACAGCTTTAGTTCTTGCTTTGGAAGACTTTATGAAAGAAATTTCCGGGTTAAAGGTTTTAGAAAAGCAACTTAAGGAAACATTAGACTTGGATGAAGTTTTCGTTGTCCCTGGTGATAGTGATGAATCACCTTGGGTCAAACTGGAGATGGGCCGTGCTTGTGTGACTTGTATAAAAGACCGTCTGACAGCGAATAATATCGTTGCTGTGGCTGGAGGAACTACGCTAGCTGCTGCTGCGGACATGATGCAACTTGATTGCAAAGATTTACATATGCTGTTTGTCCCAGCACGTGGTGGAATTGGAGAAGGTGTTGAATTAGAAGCCAATACCATTTGTGCCAAGATGGCGCAAAATACGATGAGTAATTATCGCTTATTGTATGTTCCAGACCATGTTAGTAGCGAAGCATATGCGTCTATTGTGACAGAGCCTTCCGTGAAAGAAGTTCTTGAGTTGATTCGATCTTCCAATATCGTCATTCATGGAATAGGTGATGCGTTAACAATGGCACGTCGCAGAAGTACTTCAGAAGCAGATTGGTTAAAGATTCAGGCAAGCGAAGCAGTTGGCGAAGCTTTCGGTTACTACTTTAATGAAGAAGGAAATGTTGTTCATAAAGTAAGAACAGTTGGTATGCAACTAGAGGACTTACAAAATGTATCTCATGTTGTTGCAGTCGCTGGAGGTTCTTCAAAGGCAAAAGCAATACAGGCTGTAATTAAACAAGGGCACACTTCAATTCTAATTACAGATGAAGGTGCAGCAAAACAGTTAACAAAGGGTTTTACCCTTTAATATAATCCCCCAAGGAGGAAATTCAAATGACTAAAATTGGTATTAATGGATTTGGACGTATCGGACGTAACGTATTCCGCGCAGCTCTTAACAACTCTGAGGTAGAAGTAGTAGCAATCAACGACTTAACAGATGCTAAAACATTAGCTCACCTTTTAAAATATGACACAGTTCACGGAACTTTAAATGCAGAAGTATCTGCTAACGAAAACAGCATCGTTGTTAACGGTAAAGAAATTAAAGTTATCGCTGAGCGTGATCCAGCTCAATTACCATGGAGCGACTACGGAGTAGAAGTAGTAGTAGAATCTACTGGCCGTTTCACTAAAAAATCAGATGCTGAGAAACACTTAGGTGGATCAGTTAAGAAAGTTATCATCTCAGCTCCAGCTTCTGACGAAGATATCACTGTAGTTATGGGTGTTAACCACGAACAATACGATGCAGCTAACCACAACGTAGTATCTAACGCTTCTTGTACTACAAACTGTCTAGCTCCATTCGCTAAAGTATTAAACGAAAAATTCGGCGTAAAACGCGGAATGATGACAACAATTCACTCTTACACTAACGACCAACAAATCTTAGACTTACCACACAAAGATTTACGTCGTGCTCGTGCAGCAGCTGAAAACATGATCCCAACATCTACTGGTGCAGCTAAAGCTGTAGCATTAGTATTACCAGAACTTAAAGGTAAATTAAACGGTGGCGCTGTACGTGTTCCAACTGCTAACGTTTCTCTAGTTGACTTAGTTGTTGAACTTGACAAAGAAGTAACAGTTGAAGAAGTAAATGCAGCATTCAAAGCAGCAGCTGAAGGCGAATTAAAAGGTATCCTTGGATACAGCGAAGAGCCATTAGTATCTATCGACTATAACGGATGTACAGCTTCTTCTACAATCGATGCATTATCTACAATGGTAATGGAAGGTAACATGGTTAAAGTACTTTCTTGGTACGATAACGAAACTGGTTACTCTAACCGCGTAGTAGACCTAGCAGCTTACATGACTTCAAAAGGTCTTTAATTCTTAATTATATAAGTTATCAATGACAAAACGAGGGAGAGGGTTTGTTCCCTCTCTCTCTTCTTTCGTTTTAAAAGCAAATGTGTTAAGCTTTTGAGTGGGTTTTGTCAATCCTAACTAGTAGTCGGAGGGAAATCCAATGAACAAAAAATCAATTCGTGACGTAGATTTAAAAGGTAAGCGTGTATTTTGCCGCGTTGATTTCAACGTACCTATGAAAGAAGGCAAAATTACAGATGAAACTCGTATCCGTGCAGCTCTTCCTACAATTCAATATTTAGTAGAGCAAGGTGCGAAAGTTATTTTAGCAAGTCACTTAGGCCGTCCAAAAGGTCAAGTAGTAGAAGAAATGCGTTTAACTCCAGTAGCAGCACGTTTAGGCGAGCTTCTTGGTAAAGACGTTAAAAAAGCGGACGAAGCATTCGGACCAGTTGCACAAGAAATGGTTGCAGCAATGAACGAAGGCGACGTATTAGTTCTTGAAAACGTACGTTTCTATGCGGGCGAAGAAAAGAACGATGCAGAACTTGCGAAAGAATTTGCAGCACTTGCTGACATCTTCGTAAACGATGCATTCGGTGCAGCTCACCGTGCTCACGCTTCTACAGCAGGTATCGCAGACTACCTACCAGCAGTATCTGGTCTATTAATGGAAAAAGAGTTAGATGTACTTGGTAAAGCACTTTCTAACCCAGAACGTCCATTTACAGCTATCATCGGTGGTGCGAAAGTAAAAGATAAAATCGGTGTAATTCGTCATCTATTAGACAAAGTAGATAACTTAATCATCGGTGGTGGACTTGCTTACACATTCGTTAAAGCTTTAGGTCATGAAATTGGTCTATCTCTATGTGAAGACGACAAGATCGAACTAGCTAAAGAATTTATGCAACTTGCAAAAGAAAAAGGCGTAAACTTCTACATGCCAGTTGATGTTGTAATCACTGAGGAATTCTCTGAAACTGCAACAACTAAAATCGTTGGTATCGACTCTATCCCTTCTAACTGGGAAGGCGTGGACATCGGTCCTAAAACACGTGAAATTTATGCAGATGTAATTAAAAATTCTAAGCTTGTTGTATGGAATGGACCAATGGGTGTATTTGAAATGACTCCATTCGCAGAAGGTACAAAAGCAGTAGGACAAGCATTAGCAGATGCAGAAGATACATACTCTGTTATCGGCGGTGGTGACTCTGCAGCAGCTGTTGAAAAATTCGGTATGGCTGATAAAATGAGCCACATTTCTACTGGCGGCGGTGCGTCATTAGAATTCATGGAAGGTAAAGAGCTTCCAGGTGTAGTTTGTCTTAACGACAAATAAGTAGCAGCCAAAGAAAAAGGACGGTGCAAAGCATGCGTAAACCAATTATCGCAGGTAACTGGAAAATGAATAAAACTCTATCAGAAGCAGTTAGCTTCGTAGAGGAAGTTAAAGGTCAAATCCCAGCAGCTTCAGCTGTTGATGCAGTAGTTTGCTCTCCAGCTCTATTCTTAGAGCGCCTTGTAGCAGCAACTGAAGGGACTGACTTACAAGTAGGTGCACAAAACATGCACTTCGAAAAAAATGGTGCATTCACTGGTGAAATTAGCCCAGTAGCACTTAGCGACTTAAAAGTTGGCTATGTAGTACTTGGCCACTCTGAGCGTCGTGAAATGTTTGCTGAAACAGATGAGTCAGTAAACAAAAAGACTATCGCAGCATTTGAACATGGTTTAACACCAATCGTATGTTGTGGTGAGACTTTAGAAGAGCGCGAAAGCGGAAAAACATTTGATCTAGTAGCAGGTCAAGTGACAAAAGCACTTGCAGGTTTAACAGAAGAGCAAGTTAAAGCAACTGTTATCGCTTATGAGCCAATCTGGGCTATCGGTACAGGTAAATCTTCTTCTTCTGCAGATGCAAACGAAGTATGTGCGCACATCCGTAAAGTTGTTGCAGAAGCTGTTTCTCCAGAAGCTGCAGAAGCTGTTCGTATCCAATACGGCGGTAGCGTAAAACCAGAAAACATTAAAGAGTATATGGCACAATCTGACATCGACGGCGCTTTAGTTGGCGGTGCTAGCTTAGAGCCTGCTTCGTTCTTAGGTCTTCTGGGGGCGGTAAAATGAGAAAGCCAACAGCTTTAATCATTCTTGACGGTTTCGGACTTCGTGAAGAAACTTACGGGAATGCTGTAGCACAAGCTAAGAAACCTAATTTTGATGGTTACTGGAACAAATTCCCTCACACAACGCTTACAGCTTGTGGCGAGGCAGTAGGTCTTCCAGAAGGTCAAATGGGTAACTCTGAGGTTGGTCACTTAAATATCGGTGCTGGCCGCGTAGTATATCAAAGCTTAACACGCGTTAACGTTGCAATTCGTGAAGGTGAGTTCGATAAGAACGAAACTTTCCAAAATGCAATTAAAAGCGTAAAAGAAAAAGGTACTGCACTTCATTTATTCGGTTTACTTTCTGACGGTGGTGTGCACAGTCACATGAACCATATGTTTGCTCTTCTTCGCCTAGCAGCAAAAGAAGGCGTGGAGAAAGTTTATATCCATGCATTCTTAGACGGCCGCGATGTTGGACCACAAACAGCAAAAGGTTATATCGATGCAACGAATGAAGTAATTAAAGAAACAGGAGTAGGACAATTCGCGACTATCTCTGGTCGTTATTACTCTATGGACCGTGACAAGCGTTGGGATCGCGTAGAAAAATGTTACAGTGCTATGGTGAATGGTGAAGGCCCTACTTATAAATCAGCAGAAGAGTGTGTAGAAGACTCTTATGCGAACGGTATCTATGATGAATTCGTATTGCCGTCTGTAATTGTTAACGAAGATAACACGCCAGTTGCAACAATCAATGATGATGATGCAGTTATCTTCTATAACTTCCGTCCAGACCGTGCAATTCAAATTGCTCGTGTATTTACAAACGAAGACTTCCGTGAGTTCGATCGTGGTGAAAAAGTACCTCACATTCCAGAATTCGTATGTATGACACACTTCAGTGAAACTGTAGATGGTTACGTGGCATTCAAGCCAATGAACCTTGATAACACTTTAGGTGAAGTTGTTGCGCAAGCGGGATTAAAGCAACTTCGCATCGCGGAAACTGAAAAGTATCCGCACGTTACATTCTTCTTTAGCGGTGGTCGTGAGGCTGAATTCCCAGGAGAAGAGCGTATCTTAATTAACTCACCGAAGGTTGCAACGTATGACTTGAAACCTGAAATGAGCATTTACGAAGTAACGGACGCTTTAGTAAATGAAATCGAAAATGATAAACATGAAGTTATCATTCTTAACTTTGCGAACTGTGATATGGTTGGCCATTCTGGGATGATGGAACCAACAATTAAAGCAGTAGAAGCAACTGACGAATGTTTAGGAAAAGTTGTAGAAGCGATTCTTGCAAAAGATGGTGTAGCACTTATTACTGCTGACCATGGTAATGCTGATCAGGAGTTAACTGCTGATGGCGGTCCTATGACAGCTCATACAACTAACCCGGTTCCTTTCATCGTTACAAAAAATGATGTAGAGCTTCGTGAAGGTGGTATTTTAGGAGATATCGCTCCAACAATGCTTACACTTTTAAATGTGGAACAACCGAAAGAAATGACAGGTAAAACAATTATTAAATAATTTGCTTATATAAAAAGGAGAGAATTTATTATGTCAACAATTATTGATGTTTATGCTCGCGAAGTCCTTGACTCTCGTGGTAACCCAACTGTAGAAGTAGAAGTTTACACAGAAAGCGGCGCTTTCGGACGCGCTATCGTACCAAGTGGTGCATCTACTGGTGAGCACGAAGCAGTAGAATTACGTGACGGTGACAAATCTCGTTACCTTGGTAAAGGTGTTGTTAACGCAGTAAACAACGTTAACGAAATTATTGCTCCAGAAATCGCTGGTTTCGATGTAACTGACCAAGCTGGTATCGACCGTGCTATGATCGAATTAGATGGCACTCCAAACAAAGGTAAACTAGGCGCTAACGCTATCCTTGGTGTATCTATGGCAGTAGCTCACGCAGCAGCTGACTTCGTAGGTCTTCCATTATACCGTTACCTTGGTGGATTCAATGCAAAACAATTACCAACTCCAATGATGAACATCATCAACGGTGGTTCTCACGCTGATAACAACGTTGACTTCCAAGAGTTCATGATCTTACCAGTTGGTGCTCCAACATTCAAAGAATCAATCCGTATGGGTGCTGAAGTATTCCATGCACTTAAAGCTGTATTACATGACAAAGGTCTTAACACTGCAGTAGGTGACGAAGGTGGATTCGCTCCAAACCTTGGTTCTAACCGTGAAGCTTTAGAAGTAATCATCGAAGCTATCGAAAAAGCTGGTTACAAAGCTGGCGAGAACGTATTCTTAGGAATGGACGTTGCTTCTTCTGAGTTCTACAACAAAGAAACTGGTAAATATGACCTTGCAGGCGAAGGCCGTACTGGCTTAACTTCTGCAGAAATGGTTGATTTCTATGAAGAGCTTTGCAAAGACTTCCCAATCATCTCTATCGAAGATGGTTTAGACGAAAACGACTGGGATGGTCACAAATTATTAACTGAGCGTATCGGTGATAAAGTACAATTAGTTGGTGACGATTTATTCGTAACTAACACTCAAAAACTTGCTGAAGGTATCGAAAAAGGTATCTCTAACTCAATCTTAATTAAAGTTAACCAAATCGGTACTTTAACTGAGACTTTCGAAGCTATCGAAATGGCTAAACGTGCTGGTTACACAGCAGTTGTATCTCACCGTTCTGGTGAAACTGAAGATGCTACAATCGCTGACATCGCAGTTGCAACTAACGCTGGCCAAATCAAGACTGGTTCTATGAGCCGTACTGACCGTATTGCTAAGTACAACCAATTATTACGCATCGAAGACGAACTAGGCGAAATCGCTGTTTACGATGGTATCAAATCTTTCTATAACATCAAACGATAATTGTAGAAAATAAACGACAGACCGTGAGAAATCACGGTCTGTTTTTTTATGCTAAAATTGTTCACCCGTCATAAGTGACATGAAATGTTTGAAGAAGCGGTTATAGTCAAAATCAATTGCGATTTGATGAACCGGCCAATCAATAAATGGCTTCTGGTTCACTAGAGAGCGAAATTCCCCTATGCTTGCTCCTTGTGCAGAGGATTCTGTCATGACAACAATAGGTGATTTATGATATGTGAACATAGAGTTATCAAATAAAGCGAGTATTGGCATTGTGTCATGGAAGGGGCTCCCCTTTAAATGTGGTAGGGCGTCTTTATAATATCCGTAGTAATAATGATCAAATAACGGTTTGACAAGTGGAGCTTTTCCTTTTGCCTCAATGTATTCTGCCATTTCTGGTGTAATGATGGAGTATTGAGTGACGTTTAATGGGTATATGTACATGTTAACTGCGGATTGAAGGACTATATTAGCGGCAGTAGGATCGCCATAAAAGTTTGCTTCGGAAATAGGGGTAACATTACCAGGATGTAAAAAGGCACCGCCCATTACGTAGTAAGATTTAATTTGTTTCATTAACTGTTTGCACATGATAAACAAAATTGCTAGGGAGGTAAGTCTTCCTAAACTCACAATGATTAATTCATCTTTATACTGTTCAATAAGAGGAATGACTTCAAAAAAATTCTCCATTTCTCCGTTAGTCACATTCACCTTTGGAATAATTGGACCGAGCCCCTGTTTCCCATGTACATCCGTAAAAAACGCAGGTGGGGCACCAGTAAGGGGACGTTCTGAACCACCGAATATCTTGATATTTCTATTCTTTGTTTCGTTATTAAAAAAATGAGCATTTTCTACGGCCATTTTTTTTGGAACATTGCCGTAATCAGCAACGATACCGACGATTTCTATTTCATCGATAAAGAATGCTAAGAGGAGAGCCATCGTATCATCAATCCCAGGATCACAAAAAATGAGAACTTTTTTGGGCATATGTTCACCACCTATCTTGTTTATCCCGTACAAATCCGCTTGGTGAGGGCTAATAATCAATAAGGATAAGGGAAATCTCATTGATTAAAGTTTCACTTTATATATATGTAAGTTTAAGGATAAAAAGATTATTTTATTGAAATAATAGTATTTTAAATTCAGAAAATAAAAACTTTTTATATTAGGTCAAGGTTTTTGACGTAATTTTCATTTGAAAATGCAGTCATATCAAGGTTGTAAGCGTATAACATAGGCTGTTTTTGCTGTCAAGTTGATAAATTGCAGCTTTTTACAATTTATACTATGATAAAGATATTAACAGAAGATCGTATAAACATGAGGGATGATGAACATGAAATTTACAAAGATTCTTGTCCAAATTGCTGCTCTTTACGTGTTTTATATGGTTGGAACTTGGGTGCAAGAAATGTTAAATATTCCGATTCCAGGAAGTTTGATTGGAATGTTCCTCTTACTTGTTTTACTTAGCCTAAAAGTTCTTCCAGTGAAATGGTTCGATTTAGGAGCAGAAACACTCGTTGCTATTATGCCGTTTTTATTAATTCCGCCGACGCTTGGCCTAATGAATTACGGTGCTTTTTTTATGAGTAAAGGAATTTCTCTTTTCATTACAGTTGTAGCGAGTACATTTTTAATTATTATTGTCGCAGGACATACAGGACAATATCTTGCGAATAGGAAGGAAAGAGAGTCGCGATGAGCCAAATATTAATCGGAATCGGTTGGGTTCTTTTTACGGTGCTATTATATCAATTATCTAAAAAAATCTATAAATTATTTCCAACACCATTCACCATTCCAATGCTTGTAGCAACTGGATTAATGGCTTTCCTATTTATCGTGCTTGATATACCATATCAACATTATATGGAAAGTGGTGGTGGCTGGATTGCAAAGCTACTTGGACCCGGTGTTGTAGCATTTGCAATTCCTCTTTATAAACAACGTCATGTTCTGCAAAAATATGTTGTACCGATTGCTGGTGGGGTATTAGTAGGTACAACAGTTGCAATCGCTAGTGATTTTGCGATTGCTTCACTTATGGGAACAGATAAAAGCTTAATCTTATCGTCTTTACCAAAATCGGTGACAATGCCAGTTGCGATGAGTGTTTCAGAACAAGTTGGTGGTGTACCTTCCTTAACAGCAGCTTTCGTTGTTATCGCAGGTATTACTGGAACGATTACAGGACCCCTTTTATTAAAATGGAGCCGTGTTACAAACTCAGTTGGTAAAGGTATCGGATTTGGATGTGCTTCTCATATTATGGGTGTTATGAGAGCGATGAAAAATAACGAACATGAAGGTGTTATTGGATCGGTAACAATGACATTAACAGCAATTTTGACATGTTTACTTGGACCGTTATTTGCGATGATGTTTATGTAATAGAAGAAAAGCGAGAGCGCCTCTATAGCTCTCGCTTTTCTATAGAATTTATGCTACAGTTACAATAACTGAATCTTTGTAGGAGGTACGCCAAGTGCATACGTTATTATCAGTTTTACTTATTATTGTATCGATTTTAATGATTGTTATGGTACTTATGCAATCTAGTAATAGCTCAGGCCTTTCAGGTGCAATTTCAGGCGGTGCGGAGCAATTATTTGGTAAGCAAAAGGCACGTGGAATTGAAGCGGTATTAAACCGTATTACAATTGTTTTAGCTGTATTGTTCTTTGTATTAACAATTGGTGTTACGTACTTCAATTTATAGAATTGAAAGAAGAAGCGTTAGTGAATGGTACTAATGGTTCTTCTTTTTTTGTTTTGTCATTTGAAAGATGTTTCTAATTAGATTATAGAAATACAAATATGGTACACTAGATATAGAAAGAATACGACTAGATTACAGAAGAGAAAGAGGAGAAATACATGATGAAATTAGCATCTCCGAAACCATTTACATTTGAGGGTGGAGACCGCGCTGTTTTATTACTACATGGATTCACAGGGAACTCAGCTGATGTACGTATGTTAGGGCGTTTCTTAGAAAAGAAGGGCTATACTTGTCATGCGCCAATTTATAAAGGGCACGGTGTACCACCAGAAGAGCTTGTTCATACAGGGCCTACAGATTGGTGGCAAGATGTAACGGAGGCATATCAGCTTTTAAAAGATAAAGGTTTTGAGAAAATTGCTGTTGTTGGATTGTCACTTGGCGGCGTATTTTCTTTAAAATTAGGTTATACAGTACCGGTTTTAGGTGTAGTACCAATGTGTGCACCGATGTATATTAAGAGCGAAGAAACGATGTACCAAGGTATATTGGCATATGCCCGCGAATATAAAAAACGTGAGCAAAAATCACCTGAACAAATTGAACAAGAAATGTTGGAATTCCAAAAGACACCGATGAATACATTAAAAGCATTACAACAATTAATTGCTGACGTACGTAACAATGTGGATATGATTTATGCACCAACATTTGTTGTACAAGCACGTCATGACGAAATGATTAATACAGATAGTGCTAACATTATTTATAACGGTGTAGAATCTACGTTAAAAGACATTAAATGGTATGAAGACTCTACGCATGTCATTACACTTGATAAACAACGTGACGAGCTACATGAGGATGTATATAACTTCTTGGAGCAACTAGATTGGTAAGATCTAGTTGCCTCTTTTTTTCATAAGGAATTTTTTGTGAAAACTGTAAAAATCATAAGGGGAGTATTGAAGTTTCACTTTATACATCCCCTATCTTTCGGATACACTAAATAATATAAGGTTTTAAAGGAGGTATTTTTGCTTGGAAGAAATCATACAAGAACATATTGATAAGTTGTTATTATTTATGAGAGAAGAAGCGTATAAACCGCTAACGATACAAGAGTTAGAAGAGGCATTTGGAATTGAAGGTTCTGAGGGTTTTAAAGATTTTGTAAAGGCACTTGTAACGATGGAAGAGAAGGGACTTGTTATTCGTACACGTAGCAACCGTTACGGTCTTCCTGAAAAGATGAATTTAGTACGCGGTAAATTAATTGGACATGCACGTGGTTTTGCATTCGTTGTACCAGACGAGAAGAAAACAGGAGACGATGATCTTTTCATCCCGCCTACAGAATTAAACGGTGCACTTCATGGCGATACAGTATTAGCACGCCTTAGTTCTCAATCAAGCGGTTCACGTCAAGAAGGTTCAATTGTACGCATTTTAGAGCGTGGAACGAAAGAACTAGTTGGTACATATACAGAATCGAAAAACTTTGGATTCGTTATACCTGACAATAAGCGTTGGACGAGTGATATCTTTATCTTGAAAAGCGCATCAATGGGTGCTGTAGAAGGTCATAAAGTAGTTGTGAAAATTACGAGCTATCCAGAGAATCGTTTAAGTGCAGAAGGTGAAGTTATTCAAATTCTAGGTCATAAAAATGATCCAGGAGTAGATATTTTATCTGTCATTCATAAACATCATTTACCTTTAGCATTCCCTGAGGAAGTGATGGAGCATGCAAACAGTGTACCAGAAACGATTTCAGAAGAAGATTTAAAAGATCGCCGCGACCTGCGTGATCAAATGATCGTAACGATTGATGGTGCAGATGCGAAAGATTTAGATGATGCTGTTACAGTAACGAAGCTTGAGAACGGTAACTACAAGCTAGGCGTTCACATTGCGGATGTAAGTCATTACGTTCAAGAAGGCTCTCCAATTGATGTTGAAGCAGCGGAAAGAGCGACAAGTGTGTATCTTGTTGACCGTGTAATCCCGATGATTCCACATCGTCTATCTAACGGTATTTGTTCATTAAATCCGAAAGTAGACCGTCTGACATTATCTTGTGAAATGGAAATCAACAACTTAGGTGATGTTGTTAAACACGAGATTTTCCAAAGTGTGATTAAAACGACAGAGCGTATGACGTATGCTGACGTAAGAAGCATTTTAGAAGATGAGGACGAAGAGTTAATTAAGCGTTATGAGCCGCTCGTACCGATGTTTAAAGAGATGGGTCAATTGGCACAAATTTTACGTGAAAAACGTATGCGCCGTGGTGCAATTGACTTTGACTTTAAAGAAGCGAAAGTATTAGTAGATGAAGAAGGAAAACCGACAGACGTTGTCATGCGCGATCGTTCTGTATCAGAGAAGTTAATTGAAGAATTTATGCTTGTTGCGAATGAAACAGTAGCAGAGCACTTCCACTGGATGAACGTACCGTTTATGTACCGTGTCCATGAAGATCCGAAAGAAGATAAGCTTGAGCGTTTCTTCGAGTTTGTAACGAACTTCGGATATGCGGTAAAAGGACGTGCGAATGAAGTGCACCCTCGTGCGCTGCAACAAATACTTGAAATGGTTCAAGGACAGCCAGAAGAAGTAGTTATTTCAACAGTTATGCTTCGTTCTATGAAGCAAGCTCGTTACGATGCGGATAGTTTAGGACATTTCGGTTTATCAACTGAGTTCTACACACATTTCACATCACCAATTCGTCGTTACCCAGATACAATCGTTCATAGATTAATTCGTGAATACATTATTAATGGTAAAGTCGACAACGAAACGCAAGCAAAATGGCGTGAAAAATTACCTGAGATTGCAGAGCACTCTTCTAATATGGAACGCCGTGCTGTTGAAGCAGAGCGTGAAACAGATGAGATGAAAAAAGCAGAGTATATGGTTGATAAGATCGGTGAAGAGTATGACGGTATGATTAGCTCTGTAACAAACTTCGGTTTATTCGTAGAGCTTCCAAATACAATTGAAGGTCTTGTACACGTTAGCTACTTAACGGATGATTACTACCGTTATGACGAGCAACATTTCGCTATGATCGGAGAACGTACAGGAAACGTATTCCGCATCGGTGACGAAATTACAATTCGCGTTATTAACGTAAACAAAGACGAGCGTGCAATCGACTTTGAAATCGTTGGCATGAAAGGCACACCTCGCCGTAAGTTCAAAGATCGTCCAGTCGTTATCGAGCAGCCAAGAACAGGCAGAAAGAAACGCGGTGGACGTAGCGAGCGCAGTAATGAGCGCGGCGGTGAACGTGGCACAGGTAGAAAATTTGACCGTGGTGGTAAAGGAAAAGGAAGAGGATCTGCATCCGCATCCGCTTCTGCTAGCCAGCCAGGAAAAAAAGATGGTAACGGTAAGAAGAAAAAAGCATTCTTCGAAAACGTACCAGGATTCAAGAAGAAAAAGAAAAAGCGTAAGTAAGAAAAGAGTGGCTTCGCTTTGATGAAAAGCGGGGCCTTTTCTTTTTTCTTCGTGGCTTAAGAGCGAGCCACTTTCGCTTTTTAATGGAATCTAGCTACAGTGGCTAGAATCTGTTGGCCATTTCACTCCCTCGGACGAAGCAAAAAGCGCTTCTCTGTCGGGAGTTCCAATGTCCAAAGATTCTGAGCGAGCCACTTTCGCTTTTTATTAACATTTGTTACAATAGTAAAAATAGAGGAGGGACGTTATATGCCAAAGGGTACAGGTAAGGTTATTGCACAAAATAAAAAAGCATTTCATGATTATTTCATCGAAGAAACATACGAAGCAGGGCTTGTCCTTCAAGGAACGGAAATTAAGTCGATTCGCGCTGGACGCGTAAACTTGAAAGATGCGTTTGCACGTGTACATAATGGTGAAGTATGGGTTCATAATATGCACATTAATACGTACGAACAAGGGAATCGTTTCAACCATGATCCACTTCGTACTAGAAAATTACTTCTGCATAAAAAAGAAATTGATAAACTAGCGGGCGCTGCGAAAGAAACAGGTTACGCATTAGTTCCACTTAGAATTTATTTGAAAAATGGATTTGCAAAAATGGCACTTGGTTTAGCAAAAGGTAAGAAACAATACGATAAACGTCACGATTTAAAAGAGAAAGAAGCTAAACGTGAAATTGCACGCGCGTTCCGTGATCGCCAAAAGATGTAATACAGATATTTACATTTGTAAAATGGAGCTCGTATGTTATAATAACTTATGTAAGGTTGTTGCACATTGAAAAACAGCTCTTAGTAGCTATCACGATATTTTCTTCGTATGCTCCATTTTTATCATGGGGACGTTACGGATTCGACAGGGATAGTTCGAGCTTAGGTTGCGAGTCGAGGGGATCGGCCTCGTTAAAACGTCAAAGCCTATAATTGGCAAACAAAACAATCTTTCTTTAGCTGCTTAATTGCACTAAAGGTTCCTCCCTCCATCGTCCATGTGGTAGGGTAAGGGACTCAAACTAAGTGGACTACGCCGGAGTTCGCCGTCTGAGGACAAAGGAAGAGAACAACCAGACTAGCAACTTGGAAGCCTGTCGATAGGCCGAAGAGTTCGCGAAATGCTAATATATCGACTACACTCGTAGAAGCTTAAGTGCCGATATTTTTGGACGTGGGTTCGACTCCCACCGTCTCCACCAATACATATTTGGTGGTTTTTTATTTTGTATGATATGAACCATAATTTTGCCAGGTTGGCGAGGTTATGGTTCTTTTTGTTTATGGAAAAGTTATAGTTCTAAAAATAGAATGTATCTAATTCTTTGGTTCTTTCACTTACATCCTCAATGTATCTTGTGTGCTATCCCTTAATGATCACAATTTTATCCCGTCAAAGCCTGAGTGGTGAGGACTGATAATTAGTGGGGATGAACATCCCTGTTTGATCAATTAATACTTCACTTTATTTGAATCTTCATATGTTTTGTGTTTTTATCCATACCTATTGTAAGATTATATAGAGTTCTCCTAATAAGCTGTTTTAATGGATTATTTAGGGGGGGAATTTGTAAATCATAAATTGTTTTTTCGGAATAATTTTTTATATAAATAAGTTATATTGAAGTAGAGGTGAACCATCGGTGAAGCAGGTGTTGGTGATTAAAAATGAACGGTCTTCAGCAAAGAAAATCGTAAGCGGTCTAACGCAAGAAGGCTATTTCATTTTAAAACTTCACAATGAAAACGAAGGTTTAAATATAATATATGAACAAGATTGGGATATTATCATATTGGATTGGGATTCATTAAGTATATCAGGACCAGAAATTTGCAGACAAATACGACTTGTTAAAACGACACCGATTATTATTGTGACTGACAATATTTCTAGTAAGGATTGCGTTGCAGGGTTACAAGCAGGAGCAGATGATTATATAAGAAAACCATTTGCGAAAGAAGAATTAGTAGCAAGGGTTCAAGCAATTTTAAGGAGAAGTGATTGTAACCAGCAAAAGGAGATAAACTTTTTTCAGTTTAAAGATCTCTTTGTTGATGCATCAAGCAATATTGTGAAAAAAGGTGGCGAAAATCTCTCACTTACTAAGCGTGAGTACGATTTACTTGTATTTTTAATCAAAAACAAAAACACGATATTGAGCCGTGAAATGCTTTTGAATCAAGTTTGGGGATATAACGTAGTAGTAAATCCAAATGTAGTAGATTTATATATTGGGTATGTAAGAAAAAAGTTAAAGTGCGAGAAGAAAGACAGATATATTCAAACGATACACGGCAGAGGCTATTCAATGATTGAATGATAAAATAAGGTAATAGAAAAAAGTTTCTTAGAAGTATTAAAAGACGTAAAAAATGGATTATGAAAATATTAGCTATTAATGGGCGTGTTTTGTAGAGGAAATCATGGTTAATCAATACGCCCGACTTCACATATTACTTTCTATGCCTGATTTTATGAATTCGCACCATTCACAAGATTTTCACAGAATTAATGACTATACTAATTAACAGGATGTTCAAATGAAAATGATTATCAATAGCGATTCAATTGAATAAAAGTTACTTTCTAATTCAATCTATGGATGTCATCATTTTCGAAATAAATCACACTATAAGGAGTATACATATGAAAAAATCTATGCTTTTAAAATTAGTGAGTATTCTAGCAATTTTCACTTTAATGTTAGTGGCTTGCTCAGATTCAAGTAAAGAAACTTCGAAGGCTAATAATAAAGATAATGGTAGTGATAAGCCAAAAACGGTTGAAATCACTGATGCTCATGGAACTGTTAAAGTACCTGTAAACCCAAAGAATGTAGTTGCTTTGGATAACAGAACTTTTGAAACTTTATCTGATTGGGGAATTAAACTAGCGGCTGCTCCAAAAGATATCATGCCTGCAGATTCAGCATATAAAAAGGATGATTCAGTTCAAAATATTGGAAATCACCGTGAACCAAATCTTGAAATTATTGCAGCGGCAAACCCTGACCTTGTAATCGTTGGTCAAAGATTTGCTGATCATTACGAAGAAATTAAAAAATTAGTGCCAAATGCAGCTGTTATTGATCTTAATTTTGATGTTTCTGAGAAGGCTACTAAGCCTGGAGAAAACTTAGTAAAAGGACTTAAAGATTCTACAACTACTTTAGGTAAAATCTTTGCTAAAGATAAAGAAGCTAAACAATTAATAGCTGATTTCGATAAATCTATTGAAAAAGCAAAATCTGCTTATAACGGAAAAGATAAAGTTATGAGTGTTATCGTTACTGGTGGAAATATTGGCTTTGCTGCGCCGCACTCTGGTCGCGTTTGGGGACCAATGTATGAAATTTTCGGTTGGACTCCAGCATTAGAAGTGTCTAATTCTACTGCAGGTCATAAAGGTGATGACGTTTCTGTTGAAGCTATCGCACAAACAAATCCTGATTGGCTTTTCGTATTAGATCGTGATGCTGCAACATCTGATGCAGCTAAGTCAACACCTGCTAAGGATGTTATTTCTAAATCACCAGCTCTTCAAAACACAACTGCTGTTTCTAAAAAACAAGTTGTTTATGCACCAGAAGATACTTACACAAATGAATCAATTCAGACTTATGTAGAGTTATTTGGAAATCTTGCAAAAACTTTAGCTAAGTAGTGTAAAGGGGTACGAAACAGTGTCAAAAAATATGATTTCTAGGGTTGAGAATATTTCTCAACCCCAGTTTTATAATCACAATAAAATATGGACAAAACCTTTTATAATAGCGGTTATAGTTGTTATAATTTTAGGGATTATATCACTGTTTACTGGAGTTTATGATATACGTGGACAAGAGGATGGAATGGAGATGTTTTTCATCACTCGTGTTCCGAGAACAGTTGCATTAATGCTTACTGGAGCTGCAATGGCGATGGCAGGGCTCGTAATGCAACTCATTACACAGAATCGCTTTGTTGAACCTACTACAACGGGGACGATTGAATGGTCAGGCTTAGGCCTGCTTTTTGTGTATTTACTATTTCCTGCCCCGACTTTAGTTCAAAGAATGACTGGTGCAATCATTTTTTCTTTTATAGGAACTATGATTTTCTTTCTATTTTTAAGAAGAGTTAAGCTTCGTTCGTCTTTAATTGTCCCGATTATTGGATTGATGCTTGGAGCAGTAATTTCTGCAGTGTCTACTTTTTTAGGACTCCTTTTTCAAAAGACGCAAAGTATTGAAACTTGGTTTGTAGGTTCATTTGCTAACATTCAGGTGGGAAGATATGAATATTTATGGCTGATTGTTATCATTACTTTTCTTATTTTTATGTATGCTAATAGATTGACTTTAGCTGGACTAGGAGAAGATGTCGCAACAAGCCTTGGAGTTAATTATAATAGAATTGTTCTTTTGGGGACTGCCCTTATCTCTGTTGCAGTTGGAATTGTTGCAGCTGTTATTGGACACTTGCCTTTCTTAGGATTAATTGTGCCAAATATCGTTTCAATGTTTAGAGGTGATGATCTTAGGAGTAATTTACCTTGGGTTTGTGTGATCGGAATGGGGTCAATAACTGCCTGTGACATCATTTCTCGAACAATTATACAGCCTTTTGAAGTACCTGTTTCTTTAATACTTGCAACGGTGGGAGCAGTCGTGTTTATTACTATTTTATTGAGACAAAGAAAACCAAGGAGGCTGCGATGATCACATTAGATTATAGAAATAAAGAAAATGTCGAAATCGATTCTAGCCTTCATAATGAAAGTAGATCAGCTAGTGCTTTTCGGTCTAAGAAGGAAGCAAGACGTTATTGGTTTTTACTGATTACATTGATTGCTTTAGGTCTCCTTTCTTCATATGGACTTTTAGTTTATAACAATCCAGTTCCGATAGATTCACCTTCTTTTATCCCAGTTGTTAAGAGAAGGATAGTAGCTATTGTTGCGATGATTATCGCTGCAGTTTGCCATAGTTTGTCGACAGTTGCTTTCCAATCTATTACGAATAACAAAATTATTACTCCTTCGCTTTTAGGTTTCGAATCACTTTATTCAGCAATTCAAACGAGTACAATATTCTTCTTTGGTGCTAGTGCATTAATGAATTTTAATGGAATTGGATCTTTTTTATTCCAAGTTGTTGTTATGGTCTTCATGAGTTTGATACTTTATGGATGGTTACTTTCCGGTAAATACGGGAATTTACAACTTATGCTTTTAGTTGGAATTATTATTGGTACCGGGCTAAATTCTGTGTCAACTTTCATGAGAAAACTACTTGCGCCTTCAGAATTTGATATTTTACAAGCAAGATTATTTGGTTCTGTTAATCATGCAGATCCTGCATATTTTCCTATTGTAATTCCGATGATCATAATTGTAGCAGTATTAATTTTTGCTCATTCTAAGAATTTGAACGTTTTGTCACTAGGAAAGGATGTTGCTACTTCTTTTGGAGTTAAATATCAACCTAGTGTAATTTATACGCTTGTATTAGTAGCTATTTTGATGTCTATTTCAACAGCTCTAATTGGGCCACTTACTTTCTACGGCTTTTTAGTAGCAACGTTGAGTTATCAGGCGGCGTCAACGTATGATCATAGATATATTTTTCCGATGGCTTTTGCTATAGGATTTTTAATAATGACGAGCGCATACTTTTTAATGTATCATGTATTCCATGCTCAAGGTGTAGTTTCAGTTATTATTGAATTATTTGGTGGAATCATATTCTTAACTATAGTTTTAAGGAAGAGGGCTTTATGATAAAAATTGATAATGTTAAAAAGTTCTATACTGATAAGGTAAAAATAGGACCTTTGGATATTGAAATACCAAAAGCAGGCTTTACTTCTTTAATTGGACCAAATGGCGCTGGAAAGTCAACGACACTTTTGATGATTGGCAGACTTTTAGATATGGATGAAGGTCAAATTCAGGTAGCAAATATGGATGTTTCTGAATCCAAATCAAAAGATTTAGCAAAAGTTTTGACTATATTGCGACAAGAAAATCATTTTGTAACTAGGCTTACTGTGAGACAATTAGTTGGATTTGGGCGCTTTCCTTATTCAAAGGGAAGATTGACTAAAGAAGATGAGGCTATCATCTCTAAATATATCGATTTCTTAGATTTAACTAGTTTAGAGAATAGATATTTAGATGAGCTTTCTGGTGGTCAAAGACAAAGGGCATATGTAGCGATGGTATTGTGCCAAGAGACGGAATATGTACTTTTGGACGAACCTTTAAACAACCTTGATGTTGCTCGTTCTGTTCAAATGATGGAGCATTTGAGACGTGCAGCTAATGAATTTGGAAGAACAATTTTGACTGTCATGCATGACATAAATTTTGCAGCTAAATACTCGGATAAAATTTGTGCTATGAAAGATGGACAAATTGCTGCTTTCGGAACAGTAGAAGAAGTTATGGACCCAACACTTTTGACAGATATTTTTGAAACAAAAATAGAAATTATTAATGGTCCTTATGGGCCAATCGCAGTTTATTAGTTATAAAATGTAAAAAAATACTGTAGCTTGCGTAGATTATGCAAGCTACTCTAGTTGAAGTTGCTGTCTATATTTTATAGGCAGCAGCTTTTTTATGTGACTACTCATAAAATGCAAAAGAATGCTTCACCTTTTCAAGTATGTACTAAACGAAAAAAATATCTCTGTATAACTTTTTAAAAGAATTCAGCTTGTTTTTTGTATATGTAATATTGCATATCAGAGTGTATTGATAAAAGTGTAAGGGGTCACTATAATGAGGGCATAAAGATAAATCAAAATTTCGTAGCAATAAAAAGGAGGAAATAATATGGAAATCGCAATGGCAGTTTTAAAATTTGTAGGTGGCGTAATCCCGTTAATTCAAGAACTTTTAAAAGCATTTATGTAAATTTATTAGTTAGCAATCATTATCGTATTTTACTAAAAAAAGAACGGGGTGATTTTTCTGAATATTAAGAAAAACACTAAAAGAAGAAAGTTCCTTGCATGTTTATTAGTTAGTCTATGCACTATTAATTATTCATCTATTTCCTTCGCAGAAACACAAGTAAGTAATACAACTGATGTAACCAAAAATGCTAGTGGCATTGATAATGGTATAGCAAATCTTAAATATAATAATCAAGAGGTTTTAGCTGTAAATGGTGATAAAGTAGAAAGTTTTGTTCCGAAAGAAAGTATCAATTCAAATGGTAAATTTGTAGTAGTGGAACGCGAGAAAAAATCACTTACAACGTCGCCAGTCGATATTTCAATTATTGATTCTGTAGTGAATCGTACGTATCCAGGAGCTGTACAACTTGCAAATAAAGCTTTTGCAGACAATCAACCGAGTTTATTAGTGGCTAAGAGAAAACCTTTGAATATTAGTATAGACTTACCGGGCATGAGAAAAGAAAATACAATCACTGTCCAAAATCCGACATATGGTAATGTAGCTGGAGCAGTAGACGATTTAGTATCTACTTGGAATGAAAAGTATTCTACAACACATACGTTACCTGCAAGAATGCAGTATACGGAATCTATGGTTTATAGTAAATCACAAATCGCAAGTGCTCTTAATGTTAACGCTAAATATCTTGATAACAGTCTAAACATTGATTTTAATGCGGTTGCAAATGGAGAGAAAAAAGTGATGGTAGCGGCGTATAAGCAAATATTTTATACGGTAAGTGCTGAACTACCTAACAATCCATCCGACCTTTTTGATAATAGCGTTACTTTTGACGAGTTAACTCGAAAAGGCGTAAGTAATTCGGCTCCACCTGTTATGGTTTCAAATGTAGCTTATGGTAGAACGATTTATGTAAAATTAGAAACAACATCTAAGAGCAAAGATGTACAAGCTGCTTTTAAAGCCTTACTTAAGAATAACAGCGTTGAAACAAGTGGACAGTATAAAGATATTTTTGAAGAAAGTACCTTTACTGCTGTAGTATTAGGCGGAGATGCGAAAGAGCATAACAAGGTTGTTACTAAAGATTTCAATGAAATCCGAAATATCATTAAAGATAATGCTGAATTAAGTCTTAAAAATCCAGCATACCCAATTTCATATACAAGCACTTTCTTAAAAGATAATGCAACTGCTGCTGTTCATAACAATACAGATTATATTGAGACGACAACTACAGAATATTCAAGTGCTAAAATGACACTTGATCATTACGGTGCTTACGTTGCTCAATTTGATGTATCTTGGGATGAATTCACATTTGACCAAAAGGGTAACGAAGTATTAACACATAAAACGTGGGATGGTAGCGGAAAAGACAAAACGGCTCATTACTCTACAGTTATCCCTCTTCCACCGAACTCAAAAAATATAAAAATTGTAGCAAGAGAATGTACAGGTCTTGCATGGGAATGGTGGAGAACAATTATTAATGAACAAAACGTTCCATTAACAAATGAAATAAAAGTTTCAATTGGAGGAACAACATTATACCCAACAGCTAGTATTAGTCATTAAGTATAAAACAAGCGCCCTATAAGTAGGGCGCTTTTTACTTGGTCACAAATTTTATTTTGTATCGGTATGTTTTTAAGTTTTGTAAATCATCAACTATAAGGTGGGAATATTGTGCAGACGAAAAGCTACATGTTTTTCGTCTTTTCGTTCTCTTGCTTAATAAGAAAGATCCTGTAACTCAGTACAGGATCTTTAATCAAACGTTTTTAAAAGCTAAATTGTGGTTTCATATCACCTTTATAAGGTTCATGTTCAACGAATATAGTTATATCCTTACCAGCTTGGTCTTTACCAGTTCTCTTATACGTAAATTTATTCTTATTTAGTTCAGTAAGTTCAAGAGCAGCACCGTATTTGTTATTTCCAATTGAAACATGGGCTCTTATTTTATTTTTGTGTACAACATCGAAGTAGCCATAATCACCGCGGCTTTGACCTGTTTCGCTATTGAAGAACTCATATTTATTAGATTTGTCATCAAATTTTGCTAGACTTATAAAATTCGAATTAAACTGTGTTACATCGTTACCAGCTTCGTCTAATACCTTTGTTCCGTGCCAAAGGGTACCGCCTAAAATTTTATCTCCATCAACGTTTTTAACAATATCTCCTGTAGTCGTGTTCAGCTGCTTGTCCGGATCAGTGAAAGAAAGTTCTTTTTCTTTATATGGAACATGTTCAACGAAAACTTCTACATCTTTACCGTTAGCGTCTTTCCCCATTCGTTTATAAGTAAATATATTTTTATTTAGTTTTGTCATGTCAACAACAGCTTGATACTTCATTGATTCTGAAATTAATATTCTCTTCTTCCCATCATTTGTGACAAAGAAAGTTCCTTTATCGCCACGACTTGCACCTGTTTTAGCATCAAAAAATTCATATCTGCCGGACTTCACATCATATTTTGCAAGACCAATGAAGTTCGCATTCTCTTTTGTTAAGTCATTCTTATCTTTGTCATACACTCGTGTACCTTGCCAATTTGTCTCGCTAAGAATATTAGCCATTTTTTGCCCTTTAGTTAATTTGTTTTCCTGTTTTGTTTCTTTAGCAACTTGTTCTTGTTTTTGTTTCCCATGATTTTCTTCAGCTTTAGTACCAGCACACCCTGTTAATGCTAATGTGAATCCGAGCAGTACGGATGATAGTGCTTTTGTTTTTTTGTTCATGTTTTATCGTCTCCTTATTTTATGATTTCAAGTAGTACGGTTAGCGATTATAGTAGCAGTGCGTCATATATAAACTTAATTGCTACGTTTCTTATGTTAATCCCCGACTATAAACTGCCTCTAAATAAAACATTAAAAAAAGATAAACTAATTCCTAAAATTTTTTCATACTTATAAAAAGGTCTTTTACATGGGGGTGAATGTAAATTTCTTATTTTGAAACTGGCGTAATCACATTGGGGTATACACATTATGCTTACATTGCGATTTTAGATGTGATGTTATACTGTGTATAAGATTTTATGTGTGTATGTTGTGTCGGTTTTTGTCGGTAAGTCGATATATTTCGAAAATCGCTGATATATTTGGAGTTGCGCCGATATATTTCGAAAATCGCTGATATATTTGGAGTTGCGCTGATATATTTGAAAAATCGCTGATATATTTTGGAGGGGGATAAAAATGATTGTGAAAGAGCGGAAAATGCCCGTATATTTGCTGCAATTAGAAGCTTTACTTAGAAGATTGCCTGCTCATCATCCAAAAAGGAATGTGGTGGTTGAAAGTCTAGCGAAATTTATGGCCGGCTATAAAGGAGAGCAGGCGATTGAATATCCACTTAGTTTTTTACCCGAAACAGAATACAGTATTTTACATGATATTAGGTTATTTGATCAAAAACATTATTTCCAAATTGATACTCTCATAGTTTCATCTTATTTTCTTCTTTTTCTTGAAATAAAAAATATTATTGGTACATTAATTTTTGATGCAAAGTTCAATCAACTTATTCGAATAGTAGATGGTACTACGGAAGAAGGATTCCCAAATCCGCTTTTACAACTGCAACGGCAAGAGATGCAACTGAGAAAATGGCTGAATCTACATGATTTACATAATATTCCGATTGAATCCCTCGTTGTAATTAGTTCCCCTCGTACAATTATTAAAACTTCAGATGAAATACTGTCTAGTAAAATTATCCACAGTGCAAATTTACCTAATAGAATAAAACAGATTAAAAATCAATATAAAGAAAAAGTGATTGATAATATAAATGGACTTATAGGCCAGATTATGAATGAGCACATTCCGCAACGTCAAAATGTTCTTGCGCAATATAAAATTAAAAAAGAGGAATTGCTAAAGGGTGTACAGTGTGAGGAATGTTTTACAATGGCAATGTTAAAAGAAAGACAGGGATGGCGTTGTTCAAATTGCAATAGTATGTCTAAACATGCTCATTTACGTGCTGTACAAGATTACACACTTCTGTTTAGTGTGATAACTACTAATAGCGAATTGAGGGAATTTCTTAATATGGAATCTAGTTCTGCGGTTAAAAGACTCCTCCAAACAATGAACATCACCTTCACTGGCAACAACAAAGGACGAATATATGATTTAACTTCTTTCCAATCGTAATTTTGCTATAATAAATAAGTACTTATACGAAGGGGAGTCTAAAGAGAAAATGAAGTCATTTAATATCGATCATGTTATAGCTAGTGTTTTGCAATGGATATTAAATATAGCCTTAATTATATTATCCATTGTGTTATCAATTTTCTTAGTGAATGAGACAATTACGTTTGTACAGTATATTTTTTCGGCAAAAGAGTATACGTCTTATAAATTGGTTGAAAGTATCATCGTCTACTTCTTATACTTCGAGTTCATTGCATTAATTATTAAGTATTTTAAATCGAACTATCATTTCCCGTTACGCTATTTTATTTATATCGGAATTACGGCCTTAATTCGATTAATTATTGTGTCTCATGAGGAACCGATGGAGACGTTATTATACGCAGGGGCAATTCTTGTTTTAGTTATTGCTTTATACATATCAAATATGAGAGATTTGAGAAAAGAGTAGTAGTGCAGACGTAAGTTTGCACTACTTTTTTACATCTTGACCTTCAAGTTGCTTGAAAGTTTACAATGAAATTAGGGCGTTTGAAATCGAAAAAAATTGAGAAATTAAGTGAAGAGGTTTCTTTTACTTGGAGGTTATAGGAATGAATCAGGAATTGAAGTTACGTCCATTAGAACGAGAAGATTTAAAGTTTGTACACGAACTGAATAATAATGCGCATATTATGTCGTATTGGTTTGAAGAGCCGTATGAGGCATTTGTGGAGCTGCAAGACTTATACGATAAACATATACATGATCAAAGCGAACGCCGATTTATCGTTGAGAAAGACAATGAGATGGTTGGATTAGTTGAGTTAGTAGAAATCGATTATATTCACCGTAGAACAGAATTCCAAATTATTATTGATCCGAATTATCAAGGATATGGTTATGCAGTGGATGCGACGCGTTTAGCAATGGATTACGCTTTTTCTGTATTAAATATGCATAAGATTTATTTAGTTGTGGATAAGGAAAATGAAAAGGCAGTACATGTTTATAAAAAAGTTGGGTTTATGGTAGAAGGTGAGCTTATCGATGAGTTTTTCGTTGATGGTAACTATCATAATGCGATAAGAATGTGTATGTTTCAGAAGCAATATTTTGAAAACAAGTAGTTGAAAGATTCGGAAGTAATGTTGACGCTTCGTAAAACCGTATGCTAAAATCCTTTTTAAGTATTAAGGAAGGTGCATAATATGCTTTATATAAAATTTGTAAAACTCATTAGAAAACTTTGCTCCGCACAAATGTATACGGTGAAGCGTTGTACGGAGCTTAATCAAGGGGTATAAATCCCCTATATTCATCGGCTGAATAACTTTTCTAAAAAAGTATAGTGTATCTATGCTTATTTCGTTATGGTTTTTCAGCTGGTGTATAAAATAGATTAAGGGGCCATAGACAATGCTTTGTCTATGGCCCTTTGTGTATATTATTCCGATGAGTCTTTACTGTAAATTGGAGTAGTATAGGAAAAACCACGAAGCAGAGGGCTAGTGTCGAATGACGCTATCTCTCTGCTTTTTTTAATTTCAGGAAAAGAGGAATAAAAATGAGTTTACTTAAAGTTGAAAGTTTATCACATAGTTTTATAGATAAAGTATTATACGAAAATGCTTCTTTTGATTTGCATAAAGGGGAGCATATGGGAATTGTTGGACAGAATGGTGCAGGAAAAAGCACATTAATGAAAATATTGGTGGGGGAAATTATTCCTGATAAGGGAGACATAAAGTGGCAACCTAATATTCAAATTGGACATCTTGATCAATACGCAGAAATTGATGAGGGTTATACCATTTCACAATATTTAAAGAGAGCCTTTTATGATTTGTATGCAATGGAAAAGAGAATGAACAAGTTATATGAAGAAAGTGCGATGACTGGAGATGAAAATCAACTATTGAAAGCGGCAGAAATTCAAGAACTGCTCGAGGCCCGTGATTTTTATTCAGTAGATAGTATTACGAATAAGGTGGCAGCCGGTTTAGGTATTGATGTGATTGGGATGGATCGTGTGATTGGTGAATTAAGCGGAGGGCAGCGTGCAAAGGTAATTTTAGCAAAGCTCTTATTAGAAGAGCCTAATATTTTATTGCTAGATGAACCGACGAATTTTCTCGATAAGGAGCATGTGGAGTGGCTTGCTAATTATTTAATGAATTTTGAAGGAGCGTTTATTGTCGTATCACATGATTTTGATTTTCTGGAAAAGGTAACTTCTTGCATATGTGATGTAGAGTTCGGAACAGTTAAGAAGTATTACGGCAAATACTCAGATTTTGTAAGACAAAAGGAGCATTTGCGAAAAGATTATATTCGCCAATATTATGCACAGCAAAAGAAAATTGAAAAAACGGAAGAGTATATTCGTAGAAATATTGCTGGGGTGAATTCAAAAATAGCGCAAGGTCGTAGAAAACAATTACAGCGTATGGAAAGAATTGCGCCACCAAGTTTTAATCATAAACCGTCTATTCATTTTCAGGAACTTCCCATTTCAGTTCAGACAGTTCTTGAAGTAAATAATCTTGAAGTTGGTTACGACTTCGCTCTCTTACCAAAGTTGAATTTTTCAGTAATGGGTGGGCAAAAACTTGTTATTACAGGTTTCAATGGAGTAGGGAAATCTACTTTATTAAAAACAATCGTTGGAAATATTGCTAGTATTTCTGGAGAGTTTCACTTTTCAGAGCAAATAAAGATTGGATATTATGAGCAAGATTTAAATTGGAGCAATGATTCTTTAACGCCGCTTCAAATTATTTCAGAACAGTTTCCTAAACTGAATATGAAGGAAATACGCCATCATTTAGCTGCGTGTGGAGTGAAGGATACGCACGTTTCGCAAGAAATTCGTACGTTAAGTGGTGGTGAACAATCGAAGGTGAAACTGTGTGGATTATTACTATCACCTTGTAACTTCTTAATTTTAGATGAGCCGACAAATCATTTGGATGCAGAAGCGAAGGAAGCTTTGCAAAAGGCGTTAATTAAGTTTAAGGGCAGCATTATACTCGTATCTCACGAAGCAAGTTTTTATCTTGATTGGGCAGATAGCATCTTTCATATAGAGACAGGATTAGTTAAGGGGGGGTGAAACATATGAGTGAAAACAATTGGAAAACGAAAATTATATTATTTTTGACCGCTCAAACTATTTCGTTGTTCGGTTCCTCTCTCATGCAATACGCGATTATATGGTATATCACCCTTACAACATCATCAGGAGTGATGTTGACTATTTCAACTGTTTGCGGTTTTTTACCACAAATTGCGATATCTTTGTTTGCAGGTGTTTGGATTGATCGTTATGACCGTAAAAAGATGATTATGTTATCGGATGGAATTATAGCGATTGCGACGTTAGTCTTAGCAATTTTATTTTTAACAGGATATAAAAGTATTTGGTTACTTTTTATTGTGTTACTCATTCGTTCAGCTGGAACAGGAGTACAAACGCCAGCTGTGAATGCATTAATTCCGCAAATCGTTCCGAAAGAGTATCTGATGAAAGTAAATGGAATAAATAGCAGTATTACATCTTTAATTATGTTTCTTTCTCCAGCAGCAAGTGCGACGATTCTTTCTATTTCCAGCATTGAAACAACATTTTTTATTGATGTTATTACGGCTATGATTGGAATTAGTATTATGTTTATTATTCAGGTGGAAGGACATGCGAATGTAGAGAATAAGCAAAAATCTAATCTACAAGGAATTAAAGAAGGATTCTCTTATTTAAAAGAAAATGTATTTATTAAAAGGCTAATCGTTTTATTGATTATCGTCATGATTTTAATAAGTCCAGCTGCTTTTTTAACACCTTTAATGGTAACTCGTTCTTTCGGGGCCGAAATGTGGAGACTTACTGCTAGTGAGATGACCTTTAGTGTGGGAGCGGCAGCTGGTGGCATTTTGATTGCAGCGTGGGGTGGTTTCCGTAATCATACAACAGCGCTAGCTTGTGCGTTGTATGGACTGCTTATGATTGGACTAGGGATCGCTCCGGTATTTATTATGTATTTAGTATTTAACTTTTTAATTGGTATAACAATGCCGTGCTTCAATACACCAGTTACTGTGTTATTGCAAGAGAAAGTAGAACCATCAATGCACGGACGGATGTTTAGCCTTGTACAAATTGCGAATTCATGCGCGCTTCCTTTAGGAATGATAATATTTGGTCCATTGTCGGATATGTTTAGTGTAGAGATTTTGTTAATTTATGCTGGGATATTCGTGCTATTTTGCGCAATGTATATTGTATTAAGCAAGAGGTTTGAAGTGTAAATATTTATAATTTAGAAGGTTTGCGAAGTGATTTAAGATGCTTTGCAAACCTTTTTTTTGTTTGTTTAGTCAATAATTATTTTTTAGATAATATGATGGTAAGAATCTAAGGGGAATTACATAAGTAGAGGAGAATGTGAAATGAAAAATAAATACGTAGTAGCTATTTCTTTCATGATTTTAGCGATTATTTCTTTAACGATACATGCTTCAAACAGTAAAGTAGGAGCGGATGGATTTCTTGAAGAACCTTTCTTTTTCCTAGTACCGATAAGTTATATATTGTTCCTTAGTGGTATTGGTATATTGCTATTTGGATTTATTACTTCAAAGCTGAAAAAGGGCAATAGATAGGGACAAAACACTCACTATGAAATAGAAACATACTATATGGAAGAAAAAGAATAAGTGAGATGAATCATGATGAATTATTATTTTTATAATGGTAGACAAGTAGGAGCTGCTATTACGCTGGCTGGGGCACAAGGGACAATTCATGCTGTGAATCAAGCTATTCAAATGCAGCAACAAGCATATTTTGCACAAATGATGCAAAGTCAGTATATGCCCTATTCACAACTTCCGATGCAAATTATACATTACGATGTACATCCAGCTGGTTTATTTTCCATTCCATATGGCGGGACATATTTCTTATGAAAAAAAGCGACTCAATAGAGTCGCTTTTTTATATTCCGCCTAACTTCATTCCAAGGAAGGCAAAGGCGATACCAATTATGTAAGTAGCACTTAAATATAAAAGAAAGATGTATAGTTTTTTACGATTGAGAAGCTGAACAGATTCTAATTTAAACGTAGAAAATGTAGTGAATGCGCCCATAAATCCAGTACCTAATAATAGTTGCCAGCCTGTAGTGAATCCGTTGCCAATTATATATCCAAGTAAAAATGCCCCTGTTATATTAATAAGGAATGTAGCAATTGGAAATTGTGTTTTATTTCTTTTCTTAAACCAATTGCTAATTGCAAATCGTGTAATCGCACCGAAAAATCCTCCTGTTGCGACTAATAAGGCTTCTATCATGAGTAATCACCTTCCGTAAGAGATTTCTTAATTAAGAAATCTCCAATTGTATGGCCAAGGCCAGACATAATGAGGCCACCAAGTATGCTACATGATACATATAAGAAGCCTATGCTCCACTCAGAATGATTGATCAATTGCACAGTTTCTACACTAAATGTTGAAAAAGTCGTAAAGGAACCGATGAATCCAGTTCCGATGCCTGTGATAATCTCTGAAGGTAAGATGTTTAGCCGAGCGATATAAGTAGTTAGCCACGCTAAGAAGAAGCAACCAATTAAGTTAATGAGTAATGTTGCTAATGGAAATGAATGATGCCAAAATGTGGTGATATTAAGGCCTAAATAATAACGAGAAAGAGCTCCTAATATACCGGCAATGCCGACGATAATATAAATCAATTTTCTCACCTCTTTAAATAGCTTGCTCAAAAAAATAGACTCCTACCAGTATGTATACTGGTAGGAGTCATTAGCTAAGCAGCGTTTATGGCGAACTCCATCGCCTATGATTATTACATATAGTGTACTAAATATACCGTTTAATTTCCAGTGAGGAGGTGGGTGTAACTTTTCTTTTTTTGATGTCTGAAGGTTTTTTAAGTAATTAAAATGGGATCGATTACTTATCAACTAAATATAGTGATATACAGTTTTAATTATGATAAAATGTTTCTTATGTGTGTCGTTTTGTTTCATTTGACTGAAAATAAAGAAAAATAAATTCGCGTGAAAAGGAGTCATTTATTTGAAGAAATTTTTAAAAATCGTATTTATATGTGTTTTAGTAGTAGCGGGCATTGTAGGAGGGTTTCTAGCGTATATGACACTTACTAAAGAACAGCCTGCTGATGTTATAAGCTTGAAGGTGGAGAATAATAAGGAGCGCGTATTAGCGACTGGAAATGAATTTAAAGTTACAACATTTAATATTGGATATGCTGGGTTAGATAAGGACCAAGATTTCTTTATGGATGGTGGAAAGGGATCTGGTTCAAGTAGTAAAGAGCAAACGGAAACTAATTTAAAGAATATGCTTTCGTTTTTACAAAATGAGAATAGTGATTTTGCGCTATTACAAGAAGTTGATATAAAGTCACTTCGTTCATTTGATGTAAATGGACATGAATTTTTGAAAAAAGGATTACCTGATTATGTTTCGTCATTTGGCAAGAACTACGATACGAAATGGGTTCCAGTGCCAATAACAAATCCAATGGGATATGCGGAGGCTGGATTAATACGTTTTCTAAATACACTGTTCAAGAAGCGAAGAGGTTCCAGCTTCCTGGAATGGAGCCTTGGCCAAAGCGTTTGTTTGATTTAGATCGAGCAATTGTGGAATATAAAATTCCTGTTAATAATGGGAAACATGTTAGACTCGTAAATTTACATTTGTCTGCTTATGATGAAGGCGGGAAAATTAGAAAACAGCAAGTAGAGTATTTAAAAGAATATATGAACAAGCATTATGAAAATGGTGATTACGTAATAATGGGTGGAGATTGGAATCAATTGGTTTCGAACGCTCAATTAAGTGATCCGAAGTTCGTGAAAGAGCGTCCTGAGTGGTTAGTAGAGTTACCGAAGGACTTTACAGACGGTGGCTTTAAGTGGGCTGTAGATCCGTCTGTTATGACTGTAAGAGATGATGTAAAGAAATATGTAGAAGGTGAAAATTTCGTCACTATTATTGATGGCTTTATCGTTTCACCGAATGTAGAGATTGTAAATGTACAAGGGAAAGATTTAAAGTTTGAAAATAGCGATCATAACCCAGTAAGTGCGGTATTTAAACTGAAGTAATTGATATGTATAAGTAGAAGGTGGGGCTTCATATGGAGTGGTTAAAGAGGACTTGTTTTTCTAACCTTGAGAAAGAATCACAGAAAAATCATTTATTACTGTTTATAACGATTTGTAGTTTCTTCCTTGGGATAATCGCGATTGGGTATTATGGATATATTTTTACAGAGAGAGCAATAGCATTTTGGATTTGTGGTATTTCTGTCGTTGCATTTGGAACGCTTTTTACTTTTATAAAAAGTATGGAATCAGTGTATAAATATATCATGACATTTATGTTGCTTACAATGTCTTACATTATGGTACAAGCTTTTAATGAAAGCCCGGCTGTATTTCAAATGGTCTATTTTACATTAGCTGTTTCACTTATTTACTTAAGTGAGCGCCTCATTTTAATTCTTGGCGGGATAGCTGTTGTGATCACATTTATCCTTTGTAGCTATTGGCCGGAGCAATTTTTTGCTTATACAGCCTCGTCTGAAGCTGCTAATTTCGCAAGTTTGTTAGCGATTGTAACAATCGCTATGTGGGGCGTCACGAAAATCGGTTCTAATCTGCTCCTTCGTTTAAGTGATGAGAAGCAAGAAGTAATGAGAAAAGCTCAGGAGTTAGAAGAGACGCAAAGACTTATTGAAGAAACAGTTGTGAAACTAGATAGTAATTTCAATCATTTAAGACAAAATATGAACACGTCGATGGAATCGATGAGTGAAATTAATTTTGCCTTTGAAGAGGTGGCAGTTGGTACGCAATCACAATCAGAGATGATGTATCGTTCGGTAGAAGTATTGAATGATATGGAGGGAAATATTGAACAAATCATCTCTCAAGTAAGAACTGCATCGGCTCGTGTGGATGAAAGCTTAGAAATTTCAAAAGGTAGTGTACATACTCTAAGAAATTTTGAAACTAACATGAGAAGTTTAAATGATGTTGTTTCACAGTCTGGAATTATATTTAGAGATTTAATGATGCAATCGAAACAAATTAATGAAATTGTAGATGTAATAACGAATATTTCAAGTCAGACGAGTTTGCTAGCTTTAAATGCAAATATTGAAGCTGCGAGGGCAGGCGAGCATGGAAAAGGTTTTGCTATTGTAGCGAGTGAAGTGTTAAAGCTTGCTGAAGAATCAAATCGTTCTGCGGGAAGAATTCAAGGGATTTTGAAGGAGTTTAGTAATCAAGCAAGTAAGGTAGAAGTGCAGGTAGAGAAATCAGAAAGAGTACAAGAAGAATGTAACGAGATGTTAGCAAGTGTTTTAACAAATGTAACTGATTTAGGGAAGTTTATTGATGCGATTAATGAAGTAATGCGAGAGGTTGTTGTTCATCAAGAAAGTTTCCAAGTTAAAACGACGAATATCGTAAAGGATGTTACGCATGCTTCTAACGTAATTCAGCAAACTTCTACAGCTACAGAAGAAGTGCTAGCGAGTGTGGAAGAAGAAAAACATCGAAATGATACGTCAGTGAAGACGTTACAAACTGTTAGCGAGCAAGTGAAGTTGTTAGAAGATATTTTAGAAAAGTAATATTGCTTAGAAAGAGCACGAATGATGTGCTCTTTTTTCATTGAAACGAATACTTGATAGGAATTTAATTGCTTTTCTGCGCGTTTTCTGCCAAGCTTAAGGAGATAAAGTGAGACTAGTACATACTGATTATTAGCCCTCACCAATCAAGCTATCCGCAAATAGCGGAATAAAATACTTCAAAGAAAGAATTATATAGGTGACGCATATGATCGAAGTTAAGACTTCTGAACTTAGTGATGGAGAATTTAATAGAGGTGTATTTGCAACTCGTGATATTAAAAAGGGTGAGTTGATACACGCAGCACCAGTTATCTCTTATCCGAATGAACAGCATGAACATATTGAGAAAACGTTACTTGCTGATTACGCATTTGAGTATGGAATCAATCATACGGCAATCCTTTTAGGATATGGTATGTTATTTAATCATTCATATACACCGAATGCAACGTATGACATCGTTTTTGAGAATCATACATTTAACTTCTATGCTTATAAAGATATAAAAGCAGGAGAAGAAATTTTAATCAATTATAATGGTGAAGTTGATAACGATGAGCTGTTATGGTTTGATAAAGAAAAAGAAGAGAACGAAAAGTAATATAAAGAGTATAGAAAGAGCACATTCTGTGGGATGTGCTCTTTTTGTTGATGTAAATAAAGTAAAAAGTACAAAAAAATACCACTTTCTTTTTATATGGTATAGTAAGATACTGAGGGATAGTGTTTTGAAAAAGTCACATATTTTACAAATTGTTGTCTTTCTGATGACATGTCAAGTTTAGTAGTCCATTTGGGTTGCTTTATTATGCAATATATATTTTAATATGATTGGCACCTCTTATAAATTAAGAGGTTTATAGGTGTCTCGAATTGATTTTGGGTACACTGTATCCACCACTTTAGGTTCTTTCATGTACGTGGGGATATTATGGGCCCGTATAACGGGATAAAATGAATATAGAAATAGAGGAATCGTAAAATGAATATGCAAGAGGTTTATAAATATTTAAGTACGGTATTGCCTGAAGGACATGTTAAACAAGATGAAATGTTAAAGAATCATACGCATATTAAAGTTGGCGGAAAAGCAGATGTTTTTGTTGCGCCTACAAATTATGATGAAATTCAAGAAGTTATTAAATATGCGAACGAATATAATATTCCAGTTACGTTTTTAGGAAATGGATCGAATGTCATTATTAAAGATGGTGGAATTCGCGGGATTACAGTAAGTTTAATTCATATTACAGGTGTTACTGTAACAGGAACGACGATTGTAGCACAGTGTGGTGCAGCAATTATTGACGTATCACGTATTGCCTTAGACCATAACTTAACGGGTCTTGAGTTTGCTTGTGGTATTCCAGGTTCAGTTGGCGGAGCATTATATATGAATGCTGGTGCATACGGCGGTGAAATTTCGTTTGTATTAACAGAAGCTGTCGTAATGACAGGTGATGGAGAGCTACGTACTTTGACGAAAGAAGCATTTGAATTTGGATATCGTAAGAGTGTATTTGCGAACAACCATTACATTATTCTTGAAGCGAGATTTGAACTTGAAGAAGGTGTACATGAAGAAATTAAAGCCAAAATGGATGATTTAACGTTTAAACGTGAGTCAAAACAGCCTCTAGAATATCCTTCATGTGGTAGCGTATTTAAGCGCCCACCAAATAACTTTGCTGGTAAGTTAATTCAAGACTCAGGACTACAAGGTAAGCGAATTGGTGGAGTAGAAGTTTCTTTAAAACACGCTGGATTTATGGTGAATGTTGATAACGGAACAGCACAAGATTACATCGATTTAATTCACTTCGTACAAAAGACAGTTGAAGAGAAATTTGGCGTGAAGTTGGAGCGAGAAGTAAGGATTATTGGAGAAGATAAAGAATAACGAAATACGTATGAAGATATGAATTATTTTAAAATAACATTTGGGTATTGTTGACAATTTGTTTTCGATTCAATATAATGGCTAATAATTTAACAAATAACATACGTTGAAAGAGCCCAGTAGCAGTTTGTCACTGTTAACGAGAGAGCTAGGGGTTGCTGGAACCTAGCACAAACAAACTTGCGAATTACACTCTGGAGTATCTTAGGTAATGCTAAGCGGACTAGCAATCGATATTATTGCTAAGAGTGGTATGAGTAGCTATGCTATTTATGCAAACTGGGTGGTAACACGGTGAATAATCGTCCCTATGTCTATCGTAGACATAGGGGCTTTTTTGTTTTTAAAAAGTAAAGGGGATGACAAATGATGAATATTATTGATGAATTAGAATGGCGCGGCGCCGTTAATCAGCAGACTGACGAAGAAGGCTTACGTAAGCTAGTAGAAGAGAAAAAGATTTCACTATATTGCGGAGTTGATCCAACTGGTGATAGTATGCATATCGGACATTTGATTCCGTTTATGATGATGAAGAGATTCCAATTAGCTGGCCATCATCCTGTTATTTTAATTGGCGGGGCAACAGGAACAATTGGTGATCCGAGTGGACGACAATCAGAGCGTCAGCTTCAAACGTTAGAAGTGGTTCAGCATAATGTAGATGCGTTAACAGCACAAATGAAAAAGCTATTTGATTTTGGTGGAAATAGCGAAGTGAAGATGGTAAATAACTATGATTGGACACATGAAATAAATATTATTGAGTTTTTACGTGATTACGGGAAAAACTTTAGCATCAATAGCATGTTAGCGAAGGATATTGTAGCAAGTCGCTTAGATACAGGTATTTCTTTCACAGAATTCACGTACCAAATTTTGCAAGCGATGGATTTCCACCATTTATACACGAAAGAGGATGTTCAGCTGCAAATTGGTGGTAGTGACCAATGGGGAAATATTACGAGTGGTTTAGATTTAATTCGTAAGTTAGAAGGTCATGAGGCGAAAGTATTCGGATTAACGATTCCGTTATTATTAAAATCGGACGGTACGAAGTTTGGTAAATCAGCGGGTGGTGCGGTTTGGCTTGATCCTGAAAAAACGACGCCGTTTGAATTTTACCAGTTCTGGGTAAATACAGATGACCGTGACGTAATTAAATACTTGAAATACTTTACGTTCTTAACGAAAGAGCGTATTGATGAATTAGCAACGAAGGTAGAAGCGGAACCTCATAAACGTGAAGCGCAAAAAGTGTTAGCGGAAGAAATGACGAAATTTGTTCATGGAGAAGAGGCGTTCCTGCAAGCTGAGAAAATTACAGCAGCGTTATTTAGCGGAGATATTAAATCGTTAACAGCTGATGAAATTGAACAAGGCTTTAAAGAAATGCCAACATTCCAGTCTTCAAAAGAGACGAAAAACATCGTAGAGTGGCTAGTCGATTTAGGGATTGAACCATCTAGACGACAAGCACGCGAGGACATTAATAATGGTGCGATTTCTATGAATGGTGAGAAAGTAACAGATGTGGGTACAGATGTTACTGTAGAAAATTCATTTGATGGAAGATTTATTATTATTCGTAAAGGGAAGAAGAACTACAGTCTTGTGAAATTAGGATAATAAGTAAGGCTGGAAAATATATCGGCGATTTTTCGAATATATCGACCGTAACTCGAATTATATCGGCGATTTTTGAAATATATCAGCGCAAATCCGAATATATCAGCGATTTTCCCAATATATCGATTTATCGACAAAAAGCGACAATAAGAGCTGTTCCGAACGGGACAGCTTTTATTGTAAAAAGTCAGTATATTTAGATAAATTTAAAGGGTATATAATTTTTTTGACGAATAAATAAGTTAGAGAAAATTACGGATAAAAAATAGCCCGAACCATGCAGGGCATGATTCGGGCTTATATTCAGATTAGTAAGCTAAGCTGAATAGACCTTTAATGTGTGATAAGTAACGAACGTTACTTGCTTCTTTCATTAATGATGCTGGTAAGCCTTTAAGTGGAGTATTGCTTGCTCCAATTGTAGCAACCGCATCTTTACGTCCTAGACTAGCAAGTGTTCCAGAGTTTACAGGTGCGAACTCTTCTAATGCTTTGCCTTCTAGTGCTGCGTATAAGTTGTATCCAATTAACTCACCCATTTGCCAAGCGATTTGTGCAGTTGGTGGGTATGGACGTCCGTCTGGAGCGAAGACAACTGCGCTGTCTCCAGCAACGAATACGTCTTTGTGAGAAGTAGATTGTAGGTATGCATCAACTGTTGCACGTCCACGGTTAACTTCAAGACCTGATTCACCGATTAATGGATTACCTTGTACGCCGCCTGTCCAAACGAATGTGTTAGCAACAAGTTTTTGACCATCTTTTAAGTCGATTTCATTGCCAGCAACGTTTGTTACAGGAAGACCAGTTAAGAATGTAACACCGCGTGCTTCTAGGCTAGTAGTTGCACGTTCGATTAAGTGGTCTGGTAATACTGGAAGGATTTTTGGACCTGCTTCAACAAGAAGAAGTTTCACTTCTTTTGGATTTACGCCGTGGCTTTTTGCAAGTTTAGGCATAATGTCAGCAAGCTCACCAACTAGCTCAACGCCAGTTAATCCGCCACCACCGATTACGATTGTAGCATCAGCTTCGTTTTTCGTTTTCGCGTATTCACGAATACGGTCTTCAACGTGTTTGTAGATTTTGTTTGCATCAGCAGCAGATTTTAATACCATGCTGTTTTCTTCTAGTCCTGGAATACCGAAGTAAGCAGTTTTACTTCCTAAAGCAACTACAAGTGCATCGTAAGATAAAGTAGTGCCACCAGCTAGTTTGATTTCTTTGCTATCAACTGAGAATGACTCAACTGTTGCGATTTTAAGATCGATGTCTTTCCCTTTGAAAAGCTTTGTAAGTGGCATTGCAACTGCTTGCTCAGACACGTTACCAGCTGCAAGGCGGTGTAGTTCAGTGATGATTTGGTGTGTTGGGTATTGGTTAATCACTGTAACTTGTGCTTCTGATTTGCTGTAATATTTACGTACGTTTAAAGCGGCAAGAAGACCGCCATAACCAGCGCCTAAGATGACAATTTGTTTTGACATAGTATGATATCCCCCGTCTTTACTAATTGTTGTTATAAGTTAAATTATTTATTGTTACGTTCTGCACTAATTTGAAGATATGCGTTCACAAAGCGGAACATTTTTTGTGCTTGTGGATCTTTTAATAATTTTAAAAGACCGAATAGGCCGATAACTTCGTTGCTTTCTTCAGCACGATCTTTCGCTTCGATTGCAGTTGCAGCCATGCTTTTCACTGTATCTTTTACAGGTTCTACAAGCTCTGTAATTGCACCAACAGTGTCGCTTTTTAATACTTCATCAGTAGCAACAGTTTGAGCGAAGTCATAAGATTTAGTTAAAATGTTAACAAGCTCAGTTAATTTTGGAAGCTGTTCTACTAGTGTTGTTAATGATTCTTGTACCTCAGGTTTTAACAACTGATCAAGTACATCAAGTTGTCCTTGGCTAGCAGAAATTTGTACAGTTTCTTGTTCTGGCTTTGTTTGAGTCATAGTTTCTGGCATCTCCAATTCTCCTTTACGATAGCAATACTCTTATTTTTTATAAGTAAGATAGTAAACGTTTACGAAACTTTATACAAAGTTTCACAAAACACAATAAAATGCCTTTAAATTTACGACAGCAAGTAAGCTGCAAACATAAATCTAAAACCATAACGTCTTACTTATTATTTATGAACTGTCCGATACATGGCTTGTCCGCATAATGGAAAAGCTCCGTTACCGGAAAGTGTATATAATATATATCCTATATTATATACTATATACACCTATGTTAACATAAAAATGATTCCTAATTATTTGATATTGAGTGTATAACGTAGTGCTGACAAGGTATGAAAGCGTATAAAATATTTTGTTCCAGTTAGAAATGTATATACATATAAAGAAAAAAAGGAAAAAATGAACAAATTCATGTTCGTTTTTTCCTTTTTCCTATTATTCACCTTCTACAATTAGCATCGATGTGTTACCGCTTTTTTCAAGATGGCATTCGCCCCAAGTACAAAGAGAATCAAGAATGGACTCTAAAGACCAACCGTATTCTGTAAGTGAATATTCTACTTTTGGTGGTACTTGATTGTATACCTTTCTTTGAATGACCCCATCGTCTTCTAATTCACGTAATTGCTGAGTTAACATTTTTTGTGTAATCCCAGGCATTAAACGTTTTAGTTCACTCGTTCTTTTTGTGCCTTTCGTTAGATGACAAAGGATAACAACCTTCCATTTTCCACCGATAACCTCTAAAGTCGCTTCAACGGGAATATTATATTTCTTCATATAAAAATCTCCTTTGATGAATGTAGATTTAAGTTCTCCAACAAAAGAAGCTAAATAATTAAATGTTACTAAAAAGTGCCTATAGCACTTTAAAGTACGTACTTTTTATCATGTTGAATATGTTCCATAATAGCATACGTAAGAGGAAAATGAGTAGTACGGTACTAAAAAGTGCCTATGTTACTTTTAGGTACCTATCGTACTTTTAAGTGCGTTCTTCAAAAAAAGAGTAAAGCCATTCATAATAGCGTATATCAACAGTAAAGTTATTTTTGTAGAAGATAAAAAGGCCTTTTTATCATACTATTATGATTGGATTTCTCGCATTAAGGAGGAGTTCAATTGAATTCATATACAGTATCTTCTTCGGTTATGCAGACGAATCGGAGAAGTATGTTTGCTTTATTAGCACTAGCAATTAGTGCGTTTGGAATTGGTACAACTGAATTTATTAGTGTCGGCTTATTACCATCTATCTCAGAGGATTTACATGTTTCTGTTACAACAGCGGGGTTAACTGTTTCTTTATATGCATTAGGAGTAGCGTTTGGTGCTCCAGTATTAACGTCATTAACAGCTAGTATGTCGCGAAAGACGTTATTAATGTGGATTATGATTATTTTCATTATTGGTAATGGAATTGCGGCGGTAGCAACAAGTTTTACTGTGTTACTTATTGCGAGGGTTGTATCTGCATTTGCGCATGGTGTTTTTATGTCAATTGGATCTACAATTGCGGCTGCGCTTGTACCTGAGAATAAACGTGCAAGTGCAATAGCATTTATGTTTACTGGTTTAACGGTTGCGACTATTACAGGTGTACCAATTGGAACATTTATCGGTCAACAATTTGGCTGGAGGGCCTCGTTTATTGTTATTGTGGCCATTGGAATCGTTGCTTTAATCGCCAATAGTATGCTAATTCCTTCTAATTTAAAAAAAGGTACGTCTGTATCATTTCGCGATCAATTTAAGCTGATTACGAATGGAAGACTGTTACTTGTATTTATTATTACTGCATTAGGATACGGGGGAACGTTCGTAACATTTACGTATTTATCTCCGTTATTACAAGAAGTAACAGGATTTAAAGCAAGTACCGTTACAATTATTTTGTTAGTATACGGAATTGCAATTGCGATTGGGAATATGGTCGGGGGAAAATTATCAAATCATAATCCGATTCGAGCGTTATTTTACATGTTCTTTATTCAAGCGATTGTATTATTTGTTTTAACATTTACAGCGCCATTTAAAGTCGCTGGATTCATCACAATTATTTTCATGGGACTATTCGCATTTATGAATGTTCCAGGACTACAAGTGTATGTTGTTATATTAGCTGAGAGGTTTGTACCTAGCGCTGTTGATGTAGCATCGGCGATTAACATTGCAGCATTTAACGCAGGAATTGCTCTTGGTGCTTACTTGGGCGGTATTGTAACGAACTCGTTAGGATTAATTCATACGGCTTGGGTAGGTGGAATTATGGTAGTAGGTGCTGTTGTTTTAACTGCGTGGAGTATGACATTAGAAAAAAGAGATCAAGTAAAATAAAAGGAGAGAAAATAAAATGAAAAACTTACAAAGTAAAACAGTATTAAATAATGGTGTAGAAATGCCTTGGTTCGGTTTAGGTGTATTTAAAGTAGAGGATGGACCAGAACTTGTAGAAGCAGTGAAATCGGCGATTAAAGCAGGATACCGCAGCATTGATACAGCTGCAATTTACGGAAATGAAAAAGCTGTAGGTGAAGGCATTCGCGCGGGTATAAAAGAAGCAGGCATTTCTCGTGAAGATTTATTTATTACTTCAAAAGTGTGGAATTCGGATCAAGGATATGAAACGACACTTGCTGCATATGAAGAAAGCTTAAAAAAATTAGAGCTGGATTATTTAGATTTATACCTTGTTCATTGGCCTGTAGAAGGGAAATACAAAGATACGTGGAGAGCGTTAGAAACACTTTATAAAGAAAAACGCGTACGTGCAATTGGGGTAAGTAATTTCCAAATTCATCACTTACAAGATGTAATGAAAGATGCAGAAATTAAACCAATGATTAACCAAGTAGAATACCACCCTCGTTTAACACAAAAAGAATTACAAGCTTTCTGTAAAGAACAAGGTATTCAAATGGAAGCATGGTCACCACTTATGCAAGGTCAATTATTAGATAATGAAAAATTACAAGAAATTGCTGAGAAACACGGTAAAACAACAGCGCAAGTTATTTTACGTTGGGATCTTCAAAATGGAGTAATCACTATTCCAAAATCAACGAAAGAACACCGCATTATTGCAAATGCCGATATATTTAATTTCGAATTAACGAAAGAAGATATGGAAAAAATCGATGCGTTAAATCAAAATCACCGCGTTGGTCCGGATCCTGATAACTTCGATTTCTAAGATTAAAGTAAGAAAGAAGAGTGCGTAAAAGCACTCTTTTTTTGTGCATAAAAATAGTTTCTAAATAAATACTACTTAGTATTAAGTTTGTGATAAGGGGCTGTAAACATGAATATAAAGCAATCGTTCAAGATTTTAGCTATGTTTTTAAGTGTTTTATTTGTGTTATTCCCGCTTCAAAAAGCATTTGCAGAAGTTATGGACCATACAAAGTATGAAATGAATTGGAGTTATAGTAAGTCAAAGAAGAAACCAATTCGAACAGAGCTTATTAAAACGGCAGATGGCAAAATTGCTTTTTGCTTAAATGTAGATTTGAAATCTCCAAGCGGTCAAGATTTACCGGAAATGGGGAAAGTGGATATTAACGTATACCGTGTACTATTGAATGGATATCCACAAAAGAGTCCACAAGAATTAGGTGTTTCTGATTGGAGAGAAGCACATTACGCAACGCAGCTTGCAGTGTGGAATGCGTTAAAACAAATCGATATTAATGATTTAGATTTCCGCAATAAAAATGTAGAGAAAGTAACGAAAGACATCGTTGCAAAAGCAAGCGCTAGTGAAGAGTTACAAGAAATTACGATGAGTGTAACTCCTACAGAAGAACAAGAAGCAGTATTAAAAAATGATTTCTTTGAAACAGGTTTATATACAGTAGAAACAAATGCAAAAAGCGGAACGTATAAAGTGCAAGCAACAGGTGCACCAGCGGGCGTGAAATTTGCAAATGAAAAAGGCGAAACAAAAACAGAATTTAATGTAGGAGACAAGTTCCGCATTTTAATTCCGAAACAAACACCAGCTGGTGGATTTAGCTTTAAAGTATCAGGAAATTTAACGAAATTACAAGGGATTGCGCATAAAGGTACACCGACTATTCAAAATGCAGTAGTATTACTTGAGCGTAGTGAAGAAAAAACAAGTCCAGAGTTAGCGGTAAGTTGGAAAAAGGCTGAGGCTCCAAATAAACCAAATAAGCCATATACTCCAAATGAACCGCATAAACCGAATCAAAAGAGATAATGAAAAAGCATTGGCGTATGCCAATGCTTTTTGTATGTGAGGATAAAAGTTATATTGAAAAAAATAAAATGGATAGAAATAGTGTTTTTAAAGGTTAAATTATATTTAAAAATAATATAAATATAATAAAATCCTGACGTTACGATTAATAGATTAAATTCACAAAATTGTAATATTATTCTTGGGGGGGAGGCTATTAAATGAAGGTAAAAGCGTGTAAAATTCAGTTGGAAAAACTACCTATAGATGGTCATATATGAAGAAAATGTAAGTTTTTATTGCTATTTTTATTTTTAGATGTATAGATGACAATACTGACAAATATCTTTTACTATTCTCTTTTTTATGTAGCAAGAGAACTCATCACAAATAGAGAGAAGTGAGGAGGGCATATTACATAAAAATTTTACAATGTAAGAAAGCGAATGCATGGAGAGAAATGCGGTAGTAATATATACAGGTGCGCGAGGTGTTAGTCCATTCATCAAATGTTTTTATAGAAATAATAGGATTACTTATTAGGTGAATATATAGGATAGTTTATCTAAATAAAGGAACAGGGGACACAGATTATGTCGAAGAAAAAGACAAGTAGGGTATTAGTAGCTAGTGTTTGTTTAGCTACGTTATTGACGCCATATGGACTTGAATTACCTAAGGTGTATGCAGAGATGACGATTGAAGATAAGGAGAAACAGCAAGAAGAGCGAGTGTATCAATTGCTGCCAAAAGGTGATGTAGAAGGGATGCGTGAGTTGCATCAGCGTCGAATGAGTTTTTCTCCTTATGAACCAACTGGCATTTATGTAAAGCCAGGTGAAGAAGTAGTTATTCAAGTAGAAGGGACTCAACAGATTAAAGCTTATATTGGTACATATTCTTATGAAAAAGAAGAACCTAAACAATTCAACTTAAATTCTGGTGAGAATAAAATTTCTTCTCCAAATGGGGGGCTATTATACTTTTATAATTATCACAACACAGGAGAAGTAGTGGCTAAAGTGAAAAAAGGTGGTACATCAAATCCTTTATTTATTTTAGGAAAGCATACGACAAAAGATTGGAAGCGTATGTTGGCAGAGAATCCTGATCCATATGCAATAGAAATGAAGGGAGAAAATAGTTTATTAACTATGCATCCTGAAACTGTGGCGGAACATTTGAAGCAAGAAGATCCAGCTGAGTTATTAAAGAAGCACGATGAAATAATTAATATAGAACATAAGATATCAGGTTTATCAAAAGATGGTGCGGGTGTTGCGAATCAAGGTAAACATTCCATTCATTTTGTTGAAGACTGGTATACAGACGATTATATGTATGCGACTTATTATCGAACAGCTTATAGTAAAGGCAATTTAGAGTCAGTACTAAATCTAGAAGAGTTAACTAATGATGGATGGGGGCCTTGGCATGAAGTTGGACATCAACATCAACAAGACACTTGGTTATGGGATGGACTTGGAGAAGTAACCGTTAATATTTATTCTTTGGCAGTTCAAACTACATTCGGGCATAAAACAAGGTTAGAGCAAGAGGGGCGCTATGAAGCTGCATTTGCTTATTTAGGTAAACCGGATGCACAAGAAAAGATGGATGTATTTGAGAAATTAGTTATGTTTTGGCAGTTACATTTAGCTTATGGGGATCAATTCTATCCGAATTTACATCAAATGTATCGTTTGTTACATGACACAGAACTGCCTAAATCTGATGAAGAGAAAAAGCAGATGTTTATTTATATGACGTCAAAAGTGGCAGGACAAAATTTAATTCCTTTCTTTGATAAATGGGGATTATTTGCAAATGATGCTACGAGAGAAAAGATTGAAAAATTAAATTTACCAAAATTAGAAAAAGAAATATGGTTATCTACAGATAGCAATCCAATTCGTGAAAAACAAACTGAGTTATATGAAGTTCCATATGGCGAGCCAAATAATGAAAAAATACAAAATGTAGTAATCGGTACTACACATGATGAGAAAAAAGCAAAGGAACTTGTACAGAATTTAGGAGAAGGTGTAAAGACAACAGGTGTGATTATGCAAGATAAGCCTGAAGTTGGAGAAAAAACTGTAAAAGTAGAAATTGTAGATAGAAAAGGGAATAAGAATTTTATTCCAGTTGTAGTGAATGTTGGATATGGGGATAGCCTACTTGTATATGGATTGAACTATACTAGGGAGGGAGATTTGAAGTCAACCGTAACTCTACATCATGGTACAAAAAAATTTAGTGCAACAGATACAAAAAATTTAATTCATGATTACTTTAAAGATGAAAAGTATTTTGAGTTCACACTGTACGATAAAGAAGGAAGAGAGAAGAAAAATGTAGCGGTAAAAGGCTTGGAAAATACAGAAGTTCTTGCCAAGGAATTAAATGGGTTAGCATTTGAATATGGAGATGTGGTGAAAGTATACCATGCAGAGTCTTCACGTTTACATTGGTATCAAAAAGGTTTATATGTGGGAGAAGGAAAAAATAAAGAAATAAAAGAATTATTCTTCAAAATTACTGAAAATGGATTTGAGAGATTAAAATCATTGCAAGAAGTAACAGCAAAGCCACAAACAGTAGTAGTCGGAACAGAAGCAGAAAAGCTAGAAGCGAAAAACTTTGTTGAAGTGAAAGACGGAGAAGTAATTGGCTTTGTAGAAAAGCCAACTACAATGAAAATCGGAAAACAAACAGCCAAAGTAGAAACGAAAGATCGTTTTGGAAATAAGCAAGTAACAGAAGTACCATTAGAAGTGGTTTATGGAGATAGCATTGCATATGCAGGATATGGCAATGATATTGCTTCAATTGTAACTTTAAAGCACGAAGAGAAGAGATTCCATGCAACTGATATGGATAGCGAAATTCATGAGTATTTTAATAAAGAGCTATACATGGGGATCACGTTATACGATGGAGAAGGAAAAGAGAAAAAACATGTAACAGCAGAGGGACAAGAAACATCAGAGAGCTTTGCGAAGCAAGTGAATGGTATGCAGTTCGAGTATGGAGATGTAGTGAAAGTATTCCACGCAGAACCGATTCGTTTGAAATGGTATCAAAATAATACACTTACTGGTCAAGGTGAGAAAAAAGGGGCAAAAGAACTATTCTTCAAAGTAACAGAAAAAGGCTTTGAGAGAATGGATATGTTGCAAGAAGTAAAAGCAGTGCCACAAAAAGTAGTAATTGGAACTGATAGCGAACAGTTAGACGCGAAAAATTTTGTTGAAGTAAAAGATGGAGAGGTAGTTGGATTTGTAGAGAAACCAACTACATCAAAAATCGGTGAACAAAAAGTAAAAGTAGAAACGAAAGATATGTTTGGAAATAAGCAAGTGACAGAAGTTCCTCTAACAGTAACGTATGGAGATAGTCTTGTATACCAAGGGCTGGGTGATGATATTCGTTCTATTGTAACGTTCAATCATGAAGATAAGAAGCTACATGTAACGCATACAAATGAACAAATTCATAGTTACTTTAAAAATGAATTATATATGGGAATTACCCTATATGATCAAAATGGAACGGAGAAAAAACATGTAACAGCAGAAGGACAAGAAACTTCAAAGAATTTTGCTGAGCAAGTAAACGGAACTTCCTTCCAATATGGAGATGTAGTGAAAGTGTATCATGCGGAATCAGATCGTTTGAATTGGTATAAAAATAGTGAGTTAGTTGGAAAAGGAGATAAGAAAAAGTTTAAAGAAATTTCCTTTAAGATTACTCCAAATGGTTTAGAGCAAGTGCAATAATAAAAAAAGCTCGTAAAACATTATGTTTTACGAGCTTTTTTATTATTCAGCTTCAGAAACAACTGTGAAGCGTTCGTTTACATGTTTTGGATTTTCGATTTCATCAAGTGCTGCAACTGCGAAGTCTTCGTAACTTACGTAGCTATCACCTTTTGCGTTAACAAGAAGGTTGTCTTTGCCAGCTTTGTAAGAACCAGTGCGTTTTCCTAATGCGAATAGTGCAGAAGGGCTGATGAATGTCCAAGTGATATCATTTGTTTGCTTTAAGATTTCTAAGTTTTTACCTTGGTTTTGAGCTGTTGCAAGGTATTCGCTCGGGAAACCTGGTGTATCAAATACACGTGTTGTTTTTTCTTCGTCTACAAATAAGCTTCCAGCGCCGCCAACTACAAGTAATTTTGTGTTAGGGGCACCTTTCATAGCTTCAATTAGTACGTTTCCTGCATCTACGTGAAGGTGTTCTTCGCCTGCTGGAGCACCGAATGCATTTACAACGACATCGAATGCTTGCAAGTCGTTAGATGTAAGAGAGAATACATCTTTCTCTAAAACTTTTACGTTTTCTTCTGTAATTTTTGCAGCGTTTCTTACGATTGCAGTTACTTCATGTCCGCGATCTAATGCTTCTCTTAAAATACGACTTCCTGCTTTACCAGTTGCTCCGATGATTCCGATTTTCATAATAAATTCCTCCAAAGTGTTTTGTTAAAGTGTATATCTGAAAGTAAATGAATACGTTGTAATTAGGTTTGTTACAACCTGATGTAATCATTATAGTTACAGGTTGGTGTTTTTGTCAATAGGGTTGTTTGTGAATTTATTTTTTGTCTTAGTATGCACAGTTAGAGGGAGGGTAGTCATAAAGGTATTATTACTGCGATCCTGTCTAATATTTGGAAATTGCAAATTGTCGAAAAATGTTGATTTTTGAATGTTTTTTAAATATAATTCGTTTTATGGAGAAAAGGAGGGGTTAATTGTATGAATATTTTGGAACAATTCGTTTCGTCAACGAATACAATTCTTTGGTCATATATTCTTATTGCAATGTTAATTGGTTTAGGTCTTTATTTTTCTATTAAATTGAAATTCGTACAAATTACTCATTTAGGGGAAATGATTCGTTTAATGAGTGATGGGTTAACTGGAAAGACGCGTAAAAAAGGCAGTGTATCTTCTTTCCAAGCATTTTGTATGAGTTCTGCAGCTCGTATTGGTATCGGTAACTTAGCTGGTGTAGCGTTAGCTATTTCTATGGGAGGACCTGGAGCAGTATTTTGGATGTGGGTGATTGCGATTATCGGGGCTTCTTCAAGTTTCGTCGAAAGTACGCTTGCACAAATTTATAAAATAAAAGATGGCAGTGGATTCCGTGGTGGTCCTGCTTATTATATGGAAAAAGGTTTAAATAAACGTTGGATGGGGATTTGGTTCTCTATTCTGATTACAATTAGTTACGGTTTAATTTTCAACTCAGTACAAGCAAATACAGTTACATTAGCGTTTAAAAATGCATTTGGTATTGAGCGTTACGTTGTTGGGATTGTATTAGCAGTATTAGTTGCGGTTATTATTTTTGGTGGTGTAAAAAGTATCGCGCGTATGTCGGAAATGATTGTTCCACCAATGGCAATTCTTTATATTGCGGTAGCGATTTTTGTTGTTATTAAAAACTTCTATTTACTACCAGATGTGTTTACAGAAATCTTTAAAGGTGCATTCGGTTTAGATTCAGCTGTAGGCGGTGGTATCGGTGCTGCGATGAAATATGGTATTCAGCGCGGATTATTTGCGAATGAAGCAGGTATGGGTAGTGCACCAAACGCGGCAGCGACGGCTGATGTAACGCATCCAGCTAAACAAGGTTTTATTCAAACAATTGGTGTTTTAGTAGATACATTCTTAGTATGTACATCAACAGCATTTATCGTACTATGTTCTGGTGCATATAAAGCAACGAACTTAGAAGGTATTGAATTAACACAAAATGCATTAAGTTCACAAATTGGCCCGTGGGCAAGTAGCTTCTTAGCGATTATTATTTTCTTATTTGCTTTCAGTTCGCTTCTAGGAAACTACTATTATGGTGAAACGAATATTGAATTTATTAAGCAAAGCAAAACGTGGTTAACAATTTACCGTATTGCGGTAGTTGGAATGGTATTATTCGGTTCCGTAGCAACGCTTCAAGTTGTATGGAATATGGCAGACTTATTTATGGGTCTAATGGTAATAACGAACTTAATTGCGATTACACTTCTTGGCCGATTTGCGTACGCGGCATTAACAGACTATGTAAGGCAAAAGAAACAAGGGAAAGATCCAGTCTTCAGTGCAGATTCTATTCCTGGTTTAACGAATACAGAGTGCTGGGATAAGCCAGTGGTAACAGATAAAGAAAAAGCAGTGTAATTGAAAAGGCGAGCATCGAGGTAAATTTGATGCTCGCCTTTTTTGTTGTAGTAAATGATGAAAAGGGTGAGGGGTAATTATTAATATAACTTTTTGTTTGTTCCTCTCGTTATTTGTGGGGAACGTACTGTTTTAAAAGTATGGCTGGTCGAAGAGGATAAGAGATTGAGTATTGGATAAATGCATGTAATAGCTATATTTTTATGAAAAAAACACGTATGTTAAGATAGTTAACGCAATCATGTCATAAAACCTAACATAAAGTTCTTGATTACTAAAAGTTTTTAGAATATAATTTTCTTATTGTTAGGAAGAGGGGGCAATGCAAATATGGATTTTTTAGCTAGGGTAATTGGGGATGTAAATAATATCCTTTGGTCATATGTCATTATTGCGATGTTAATTGGGTTAGGGCTCTATTTTTCATTTCGTGTGAAATTTGTCCAAGTTCGTTACTTCGGTGAAATGATTCGATTGCTTGGGGATGGGGCAAGTTCGAAAACGAGGAAAGCGCAAAAGGAGAAGAGCGGTGTATCATCGTTCCAGGCTTTTTGTATGAGTACAGCTTCTCGTGTAGGTACTGGTAACTTAGCTGGTGTAGCTATCGCAATCTCAGCAGGTGGACCAGGAGCAGTATTTTGGATGTGGTTAATCGCAGTAATTGGGGGTGCTTCTGCATTTGTAGAGAGCACATTAGCGCAAATTTATAAAGTGAAAGATGGGAATGCATTCCGTGGGGGCCCAGCGTATTATATGGAAAAGGGTTTAAATAAACGCTGGTTAGGTGTTGTGTTCTCTGTTCTAATAACAGTAAGTTTCGGATTGATTTTTAATGCTGTACAGTCTAATACTGTAGCAGCAGCTTTTGATGGGGCATTCAAAACAGATAGTAGGTTAGTAGGTCTTGTTATGGCTGGTTTACTTGCAGTTATTATTTTCGGCGGAGTAAAACGAATTGCTCGCGCGGTTGAAATGATTGTTCCAGTAATGGCAATTATTTATGTAGCAGTGGCATTATTCGTTGTTGTGACAAACATTACGGCAATTCCGTATGTATTTAAAGAGATTTTCTTACATGCTTTCGGAATTAAAGAAGTAGTAGGTGGGGGACTAGGAGCCGCGATTTTACTAGGGGTAAAACGCGGATTATTCTCAAATGAAGCAGGTATGGGTAGTGCGCCGAATGCAGCTGCGACTGCAAACGTAACCCATCCAGTTAAACAAGGTTTCATTCAAACTTTAGGGGTATTTACAGATACATTATTAATTTGTAGTTGTACAGCATTTATTATTCTTTTATCAGATGTGCATAATGCAGCTGATTTAAATGGAATTCAATTAACGCAGCAGGCGTTAAGTCAACATATCGGTCCATGGGCTTCTATATTTGTAGCAGTTGCAATCTTCTTGTTTGCATTTAGTTCATTAGTAGGTAACTACTACTATGGTGAAACAAATATTGAATTCTTAAATGGAAGTAAAGTGCTATTAACAGCGTACCGCATTGCTGTACTTGGTATGGTTATGTTAGGATCTGTAGCGACAATTCAAATCGTTTGGGATGTAGCAGATTTATTCATGGGTATTATGGCTGTTATTAACTTAGTGGCGATTGTATTCCTCTCTAAGTATGCTTTTGCGGCATTATCAGATTACGTAAAGCAAAAGAAACAAGGGAAAGATCCGGTATTCTATGCGGATTCTATTCCAGGTTTGAAAAATACAGAGTGCTGGGATAAGTCAGCAGTAGCTGATAAAGAAAAAGCAGTATAATGAGGTGAGCATCAAGTGAAACTTGATGCTCATTTTTTGTTTTATCCAGTTGTTTATAGATGGTAAAAGACGAACATTTATGAGCATTTCATAATTAAATGTAATTTTTTAAAGAAAAGTGCGGATATGAGTTGTGATTTATGTTAGAATGGAAAATGCCTTTGAAACAAAGAGTTTTTATGACATTTCCTATCCAATCGAAGGTTACGGAGGAGAAATGGAAAGTTCGGATTATTTCTTGTTTTGAATAGTCAGACGTTCAACGTTAATGAAGAGTTAAATGGAGGATTTTATTAATGAAGTTTGTTATGTTCCTTGTAGGATTACTCGTTGTGTTTGTACTCGGTTTTCTTATAAGTGCCGATCGAAAGAAGATTAAGTATAAACCAATCGCAATTATGCTTATTATTCAGCTAGCATTATCTTATTTCTTATTAAATACGCAAGTTGGTTATATTTTAGTAAAAGGAATTTCAGATGGATTTGGCGCACTTCTTGGATATGCGGAAGCTGGAATCGTTTTCGTATTTGGTGGTCTTGTTAATAAAGGAGAGGTTTCATTCTTCTTAACAGCGCTATTACCAATCGTATTCTTTGCGGTTTTAATCGGAATTCTGCAACACTTTAAAATTTTACCGATATTTATTCGTGCTATTGGTACGTTGTTAAGTAAAGTAAATGGTCTAGGAAAACTAGAATCATATAATGCAGTAGCAGCTGCCATTGTTGGACAAGCAGAAGTATTTATTACAGTAAAAGATCAATTAAGTAAAATCCCAAAACATCGTTTATATACATTATGTGCATCTTCTATGTCGACAGTGTCGATGTCAATCGTTGGTTCTTATATGAAAATGATCGAACCGAAATATGTAGTAACAGCACTTGTATTAAATTTATTTAGTGGTTTCATTATCATTCATATTATTAACCCGTACGATATTACAGAAGAAGAAGATACACTGAAATTAGAAAATAAGAAAAAACAATCATTCTTTGAAATGCTAAGCGAGTACATTATGCTTGGTTTCACGATTGCGATTACAGTAGCAGCTATGTTACTTGGTTTCGTAGCATTAATTACAGCAATTAATAGCTTGTTTGATTCAATGTTCGGTATTACATTCCAAGCTATTTTAGGATATATTTTCTCACCATTAGCATTCGTAATGGGTATCCCTCAAGCTGAGATGGTAACAGCGGGACAAATTATGGCAACAAAATTAGTATCAAACGAGTTTGTTGCGATGCTTAATCTTGGAAAAGTAGCTGGTGATTTATCGGCTCGTACAGTTGGTATCCTTTCTGTATTCCTTGTATCATTTGCGAACTTCTCATCTATCGGAATTATCGCAGGTGCAACGAAAGGTATCGATGAAAATCAATCAAATGTTGTATCATCATTCGGTCTACGCCTTGTATACGGTGCGACATTAGTAAGTATTCTATCAGCGATTATCGTTGGTGTTATGTTATAAAGTGAAACTTTAATCAGTGGGGTGGCTTTATCCCACGATCATTATTAGCCCTCAACAATCGGGGTGAAAAAGGATGGTCCTAGCTCATAGCTAGGGCTATTTTTATGGTAAATTTGCATGAAAAAACCAATTAATTAGGAATATATTAACATATAAAAATCTTTTAAAATTTATATTGCATTTCGTCTAGATAACGCTTACAATTTGATTTGTAGGTGGTATCAATTTCAGACTTTCAATTATGGTAGGAGAGAAGAAGCTACCTTTTATAAATTGCAATTTATGTAAACGCTTACTGATTTTAGATGACAGTTGAATAGTTTTAGGGGTTTAAAATTTTTTTAACAACAATGGTCAGACGTCATTCGTTATACGTTATACGACCAATAACTCGTGGGAGAAGTGGAGGATTCACATATGAAGTTCGTAATGTTTCTAGTCGGTTTACTTGTAGTGTTTGTACTAGGTTTCCTTATCAGTTCAGATCGTAAGAAAATTAAATATAAACCAATTGCACTTATGCTTGTCATTCAATTGGTACTTGCGTATTTCTTACTAAATACAAAGGTCGGATTCGTATTAGTAAAAGGGATCGCAGATGGATTTGGCGCTATTTTAAAATTTGCGGAAGCTGGGGTTAATTTCGTATTTGGTGGTCTAGCAAACGATGGACAAGCACCATTCTTCTTAACAGTATTATTACCGATTATTTTCTTAGCAGTATTAATCGGGATTCTGCAACATATTAAAGTTTTACCGATTATCATTCGTGCAGTCGGTTTCCTATTAAGTAAAGTTAACGGTTTAGGAAAACTAGAATCATATAATGCGGTAGCAGCTGCAATCGTTGGTCAAGGGGAAGTATTCATTACAGTAAAAGATCAACTAAGCAAATTACCGAAAAATCGTTTATACACACTTTGTGCATCTTCAATGTCTACAGTATCGATGTCAATCGTCGGTTCTTATATGAAAATGATTGATCCAAAATATGTAGTAACAGCACTTGTATTAAACTTATTCAGTGGATTCATTATCGTTCATATCATTAATCCATATGAAGTAAAAGAAGAAGACGATATTTTAGAATTACAAGAAGACAAGAAACAAACATTCTTTGAAATGTTAGGCGAATATATTATGCTTGGTTTCTCAATCGCTGTAACAGTAGCGGCGATGTTAATCGGTTTCGTAGCATTAATTACAGCAATTAACGGTGTATTCGATTCAATTTTCGGAATCACATTCCAAAGCATTTTAGGATATATCTTCTCACCATTAGCATTCGTAATGGGTATTCCAACATCAGAGATGCTACAAGCAGGACAAATTATGGCAACAAAATTAGTAACGAACGAATTCGTTGCAATGCTTGACCTTGGTAAAGTAGCTGGTGATTTATCAGCTCGTACAGTAGGTATTTTATCTATCTTCCTTGTATCATTTGCGAACTTCTCATCTATCGGAATTATCGCAGGTGCAACGAAGAGTATCGATGGCAAACAAGCAAACGTTGTATCATCATTCGGTTTAAAACTTGTATACGGTGCAACGTTAGTAAGTATATTATCAGCGATTATCGTTGGGGTTATGCTTTAATAAATTAAGAAAAGCAATGAGCGTAGGCTCATTGCTTTTTTTGTTTAACTTGCTTTATCCAAGTCTCTTTTAAAACGTGGTTTCTCTAAATAAGTTCCCAGTCTCCACACATATTCCACTGGCCCCATCCGGTATTTTTGGAGCCAATAGGTGCTAACGAATAATTGAATCGTATAAATTCCGATGGTTAAAAGAATACCGAAGAAATAGCCAATTTTCCCGTATAAGCCAAATCCATATGCGTAAAAAATGGTTGTTACGATAATAGATTGTGCTAAGTAATTACTAACGGACATTTTCCCTATGTTCGCCATGTATGTTAGTAGACGGGTTGCTTTTTTGTAATGGAATAATAAAATGATTGTGCTTCCGTAAAAGAAGGTCATAGTTACTGGTGTAAGGCCATCTTGTAACATAATTAAAAGCGGGTGCTTTACAAACATAGCTAAGATTTTAATTGTAAAAGAGAAGAGACCGGTGGCAAACCATATTTTTTTGACAGCATGTATATGTTTATTGACCTCAAATAGCCAGCCTTTTTTCCCTACATACATTCCGAATAGGAACAGTGGACACATAAAAATTATTGCGAAAACTGATATGAAAAATAATCCGAATGCACCGTCAATTCCCATGTAATCAAAAGGATTTTCAGTCAATCTAAAGTTGACGTGATCCATATAGCTTCCAGTTTGATGGACTTTATGTTCTTTTTCAGTATAAGGTGCAAAATCATCTATATTTGTAGATGGATCAGTTTGATAAGACATAAGTGTAATAAGTGCGAGTAGAATAATCGCCCAAATGAGCAAAGTTTTCGGTTTTCGATTGATGAACATCATTAAGAAAATCCCGATTATTCCGTATGCAAATAAAATATCGCCCTCCCAAACAAAAGTGCCGTGAATGTAGCCTAGTAGTAAAAGAATGATAATACGTCTTATGTATGTGGGGAAGAATTTTTTTCCTTTTGCGATAATACTTTTTTGTAACAAAATAATGCTAAGCCCAAATAGAAAAGAAAATAGGGATATAAAGTTATGTGTACCGAAGAATTGAATAAACCAATTAGCGCCTTTATCAAGATCGCCGAATAGATAAGTTGGTTTTTCACTGGTGAAGAACCCGAATTGAATTAATGTCATATTGACTAGTAAAATGCCAAACAAAGCGAAACCACGAATTGCATCAACAGCTTCTACACGTTGATTCATTTTTCCTCTCCTCGTATATTCGTTTTTATATTGAAAATAATACCATTTTATAGCTGGCACTATGTCAAATATGAGGAAATTTAAGGTGATTTTAAGATAGAGAGCAAACAAAAAAATCACCTTAATACATGTATTAAGGTGATTGAAATATTATTCAGCTGGAGGCGTAAATGTACGTTTCTCTAATTCAGCATCTAGCATAAACAGTGCGTTTGAATCGCTTGTAATACGTTTTAATTTTTGAATGATGCTATCGAATGAAGCTTCTTCTTCAACTTGTTCGTCAACGAACCATTTTAAGAATGTAATTGTTGCATGTTCACGCTCGTCCCAAGCGATATCAGATAAGTTATAAATACGTTTCGTTACTTCACGCTCGTGCTCAAGTGCGACTTCAAAAGCGTTTAATACAGATTCGTATTCGTTATTTGGATTATCAAATCCAGTAATAATAGCGCGCTCTCCGCGGTCATTAATATAGTTGTAAAGCTTCATTGCGTGGAAACGTTCTTCTTCAGCTTGTACAAGGAAAAAGTTAGCGAATCCATCATAGCTCTCAGATGTACAGTAAGCAGCCATTGCCATATAAGCATGGGCAGAGTAAAATTCAAAGTTCATTTGTTCATTTAATGCGTCGTGCAATTTTTTTGATAACATAAAATCCCCCTTAGTATTGTGACAAGAATATTATACCATAATTGATAATATTCTCATTTAGATACTTCGAACCTTTTCGAAAGCTTTGTGACGTGTGCGTCCATAATGTCTTGTAAGTCTAAATCATATTTTTGCGAAAGAATAATAAGGTTAGATAGTACATCGCCAAGTTCTTCTTTTAGTTCTTGTTTTAGCTCTTCTTCTGTTTTCGCATCTTCATCAGGGCGATCGCGGCCAATTTCAATAGCACGAACGACTCGTGAAACTTCCCCAACTTCCTCGGTTAAGAAATTTAAGCGAATAAAGGCATTATACTGTGACCAGCTTCGTTTTTCGTAAAATTCCTCAACCCATCTTTGAAATGCAACGATATCCATTTCTTCCTCATCTCCTCAATATGTTGTACAATGTTCATTGTATCATAACAATATATAGTTTCGGGGTGTAGGGATGAGAAAGATTTGTGTGTTTGCAGGTTCTAATTTAGGGGAGAGACCAGAATTTAAAGAGCAGGCAATTCAGTTAGGTAAAATGTTTGTTGAGAACGACTATGAGCTCGTATACGGTGGTTCATGTGTCGGATTAATGGGAGAAGTAGCAAACGAAGTTCTTCGTTTAGGTGGACGTGTAACAGGTGTTATGCCACGCGGTCTATTCCGAGGAGAAATTGTGCATACAGGATTAACAGAATTAATTGAAGTAGAGACGATGCATGAACGTAAAGCGAAAATGGCAGAGCTTGCAGATGCTTTTATTGCGCTTCCAGGCGGATACGGAACGTTTGAAGAACTATTTGAAGTTGTATGTTGGTCACAAATTGGTATACATAATAAGCCGGTTGGTTTATTAAACATAAAAGGTTTTTACGGACCAATTTTGCAAATGGTTGAACGTGCAGCGGAAGAAGGATTTATGAATCCATCAAATAAAGAATTGATCGTTTCAGCAGAGACAGCAGATAAACTAATTCATGCAATCCAAAATTATGAACGTCCTGTTTTGGGAACGAAGTGGAAGCAACTATCATAGCAAATACGGAAACACATGTCGTTTTAATTTAAGACGGCATGTGTTTTTAATTTGGTTAAATATGTTAATGTTTAGATGTAATGTTTTTGGAAAAGGAGAAAGAGATGGAGGAGTTTGTGTATTTAAGACCGGTTTTTAAAAGTATTTTAGCAGCGTCTATTCTTGTTATGCTAATTGTTTTGAGACAGAAGAAAGAGTTGATTAATGAATTTTCGCTTTGGTTTATCTCGGTATTGTGTATCGGTGTTTCCGCGATAACGTTGTTTATGTCCGGATTCATCGTTGATGAGTATAATCTAGGTGGAGGTCCACAATCGTTTTGTATGTTTATTGCGATTGGTTGTATTAGTGGTCTGAATTTCATTATTTATTACAGAAGGCAATAAAAAGAGGCATTCCGTATTACTTTGGAATGCCTTTATTATTTTGATTGCTTTGTTTTTTATACAGGTACCAGCCACCCCAGCCGCCACCAATTGCTACGACAACGAGGAAAGCATAGTCCTTAACCTCGACACGTATATTGAAAATATTAGCTATAAGTAAGAGAATCCCAACTGTTATTAACGCAAAAAATGCTCTAATTAAGTAGTCTTTCAACTGAACCACTCCCGTCATTTAAGTAGTAAATGATGAATTTGGAAAAGCAAAAGGGTGTTTCCTATATTTTAACATAGATGAGATTGTAATATATTGATAAAAGTAGGGGAGAGGGGTGTGTTAATATTGTCGTGATTTGTCGATAAGTCGATATAATTGAAAAATCGCTGATATATTGGAGGGAATCGCCGATATAATTGAAAAATCGCTGATATATTGGAGGGAATCGCCGATATAATTGAAAAATCGCTGATATATTGGAGGGAATCGCCGATATAATTGAAAAATCGCTGATATATTGGGGAGAATCGCCGATATGTTGGAAAAATCGCTGATATAAATTTCATGTACCAGCATGCGCGATCAATCTATAGAAAAAAGCGACTCTGAACGAGCCGCTTCCGCTTTAAATGATATCCAGCTCCGGTAGCTAGAATGTTCGGTGGCTTCGCTTTTTCCTGCGAGGCAAAGAGCGCCTCTACGTCAAAAGCTCCATCCCCCTCACATTCTGAGCAAGCTACCTCCGCTTTTAAGTGATATCCAGCTCCAGCGGCTAGAACAGTCGGTTGTTTCACTCCTTCATTCGAGGCAAAAAGCGCCTCGTAATCAGGAGTTCCAACACCCTCCTGTTCTGAACGAGCCGCTTCCGCTTTAAAGTAATATCCAGCTCCAGCGGCTAGAACAGTCGGTTGTTTCACTCCTTCATTCGAGGCAAAAAGCGCCTCGTAATCAGGAGTTCCAACACCCTCCTGTTCTGAACGAGCCGCTTCCGCTTTTAATTATTATTGATTCAAGAACGCACGTAGCATCCAAGCGTGTTTTTCTAGTTCTGTGTAGATGCCTAGTAGTAGGTCAGATGTCATTTCATCGTCAGAGTCTTGAGCGATTTCCATGCCTTTTTTCAGTTCGACTAGCATCATTTCGTAGTCTTTCATGATTGCTTCGACCATCCCTTCTGCAGTTTCTCCGTATGCTGCTTCTTGAATAGAAGATAGTTCTAAGTATTCTTTCATTGTTGCTACTGGTTTGCCGCCAATTGCTAAAATACGTTCTGCAATTTCATCGATGTGAGTAGCTGATTCTGTGTAAAGTTCTTCGAATTTCTCGTGTAATGTGAAGAATTGAGGTCCTTTTACGTACCAATGGAAGTTGTGAAGTTTTGTGAATAAAACGCTCCAGTCTGCTACTTGTTTGTTTAATACTTCGATTACTTGTTTGTTCATTATGATCAATCTCCTTTTGAGTTGTTATGTGATATCAATTACTAATTTATAATAATTATAATCTAGTAATCTCTATAAATCAACCCTTTTGCTGGAATTAATTTGAACAAATTATGAACTGTTGTAAATAAAAGGCCCTATTACGGTGAAGTAATAGGGCCTTTGTTTGTTAAACAGCCTTTTGTTTTTCTTCTACATCTTGCCCATCCCAGCACTCTGTATTCTTTAAGCCAGGGATAGAGTTTGCAACGAAGACAGGATCTTTTCCTTGTTTCTTTTGCTTCAAATAGTCTACTAATGCAGCATAAGCAAATTTGCTAAGGAATGAGATGGCAATTAAGTTTGTGAATACCATTAGTCCCATGAATAAATCAGCTAAACTCCAAACTGTTTTAAGAGCAGCGATTGATCCGAAGAATACCATTCCGACAACTGCAACACGATAAATCATTAACCATGTTTTACTTTCTTTAATGAATGCGATATTTGTTTCACCATAATAGTAGTTTCCTAGAAGTGAACTGAAAGCGAATAGGAAAATAATAATCGCTAAGAAAGTGCTTGCCCACGGTCCAATTTGTGAACTTAATGCGTTTTGTGTTAATTCGATACCTTCTAAATTTGATCCTTTGTAAAGTCCAGAACATAATACGATAAATGCTGTTGATGTACATACTAAGAATGTATCTACGAAAACGCCTAACGCTTGAACAAGCCCTTGTTTTACAGGGTGAGATACATCAGATGTTGCGGCTGCATTAGGAGAACTACCCATTCCTGCTTCTGTAGCGAATAAACCGCGCTGAATTCCGAACTTGATTGCTGCTCCAATACCACCAGCGATGGCTTGGTCTAAACCGAATGCACCATTAAATATTTCTATAAAAATGCTTGGTAACATACTGAAGTTGTTAATTACGACGAAAATTGCCACACCAATATAAATAATTGCCATTGGAGGAACAATCATTTCTGTAATACGTGAAATGCTTTTGATACCACCGAAAATAATAACTGCAACTAATAAAGCTAATAGAGCTCCTACAAGAGTTCGCTCTAGTCCAAAAGCATTTTCAAACGCTATTGTTACTGTATTCGCTTGCACTGAATTGAAAATTAATCCGTACGCAACTGTAATAAGAAGTGAGAACCAGACGCCCATCCAGCGTTTGTTTAACCCTTTTTCCATGTAATATGCTGGTCCACCACGGAACCTACTTCCATCTTTTACTTTATAAATTTGCGCAAGTGTACATTCTACAAAACTAGTAGCTGCTCCGATAATTGCGATAAACCACATCCAAAATATTGCGCCAGGTCCACCCATTGAAATTGCTAATGCTACACCAGCTAAGTTTCCGATACCGATACGTGCTGCTGCACTTAAGCAAAATGCTTGGAATGGTGAGATGCTATCTTTCTTTTTTTCTTTTCGATTAAACCCTTTACTAATTAAGCTGACCATCTCACTGAAATGAGTAATTTGGACAAATTTTAATTTAAAAGAGAAGTAAAGACCGAAGCCGATTAGCATTGCAATAAGAATATATGACCATAAAATATTATTCGTTACCTCAAGGAATCTGCTAAAGATATCAACCATATAATACACTTCCTTTTTTTCGTAATAAGAAAATTATATGCAAAAAATATACGAGAATCAATTTTTCTAAAAAGTTATGTTACTTAAAATGTTTTTGTGTTATGATTATGTTACATCATAATATTTTTAGAATTATTTACATTTTAAAAAACTAAATTTAAAGCGAGAAGGTGGGGCTAATTTGAAAGAAGATTCTTTATGGAAAGTAAGCCTTCAGAGTTTGAAAATGAGAAGTAATATATTTTTTATCATTACATCTTTAAGTATCTTTTTAGGGTCCACTTATTATTACAATAAAAGATTTCCAAATCACAAATATCCTGAGTGGTTAGAATTTCTAAAGTTGATTGGATGAATAAAAGGCAGAAAAACAGAAAATTAAAATAAATAAGTTATGGAGGAGCTAAAAATGAATATTAGAGAAAGTGAACTTCCAGGTATTGGTTATAAGTTTCAAATCGTTACGAAAGGTAACGAAAAGATGGTAATTGTCATTCATGATGATGGTCGTAGAGAAATGTATCATTTTGATTCAGATCATGAAGAAAGCATCTCAAGTATTTCACTACGTGACTCAGAGGCGAGACAAATCGCTGCAATATTAGGTGGAATGGTATATAAGCCTAGGGCGTTAGAAAATGTTGAGATGGTTTTTGAAGGTTTAGCGATTGAGTGGTTCAAAGTGGAGAATACAGCTCCATCAATCGGAAAAACAATTGGCGATCTTGAAATAAGAAAAACATATAGCGTAACGATAATCGCGGTTATGAAGAAGAACATGAAGAAGCTATTTAATCCAGGACCAGAAACAGTAATTGAAGAAGGAGATATGCTTGTAGTGTCAGGTGAGAGAGAAGAAATTAAAAAAATCATTAATGAATTATTTTCAAATAGGGGGGACTGATTAGATGGATACGTTAATTTTTGAAGTTGGTACAGCTTTAGTTTTAGTGGCAATTGCAGCAGTAATTGCTGGGAAATTTAAATTCTCAGTAATTCCTTTTCTAATCGTTCTTGGAATGTTAGTAGGACCGCATGCACCGACAATAGGTGTTATCGATCTCAAATTTATTGAAAGTGCAAGTGTAATTTCCTTCCTTGGACGAATTGGGGTTCTATTCCTTCTATTCTATCTAGGATTAGAATTTTCAATGAAAAAACTAATTAAATCTGGACGATCTATTGCGATTGGCGGAACGATTTATATTTTAATTAACTTTTCACTTGGTTTGTTATACGGATTTATAATGGGATTCCCATTACTAGAAATCTTAATTATTGCGGGTATTATTACGATTTCTTCTAGCGCTATCGTTGCTAAAGTGTTAGTGGACTTAAGAAGAACTGGTAATAATGAAACCGAATTAATTTTAGGAATTATTATGTTTGAAGATATATTCCTTGCTGTATATTTATCAGTTGTTTCTGGTTTAGTACTTGGGGATCACGCTTCCTTCTTAGGTGCCCTTACTTCAATTGGAATTGCTTTAGGATATATGCTTCTATTCTTTATAGTAGCTAGAAAGGCTACGCCGTTATTAAATAAATTGCTCAATATTAGCTCAGATGAAATCTTTATTATTGTAGTATTTGCTTCATTATTCTTCATTGCTGGTTTTTCAGAAACAATTCACGTTGCAGAAGCAATTGGAGCACTTCTTCTAGGATTAGTTTTCTCTGAGACAGAGCATAGTGACCGAATTGAACATCTTGTTGTTCCATTTAGAGACTTTTTCGGAGCTATTTTCTTCTTCAGCTTCGGGTTAAGTATTGATCCGTTCTCATTAGGCGGAGCGATATGGTTAACGTTAGGTGCTGTCCTTCTTACGATAATCGGTAACTTTGTAGCAGGAATGATTGCAGGAAGACAAGCTGGATTATCTCATAAAGCATCAACAAATATCGGATTAACAATCGTTTCAAGAGGAGAGTTCTCCATCATTATGGCTAATATCGGTATCGCTGGTGGTTTAATGTCAGTACTGAAACCATTCTCAGCACTATACGTGCTTATACTATCCATTTTAGGCCCACTTCTGACAAAGGAGTCGAAGAATGTATATAAATTCTTAAATAAAATCTTTAAGTGGGATATGAAGAAGAGCTGAATTTTTTAAAATCAAAGTACAAGATATTTATGAAAAAAGGGATTTATGTCGACATAGATCCCTTCTTTATTGGCATTTTTTCAAGGATGAAAGAATACGTTTAATATTTGCCATATTGTGGCATACATATAGGAAAAGGGAGTTTGGAAAGGGGAATAAAGAAAAATGGAACTCCAGTTTCAAAATGTATATCAACAGGTAGAGAATTGGTATGTGTTGGATTCGGAGCTTCCTTGGGATGTCAAAAAGCTGAGAGAGGATTTGTGTTCTCTTATTGAAGTATGTAAAACGCCCGTTATTTTTTGTGATACGTGCGATGCAAATGATGTACTTCTATCATTAGGGGAAGAGGAAGAAGAGTTCCTATTCCCAGTAGGTGGTTTTTATCATAAAGAAAAGCAATTAATTTTCGTTTGTATGTGGGAAGAGTATGAGCAAGTTCTCAAAACGCTACTGCATGAATTTCGCCATGCGATGCAGCATAAGAGAGATATATTGTATGTGGGAAGTGAACGGTACGAAGAGCGGTGGATTGAAAAAGATGCGAGGAAGTTCGCGGAGAGGAAATTGGATGAATATAAGAGTAGAAAGTTAATGTAAAGCATAGTGGAGAAATAGCGCTGTGCTTTTTATGCTTATTAAAAATAAGTATTTGACTTTTATTAAGTTTAGTTCTAAACTAATGATATGAAACGAGCGAGGTGATGAAATGAAAACAGAAGATAGACTAGGGCTACTATTATGGTTTCGTTTGTCACGCTTTTATAATAAGAGTATTCGTGAGACGAATCAGCATTTGAAAAAATGGAATATATCTGCCGCCCAGTTTGATGTGTTAGCTCAAGTTGGAGGACATAATCGTTTAACGCAGCAAGAACTTGGAAATAAGCTATTTGTTACGAAAGGAAATGTAACGCAGCTTTTAAATAAAATGGAGCAGCTTGAGTGGATTTTGCGTGAACAAGAGGGTACTACGAAATATATTTCTTTAACAGAAAAGGGAAGAGCTTTATATGAGGAAATCGTCCCACCTCAAGAAACGTTCCAAGCAGAGAAGTTTCATAATTTAAATATAGAGGAACAAAAGCAATTATTAACACTACTAAAAAAGTTACAGTAAGAAAAAATTTTAAAATAAATCTCGAATTCGAGATAGTATGAGGTGAAGGATATGTTTAGAAAAGTTGATCATAAAAATATGGGCAGAGCAAATCATGGTTGGTTAAATACACATTTTCATTTTTCTTTTGCCAATTACTATAATCCAAATAACATGAACTTCGGAGCGTTACGTGTTATTAATGATGATCTAGTAGCGGCGCAAACTGGTTTTGATATGCATCCACATCGTGATATGGAGATTATTTCTTACGTTGTAGATGGTGCTTTAACACATGAAGACAGCATGGGAAATCGCGGAACGATTGAGCGTGGACATGTTCAATATATGAGTGCTGGCACGGGTGTATTTCATAGCGAGCATAATTTAGGCGATGAAACGCTGCGTTTATTACAAATTTGGATTTTACCAGACCGTGCAGATCATAAACCAAACTATGGTGAGTTTAAATTTGATTGGAGCAAGCGTGAAAATGAATGGTTCCATATGGTATCTTCAGTAGAAGGAAATGCACCAATTCAAATTCACCAAGATGCGAATTTATATTCCTTATCATTAGAGGCTGGAAAAGAAATTCATTTTCCAGTGAAAGAAGGCCGTCAATTGTACCTTGTACAAATTGAAGGAAGCAGTGTAATCAATGGTGAAAATCTTGTTATGCGTGATGCAGCAGAAGCGGTAGAAGAAGATATTCATATTGAAGCAAAAGAGCAATCTCATTATTTAGCAATTGAATTGAAAAAACAATAAAAGGTTTATAGAAAAGAGGACATCCGATAGATGTCCTCTTTTTTTGATTGGAATTGTCTGAAAAATGTTTCTCAAAATTTTAGTAGAGGTATCGGCTGGGAAAATAAGAATTGTATAAAAGTGTCAAAAATCTTTATGGGAATGGGGAATGTTATAGTGAAAAAGCAAGTCATTTCATCAGCATTAGCGTTAACTGTTATCGCCGGGGGATTTGGAGCGTTTGGGGCAACGACAACGAAAGCGGAAGAACAAAAAATTCAATATCATCAAGAATTTAAAACACCTGCATACATAGGTGAAGAATGGAAAGCACCGGAAGGACTAGATAAAAAAGAGACAGTCTTTCAATACTTAGAGAGTAAGAAAGATATGTTTAAATTAGCAGGAAATATTGAAAAGCATTTTAATATCGTTGGGGAAGAAAAAGACGCTGAATCTGATACGACACATGTGAAGCTAGTTGAGAAACATAATAACATTCCTGTGTACGGTTCTGATCAAACTGTTACACTTGATAAAGAGAATAATGTAAAAGCATTCTTCGGACAAGTTATTCCGAATTTAGATGATAAAAATATTCCTGCAGCTGCAAGCATTACTGCGGAACAAGCAGAAACGATTGCAAAGGCAGATATTGAGAAAGAAATTGGTAAAGTAAAGAGTTATGACGGTGTGAAAAAAGATTTATTTGTATATGAAAAGGACGGTAATTACTACCTTGCATACTTAGTTAAGGCATCGATTTCAAAACCAGCTCCAGGATATTGGCATTATTTTGTTGATGCAACGAATGGAAATGTTATTGAGAAATATAACGCTGTAGATAACATTACTGGATTTGGTTACGGAGTATTAGGTGCTAGACAATCATTTGAAATTGCTCAAGATACGAAAACAGGACAATTCAACTTGTTTGATGGTAAACGAGGACAAGGTGTTCATACATTTGATGCAGAAAATATGGACGAGAACTGGTTTAATTTATTCTCACAATGGCTTGGATATACAGGAGAAGAAGTTGAAAGTAAATCTAAGTTCTTCGAAGATAAAGCTGCAGTTGATGCGCATGTAAATGCAGGAAAAGTATATGATTACTACAAAAAGACATTTAATCGTGACTCTTTCGATGATAAAGGTGCGAAGCTTATTTCAACTGTTCACGTAGGTACAGCTTGGAATAACGCAGCTTGGAATGGTGTGCAAATGATGTACGGTGATGGCGATGGAAAAACATTCATTCCATTATCTGCTGGACTTGATGTTATCGGTCACGAATTAACGCATGCTGTAACTGAACATACAGCAAACCTTGTTTACAAAAATGAGTCAGGGGCGTTAAATGAATCGTTATCTGATATTATGGGTGTTATGGTTGAGAAGAAGAGCTGGGATTTAGGTGCTGATATTTATACACCTGATAAACCTGGTGATGCGCTTCGTTCATTAAAAGATCCAGCGTCTATTCCAAACCCATTAAAACCAAGTGAAGGTTACCCAGATCACTATAGTAAACGTTATACTGGAACAGCTGATAATGGCGGCGTTCATATTAACAGTAGTATTAATAATAAAGCTGCTTATTTAGTTTCTGAAGGCGGAGATCATTACGGCGTGAAAGTAACTGGAGTGGGCCGTGAAGCGACAGAAAAAATTTACTACCGTGCGCTTACGAAATATTTAACTGCAAACTCTGACTTCAAAATGATGCGTCAAGCGGCACTTCAGTCAGCTGAAGATTTATACGGTAAAAACTCTAAAGCTGTACAAGCTGTAACGAAAGCTTATGATGCAGTAGGTGTAAAATAATAAGAGAAAAGACCTGACATCCTAGTCAGGTCTTTTCTTTATCCCGCTATCCGCAAATGATGAAATTTCCACTTTATTTAGTCGCGAATACCTAATGCGATTTTCGCCATACGTGACATACGTTCTTTCGACCACGGTGGATTCCAAACGACATTTACTTCTATTTCATTAACTTCAGGTACGTTTGTTGATAATACTTTTTTAACGTCTGATACGATTTGCCCAGCCATTGGACAACCGATAGAAGTCATAGTCATCGTAATGACAGCATTATTATTTTCATCTGCTGTAACATCATACACTAATCCAAGATTAACGATATCAACACCTAGTTCAGGGTCAATAACAGCTTCTAAATTGACAAGTAATTTATTTTCAAATGCTTCTTGTGACATAAGCAGCCCCTCCTACACTTTAATGATATCGATTCTCATTATAACGGAAATGAGCATAATGTGCAGGAAATGAGCTCAAAAAAATATCCCTCTTCGCAAGAGGGATATTTTTTGAACATCTATTCTGTTTTAAAATGAGATACGAGCTGATCTAACTCTTCAACTGTTTGTTTCATTTTTCTAGCAGTTACTGTCATTTCATTCATAACAATAACTTTCTGTTCAGCAGATTGTGCCGTTGCGGCAGTTTCGCTGGATACTTCAGTAGAGATAGAAGCGATGTTATTAAGTGAAGCATTCATTTCTTCAGCACTTGCAGCCATTTCTTCAGCAGTTGCTGATATATCTTGCATTTGAGTAGATACTTTATTTACTTGTTCCACAATTGTTGTGAAAGAAGTACCAGCTTCACGAATAACATTGATACCTTCAAATGCTTCAGAACGGCCTTGAGACATCATAGAGCTAGCAGTCTCTGTATCATTTTGAATTTGATGTAGTAATTGATTAATGTCTGTTGCAGCTGTTTTAGATTGTTCAGCAAGTTTTCGAACTTCGTCAGCTACGACAGCAAATCCTTTTCCTTGCTCGCCAGCACGAGCTGCCTCAATAGAAGCATTTAAAGCAAGTAAGTTTGTTTGCTCAGCAATATTAGAAATAGATTGTACAGCAGTATCAATATATTTCGTATGAGTGATTAGACGTTCAACCACTTCTGACGTAGCATTTACAGCTTCGTGTATTGTTGTCATTTGTGAAACAGATTTTTGAATAACGGTACTTCCATCGCTAGCATGTTCAGATGTGGCAACAGCAAGTTCCGCTACAGATGAAGCAGATTCAGCAATACGCTGAACACTTACTGCCATATCGTCCATTGCAGTTGAACTTTCTTCCATACTAGAAGTTTGTGATTGAATACTTGCATTTAAGTTGGACATCGACCTTTGGACTCTTAATGTCGCCTCACGTGATGTATTCGTTTTTTCTAGCATATTTTCAGAAGCGGTTTGTACTTCCACTGATGTTTTTTGAACACGATTAATGATATGTTGTAGGTTTTCTAACATTTTATTAAATGATGCTGCAATAGCACCGATTTCATCGTTGCTATTTACTTGTAGACGTGCCGTTAAGTCACCTTCTTCAGAGGCTAATTCTTTTAGTTTTGTATCAATTTGTTGAATTGGTTTCACAAGTTTACCAGAGAACCACCATGCAAGAATAATTGCAACGATAATACAAATAACAAGTGATAGAAAGACTGCATATTCAATTCCTAGTGAAGATTGATCAATTTGTTCAATAGATTGTTCACGTAATTTAGCTTGTTCATTACTGTAATTTGTGAAGTCACCAATTACTTTATAGACCGTTCCGTTTTCTGAAGAAGCTACTTGTAAAGCTTCTTCCCATTTTTGTTCTTTTGCAAGAGTGAATACTTTTTCTTCAACGAACTTTCTCCAAGTAGAACCTAATTCCATTGTACTTTTTACGGACGAAGAAAGATTTGGATTAGAAAGAAGTTTATCTTTTGAATCCTCAAGACGTTTACTCATCTCATTAAACTTGTCTATTTCGACTTGATCATGTTGTAGTAAATAACCTCTTAAAGCAGATAGCTGTACTTGATAAGCATCTCCACGTTCTTTCAATTCTGTTGCCAGTGGAGAAATTTCTTTTTGTAATGTTTCAGCTTTACGAGATTGGTCAATAGCAAAAAATAAAATAAAAGCTAAGGCGATGCCAAATAAAGCGCAAATCGTTCCCATCATGAACATAAGTTTTTTTCTGATACTTACAAAATTCATATAATTAAAAGCCTCCTTTGTGAAATCTTAGTATTAGAATTAATAAATGTAAAAAATTGAAAGAAAGCTTTACTCCAGTTGGAATAAAGCTTTCTTATTTCCTTTAGGAATTATAGCAGACGGAATGAGAGATAGAAAGAGATATTTTAAAGTGAAAAAGGAGAACCTGTAAAACTTTCTTTCCTATACCTTTGAGTTCGTGTCATTTTCACTTTAAGCGTTTGTTTTGAAATGAGAGACGAGAACTTCAAGTTCTTGTACGATTTTTTTCATTTCAGATGATTTGTTAGCCACGATACTCATTTTGTTTACTTGATCACCAGCTGAATGTGCTGTTTGTAATGTTTCTGCAGCAACTTCATTTGAAATAGAGGCGATATTATTTAAAGCTGCGTTCATTTCTTCAGAGCTTGCAGCCATCTCTTCAGCAGTTGCAGACATTTCTTGCATTTGCGTAGAGACTTTGTTAATGTGGTTAACAATTTCTGAGAATGAAAATCCGGCAGTACGAATAACAGTAATTCCTTCAGAAGCTTCTGCTTGACCTTGTGTCATCATGTCATTTGCTATTTTAGTATCGGCTTGAATTTGATGCAGTAAATGGTTAATGTCAGTTGCGGCTAGTTGAGATTGTTCAGCAAGTTTTCGAACTTCATCAGCAACAACAGCGAATCCTTTTCCATGTTCACCAGCACGAGCTGCTTCAATAGAAGCATTTAAAGCGAGTAAATTTGTTTGCTCGGCGATATTCGAAATAGATTGAAGTGCAGTATCGATATGATTTGTATGTGTAATGAGTCGCTCAACTACTTGTGATGTAGCGTTAACAGCTTCGTTAATTGTGTGCATTTGTGTAATAGATTTCTCAATGACTTTATTCCCATCATCTGCTTTTTCTGAAGTTGTGACAGCTAAACTAGTAACAGAAGAGGCGGACTCAGCGATACGCTGAACACTTGTTGCCATGTCATCCATTGCAGTTGAACTTTCTTCAATGCTAGAAACTTGTGAACGAATATTGTGTTCAAGAGCATTCATAGTTTCTTGGGTCCTTGCGGTATTTTCCATAGAAGCAGTCGTTTCGATAAATACATTTTCGGAAGCTTCTTTTACACTTGTTGATGTTTGTTGAACTTGTTTTATTATAAGCTGTAAGTTAGTGAGCATTTGATTAAAGGAATTTGCAATGTCACCTATTTCATCTTTACTTGTTACGTGTAATCTAGCCGTTAAATCTCCATCTTGAGAAGCTAATTCTTTTAACTTCTCATCAATTTTTCGAATTGGTTTAACGAGTTTACCAGAGAACCACCATGCTAATAAAATAGACGTTAATGTACATGTAATGAGTGAGAAGAAAATAATATATTGAATAAGTGATGAAGAAGACTCAACGTCAGCAATTAATGCGTCACGTTTCTCATTCTCTTCATTTGTATATTTATTAAAACGATCTAACAGATCATTTACATAATCTGTTTGTGCTAAAGCAATTTTGGATGCTTCGTCCCATTTTCCTTCACGAGCAAGAGGTAGTACCTCATTATCTATGACGCTACGCCATTTTCCCCCCATTAAAATAGCTTCTTTCATTCCTTCTGGGAGCTTCTTGTCACTTGTTACTTTCTCTCTAGTATCAGCTAATTTTTTCCCTTCTCGGTTGAACTTATCTAATCCTTTTTGATCATGTGATAGTAAATATTCTTGTAAACCAGCAACTTGTGCTTGGAACCAATCGCCACGTTCTTTTAAAATCGTCGCTCTTTTTGATACATCATTTTTTAACGTTTCGATTTCACTTGCTTGATTCATGGCGAATGAAAGAATAACTATAAGAGCAATGCTAAATAAAGAAGAAATGCTTAAGAGTGTGAACAGTAGTTTTTTTCGAATACTAACATATTTCATCGTTACCCCTACCCTCATTTAAACTGTTTATTATGATTTATGGATATTTAAAACGAAATTAATAAAAACATTATTATGAAGTTATTAATCTGTTCAATGAAAATTATAGCAGATAATGGAAGGAGTCAGATTGGTATTAGAAAAAGTTCTTAAAATGTATACATTTGCATATCATAAAATTCATAAATAAATATTAGAAATGCTATTGAAATTTGAAATGACATCATGTATACTTCTAATTAGTTGATAACGATTATCAGTATCAACTGAAACATTACTCTTCGTTATGTTGGTCATACCCCTTTTTGACGACGTAAGTCAGAGACGAAATGTTGAAATATCTTGTGTCCTATTCTACAGAATTATGGTAATCTCCAACCTCAACTTATATGCGTGAGCATGCAAAAAGGATCCTATCCGTGAAGGGATCCTTTTTTGCATGCTGTCGCAATTATTGTATATAGACCAGGGATACGTTCTTCGATTCCTTCCGGTGCAGCAGAAGGGAAGAGCCATCTTTGATGAGGTCCGTGTTCTTCAACTAGTTTTTCAATTTTAAAATGTTCTTCCGCGAGTGTTGTAATAATTTCTCCTAACGTCCAGCGACGGATGGTTGTTTTAGGTAGCGATTCTTTCTGTGCTTCTGTAAGAAGGATGCTATAAGCAACATCATCTTCAATTAATTCTTCATCGAAATAATTTCCACTTGCTCGAAATGATGGATGGTCTACTCCTAATAGCTTTGTATATATTGGATGGTAATCGCGAAGGATAAGTATTCCACCGGGCTTTAGTAGTTGAGAGATTGTTGTAAAAAGTGGTTTTAAATCTAGAAAGTAATGAAGTACACCAAGTTCCAGTAATACGATATCAAATGATTTGGAGAGATTTACATCTAGTACATCAGAAACGATGTAATGAATAGAGACGCCTGCGGCTTCCGCAAGTTCATTTGCATATTTTGCATTACTTGCTGAAATATCAACAACTGTTACGTCAGCTCCTAAAAGAGCGAGTGCGACAGCTTTATTTCCTTTTGAGCCGAGTAAATTAATAATACATTTTCCTTTTGGAGATTGTATGTAAGGTAAATAATGTGCTACTTCGCGCGTGGGATCTTTCATGATTTTTTTCGCATAATCAGCTGGTGCCCCGTGGCGATTCGTCCAAGCTTCATAAGCAGCTGTATTCCAGCTTTTTGCATTTATAGTGCTTAGTTGTTTTGGGTTCAATGTTATCACTCCTTTTGTGAACGTATAGTTATTCGGCAGGGGGATGGGATTTCCTTTTCTTTCTGAATAAAAGTTTGATTTTTCTGTGATTAAGTCGTACAATACTTTTTATACGTAAAAGCGTTGAAAAGGAAAAGTAGGATGAACACATTCTTTCCAGAGAGCTTCGGTAGCTGAGAAGAAGCAAGAATATTCATTTGAACAATGGCCTTTGAGCTTCGTCCTGAACTTATCAAATGATAATAGTAGGCGGCGACGAGAGTTGGTACTCGTTATCAAAACCACAGTATAAGAGCATATAGCTCCGTACTTGTTAAGGCTAATTATGTGAGTAATTGGCGAAATAAGGTGGTACCGCGACTGTTTATACAGCCCCGCCCTTATCTTTTTTAAGATAAGGGCGGGGCTTTTTATATTTAAAAGGAGGAATGTAAGATGAGTATTTTTATTGGAGGCGCTTGGCCGTATGCAAATGGTTCGTTACACCTTGGCCATATTGCGAGTTTGTTACCTGGAGATATTTTAGCGCGTTATTACAGGGCAAAAGGTGAGAATGTGCTGTATGTTTCAGGGAGTGATTGTAATGGAACACCGATTGCAATTAGAGCAAAACAAGAAGGTGTGACAGCGAAGGAAATTGCTGATAAGTATCATGAAGGGTTTGAACGATGTTTTCGTAGCCTTGGTTTTACTTATGATTGCTATACACGTACAGATAGTGAGCACCATCATGAAACGGTTCAAAATGTTTTTTTACGTTTATTAGAAGAAGGACATATTTATAAAAAAACAGTGGAACAAGCGTATTGTGAAACGTGTACGCAGTTTTTACCGGATCGTTATGTAGAAGGAATATGTCCACATTGCCATGAAGCAGCAAGAGGAGATCAATGCGATGCGTGTTCAGCTATTTTAGATCCTCTCGATTTGTTAGAGAAGAAATGTAAGTTATGTGGTAGTACGCCATCTGTAGAGGAAACAGAGCATTTCTATTTTGCATTGCATACATTTCAGCAGCAAATTAAAAGGACTGTAGAAATTGCCAAACAAACAGGGACATGGCGCGACAATGCGATTCAACTAACAGAGAGGTATGTAAAGGAAGGATTACTAGATAGGGCCGTATCACGTGATTTACCAATTGGGGTACCAATTCCAGTAGAAGGGTATGAAGATAAGAAAATTTACGTATGGATTGAAGCAGTGACAGGCTATTATTCAGCGAGTAAACATTGGGTTGAAGAAACAGGGAAAGATGATCAAGAGTTTTGGGATAGCGAAGCGAAAACATATTATGTGCACGGAAAGGATAATATTCCGTTTCATTCCGTCATTTGGCCAGCGGTATTACTTGGAATAGGGGAGGAAGCAATCCCGCGTCATATCGTTTCGAATGAATATTTAACAGTTGAAAAAAGAAAATTATCTACAAGTAAAAACTGGGCAGTATGGGTGCCTGACATATTAGAACGCTATGATCCAGATTCTATTCGTTACTTTTTAACCGTCAACGCACCAGAAAATCGCGATACTGATTTTTCATGGCGGGAATTTATTTACAGTCATAATAGTGAATTATTAGGTGCATACGGGAACTTTGTGAACCGGACATTAAAGTTTATTGAAAAATATTATGGTGGTATCGTGCCGAAAGGAAGTATTGAAGTAGAGCTGAAAGATAAAGTAGAAGGATTATATAAACAGGTAGGAGAGGCGATTGAGCAAACTAAATTTAAGGTGGCGCTAGAAACAATATTTGATACAGTACGTTTTGCAAATAAATATTTTGATGAAAAGCAGCCTTGGAAACAAAGAGAAGATGATCCAGTTTCATGTGAAGAAACGATTTATAACTGTGTGTATCTTATCGTTAATTTTGCCCATCTCCTTGAGCCATTTTTACCATTTTCAAGTGAAAGAGTTCGAAACACATTGTCGATTGTGAAACAAAATTGGGAACCGCAAAATACGTTGCCAAGTAGAATTGATAGCGTACAGCCATTATTTGAGCGAATCGATGTAAAACAAATTGAGCATGAGATAGAGAAGCTGTATGGAGCGGTAAAATGAGATAGAGAAAAAGACCTTTCAAGTAAATGAAAGGTCTTTTGTTATGCAGTATGGTTCTCTTTCTTATCTTTCAAAAAGAAAAGTACAGCAAGGATTACAAGAATAATAGCTGCAATATCATACGTTATTTTAAATGTAGTATTAAAGTTTAAGTACTCTACGAAAGGAGTTTTCACTGCTCCTGCATATATACAAACGGGAACGAGAAGTAAATCGTAAAATTTCTTTTCTTTCATATATCTTATTAGGAAGAAGATACACATAATAGCAAAAAATACGATGCTTAAAATAGTCATTTATACCTCCAGATAAATTTACTTATTTTAGTTGCAGTTATATCTTTTATATAAATTCTGTATTTTTTCAAGCGCTGTGCACGCGATTGTGTTTCCTTTCTTTCCTAGCCGTAAGCAGCTGAGGAGTGAAAATCCCAACCAATATAAAAATAATTCCAATCCACTGCATGAACGTTACGACTTCATGTACAAGTGTAATAGAAGCAATAATAGCAGTTGGTAATTCAGCTGCACCTAATATTGTACCAAGCCCTGTTCCAACCTTTGGTACACCGATTGAAAAACAAATGACAGGTACAACAACGCCGAATAATCCGAGGAAGAAAGCATATTTCCATAGGCCAGCTTGCAAAGCACCGTCTGTTAAAAAGGTTGGCGGAAAGAATAGGCATACGATAAGAGTAGCACTTGTTGTCATAAGAAAGCTTTTCGTATAAGGCGGAACATCCGTAGCGACGCGCCCGCTCGCAAAAACATAGAATGAAAAAGAGACAGCAGCTAATAGCCCAAAGATAATCCCTTTCGTAGAAAAACTTTGTCCGAGGCCTTCAAATACACCACCTGCAAACAATGTACCAGCAAATAAAATAAGGATAGATATGATCTTATCGCGGCTTGGAAATGTTCGATTTGCAATTGCTTCAATAATGACACCAATCCAAGTGAACTGAAAGAGTAGGACGACAGCGATAGATGCGGGTAGTTCTTCTACAGAAATAGCGTAAAAAATCCCAGTCATACTCATTGTTGTTCCGACGGTTAGTAATGAAAAAAATTGTTTTTTTGTTACTTTATGACGTGAAAAGAAAAGAACGAGTAGAAATAGTCCAATCCATCCGAAGACATATTGTCCCCCTAGTAGTTGATGTGCTGAAAATCCATTTATGAATCCGAGTTTGAAAATAGTTGAAAGTATGCCGTAGCTGCAAGCACCGAATAAAACGAGCAATGAATATTTAAACTTTTCCATAAAAAATCCTCCTTTTAAGTAATAAAAAACGCCCGCTATCCAAATAAGGATAACGGGCGAACGAAACAGAGTAAGACACTCTACAAAATTCCGCCACTCACACATGAAGTATGAGTTTGGGGTATGTAATTATAGTGAATGTTACATTGCTTTTGGGAATACAATGGAGCATTTTACACCTTGAGCTGTGTTTTGTATCCCGTAAGGAAACTGATGTTTATCTAATATTTGTTTCACGATATATAATCCAAGACCACTACCTTGTACTAAACCGTGTTTATCAGGGTTTGCGCGATAAAAAGGTTCAAATAAATGAGCAAGTTTATCTTCATCAATTTGTGAACCTGTATTTAATACTTCTAATGCATAACCATTTGGTTTTTCATAAAGCTTTATATATACGTGCTGATGGTCAATTGTATAATGAATTGCATTTGAAATAATGTTAAAAATAGCAGTTTGAATAAATTTAGGATCAGCTAAAATTTGTACGTCGTGTTTAATATTAGATTGTACATTTAATTGTTTTACAGATACAAAGTAATCTACTTTCTTCATAACATCCTCAATAATATTAGATAAAGAAATGACTTCTAAATTCGGTTTAAATTGAGGGTTTTGTATTTTGGATAATTCCGACATTTTTTCCGTTAATATGTTAATGTCTTGCATCATCTCGTAGGAACGTTTCAAATACTTATCTCTATCTTTATAAGCTCCAATTCCGTGAATCATGCCATCTAGTTGTCCCATAACGGCTGCGATTGGTGTTTTTAATTCATGGGACACCATAGACATAAATTCTTTACGAGATTGTTCTAATTGTTGTTCCTTCTTGAGCTCGTTTCTTAAATCTTGATTGCTTTCATGTAAATTCTTCACAATATTTGGTACTTGTGAAGCAGCTACTTGCAAATTAAAATCTGTTTGATCTGCATTTTTGTTAAGTAGCTTTTTATCTGAGAAATCAAGATTCATAATATCTTTTAAAGCATCGCTCATATATTGAAAAGGTTTGGCAATTAGTTTTGTATAAATTAAAGATCCAAGTAGTGATAATGCAAGCATTGTCGCGCCAATATGTGGAGCTAATTGCTGCAACGCATCTGCTAACTTTGGATTATCATTTGTATCATTTGTTTTACTTGCTGCATTTTGTGTATGTAAGGCATCATTATTAGCGGCTTTCTTTTCTGCTTCTGTAGGCGGATTAGAAGTGCTATTTTTCCCCGAAAGATTTTGTGTATGTTCTTTTGCCTTTACAGTTTGGCTAGGCTGCAAAAGGTGATTGATAGCTGTAGAAAGAGATTTATAATCTATAATAGAAGATTGGAAATTAGAAATGCTCTCCTCTGACACAGCTTTATTTTGCTTCGTTTTACTTCCGTCGTTTTGCTTATCTGAATCGGCCTGTTCTGTAGTCGGCGTTCCATTTTCTTTCGCAAAACGTTCTTTATCGTAGTTTGAAGCTAGAAAGTAAATAATTTGATAAAGGCAAAGTGATAAAAGAATACAAAATAATAAGGTTTTGATGAAAATATTTTTGGTGATGTTGTCTTTGCTACGATTCGATTTTGTAGCCAATGCCTTTCACCGTTTTAATATAAGGAATTCCTAATTTTTTTCTTAAGTTTTTAATATGTGTATCTATAACTCTTACATCACCATAATGTTCATAGCCCCATACCTTATTCAACAAATCACTTCTTGATAATACTTTTCCTCGATTTTGCAGTAAAGTATAAATAATTTCAAATTCTTTTGTTGTCAATTCAATTTGATTACCATGAACATAAGCTGCATATGCTGTAGAGTTTAACATCAATTCATGGAATTGTAGTATAGTTGCAGCTTCTGCTTCCTTCGTTGCTGCCCTTCTTAATACAGCCTCTACACGCTTAATAAATACAGTGTAATGGAACGGTTTCGTAATATAGTCATCAATACCTAACTCAAATCCTTTAATTTCACTTTCTTCATTATGTAAGCCTGTTAACATAATGATTGGTACATCAGATTGTCCTCGCATAATTTTACAAATACTATAGCCATCTATATCTGGTAACATTACATCGAGGAGGACAAGATCGTATGAATTTTTTTGGAAAAGAAGAATACCTTCTGTTCCAGCACCAACTACATCAACTGTAAAGTTTTGTGCCATTAGAAATTCACGAATAAGTTCTTGTATATCTGGGTTGTCTTCAATCACCAGTATATGCGTCATAGTAACACCTCCTAAATAACGCTTTTTACTGCAATATTCGAATTCATCATTTTTCGAGTGACTCAGATTGTTTATACATATAATAAGCCCCCGCTATAAAATAATCATGAAGGTAGCAAGGGGAATAGTTTAGTGTTACTGAATAGTTCAGAATTACAGTAGTTCTATTATAGTATGTATTATAAAATTTATAAAACATTATAACTGTATAATTTTAATATCTACGTTTATCAATGTTTAGATATCAGCTAATCAAATCTATTCCTATTATATATGTAAATACAGTTGTTTTGCTACTGTAAATGAATAAATAAAATAAGCCAAGACATAAAATTCTTGGCTACACATAAATCTTGTTTTTAGGCTATTTTACAGTGACAGTAGCTTGCTGCTGAACGCGCTCAAATAACCAGTGTATATCATTGTTATACATACGAATACAACCAAGTGTTGTCCATTTGCCGATTGCTTGATTATTGTTAGTTCCGTGAATCGCATAAGTTGTTCCGTAAGTTCCTGCCATATTTAATCCGAGCCAACGGTCACCAAGTGGATTACGTGGATCGCCGCCTTTAATTTTGCCTGTATAATAAGGGCGGTTTTTAATTTTATTTACGATTTGAAAAGTGCCTTTAGGTGTAGGTGTTGCAGCTTTTCCAGTAGCGACAGTAAAACTTTTTATAAATTTTCCATCCTGATAATAATCCATTTTATTTAACTGAGTGTCTACGATTAATTGATCTTTCGTTGTAGCTGCCTCTGCACTAGCGAATGGAAGAGTCAAAAATCCTAATGATAATAGTGCGCTTAATAATAATTTTTTCATTGTTATTCTCCTTTTACTATCGTAATAGTCTTACATACAATGAAGTTGTAATCCTCGTAATGCTTTATTTACATTTTCATCTAATGTTTCAAAGAATGTAGTGATTTTGCTGTTGTGTTTGTTGTTATCAATAAGTAATCTTTCATTTAATAAAAGCTCACCACGTAGGCCAAAACTTTGAACTTGAATATTTAGCTCATCTTCATTTTCAGAAATGATTGGTAAGAAATAGTGAAAAGCTTTTGTTGGAATGATGTAGCTTTTGCCAATCATGCTTTCTTGATTTGAATTAATCCATTTTTTCGTGACAATTTTAATATTCTTTTTTGAAACGATAAAAGATAGTGTTGTAGATTTTGTTAAACTTACGTCAAATTCACTTGTTTCACATATTTGTAAATTAAAAACGGTTTCATTTTGATGAGATTCAACATTTGTATTAATAAAATCGTGCATTTTATATGCTTCCATTTCGTATTCACCCTTTTTTCAATTTCGAAAAACGACTTATATTTATTCAAATTAATGCTTAGTCATATATTGGTTAAATTTTTCAACAAATTCCGATATAATCTTACAATACGTATATGAAGCTAATATGAAGTTAGCATGAGTTTGTGATGGTTTTTTATTGAGAACAAAATAAGAGAGCTTTTTTAGTGCTAAAAAATGGATAAAATCTGCATGTTATTAATGCGTCTTTTCGCTATTTCGAATTGAAAAATGATTTTTACTATTTAATAAAGAACGAAAATCATTAGTGTGACCCTTACAAAAATGTAATAAAAATGTAAGCTATTGTGATAGTTATTTCGACAATTTTTTTATACAATAATAGTAAGAAGTTGTACGTGATTGAAAGGAGAGATGACATGGAATGGATTCATGAATTATTTCAGCAATACGGGTATTATGTTGTACTTGTCGGTTTGCTATTAGAATATATTGCACTTCCGTTTCCGGGAGAGCCAACATTAGCATATGCGGGATTTTTAGCACATAAGGGTGATTTAAGTTTACCGATTTTAATCATTCTATCCTTTATTGGGACAAGTGTAGGAATGACGATTCAATACTTTTTAGGAAATAAATTAGGTATGCCTTTCATTCAAAAGTATGGGAAATACGTATTTTTAACACAAAGAAAAATTGACTTAACGAGAATGTGGTTTGATAAGTATGGGTACTTCCTAATTTTTATTGGTTTCTTTATTCCTGGTGTACGTCATTTCACAGGATACTTTGCAGGAATTATTAATTTACCATTCCGTCGTTTTGCCATTACAATTTATTCAGGCGCTCTATTTTGGGTATCATTCTTCTTAATCGGTGGTTACTGGTTAGGTGGAAACTTACATGATATCTTTGGAGTGCTAGAAGGTCATATCGGTAAAATCATTTTTGGAGTTATTGTGATTGTAGCGGTTACGTTGGGTATTCGTTTCCGTAAGCAGTTAAAACGAGTATTACTACAAAACGCAAGTTAATATGAAATCCATTCTATGTCAGAATTTAGGAAGGTAGTGCAAAAGCACTGCCTTTTTTATTTTATTTTTAAGACTATGTTTAATGCACATTTTACATTCTTTATAGGAATTTGATACAGGATAAGAAATAAGTATTTTGTCAATTATTATAGTCGTAATGACAATTATAATTGACAAATATAAGGATATTATTTACAATTTTAATTAAATAAATGAAAAAGAGGGAAGACATGAAGCTTCAAAATCGAGTGAGGGAATTGCGAGCAAAGCATCGTTTATCACAAGGGGATTTAGGGAAAGCGATTGGATCATCACGGCAAACGATTAGTTTAATTGAGCGTGGGGATTATGCACCATCTATCGTATTGTCGTTAAAAATCGCACAAATTTTCAATGTACCGGTGGAGGAAATATTTACGTTAGTAGAGGGGGAAGAGGACGATGAAGAGTAAGCGAAAAAAACAATTTGATTCTGTGGGGAAAATAGCATTAAGTATGATAGGAGGATTTTTAACGTCTTATATAGCTTTAAATTTACTCTCGGATGAACCGAGAAAATTATCATCCAATACATTTATAGGTATATGTACTATTTTTGGAATTTTAATGATGTACTATACTTGGAAGAATACACGTATGTTAGCAGAGGCACGCGATGAAGAAGAGAGCGTACAAGGCAGAAAATTAGGCATTATAAGTATATATTTACGTGTAGGTGATATAGTTACGCAGGCATGGTTTGTATATGCAGTTATTACATGTAGACGTGCACTGTTGCAGGATACAGATGTTTCATTTGCGGTGTGGAATTTAGTAGCTTCTATTGCTTGTTTAACTACAGTAGTAATTATCGGACTCATAACAAAAAATCGTTATAATAAGCTATATCCTGAACAAGGTGTAACGTATATGGAATCTATGAAAATGTGGACGAAAAATGCAGATGAAGGATTAAAGCACATTGTGCATGAGGCTGGATATAAAGCATATGAATTTACGAATACAATATTGGCATATGTATGGTGGGCTGCCGTTATATATACAGCTGCTAGTAATATCGATTTTGTATTAATTGGCCTAATCTCATTTATTTGGATATTGCATCTCGGGAAGTTCATGTACGAAATGCAGAGGAAAATGATTTATTAAGGGGAGAAAAAGGTGGATATTTTAAGAAGGCCAGCTGGCTCAATGACAGTGGCGTTAATTCTGTCCATTTTATACGGAGTAATCCGAACTGGGAAATTAGAAGTAATTTTGAACCTATGGGCAATAGTTGGAATTTCATTGTTAGTGTTAGCCATTCATGAGCTAGGACATGTAGTATTTGGTGTAATAGGTGGTTTAACATTTAAATTTATGACAGTAGGACCCATTACTATTCAAAAAGAAAAGGGAAAATTACGCATTCGAGAAAATAAATTATGGGCGTACTTTGGAGGCGTTGCAACACTAGTACCAACTTCTATAGAGACACCGAATCTTTCGAAAAAATGGGCGTGGCTCACTTTAGGTGGACCAATTACGAGTTTACTGTTTGGTATTACTTCCGGTTACATATACATGGTGAGTTATTATCAATATCTTTTATATTTTTCCTTTTTCCATTTTGCAATCTTTGCGGTTACAATTGTGCCGATAAAAGGAACGCTTATGAGTGATGGGATGCAATTTCTTATTTTAATTAAAGATGATGAAAGAGCTAGAAATCATTTATATGAGATTCAAATATCGAGTGAGTTATTTAGTTATAAAAGACCGAAAGATTGGGATGAAAGATTAGTAGAATTGAGTGAGGAGAAAATAAAAGAGAATAAAGGGATAAGAGAGATAATGAGTAGACTTATGCTTGTCTTTTTTGCTCGTGCAGATCAAGAGGGAATGGAAAGAGCGATACCGTATATAGAACGAATTGTTCAACTACCTGTAACGAAAGAAAATAAGTTTTTCGTTAGTAGTTTTCATAGTTGGTATCTTTTATATAAAGCCCTTTATCAGATGGATAGTCTTTCTTTGCAAGAAGCAAAGGAACATGCAAAGGCTATTACAAAAATGGACCTAAGTGGATATTACCGTACACAAGGAATTATCAAATATTTAGAGAATGATCTAGAAGCTTCCCATACTTATATGAAGAAAGCTGATAAAGAATTGGAGAGCGCCGAGAAGAGTGAGATGGGATATTTACAATTAGAAAGAGAATGGTTTGAGCAGTTGAAGGTGAGGGTATCTTACGATGGGTGAGGTATCCTCTTTTTTATATGTCATCTTATGCCGTTCCATAAATAGCCCGGGGCGAGTAAAATGAGATAAGAAGAGCAAAGCTTGGAGGAAGTAGATATGGAAATTTTATCAATTATTTTGATAGTCTTGCTCATTTATGTTGTTTTTAAAGTGGCATATGTAGCATTAAAGATACTCGCGATCCTATTAATTATCTTTTTAATCGTAGAGTTCGGCAGTAAGTTGCTTGGGGGATAGGGTATGTGGTGTGTTTCGAGTGTCGAAGGTTGTCGTTAAATCGATATCTTGTGTTGAACCGTTGATATAATGAAAAAATCGTTGATATAAGTGGAGAAATGATCGATATATTTGAAAAATCGTTGATATATTTTAGTGAATACGAAGTGGGGTATGTGGAAAAGAAGTTGCCGTTGGGTAGCTTCTTTTTATTGTAGTGGCAGGGTATAGAGCATAAATAGGTTGCCGAAAATTGCCGGTAAGTCGATATCCTGTGTCGAACGGTCGATATAATGAAAAAATCGCTGATATAAGTGGAGAAATCGCCGATATATATGGAGAATCGCTGATATAATCCGGTTGGTACTGGATGGGGTATGTGAGAAAGAAGTTGCCGTGAGGGTAACTTCTTTTTATCGTGATGCGGGGATATGCAAAACAATATAAAAAGCTGGAAGAGTATCTTCCAGCTTAAGAGTTACTTTCAATTTGACGACCGCTATCTTCTTCAGTGTCTTGTAATAGGTTGAATACGTCTGCTAGGCAGAATGCAATGAACCAAGTCCATAGACCGTGGAAGAAAGCTGAGCTTAATTGAAGTGGTAATGTATAGTTTGTCATTGAGTAGGAAATACATCCACCAACGATTCCAATCATTGTTAATAACATTGTTTTTTGAGCATTTTCTTCTGGATTGAAGAGGAAGTAAATGTATCCGCCTAGAATTGAAGCGCTTACAAGTGTTTCAATTCCGTTAAAGATGATATTCTCTCCAAGCTGAGTGTTTGTCCAGAAGCAGATTGCTCCGCCGATAATAGCAAACAGGACAGCTATTGTATATCGTATATATTGATTCATATGTTCATCTCCCTATGTAATAAGATGATTTGGAAGTCAAAAAGGTAGGTATAGTATATTGAAGTGAGTTTTAATTGTACGTATCTTTTTATAAAAAGATCATTGAAGAGTAACTAAGATGATCGGTTATTTAAACCGTTACGTGTATGGTGTCTGAAATATACCCGACTGCTCGTTTCTTTTTGCTTGTAAAATAAGAGAAACTTCCAAGTCTATATACTCTTTTTTTGTGAGTCTGCTTTCATTATAACACATTTAGGGACATAATAATAGAATTATCTGATTTTGTAATAAGTGTAAAAAATAAAAAGCGTAAGGAAATACAATTAACGGTGCAGTTTAGTGGAAGAAGGATTTTAATTTATTATGATGAAATATGTAATCAAGGTGAGATCTAAGAATGAGGCTTAAATACTATAAAAAATGTTTTATAGCATGAATGTAAGGGAGGAGAGCTAACTTGGAGTTCACAACAGAAAGATTAATAATTAGACCTTTTAAGAGTACTGATTTACAGGATGTATTTGCTATTTATAATAGTGATGATACATGTAAGTTCCTATTACATAATAAGTGGACTCATGAAGACATGCAGAAAAGATTTAATAAGAAGCTAGCAAATAATGTACTTACTAAAGAAACAATATTAAGTTTGGCAGTTATATACAAAACTAAAGTAGTTGGTGATTTATCAGTATGGTACACAAATATGAAAGACACTGTTGAGATTGGTTATAGTTTTGCAAATGAAGTAGCTGGGAGAGGTTTGGCAACAGAAGCAGTAAGTAGTTTGGTATTGAAATTATTTAATGAATGTAATGTACATCGTATACAGGCTAATCTTGATGCACGTAATACAGCTTCACAAAAATTGTGTGAACGAATAGGCATGAGAAAGGAAGCCCATTTCATACAAGATTTTTGGAATAAAGAGGAATGGACAGATAGTATTGTATATGGAATGCTATCCTCCGATTTGTAGTAATAAACTTAGTGATTTTATTATGCTAAAAGGTACGTTAGTTGAATAACAAAGGGCATAACATATTAGTCATATATAATATGTTATGCCCTTTAATTTATTAACCGGTTTTATATGCGTTTGAAACGGCCGACAATTTCAACTGTTTCAGTAATGTTCATAAATGCTTTGTTATCCACTTGACGGATAATACGTTTCATTTCGCCTAACTCATAGCGAGTCACGACAGTGTAAATCATTTTTTTCTTATGGTTTGTATAGCCGCCGACAGCGTCTACCATTGTCACCCCGCGTATGCCGTGATGTAGTAGTGCGCTTTTTATTTCCTCGCCTTTTTCTGTAATAGTCATTATCGTTAATTTAATATGTTTCGTATGCACAGCGTCGATAACTTTGCTGACTACAAATCGACTAATTAACGTATAAAGTGTAATATCCCATCCGAAAATAAAACCTGCTGCTACAAGTAAGATTAAGTTGAATACAAATATGATTGCTCCAATTGAAACATCTCGGTATTTCGCTACAATCAATCCAACAACATCAAAACCACCTGTTGAAGAAGCAAATCGGAATATAATTCCTGAAGCTGCTCCGCAGATAACACCACCGAATACAGAAGAAAGTAAAATATCGTCTGAAACTTGGTGTACCGGGATAATGTTCATCGCTAACGATGATACAGCTACAAAGTACGCTGTTAAAAAGGTTGTCTTCTTTCCTAAGTAAAAGTGACTTAAAATAAGAAGAGGAATGTTTAGTAAAAAGATAAGTGCACCGATATTGTAGTGCATTAAATAACCGATAATCATCCCTACACCAGCGAATCCACCGCTAATCATATTATGCGGGATAAAAAACATATTCATAGAAATTGCATACAAAATAGAAGCTATAAAAATAACAACCAACTGTATCATAAATTCTAAGTGAAATGTTTTAGCTGCTGGGAAGGATAAAAAGGCGGTGTCGGGAACGTAATCGGCGTCTCCTAGTTGACCCATAGTATGTTTCATCTCCATATTCATTTTTGATTACAAGAAGAGAATAAAGGTTTTTTCAAAAACTGGCAATAGTTTTATTATAATGCAAAAATTTTATAAATTTCTAATAAATCAAGCCTATTCATTGATGTGTGTGAATATGCTAAAGAAAGCGAATACAACGTTTCTTAATTATTGTTTTCTTGAGAAAATATGCAAAATACTTTTTTTGAAAATAAAAGGAAATAGAGAATATTTGCTCGATGTGCTAAAATGACCTTATTAAGGATGTGAAGCGATGGAATTTTTATTGCAGGATGCAATTCTATATATATCGTTTGTAACGACAGCACTTTGTTTATTAGAAGTTTTCTTCCTTACTAATGTTTCTCGCTTTGTGCGTCAACAAGCATCAAGCGGTAGACAAAGAGCTTTTGCGTTAGTTGATACATGTGAAGATAGTGCGGGAAATGTACCGCTATTTTCAATTTTTTATAAATATGGAATGATTCGTTCCGTACGCAGACAAGAATCAAGTGAAGAGAATGATGAGGTTGGTCCGTATACACCAATGTTTCGCTAAATAATTACGAAACATTGGAGGAATGAACATGTTAAAATCATACCGAGCTGCGCTCATTAGTTTATCAGTAGTACTTGTTTTTGTTTTATCTGGCTGCAGTAATGCAGGCACAATTGATTCACATAGTACGGGAATATGGAACCATTATTTCGTATATCCAATCTCGTATATGATTCAATTTGTTGCTCATCATATACCGGGAGCTAGCTTCGGGGTTGCTATCATTATTATGACGCTCGTTATTCGTTCAGCCATGATTCCATTAGCTGTTTCGCAATATCGCAGCCAAGCGAAAATGAAGAAAATGCAACCTGAATTGCAGAAGCTAAAGAAAAAATACGGTGATGTAAGCAAAGACCTTGAAAAACAAAAGCAGTATCAAAAAGAAATGTCAGAACTAATGAAATCAGGCGGTTGGAATCCACTTGCTGGTTGCTGGCCAATTTTTATACAAATGCCGATTTTCTCTGCTTTGTATTATGCGATTAGCAGAACGGAAGAGATTCGCACATCTTCGTTTTTATGGGTGAACCTAGGACATGCAGATCCATATCATATATTACCGATTATTGCAGCGTTAACGACATTTATTCAGATGAAAGTTTTCCAATCGAATATTACACCTGGAGAACAAGTACAGATGCTAAAGATGCAGCAAATTATGATGCCAGCAATGATTCTATTTATGGGGTTTGCGGCGCCATCAGGACTTGTGTTGTATTGGATAACAGGTAACTTATTTACAATGACACAAACAATTGTATTAAGAAAAATAATGGAACGTGAAGAGTTACAATTACAAAAAGCATAGAGAAACACCGCTCATTACGAGCGGTGTTTTTTATTTGAATCGTTAAGGAAATTTTAAGAAACCAATATTACTATTGGCGTTGTATACGAAAGTGTACATGCTTTAGAAATATGAAGGAGGAAATTTCCTATGAAGAAGAAAACAGTTGGTTATTTAGCGATTGCAGGTGCTTTATCATTCGGAATCATTGGAGGAGTCGGTGTTCCGGCATTCGCGGCAACAAATACTCCAACAGCTGAGCAAGCGACAAAAACAGCGAAAAAAGATTTAGATGCCGCTACAAAACAAAAAGTAAAAACGATTATGGACGATACAAAGAAACAGTTACAGGAGCTAGGTGTAAAGCTTCCAGAAAAAGAAAAACGTAAAGAAATGTTTGCGGGATTAGATGAACAGGCGAAAGAAAAAGCGAAGTCGATTTTAGAGCAAGAAAAGTCTGGAAAATTAACACGAGAACAAGCAAAAGAGGAATTAACAAAGTTAGGCGTAAAAATGCCGGAGAAAGGTAAGCGTGGAGACATGTTTGCTAACTTAGATGAACAGGCGAAAGAGAAAGCGAAGTCGATTTTAGAGCAAAAGAAATCTGGAAAATTAACGCATGAGCAAGCAAAAGAGGAATTAACAAAGCTAGGCGTGAAAATGCCGGAGAAAGGTAAACATGGAGACATGTTTGCTAACTTAGATGAACAGGCAAAAGAAAAAGCAAAGTCAATTTTAGAGCAAAAGAAATCTGGAAAATTAACGCATGAGCAAGCAAAAGAAGAATTAACAAAATTAGGTGTGAAACTTCCAGAGAAAGAGAAGCATGAAGATATATTTGCAGGATTAGATGAGGCAACAAAAACAAAAGCAAAAGCGATTTTAGACAATGAAAAGAAACAATTAGAGGCATTGAATGTTGATTTACCGCACCATAAGTTTTTTATGAAAAAAGATGAGAAATAATTGAATGAAGTCGTATCTTTCGTGTGGGCAACCGAAAGATACGTGAGAGGACCGATTTCTGTTAGCAGAAATCGGTCCCTTTTAATGATTTAATAAAATTTTTTTCATTGTTAGTATGTATCCGAAGACGCAGTAGAAGATTGCAAAACCGATAAACACTTCCGTATATTGATATTTACCCAATACGTAGAAGGAAACAGCTGGTATAATAGCTACCGCTAAAATGCTATAACCAGGATACTTGTGCCGATGCATGATAGCGAATAGAACAGAGAGAAACGTAGCGATGATACAAAAGACAGCAATCATTATTGGTGCACCTCCTAAATGGATTATACCATTTTTAGGGAAATAGAGAAGTTTTGTATCTTCTGTTATAATATAAGAAGATAAATATTTCCTATGTTATATAAAAATATATTGATTTTTTCTAACAATTCAATATAATGAACAATAACTACAAAATTCGACATCAAGAAGTGATGATGAGGACACGATCAATTTTTTACGATTTCCAGAGAGGGAAGCCTTTGGCTGCGAGCTTCCTAATACGGAAAAATGGATTACCACCTCTGAACTGCAGCAGTGAACGAGCATCTAGTAATTGCTTGCCGGCAAAAACCGTTATTTAGACTTGAGAAATTGGTGAAGTGTGTTACTTTACGAATTGAAACAAGGGTGGAACCACGAATACAACACTCGTCCCTTTTTTAGGGAGGAGTGTTTTTTTATTTCATTTTTGCATCACACTAGGATTGGAAGGAGGATACGCAGCATGCATCATGATGAGAAGAACAAAATTGGTTTAACAGTAGCACTTTCTATCGTAGTAGGAACGATTATTGGATCTGGTGTGTTTATGAAACCAGGGAGCGTATTAGATTACTCGGGGAGTTCTAATATGGCCATTCTTGCTTGGGTAATTGGTGGTCTGTTGACGCTAGCAAGTGGTTTAACAGTTGCTGAAATTGGAGCGCAAATCCCGAAAAATGGTGGGTTGTATACGTATTTAGAGGAGATTTACGGAAGTTTTTTGGGATATTTATCAGGTTGGATGCAAACAATTGTTTATGGACCTGCTATTATCGGAACATTAGGTTTATACTTTAGTTCTTTAATGATTAATTTTTTCTATTTAGATAAAGTGTGGAATTTACCAATCGCAATTGGAACGGTTGTGTTCCTTGGCGTTGTAAATAGTATGGGAACAAAATACGGAGGTATCGTTCAAACAATCACGACAATTGGGAAGATGATTCCGATTGTGTTAATTGTTGTGCTAGGTTTCTGGAAAGGGAATAGCGATATTTTTAACGTAGTTGTGCCGATATCGGAAAATCAAAGTATCGGTATGGCAATTTTAGCAACGTTATTTGCTTATGACGGCTGGATTTTACTTGCTTCGATTGGTGGAGAAATGAAGAATCCAACAAAGTTATTACCGAAAGCAATGACAGTAGGGATTTTAATCGTAACGGCTGCTTACGTATTAATTAACTTGGCATTATTAAATGTATTACCAGCAGCGAAAATTGTAGACCTTGGAGAAAATGCAACAGCGACAGCTGCAGGCATGTTACTTGGAGAATATGGCGGAAAAATTATTAGTATCGGTATTATCGTTTCTATTTTCGGCTGTTTAAATGGAAAGATTTTAACGTTCCCACGTATCCCAATGTCTATGGCAGAGCGTGGACAACTTCCATTTTCTAAGTTTATTGCAAAGGAAAGTCCGAGATTTAAAACACCAGCAAATGCGATTACTGTTGAAATCATTTTAGGAATTATTTTAATGATTATTAGTGATCCAAATAAGCTGTCTGAGATTTCCGTATTCATTATTTATATTTTCTATGTAATGACGTTTATTGGTGTCTTCATTTTAAGAAAACGTAATAAGAATAAAGAGCGTGCATATAGTGTACCGTTATTCCCAATCGTACCAATCGTAGCGATTTTAGGTTCGTTCTTTGTAATTGGTAGTGCGATTATTAACGATCCAGTAAGTTGTTTCTTATCGATTGGAATTGTATTTACGGGACTTCCGGTGTATTGGTGTTTAAATAAGAAGAAAGAAACAGAATGATGAAAAGGTAGGCGTATTATACGCCTACCTTTTTTACTGTAAAAAAATTGTACTTGCGTCTATTTTCTGTTTTGGTTACTATAGTCGTAGTAACCAAAACAGAAAGCGTGGGGAAAGACTTGAATTTTCGTGTTTATATTTTAGCTATCGCGGCTTTTGTAGTCGGAACGGTTGAGCTAATTATAGGAGGAACGCTCGATTTAGTTGCCAATGATTTAGGAGTATCTATTAGTGCAGCTGGTCAGCTTATAACAATATTTTCGGTAGTATTTGCTTTGTCAGGTCCAGTTTTATTAGCTTTGACAGGGAAGTTTGAAAGAAAAACATTGTATGTTGGAGCATTATCGATTTTCTTAATCGGAAATATTATTTCGGCATTTAGTGTGAATTACGGAATGCTGATGTTCTCAAGGGTTATTTGTGCGGCGAGTGGTTCATTAATTATTGCACTATCGGTAACACTTGCTTCTAGTGTAGTAGAACCGCATTTTCGTGCGCGTGCAATTGGAATCATTTTTATGGGAATTAGTGGATCACTTGTGCTTGGAGTACCGCTTGGTCTTGTACTCGGAAATGCATACGGATGGCGTGCACCATTTGTATTAATTTCGGTATTAACAGTTATGGCAATTGCTTGTATTTCATTATTCTTAACGAAAGTACCACCGACATCGGTATTATCAATAAAAGAACAACTTGCTACTTTAAAAGATAAAAAAATTGTAAGTGCACAGTTAACATCATTTTTGTTTTTAACAGGGCATTTAACATTGTATGCATATTTAACACCGTTTTTAAAAGATGTCATGCATGTTGAAGCAAACTGGATTAGTGTGTTTTACTTTATTTTCGGAATCGCAGCAGTAATTGGTGGCGGCTTTGGTGGCTGGCTTGCTGATAAATGGGGATCGAAAAAAAGTATTATTTCCATCATTATCGTATTTGCGTGTGCAATATTCATACTGCCATTAATGACATTCTCATTCCCGCTCTTCATCATTATGATGGGACTTTGGAGTATGCTGAGCTGGGCGATTTCACCAGCGCAACAAAACTATTTAATTGAAATTGCACCAGAATCAGCTGGTATTCAGCAAAGTTTAAATAACTCTGCCCTTCACTTAGGAATTGCACTTGGTTCAACAGTAGGCGGAGTTGTTATCGAAAAATCATCTGTTATATATAATGCTTGGGTAGGCGGTGGCTTTATTGTATTAGCACTGCTTTGCGCGATTTTCTCGATTACGAGAGGACGCTCTACTCAGTTCGTGAAAGAAGAATCTATCGTTTGATAGGTTCTTTTTTTATTTGTAAAAAATTGCAGGTTTTAGTAGAAAGGTGGAGAATTTATATGTAGCGAGGTGATGTATATGTATACGAATTTTTCAATTATTGGTCTTCTAATTTCAATGCTCCCTTTGTTTCTTATTATTCTTGCACTTAGATGGGTTCGTTTCATCTATAAAAATTCAGAGAAACAGGTAGAGCAAAATGAGAAAATCATTGAGCTGTTGATGGAGATAAAGGAACAAAACGAAAAGGAGTCTAAGTGAAAAACTAGACTCCTTTTTATTATTTAATTAGTATCTTAATTTCATTAACAAACTCTTAATTTCCTCATCTTCCATAAAGAGGTCATGGTGTTTCTGGGTAATCTTTGCAAGTGCAACGTCATGATAGAAAAATTCTGTAAAGAACTTTACGAAAGGTTGTGACATTGTTTTCATCGCTTGCCATGACTCTTGTTCTACGCCAGCAAATAAAATTTCACGATCGTCAACGATGAGTAGCAAGTAGCGCTCTAATGCATTAGGTTCTTCAGCTGGGATTAGAAAATGCATGTTTTCTAAGTCTGTTTCTACTTCTCCAACAATAAGGGATTCAATTTGAACACCTTGTTTTGCTTTTTGTTCTAGTAAAGGAAGATATTCTAAAAGAGTATCATTCCAAGCTGAAATAAGGATTGATTCTTTTGCACTTTCAATGAGTTCTTTACTTTGAACTCGAATAGAAGATTGCATCTTTAAGCTCCACACACGGTCATCTGTAAATGATTTTTTTGATATATTTGTTTCCAGTTCTTTAATATTTGATTGGAATTCTGTCGTTAATTTTTCAATTGCTAGCTTTAGTGGTAATGCTGTATACAGTTTTTTCTTTTCTGAAACAGAATCCATTACCATTCCTTTATCGATTAGGCGTGCTAGCACTTCATATATTTTTGCTTTTGGAACACCTGAATGCTTCACAATCGTTGTAGCATCTAATGGTTCATTGCTTGATACGACAACTTCGTAAGCTTGGCTTTCATATTGTGAGAAACCGAATTTTTGTAACATAGTTACCTCCGAACGAATGAGATTATATTTTAAGGATAATGAACTATTTGTTTTTGCACAAGTGGTAGTCCGTTTTCTAATTGTATTAAGGTGAGAATTAATTTCAATTTTTTAATTTTATCTATTATACTTAATATAATGATTAATAAGATTTCAATTTAATGCGAAGGGGATGCTTGGGGGAAGATGTTAAGAAGTTTACGATTAAAAATTGCGGTAGTGTTTTCAGTTCTTATTTCTATGATGTTCGTAATATTGGGTACAGCTGTGTATCAATTACAGAAAGAAAAGGAAGTGCGTTCCTTAGACGAGTATTCTCAAAATGCGATGGATCTTGTGACAGAGCAACTTACGACATTTGTTCAAAGAACGGATGAAGATATGGGGTATTACGCGAACAGTGAGATGATTCGTAATATGCTTCAAGGTGGGGTTACTCCAGAAGAGGAAGCGTTTTTAACGAAAGAGTTTGCAGAGTATAAAAAGAATCATCCTGGTATTTTAGATTTATATATTGGTACGAAAGATAAAAAAACATTAAGTGCCAATCTTGCTGAAGGTGGGCAAGTGCCAGAAGGATACGATCCAACGACAAGACCATGGTATAAAGATTCAGAGGCTGATGTAAAAAAGGTCCATTGGGGACAACCTTCTTATGAAATTGCAACAGGAAAGTTAAGTGTAGGTGTTTCTAAAGCAATTACAGCTCAAGATGGATCTGTATTAGGCGTTGTTGCGATGGATGTATCGCTTGGGACGATTCAGAAGTTGCTTCACAATATTCAATACAATAATGACGGAGAAATGTTTATTATAAATGATAAAAATATGGCTCTTGTTTATCCAGAAAAGATAGGGAAAGATGTTTCTAAAGAGCCACTTATAAAGAGCTTAAATAAAGAGGTAACAAAATATGCGGTCACTACAATAAAAGGTGAAGATGTAGTTGTTTATAGTCAATCATTTGATACGATGAAATGGACGATAGGAATCTTTTATCCGAAAGAAACGATCGATGGGCTATTAAATAGTACGAGAAATACAGTTATTATAATGGCATGTATTAGTTTATTAGTTGGAATCGTAGCTTCCTACTTGTTCTCAAGAAGATTAGCAAGACCACTGCAACTATTAAAGAATCACGTGCAAAAAGTAGCAGAAGGCGATTTAACGCTCCGAATGAAAGTGACAAGTAAAGATGAAGTTGGAGAGTTGACTAAGCACTTTAATGATATGGTTGAACAAATGAATGAAATGGTAAGTAAAATTAAAAACAGCGTATCAACGGTGCAACAATCAACGAATAGTTTACATTATTTAACGAACGAAACAGTAGCGGCTAGTAGAGAAGTTTCAGGAGCAATGGATGATGTGAGCGGAGGAGCTTCTACTCTTGCGAATAGTGTGGATGAAGTTTCAGCTCAGCTCGAGAATATGGCGGAGTCAGTGGAACAAATGAATAGCTCCGTTGGTGAAATAAAAGGAGTGGCTGGCAAAGCGGAAGAGGCATCTAAGCAAGGATTAAATACAATGAGGAATTTAATCCGTACGAGGGGACAATCATCTTCGATTGTTGTTCATACAGAAGAAGCATCGGATAAGTTAGAACAAAGAGTTGGATCGATTCAAAATGTTGTTGAGCTTATAAAAGGCATTTCGGATCAAACAAATTTACTTGCTTTAAATGCATCGATTGAAGCTGCCCGTGCAGGTGAGCAAGGTAAGGGATTTGCGGTTGTTGCTGAAGAGGTGCGGAAATTAGCAGAACAATCAAAAGAGGCAACCGGAGAAATCACAACGATGATTGGTGATGTACAATTAGAAGTAAAAAGGGTTGTAGAAGTTGTAAGTAAATTGAAAGACATTGCAGATGTGCAAAATAAAGTGACGACAGAGGCGGAAATGGAGTTCCGCACAATTATGTCAGTCGTAAATACGATTAGTACTTCAGTTGAAAAAATTGTAGAAGAGGTACATAACATAGGTTACGAGCAGGGGGAAATTACAGCGGTAATGCATACAATTGCTGGTACGAGTCAAGAAAGTGCAGCTGTTTCTGAAGAGGTACATGCTGCAACGGAATCACAGGTGAATCATTTAGAAAAGGTAGCTCACACGATGGAAAGTTTGACAGAACATATGAGAGATTTAGAAAGATTAGTCGAGCAGTTTAAAGTGGAAGAGTAACATATTAGTAAAATGATGAGGATTTCGGTAAAATAGACAATGGATATATAAGAAACAATTATAGGAGGAAGACTACTATGGCAATTGTTGATGTATCGATTATTCCAGTAGGAACAGGTAATCCAAGTGTTAGTGAATATGTAGCAGAAGTACAAAAGGTGCTAGAGAAAAATGCGGATCGCGTGAAGTATCAATTAACACCGATGAATACAATTATTGAAGGAGATCTTCCTGTCATTCTAGAAGTAATTCAACAAATGCATGAAGTTCCATATACGAAAGGTGCACAGCGTGTTGCAACAACAATTCGTATCGATGATCGTCGTGATAAAGTAAGCACGATGGAAAAGAAATTAAACTCTGTTCGATCAAAATTATAAGGAAAAGCAGCGATTTTCGCTGCTTTTTTCATATAGGAGGTAGATAAGATGAGTGAAAAGTTTAATGAACAATTTGACGGGTTACTAGAAAAATACACGGAACTATTACTTGGAGAGAGCAATGAAGAGAGAAAAGAACAGGTGCAGAAGTGGGCACTGTATTCTTACATAGCGAAGACGATGCCGGCTTTAGTGAAGCATTGGAATGAGACATATCCTGATGCGAAAGAAGAGATGGTACAGTTAATTACAGATATTAAAAGGCTGAATGAAGAGAAGCGAAATGAGCAATAAAAAAACTTGAGGGAAATATAATCGTAAGTTTTCTGTATTAATATCCTTATATAATTTACATGGAGTATAAAGGATTTTATAGGCATGTCGAATATTTTCGACATGCCTATTTTATGCCTATTAAACTCCATTTTTCTAAATGTCGAAAAATATTTCAGGTATATTTATAAGCAGAAATATAGGTTTTTAAATGTTTTTATAGTATTTTATAAATTATCTAAATAATTATTTGTATCCAATAATTTTAAACAATGATATAATTTTGAAGAGGGGTAAAAAACAGATAAATTACAGTCATAGGGGTGAATTACATGGAACAATTAATGCGAAATTCGTTTCTTTTCTTATCTAAAAATAAAGCGCTAACAAAACTGGCTAAAAAGTACGGTTTACGCTTTGGTGCAGGTCGCTTCGTCGCAGGGGAGACGATTGAATTAGCGACAGCTGCCATTCAACAATTAAATAAGCAAGGTCTTTGCGTAACAATCGATTATTTAGGTGAATTCGTTGATAATGAAGCGGAAGCAAATGAAATGGCTAACCAATCGATTGAAGCGATCCGTGCAATTGGAAGAGAAGGTCTTGATTCGCAGCTTTCTTTAAAGATGACTTCTATGGGATTAGATATCTCTGATGAAATCGTAATGAACAATATGCGCCGTATTTTAGAAGCGGCGAAAGAAAATGGTGTGTTTGTTACCATTGATATGGAAGACTATACACGCTGTGGTAAAACAATTGATATCTTTAAACAATTAAAATCTGAATACGATAATATTGGTACTGTTATTCAAGCTTACCTATATCGTACAGAAAAAGATATTGAAGATTTAAATGCTTATAATCCGAATTTACGTCTTGTAAAAGGTGCTTATAAAGAACCTGAAGAAGTGGCGTTCCCAGACAAGAAAGATGTAGATGACAATTATAAAAAAATTATTAAAATGCACTTATTAAATGGAAATTATACTGCAATTGCTTCACATGACGAAGCGATTATTGAATATACAAAAAAACTTGCTGAAGAACACAATATTCCAAGGGATCAATTTGAATTCCAAATGTTATATGGTATTCGTAATGAGCGTCAACTTGAGCTAGTAAAAGAAGGATACAAAATGCGTGTTTACGTACCTTATGGAAACGACTGGTATGGATATTTCATGCGTCGTTTAGCAGAACGTCCAGCAAACGTTGCGTTCGTATTAAAAGGTATGGTTAAAAAATAACCAAGGAGAAAATACTCCTTGGTTATTTTAATTGCTGAAATGCATAATGTGCCATTTTCTTCGTATCAGGATATAGTTGCGCACGAGTAGAAGATAATACGACGTTAATGACGCGTTTACCGTCTTTTTCATCCACTGTTACGACTGTATATTTGCCAAGTGCTGATAGACCGCTTTTACTTCCAATCGCATATGGATCATCATATAGTTCTTCTCGTCCGTAGTTTGCGATGTTTGGAGAGCGTTCTGAAGTATGTAGAGTTGTACGTGTTGAATTCATATATTCTAAAACAACTGGATACTTTAATGCTTCTTTCGTAATAATAGCAATGTCATATGGCGATACTTTATTTCCAAGTGCATCAGCACCACTTGCGTTCTTGAAAGTCGCATGCTTTGTACCGAGTTCCTTCGCTCTAGCATTCATCATTTTCACAAATTCATTTTTTGATCCTGCGATATGTTCTGCAATTGATTCAGCTATTGGATCTGCACTAATGATAAGCATAAGTTTTAATGCCTCATCACGCTTTAATTTTTCTCCAGCACGAAGTTTAATTTTCTTACTTTGACTTTCTGTTTTAATTGCGTTTTCTGTAACTGTAATTTCTTCATCTTCTTTTACATTCTCTAGTAAAAGAAGGGTTGTCATCATTTTGGCTATACTAGCCGGATAAGAGCGTTCGTCTTCACGTTTCCCATACAAAATTTCACCTGTGTCTGCATCGATTGTAACTCCGTATTGCCCAGTAATATTAGGTTGATCAGCTCTTACAGATTGTTGCCTTTGTGCATAAGAGAAGAAAATCATCCCTGTAAATAGTGTGGCAATCATTACAATCATAACTATTGTTCGTTTCATTATAATTCCCTCATTTGTTACAAATAAATTGGGCAGAAAAAGCAGCCATTAATCATTATGCCACGTTCTCTGCCCAAAAATATAGCGTTATTTTTCGCCCATATTATGCTTTTTATATTGTTGGTTATTACCTTGACGTCCTTTTTCCACGCCGTGGTTATGCGGACCTGCGTTTCCAGTTACACTAGCTGCACTAATTCCAGCCTTTGAAGGGTTCTTCTTAAGTTTTGCCATATATATTCCTCCAGTTTCGTCAGATTATAAAAAGGGAAAGTGTATTTTAGTGAAGAAAATACATATATAGCATGGCCAAATGAAAGAAAAATATTTATTTCAGAAAATTTTATCAATAAATATATTGCGAAAATTTAAACAGTATCATATATTTATTAGTAGAGGCTCACTCATTGATTGCGACTTATGTCGAAAAATTGAATGAGCATTCATTCAAGAATAGGGGGAGAATTGGATGTTCCAAATTAAAAAGGCTGCTGTTCTAGGTTCAGGCGTAATGGGTTCGGGAATTGCGGCACACTTAGCTAATATTGGTATTCCGACATTATTGCTTGATATTGTACCACCTGCGCTTACGAAAGAAGAAGAAGCGAAGGGACTTACATTAGAACATAAAAGTGTGAGAAATCGTTTTAGTAATACGGCTGTGCAAAAACTATTAAAGCAAAAACCAGCTCCTCTGACAGTGAAAGGAAATCTAGCACTGATTGAAGCAGGTAACTTAGAAGATGATCTTGAGCGTCTAGCTGATGTAGATTGGATTATTGAAGTAGTAGTTGAAAACTTAGATATTAAAAAGAAATTATTTGAAAAAGTAGACGCTGTTCGTAAACCGGGCTCAATTGTAAGCTCGAATACGTCAGGCATTTCAGTTGAAAAAATGGCAGAAGGTCGTTCAGACGACTTCCAGAAACACTTCTTAGGCACACACTTTTTTAACCCACCACGATATTTAAAACTTCTAGAGGTAATACCGACGAAAGAAACAGATCCACAAGTATTAAGCTTCATGAAACTATTTGGCGAAGACGTTCTTGGAAAAGGCGTTGTTATCGCAAAAGATACACCAAACTTTATTGGAAACCGCATCGGTACGTACGGTTTACTTGTTACTCTTCAAGAGATGGTAAAACGCGGCTATAGCATTGGGGAAGTTGATTCTGTAACAGGCCCACTTATTGGTCGTCCGAAGAGCGCAACGTTCCGCACATTAGATGTTGTCGGTTTAGATACATTCGTACACGTTGCAAATAACGTATATGAAAATGTGCAAGAAGAAGAGCGTGATGTATTTAAAGTACCAGCTTTCATGCATGACATGCTTGATAAAAAATGGCTTGGAAGCAAAACAGGTCAAGGCTTCTTCTTAAAACAAGGAAAAGAAATTTTAGAATTAAATCCTGAAACGATGGAATATGAAGCGCGTAAAAAATTAAAAGCTGCATCCGTAGAGTTAAGTAAACAAGAAAAAGGATTAGCGAATAAATTGAAAGCGCTTGTATACGCAAAAGACCGCGCAGGAGAGTTGTTATGGAACATCATTACACCAACTCTTTTATACTCTGCAAAACTTCATAAAGAAATTGCTGACGATATCGTTGCAATTGACCAAGCGATGAAGTGGGGCTTCGGCTGGGAGCAAGGACCGTTTGAAGTGTGGGATGCAATCGGCGTTGAAAAATCTGTTCAAAAGATGGAAGAAAACGGCGTAGTTGTTCCTACTTGGGTGAAAGAAATGTTAGAGAAAGGTTTCACTACTTTCTATAAACATGATAACGGCGATAGCTACTATTACGATAATGGCGAATATAAGCTAATCGAGCGTAATAAAAAAGCAATTTCTCTTAAGCAATTAAAAGCGAAAAATGGTGTATTAAAGAAAAATAGCGGAGCGAGCTTAATTGATTTAGGCGACGGTATCCTTTGCTTAGAGTTCCATTCGAAGAGCAATGCAATCGGTATGGATATTACGCAAATGATTAACTACGCTGTTGATGAAGTAGAAAAGAATTATAAAGGTCTTGTTATCGGTAACCAATCGAAGAACTTCTGCGTTGGTGCGAACCTAGCAATGATCTTAATGGAAGCACAAGACGACAACTACTTTGAAATTGAGTGGGTTGTGAAAAACTTCCAAGATGCAATGACGAAAATTAAGTACTCTTCTAAGCCAGTTGTAGCAGCACCATATGGTATGACGCTTGGCGGAGGTACAGAAGTTTGCTTACCAGCAGCGAGCATTCAAGCTTCTAGTGAAACGTATATGGGCTTAGTAGAAGTTGGTGTTGGCTTAATCCCTGGCGGAGGCGGTAATAAAGAGCTATACATTAAACACTTAAACAAAATGGCAAACGGTGTAGAGTTTGATCTGCAAAAAGTTGCAAATAAAGTGTTCGAAACAGTCGCAATGGCGAAAGTTTCAACTTCAGGACAAGAAGCAGTTTCTCATAACTTCTTAGGTGATAAAGATGGTATTAGTGTGAATGGTGATCACTTACTATACGATGCGAAACAGAAAGCACTTGCTTTATATGAAGCTGGTTATAAAGCGCCGATCCGTAAAAAGATACCAGTTGTTGGGGAAACAGGATATGCAACTCTTGCACTTGGTGCGGAAGCAATGCATTTATCTGGTTACATTTCAGAGTACGATCTTCACATTGCTAAGAAACTTGCATATGTCATTGCGGGCGGAAAAGTGCCGTACGGAACAGAAGTTGATGAGCAATATTTATTAGATGTAGAACGTGAAGCATTTATTAGCTTAGTAAGTGAGATGAAATCACAAGCAAGAATGCAGCACATGCTTGTAAAAGGAAAGCCATTACGTAACTAATAACGAGGGGAGATATCGTTCATGAGAGAAGCTGTCATTGTTGCGGGAGCAAGAACACCAATTGGAAAAGCAAAGAGGGGTTCGTTAAAAACAGTTCGTCCTGACGATCTAGGGGCGTTAGTAGTAAAGGAAACGTTAAAGCGTGCAAATTATGAAGGACCAATCGATGATTTAATTTTCGGTTGTGCGATGCCAGAAGCAGAGCAAGGTTTAAATATGGCTCGTAATATCGGCGGATTAGCAGGACTTTCTTACGATGTTCCAGCTATTACGATTAACCGTTACTGTTCTTCAGGTTTACAAAGTATCGCTTACGGAGCTGAGCGTATTATGCTTGGTCACTCTGAAGCTGTATTATCAGGCGGAGCAGAATCAATGAGTTTAGTTCCAATGATGGGACACGTTGTTCGTCCGAATAGTCGCCTTGTAGAAGCGGCTCCAGAATATTATATGGGTATGGGACATACAGCAGAGCAAGTTGCTGTGAAATATGGAATTTCTCGTGAAGAGCAAGATGCATTTGCAGTAAGAAGTCATCAACGCGCTGCGAAAGCATTAGCTGCAGGAAACTTTGCTGATGAAACAGTATCTGTAGATGTGACGTTACGCTCGGTTGGATCAAACAATAAACTGCAAGAAGAAACAATCACTTTCGCACAAGACGAAGGTGTAAGAGCAGAGACAACGCTAGACATTTTAGGGAAATTACGTCCAGCATTTAACGTTCGCGGTTCTGTAACAGCTGGTAACTCTTCACAAATGAGTGATGGTGCAGCATCTGTACTATTAATGGATCGCGAAAAAGCAGTGAGCGATGGCATGAAGCCACTCGCGAAATTCCGTTCATTTGCAGTAGCTGGCGTACCACCAGAAGTAATGGGAATCGGTCCAATCGCTGCAATTCCGAAAGCGTTAAAACTAGCTGGTTTAGAGCTATCTGATATCGGCCTATTCGAACTAAATGAAGCATTCGCTTCACAATCAATCCAAGTTATTCGTGAACTTGGTTTAGATGAAGAAAAAGTAAACGTAAACGGTGGTGCAATCGCACTTGGACATCCACTTGGCTGTACAGGAGCAAAACTAACACTATCTCTTATTCACGAAATGAAACGCCGCAACGAACAATTCGGTATCGTAACAATGTGTATCGGCGGCGGAATGGGAGCAGCGGGAGTATTTGAATTACTATAAAAAAAGTGGAATCGGCTTGTTCAGAATGTGAGGGGGATGGAGCTTCAGACGTAGAGGCGCTCTTTGCCTCGTAGGAAGAAGCGAAGCCACCGAACATTCTAGCCGCTGGAACTGGACTATAAAAAAAGTGGAAGTGGCTTGCTCAGAACAGGAGGGCGTTGGAAGCCCTGACGAAGAGGCGCTTTTTGCCTCAAAGGAAGGGGTGAAACGACCGACTGTTCTAGCCACTGAAACTGGATTATAAAAAAAGAATGGAAGCAACAAAGGTTTATAAAAACAAAAGGGAGAGCCAGCTTCTTTCAAAAAGAGAGAAGCGGCTCATGAAAATATGAAGGAGGAAATTTTCATGGAAAAAACAGTAGGAAATGCGGTTAAAGGCGGTAGCTTTTTAGTAGATGAGATTACGATTGATCAAGTGTTTACGCCAGAAGATTTTTCATCTGAGCATAAAATGATTGCTAAAACGACAGAGGACTTTATCGTAAATGAAGTTCTTCCAGAGCTTGAATATTTAGAGCAACATGAGTTTGATCGTTCAGTTCGTCTTTTAAAAGAAGCTGGAGAACTTGGTTTATTAGGCGCTGACGTACCAGAAGAGTACGGCGGAATTGGTCTTGATAAAGTAAGCTCAGCGTTAATCGCAGAGAAATTCTCTCGCGCTGGTGGTTTTGCAATTACTCACGGTGCTCACGTAGGTATCGGATCTTTACCAATCGTATTATTCGGTAACGAAGAGCAAAAGAAAAAGTATTTACCATTACTTGCAACTGGTGAAAAATTAGCTGCATACGCATTAACAGAGCCAGGTTCAGGATCTGACGCATTAGGCGCAAAAACAACTGCACGTTTAAATGCAGAAGGTACACATTACGTATTAAACGGTGAAAAACAATGGATTACAAACTCTGCATTCGCTGACGTATTCGTTGTATATGCAAAAATAGATGGCGAGCACTTCTCAGCATTTATTGTAGAGAAAGACTACGCTGGCGTATCTACAAGCCCAGAAGAAAAGAAAATGGGTATTAAATGTTCTTCAACTCGTACGTTAATTTTAGAAGATGCGTTAGTACCGAAAGAAAACTTACTTGGTGAAATCGGTAAAGGTCATATTATCGCATTCAACATTTTAAATATCGGTCGTTATAAATTAGGTGTTGGTACAGTTGGATCTGCGAAACGTGCAGTAGAAATTTCAGCACAATATGCAAACCAACGTCAACAGTTCAAACAACCAATCGCTCGCTTCCCATTAATTCAAGAGAAACTTGCGAATATGGCAGCAAAAACATATGCAGCTGAAAGCTCTGTATATCGTACAGTAGGTTTATTCGAAAGCCGCATGAGCACATTATCTGAAGAAGAAGTAAAAGACGGTAAAGCAGTAGCAGCTTCTATCGCTGAATATGCAATCGAGTGCTCTTTAAACAAAGTATTCGGTTCTGAAGTATTAGACTATACAGTAGATGAAGGTGTTCAAATTCACGGTGGTTACGGATTTATGGCAGAATACGAGATTGAAAGAATGTACCGTGATTCTCGTATTAACCGTATTTTTGAAGGAACGAACGAAATTAACCGCCTAATCGTACCAGGTACGTTCTTACGTAAAGCGATGAAAGGTGAATTACCACTTCTTCAAAAAGCACAAAAATTACAAGAAGAGTTAATGATGATGATGCCAGAAGAAGTGGGTGATGAGCCATTAGCACTTCAAAAATATTTAGTAAGTAACGCGAAGAAAATCGGCTTAATGGTAGCTGGATTAGCAGCTCAAAAATATGGTAAAGCATTAGATAAAGAGCAAGAAATTCTTGTGAATATCGCTGACATCGTAAGCAACCTATACGCAATGGAATCAGCTGTTCTTCGTACAGAAAAAGCGATCAAAACAACTGGTCTTGAAAAGAATAAACAAAAAGTGTTATACACTGAAGTATTCTGCCAAGAAGCATTCAACGAAATTGAAGCAGATGCGAAAGAAACACTTATCGCAGTTGAAAACGGCGACATGCTGCGCATGATGTTATCATCATTACGTAAATTAACTCGCCACACACCACTTAACGTAATTCCGAAGAAACGTGAAATCGCTGCGAAAATTTTAGAAGATGAGCGTTACACAGTTTAATAGCTGTACAGAAAAGTAGTCGTATAAACGGCTGCTTTTCTTTTTTTTTGGAAAAAATGAAATTTTTAGTGACATAAAACTAATGACATTAGTATAATAAAACTAATAGTATTAGTTTTCGTGAAAAGGGAGATGGAAATATGAGAATGATACATGAACAAACGGTATATCAATTGTCATTTTTGCCAAGAGTGTTTCCTGTGAATTGTTACTTTGTGGAGGAAGAAGATGGTTTAACTTTAATTGATGCGGCTTTGCCATATAGCGCAAAAAGTATTTTACAGGCGGCTGAGAAAATAGGAAAACGAATTACTAAGATTGTATTAACACATGCGCATGATGATCACATAGGTGCATTAGACGCATTAAAGGAAGTACTCCCTCATGTTCCAGTCTATATTTCTAAGCGGGACGCAAAGCTGTTAGAAGGAGATACGACGTTACAAAAGGATGAACCAAATATACCGATAAAAGGCGGTGTACCTAAAAAGGTAAAAACGGTACCTGATGTTTTATTAGAAGATGGCGACCGAGTTGGATCGCTTCTTGCGATTATGACACCGGGACATACGCCAGGATCCATGTCGTTTCTTGATGTACGAAATAAAGCTCTTATTGTTGGGGATGCATTTCAAACAAGAGGAGGTATGGCTGTTTCGGGACAAATGAAATTTTGGTTTCCGTTTCCTGCGATGGCAACGTGGAGTAAAGAAATATCAGTACAAAGTGCAGAGAAGTTAAGCGAATATGAGCCTTCCTTGCTTGCGGCAGGACATGGGAAAATGATAAAGAATCCAGGCACTGCCATAGAGCTTGCTATTAAGGAAGCGAAACGGAATATAGAAAGTAAGAAAGAGGGTTAATTTATGTCACCGAGAATCGGACTTACATTACAGAAAATTGTAGAAACAGCTGCAGAAATTGCAGATGCAAATGGAATACAAGAAGTGACATTAGCTTCATTAGCGCAAAGGTTAGGGATACGTTCGCCCTCACTATATAATCATGTAAAAGGGTTACAAGATGTACGGAAAAATCTTGGTATTTACGGAATCAAACAGCTGCATAACAAACTGGAAGAAGCGGCCGAGGATAAACGTATGGATGAAGCAATTCATGCATTAGGAGAAGCGTATGTAGCATTTGTCCGAAAACATCCTGGACTATATGAAGCAACTTTTTTACGAGATGAAGAAGTAAGAAAAGCAGGTGACGGAATTGTAAAGCTTTGTCTTCAAGTATTACAACAGTATGGCTTAGAAGGAGAGAATGCACTTCATGCGACACGCGGATTCAGAAGTATTTGTCATGGATTTGCTTCGATTGAACAGCAAGGCGGATTTGGTTTGCCGTTAGATCTGGATACAAGTTTACATGTATTATTGGAAACGTTTATTAAAGGGTTACGTGAATAAGAAGCGAGGCAAACAAAAACCTTAGAAGTGATTCTAAGGTTTTTTAGTGCATATGATTCGAAAAGAGCGGTAGGCTTTTTCTCATTACATGATATTATTTAGCAGGTTTGAAAAATGTGTATATAGCTACGGAAAGGCAAACGAAAATAAAAGCAATAGGATCTTGATATGGACTAGGCTCAGAGCCCTTCTGGATTTCTGTAAGGAAGTCATGTGTTTTCATGTTCATTGCTCCTTTAACTAATAAGTTTTATATGATGCGAGGGTTATAGTGGATAGGGAGTATTTTTTGAAATTTCATATAATAATTATTGCATAGCAATTCTATTCCTAAAACTATAAAATATAAAGTTTTCATAATATGTAAAATTCCATATATTTTGTATGCACGTGAAAAAGTTAATTCATGTATACAATCAAAAAATAGCTAAATACTAACAGTGAACGAATAAAGAAAGGTAGGAGTATTCCATGCAAAATTTAACAGAGCTTGAAGTAGAAAACTTACGTCATTTAATTGGTGGACACGCAACAATTATTAACAAGTTGGAGCAGTATGCACAGACGTGTACAGATCCACAACTGAAACAAATGCTACAAAAAGATGCGCAAGATGCACGAAATACGAAACAGCAATTAATGACTTTCCTAGGATAGGAGGAAGAGAAAGATGAATGAAAAAGATATGGTAAATGATTATTTAGCAGGATTGAATGCAAGTTTAACAAGCTATGCAAATTATATTGCTCAGTCTGATAATGAACAGTTACATCAAACGTTAATTCAAATTCGTAATCAAGATGAGATGCGCCAACGTAATATGTATGAGTACGCAAAGCAAAAGAGTTATTACAAACCGGCAGCACCTGCTAATCCAATGATTGTGCAGCAATTAAAAAGTCAATTAAGTGCGGAATAACGGGATGACAAAAAACGGGCGAATGAAGTCGCTCGTTTTTTGTTTTGAGCATGTCAATAAATATAAAATAAATATTTTTCCAGTTGTAACAAATATGACGAAAATGGAATATAACAATTCACAAAAAGGACAAATGATTTGTTCAATATTTCACAAAGTATCCATGGTTTCTATCGTGGGAACCTCTATAATTAGGAGTGTAAAGAGCAAAAGAAATAGATTATATGATCAATTAGGAGAGATTGCTATGAAAAGACATACAAGAAAAATTGCAATTATCGGTACTGGATTAGTTGGATCAAGTTGTGCGTATTCCATTGTAAATCAAGGAATTTGCGAAGAGCTATTATTAATTGATATAAATCATGAACGTGCAGTTGGGGAAGCGATGGATTTATCACATTGCATTAACTTTACAAATACAAGAACAAAAGTATATGCAGGAAGCTATGAAGACTGCAAAGATATGGACATTGTTATTATTACAGCAGGGCCAGCACCAAAACCTGGACAAAGTCGCTTAGATACTTTAGGAGCGAGTGCGAAGATTATGGAAAGTGTTGTTGGCGGCGTAATGGAAAGTGGATTTGATGGTATTTTCTTACTTGCATCGAACCCAGTTGATATTATTACATATGAAGTGTGGAAATTATCTGGATTACCTAGAAATCGCGTAATCGGTACTGGTACATCATTAGATTCTTCTCGCTTAAGAACAATTTTATCTGAAATGCTACATGTAGACCCTCGTAGTATCCATGGGTATTCATTAGGAGAACATGGTGATTCTCAAATGGTTGCTTGGTCTCATGTAACTGTTGGTGGAAAGCCAGTTCTGCAAATTTTAGAAGAACAAAAAGAACGATTTGGTGAAATAGATTTAGATGAAATTGTTGAGAAGACTGCAAAAGCTGGCTGGGAAATTTATAAACGAAAAGGTACTACTTATTACGGAATTGGAAATTCTCTAGCATATATTGCGAGTTCAATCTTTAATGATGATCACCGTGTTATTGCTGTATCAGCCATTTTAGATGGTGAGTACGGTGAATATGATATTTGTACAGGAGTACCTGCTATTATTACTAGAGACGGTATAAGAGAAGTTGTAGAACTCAATTTAACAGAGGATGAAGAATCTCGATTCGCAAAATCAAACGATATTTTACGTGATTATATGAAAACAATTGGTTACTAACTTATAGAAGAAGGTGAAACGAATGAAGGAATATATAATGTCTCGTGTATTTAAAGCATCTGCTGGAATCGCACAAGGTATTTTCGTATCCCTCGGAATTGGTTTACTGATCGAAAATATAGGAAGAATTGTTGATATACCATTACTTATTACAATCGGAGTTGTTGCAAAATCCCTTATGGCACCGGCGATTGGTGCCGGCATTGCTTTTATGCTCGGTGCAAACGGTCTTGTAATCTTCTCGGCGATGGTAGCCGGAGCAATTGGTGCCGGATCCATTTCAATTACTGAAGCTGGTCTAATTATTAAAACAGGTGAGCCAATCGGTGCATTATTAACAGCAACTTTAGCTGTATATATTGGTAAACGTTTAAGCGGAAAAACTGCGTTAGATATGATGCTCGTTCCATTTGCAGCAATATTAGGTTCTGGTTTAGTTGGTATTTGGTTATCTCATAATATTACTCCTGTTTTAAATGCAGTTGGAGCGTTTATTAAAGATAGCTCAGCTGGTAGTCCGTTTATTGCTTCTATCGTCATTGCAGTAGTTTGGGGACTATTACTTATCTCTCCAGCTTCATCAGCTGCGTTAGCAATTGCACTTAGCTTAGACGGTGTTGCAGGTGGTGCTGCTCTTGCCGGATGCGTCGCTCAGTTTATCGGATTCTCTGTCATCTCAGCGAAAGAAAACAATTTAGGTGGCATATTAGCTCAAGCACTTTGTACTCCGAAAGTACAGTTGCCAAATATCACTAAAAACCCAATGATTCTCGTTCCAACTGTCGTCGCCAGTGCTATAGTCGGTCCAGTATCAGCATTAATTTTCCAACTGGAAGCAGGAAAGGAAATTGCAGGTCTTGGATTAAGTTCTCTTATCGCACCAATTAATTTAATTTCCAGCCAAGGGTGGGAAGTTCTCCCGGCGATGGTAATTACTTATATCGTCATTCCAGTAGCTGTTTCTTATATACTTTACATTGCTCTTAAAAAAGCAGGTCGTATTCACTCTGGTGATATGACTGTACCGCAATCTTAAGTTGAAAATCTCCTTACTAATAGATAAAAGCAGACTGAGAAGCCACAGTCTGCTTTTTTGTCATGCTACATTCTATGATTTTGTTTTACTGGAACTCTTATCGGTTCTTTGGCCAATAAGAGCTGAACGCCGAAGTAAAGTATACTTGCAAGCGTCATTCCAGAAACGGCATCTACAAAGGCATGCTGCTTCGTAAATAGCGTTGATAAAATAATAAGTGTACCGAAGAAAGTAAGGATGTAATATTCACAAGCATGCTGTTCTCTACGCTTAAAGGCAGCTAACATAATTACAAATGTAGTAAGAACGTGAATGCTAGGGAAACAGTTTACAGGTTGATCGATACTATAAATATAGCGAACTAGTTCAGAAAATACATCTGTCCCAACGACAGTCGGACGCGGTACAGTTGTTTGCCAAAAATAATAAATAGAAAAACAAGCAAGCTTTCCAAAAATAATACTACTTAAAGTGACATAATATTGCTTTCGGTCTGCAAAGCAGTAATAAATAAGTGCGCCGTATAAGTATGGAAACCAAAGTAAATAAGGAATAATAAATGCTTTTACAAATGGAATCCAATCATCTACTACAGTTGTAACGTCTACTGCGTGAACAGTCGATTTATTTAATACGTCGTAAAGGGGACTTACGAGTACGAGTAGAAGTATATAACTTAACGGAAGAAAAGATGAAAGTTTAAATTTCTTCATGTTGATCTCCTATGTTTAGTAATGTAAGTAAATTCAATTGATTATAATATAGAAACGTGAATTGGGCTATCGATTTTACTTACATTTTCTTGAATTAACCTTACGTTTTTGTCACTTGACTAAAAAGAAGGGAAGGGTGCTAAATGAAGCGTTTATCGTATTTCTTATTTTTTATATTGATATGCCTAGTCGGTGCTGGGTGTGCAAAGGATAAAGAAGGAGAGAAATTAGAATATAACGGAAGAGCACTCGTAATTGGAGTTGTTGGAGAAAAGCCGAAAGATACGTTTAGGAATGTAAAGTTTGAGGAAATGAAGTTAGAGGCACTGGAAAAGAAATCTAAGGAAGTGGATGGTTTTCTAATAATGAAAGATCACTTTCAAGAAGCCTCAACAGAGCAGTATAAAAATGTATTTTCATCGCTAAAGAAACCAGTGTTTTTTATCGGTTTACAAGATAAATCATATTCAATTTTTATTACAAAAGGGATAGAGTATAACAGTGCACGAAAAGATGTAAATGCGATGTATACGCAAGGTTTTGCGAATATCGGAAGTGGTGAAGGGCAACAATGGGCAATTGGTTTATCAAATGGTGGAAACACAGAAGAAAGTATTCATAATATGTATATCGTAGTATTTCAAACAATTGCAGATTATTTGAATAGATGATGAAGGAGCCTGTAAAAGAGGCTTCTTATTTTTTAAAATAAACGTTTGTTTAAGCTGTATGTTCGGTAGGAAGAAACCGATGTAACTCAAGGGTTAACAAAGAGAAATGGAGAATTAATCAAACGTTTGTTTAAGCTGTATGTTCGGTAGGAAGAAACTCCTGTAGTTCAAAGGTTAAGAAAGAAAAATGGAGAATTAATCAAACGCTTGTTTAAGATATATGTTTGGTGCAGAATCTAAAAAATTTATATATTTATTTTTTTCTTAACAAATGGCGGAAAAATAAGAAAAATTCGCAGGATTATTAAAAATTATCACGAAATAAGTAAAAGTTTAGCGAATAATGGTTTGAAATAATAAAACGTTTTCTATATGATAAAGGTAAAGGTTAGTAAAAAAGTAGGTGAATTTATGACAGTAACATTTTATTCATATCCAAAGTGTGGCACATGTCAAAAGGCAAAGAAATGGTTTGAGGCAAACGATGTAGCATATGAGATGATTCATATTGTTGAAAATCCACCATCAAAAGAAGATTTACGTAATTTACATGAAAAAAGTGAATTACCATTAAAAAAATTCTTTAATACAAGTGGAATGCGTTACCGTGAACTTGGTCTAAAAGATAAGTTGAAAGATGCAAGCGAAGACGAAATGTATGAGCTTTTAGCATCGGATGGCATGTTGATTAAACGTCCAATTGTAACAGATGGAACGAATGTAACACTTGGTTTTAACGAAGAGCAGTTTGAAAGTGTGTGGAAAAAGTACCAATAAGGTATTTTTACATAATTAATACATTCACTGGAGGTACAGTCATGAGCATTCCAAATAATTTACGTTACTCTGAAGAACACGAATGGGTAAAAACTGAAGGTAATGAAGTTGTTATCGGTATCACTCACTTTGCACAAGGTGAGCTAGGCGATATCGTATTCGTTGAACTTCCTGAAGTAGGTGCAACAATCGAAGCTGACGAGCCATTCGGAAGCGTAGAATCTGTTAAAACAGTTTCTGAGTTATACGCACCTGTAAGCGGTAAAGTTGTAGCAGTAAACGAAGAATTAAGTGACCAACCAGAACTTGTTAACGAATCTCCATACGAGGGTGCATGGATGGTTAAAGTTGAACTTTCTGATGCAAGCCAAGTTGAGAAGTTATTAACTGCAGAAAAATATGCAGAAATGACAAACCAAGACTAATTATAGTCGACTAAAGGACAGCCTTTGTGCTGTCCTTTTTTATTTTGTGTGAAATAATGAAATTCAAGTTATATGTAAATAAATAAGCTATTATGAGAAAAACTGTTTTGTGGTAAGGTTTCATAAGTCTTCACAATCTAAACGAGCCGCTTGCGCTTTTCATTGTCCAGCTCCAGCGGCTAGAACAGTCGGTCATTTCACTCCTTCACTTGAGGCAAAAGGCGCCTCTAGTTCAGGAGTTCGGGTGCCCTCCTGTTCTGAAAGAGCCGCTTGTGCTTTTCATTGTCCAGCTCCACCTCCTAGCCCTTCATGTCTAAGAACCTTCCGTACGAAGAAGACAAAAAGCGTCTTCTGTACGAAAGAACCTTAGCCAACAGGGCTAAACAGTCGGTTCTGCTTTTCTTTATGATCCAGCTCTAGCGGCTAGATTGTTCGGTGGCTTCGCTTCTTCCTGCAAGGCCAAAAGCGCCTTTACGTCAGAAGCTCCATCCCCCTCACAATCTGAATGATCCGCTTCCGCTTTTCTTTGTGATCCAGCTCCAGCGGCTAGAACAGTCGGTCATTTCACTCCTTCACTTGAGGCAAAAGGCGCCTCTAGTTTAGGAGTTCCAATGTCCTCTTGTTCTGAGCAAGCCGCTTCCGCTTTTCTTTTGCAAAAATAAACAGGAAACAACATGAAAATAACGAATATACTATATACTAAGTTCAATGTTATATAGTATATGGTGATCGGGTGATGACATATGATTTATGTAGAAAAAGTCATTATTGTAGAAGGTACATCAGATAGAAGAAAGATTGAATCTATTATTCGTGAACCGGTGGAAATTGTTTGTACAAATGGTACAATTGGTTTGTCGAAAATGGATGAGCTCGTTGATCAGTTTTTTGATAAGGAAGTGTATGTGCTAGTGGATGCTGATGATGCTGGAGAAAAGTTAAGGAAACAATTTCGAAAAGAATTTCCGCAAGCCGAGCATATCTATATTGATCGCTCGTACCGAGAAGTGGCAACTGCGCCATCTACACACTTAGCAAATGTATTATGGGGAGCCGACATTGACGTTTATACAGAATATTTACGGTAAGGAATGATAGAAGTGATTGATTGGACAGGAGCCGAAGCTACAGCCCTAATAGAGAACGAAGAAAAAACAGTATTATATGTATATACTCCAATGTGTGGAACATGCCAATTAGCAAAAAAGATGTTAACAGTCGTTGAGATGACAATTGAAGGCCTCAAAATTGGGATGTTAGATTTAAATTATGCTCCGTATTTAGCGAAAGAGTATGGGATTGAAAGTGTACCTTGTTTACTTGTTTTTGAAAATGGGACACTGATGAAGAAGATATACGCATTTCATTCGGTTGAATATTTATATACGGAATTAAAGTAGGCGGCAAAATTTTTGCCGCCTCGACATATTTCTTGGGAAATATGTCGAGATGCAGGGTGGATACAGTATTTGTCGAGCGAAAATAACAGGATTGCTCTTTAGTGAGAGGGAATGGTATGTAATAGAAAGTGATATGAAGGATGTGATTTAGGATGAGATTATATTCTTTGCTTCAATCATTTGTAAATTACGCTAATGGTCAATATCATTTAGAACCGCTTTTAAGACAAGAGGAAAAAACTGTTAATTTTCGTTTTGGAGATGAAAGTTGTTCGTTACAAATTTCAAGAGATTATATAGAGCTGGTACATGAGGAAAGAGGAACGGAACAAATCATTTGCTTAGATGAAAAGGATATAGAACAATTGGTGAATGGAAATGTACGATTGCAAATGTTAATGAACGATGGACGTGTACAATATTCGGGAACGTATCGAACGATGTTATTAGTGGAATCGATGTTTCATATATGTAAACCGATGTCAGTAGGTGCTTAAAATTCTGAAGTTTCATTTTTTGCGAAAATTTCTGTTGACATGGTGAGTGTATATTGATACAATTCAAGTCATAAAATATAGACAATTTAATAAATTTCAAATCAGACGAAAATTGAATCTGATTTCTCTTATCAAGAGAGGTGGAGGGACTGTGCCCTGTGAAGCCCGGCAACCGTCAACTTATGTTGAAATGGTGCCAATTCCTGCAAAGCGAATGCTTTGAGAGATGAGAGAGAGGGATAATGTTGTTATATACGCATATAAACCTTTCTGCTTCTCTAAAGCAGAAAGGTTTTTTTATTGTTTGAATGTGGAGGACATTCAAATAATAAGGGTAGTGATAACGGTGGACTACACACATTAAACATAAAAAATTGCGGAGTCGACCTAAAATCTTTATGAAATCTAGCTCCAGCGGCTAGAACAGTCGGTCGTTTCATCCCTTCGTATGAGGCAAAAAGCGTCTCTACGTCAGGGATTCGGGCGTCCTCTTGTTCTAAACGAGCCGCTTGCGCTTTTTATTTAAAAAAGGGGTGAACATCATGATTCTATTAGAGAACGTAAAGAAAATATATAAGGCGAAAAGCGGTGATGTCACTGCTGTAGATAACGCCAATTTAAAAATAGACAAAGGTGAAATCTTTGGTGTTATCGGATATAGTGGCGCTGGAAAAAGTTCTTTAATCAGATTGTTTAATCAGTTAGAGAAACCGACTTCTGGCCAAATTACAATTGCGAATCGTGTTATATCAGCAATTACAGGAAGTGAACTTCGTAAGGCAAGGCAAGAAATCGGAATGATTTTTCAGCACTTCAACTTACTTTGGTCACGAACTGTACGTGAAAATATAGAGTTTCCACTTGAAATTGCAGGTGTTGATAAAGCGCAGAGAAGAAAACGTGTTGATGAATTAATTCATCTCGTTGGATTAGAAGGGAGAGGAGACGCGTACCCATCTCAGCTGAGCGGAGGACAAAAGCAACGCGTCGGGATTGCAAGAGCTTTAGCTAACAATCCACAAGTGCTTTTATGTGATGAAGCAACGTCAGCTCTTGATCCAGAAACGACAGATCAAATTTTGGATTTACTATTAGACATTAATAAGCGCCTTGGTTTAACAATTGTACTCATTACACATGAGATGCACGTGATTCGAAAGATATGTAACCGAGTAGCGGTAATGGAGAGAGGAAAGATTGTAGAAACAGGTCCAGTACTTGATGTATTCCGTAATCCGAAGCAAGATATTACGAAACGATTTGTACAGCAGTTAACAGATTCTGAAGATACAAATGAAACAATTGAAAGTTTAATTGAAAAATATCCAGATGGAAAAGTAATTCGTTTGCAGTTTATCGGTGAGGCTGTAGAAAGACCAGTGCTTCAACGATTAATGCAACGCAGTGATATAGAAGTTAGCATTTTACAAGGAAATATTGCACAAACGAATAACGGTTCTTACGGTAGTTTAGTTGTTCATTTAAATGGTGAGGAAACAGCGATCCAGCAAGCAATAGAAGGAATTCATCAAGATCAAGTAGAGCTGGAGGTGATTGCACATGGATAAGTTACTCGCAAATGTTGATTGGAATCAAATGTTAGAAGCAACTGGTGAAACATTATATATGACGGCAATCGCAGCTCTTGCGACATTTGTTTTAGGACTAATTTTAGGATTGTTACTCTTCATGACAGCGAAAGATAATTTATGGGAAAACAAATCAATTAATACGGTGATTGGAGCATTCGTAAATATATTCCGCTCTATACCGTTCATCATTTTAATTATTTTATTAATCCCATTCACAAAGATTCTTCTTGGAACAATTCTTGGAGCAAGTGCAGCTTTGCCGGCTTTAATTATTGGAGCGGCACCATTCTATGCGAGAATGGTTGAAATTGCACTTCGCGAAATTGATAAAGGTGTAATTGAAGCTTCAAAAGCAATGGGAGCAAAAACAAGCACAATTATTTTGAAAGTGTTAATTCCAGAATCATTACCAGCATTAGTATCTGGTATTACGGTTACGACAATTGCTTTAGTAGGCTATACAGCAATGGCGGGAGTTGTTGGTGCTGGTGGCCTTGGAACACTTGCTTATTTAGAAGGATTCCAGAGAGGGAATAACGATGTAACAATCGTTGCGACAATTTGTGTATTACTAGTTGTATTTTTAATCCAGTGGATTGGTGATAGTTTAACGACTCGAATAGATAAACGATAATAAAAACGGGAGGATATTTTAAATGAAAAAATTATTACTTACGGCACTTATTTCAACTTCAATTTTTGGGTTAGCTGCTTGTGGCGGGAAAGATAAAGATGAAAAGAAACTTGTTGTTGGTGCTTCTAACGTACCGCATGCTGAAATTTTAGAAAAAGCAAAACCGTTACTTGAGAAAAAAGGAATTGAATTAGAAGTGAAAAAATTCCAAGATTACGTGTTGCCAAATAAATCGTTAGCGGATAAGGATTTAGATGCAAACTACTTCCAGCACATTCCGTATTTAGAAAAAGAAATTAAAGATAAAAAATATGATTTTGAAATAGCAGGGAAAATTCATATTGAACCAATTGGTGTATACTCTCAAAAATATAAGAGCTTAAAAGAACTTCCAGACGGGGCGACAATTATTATGAGTAATTCCGTTACTGACCATGGACGTGGTTTAGCAATTTTACAAAAAGAAGGCATTTTAAAAATTAAAGACGGAGTAGATCCAGTTAGTGCAACTCCAAAAGATATTGCAGATAACCCGAAAAACTTAAAGTTCAAAACGGATATTGAGCCAGGTTTGTTACCACAAGTGTATAACAATAAAGAAGGCGACGCTGTTTTAATTAACTCAAACTATGCAATTGATGCGAAATTAAATCCAGAAAAAGATGCAATTGCAATTGAAGGTGATGATTCACCGTACGCAAACGTATTAGTGGTTCGTAAAGGTGATAAAGATAAAAAAGAGATTAAAGAGCTTGTAGAAGTATTGCATTCTAAAGAAATCGAAGACTTTATTAATAAAGAATATAAAGGGGCAGTTGTTCCTGTAAAAGAATAATTGCTGAAAAGGCTGGTGTATGCCAGCCTTTTTTATAACTACATAACTATAGGGGAGAAGGGGACATCATATGAAAAAGATTCTATTGTCAGTTGTTACAGCGCTGTCTGTATTTACATTAGCTGCTTGCGGAGGAAAAGAAGAGAATAAGCTTGTTGTTGGAGCCTCTAACGTGCCGCACGCTGTTATTCTAGAGAAGGCACAGCCAATATTAGAGAAAAAAGGCATTAAGTTAGAGATTAAAAAGTTCCAGGATTATGTACTGCCAAATAAAGCGTTAGCGGATAAAGAAATTGATGCGAACTACTTCCAGCATATTCCATACTTAGATAAAGAAATTCAAGAAAAGGGATATAAAATTGTAAACGCAGGAAAAATCCATTTAGAGCCGATGGGTATTTATTCTAAGAAATATAAAAGCTTAAAAGACTTACCAGATGGCGGAACAGTAATTATGAGTAATAACGTAGCGGAGCGTGGCCGTATGCTCGCATTATTACAAAAAGGAGGAGTTATTAAACTAAAAGATGGCGTAGATGTTGTTAAGGCAACAGTAAAAGATGTAGTCGAAAATCCGAAAAACTTAAAGTTTAAAACAGATGTAGAGCCTGGATTGTCACCAAAGCTGTATGAAAATAATGAAGGTGATGCTTTATTTATTAATTCAAACTATGCAATTGATGCAAAATTAAATCCAACAAAGGATGCAATTGCGATTGAAGGAGCAGACTCTCCATATGCAAACATCATTGCAGTTCGTAAAGGTGATGAGAAGAAAAAAGAAATTAAAGAGCTAGTAGAAGTGCTACATTCAAAAGAAATTCAAGATTTTATTAATAAAGAATATAAAGGTGCTGTACTTCCGGTAAGTGAATAATTATAAGGAAAGGATTGGAAAATTACCAGTCCTTTTTTCTTTATATAAATAAGAAGAAAGGTGTATCATAGAAAGATGCAAAGGAAATACTTATATACATTTGTGAAAAAACGGTTACTTTTTTTCGTCGTTTGCGATATCATTTTATTTGATATAAAATTAGAATGAGAATAAAATGAGAATATGAACGTTTTAGGAATTTTTAAAATGTATATATAGGATTAATGGAGGTATTGAGATGGCTGGTTCTACATTAACGGTTAAAGACTTACACGTATCAATTGATGGCAAAGAAATTTTAAAGGGTGTAAACCTTGAAGTAAAAGGTGGAGAAATCCACGCAATTATGGGACCTAACGGAACAGGTAAATCAACTTTATCTTCTGCAATTATGGGTCACCCAAAGTATGAAGTAACAGAAGGTAGCATCATCATCGACGGTGAAGATGTATTAGAAATGGAAGTAGATGAGCGCGCACAAGCGGGTCTATTCCTAGCAATGCAATATCCAAGTGAAATTAGCGGAGTAACAAACGCTGACTTCTTACGTTCTGCAATTAACGCACGTCGTGAAGAAGGCGATGAAATTTCTCTTATGAAATTTATCCGTACATTAGATAAAAACATGGAATTCCTAGAAATGGATCCAGAAATGGCACAACGTTACTTAAACGAAGGTTTCTCTGGTGGAGAGAAAAAACGTAACGAAATTCTTCAATTAATGATGATTGAGCCAAAAATCGCAATCTTAGATGAAATCGACTCAGGTCTTGATATCGATGCATTAAAAGTTGTATCTAAAGGTATTAACGAAATGCGCGGCGAAGAGTTCGGTTGCCTAATGATTACGCATTACCAACGTTTATTAAACTACATCACTCCAGACTTCGTTCACGTTATGATGAACGGTCGTATCGTTAAATCTGGTGGCCCTGAGCTTGCACAACGTCTAGAAGCTGAAGGTTACGACTGGATTAAAAAAGAATTAGGTATTGAAGACGAAACAACAGAGCAAGAAGCGTAAGAGAGGAGCATAAACATGACAATCGGTACATTACCTTTCGATCAAGAAACAATCCGTCAACGCGCAAGCGAAGTAAACGAAGCTGCTTGGTTGACTGAGTTCCGCTTACAAGCTCTTGCACAAGCAACTGAACTTCCAATGCCAACGCCTGATAAAACGAAAATTGACAAATGGGACTTTATCGGAAAAGGCGACGCTGCTAAGCAAGAGCCTGTAAGTTCTTTAACTGAACTTCCAGAAGCAGTGAAAAACTTAATCGATGAAAATAACAGCGTATTAGTGCAACGTACTGGTACAACTGCATTCGTTTCTTTAGCAGACGAAGCAAAAGAAAAAGGTGTTATTTTTACAGACATCGTAACAGCAGCAACTGAGCATGCTGAACTAGTACAAAAGTACTTAATGAAAGACGGCGTGAAAGTAGACGAGCATCGTCTAACTGCACTTCATGCTGCATTAATCAACGGCGGTGCATTCATATATGTTCCGAAAAACGTTGTTCTTGAAACTCCACTTCAAGCTGTATTCTTAGTAGACGGCGAAGAAGCTAACGTATATAACCACGTATTATTCGTAGCTGATGCGAACAGTACTGCAACTTATGTAGAAAACTACGTTGCAAATGAAAATGCTAAAGGTATTGCAAATATCGTAGCAGAAGTAATCGTGGAACAAGGCGCACAAGTGAAATTCGGTGCGGTTGATCTATTAGCAAAAGACGTAACAACTTACGTTAACCGCCGCGGCGTTGTAGGACGCGACGGCCGCATTGATTGGGCTCTAGGCCTTATGAATGACGGAAACACAATTTCAGAGAACGTTACAAACTTAATGGGCGACGGTTCATATGCTGATACGAAAACAGTAACAATTGGCCGTGGTAACCAAACACAAAACTTTACAACTAAAGTTGTTCACTTCGGTAAACATTCTGAAGGTTGGATTTTAAAACACGGTGTACAAAAAGATAGTGCAACATCTATCTTTAACGGAATTGGTAAAATTGAACACGGTGCATCTAAATCAAATGCACAACAATCTTCTCGCGTTCTTATGTTAGATGAAAAAGCACGCGGTGATGCAAACCCAATTCTTTTAATCGACGAAGATGATGTAATGGCAGGTCACGCAGCTTCAGTAGGTCGCGTAGATCCAATCCAACTATACTACTTGATGAGCCGTGGTATTCCAAAACGCGAAGCAGAACGTTTAGTCATCCATGGATTCTTAGCACCTGTAGTTAATGAGCTTCCAATTGAAGGAGTAAAGGCACAGCTTGTTGAGGTAATTGAAAGGAAAGTTCGCTAATGAATATTCATGAAATACGCAAACAGTTTCCAATTCTTGATCAAAAAGTGAACGGCAAACAACTTGTTTATTTCGATAGTGCAGCAACTTCTCAAAAACCAATTCAAGTCATTGAAACGTTAGAACGTTACTATAAAGAATATAATTCTAACGTGCATCGCGGTGTTCATACGCTCGGTACGAAAGCTACTGACGCGTATGAAGGTGCACGCGAGAAAGTTCGTAAGTTTATTAACGCGAAATCAATGGAAGAGATTATTTTCACGCGCGGAACGACAACTGCATTAAATACAGTAGCGGCTAGCTATGGTCTTGAAAATGTAAAAGAAGGCGATGAGATCGTTATTTCTTACATGGAGCACCATAGTAACATCATTCCGTGGCAACAAGTTGCGAAGAAAACTGGTGCAACTTTAAAATACCTTCCGCTTCAACCAGACGGTACAATTTCTTTAGAAGATGTTCGTCAAACAGTTACACCGAATACAAAAATCGTTTCTATTATGCAAGTTTCAAACGTGCTTGGAACGATTAACCCTGTAAAAGAAATCGGAGCAATCGCACACGAAAATGGCGCAATTATGGTCGTTGACGGTGCACAAAGTACACCTCATATGAAAGTGGATGTACAAGATTTGAACTGTGATTTCTACGCATTATCTGCTCATAAGATGTGTGGACCTACAGGCATCGGCGTATTATATGGTAAAAAAGAATTGCTGAACAATATGGAGCCAATTGAATTTGGCGGTGAAATGATTGATTTCGTAGATTTACAAGAATCTACGTGGAAAGAGCTTCCGTGGAAGTTCGAAGCAGGTACACCGATTATCGGTAATGCAATCGGACTTGGTGCGGCAATTGATTTCCTAGAAGAAATCGGTCTTCATAATATTGAAAAGCATGAACATGAATTAGCGCAATATGCTTTAGAAAGACTATCAGAAGTAGATGGCGTTACAATTTATGGTCCAAAGCATCGCGCTGGTCTTGTTACATTTAATATTGAAGACGTACATCCTCACGATGTAGCGACAGTATTAGATGTAGAAGGTATTGCGGTTCGCGCAGGACACCACTGTGCACAACCGCTTATGAAGTGGCTAAAAGCTTCTTCAACAGCACGTGCGAGCTTCTATTTATATAATACAAAAGAAGAAATTGATACATTTGTTGAATCGCTAATCAAGACAAAGGAGTATTTCACAAATGTCATTTAATAATTTAGATACGTTATATCGTCAAGTTATTATGGATCATTATAAGAATCCTCGTAACAATGGCGTGCTAGAAGATAGTGTTACAGTAAACTTGAACAATCCAACTTGCGGCGATCGTATTCAACTTACGATGAAAGTAGAAGAAGGTATTGTGCAAGAAGCGAAGTTTGAAGGAGAAGGATGTTCTATCTCAATGTCTTCAGCTTCCATGATGACACAAGCAGTAAAAGGTAAGAAAATTGAAGAGGCACTTCAGCTTTCTAAAATTTTCTCTGACATGATGCTAGGAAAAGAGTACGATGACAGCATCGATTTAGGAGATATTGAAGCATTACAAGGCGTATGCAAGTTCCCTGCACGTATTAAATGTGCAACATTAGCGTGGAAAGCGTTAGAAAAGGGCTTAAACGAAGAGAAGTAATGTTAAAGGTTCCTAAAAACGAGGTTATCTAAGGAGGGACACACCAACATGGCGAAGCAACTGCCAGATATCGGCGATTATAAATATGGTTTCAAAGACAAAGACGTTTCGATTTTCCGTGCTGGACGCGGTTTAACAAAAGAAATCGTTGAAGAAATTTCACGTATGAAAGAAGAACCACAGTGGATGTTAGACTTCCGTTTAAAATCACTGGATAAGTTCTACGAAATGCCAATGCCACAATGGGGCGGCGACTTAAACGACTTAGATTTCGATGAAATTACGTACTACGTAAAACCATCTGAGAAATCTGAGAAGTCTTGGGATGAAGTACCTGATGAAATTAAAGCAACATTTGATAAATTAGGTATTCCAGAAGCTGAGCAAAAATATTTAGCTGGTGTATCTGCACAGTACGAATCTGAAGTTGTATACCACAACATGAAAGAAGACCTAGAAGCTCTAGGAATCGTCTTCAAAGATACAGATAGCGCATTAAAAGAGAACGAAGATATTTTCCGTGAACATTTCGGAAAAGTAATCCCACCAACAGACAACAAATTCTCTGCATTAAACTCTGCAGTTTGGTCTGGTGGATCATTCATCTACGTTCCAAAAGGTGTTAAAGTTGATACACCACTTCAAGCGTATTTCCGTATTAACTCTGAAAATATGGGACAATTCGAGCGTACGCTTATCATCGTAGACGAAGGCGCACACGTACACTACGTAGAAGGTTGTACAGCACCTGTTTACACGACTAACTCACTTCACAGTGCGGTAGTAGAAATCATCATTAAAAAAGATGCATATTGCCGTTATACAACAATCCAAAACTGGGCGAACAACGTATACAACCTAGTTACAAAACGTGCGGTTTGTGAAGAAAACGCAACGATGGAGTGGATTGACGGTAACATCGGATCTAAATTAACGATGAAATACCCAGCAGTTATCTTAAAAGGCGAAGGCGCTCGTGGTTTAACATTATCTATCGCGATTGCCGGTAAAGGCCAACACCAAGATGCTGGTGCGAAAATGATTCACTTAGCACCAAACACGTCTTCAACAATCGTTTCTAAATCGATTGCGAAGCATGGTGGTAAAGTAACTTACCGTGGTATCGTACACTTCGGACCAAAAGCGAAAAACTCTCGCTCTAACATCGAGTGTGACACGTTAATCATGGATAACCAATCTACATCTGATACAATTCCTTACAACGAAATCAAAAACGATTACGTTTCACTTGAGCACGAAGCGAAAGTATCTAAAGTATCAGAAGAACAATTATTCTACCTAATGAGCCGCGGTATTTCTGAGCAAGAAGCTACAGAAATGATCGTAATGGGCTTCATCGAGCCATTCACTCGCGAACTTCCAATGGAATACGCAGTTGAAATGAACCGTCTAATCAAGTTTGAGATGGAAGGTTCTATTGGTTAAATAGAAATGCGGAGCCGACTGTTCAGACCCGTTGGCTAAGATTCTTTCGCACAGAAGATGCTTTTCATCTTCTAGTGCGGAAGGTTCTTAGACATGATGGTCTAGGAGGCAAAGCTGGATAATATATGTATGAAGAAAGCGCCCTGCTGTGCAGGGCGCTTTTTTGTTTTGCGGATTTGTCTTGGCTTGGGAGAGGGTACCCGGGTGGGTGTTCAGTTAAATATATCAGCGATTTTTCAAATATATCGACCATAACTCGGAATATATCAGCGATTATTTCAATATATCAACGTTTCGACAAGGAATATCGATTTGTCGACAAGATAAGACAAAAGAAAATCCTCACATACCCCAAACATTTTATAAGAACAGAGAACGACTAGGTTTAAGATAAAGATACTGACAAATCCACTTGAACAACCACCCACTGAATTCTCTATTAAACTTTTTGACAAATCCACCCCTCCCTCCACTATTTGGAATTCTTTCCTGCATTAGCAAAAGTTTCTCATATAAAAAGGACAATCTTTTGCTTTTTCTCACAATGCGAGTACAATGTAAAATAGCAAGAAAAGACGAAAAGTATTTACAGGATTATTGCGTACGCATAGCGTAAATGGCAGTAAGGAACTGAGGGGAGGTTTTTTCTCTGAATATAAATAAAGAAACAATCATCCATCTTTATCATACAAACGATATACATAGTCATTTTGAAAATTGGCCGCAAATTTCTCGGTTTGTTCTAGGGGAGAAAAAGCGAAGACAGGAAGCGGGAGAGACCGTCTTGACAGTTGATATCGGAGATCATGTGGATCGTTTTCATAGTATTTCGGAAGCGACAAATGGCCTTGGGAATACGAAGCTTTTAAATGAGGCGTTATATGATTATGTAACGATCGGAAATAATGAAGGCATTACGTTAGCGAAAGAGCATTTAAATCGGCTCTATGATGATGCTGGATTTGAAATACTTGTCGCAAATTTATTTGAAAAAGAAGGGGTACGTCCGTCATGGGCAAGGCCTTATAAATTGCATACAACGACGGATGGGATTACCATTGCTTTTATTGGATTAACGGTAGCTTATCCAGAGTTTTATCAGATGCTCGATTGGCATATTGAAGATCCCATTATTCATTTAGAGTCTATTTTAGAAGAAGTGAAAGATGAGGCTCATATTACGGTTGTCCTTTCTCACCTTGGAAAAAGTATGGATGAGTATATGGCAGAGCATTATGATATAGATGTTATTTTAGGAGCACATACGCATCATTTATTTGAGCGTGGTATTCTACTGAATAATACTTTACTTTGTTGTTGTGAAAAGTGGGGACGTTACGTTGGTCACGTGCAGCTTACTGTGGATATAGAGACGAAGAAATTGCTGAAAAAAGACGGTAGAGCGATTAAGACGGAACGGTTAGGTGCTTATAGCGAGCCGTTATCCACAATTGAAATACTGCAGGAAGAAAGTGAGCATATAATGGCAGAGTCTGTCGTTCATTTAAAAGAGTCATTACCGGTTGATTGGTTTCAGGAGACGCCGTTTTCTCACATGTTAGCAAGTGCGCTGAAAACATGGTGCAATGCAGAGATTGGCATGGTGAACGCTGGTGTACTTCTTGAAGGGTTAGAAGAGGGTGTTGTAACGCGCGGAGATATTCACAGAATTTGTCCACATCCAATTAATCCGTGTGCTTTGAAAGTTCCAGGAAAGATATTAAGAGAAGTTATTTTGAAAGCACGTAAGCCGAATATGGAGAATCTTGAGGTGAAAGGATTCGGATTTCGGGGAAAAGTGATGGGGAAAATGATTTACGCTGGTGTAGAAGTCATTCCAGATACGATTCCCGGGAATAAAATTTTACTCGAAGATGTATTAATTAACGGGGAATCGCTGGAATTAGATCGTATATATACAGTAGGAACGATTGATATGTTTACATTTGGCTACTTATACCCAGAGCTATCCACACTTTCTGACAAACAATATTATATGCCAGAACTACTTAGAGATGTGTTAACAGATATGTTAATAACTTATACATCTTCCGTTAAACTATAGGCTAGTTAACTTGTAACACTCATTTTTCTCTTGTCATACAGATAAGAAAGAGAGGAGTGTGAACTATGGTTAATGTGGAGCCAATTATAATTGATAATTATACGTTTATTGCAGTTAGCGTGAAACTTCCAAAGACGAATTTGCTAGCTGTAATGAGCGATAAAGGATATATTATGTGTGGTGCATTAGATGTAGGTCTTTTAAATGAGAAATTAGGTGATCGAGGAATTATTGCTGGCCGTGCGGTTGGTGTAAGAACGATTGAACAACTTCTTGAAGCACCGCTAGAATCAGTAACGATTGAAGCCGAAGCTTTAGGTATTACGACTGGCACAATCGGAAAAGAAGCATTATTAAAAATGAGATAAGCATATATCGTCCCTCCTTCTTGCATAGAAATGATATAAGAAGGAGGTTTTTTTATGAGTATATTTCGCTCGAAAAACTCGCGGTTTCGAAGGGGACCTATTGCCTTTCGGTATATACTGCTTATGTCGTTTATTCTTTTTGTTATATTACTTACACAAGGGTTGTGGATTGTGAATAATAATATTCAGCCAACCTTAATTAAATATGGGGAAGTAGAGACACATAAAATGGCGACGGCAATTATGACGAAGGCAGTAAAGGATCGAATTAATGAAGGATTCGATGTAGATTCATTAATGAAAGTACAGAATGATAAAAACGGAAAAGTATCCACAATTAATTTAAATACAAAGCAAGTAAATGAAATCGTAACATCAACGACCACGTACATAGAAAAATATTTACAGCAAGTAGAACAAGGGAAGTTGAAGGAGCTAGGTATTTCTGAAAAAAACGGCGCGACTATGGCAGTTCCTTTTGGGCGTGTAACTGATAATGCACTTCTTGGTAATATAGGACCAGATATTCCGATTCATTTCACGCCAGTTGGACATGTGAATACAGATATTAAACAAAAAATTGAGCCGCATGGGATTAATACTACAGCGATTCAAATTGTTATGGAAATGGAAGTAACATTGCAAGTGATTATTCCATTTCATACGAAAGAGATAAAGGTGAAACAAAATGTTCCGATTGCGACGCGTATCGTTCAAGGGGAAGTGCCTACGTATTATGGAAGCGGAAGTGTTGCTGTACCTGATAAAAAGAAAACAGATAGTTAGTTGTAAATAAAGTGAAACTCGGCTCAGTCAGGCTTTTACTGGATAAAAAATAACCGTAGCAATGCAGCTACGGTTATCGTTTTGTATTTGCTCGTTCTTTGCGCTCCCAAAGGCTTAAATGCATGTATGGATCGAAGGCCCATTCTGTATAGCCATTGTCTTTATACATGCCAAAATGTAAGTGGGGCGGAAATTTTCCGGCTGTACCAGGAGGTCCATAACCAGTGCTACCAACAAATCCGATTACTTTCCCTGGCTCAACAATTTGTCCAAGCTGTATTTCTTTTGAGAACCCGCCTAAATGAGCGTAATAATGGTAATTGTTATGAAGGTCGCGAATACCAATGCGCCATCCACCAAGGCGGTTCCAACCTTTCGTTTCAATAATGCCATAGCAAGTTGATCTTACTGGCACGCCATATCCGGCAAAAATATCGGTTCCTTCATGAATCCTTCTGCCGCCAAAACTTCTTCCAGCGCCGAAAGTACTACGGTAGCTATGGTCACTACGGATCGGAAGAGGAAAAGCATTTCCTTCTAAATTAATACGTCCATAATGTTTATAAATTTGGGCGTATTCGCTAATTAAATCAACTGTTTTGGCACGTTTATAATATTCCCAGAGCATAATTTTAATACGGTCTTCTGACGTTCCTTGTTTCCTTAAAATAGTCGCTGCGGTATGCAGAAGATCACGGTCGCTATTTGCATTTGCAAATCCATCTTTGTCACCATCTAAACCTATTCCGCCAAATAGAGAAATTGTATGGGGGAGAGTATCGTTACTATTAATAGGTCCAGCCCATATTTCTGGTTTGAAATAAAGGGAAATGATGGCATCTGGTTTTTTCGGAATATCTTTTCTTACGCTCCGTATATTTCTTTCATATTGATCCATTGCAGCTAAGTAATACCATGGAATGCCTGAAGACTGCTCGGTTTCTTTATATAGTGCCATGCGCTTTTCGTATATGCTTTGCTGATTATCTTCACCGTAAGCGATGTTTTGGTGGAGAAGAAAACAAATAGAAAGCAAAAGAGAAATTTTTCGAAGCATGAAATAGACTCCTTTCACAACATCACTCTTTTTAGTGTGGGATATACGGAGTATTTCATTATAGGGAACGATTGGAAAAAATCTTAGAATCTTCATTTGAGCAAATCGCTTTCATACGTTAGAATAGATATGTTACATTGAAAGAAGCGAACACGGTAAACTATTTCATATTGTGCGGAGTTGATAACCATGACAAAACAAACAGAATATAAGCGCAAGCCCGAATGGTTGAAAATTAAGTTAAACACGAATGAAAACTATACAGGCTTAAAGAAAATGATGCGTTCTAAAAATCTTCATACCGTTTGTGAGGAAGCAAAATGTCCGAATATTCATGAATGCTGGGCTGTAAGAAAAACAGCAACATTTATGATTTTAGGTGCGGTTTGTACACGTGCTTGTCGTTTTTGTGCGGTTAAAACAGGCTTACCAACTGAGCTTGATTTACAAGAACCAGAACGCGTGGCAGATTCAGTAGTACAAATGGGCTTAAAGCACGTTGTTATAACAGCGGTTGCACGTGATGATTTAAAGGACGGGGGAGCAGCTGTTTTTGCTGAAACAGTACGAGCAGTACGTCGTAAAAATCCATTCACGTCTATCGAAGTATTACCATCTGATATGGGTGGAGTAGAAGAAAACTTAAAAATGTTAATGGATGCAAAACCAGATATTTTAAACCATAACATTGAAACAGTACGTCGATTATCTGACCGAGTTCGCGCTAGAGCAAAATATGAACGTTCATTAGAGTTTTTACGTCGAGCGAAAGAAATGCAGCCTGATATTCCAACTAAATCGAGCATTATGGTGGGCTTAGGTGAAACGAGAGAAGATTTAATTGAAGCAATGGATGACTTACGTGCAAACAATGTGGATATTTTAACTCTTGGGCAATACCTACAACCATCTAAGAAGCATTTACCAGTTCTTAAATATTACCCACCAGCAGAATTTGCAGAGCTTAAAGAAATTGCACTTAGCAAAGGATTTAGCCACTGTGAAGCTGGCCCACTTGTGCGTTCTTCTTACCATGCGGACGAGCAAGTACGTTCTGCAAAAGAAAAAACAGCAGAAGCTAAATAATGAAAAAAGAGAGCTAACGATTAGCTCTCTTTTTGTTTATACTCTAAAACGGTATTTGGACATGTTAATAAAATCTTTTTTAATTCTTCTGTGGATAATTCAATTGTAAATTCAGGTACACCAGGTGTAATTAAAATTTTATCGTACGTATAAATAGCGTTATCCACAATAATTGTTACATCGTGTGAATATCCGAAAGGAGCCACACATCCCGGCGTACAACCAGTTTTGTCTCGCAGTTCATCAGGAGAACAGAGAGATAACCGTTCTCCTGTTAGTTCTTTCATTTCTCCCCGGTTGAGTCTTGTGCCCTCTAACGTAAAAAATACGTAATAATCTCCAGACTTTGATTTTAAAAATAAGCTTTTACTTGGAGTGCCTTGTAAGCCGAGTCTCTCACGTACAATCCGATCTGTCTCATAATCGAGTACTGGTTCGTGTTCAAATTTTTCATAAGAAACATTTGTTTTATGTAGTAGAGCAAGTACATCTTCGTACATATGGAGTGATACCCCTTTCTATTATTAGTACAGTTTCTTCTCGTGGCGTCAACTGAATGTTTTGGAAAGGGATATTACTTGGACGATGCTTCCCATAAGCGTTTTATGATACATTGTTCGTCGATTGTAATTTCGTAAATATCAGGATTCGTTAAAGTTCTCCATTCATTAAAGCCAATCGTATGATCAAAATGCTTTAAAATGAGCGTAAGTAAATTGCCATGTGTAACAAGTAGTGTTGTCGTATGGTTTAATTGTAAAACGTCTTGAATAAGCGATATGGCACGGTCTGTTGCTTGTTTTGTTGACTCTCCGCCTGAAAAGGCAATATCTATATTTGTAAAAGTAGATTCTAGTTTTTGCATCCAATCATCCATTGGAACGTTGCTCAATATGCGTTCAGTTAATCGTTCATCTTCTTGGATAGATAAGTTAGCTTGGAGCGCATAGGGCCGAATGGAATCGATAGCTCGGACAAATGGGCTTGAAATAATATAATCGATTTGTAGATGATTTTCTAAGAGGAATGTAGCAAGGGTATTTGCTTGGTCTTTTCCATCGGTCGTTAATTCAGCATCACGTTTTTGCCCAGTTGCTGAACAATGTCGTATTACAATAATTTTCTTCATAATTCATCCCCATCTTTCAAGTTGACGCTATATACTTCGACAAATGTGGAAATAATTCCTTTTTCTTGTAAAACGGCATATGGATTTAAATATGTGGAAAAGTAATGTGGATAATGAACATTTGAGGTGCAATCATGAATAAAATGATATGTATTTTAGTTAGTCTTTGTTTTTTTATACACTTGTCCACAACTTATGCAGAGTCGAATCAAAAAGTAAATTATCCAAGCAATCGAAATAAGTCATTTGTGAGTGAGGATATTTTTTATAAACAGTTAGATAAGAAAATCTATAAAGAATACAATAATGCAGCATATAGTGTTCGAAAAAAAATCTTATTTAAAGAAGTGCCCGATGAAGAATTTTCTTTCCTACAAAAAACAGCCGTGGGTTGTCGGAGTAGTGTGATGCTTCAAGATTTTTTTGTTCATCCTGATCGCCAAGTTTATTTTTTTGCTTCCTTTTCTCAAAATGAAGTAGAAGAGTTTCATAAATATATCGTTATAGATGCAGAAACAAAGAGGGAGCTGCAAGAAGGAAAAAGCTATCATCATTGCGACAATCCATAAAAAATAAACCACCAATCGGTGGTTTATTTTTTACTCCGGTACACTCATTAATTTCGCTTTCATTTTGCGAATAAGAACGACAGCGCCAATTGTACAAAGAAGTGTAATTCCTTCTGCAACGAAGATATTGATTGTTTTTGTTTGGTAAAGTGCCGCGAAAAAGTCTACAAATGCGTGGAATAGTATAGCGTATACTAGGAAGATATATTTCTTCTGTTTTACTGCGTATAAAACAAGCATTGTAAAGGCAATTTGAAGCACGAGTGCCATAATTCTTTCTAAGCTACCAAGGAAGTATAAGTAGGCAGGTTGCTGAATTAACATGTCCTGTAAAATGCTCAGCTCGGGTTTTTGTTCAATCAGTCGAGCGAAGCTACCATCGTTAATAGAATTAGCAAAGATTAATGCTTGTAATGCAGAAAAACCGCCAATTAAAATAGATTCAATTCCGCCGTGACCAATTCCATAAGCGAAGCCATCTTTATATTCTAGATATTTTTTTAGTAAGAAGAAGAAGGCAACGAAGCGTCCTAATTCTTCAAAAATACCAGCAGTCAATCCGCCATAAATTGCGAAGACAAACGGATTTTCTAAAAATGGAGCGATTGTTGGATTACCGCGCATAAATAGGTGGAATGGTGTTTCAAGAATTTGGGTAAATCCGATAAAGATAAGAACACCAATGCCGACCACTTTCCAACTCATATTATATTTTTTACGGAAATAAACGAGTACAATAATTGGGACCAGAATCGAGACAATGAGTTGAAAGATGATGCTGGCAATTACAGTATTTGAAACCATACTTTCACCGCTTTCTAATATATGTACATATCTATTATGCATGAAATATAGGAGAGATGAAACTTTTTAAGATAAAATGAATTTACTTATTGACTCTAACGTTGCGTCATACTTTATCGTATGTATTAAGGGGGAGATACAAATGACAATGAGAGTAAAAGAAGTAGCTGATTTAGTTGGAATTAGTGTGCGCACACTGCATCATTACGATGAAATTGGGTTGTTAACCCCAGACGAGACGACAGAGTCTGGATATCGTCTGTATTCCAATGAAAATTTAGAGACATTGCAGCAAATTTTGTTTTTTAAAGAGCTTGGCTTCCCTTTGAAAAAAATTAAAGAGATTATCATGAGTCCATCATTTGATCGCGAAGAGGCACTACAGCTTCATAAGAAAATGCTTCTTGAAAAGCGTGCTAGATTAGATAAGGTGATTGCGACGATTGATAAAACAATTCAGCATACAAAAGGAGAGATTGAAATGACGAATAAAGAGAAATTTGAAGGATTCGATTTCAGCCATAACCCATATGAAGAAGAAGCACGGGAAAAATGGGGAGACGCAGCTGTAGATAAAGCGAACGAATATGCAAAAGGTATGTCAAAAGAGAACCAAGAGGAGTTTAATGCTATTTATAGAAATTTAGCAGCGCTTAGACACGGAGCACCAGATTCTAAAGAGGCACAAGAAGCAATCGGAGTGTGGTACGATTACTTGCAAAACTTCGGTGCATATTCATTAGATGCTTTTAAAGGACTCGGTCAAATGTATGTCGCTGATGAGCGCTTCATGAAAAATATCGATAAGTTTGGTGAGGGGTTAGCTCAGTTTATGTGTGATGCGATGGAGGTTTATGCGGATCGTAATAAAAAATAAAAAGTAAAACAGGTGGAGATTTTCTCCACCTGTTTTACTTTTTAATCATATCATTCAAAGTCTGATCTCCCGTATTGTTCAAATGAGGATTTTTACTCATTTCACGTTTTAGCATATCGAGGCTTTGCGTATATTCTGTATCATTTAATGCGCCAGATTGAAGACCTTGAATTTGGGAAATCAACTTTTGGTCTGTTGATACATATGCTTTATAATAGCGAGGGACGATGGACAAAGCAGCTCTATATACTTGATCTGCTACGAGTTTTGGATCCGTTGTGTTTGCACGGTATACAACAAATACTTCATCATCGGTAACGAGCGTAGCAGCGTTTGTAACGTCAGGAAGTTTGACTGTCATACTTGTAATCATTTCAGCAACTTTCTCACGGTTAATGGCTCCTACTTGTTTGTTAGATACTTCATGCTTTTGTTTAGATGAATAGCCGACTCTTGTGAGCCGTGTATTTGTATTTTCCGTATGATACATGTCGTTTTTATTGGAAACAAGAACACGGCTTCCTTCTTCACGTTCCATTTCAGCTTTGTTCGCTGATTGGCAGCCTGCAAATAAGGAAATAGTGAGAAGGGAAAGTAAAATTTGTTTTTTCACGATGTATCACCTCCTTCTCCATAGCATGTACTAATTTGCAATTTTTTGTATTTGAAATTGTTGGTTGTTATGCTTTGTGATACGATAAAAAGAAGAATGCTTAGAGAGGAAGTTAATGATGGAGCAAAAGCAAGAGATTCATGCTACGGTGAGCATTAATAATGTGCAGTACGAAGTAATTAAAAACTTTCGTGATGGTTTTAGTGAAGAAGCATTTAAAGAGCGCTATGCAGAAATTTTAAATAAATATGATTATATCGTTGGAGACTGGGGATATGAGCAACTTAGATTGCGCGGATTCTTTGATGATAGTAACCAACGTGCGACATATGATACGAAAATTAGTACGTTAACGGAGTATTTATACGAGTACTGTAACTTCGGTTGCGCACATTTCGTATTACGAAAAATGAAGAAATAAAAAAATCCTCTTACGATTGTAAGAGGATTTTTTGTATATTCTCATTTATAAACAAATCGAGATATGATCGCCTTCAGAAAGTATTGTATTTGGTTTCATTTGTTGTCCGTTCAATTGAATATCCCCGTTTTTAATTTTATCCACAATGAGTGTACGGCTCCAGTCGGAAATATATGTGGATAAGGCCTTATCTATTCGGTGGGAACCCAAAATGATGTCTAATACGATTGTGATTTCAGCTATGCCGTTTTCTTTATGTTGCATAATAGAAATAGTAGTTGTTTCGGCTTGATCTTGCTGCGTCATATCGACTGTTTCAACGTGATCAGTAAATGATTTATAAATACGCAGTTTTTGATTCCACGTATGATCTTTCGGACATTTATAAATGGCAAAGCGGTATATGTTTTTTCCGTTGGCGTTATGCCTACGAATATTCGTGTCAGTAAATAAGGTAGTGTGTCTGCAATTTTTACAATACTTTTCGATTGTGTTTTGCTCATTTTCATATAAACTCCAAGAAAGTTGTACTTTCTGCATTTTTCTTCACCTCTTATAGTAGTGGCAAAGAAACGTAATACAGCTATTTGGATGTCTTGTAGTATGAAGACATGAGAAAAAGACAAAAATAAAAGGAGGTTCCCTTAGGAACCTCCGTAAACATCATACTACAGATGCGTTACGTTCCTTTGTAATGGGAATAATGGGCAGACTACTCCCTTGAAAAAGCGTGGTGCTTTTTTGAGAGTAATGCTATCCAATTGCTGGTCCATTACAAAGTAAATGTTGGCATACGTAGATAACGTCCTTTCTATCCAAATAGATTTATTCTTAATTATAACACAGAAGATTGAAAATTGAAAATTCTTGAAATGGAAAACACCAGCTAAAATAGCTGGTGCATACGATAAATTATATAAGTTCAAATAAAAATGAGCGTAATTCTTCTGCAATTTCTTCAGTCATAGAAAATGCGTGCTCTAAGTAGCCTGGTTCGTTTAAATCGTCAGCACCGATGATTGCAAATTTATTGCGTTGCATATCAAGAACAATTGTTTTACCATAATGACGATCGGAGTATAATAGCGCTAAATCGTGACGCTCATTTTCTCCCATAAAGCTAACGAAACGAGTTTTTGTAGCGACAGTATCGTCGTACAGAAAGAAACGTTCTTCCATACACATGGCTCCTTTATTAAATATCTAAGTTTAAGTGTGGTTTATGATCTAAATGGTGATGCGTTTTAATGAATCGTACTGTTCTTGTTTTGTAACGCATTACGATAGAGTATGTTTCAGCTAAATCTCCACCAAGGAATTTAACACCGTCTAATAACTCACCAGCAGATACACCAGTTGCTGAGAAGATTGCATCATCCCCAGATACTAAGTCATCTAACATAAGAAGTTGACGAGGATCTTCTAATCCCATTTCACGACAACGAGCTTCTTCTTCTTCGTTCATTGGAACTAAACGAGCTTGCATTTCACCTTCAAGGCACTTTAATGCTGCTGCAGAAATAACACCTTCTGGAGCTCCGCCAATACCTACGAATAAGTCGATACCCGTTCCAGGTAGTGCTGTTGCGATTGACGCACCAACATCACCGTCACCAAATAATTTTACGCGTGCACCTTTTGCACGAACACGGTCAATAATATCTTGATGACGTTCACGTTCTTGAACGATAACTGTTAGATCGCGAATCTTTTTATTGTTAGCTTCTGCTACAATTTCAATTGTTTTTTCAATTGGATCATCTAAGCTAATTTTACCAGCTGCTTTTGGACCAACCGCGATTTTTTCCATGTACATATCAGGAGCATGAAGAAGGTTCCCTTTGTCTGCGATTGCAATAACTGCCATTGCATTTGCAAGACCTTTTGCAACGATGTTTGTACCTTCTAATGGATCAACGGCGATGTCTACTTCTGGACCGTTACCTGTTCCTAGTTCTTCACCAATATACAACATCGGTGCTTCATCAAGTTCTCCTTCACCAATTACAACTGTACCTGCCATGTTTACTGAATCGAACATATCACGCATTGCTGTAGTTGCTGCATCATCTGCTTCATTTTTCTTTCCGCGGCCCATCCACTGTGCGGATGCTAAGGCTGCTGCTTCTGTTACACGGACAATTTCTAGTGCGAGTTCACGTTCCAAGATTCCATTCCTCCAATTTCAAAAATCATACAAATATAACTATAACAAATAACGGAGAAAAGGTGAATTCGAAAAATTGTCGATTTTTTCAGAAGAAAGCGTTACAATTAAAATGTAAATGCTTTAATTTCCAGGTAGGTGACATTCATGTATTTTGTAGACAGAAAGAAAATAGAACAAATGCTAGTATGTTTAGAACGAGCAACAAGTACATTTCAAGAGAAAAAGATATATGAAACCGAGTTTGAATTTTACGCATTAGAGCGCATAGCCCATCTTATTATTGATACTGTATTAGATGCCGGGAATGCGATGATTGATGGATTTATTATGCGCGATCCAGGAAGCTATGAAGATATTATTGATATTTTAATGGACGAGCGAGTGATAAGTGAAGAAGATGGACAAGGGATGAAAGAAATTATCCTTCTTCGAAAAATGCTTACGCAAGACTATATTCAAATGAATCATGATGAATTATATAAGACGATTCAAAAACATATTGCAGTGGTAGAAAAATACCCAGCAAATATTCGCAGTTATTTAGAAAAGGAATTAGGACCTGTATCTGCATTTGTACCAGAATAATTATGCTTATAAGATCCCCAGAGAATGCCTTTTGGGGATCTTATATTGTATGTGAGAAAGAAAAGGGAGAAGGGTGAAGTATGGGGGAAGCACGTACTACGAAAGACGAGATTGTACAATTGTTGAAAGTAAAGGGAGAGCACACAGTAGCTGAATTAGCTGACATTTTAGAGATTACAGAAATGGCAATCAGAAGACATTTAAGTAATCTTGAGAAAGACGGACTCATTTATTCTAAGATGGTAAGGCAACATGTCGGAAGACCAACTTATTTGTATGGATTAAGTGAAAAGGGAGAAGATACATTCCCGAAAGAGTATAAGCAATTTGCGATTGATATGCTAGAAGATTTAGCTCGAATGGGTGATGAAAAAATACTTCGTTACGTTTTAAAAGAGAGAACGAAGCGAATGGAAGAACAGTTACAAAAGAGAGTAAGTAATCAAAAGAATTTAGCATATAAAGTGCAAGAGATAGCAGCTATGCAAGAGAAAAATGGTTATATGGTTCAAATAAAGAGAGATGGAGAGAAATCTTTCGTAATTGAAAAACAAAACTGTCCGTTAAAAGAAATTGCAGAGAGATTCCCGCAAGTATGCGAAGATGAAAAAGAAATGTATAAGCGTTTATTTGCAGGGGCAGATGTAAAGACGTTAGCAAACATGTGTGAGGGCGATTGTAGTTGTTCTTACCAAGTAAAAGAGAAAAAATGAACGTTATGGGGCGCTTTTAGGTAAAGCGTTTTTTTCTTTGGAAAAAGCGGGTAATATAAGAGTGGTATGATAAGGTGAGAACGTTAGCATAGAAGGAGAGACATAATCGATGTATAAAGGTTACTTAATTGACTTAGACGGTACGATGTATCGCGGAGAAGAACAAATTGAAGAAGCGAGCGACTTCGTAAAAGCATTAGGAGAGCGCGGCATTCCTTATTTATTCGTTACGAATAACTCAACGCGTAAACCAGAACAAGTGGCAGAAAAACTTGTTCGTTTCGATATTCCAGCGAAAGCAGAGCAAGTATTCACAACGAGTATGGCGACTGCGAACTTCATTTATGAACGTAAACAAGACGCAACTGTATATATGATTGGTGAAGAAGGCTTACACGATGCACTTGTGGAAAAAGGATTTGAACTTGTGGATGAAAATCCTGATTTCGTTGTTGTTGGTTTAGATCGTGACATCACATATGAAAAGTTAGCAAAAGCATGTCTTGCTGTGCGTAACGGCGCAACGTTTATTTCCACAAATGGAGACATTGCCATTCCGACTGAGCGCGGATTATTACCAGGTAACGGCTCATTAACATCAGTTGTAGCAGTATCAACAGGTGTGGATCCAATCTTTATCGGAAAACCAGAATCAATCATTATGGAACAAGCTTTAAAAGTACTTGGCATAGAAAAAAATGAAGCATTAATGGTTGGGGATAACTACGATACAGACATTTTAGCAGGAATAAATGCTGGCATGCATACCCTTCTTGTCCACACTGGAGTCACAACTGTGGAGAAGTTAACAGAATACGAAGTACAACCAACGCAAGTTGTGCATAACTTGACGGAGTGGATTGAGAAGATGTAATGAAATGCAGGTAACCGAAGAGGTTACCTGTTTTTTTATGCATAATTGCATATGTACTATAGGTATATAAAATGTAGAATTTAAATGTATTGATATAAGGGAGGGATAAGAATGTACTGGATGTCATGTATTATGCTTGTTTTTACATTATGTGTTTTGTTCTTTGTTCTATGGAAAATATATAAAATAAATGAAATGAAAAAAAGTGCAGGAAAACTTATTGCAATGTATCCTCGGGTGAGAAGACGTTGGATTGCATTACTTGGACCAGCATATTTCATTGGACAATGTATGTATATATATGCTCAGTACGTAAGTGGCGATATTGATACAGTTGAACAGTTTTTTATTCAGCTAGGTATTTATGCTGTAGCAAGTTGTTTTATGACTTTAATAGCTATACACCTTATTAAAAGTGTACAAATATATGAAAAAGGTGTAATAGATGGATTAAACTTTTATTCATATGAAGAATTGAAAGGCTATAAAACATCAACATGGGAAAATCCAAAAGAAAATATATTTTTATATCGCGGGCGAGAAAAAATGAATGACAATGTGAACTTACTTATTAGACAGGAAGATATGAATGAATTAGAAAGCATTCTTCAAAGATATATTCCGAAATTAATGATGAAATAAAAAAACTCCGGTTTTAACAACCGGAGTTTTTTATTAGAACGCACGATTCACAACGTCTTTAACCTCTTCAAGATATTGTTTACGCACACTGTTATCCACAGAAGGAACACTTGTATAGAATGTATGCTCAATTGTTTCAATGCCTGTAAATTCAAAAATACCAACATCCGCTGTTTTTTTCATTGCATCAAACATGCCGCCTGCTGTGTATGCTTCTTTCGTATTGCCCATTGTAGATAATAACAATCCTTTTTTACCGCTTAATAACTTTTCAATGCCGTTTTCACCGTAAGCATAAGCAAATCCATGGCTAAACACACGGTCAACGTATCCTTTTAAAATAGCAGGAAGCCCCGCCCACCAAACTGGATAAATGAATGTAATGCTGTCAGCCCAAGAGATATGTTCTTGTTCTTTTTTAATATCTTCTGGTGTATTTCCTTGAGAAAATGAGATGAAATCGGAAGCGCCTAATACTGGATTAAAGTTTAATTCGTATAGATCGCGAACGCGTACTTCGTGACCTTTTCCTTCTAATTCACTTTTTACCGTTTCTAAAATCGCATGGTTGAAGCTTTCTGTATTCGGGTGTGCATAAACGATTACATGTTTCATTTTTCTTCCTCCTATTTGTGGATATGTGAATAGTTATTTGTATATATGTAACTATTATGGTTACTACCTTTATAGAAGTCAAGTAATACATATGTATGTATAAAAAGACGCCCGAAAATCGCCTTTTTATACCCCGCTCATACAAAGTACAAAAAAGACAAATAAAATAATGACAATACCAATGCCGAAGTTAAATACGAGAGTACTATCCATATATGTAGCCTCCTTGTTTGAAAGTAAAAAGCACTCTAGTTAAGAGTGCTTTTTTATTTTGAATCTACTTTATAACTTTTAGAAAGTGATGCATGCGTGTAATATTTACATTATTTTATGTATGCATACTTTGAAATGAGTAAGTCCTTGTGAGATATAGAAAAAAAGACACTCTTGGAGTGTCTTTTAAGATGACAAAATGTGCCAATTGCTTGAGGTTGATAAGACGCTAATTTCCGTGTTAACGCCTTTTCTTTAATCAAGAAGTGTAGCAACAGCGATTCAAATAAATTGTACCACTTGTTTAATTGTGGTGCGTATGCAATTGTGCATATTATGATCATGGGGTAGGTAATGAACTGTGAATAATTTGAAGTGATTTATTTACGATTTCTTCTGCGGCATATATGCCAATTGCGTCTGTTTTTAAAATATGAGGTTGTAAGTTATCATGCATTGCCCCTAACTCACCATGAAGTGGTGCGAAGGCATGGTTCGCCTTTTCAAGCATGCATAAATCAAGTAAAGAATCCCCAGCTGTAATAATCGTATCTATTTGCAAAATTTCTTTTATATATTGCACGGCGTCCCATTTGTTAATTGGTTTTGGTACAAAGTATAGCTTTCTGCCTTGAAGTGAATGATTCCAGCCTTGTTTGTCTAACCAGGAAGTAAAAGATGATAATTCATCATAAGGAATGTTCTCCCGTTTAATAATGCAATAATGGAATAGATCATCGGCTGTTTTTTGTGATATAACCCAATCTTTATGAGCTATTTGTCCAAATTCCTTTAGTATGTCGTTTCTCTCTATACATTCAGCCGATAGTCTTTCTTTTACTGTCCTGTTCCAAGTACCATCTTGTTTCCCGTTATGAAGGATATTACCACCATTACTTGTAATGGCGTATTCGGGAATGATTTCGTCTTGGAATAAAGCAATCCGCTGAAACTGCTCAATAGTTCTTGTTGTAACTGGGATGAAATGTGAGTGCAGTTGTAATTTTTTTAGTAGTGAAATGGTTTTATGTGATATGAAAGAAATTTCTTTCCCATCTAAAGTTTCAATGAGTTGAATTGATTCATCTTCTATAGGGGCACGAAACGATTTCCGGGAATAAATAAGCGTCTGATCAAGATCACTGGCGAAAATCATATCATTTCCCTCTTAAGAGGCTTAATGAGCCCGCAACATGAATAAGCCATATTTTCATAGATTTCAATAGGGACATTCTTTTCTTTAGCGAGAAGTAAAATATGCTTTAAATCGGGATTGTTTTGCTTGCGTATTAAAATTTTCCACGGTATTCTCCGGAGTAATACGCGAGTTGTTTCACCGACTCCTGGTTTAATTAAGTTAATATCGTCAATTTCAAAGTGATTTTGGATAGACTGTATATCTTTTAATCCTTGCCAAGAGGGATTAGTGTAAGTTGAAGTAATATAACGTAATTGATTATCTATATGAGAATGAACAGAAGGGAATAAATCTGTTACCTCATCAACGAATAAATTTGATAAGTCTTCTTGTTCTAGCTCTTTATAATATTTAACACCATGAAAATCATTTGGACCGATATAGGTGTCATTTAGTACAGTGCGGCTAATGAGTCCAGAGACTGTTGCATTTAAGCAAGCGCTAGGAATAAGAAAATCTTCACGTGTACCGTAAATTGAAGTACAGTAACCGGGATCAGCAAGTACAGCCATACAATGAGAAATGTGTGTATTATTTCGTTCGTTAAATGTGTGTACTGCATATTCTAATTCTTTTTTTATTGCACCTTTTCCAGTCCACCCATCAATGAATTGAATTGTTTCTTTAGGGTGATGTTCCAAAATATAATGGAGTGCATTTTCATCAATACCGCGTCCGCGAACAATAGAAATACAATAGTGAGGTACATCAAGGTTGTATTGATAGCGTATGTAGCGTTTGATAAGAATGCCAATAGGTGTACCAGCACGAGCTAATGAAACGAGGACAAGGTTAGTTCCTTTAGTTTGTATAATCTGTTCGGCGACAACTCCAACAGCGATGGCTAGTTTGTGTTTGTATTGTTGCAGGGAAGAAAAGAATAAATCCATATACGCTTTAGAGGGTTTATATTCCATTGGTAACATTTCGGAATAATGTGTGCCAGCTTGAATTGCTTGTTCTCTAGTTTCCGTGGAACTTTCTTTCATTAAATCACTAATATCTTTTAATAGAAAAATAGCATCATTTGGATTGTAACTACTAATATGAGAATTTACTTTTACCATAATTATCAACCTTCCTTTTCTATGCTATTTGAAAATGAGACGATATGAATAAAAGGAATAACTGTTTGTAACTGCTGTAGAAGAGGAGATAGGGCTTCTTCCCCTAAATTACGCTCAATGAAAACAAATACTTCATCGTAATCATGAGGTGAAATATTATAAAAGTAATTTGTAATAGTAGAATCTTCAGGACTTGGATATGAGAAATGATTATGAATGGCGTAGTTCACATCATTTGAAACAGGATGGATAGGGCTTCTTGTTGTAGATTGATATAAAATATTTTCACCCATTTCAGCAGCAATTTTCATTGGAATATACATAAATTCACCCGTTCCGAGACAGAGTGTTCGTTTTCCAATTCTTTCTCTTTTTAAAGTTTTTCCTGCTTCTTGGGCGAAAGAATGAATGTGCTTTTGTTCATATGCTGAAATGCCAAATCGCCCAGTATATTTTATATAATTTGATGTATAGGGTGATTTTGGGCAGGTAAGGGTATGTTTTTTGAAATCAGGTTTTGTTTCTTCAATTTGAATCTTTGTTTTTGCAATATTTAATGGTTGGCCAGTTGTATGAATACTGCCTTCTAATAAAGAAATAACATGAACCTTAATTTGAAGTTCTTCTTCTAATTGTTTAAATTGTTTTCTATTAGTATGAGAACGCCAGTCTAATAAAGAAGCAATTATATATTCTTCTCGTGGGAATTTATTTTGAATAGATCTAATAATATTTAATGCTGTTTTTCCTGTTGTCATCTCATCATCTACGAGAACAATTGGATTGTTGTTTTGAAAAAAGCTTTCATCTACATAACAACGGTGCGATGTTGCATGAGAATGTTCTTCCTCAAATGTAATGACAGATTCTAGGTGGGGTATCGATTCCCTAGTTGTATGTACATACTTTGCATTTTGAAAGCATTGAAACATAGAATGACCAAGTGATGTCGCTGTTTCAGCGAATCCGATGAACAAAACTTCTTCTTGCAGAGGATATTGATAACGAAATACTTCCTCTGGGATTTCATCAATTTCTAATGAAATGAGATTTAAAATTTCTTTTTGAAATGGATGAGAAATATTATGTAGTATTTCCATATATCTTGCAGCGAGAGCAACTCCACTTGATAGAGAGACTGCAGGTTTAGTAGGAAGATGCTTTCCAAGGATTGTACTCACAAATAAAAAACTACGTTTCTTATTTATTCTCGCAGCCATTTGAAAAAGATTGTCTAGCGCTAAATTATATGGATTATCACGTACTTCTACATGAACTTGTATATTATTTAAAACGTTATACGTGTTGCTTTGCATTTGCAATAAGGAGATCGGTGAATTGTTTGTTTTCATGTAGCACCCCGTAAATATTAGATTTTAAAATGGTTTTGCGAGCCCAGCCATAATGAGGTTTTACTTCATTCATTTTGTTAGAAAAACTGCTTTTTAGCACTCCATTATACGTATCTGCATTTTGTAAAATTAATCTCGCATCTAAATAATCTTCCATTGTGACAATGTGCATTGCCTGTACAACTTTAATATGAGATGGGTGAATAACTGTCTTTCCGATTAAGCCATTTGCATGGTCAAGTGATACCTCTTGAATAAGCCCTTCTTCATGATCATTAGAAAAATATTCCCATACACATCCTGAAATAATATATTCATTTGTTGCCCTTGAGAAAACGTTAATAATGTCTGAAATACAATCACGGACAACAGTAATATGATAGATAGGTGTGTATTTATTGCGCCGAATACTAAATATACTTGAAAAATCAGTAGCACCAATACGTACATTTAAGATGTAATCGTGATAAGAATCTAGTAAATCCTTTATTTGTAATAATGATTCTGCCCGTGTTTCCTTATACATAATTTCGGGTGATTCTAAAATCGGCATGCCATATAGCGATAATGAGTATAACTCGTTTATATATGCAAGCTGATCGATATAAGTCTTTCCGTTAATCGGTGTGAATTTTGGAAAGACAAAACCACATAAACAATGAACAGCACTACCTAATTCAGTAACAATCTTCTTCATTTGACTTGGCTGTCGAACTCTAATAAAAAGAAGTGGGATGTCTGCTTGATTTAGTATGTTGGCACTGACTAAGTTAGCGATTTGCTGTATTTGAACGACGATGTTTTGCTCTGCAAGTTTTACTTCCTCATCGCTGATAGCGTCCTCTAGACAAAGAATAATTGAGATAGCATCCACATGTTTCCTTCTAATTATATCTTCCGCAATCGTTTCTTTCGTGCCAGGAGTATATAGTGTGGCACCTAGTGCGTAAGCTAGTTGTTCTTTCTCTATATTTTTTGAAAAACCAAGAGGTTCTTTATAGAAAAAATTTTGCCGTTCTTCCGAGGAGAGATAAGAAAAGTAATTCAAATTGTCACCACCTTATTTGTAATGATTATGTTTAATCGTAACATAATAAGAAAAATCTTCCATAAAAATGAGGCGAGAAATTAAAAAAATATATTGAGAAAGATGAATTATAAGATGAATATCGAATATTGTTAATAGAAATATAATAGGGGGAAAGAGAAAGTGGATATACATAAATTAACAGAGGAAGAAGCAAATGAGATAAATACTTGGACGTACGAGGAACCATATAATTTATATAGTTTTTCAGGCGAGAAAGAAGTAATGGAAGAGCTATTAGATGGAACGTATTATGGCTGTTGTGATGATCAAGGAGACTTCATCGGTTATTTTTGTTTTGGAGCAAATGCACAAGTACCAGGTGGAAGAGATGCTCATTTATATGGTGGAGAAGATGTGATTGATATCGGACTTGGCATGAAGCCGGCGTTAACCGGGAAAGGAATGGGGAAAGAATTCTTCCAAGCTGGAATAGCGTTTGCCACGAAAGAGTTTAATGCAAAAATGTTTCGATTAAGCGTAGCGACATTTAATACAAGAGCGATTACGTTATATAAAAATATCGGATTTAAGCAAGGGCCTATTTTTTTGAGTCGCGGAAGAGAATTTATGCTGATGGAATATGAAAGACCGTCAGCATGAACCTGACGGCCTAGAAAACACTATTATTCTGAGTGCTCAGCTCGGTGCGCTAAACGGCTTGAAGCAGCGGCAGCGATTCCGCCAACGATATCATCAAGGAATGTATGCACCTTTCCAGTTGATTTATCATTTAAGTATTCTAAAATACCAGGTTTTAATTTATCAATATATCCAAAGTTCGTGAAACCGATAGAGCCGTACACATTCACGATAGAAAGTGCGATAACTTCATCAATTCCATATAAGCCTTCATCACGTTTTACAATATCTTGTAACGGTTCACTTAGCATTCCCTTTTCAGCAAGGACATCAAGCTCGATACCAGTAATCAGTGCGTTTTGTACTTCACGTTTTGATAGTACACGTTCTACATTGTAACGGCATTCTGACATCTCTAAATTTGGATGATATTTTTTTTGAAGAAAATGAACAAGTTCAGCAATATCGTCAATTGTTACACCGCGTTCTTGTAATAGTTTTAATGCTCTTTCTTGTAGTTGATTTGATTCTTTCATGTTTATCACCTTTTTTTCTTTTTAGTATTTGTATACGTTTCGTTGCTTTATCATGTGCATAGGAATGAAAGGCGAGCACAAGCTCATATATATAAAGAAAAACCATAGGTGGCGACTGCGATGATTCAGCATATTTATGAGCATTATCACATGCATGTTAAAGAATTAATCCCCCTTGGCCCCTATAAAAGCTTTTGGATTCGCAACAAAATTTATGTACTTGTTCCAATTGGAGAAATGGAGGAAGAAGTACTTGTAGAGATGAAAAAGCTCAGTGATTATATGAACCAGCAAGGGGATATAACTGTAGCGACTTTCGTTCCGACTATACACGGCTACTATGTAAGTGAGATAGAAGAACAAAATTACTGCTTATTAAAAGGTATGCGCACGTTAGAACGACATGCTATGTCATTAGGAAGTGAGCTTTCTATATTCCATAAACGAGGTGCATTCTTTCCAGAAGAAATTGAGCAATTAAGCCGAATTGGTGAATGGAAAGCGTTATGGGAAAAAAGGCTCGATCAATTAGAAAAGTTTTGGCAATCACAAGTAATGAACCACCCTTCAGATGTATTCGATCAATTGTTTATTGAATCCTTCCCGTATTACTTAGGAGTTGCAGAAAATGCCATTCAATATGTTGTCGATACAGAAATGGATGATACGCCGCAACTAACGGATGCAGCAACAATTTGCCAAGAACGATTCACACCTTTATTATGGCATCAAACGAAGCGTCTCAAACTCCCTTTTGATTGGGTATATGATCACCCGAGTCGAGATATTGCAGAATGGATCCGCCATATGACGATAGAAAAAAAGAAAGACTGGGAGCAAACAATCGTTCAATTTGTTACGGATTATGAACGGAATTATTCGCTATCCTCATTTGGCTGGCGCTTATTATTTGCAAGGCTCCTGTTCCCGCTTCATTATTTTGAAACGGTCGAACGATATTACCAAACTGGAAACGAAGAACAAAAAAGCATATATAGAGATCGCTTAGAAGCCATTTTACACGATGTGAACCGCTCAGAGCAATTTATGAAGCATTTTTATGGTTCACTTCGTTTACCAGTAGATAAGCTCGGGATTAGAAAATTAGATTGGCTATCTTAAAAGTATAAAAAAGAGACCGATGGAGGTCTCTTTTTTATACCACAATTTTATGTAATACATTATGCCCCTACCTGCTGATCTGCACATATATTTAAAACGAATTGATGCCCTTCGAGTTTTTCATTTACTTTACCCAATAATTCTTGCTGAATTTCTTTAAATAAAAATTGATAGCTTGTATTCCATGTTGGTATAACGGATGAAAGGCCTAATAAATATTCTTTTTTCTTTTCTAGTTCTTGAATTGTTAAAAAAGTGTTCCCCATTTTTGGCATCTGTCGTCCCCCTATGTTTTTTACTTTATATGTGTGAACGATTCACTATATAGTATTAATTATCGCATTTTTTGAGAGGGATTTCCAATTTTGTTTTATGATGTTAACGGATAAATGTGATTTGAATAAAAAAAGGAGACCAAATTTGGTCTCCTTTTAGCAAGTGACTTTGAACGAGCCGCTAGATAATATCCAGCTCCAGCGGCTAGAACAGTCGGCCATTTCGCGCCTTCCTGTGAGGCAAAAAGCGCCTCTTCGTCAGGAGCTCCAATGACCTCCTGTTCTGAACGAGCCGCTTCCGCTTTTAATTAAAATACTTGTTCTACTTCGATAACGCCTGGTACTTCTTCAAGTAACGCGCGCTCGATACCAGCTTTTAGTGTGATTGTAGAACTTGGGCAGCTTCCGCATGCACCCATAAGGCGTAGTTTTACGATACCTTCTTCAATGTCTACTAATTCAACGTCTCCGCCATCGCGAAGTAAGAATGGACGTAATTTATCTAATACTTCTAATACTTGTTCTTCCATATGTGGGTTTTCCATTTTTATCGACTCCTTTCATCAGTTTTATTATAATCAAGATAGAGGGGAAAATCTATTTTTTCTCTTCTTGTTTTATTGTCGAAATTTTGTATCGTGTTTTTTCAGTATAGGGGTATGGAATAAGTTTGTAAAATGATGTGCTTATGTAATAAGACATCTGAATATACTGTTGGGACAAGAAGTGGGGGAGAAGAAATGGTTAATGTTCAAGTGTATGGAACGAAAGTAATTTGTGCGAGCTGCGTTGGAATGCCATCTTCAACAGAAACGTTTGAATGGTTACAAGCGGCAATTGGTCGTAAATATGAAGGACAAGAAGATAAATTTAATTTCGAGTATATTGATTTCCAGGAAGAACAAGAAGATGCGGATAAAAAAGCATTCGCAGAGCGCGTAGTGGAAGAAGATTTATTTTATCCGGTCGTTCTTGTAAATGGAGAAATTGTTGGAGAAGGAAATCCTCGTTTGAAGGATGTTTACGAAGAAATCGAGAAATATTTATAAAACAAGAAGTCTTTGCGAATTTGCAAAGGCTTTTTTTATTGGAGGGATAGATATGAAAAATGGAGTGAAGCATGCGTTACCAACGGAAGTAGAGCAGTTAATGGAGCGGTACACAGTAGAATTAAAAGAAATTTTTTTGGATGAAAAAATAGTCGGGGTATATATTTACGGATCCATCGCACTAGGTGCATTTCATAAGGAAACGAGCGATGTTGATTTTGTTACAGTGATAAATGATTCCGTGAATGAAGCTGAAAAACAGCAGCTTGTGGAACTACATAAGAAACTTAGTGATAATACGCTAGGTAAAAGAATGGACGGTATGTATATTTCGCTTGCTGACTTAGGGAAATACAATGATGAAATGAACGAGTATGTGTATTGTGCAGATGGTAAAGCTAATGTTGGTCATTGGGACATTAATGCGGTCACATGGTGGACGTTGAAAAATCAAGGCATTACAGTTACCGGAAAAGAAGCAGAAGATCTTCCACTGCAAATACAATGGAATGATGTAGTAAATACGATGAAATATAACGTAGAACAGTACTGGAGTGAAAAGGCGAAGAAGCCATATTTATTTTTTATAGAAGAGTGGGTAGAATCAGCTGTCGTTACGATGGGACGTATTTTATATACACTGGATCATAAAACAATCGTTTCAAAAGATAGAGGATTGCAATACTTGTCAGAACGTTCAGCGGAAGAATGGGAGATTTTATTAAAAGAAGTAGCGAGAATACGACAGAGTCCAAAAGAAAAGCGAATGCTCTCAAGGTGGGGAAGGGCAGATATGACGAAGAGGTACTTACTGCATTTAATTGAGATGTGTAGAGAGAAATGGTAGGGAAGAAAATGGACAATACAGTGGGGTGTATTGTCTTTTTTTATGTTAAATTTGGTATATAATGGTTTAAAAAGTTTAATTATACTGGAGGGGATAGGATGAATATAGAATTAGCTACATATGAAGAAAAGAATGAACAAATGAGTATGCGCCAAGTAATTAGCATTCTATTAATTATTTTTGGGGTCATGCATGGAATTGGTTTTTTGAACCTTTTATATGATTCTTCCTTATACCCATGGTATGTAGATCATCTTATTCCACCTTTAACATTTCTTACTATTATTTTTATATATTCACCAGCAAGAAATCACTGTGTACAGTTAGTAAAATCAATACAGTTCAATAATTTTAAACATTATGTAACGATAGTAATGACGATGATCGTACTGCTTATATATCTTGCAGTATTAAATTTAGTTTTACCACATGGGCTTCGTGTGGATGAACCTAATATAGCAATAGAGCCTACTAAAAATGAAATTATTTTATACGTAGTTGTACTCACGATTTTCGCACCGGTTTGGGAAGAGCTTGTATTCCGAGGTATGTTTTTTATGAAATTATCTCAGCGCTTCTCTATACTTAGTAGTGCCGTTATAAGTGCTTCTATATTTACTTTAGGGCATCCCCTTACAGTAGGGAGTGTTTTATATATTTTTGGTGGCGGTATATGTTTAGCTTATACGTATAAGAAAACAAATAACTTACTCGTCCCATGGGGGATTCATTTATTAAATAATGCATTTTTTATATTAGTAAATTTTCAATTGTAAAAAGACGCCTTTTTGAAAATGGCGTCTTTCGTATTTTGTAGCAGATAGAAAAGACTTTACAAGTATTATGTAGAGGAAAGATAATAGAAAAAATATGTGTATGGGGGAAGATTATGAGTAAATATAAATTACATATAAATAGAGAACAATTATGGAAAGGATGCGTTTTAAATTCGATTGCCCATGCAATTAATGTAGCGCATTGTCCAGATTTCTCACATGAAAGTTCATGGGACGGATTTAACTATAGTATGCAAGATACTCAAGGCGGACGAGGGACAATTACGTTTCATCCGAATTATACGATTGTATGTCTGCAAGATGTGAATAGCGAGAGAATAGATGAGTGGATTGATGCGGAAAATTACTTTGAAGGAGCACCTTCGGAAGTGATACATATTGCGAAAGAAGAAACTCTTCAATACATATTAGAAGAAGTAGAAGGTGAGACTGTACCTTTCATTACAACAGCATTTTGGATTGAGGATAGCGGTGCATATTCAATCGATTCATTTGAAGAGATGGAAGAGCATGGCGGATTTTTATTAGAAATCCCACTACTTGACCTGCAATCAGCAATAGAAAGATTAGAAGAAGAATATGAGCTGACAGAAGAGCAAATAGAGCTTTTACAACTCGTGTATGAGAGAAAAATTAAAAATCCAAACGAGGAAATTATGTTGTCTAAAGAAGAAGTGGCGATGATCGGAACGGATGATAGTGAAGGATTGGAAGTTAGTAAGGATTCTTTTGAAGAGATGAATATTACTTGGGCTTTGTAGGAGAGGATAAAATGTTTCCGATTGGTGAGCAGCCGAGGATTATAAAGGACTTGGAAAATGTTACTGCTAATTTAGAAGAATTAGCGATTGAGGGGAAAACAAAAAATATAGAACGACTAGCATCTTTACAAGTTAAGAAATTATGGATTTTCGCAGTAAATCAAAAACAGTTTGAACATATTCTTTCGTATGCTCGTCCCGATATATTATATGTTTACGAAATGCGGGTAGAGGATTTAAGTGGCCTTCAGAAGTTATCAGATTTACAACAGTTGTATATGTGCTGGAATACAAAAGCGAAGACGTTATGGGATATCGCGTATAATAAAAAACTCAAATCCTTATTAATTGATGATTTTTCTAAGCTAGAAGATTTAAGTGCTTTAAGTAAGTGTCCGCAACTCAATACCTTTTACATGGGCGGTGGGATAAATACAGCAATGAAAGTACAAACTTTACAACCACTCGCTGCATTACAGAATTTAAAAAAACTTACTCTTATGAACTTAAAGGTTAAAGATGATTCGTTAGAACCTTTAATCCAATTGAAAAATTTACGAGAGTTAAGTTTATCTAATCAATTTAAGGTGGAAGAGTATGCAAAATTATCTGTAGCATTGCCATATACGAAATGTGAATTTTTCAGACCTTACGTATATATGAACGATGCAATAGAGGGAAAGAATATAATGGTGATTGGGAGAAGAAGACCAATCCTTAATTCGAAAACGGATATGGTAAAGATGCAAAAGTATGAAGAACAATTTAAAAAGTTACAAGAGGAATATAAAGCACTAGTAGAAAGCACAATGTGAAATTACATTGTGCTTTCTACTAGTTTTTTCATAGACATATCAACTTCGTGAAAGAATACTTGCTCTTTTTCCTCGGTATTAAGATTTACAGCACAATGCAAATATTGCTGTAAATAGCGGTTAGCTTGTTCGTACTGTTTTAATTTGTAGAAAGAGAAACAAGTAAGAAGCAAGAATGCTTTTTCTTGTAATATTGGAACGACAGCTAGCACCGGAGTAATAGCGTGTATATTTGTTTTTGCTAAATTTTCATAAGACGCCCACACTTGAAACCAGTCGAAAATAGTAGAAAGGTAATTCGGAATGTTGATAGTTTCATGTGAAACATTATGCAATAACTGGTTCTGGTTCATATGTATAGGCTCTATTCTCGTTTGTAGAATGCAATCGAATATTGAAATGTTTTCTTGTATTTGTAACTGGTCTGTAATAAGCTGCGGGAGACCGATCGGGTGAACTCCGATGTTTATATAAAAACTATCTTCAAACTGGCTTTTTTGTATGTTAATGAGCTTATAAAATCCGTTTTCAGCTTTGCAAAATGTATGTCTTTTTTTCTTAAATCCAAGTGGTTTTAAAGCAGCGTGCAAATTTGTAATGAAATTTTTCTCCTCTTTAGAGTGAGGCTTACTCTTCGTCATATTCGTACGTAGTTAAGTTTTGTAAGAAACTCTCGAAATTAGGTGCTAATTCAATAATTTGCTCCATCTCATTATCGATAAATATAACTGGAGGATTTTCAGCAGTATTGCGATAGTCTAATGCAATCCACGTATGTCCGTCCCCAGATAAAAGTACGAGATTCTCAGGCATTTCCCATTCCTGAATTAAATAACGGCTCTCTAAAATACTAGATTCATTTTCATCAAAAGAAATGCCATATAAGCCAGAAACATTAACGTGATCGTCTGCCCAAGAATTCGGCTCTGAAGTAGGGTGAGCATCAAGGCGCAGTGTTCCTCCGTTTTGTTCTTTTAGCAGGTTTATGTACGATTCTGGAAGCTTTACGTTCAGTGCATCTTCTGCTTTTTTTATTAGTTCGTCGTTTATAGGTGCTAGTTTTAAATAATCATCTTCTGTCCAAATTGTAGTCTTCATATCGGAACTCCTCAAATAATAGTTTTAAGAATCTTATGTCATATATTATAGTTAGTTTAAATGCCGAGCGATAGAGGGAGAAATAAAATATGGATGTATTTGAATACCTTGATCATGTAAATTCTAAAGAAGACTTATTGAAATTTCTTGTACACCTTCAAAAAGATTTTAAAGTGAATAAAGATGAATGGGAGAACATAGAGGTAGAGAATTATTTAGATGCATTACACGGTTGGTTAGGTGCTTATGAAGGTGTTTATATAAATCAAGGGGAGAAGCTTCCAGAAAATATTCCATGGAAGTTTATTGCCCAGATGTTGTTCGTAGCAGCTTATTATGAATAAAATGGAATTTCCGAAAAATGGAATGGAGAAACTATTATGATGAACCACAATAAAATTAAACAACTTTTAGAACATGTAGATCGTGCTGAGGATAATGAAATTGAGTTAGAGTGTGAATTTGAATCAATCACAATAGAACTATTTAATAGTGAAGAGATAGAAGAAGGACAACTTGGTTATAGCGTGGATGGTGAAGGACAAAGTTTAATCGGAAATGAAGAAGGAGATTGGAAAGAAGGATGGATTGTAATTGGACTAGATTCATATCTTGGGGATCCAATCTTTGTAGATAGTAACACAGCTATGCATGGTGAGGGAGATTGGGAGCTGGAATGTATAGCGAAGCGTATAGAAGATATTATTGAGAAAGTGAAGGGGAATGTGCGAGAAATAAAATAGTATTTCAAAGTGATTAAGAGGGAGGAAATGTAGTATATATTCACTAAAAAAGATGTATAAAAATGATTTTGATGCATCCTTTTTAGTGAATATATAAAATAATTAACTTAGTGTATTAAAGATATGATACATGATTATTTTAATATATTTAAAAGTAAAATGAAATAAGAAACGGATAATTGTCGGAATATATTCGATTTCCGTTCATTTTTATGAAATATGTGTACTTTTTGTTAGATTCCTTCATTTTGTGCATATACAATAAATGTATATAGAAATAAGAAAAGGATGATGTACGTGAAGGACACTGTTTTACAAGAAACGATTTCTCCACAAGAATTACATAAAGTTGTTCAAAAGAATACAGCTTATTATGACTTTAAGTGGGGTAAAGTAGAAAATCCAGCGCAAGGGAATACATGGAATTGGGTAGCCTTTTTCTTCCCAACTTTTTGGTTAGCTTATCGAAAAATGTATAAGTTATTTATTATATTTGCGTTATTGGCTATACCTAGTATAGTTATACCCCCTTTTATAGATATTCCAGATGGGATTTATGTAACATTTAATTTAGCTCTTCAATTAGGAATGATGATATTTACTGGATGGCAAGGAAACCGTTTATATTACAAGCATGCTGTTCGTGTTTTTCGTAAGGGAGAAGATTCGTCTGATCATGAGAAGGCGTATTTCTTACAATCAAAGGGTGGCGTGAGTATTGCTGGTATGATTGGTTTACAGGTTATAGTCGGGATTGTGTTTGGGTTAGCTGCGTTCGGGCTGTCCTTTTTACCAACTGAACCGAATATTAAAAACGTTGTTCGTTCAAGCGGTGAAGGGGTTACTTTAGAGATTATGACTGATAATCCAACTTGGAAGTTTGTTAAGAAAGAAAAAGATTATGACGTAGTAGAGTTTACTGGTTATGATTATACAGAGAAGAAAAACGTGAAAATTAAATTTGCTGTTTATTTCGATGAAGATTATTTCGAGTGGCAAGAGATATATGAAAATAATAAGAAGTTAAGTGAAGAAGAATTAGAAGAATATCAAATTTACATTGAAGAAAATAATTGGGGGTTCTAGAGGGAACTCGTTCATTTTGAAAAGAAGAATCTTGCGAAGGTTCTTCTTTTGTTTATTAGGGGGAGAGAAATGATTTCAGCATTAATAGAAGCTCTAATAGGATCTATTAGTTTAAGTACGGGTTTACACACGAAAAAGATTGATGTTAACATACGTTACTTGCAGCAGTATGAATGGTTTCGAATGACATATGAAGACGAGAAGTATCGAAAGTTATTTATTACGAACTACAAAGTTCGCTAAGGGTTTGATTGCTCGTAAAAAAATAAAAATGCACAACGAAGATTTTTAAAATTAGTGGAAGAGCAAATAGAAAAACGGCATACGAATTGAAATTTTGTAAAATACAATAAAAAATGAGAATTTGAGGTAGGGTTGTCAATAACGTGAGACTATGGCACTATAAAGAAATGCTATACAAATTTTATTTATCGAGATGTAAACATCAATTTTGATTTTTACGTATAAATAATGAACGGAGGAAATAAATTTATGGCTACTTTACCAAATTGTCCAAAATGTAATTCAGAATATACGTATGAGGATGGCGTTCTTTTCGTATGTCCAGAATGTGCTCATGAGTGGGGCCAAGAAGCAGAAGCTGAAAATAATGATGGTGCAAAAGTTGTAAAAGATGCGAACGGAAACGTTCTTCAAGATGGCGACGCTGTTACTGTTATTAAAGATTTAAAAGTAAAAGGAACTTCTTCAGTTGTGAAGATCGGTACGAAAGTAAAGAGTATCCGTCTAGTTGATGGCGATCACGATATCGATTGCAAAATCGACGGTTTCGGAGCTATGAAGTTAAAATCACAGTTCGTTAAGAAGGCATAAGTAAATAGAAGAGGAGGCGAATAGCCTCCTCTTTTTATTATGTCACTTTTTGTCGGTAAGTCGATATTTCGTACAAAATCGTTGATATATTCTGAGTTATGATAGATATATTGAAAAAATCGTTAATATAATTTCATTCACCGTGAACTACGCACTATTTACCTCGCACCATAGTCAATTTCTTTCAATTGACATCGCTTATTAAAGAACGTTTTATATCCAAGCTGTAAAAAGATAATGACAGCAAAGGCAGTACTTCCAGAAATACCGAGTATGATGGCGATTTGATATTGAATGGCTGTGAATGGTGATACACCGGATAATATTTGACCAGTCATCATGCCTGGTAAGCTTATAATTCCCATTCCGACCATAGAATTAATTGTTGGTAAAATAGCAGAGTCAAAAGCGTCTCGAATGAGCGGAGCAGCAGCTTCTTTCGGTGTTGCGCCGAGCATAAGTGCACCTTCAATTTGACCTCTTTGCGATTTCATATTGTTTAAGAACGTATTTGCACCAAGAGAAACACCAGTCATGGCATTCCCAACTAACATTCCTGTAATAGGGACGATATATTGCGGAGCATACCAAGGGTCATGACCGATAATAACAAAGATAAATAGTAGAAGTGGCCCAATTGATCCGGCGACCATGGAAAGGGCGGCTACTCGTTTTAATTCTTTAGACATTGGGATGTTAACCCGTTTATAAATATTAAAAATTGCAAAGGTAGTAATAGAAGTGATGAGAGCGATTGTATAAAATGGATTACTGTTTTCAAATACGTATGTAAGGACATATGCAACAAGTACGAGCTGAATCGTCATACGGAATGTTGCGAGCGCGATTTGTTTTTCGCGAGGTATTCCTTTTAATTTTACAAGTCCAATTAAAATAAGAATGAAAATATAGGCAGCTGCAAGTTGCCAAATTTGGAGTTCAATAATGCCCTTCAACTGAGAGCACTTCCTTTCTAGTTGCACCCTTTGTTTTGCTAATTTCAATAATATCGTCTGCAATTTCTTTTGGAAGTTGTTGCGAGTGTGTGATGAAGATAACTGTTTTTTTCTTTTTTCGTGCTAGTTCAGTAAATTGTTTCATAACGCGGCGTTCTGTATCACTGTCTAATGCTGAAGTGGGTTCATCTAATAAATAGACAGGCGGATCCATAAGTACGATACGTGCAAAGGCAAGTCTTTGTTTTTCACCGCCGGATAATGAGGAGGTGCTATCTTCTAATTGCTTGTCTAAGCTAACGGTTTGTAATGCACTCCGCAGGGCATCATCATTTGGAAATGGTTTTTCAGAAAGACGAAGTCCCATTAATAGGTTGTCTTTAACGGTTCCATCAAAAATAGGTGGAGTTTGCCCAAGCATAACTACGTCACGACGTAATTGAATAGGGTGATAATCAGAAATTAACTTTCCGTTATATTCAATTGTACCGGATGTTGGGGATTGTAAATCGTTTAACATGCGAAGTAATGTGCTTTTTCCGCTTCCGCTTTCACCGATAATACAAGTAATCTTTTCTTTTTGAATCTGTAAATAAGGAATGTGTAGTATATCTTTATATATAACGTCTTTTAATATAAACATAAATCGCTCCTTTCTGATTCTAGTTATATCGTATCAAAAAAAGAGGGGAAAATGGTTATAACGAACAACGTTTTTTCTTCGTCTTGAGTTTTATTAATAAGTTAAGTAAACGATCTAATTCTTGGCTGAAAGAAATCACTTTATCATGAGTGAATCCGTATCGTTCAACGAGATAGATTAACTCTTTCTTTTTCGCTTCTATTCGATTGTTTAGTTTCGATAAGTTCATAAGTGGAATGTAATGCCTCCTACAAAAGTATTTATCACATAAAAAATAAGACCGAATGAATTCGGTCTTAAAGGAAATAATAAAACAACTTACAAATAGCATACAATGTTTATCAATATTTTTTAATATGAAAATGAAAAATAAATCATTATAAATATTGAGAAAGATGTGTCTGATAATTTTTAAAAACTGATGCAAAGAGGCTGCCTACATAGTAGACAGCCTGTAAAGTATTAACCTTTATGATATTTGTACATCCAAAGAAGACCAGATTTTAATAATCTCGGTACACGTCCCATTAATGGTTGGTTTGCTAGTAAACCAAAGCCGTGCTTCTTACCAAGAGATCCTAGAACACCTTTTAATTTAATAACAGGTAGTTCATCCGGGAGTGGTTCATTATTCCAACGTTTTAATAATATTTGGACAATTTGTTCTCCTTGACCTTCAGCCAGTTGGGCAGATGGTGCATGTGGAAGTGCTGCGCAATCTCCTACAACGTAAACATGATCGTTATTTGGAATATTATGATATTTAGTTAAGACAACCCGTCCGCTACCATCTTGTTCAACTGGAAGGTTTCGAACAACTTCATTTGCTTGAATACCAGCTGTCCAGACGATTGCATCACATTCAAGTGGTTCATCGTGGTTGTAGACAATATTTGGTTCTACTTTTGTAATGTTAGAGTTTCGTATAATGTTAACTTTATGCTTTACAAACCATTCTTCTACGTATCTACTTAATTTCTCTGGATATGGGAATAAAATTCTATCTTTTCGATCAAATAAATAGATTTTTAAATCAGAACGGCTTTCACGAAGTTCACTTGCTACTTCAACGCCACTTAAGCCAGCACCAACGACAGCTACTGTTGCATTTGGTTCTAGACTATTTAATTGTTCATATGTCTTACGTGTTTGTTCAATTGATTGTAGACTATGTGTATATTCTCTAGCTCCAGGAACGTTATGATATTTATCTTCACAGCCAAGTCCGATAATTAAATCATCATATTGGATCGCTTCGCCGCCATCAAGATGAACAGCTTTTTCTTCGAGGTCAATATTTGTTACTGTGCCGTATTGAATATTGAGGCGTGGGTGTTCAGGAAACGGTATACGAATATGCGTTTCTGAAATAGTACCCGCAACTAATGCATAATATTCAGTTTTGAAGCAATGATATGGTACTTTGTCGATTAATGTCACTTGTACATCATCTGGAAGTTGGTTGCTTGGAAGTAGCCTTTGCAGAATTCTCATTCCACCGTAGCCGCCACCTAGTATTACGAGGTGTTTCATGATGGATTACCCCTTTTCTGTTGAAATATCCCCTAATCATAAAATTTTATATTAATAAAATATTTTGACTTTACTCAATCAAATTATATCGAATTTGTGAACAAATAACAATGCATGAATGAATACTCTGTTGTACAATAAGAAGAAAAGTAAACTGTTATTCTTTTTAAGTTACTCTTTCATTGTAAGTAGCATGTTATATAGAAGAAATCATCTACTTTGAAGTGAAGTAATGAAGTAACTAAATAGTTTAGACTGTGTAACGAAAACAACAAGAAACAGCTTAGTTTTCTTCTTATAGATAAAGTGAAAAGGTAATTTGTTTTGTAGTACAGGGGGGAGAATTTTGATTAAACCATTAATTGAATTTTGTGTAGGTAACCTTGCAAGTGGTTCACAAGCAGCTCTAGAAAAATTAGAAAAAGATCCGAATTTAGATGTAATGGAGTATGGTTGTTTAGGATATTGTGGCATTTGTTTTGAAGGACCATTTGCACTTGTAAATGGTGAAGTTGTACAAGGTGCAACAGTAGAAGAGCTTGTTAATAATGTATATGAGTATTTGGATGAAAATCCAATGTTTTAAGGTGTTGCGAATTAGCAGCACCTTTTTCATTAGATAAAACTTTATTTCGTGGGGAAGACTAATACTGAGTATTAGTCTTCCCCAATCGAAAATAGTAGGATAAATAAAAAAAGGCCCTTTTTAGAAGGGCTTTTTTCTTACACAAATTGTGTAAGAGTGGCTCATCGCCAAACGTTGTCAAATATGAGAAACGGGGGACATTCATATTGTGTTCTAAAAGCATGCATTTTATACTTAACATAACAAATTATTTTTGGAGTGAATATAAATGAGCCAATTTTCTTTTACAAAAATGCATGGTCTTGGCAATAGTTATATATATGTAAATATGTTTGAAGAGCAAATTCCTGAAGAAGATTTAGCCCTTGTGGCCGAAAAGGTTTCAAATATTAATACTGGTATTGGAGCAGACGGGATGATTTTAATTTGCCCTTCAGACGTAGCTCCGGTGAAGATGCGTATGTTTAATAATGATGGTTCTGAAGGAAAGAGCTGTGGTAACGGTTTACGCTGCGTAGCGAAATATGCGTATGAGCATAAACTAGTAGAAGAAACAGTTTTCACAATTGAAACGTTAGCTGGTATTGTAACGGCTGAAGTAACAGTAGAAGCTGGTGTCGTGACATTAGCAAAAATCGATATGGGAGCACCGCGTCTAACACGTGCAGAAATACCGATGCTTGGTGAAGGTGAAACACCATTTATCCGTGAAAACTTCTTATACAATAATCATCGTTATGCATTTACAGCTGTTTCAATGGGAAATCCGCATGCGGTTATTTTTGTTGATGATGTAGAAAAAGCACCTCTTACAACACTTGGACCAGTTCTCGAGACACATGAAATGTTCCCAGAGCGAGTAAATGTTGAGTTTATCGAAATTTTGAATGATGACGAGATGAACTTCCGCGTTTGGGAACGTGGATCTGGTGTAACGCAAGCTTGCGGAACAGGAGCGTGCGCTGCAGTTGTAGCTGCTATTTTAAATGGAAAGATGGAACGTGGTAAGGAAATTACAGTCCATTTAGCTGGCGGCGATTTAATGATTGCGTGGACTGAAGAAGGAAACGTGTTGATGAAAGGACCTGCGGAAGTAATTTGCCGCGGAGTGTATGAGTACAAGATAGAAGCGTAAAGATGTATAATGGACTAAGAACAGAAAGGAAGGTGTATTTCATGATTGAAGTAACAGAACAAGCAGCTTTTCAAATTAAAGATATGTTAAAAGATGCTGAAGATGGAGAGAAGTATGTGCGCCTTGCTGTACACGGCGGCGGATGTAGCGGTCTTTCTTACGGCTTAGGATTTGAAGTAGAACCAAAAGAAGACGACACAGTTCTTGAGTTTTTCGGTGTTGAATTTGTTATCGATACAGAAAGTGCTCCAATTGTTAAAGGAGTAAAAATTGACTATAAACAATCTATGCTTGGCGGCGGATTCACAATCGACAATCCAAACGCAATCGCATCATGCGGATGTGGATCATCTTTCCGTACAGCATCGAATGCTGGTAAGCCAGAAGAGTGCTAAGTTTTTAGCCAAAAAAGAAAAGACCTTTTTAGCGATGGAATAAAATCGTTAGAAAGGTCTTTTCTTTTTGCGTTAAAACAGAAAATGCATGTAAAGTTACTTTGGATTTTAATTTAAATGTTATTATATATGGTATATATGATTAATGCTGTGAATTCGAGATTCATATTGTTCATTTTAAGATAAGATTATGTAGAAAAAATGTAAATGATTAGCAAAAATATACTATTTATTAGTTATATTTAATTTTAATATTTGTAACGAAGATGATTGGGGATTATGTTCGGACTAGTTGTAAATGCATCGGTTATTACTAATAGGTAGATTTATGCAGCACGATTGGTTCAACTAATAATCAGTGGGGAAGAAGAAAACCCCCCACTGATTAAAGTTTCACTTTATACAAAAAAGGTGCATGAGCGAGAAGGCTATAGCAAATTGTATAGAACTGAATAGTTCCGTATTAATTAAAATACGTTGATTACTAGATATAAAAAAACACCGGGGGGATTAGAGTGAAGTCATTTAAGAGAGTACTTATAGTAGGGATGGCGTTGACTACAGTATCGATTTTGGGAGCTTGTTCTAGCGATACAGACGTATTAACAAAAGCAGGAGCAAAGCAACCAGCGAAGGCGGAAGGTGAAGTACTAAAAGATCAGAAGAAAACACCTATGACTACGAGCAAACGTGAAAGTATTAAAAATGAGGATGCACCATCATCACAAAAGCGTTATATTTCTCATGATGAATTTCAACAGATTGAGGAAGGTATGACGTATACGGATATTCTTAATACGATTGACTATGGTGGTGAGAACATAAAACATTATAATAACCATGAAAAACGCGTATTTTATACTGAAAAAGATACGGATGGTACATATGAAATTATGGTTGAATTAAATACATATGGTTATGTTGTAAATATTGAACGTACTGCTATAAAGGATGAAGATAAAGATACAGATAAAGAGAATCAGGTATTTACGAAACGTAGTGAAGAGCCTGTAAAGGAATATGAAGAAAAAAACGATCGTGTACCGTGGTATAAAGATGTAAATAACAATTCGGCAGCAGTAAGTTACAATCATTATTTGAAAATCAAAAAAGGTATGGCCGCGAATCAGGTAAAAGCTGCAATTGGACAGCCACATGTGATTGAGAAATATAAATCTTATTCAGTATATGACTATACTGGTTATGGTGGAGAAGGATCATTACGTGTAATCTTTGAACCGAATGGAACTGTTACGGATGTAGTGGAAGACGGTTTACCACGATAATAAATTAGTTACGGGAAGAATTGTAGTAAAGTTGTCTTTGATTTTATAAAGTTTTTGGGAGCATCTCCGAATATAGGTGAAAAAATAATTCTCTTAGCTATGTTAACTACAGTATTAGTATTTACCGAAGTTTCTTCCAAATTCAATAGCGTTATCGTGGATGTTGTTGTCGTATTATCTTTGTTGATATATACCGCAGTAGGGCAGCAATTGTAACTGGACGTAAAAGGACACGGAGGAGTAGCAGCCTCCTTTTGAAAGAAGGAGGAAAATATGATGGAGGATATTCTTGAATTCATAAGGAGATACGTAATTAAACCTATTATTAGTTTAGTAAGATATCTTGTAATAGAGATTATAATTGAAGGCATAATAGAAGGCGTAATAAACGGTATAAGGAAATTACGTGATAAGTGGCAGAATTGGCGTGAAAGACGTTATTGGCGGTAGTGTAGCTGATGAGCGTGCGAAACAAAAACGTTATACAGAAATTTAATGTAATGACAATTTCTAAAGTGAAGAAATAATTATTATCTTACAAAAGTGTAATGTTCATGTCATGTTTTTGAATTTCTTCTTTAAGCTCCGGGCTTTAAGATAAGAATATAAGAAAAAACATATGAGGTGAAGGAAATGAAAAGATATATTGCACTGTTTAGTATTTTAGTTGTATTCGCAAGCCTTTTAGTTGGTTGTGATATTAATCGTTTAGGAAAAGATGAGTATTACGTTCAAGTTACAGCTGATGGAATTGAAAAAAATGAGAAGTTTGATAACGGAGAGCCACATAAATATTTCGAGTATAAATTAAAAGGATTCGATAAAGACGGTAAAGAGAAAGAATTAGAATTCATAGCTCAAAAAAATCTTCGTAAAGAAGCATTCCTACGCGTATACCACTCAGATAAAAAAGGTGTAACAGCTTGGGAAGAAGTGAAAAAAGACGAGCTCCCAGCGAAAGTGAAAGAAAAACTAAGTGTGAAATAAGACAGATAAAAAGGAATTGACGAACAGGGTCAATTCCTTTTTTTGTTTTCAAATTCTTCTTCTGAAATGACTTTAAATCCGTGTCTTTTAAATAAAGCAGTTGTCACTCCGAAACCAGTTTGCTTATTACCGTTAAATTCTCCAGTGTAAATCGTAGAACTACCACAAGATGGGCTGCGTTCTTTTAAAATAATATATTCTGGGTGTAAATCTTTAATTTGTTCTAATGCTTTATAAGCACCATTTACGAAAGCTGCTGTGACATCTTCACCATTTTTTGTTATCACTTTCGCTTTTCCGTCTAAAACGTCGTCGCCATTCCCGCCAATAATTTCAGCGGAAGGACGAGGTGTTGGTAGTCCTCCTAATACTTCAGGGCAAATGAGGACTGTATCTTCTTTTTGCAGAAGCTCCTCTATTTTTGAAACGAGATTGTCATTCCCGTCATAACGGCAAGCAATCCCACCTAAACAAGCGCTAATTACGATCATATTTTCATCTCCATTAAAAAATATTAACTATCACGCCAATTTCGCTTCCTGCCTCTTACTTATAAATGAGGTGATATAAATGGGAAGCTTATATAATTTAATGAAACCATATAGTGAATTTCGAAGTAAAGAAGAGTTTAATACATATCAAAAACAAGTTTTGAAGTGCTACCGATTTCAATTGAATAAAACTGATTCTATCATTATTCATTTTTTAGGAAAATATGCGGTGAATGAGAAACAAAAAACAGTAGGGGTTGCTTGTCCATTAATGGGGACGATTGCGACGAATGTTGGAAAGAGTATTCGTACAGTACGCCGTTCAATTGCAAAGTTAGAGGAACTAGGAATTATAAAGCGTGTTGCAACAAAAGAAAGGCATAAACGCGGCGGGTATAGTGCAAACTTATATGTATTTCTTACATCTGCGATTGACCGCATGGATGACCGTATGAAAATGTCCGCTTGTAAAACTGAGGATAATGCAACTGGCTGTAGTAAAAATGAGCAAAAAATTGCTGGGGAAACAATTCTTTCTAAAAACATTTCGCAAATAAAAGAGAAAAGAAAAGGAACGTATGAGCTTGATGAGACGTATTCCCGTCATGATATACCGAAGCCTTTTATATACGCACTGGTGCCGATGACGAGTAATCCGAAGAAAATTAATATATTTTGGAGTAAGGTCGAGCTTGCGTATAAAAAGAGTGGGTTATTAGAACAAGGTGTTTTACTAGAGCAAATATTAGCTGACGAAGAAGTGTATGGAAATTTAATTTGGCGCGTGAAAAGTGTTGTAAGAGCATATAAATATGGGGAAATTCGTAAAGACATTGGGGCACTTTTATACAGTACAGTGCGAGATTTATTTTTAGAGGTTGGATTAGAATGGGGAGCAGCATTAAGGAGAAGTAAGGGAATATCACTATTTGATCCATTCAAAAAAGAGCCATGCGTATAATACATGACTCTAAGTGGCTAATCGAACTTCCTTACAACTGGAACACGAATCGCTACAAATAGTACGAAGACGATAACAGCTATTGCACCACTTTTCATAACGGTTACGATTGGAATTCCCATTGCAAGTGCAAGTGATGTGAATGCATAAGAGAGCGGGATAAAGCCCATTGATGATAGCATAAGTAAACTCATTACGCGTCCCATCATTTCTTCTTTTACTGTCGATTGAATCATTGCCATAAGCGGTACAATCGCCATTGCGATTGTAATACCATAAAACATGCCGGCTAATAGTGCTTGCCAAAGTACGGTGCTAAAGTTGATGGCTAAGAAGAATACACCAGACAATAGCATCATGATAATACAAAATAGACCGCGTCTACGATTAATATTTTTTAAACCTACAATGATAGCACCGATTGCCATTCCGCCGCCTACAGATGCTTCTAAGTAACTAAACTGGAGCGAATCACCATGCAGAACGTTTTTAACAAAAAGCGGGAAACCAACTTGCATCGGGCCGATTAAAAATAAGTTTAAAAAAGCGCTACAAATAAGGAAAGTTGAAAGGAATGGCGATTCCTTTACATATAAGATTCCTTCTTTAATGGAAGTGAACATACCTTTATCTGTATCTTTTTGTTCTGGTATCGTAAATTGTATTTTTTGAACGAGTATGGCAGCGAAAATTAGTAATAAAATCGTAATGGAAAAGATTGTCTCATAGTTCGTAAATTTAATGAGAATACCACCAAGTACAGGGCCTAAGATGACCGATGCTTGGTTCGTCATTTGTGTAAGTGAATTTGCTTGTGTTAACCGGCTTTTTTCTACCAATTCCGGTAAGATAGATCCATCTGCTGACCAGAAGAAAGCATCAGCAAGTCCAAAGAATAAAGCGAATAAAGCAAATGTATATAGTGTTACATCACCGACAATGAACCATGTGAGAATGGTTGCGACAAGAATCGCTCGAATGATATTGGAGTAAAACATAATGTTTTTTTTCGGGAATTTATCAGCTACAGCGCCGCCGACAATCATAAAAATAAGCCTTGGAACACTAAGGGCTACGAAAACAACACCGAGTGAAGCTTCAAGGTTTAATGTTTTTGCTATGTACCACGTTTGTGAAAAAGTAAAAAAGGCTAAAGCAAAGCTTGAAAAAAGAGTAGCTGCCCAAAGAAAAAGGAAATTCGTATTTTTTAATAACGGTTTTCCGCTTCCTTCTAAAGCAGTTTTATTTTGTTGTAGTTCCTCCATATTGCTTCCTTTCTATGTGACGAATTTAAACTAAAAAACTTATTAACAATCGTTTTATACAGTTTCTAATATTTCTATACTGCACTTTCTCATTGTAGACAATAATAATGAATTTGCCCAGTAGCTATTTAACGACAAAAAAAGATGCCGAATGGGCATCTTTTTTTAGGCTAACGCAATATAAATATCCAATTGAACGTTGTTTGGATCTAACGCTCTTTCATCGTAAAGCTCAAAGTCTGTTGTGAAGGCACGTTTATTTTCTTTCGACCATTTCCAAATATATTCCCAAGCTTCACAAACGACTTCGGCAACTGGTCCCTTTCTTGTTGTAAATACCGCATATGTAGCGGCAGGTATTGTTAAAGTTGTCATATTTTCAGGAACGTCTTTTAGTGAAGAAACTGGCATACCGATTGTAAATGTATATGTACCAGTTTCATCTGATTCGTAGTTTGAGTAGAAAGCGAATGTTTCTTTCGTTTGTTGATTTGGGATGTGATGCATCATTTGTTCTTGAAAGTATCGGTTCCAAAGTTGTGGAATGTTTCCTTCAGTAGATGCCTCTTTTTCATTAGTCGTCGTAACCGAAACGCCGATTGCGTGGAAAGCTTCTTTTTTTACGATAATAGGTTCGTGTAGCATAAAAAATTCCTCCTTCTTTTAAAAAAAGAACATTTGTTCTTGTTTTAATATAACATATTTTTACATGTAACGGTTGTTATTTTTAGAAAATTTTAATCATAAAAAACAAACTGAAAATAACTAAAAAATGGTAAATTTTCTATTGTATGTATAAATAGGATGAGGAGTATGTTAAAATTTTTAAGTATCCTTTAACTGTTATATAAACCTATACAGCACGGTGTTTTTACTATATTAAAAGTATGGTAAAGGTTTGTATAAGTGTCCGGTATATATGCTATTTTTGATAAATTAAAATAGTAATATTCTATGAGATTTATATTGTTGACATTGGGATTTCAACGATACATTTTCGTAGGTCGGATTGTTGCGAGTGGATATATATTGCTATGTATTCGGCTACTAAATGAAAGGGTTGCTGCAATTTAGTAGCCGGATAGCAAGTATATAGAAAGGAGAAAGGTAGAAAATATGAAGCAAGTATTGAAGTGTTTTAATGTCGTAACAATGATTACACTTCTCCTATCCATCATATTGCCTTCGCCCAGTGCTTTTGCTACAGAGATAAATAAAAAAAGCTGGGATGAGTTACAAGGAAATGATGTGAAAATTAAGGCAGAGAAAGTGAATGCTGAAATGTATAGGGGAGAAGTAGCTGAGAGGGAGCACGTATTTCAATATAAGATTGAAAATACGGGAGATACACCAATCCGAGAATTAGTAATTAAACAAAATAATGACAATGGAATTGAGTTTCTTTCGCAATCTGTGAAAGTAAACGGAGAGAAGTTACTTGAAAATAAGGTAGCGGATTTCTATGTAGAGGAAAAAGATAATGGAGGAAAGGTTCTTTCTTCTAATCTTAAAATTCAAGATTTAAAATCACATGAAAAAATGACTGTATTAATAAAAGCTCGTCGTGCGCAACATTTTAATAAAGAGTATAAGCAAAAAATTAGTGTGCAAAAGGATCAACTACAGATAGGAAACATGTCTGTAGATGTTGAAGGGCTTCCTTCTGAAGAGAAGTTAGAAGCTAATACCGATGATGAGGCTGACAGTAGTAAGAAAGCTATCGGATCAACAACTGATTCAAAAACTAAAGAAGTGGATGGAAAATTAAAAGTATCTGTAGAAGATAAAAATACATCTGCACAAAAAACAGAAATAGAGAAGATAAAACAACCTGAAGCTGAGAAGCAACTAGAAAAAGAGAAAAAGCAATCACCTTTAGCAGTAAAGCAGAGTGATGCAGAAGTACAAGCTGCATCAGAAAATGCTTCGAAGGTTCAAATCCAAACAGGAGATAAACAAGGATTTGGAGACCCGTTGTATTCTACAATTGCTCCTGGTAATTTAGTACAGACTGGTAATGTGACGCTTGGTTTGACATCTGATCATTATGGCAGACAAAGTATGGGTTATAAAACGAATAAAATGACGGTTGATGTTGATAACGATGATAGTACTTTTAATTCGTCAACAGGTGCATTTCCTAACATTCCTGCTGGAAGTAAAGTGAAAAAGGCGTATTTGTTTTGGACAGCTGCTATGGGGACTCCGAGTGATGCAAGGACAGATTATAGAGTTAGCGATGAAGATGTAAGACAACCCGTTAAAATGAAGATGGGAAATAAGCAATACGCTGAAGTAAGTGCTGATAGTATACGAAAAGCGGATTCTTTACCGTATATTGCAAATCACTATGGCAGTGGTGCAGGATACGTAGCGTATGCAGATGTAACAAATGTAATTGCACAGCAAGGTATTTCTCAAACGGTGACAGTTGCAAATGTGCCACAAATTAAATTTGAAAAAGGTAGTGGCTATTACTGGGGTAACTGGAATCTTATATTAGTTTATGAAAACTATAAAGAAACAGTAAAAGACATGAAGATTTGGGAAGGGCTAGTCTCTCAAAAAAGTACAGCTTGGACAGATATTAGTGTTAATAAAATAAACACACCAAAAGAAGGCGCTTTTAAGGCGAAATTTAGTTATTTTTCATCGCAAGGTGATCCAGCTGATAATGATGGATATGCCTATGATTATGGAGAGTATGATTTTGGGTTAGGGTATCAAAAGTTTAAAAATATTAAAGGTAAAGATAATGATGTTAATGACTCATCTATGACAGAAGTACAAGTAGATGGTACTAACGAATTTGTTACGAAAAAATACCCAGGATATAATCCAGATTGGACAAATTCTTTCAGTACAGATATTCATACGTATCACCTTGAAGGACCCACTCAAGTGAAAAATGATTTAAAAGAAGCAAAAATGCGTTTTAGAGCATATGGTGGTGGCGGTGATATTTACGTATTAAATAACGCTACATTCGTTACAGAACATAATGCTCCAAACTTACAAGTTGATAAAAAGGCATTAGATAGTGCCGGAAAAGAAATTAAGGACGTTAAAGCTGGTGAAGAGTTTACGTATCAAATTGAAGTGAAAAATGATACGAAAAATAACCAAGCGCCGGTATCAAATGTAAAAGGTTTTGATAAATTAGATGATCGTTTAGAGTATGTTCCAGGGTCTATTCAATATGTTTCTGGAAGTAATAAAGGAAATAAAACAGATAATGCAAGCGATGATGAAGCAGAGTTTGTAAATAATCAAATTGATTTCCGTGTTGGTGAAGGTGCAGATGCTAAAAACGGTGGTGTTTTAAAGCCGGGTGAAAGTACCGTTATTACATTCAAAGTAAAAGTGAAAGATTCTGTACAATCAGATACAACAGTAAAAAATGTCGTTGTTGTAAAGGGACAAGATAGTGCCGAGATAAAGTATGAAACTGAGGACGATGCAAATGTTACGGTTACTACCCCAAAAGAAGTTCCAGGGGAAATAGAGGCGAGAAAAATAGCTTCTAATAAAACACCGAAGTTAGGTGATGAGGTAGAGTATCGTATTACATTTAAAAATAAGATAAAAGATGGACGTCTAGATGTATTGACGATTGAAGACGAATTACCAAGTAGTCTTGAATACGTGAAAGATAGTTTGAAAGCCGAAGGTGTAAAACCAGAGCCAGTAGAGCTGAAGTTTGAAAATGGCAAAGTAATTGCAAAGTATCCAGAAATTATGGATATGGAAGAAAGAAGTATCGTCTTTAAAACAAAAGTAAAAGAAACTGCAAAAATTGGTGAAGAAATTGTTAACAAAGCAACCGTTAGTGATAAAACAAATCCACCAAAGGATCTAGAAGAGAAGATTACACCACAGCATAAGGCCGGTAAAATTGATGCAAAGAAAAAAGCAACAAATAAGAAGCCGAAGCTAGGAGAAGAATTTGAATATCAAATTAGCTTTAAAAATACGGTGGAAAACGGAAAACTAGATGCAATTACAATAGAAGATGAAATTCCAGCTAACTTAGAATTTGTTCAAGGCAGTGAGAGAGCTGAAGGTACTGAACCAAATCCAGTAGAGTTAAAAGTAGAGAATGGTAAGGTAATCGCAAAATATCCAGAAATTACGGATACAAAAGAGCGAAGCATCGCCTTTAAAGTGAAAGTAAAAGAAGAGGCAAAAGCGGGAGAAACGATTGTTAATAAAGCGGTTGTGAGTGAGCCAAATGGACAGTCTGAGCATCCAGAAGAAAAGATTACGCCGGATTATAAATACGGTAAAGTGGATGTAGAAAAAAACGTAACGAATCAAACACCAAAACTAGGAGAAGAAGTGGAATACCGAATTACATTTTATAATACGGTAGAAAACGGAAAACTAGAAACGGTGTTAGTAGAAGATACACTACCTAAAGGTGTTGAATACGTGAAAGATAGTTTGAAAGCTGAAGGTATAAAACCAGAGCCAGTAGAACTAAAAGTGGAAGATGGCAAAGTAATGGCAAAGTATCCAGAGATTATGGATACAGAAAAAAGAAGTATTGTTTTTAAAGTGAAAGTAAAAGATTCGGCAAAGGTAGGGGAGGCAATTGTAAATAAAGCAATTGCAAAAGATCCGAAAAATGAGCCTGTTGAATCGAAGGTTGTTATTACACCGCAAAGTAAAAAAGGTGAAATTGCTGCTACAAAGGTAGTTAATAATAAGAAGCCGAAGTTAGGTGAAGAAATCGAGTACCGCATTAGTTTTCATAATACGGTTGAGAACGGAAAACTAGAAACGGTGCGAGTGGAAGATACAATTCCAAAAGGTCTTGAATATGTAGAAAATAGCATCAAGGCCGAAGGAGAAGCACCTGGACCAGTAGAATTAGCTGTTGAAAATGGGATAGTCAAAGCTAAGTATATCGATATTATGGATATGAAAGAAAGAAGTATCGTCTTTAAAGTAAAGGTGAAGGAAGAAGTAAAAGTAGATAAAGAGATTGTCAATAAAGCAATTGTTGATGATACGAAAAATCCACCGATTGAACCGGAGGAAAGAATTACTCCGCAACATAAGGATGGAATAATTGATTCGAAGAAGACAGTAGATAATCCATCACCAAAACTAGGAGAAGAAGTAGAATACCGAATTAGCTTTAAGAACACGGTAGAAAACGGAAAACTAGAAAAGGTAATAATAGAGGATACAATTCCTAACGGTTTAGAGTATGTAAAAGGCAGTGAAAAGGCTGAAGGTGATAAACCAGCTCCATTAAAGTTAAGTGTGAAAGATGGAAAAGTTATTGCTGAATACGACAATATTACGGATATGAAAGAAAGAAGTATTGTCTTTAAGGTAAAGGTGAAGGAAGAAGCGGAAGTGGGGAAGGAAATCATCAATAAGGCAATTGTTGATGATATGAAAGATCCGAAAGAACCAGAAGCGAAAATTACACCATTACACAAAGATGGAAAAATTAAAGCGAAGAAAATCGTAAATAATGAAACACCGAAGTTAGGAGAAGAAGTAGAATACCGAATTAGTATGAAAAATACGGTAAAGAACGGAAAGCTAACAGACGTGACAGTAGAGGATACTTTACCAGAAGGTTTAGAGTATGTAGAAAATAGTTTGAAAGCAGAAGGTGCCGGAATAGATTCAGTAGAGCTGAAATTTGAAAACGGTAAAGTAATGGCAAAATATCCAGAAATTACGGATACAGAAGAAAGAAGTATCGTTTTTAAAGTGAAAGTAAAAGAAGAAGTAAAAGTCGGTAAAAAAATCATTAATAAAGCAACTATTGATGATTCGCAAAATAAGCCAGTTAATCCGACAGCGGAAATTACTCCTCAGTATAAAGATGGAAAACTTGAAGCAAAAAAGATAGTAAATAATGAAACGCCGAAGTTAGGAGAAGAAGTGGAATACCGAATTAGCTTTAAAAATACGGTAGAACATGGAAAGCTAACAGAGGTAAAAATAGAAGATGATTTACCAAATGGATTAGAGTATGTGAAAGATAGTTTAAAAGTAGAAGGTACTAAGCCAGATCCAGTGGAATTAAAATTTGAAAACGGTAAGGTAATGGCAAAGTATCCTGAGATTACAGATACAAAAGAGAGAAGTATTACCTTTAAAGTGAAAGTAAAAGGTAAAGTGAGCGATTCAATTGTTAATGAAGCGATTGTGAGCGATACGAAACATCCGCCAGAAACACCGACAGCAGAAATTATTCCGCAACATAAAGACGGAAAAGTGAAAGCGAAGAAGACGGTAAATAATGAAACGCCGAAGTTAGGAGAAGAAGTAGAATACCGAATTAGTTTTAAAAACACGGTAGAAGACGGAAAACTAGCAGAGGTAAAAATAGAAGATACTTTACCAGAAGGTTTAGAGTATGTAGAAAACAGTGTGAAAGCAGAAGGTACTAAGCCGGATCCAGTAGAATTGAAAATGGAAAATGGTAAGGTAATGGCGAAGTATCCAGAGATTACGGACACAGAAGAAAGAAGTATCACTTTTAAAGTGAAAGTAAAGGAAGAAGTGAAAGTCGGTAAAAAAATCGTTAACAAAGCAATTGTTGATGATACGAAAAATGAACCAGAAACACCGATGGCAGAAATTACTCCGCAGCATAAAGACGGAAAAGTGGAAGCGAAGAAGACGGTAAATAATGAAACGCCGAAGTTAGGAGAAGAAGTAGAATACCGAATTAGTTTTAAAAACACGGTAGAAAACGGAAAGCTAGCAGAGGTAAAAATAGAAGATAATTTACCAAATGGATTAGAGTATGTGAAAGATAGTTTACGAGCGGAAGGTACTAAGCCGGATCCAGTAGAACTGAAAGTGAAAGATGGAAAAGTAATCGCCAAATATCCAGAGATTACGGATACAGAAGAAAGAAGTATCGTCTTTAAAGCGAAAGTAAAAGAAGAATTTAAAGTTGGTGAAGGCCTTGTCAATAAAGTAGTTGTTGATGATACAAAAGATCCAACAACTTCAGAAGTAACAATTATGCCAGAATATAAAGACGGTAAGCTTAAAGCAGAGAAATTTGTAAACAATAAAAAACCGAAATTAGGAGAAGAAATAGAATACCGAATTAGTTTTAAAAATACGGTAGAAAACGGAAAACTAGTAGAGGTTAAAGTAGAAGATGAAATTCCAGCTGGATTAGAGTATGTAGAGAACAGTTTACAAGCAGAAGGATCTAAGCCTAGTCCGGTAGAATTGAAATTTGAAAACGGTAAGGTAATGGCAAAGTATCTAGAAATTATGGATACAAAAGAAAGAAGTATTATCTTTAAAGTGAGAGTAAAAGAAGAGGCAGAAATAGACAAGGAGATTGTTAATAAAGCAATCGTAGTAGATACAAAAAATGAGCCCGAAGAGCCTCATGTGGAAATTACTTCGCAATATAAAGATGGTAAAATTGCTGCGCAGAAAGTGGCGAATAATCATAAACCGAAACTAGGAGAAGAAGTAGAATACCGAATTAGTTTTAAAAACACGGTAGAAAACGGAAAACTAGCAGAGGTAAATATAAAGGATGCATTACCAAATGGTTTAGAGTATGTGGAAGGCAGTATCACGGCAGAAGGTTCTAAACCGAAACCAGTAGAGCTACATGTGAAAAATAATAAGGTAATGGCAAAATATCCAGCTATTACAGATACAGAGGAAAGAAGCATTGTCTTTAAAGCGAAGGTAAAAGAAAGCGCAAAAGTGGGGGAAGAAATCGTAAATGAGGCAATTGTGGATGATACAAAGAATCTGCCAGAAGAGCCTTATGTACCGATTACACCACAGTATAAAGATGGTAAAATTGAGGCAAGAAAAGAAGTAAGTAACCATGAACCGAAGTTAGGTGAGGAAATCGAATATCGAATTATTTTTAATAACACGGTGAAAGATGGAAAACTAGCAGAGGTAAAAATAGAAGATGAAATTCCAGCTGGATTAGAGTTTGTAGAAGGAAGCGAAAAAGCTGAAGGTGAAGAGCCAAAACCAGTGGAGTTGAAAGTAGAAAATGGCAAGGTAATGGCAAAGTATTCAGAGATTATGGATACGCAAGAAAGAAGTATTGTCTTTAAAGTGAATGTAAAAGATTCGGTTACAATAGGGAAGGACATTACAAATAAAGCGATTATCCATGTTGATGATCCGAACCATCCAGTAATTGATCCGACAGCAAAAATTACACCACAATATAAAGATGGTAAAATTGCTGCTCATAAAAAGGTGAATAATCATAAACCGAAGCTAGGTGAAGAAATCGAATATCGAATTTCATTTAATAATACGGTGAAAGATGGAAAACTGGCAGAGGTTAAAATTGAGGATGAAATTCCGTTTGGTTTAGAGTATGTGAAAGATAGTCTAAAAGCAGAAGGTGATAAGCCGTCCCCAGTAGAGTTGAAAGAAGAAGCTGGTAAGGTTAGTGCGAAGTATGAAAATATCACTGACATGAAAGAAAGAAGCATTATCTTTAAAGTGAAGGTGAAAGATTCCGTTGAAGTGGACAAGGCAATTGTAAATAAAGCAATTGTTGATGATACAAAAAATCCACCAGAGCGACCAGAAGTAGATATTACACCGCAGCATAAAGATGGTAAATTTAAAGCTAATAAAAAGGTAAGTAAAAAAGATCCAAAGCTAGGAGAAGAAGTAGAGTACCGAATTAGTTTTAAAAATACGGTAGAAAACGGAAAACTAGCAGAAGTGAAAATTGAGGATCAACTACCAAATGGATTAGAGTATGTGAAGGATAGTTTAAAAGCAGAAGGTAATGAACCAAATCCGGTAGAGTTAAAAGAAGAAGCTGGAAAAATTACAGCGAAGTATGAAAATATTACTGATACAGCTGAGCGTAGCATTATCTTTAAGGTAAAAGTAACAGAAGCAGTAAAAGTCGGGAAGAAAATCGTGAATACGGCAATTGTGGATGATGATAATCCGAAGAATCCTCCGCAAAAACCAGAAGCGATTATTACACCGGAGTATAAGAATGGAAAAATAAAAGCTGAGAAAACAGTAAATAACCCAGCTCCAAAATTAGGAGAAGAAGTAGAGTATCGAATTACGTTCCGTAACGTAGTTGAGCACGGAAAATTAGCGAAGGTGAAAATTAAGGATGAATTACCAAACAGTTTAGAGTTTGTAGAAGGTAGCGAAAGAGCTGAGGGGGATAATCCAAAACCGTTGCATGTAAAAGTGAAAAACGGCACAGTACTCGCAGAATATCCAGAAATTACGGATACGAAAGAAAGAAGTATCGTCTTTAAAGCGAAAGTGAAAGAAAAAGCTAAAATTGGCGAAGCGATTGTGAATACGGCGGTTGTGGAAGATACTATAAATCCACCAGAGAAACCGAATGTCGCGATACAACCTCAACATAAAGAGGGTGTATTACAAGCTGAAAAGACTGTGAGTAACCATGAACCGAAGTTAGGAGAAGAAGTAGAATATCGAATTAGTTTTGAAAATACGGTAGAAAACGGCAAACTAACTGAGGTAAAAGTAGAGGACGAAATTCCAGCTGGTTTAGAATACGTACAGGATAGTATAAAGTCTGATGGGCCGGAACCAAATCCAGTAGAACTTAAAGTTGAGAATGGAAAAGTAATAGCAAAGTATCCAGAAATTACGGATACGAAAAAAAGAAGTATCATCTTTAAAGTGAAAGTACAAGAAACGGTACAAGTAGGAAAAGAAATTATAAACAAGGCGGTTGTGGATGATAATAATCCGACAAATCCACCAGTTGAGTCACTTATACCAATTACACCTCAATATAAAGATGGGAAACTAGAGGCAAGGAAAGAAGTAAGTAACCATGAACCAAAGCTAGGGGAAGAAATCGAATATCGAATTACTTTTAACGGCACAGTAGATGGCGGGAAGTTAGTTGATGTAAAGATTGAAGATGAAATTCCGTCTGGTTTAGAGTATGTGAAAGAAAGTCTGGAGGCCGTAGGTGATAAGCCTGTACCAACAGAACTTAAAGTCGAGAATGGAAAAGTAACAGTGAAGTATCCAGAAATTACGGATACGAAAGAAAGAAGTATCATCTTTAAAGTAAAGGTAAAAGAATCAGTAAAAGTTGGAGAGGAAATAACAAATAAAGCGATCATTCATGTAGATGATCCAAATCATCCAGTTATGGAACCGACAGCGACAATAAAGCCAGAATATAAAGATGGTAAGTTAAAAGCGACGAAGACAGTAAATAATAAAGAACCGAAGCTAGGAGAAGAAGTAGAATACCGAATTAGTTTCAAAAATACGGTAGAAAACGGTAAACTAGCAGAGGTAAAGGTAGAAGATGAAATTCCAGCCGGTTTAGAGTACGTGCAAGATAGCATTAGATTTGAAGGGGCTGAACCAAATCCAATAGAGTTAAAAATGGAGTTTGGAAAAGTAATAGCAAAGTATCTAGAAATTACAGATACGAAAGAACGTAGTATTATTTTTAAAGTGAAGGTAAAAGCAGCACCAAGTAAAGGGATAACAAATAGAGCGGTAGTGGACGATAAAATAAATCCACCACTTGAGCCTACAGTTACAATTTTACCGAAAACAAAAGAAGATCTTAAGATACCAGAAGAACCGAAGGAACCAGAAGTGAAGCCGGAAGAGCCGAAAGAACCGAAGGAACCAGAAGTGAAGCCGGAAGAGCCGAAAGAACCGAAGGAACCAGAAGTGAAGCCGGAAGAGCCGAAAGAACCGAAGGAACCAGAAGTGAAGCCGGAAGAGCCGAAAGAACCGAAGGAACCAGAAGTGAAGCCGGAAGAGCCGAAAGAACCGAAGGAACCAGAAGTGAAGCCGGAAGAGCCGAAAGAACCGAAAGAACCGAAGGAACCAGAAGTGAAACCGGAAGAGCCGAAAGAACCAGAAGTGAAACCGGAGGATCCGAAAGAACCAAAAGAACCAGAAGTGAAGCCGGAAGAACCGAAAGAGCCGAAGGAACCAGAAGTGAAACCGGAGGAACCGAAAGAGCCGAAGGAACCAGAAGTGAAACCGGAGGAACCGAAAGAGCCGAAGGAACCAGAAGTGAAGCCGGAAGAGCCGAAAGAGCCGAAGGAACCAGAAGTGAAACCGGAGGAACCGAAAGAGCCGAAGGAACCAGAAGTGAAACCGGAGGAACCGAAAGAGCCGAAGGAACCAGAAGTGAAGCCGGAAGAGCCGAAAGAACCAGAAGTGAAACCGGAGGATCCGAAAGAACCAAAAGAACCAGAAGTGAAGCCGGAAGAGCCGAAAGATCTGAAGAAACCAGAAGTGAAACCGGAGAAACCGGAAGTAAGACTGGAAAAGTTAATTAAAGAACCGCAAGTAAAAGTAGAAAAAGAATTACCGAAAACAGGGGCAGCACATTCATGGATGATGTCAGTTGGTGCGGGAATTTCATTCTTAGTTGGCGGAGTATTATTCGTATTAGGTAGAAGAAGAAAACAATAATTTTTTAGACGAAAAGCACACTGAGTTCGATAGTTTATTGGACTCAGTGTGCTTTTATGTTATATAAAAGGAAAGCTCCTTCCACGTATGGAAGGAGCTTTATTTTTGCATATTAAAACATACTTGAGCTATGCATCGGTTGAAGTTTTGCATTTGGATCGAAGTAAGCTTTTGCATTGTTTACTGCTGTCGGTGCTTCGCCAAATCCACAAGCGATAAGTTTTACTTTTCCTTCATATGTACAAATGTCACCAGCAGCGTAAATGCCAGGAATATTTGTTTCCATTTTTGAATTTACAAGGATGCTGTTTTTTTGTATATCTAGGCCCCAGTTTTTAATTGGGCCAAGAGAAGAAACGAAGCCGTAGTTTACGATTACGTCATCAACATCGATGATAATTTTTTCCTCCGTTTTTACATGTTGAAGAACGACTTGTTCAATCTTATCATCACCAATGAGTTCTACTGGAACGTATGGTGTACTTACTTCTGCACGAGAATTCATTAAGCTTTCTACGCTATGTTCATGCGCACGGAATTTATCACGACGATGAACGATTGTAACTTTTTCAGCGATCGGTTCTAACATCATTGTCCAGTCTACTGCTGAGTCGCCACCGCCAAATACTACGACGCGCTTACCAGCAAATTTATTCATATCATCAACGAAATAATGTAAGTTTTTCTTTTCGTATTTCGCTGTACCTTCTAATTCTAAGCGGCGTGGTTGGAAAGCACCATTGCCAGCAGTAATAATAACTGATTTAGAATAGTGAGTTTGCTTATTCGTAACAAGTTTAAATATACCGTCAGCTTGTTTCTCAAGCGTATCGACAGCTTCTTCTAAACAAACAGTTGGGTCAAATTTCTTCATTTGCTCTTTTAAGTTATCAACTAATTCTTGTGCGCGCACTTTTGGAAATCCAGCCACATCATAAATGTATTTTTCAGGGTAGAGTGCGGATAATTGTCCGCCAAGTTGAGGTAAGCTTTCAATGATTTTTACACTTGCTTGTCTCATACCGCCATAAAATGCTGTGAACAGTCCCGTTGGACCACCACCAATAATTGTTATGTCGTAAACTTTTTGATTTTCTGCCACTTTCATTCCCCCTATAGATGGAATTTTGATATTGATTTCATATATTGTTCATATGTACACGAAAATCCTGCAAATGATGATACTTTCAAATAAATGATAGCATATTTGAGTTCATAATACTTCTGAAAACGACTGAATTGTGTGTAAGTTTTCGCATAGGTTCTTTTTTATTGTATAAAATATACAGAAAGGAAAATACATGAAAAAAAGGCTAAAAAACCCTTGAAAACGCTATGTTATTTTAAAATATTGATAATTCTCCAGACGCTTGAATTCTGGAATAAAACCGACTAATATAGGGAAGTATTATGTTAAATTTCTATGACAAAATTCGTACGATTTTTTGACTGCGTTTTGTTATGATATAGAATGTGATAAATTCCACATTCTTGACAAATAGAGTTTTTAGTACTTGGTATTATTTTTCATTACTATTATATAAAGAAAAGGGTTGTGATTTGGTGAAGACTCCAAAAATCGTAGTTTTAGGTGCAGGTTATGGCGGGATGATTACGACTGTTCGTCTGCAAAAAGCATTATCTGTAAATGAAGCTGAAATTACGCTAGTAAACAACAACAGCTATCACTACCAAGCGACTTGGTTACATGAGAGCGCAGCTGGTACATTACAAGATGAAAAAATCTGTCTAGATATTCAAGACGTTATTGATACAAATAAAGTGAACTTTGTACAAGACACAGTAGTAGAAATTAAAGCTGCTGAAAAACGCATTATCTTAAAAGATGGCGAGTTAGAGTATGATTACTTAGTAATTGGTCTTGGTTTCGAATCAGAAACATTCGGAATTACAGGATTAAAAGAGCATGCATTCTCAATTGCTAACATTAATGCAACTCGTGAAATTCGTGAGCATATGGAAGCTAGTTTCTCTAAATATGCAACTGAACAACGCGATGAGTTAGTAACAATCGTTGTTGGTGGTGCTGGATTTACTGGTATCGAGTACGTAGGTGAGCTTGCAAACCGTGTTCCTGAACTTTGCAAAGAGTATAATGTACCACGTGAAAAAGCACGTATCATCTGTGTAGAAGCTGCTCCAACAGCACTTCCAGGTTTCGATCCAGCGTTAGTAGAATACGCTGTAAAACAACTTGAGAAAAAAGGTGTAGAATTCCGCATCGGTACAGCAATTAAAGAAGCAACTGAAGAAGGTATTATCGTTGCGAATGGCGATGACACTGAATTAATTAAGTCTGAAACAGTAGTTTGGGCTGCAGGTGTTCGTGGTAATGGTATTGTGGAAGAGTCTGGCTTTGAAGCAATGCGCGGACGTGTAAAAGTTGATGAGTACATGCACGCTCCAGGATACGAAGATGTATTCATGGTTGGTGACGCAGCGTTAATCATTAATGAAGAAATTAATCGTCCTTACCCACCAACAGCACAAATTGCAATTCAACAAGGTTACAATATTGCACACAACTTAACTGTATTAGTTCGTGGCAAGGGCGAAATGAAGAAATTCGCATTCGATAATAAAGGATCTGTATGTTCTTTAGGTCATGACGATGCAATGGGCGTTGTTATGGGTAAAAAGTTAACAGGTTGGAAAGCTTCCTTCATGAAGAAAGTAATCGATAACCGTTACCTATTCTTATTAGGTGGACCTTTATTAGTTCTTAAAAAAGGTAAATTAAAGTTCTTTTAATATATAGTAGAAAAAGCAGAAACGGCTAAGAGCTGTTTCTGCTTTTTTCATATTAAAAATATAGTATAATATATAAAAAAAGAAAGAATATTCTGTCCGTTCTGATGGAGGAGGTTATTACATCATGGAGAAACGAGGGAAGGTATGGCTAGCTGTTAGTGGTTTAGTAGCTACAAAAGATGGTAGGTGGCTATTTGTTAAGAAGAAATACAGTGGATTAAAAGGGAAATGGTCTTTACCGGCTGGTTTTGTAAATGAAGGTGAGACGGTTGATGAAGCTGTGAAACGCGAAGTGTTAGAAGAGACAGGCATTGTCGCTCATGTGAAGGGGATTATTGGTGTTCGATCGGGTGTTATTCGTAATGAGATTAGTGATAATATGATTATTTTCCTTTTGGAACCTGAAGGAGAAAATATTATTGTACAGGAGAAAGAATTGTCTGAAGTGGCGTTCTTACATCCGGATAAGATTGTAGACGATCCGAATACGTCTGTGCTTATTAAATATTTGTTAGAAGGAAGATCAGAACTACATCTTGAAGTGGACAAAACATTAAATCCAGGTGAACCATTTGGTTATACAGCTTATCACGTATTTACGGCACGTGCGAAGGAGAGGGGAAAAGAGTGAGTATACCGGTACTACTTATTTCAATGATGTTATTCTTTATTTTGTTCTTTGGAATTGGATTTTTACTCAACATGATTTTGCGAGCTACTTGGGTAATGGTTATTGTGTATCCGATTGTTTGTATGCTTATTATTAATAAAGCGAGTATGTGGGATTATTTTTCAAAACCGAAAGAAACATTTTCTTCATTTGGGACAAGTGTATCGCACTTAGGACAAGCAGACGTATTTATTCTATCTACTGGATTAGTAGGGGCTGCTTTAGCAGGAGTCGTAATCAAGAAACTTCGGAAAAGCGGATATCAAATGTTTTAATCTCCAATTAAGTTGGAGATTATTTTTTTTGCATATTCCTTCATCGTATAGGGAATGATTAACGATGAAGGAGTGTGGAATATAAAAATGTTAAAACGATATTGTATTCGCATTATGATGACTTGTTTACTTGCAATTGCATTATGCGTAACATGGAATGCTTTCACAGGAGTTTCTTTATTAGAGATTGTAAAGATATATGAAGGAATGAGTGCAAAAGAAGTACATGCAGCAGAAGTTAAGAGAAATGTTGCTCCGAGTAAAGAAGTGATAAATGCTTTAGAGCAGGCAAACGACTGGTCTAAATATCGTTCAATTGAAATGACTGCAACAGGTTATACATCGGGGATTGAGTCAACTGGTAAGAGGCCAGGGCATCCAGAGTATGGTATTACATATTCAGGTGTCAAAGTGAAAAGGGATTTATATTCCACAATTGCTGCGGACTTACGCGTATTCCCGATTGGAACAATTCTCTTCGTGCCAGGTTACGGGTATGGTGTAGTAGCTGATAAGGGCGGCGCAATAAAAGGAAACCGTCTTGATCTATATTATGATACGGTGAAAGATGTTTATAGCCAATGGGGTAAGAAAAAAGTAAATGTGTACGTAGTAAAAGTAGGAAATGGTAAGTTTACAGAAGAAGAGTTAACGATGTTAAATCAAGACGAAACGATGCAAGTGTTTCGTGGTCAATATTTAAATCAAAGATAGTCTAGTCGTAATTACGCTAGACTTTTTTCTTGGCTTATTTCATGATAGAGGAGATTTTGGATCTGCGATTTTACACGCCATATAACTGTAGTTAGAATTATCGCATTTTATCGAAAATAAAGTTATAATGGTGGTAGAGAAATTTAGGGGGTCTGAACATGTTTCAAGTACAAAAAGAATTAGCAGGTCATGAAGCGGTAATTGTTGCTTTATTTGAAGAAGAGAAAATGAGTAGTTTTGTACAAGAACTGGACAAAGCGTTTGAAGGGCAATTACAAGTTTTACTAGAAGAGAAAGAATTATCTACGAAGAAAAAGGCCATTTCGAAAGTATATAGCTTAGGGAAAACAAATGTGAAACGTTATTACTTTGTTGGTTTAGGAAAGAAAGAATCTTACGCGACAGAAACGTTACGTGCGGCTCTTGGTAAGGCGTTTAAAACACTGCAAGCAGCAAAAGTACAAGATGCAGCAATCTTACTTGATTCTTTCGTAACAGAGAAATTAGACGCGATTGATGTCGCTCATATTGCGGCAGAGGTACAAGGCCTTGGTACATATGAGTTACAAACGTATAAATCAGATAAAAAGGATCGTGTAGAGTTAGAGAAGTTCACGGCTATTACAGCGGAAGATGCACAAGAAATTGAAGCAGCATTAACAGTTGGCTACGTACATGGACGTGCAACAAATTCAGCTCGTACACTTGTAAATATGCCGCCAAACGTATTAACAGCGACAAAGCTTGCTGAGTATGCTGTTGAATTAGCGGAGAAGTATGATATGGACTATAAAGTTCTTGAGAAAGAAGAGATGGAAGACCTTGGTATGGGTGCGTTACTTGCAGTAAACCAAGGTAGTGTAGAGCCACCAAAAATGATCGCTCTTATTTATAAAGGAAAAGAAGAGTGGAGAGATGTCATTGGGTTCGTTGGAAAAGGTATTACATACGATACAGGTGGTTATTCTTTAAAACCACGTGAAGGCATGGTTGGTATGAAAGGTGATATGGGCGGTGCAGCTGCTGTATTAGGTGCGATGGAAATTATCGGTGAACTTCGCCCAGAACAAAATGTGATCGCTGTTATTCCTTCAACTGATAACGTTGTAAGTGGTACGGCATTTAAGCCAGACGATGTAATCACATCTATGAGCGGAAAAACAATTGAAGTATTAAATACGGATGCAGAAGGTCGTCTAGCTTTAGCTGACGGTATTACGTATGCGAAAAAACTTGGTGCAAACTACCTTGTTGATGTTGCAACATTAACAGGCGGTGTAATTGTTGCACTTGGAAACTATACGACAGGCGCAATGACAAATAATGAAGAGTTATTTGAGCAAGTGCTAGAGGCTTCTATGGAAACAGATGAGCCAATTTGGCAACTACCGATTTTTGATCGTGATAAAGAACGTGTGAGAAACAGTAAGTTTGCTGATTTAAATAACTCACCAGGCCGTGAAGGACATGCGGTTATGGCAGGTACATTCCTAGGCGAATTCGCTGAAGATACACCATGGGTACACTTAGATATCGCTGGAACATCAGAAACAAAAGGTGCGCACGACTTAGGTCCAGCTGGAGCAACTGGCGCAATGGTACGTACACTTGCAACACTTGTGGAGCGTTTTGGAGAAGAATAATTTTTTGAAGAAAAGGCTGTCTCAAATTTTTGAGGCAGCCTTTTTTTATTGGTATAGTAGAACCATTTGTTGGTAATTGGATATAACTTCGTTTGTCACTACGCTGTTGAAAAATGTGTTTATAAAGAAATCGTATACAAAACCCCATTTAAAGCAAAAGAAGTACGGCCCGTTTCTTCAGAGACAACTAATATAAGTGCATCACTCTTTTCTGATAAGCCAATTGCAGCTCTGTGACGTGTTCCTAGCTCAGGATCAACTTCTGTACTTTTCGTTAAAGGAAGAATATTAGCAGCTGAGACAATATGATTATTTTTTACGAGAACGGCACCGTCATGAAGAGGATTACCTGGATAAAATATTGATTCGAGTAATGGCGCAGTTAAATGAGCGTTTAATGTCGTTCCAGTTTGAATGAGAGCTTCAAGCGTCTCGTTTCGTTCCACGACGATAAGAGCACCATGTTTTCTGGCGCTTAAATGTTGGATAGCTGTCGTAATAAAAGATGAACTTTCCGTATAAGGTGATAAATATGCCTGAATATAGTATGTAGCTGCCAATGTTTGTACATTTGCTAACATATGATGAATATCTTCCATTTTGCATAAAATACATTCGTCTTCTTTATCGATTGCGTTCCTCATAATCGATAGTTCTTTTTCAGCAATTTCAATCATTTGCTTTGTTTGTATTTTGAGCTCTTCTGACAAGCCCCATTCGTGCATAATCCTCATTCCCTTTAGTGGAGTATTTAACAATAGTGTATACAAATATTCCTAGTAAAATCCTGTTAGATTTTATAAAATATTGAGATACAGCATGTTTTTTTCATATAATAAAGGTATGACGAGCGAGAGGAGAGAGAAGAATGAATTGGAAACAAGAATTTAGTCGCTGGCTTTCTTACGCACAATTAGATGCAGAATTAAAAGAACAGCTAGAAAATATGAAGCAAGATGAGAAGAAAATCGAGGATAGCTTTTATAAAAATCTAGAGTTTGGCACAGGTGGTATGCGTGGTGAACTTGGTGCTGGTACGAACCGTTTAAATGTATATACAGTTCGTAAAGCAACAAAAGGATTAGCAAGCTTTATCGAAAAGTTAGGTGAGGAAGCGAAAAAACGCGGTGTTGTTGTAGCCTATGATTCTCGTCATAAATCACCTGAGTTTGCAATGGAAGTTGCTGCTACACTTGGTGCACGTGGTATCACAACATATGTGTTTGAAAGCTTACGTCCAACGCCAGTACTTTCTTTCGCAGTTCGTCATTTACATACAGTAAGTGGAATCGTTCTTACGGCAAGCCATAATCCGCCTGAATATAACGGATACAAAGTATACGGTGAAGATGGTGGACAGTTACCTCCAAAAGAGGCAGATGAGTTAATTAGCTACGTAAATGCAGTAGAAGATGAATTAACAGTTGAAGTCGCTGATGTAGAGCAATTAAAAACTGACGGTTTATTACATATTATTGGACAAGAAGTAGATGATGCATATGCTGCAGAATTGAACAATGTCATCATTAATAAAGAAATGGTGGAAAAGGTCGGCAAAGACTTAAAAATCGTCTTTACACCATTACACGGAACATCAAATATTTCTGTACGCCGTGGTTTAAAAGAAGTTGGATTTACAGATGTAACAGTTGTAAAAGAACAAGAGTTACCAGATCCAAACTTCTCTACAGTAAAATCACCGAACCCAGAAGAGCACGCAGCGTTTGAGTATGCAATACGTGACGGTGAAAAGGTAGGCGCAGATGTATTAATCGCAACTGATCCTGACGCAGACCGCCTTGGTGTAGCAGTGCGTAATCATAATGGTGAGTTCCAAGTATTAACAGGAAACCAAACAGGTGCATTAATGCTTGATTACTTACTATCTCAAAAGAAAGAAAACGGAACGCTTCCAGAGAACGGTGTCGTATTAAAAACAATCGTAACGTCTGAAATTGGTCGTACAATTGCAAAAGCATACGGTTTAGATACAGTTGATACGCTAACTGGATTTAAATTTATCGGTGAGAAAATTAGACAGTATGAAGAAAGTGGACAATATGAATTCCAATTCGGTTATGAGGAAAGCTATGGTTATTTAATCCGCCCATTCTGCCGTGATAAAGATGCAGTACAATCTGTTCTATTTGCATGTGAAGTAGCTGCATACTACAAATCACAAGGGAAAACGTTATATGACGGTCTATTAGAAGTATTTGAGAAGTACGGCTTCTTCCGTGAAGACCTTGTATCGTTAACGTTAAAAGGAAAAGATGGAGCGGAAAAAATCCAAGAGATGATGGCAAAGTTCCGTGAGAATCCTCCGAAAGAAGTGGCGGGCTTAACAGTCGTAGCAGTTGAAGACTATAAAGCGAGCGTTGTTACATCTTTACAAGATGGACATAAAGAAGAGATTCACTTACCGAAATCAAATGTGTTAAAATATCAATTAGAGGATGGTTCATGGTTCTGCCTACGTCCATCTGGAACTGAGCCGAAGATTAAGTTTTACTTTGGTGTGAAAGATAGTTCTTTACAAAATAGTGAACAAAAGTTACTTACTATTAAAGAAGACATTATGAATCGTTTATAATACAAAGTAATTTTAAGTAGTAAGGAACAAAAGGGAGCGAAATCTCCCTTTTGTTTTATGTAGGAAATGCTTGCTATTGATTCCGACAGGAGAGAGGGTATTTTGTGATGAAAAAAGTAAGAAAAGCGATAATCCCAGCAGCTGGATTAGGAACACGTTTTTTACCAGCAACGAAAGCAATGCCGAAAGAAATGTTACCGATAGTAGATAAACCAACGATTCAATACATTGTAGAAGAAGCAGTGAAATCGGGAATCGAAGATATTATTATTGTTACTGGTAAAACAAAGCGCTCTATCGAAGATCATTTTGATAACGCATTTGAACTAGAACAAAACTTATTAGAGAAGAAAAAATATGAGTTGCTTGAAAAAGTACAAGCTTCTTCAAAAATGGTAGATATTCATTACATCCGTCAAAAAGAGCCGAAGGGACTAGGACATGCTGTTTGGTGTGCACGTAAATTCATTGGTGATGAGCCATTTGCAGTGTTACTAGGTGATGATATTGTCCAAGCTGAGAAACCATGTTTACGTCAATTAATGGATGAGTATGAAAAAACACTTTCTTCTGTTATTGGTGTACAAACTGTTCCAGAGTCGGAAACACATCGCTATGGAATTATCGATCCATTAGAACAAGAAGGTCGTCGTTACCAAGTTCGCAATTTCGTTGAGAAACCAGCACAAGGTACAGCTCCTTCAAACTTAGCAATTATGGGGCGCTACATTTTAACGCCTGAAATCTTTATGTTCTTAGAACAGCAACATGTCGGTGCTGGTGGTGAAATTCAGTTAACAGATGCAATCCAAAGCTTAAATGAAATCCAACGTGTATTTGCCTACGATTTCGAAGGAAAGCGCTACGACGTAGGTGAAAAGCTAGGATTCGTTCAAACGACAATCGAAATGGCTCTGCAACACCCAGAATTACGTGATGACATGGTTGCGATGATGAAGAAAATTTTAGAAGAACAAGCGAATCAAGAGTCATAATAAAAAATGAGTTATTTCAGTATACTGAAATAACTCATTTTTTTATTATGAAATCGTCGAATGAGAATGCTGATAAGCAGAACGACGCACAGCATAATATATGCGAGGTGCGATAATAGCACCGATAATTGTAAATGCAATATCTTTTACTGCGAACCACATCATAATCATCCAAGCAGCTTTATAGCTCATATTACCGCCCATAAAGAGATTGACTGCCCCGTACATGTAAGTAGTACCGATTATATAAGTTAAAATAATTCCTGTGAAAGAGGCAACTGCAAATGTAATGAATGTTGGTCTTTCTTTTTGTTCTACTAGTTTTCCGGATACGTAAGCAACGATAATAAATGCGATAATAAAACCACCAGTAGGATCTAAAAGTGCTCCAAATCCAGCTTTGAAGTTAGCGAAGATTGGTGCGCTGGCTACGCCAACGAGCATATATACAGTCATGGATAAGGCACCAAGTCTACTTCCAAGAAGAAGACCTGCTAAAATTGCGAAAAATGGTTGCATAGATAATGGGATGCCTGCTACTTGAAGGAATGGTGCCCAAGATACAATATTTGCACCGATTGCCATAAGAGCAACGAACATGGCAGCTAATGCTAAATCTAAAACATGAAATCTTCTCATAATGTTAACCTCCTGTTGTTTTTAGGTTAACATTATCGTAGCGAAAATATTTACTTGTTGTCAATCAAAATATTTTGATAAGAAGGCTTTAAATAGTCTCTTAGCAACGTATATGGAATACGAAATTGCGGAATTCCACTTGAATAGGGAGCAATCTCATATAAAGGGAAATAAATGACGAGATTGTCTGGCTCTAAAAAGAAGTGGAATTTTTTCATACTCATTACTTTTTCAGTTGCATCAGGAAAATAAATGCTTTCATTTTGTTTAATTTGTCGTACAATCTCCGCACGGATTACATCTTTATATTTATCCTTTTGTTGAAATAAATCGTCTAAGTGCAGTACCTTTTTTTCGTTTAAATCGAATGTATTTGCCTTCCACGTATAAAGACCGTGTGCTCCGCCAGTATATTGATAGTAATTCACATATAGGCTAAGAAAAGGTGGTTTGTTTAAAGAGACTTTATAATCAACATTTGCTACGTACGGATGAAATGGTGTACTAGATCCTTCTGTCTCTTTATAATATTTTTTTGCTTCTTTTTCTAATTTGTTTTTAAATTTGTCAGTGGATTTTTTGTAGTATAAATTGAGTTTATTTTGAAATTTAGAGTCAGAAAAGTTGTGAAAAGAAGGCCTATTTATTTGATATTCTATATAAGGTTTCTTACCTTTTTGTGTTACAGTCTTAACATCGATTGTCAGGTTAGATGCTTTGGCTGTTATTGCACAATTTGGTACAATAGTCAGCAAGGAGAACATAAGCAGTAATATACAAAGTTTCTGTTTCATTTAGGTGAAGCCTCCTTATATATGTGTTATAAGTAGTTTGAAAATAAATAGGTAAAATTATACATTTAATTAAAGTAAGAGAAGGGGGAAGCGATATGGCAAAAACTTTAATGGATTCACTTGGAATTGAGTTGTTAGAGATGACAGAAGACAAGGTGGTTGCTACGATGCCCGTTGATGAGCGTACGCATCAGCCATTTGGATTTTTACATGGTGGTGCATCGGTTGCATTAGCAGAAACAGTGGCAAGTGTTGGTTCATATAATTTAATTGATCAAGAAAAATGTATTTGTTTCGGATTAGAAATTAATGCGAACCACATTCGCTCAAAGAAAGATGGAATTGTAACAGCGATTGGAACACCAATACATAGAGGACAATCGACAATGGTTTGGGATATTCGCATTATTGATGAAAATGATGATTTACTATGTATATCAAGATGTACAGTAGCAATTAAAGAAAAACGTGAAAAATAAAAAAGAGGCGCTCTTATGAGCAGCCTCTTTTTCTTATAATTAGAACTGAATTTTCTTCTCTAAGAAACCTTTTAGTTCGCTAATTGGCATACGAACTTGTTCCATTGTGTCACGGTCACGTACTGTAACAGCTTTGTCTTCAACTGAGTCGAAGTCGTATGTGATACAGAATGGTGTACCGATTTCGTCTTGACGACGGTAACGTTTACCGATAGAACCAGTTTCATCAAAGTCTACCATGAAGTCTTTAGCTAATTCTGCGAATACTTCAGTAGCACCTTCAGATAGCTTTTTAGATAATGGTAAGATAGCTGCTTTGTATGGTGCTAAAGCAGGGTGGAAACGAAGAACTGTACGAGAATCGTTTTCTAATTGCTCTTCTTCATATGCATCACATAAGAATGCTAATGTTACGCGGTCTGCGCCTAAAGATGGCTCGATGCAGTATGGTACGTAACGCTCATTCGTTTGTGGATCGATATAGTTAAAGTCTTCGTTTGAGTGTTCCATGTGACGTTTTAAGTCGAAGTCTGTACGAGATGCAACGCCCCAAAGTTCGCCCCAACCGAATGGGAATTTGAATTCAATGTCAGTTGTTGCATTACTGTAGTGAGATAACTCTTCTTCACCGTGGTCACGAAGACGTATGCTCTCTTCAGACATACCAAGTGAAAGTAACCAGTTTTTACAAGTTTCACGCCAGAATGCGAACCACTCTAAATCTTCACCAGGCTTACAGAAGAATTCAAGTTCCATTTGTTCGAATTCACGTGTACGGAATGTGAAGTTACCAGGCGTGATTTCGTTACGGAAACTCTTACCGATTTGGCCGATACCAAATGGAAGCTTTTTACGCATAGAGCGTTGAACGTTTTTGAAGTTTACGAAAATACCTTGTGCTGTTTCAGGACGAAGGAAGATTTCGTTTGTGCTAGACTCTGTAACACCTTGGAATGTTTTAAACATTAAGTTGAACTGACGGATTTCAGTAAATTCTTCACTACCGCAATCAGGACATTTTACTTCATGTTCTTTCATTAAGTCAGCCATTTGGTCGAAAGTAAGACCGTCAACAACCATTTCGATGCCTTTTGCATCTAAAGCATCCTCAATTAATTTGTCAGCACGGTGACGAGCTTTACATTTTTTACAGTCGATCATTGGATCGTTGAAGTTACCAACGTGACCAGAAGCGATCCAAGTTTTAGGGTTCATTAAAATAGCTGCGTCTAAACCAACGTTGTGTGGAGATTCTTGAATGAATTTTTTCCACCAAGCTTTTTTAACATTATTTTTTAATTCGATTCCAAGTGGACCGTAATCCCAAGTGTTTGCAAGACCACCGTAAATTTCAGAACCAGGGAAAACAAAACCGCGATGTTTCGCTAAGTTTACAACTTGTTCCATTGAATACATAAGAAAATCCTCCTTTTGAAAGTTAACGTATTGGCGATGACATACTCTGATACTTTGGAAACGAGCAGTATATGCTAAAAAGAACATAAAAAAACGCTCATCCCAAGGCTTATTTGCCTAGGGACGAGCGTTTGCCCGCGGTTCCACCCTAGTTGATACACAAAAGGTGCATCCACTTTATCATGTATTGCTCAGGACTGCCGTTTCCTTGCGGCTTCAGGCTTTCACTATCCCTGAATCGCTTTTTATGCAAGTACTTATAAGTCCGTCATCGCTACTTATATTAATAATAATGAACATATTCTAACACGTTCTTTTTTAAATCTCAATAGAGGAACGCGTCTATCTATGATAGAGTCTCGCCTATTTTTTCGTTATTTATTCGGTAATTTTGTTTAATATGCTTAATTGCTTCGCGCTTACTTAATGGAGCGAGCTCATTGTTTTGCACGTATTCCCAAACTACATCCGGATTTGTTTTTGCATATTCACGAAGGACCCAGCCAATTGCTTTTTGAATGAAAAATTCTTTTGAAGAATGTAGTTGTCCAATAATCCAGAAAAGAAGTTCTTCATCCATCTTTTGTTTATATTTGAGTTGGAATAAAATAGTGGCACGTTGTAACCAAATGTTATCTGATGCAATCCATTTTGGGATATAGGCAGAAATCAATTCTGGATGTTGTAAAAAGATATTACCTAAAAATGTAGGTACGATGCTATCGACAGTGTCCCACCAAGATTTTGTTACAATCAATTCTTCTAAGAAGGGGATATGTGTTTCGTTTATATGCTTTTTATATTTTTGCATAATATCAAGTGCAGCCGCTTGGAATTCACGTTCTGGTAAGTCCCAAAGTTCACGTACGATAATTTGGAAGTCTCTTTTATCTGGGAGAGTATGTATTTGAATGATGTCTTTTAATAATTGGCGTCTTTCCGGTGTTTGAATACCTAGAAATGGGAAGTGATTTTTCATATAACGAGCCATAGGTTCTGCTTTTTCAAGATTTTGATGAGCTGTAAAATGCTCTTGTAATGCTTTTACAAATGGATGCATACGTGTTTCTCCTCTCTTATTCTCTTTCTTCTCTTATTATACAAAGAGTTTGGATAAATTTTAAAACATAACTTGCAATGTAATGAAATATGTTGAAAGTAGAGAGGAGAGGATAAGATGGAGGATCAAGGCGTACTAGCAGGTTTCTTTGCTCTTAGTTTTGCGTTTATTCTTGTTATATTGATTTGGGCAATTATTTCATATTTGTTAACGGCTTTTGCACTTTATTCGATGGCGAAAAATGATGGTGCAACGGACGGGGTGCTTGCGTTTATTCCGTTTTTGAATAGTAAGACGTGGGGGGACTTAGCGAAAGATAAATTACCAGATTTTTTGAAAGAAGAAGCAGGGTGGAAAGTATTCGGCATATATGTTGCATGTTTCATTTTTAATTTCGTACCAATTATAAGTTTACTAGCAACAGCTGTATCGATTGTATTGTCCATTTATCTTATCTACGCTATTTTAGACAGATACGGAACGAACTCTATATTATTTACGATTATTCATGTAATCACATTTTCGGTGTTCTTACCGATTCACTTATTTATTATTCGAAATGAACCGGTGAGATATAAAGAGTAGATTTTTCATTTTTGTTGATAAGTAGCTATAAGTAAAAAAGCGCCCTGATTATCAGAGCGCTTTTTCTACTACATAAGGTAGCGTAAATAAATATAAATGTGAGAAATGATTAATGAAACGATCATAATTGGGAAACCGACTTTTAGGAAGTCCATGTAACTAAATTTATGTCCTTCGCGGCTCGCGATACCTGCAACGATTACGTTAGCAGAAGCTCCGATTAATGTTCCGTTTCCGCCCAGACAAGCACCTAGTGCTAATGCCCACCATAATACATCGATTTGTGCGTCAGATGGTGATAAGCCTAGCCCAACTGCCATATCGTTAATAAGTGGAATCATTGTTGCGACGAATGGGATGTTATCAATTGTTGCAGAGGCGATACCAGATACCCATAAAATAAGGATGGATGCGTAAGAAATATCTCCGCCTGTTATACCAATTACTTTTTGAGCTAACATTTTGATAAGACCGATATCGATAAGTCCTCCAACAAGTACGAATAACCCTGCGAAGAAGAAGATTGTTACCCACTCTACGCTTGCAAATACTTCTTCAATTTCATGCTCTTTCACACCAATTAACATAAGTACAGTAGCACCAGTTAAGGCGATAATAGCGGCATCGATATGGAAAATAGAATGAGTCATGAAACCTACAATCGTAAGTCCAAGTACCGTTAAAGATTTTTTCATTAATACTGGGTCTTTAATGTATTGTTTTTCATCTAAGCTCATTAATTTTTTAACTTGTACAGGATCGGCAATTAATTGTTTGCGATACATGAAGTAAAGTATTATCGCTGTAACTGCAATAATAATAATTACAATTGGTGCTAGATTCAATAGGAAAGCATTGAAGTCTAAATGCTTATTTGCAGAACCAATCATAATGTTAGGTGGATCACCAATTAATGTTGCTGTTCCTCCAATGTTTGAAAAAATAATTTCAGAAAGTAAATAAGGAACAGGATTTACTTGCAGTATGCGCGTAATAGATAAAGTAACTGGAACAACAAGAAGTACAGTTGTAACGTTATCTAAAAATGCGGAGCCAAGCGCGGTAAGTAAGGAAAGTGAAATTAAAATTTTAATTGGATTTCCTTGCGCTCCTTTTGCCGCTTTAATGGCAACGTATTGGAAGACACCTGATTTACTCGTAATGTTCACCAAAATCATCATACCGATGAGTAGCGTAATCGTTCCCCATTCAATATGTTTCGTAAAGGCGTTATGTAAATCGACGACCCCCACAATTACCATGAGTGCTGCACCAAGAAGTGCGATGACAGCGCGATTAATTTTTTCAGAAATAATAATGGCATATGTAATTAAAAAGACTGCGATAGCAAAATAATACTGCCAGTTAGCGAGTTCTTGCGTTGTTTCGTGCAAAAATCTCATCTCCTTTCATTCACTTTTTCTTAGTGTGTCAAAAATGCTCTAGAAGAAACACACATAACGTCATTATAAAGTAGGAAAATGGCGGATGTAAATGAAAGGAGAGATTTTGTCATATTTTCTGCATAGGTCATTTTTTCTTATTTTTTAAAATATTTGTGGGCATTTGACATATATATAAGATACATCCAATCTGAATATTTAAAATGGAATTAGCATTCGAGCTTGTTCGTGTAGGAGTGTCAAATAGAAAGGAATGACAAAAATGATAAGGAAGGGATCGTATGGATGAACAACGATTTTTATTTTTAGACTTTGAGTTTACGATGCCCCAGCATAGAAAGAAACCGAAAGGATTTTTTCCAGAGATTATTGAGGTAGGACTCGTTTCAGTTGCTGGCTGTAAGGTAGAAGATACGTATTCATCACATGTCAGGCCGAAAACATTTCCCTCTTTAACGGATCGATGTAAGAAGTTTTTAGGAATAAAACAAGAAGTCGTGGATAAAGGGATTTCATTTCCTGAACTCGTTAAGAAGCTTTCAGAATACGAAACGAAATGTAAACCGACAATTGTAACGTGGGGAAATATGGATATGAAAGTGCTGAAGCATAATTGTGAAATGGCAGGGATAGCTTTTCCATTCTTCGGACAGTGTCGTGATTTATCGCTTGAGTATAAGAAGTTTTTTGGAGAAAGAAATCAAACAGGATTATGGAAAGCAATTGAGGCGTATGGAAAAGTAGGGACAGGGAAGCATCATTGTGCGCTTGATGATGCAATGACGACGTACAACATTTTTAAACTAGTAGAAAAAGATAAAGAGTATTTAGTAAAACCAGCACCTCCAACATTAGGAGAACTTGTTGATTTTTCAAAAGTGTTAAAGAAAGTGAGCACACAGTAACGACCAAATTGCACATTATGTAATTTGGTCGTTTTGTTTTTTAGAGTTTGTAGTCTTTCTTTAATTGCTCTAATGTGTCTAGACTACGAACCGCAAAAGGTGAATCATCTTCAGAAAATGAATTCATTTGAGTTTCTAATGCTAATTTTAGTGAATCTGTATAATCCGGAATTTCTCCTTCATATTTCTTCACCATTTGTTCTGGAATGTTCGTTTGCTCACGAAAAGCTAAAGCGCGTCTTTCGTGGAAAAATGGTACGTCAGCTTGTTTTACGTTATGTAAGTCACCTTGCACCGGATGTTTTAAAACAGCTAATACTTTTACGACGTAACTGCCAGGGCGGCTATTTGTAACCTCGCCAATGTATTTTCCTGTTTTATAAATACCAGTAACGATTTCACCAATTTCAAATGTTTCTCTCATATTTTTCACCTCAAGTTTATAGTAAGGAAAGTGAGGGAAGGAGTCAAAGAAATCCTTCGTTTTCAGAACGCCCCTTGAGAATATGGGGAGGTTGCACTATAATTTAAAATTATATAACAGAAAATTCTGATGTTTTATAAATCCTATAATAAGGAGTGTTCTATATGATGCCTTTATATTTTCCGGAAGATAAAACAGAATATATTATTCCAGGGATTGTTTGTGTTCTATTTATTATCGGTGCTATTGCTACGTGGCGCATGTTTATTCGTATATCAAAAAGAGAAGCAGACCGATTACAGAAAGTTGAAGAAAAACTATTAGCTGAAAAGAAACAGTAACGCATTTTTGTATGTTTCCCTCTATGCTCGGACAATCTAAGGGCAGAATATATTTTGGAGGGAATAGAATGAAGAAACGGCTTTTTTTCAGTTGTTGTTTATTATTTCTGATGGCAGGTTGTGACCAAGGAAAGCCGAAAGAAATTGACGTGAAATTACATAATGCTTCAGGTGATGAAGTAGGGACTGCGAAAGTAGTTCAGCAAACAAGTGGGGTGAAAATTACGATTAAAGGGGAAGGTTTCACGCCAGGACCACACGGACTACATGTACATGAAATCGGAGAGTGTAAGGCACCTCGTTTTGAATCATCTGGGAATCATTTTAATCCTGATGATAAAAAACATGGTCTTCTTAATCCGAAGGGCGCAGAAAACGGTGATTTACCGAACGTAGTTGCAGATGGTTCTGGAAAGATTAAAGCGGAAATCGATGCACCCCACATTACACTTGAAGAAGGGAAAACGACGATTCATAGAAAAGATGGAGCGTCTATTATTATTACAGAAAACCCTGATGATGGTATGACACAACCGACAGGTAAATCAGGGGATCGAATTGCTTGTGGCGTAATTGTAAAAAAAGCATCGGATATGAAGAAAAAGTAAAAGCTACCGTGAATGGTAGCTTTATTTGTGAAATGTAATTGAAAATATATCAGCGATTATTGGAATATATCGACTGTAACTCAAATTATATCGGCGATTATTGGAATATATCGACCGTAACTTGAAATATATCAGCGATTATTGAAATATATCGACTTACCGACAAAATATGACAAAGGAGTCTGCCCAAGAATGATTCGGGACAGACTCCTTTCTTATTATGAAAACGTATGACGCAGTCTGTTTAAAATTTCTTCTAAAACAGATCGTGGACAGCCGATGTTAATTCGAATATGTTCTTCGCCACCTAACCCGTATTTCTCACCAGGTTCAACGATGATTTTTCCTTTTTCCTCAAGTAGTGCGGTACGCTCGTTTTGAGAAAGCTTTAGACGTGAACAATCAATCCATAATAAAAAGCTACCTTCTGGCTTCGTTACGGAAAGAGCAGGTATGTGAGTTTTAATATATTCACAAGCAAATTGAGCATTATCTTCTATATATAATCGAATTTCGTTTAGCCAATCATTACATTCTGTATAGGCGCTTTGCATCGCTGTATAAGCGAAGATATTTAACCCGTGGAAGCCTTGTCTATACTGGATAGCTGTAAAGGCATGACGGAGCTTTTCGTTTGGAATGATAATGATCGACGCTTGTAATCCAGCGATATTAAATGTTTTACTTGGAGCCATGCAAGTGATAGTGCGCTCTGCTAATTCTTCAGATAAGGAAGCGAACGGTGTATGTGTATGGTCTGCATAAATGATATCGGAATGAATTTCATCCGCCACAACGATTACGTCATATTTAGTACATAACGATCCGAGCTGCACAAGTTCCTCTTTCGTCCAAACGCGTCCGATTGGGTTATGAGGGCTACAAAGAAGCATGAGTTTGATGCCTTGCTGAAAGTGCTTTTCTAAATGCTTGAAGTCTATCACATATGTATCATTTTGTTTCTGTAATGGACTCACGCATAACTGCCTGTTGTTTGTTGTGACCATTTCGAAAAATGGAGGATAAATAGGTGGTTGTACGAGAACAGATTCGTTTTCTTTGGTGAAAGCCTGTATGCTCGTACTAAGAGCTGGAACGATTCCGGCGCTAAAGACAATCCATTCTTTTTGAATATCCCAGTTGTATTGTTGTTTTGTCCAGTTACAAATAATATCTCCAATATTTTCGGGAGGAAGTGTATAGCCAAAAATCGGATGTTCGATTCGTTGTTTTAAGGCAGTTTGAATTGGTTTTGGTACTTCAAAATCCATATCAGCAATCCAAGCATGGATAAGTTCTTCGTTTTTATATGTATCCCATTTTATACTATGCGTTCCACGTCGATTGATTGCTTTATGAAATAGTTGCATAAGTTTGCTCCCTTCTTCTGTAAAACCAATAAGTTATGAAAGTTCTCTCTCTTCTTATAGAATAGCTGATGTGATAGGATAAAGAAAAGTATTAAAAAGTGAAAAGGCGGGAAGCGAATGGGTACATATGAAAAGATGATAGAGGTTGTGAAGAATTGGGATCCGTTTCAAATGGGACCGGAGTTTTATGAAACAGAAGCGAGCGATGTTGTGAGCGTCATAAGTGTGTTTGACGATCCAAAATATATCGCAAAGAAGATTCAACATATATACTTTATGTCTTTTGAGGAAGTACCTGCGCTTGAAAAATGTGAGAAATTAGCTGTGGAATTACTTGTAATAAAAGAAGGCGGAAGCTGTTCATTATAGGCTGTCGGGATTTCCGACAGCCTTTTTTATATTATCCCGCTATCTGCTGGGTAGTAAGACCTTCACCTCAAAATTTAGCGGAAGCAAAGAAGTTAGGTGGAGGCTGATTAAAGTTTCATTTTATTGCGCGGAAAAAGCGATAATTTCTTCATAAACATGTTCAGGCTTTTCTTCAGGTAGTAAATGTCCTGTATTTTCGTAAGAAATAAATTTTGAATTCGGTAAATCTTTGTGTAGACGATGACCTACATGTACAGGGACGACGCGGTCTTTTTCACCCCAAATGAGTAGGATAGGTGTTTCGATTTTTTGTAATTCAGTTGAAGATAAGTCACCTTCACGGTCTCGTATCATGCGAGTTAAAGCGGGAAATATACGGTCGTCATAAAAAGGAGCGGAGTAACCTTTTTTCATTTCATCGTCAATTAATGAGTGATCATGAACGACATTCATTAAGTTATGAACAATGCCGCGCCTTATAATCCAGTTCTTTACGTATAAATGAAAGAACGGTAAATAAGAAGAGTATAGTAAAGGTAAGGTTGCGCGCGCTAAATAGCTCGAGCTACATAGTAAAATCGTCTTTGAAATGAGTTCAGGACGTATACGGTTTACATAGAGAGAAATTTGCCCACCCATAGAATGCCCAACTAATACAATGTTTGAGAGAGATAAATGTTCAATTAAATCAATAATAATCGTTGCTAAATTGTGATAAGAATACTTAAACAGATGAGATTTATCACTTTTTCCGAACGGTGGCAAATCAAGAGCAATGACTGTTCCTTCCTTCGATAGTAAAGGAATGAGACGGCGGTAGCTGAATGAGGAAGATAAAAAGCCGTGAACGAGTATGAAAGTAGGACGTTCTGTTTTATTATCATGTTCATACAATTCGTAATGAACAGTAGTGCCGCGAGTGGAAAAAGTGAAATAAGGACAAGTATATTTATGATTCATTTTTTGTCACTCCATTGATTTTTGTTCATATCATCTCCAAGGAAGAAGAAAATATGTTAACAAAAAAAGGCAAGATGACGATGTCATCTTGCCTTTCGTTTATTCAGTATTACCCGCGAACAATATTAGGCGGTGTTTTTCCTTGTAACCCTGCAACTAAATTTTCAGCGGCGGTCATGGCCATTTGCTGACGAGTTTTTAATGTTGCAGATCCGATATGTGGTAAAGTCACAACATTTTGTAATGATAAGAGTGGATTATCTTTTTGAATCGGCTCTTGTGTAAATGTATCGATACCTGCTGCAAAGATTTTCTTTTCTGTTAAAGCATGGATTAACGCTTTTTCATCTACTGTTTTGCCGCGAGAAGCATTAATGAAGATTGCTGTGTCTTTCATTAATGAAAATTCCTTTTCTCCGATAAGGTGATATGTTTCATCTGTTAATGGAGTAAGAAGAACAATAAAGTCAGACTGCTTCAGTAGCGTCTGTAAATCACAATATGTAGCATCGAATTTTTGTTCAGCTTCTTCTTTACGACGGCGGTTATAGTAAAGAACATTCATATCAAATCCGAATTTTGCTCGTTTTGCAACGGCTTCTCCAATTCGGCCCATACCGATAATACCAATTGTGCTATGGTGTACATCTAGTCCGAAGTGTTCTTTTCCGATTTCAGCGTTCCATTCACCATTTTTCACGTAAGAATCGAGTTCGCAAACGCGGCGCCCAGCTGATAGCATAAGGGCGAAAACGAGATCAGCTACTGTATCATCTAATACGTATGGTGTATTCGTTCCGATAACATTTCGGTTTTTCATCGCTTGTAAATCAAAATTATCGTAACCGACAGAAATGTTGCTCACTACTTTTAAGTTAGGAGCTACTGTCAGTAATTCTTCATTAATAGCAGATCCGAAATTTAATAACCCATCTTTATCTTGTATTTTCTTTAATAGAATATCACGAGGTACTTTCTCATTTTGATCCCATTTTTCATAATCACAGTGTTCTGATAAATAGTTTTCTACAAATGTTGGAACTGGTTCAGCAATATAAACTTTTGGTTTCACGGTTCCATCCCCTTTCGTTTTATCACGTATTTTTCCGCTGATTAAAGTTTCACTTTACCCCACATTAACGGACAGTAAGTCTCCCACCTCAAAAAGCAGCTCAAGTAAAGAGGTTAGGTGGGAGAGCAACTGTCCGTAAAAGCCCGATTGGTGCGGGCTAATAGTCAGCGGGGTAAAGCATTTCGCTGATTAAAGTTTCACTTTATTTTGACATAATTCAATAGAAAAATCTTCTTTTCAAACTGGAAAGGGTATTTGTATAATTTAGACACAAACGAAAAGGAAGGATGATTTATATGGTGACAGAAAAAGAATTAGAATTATTAGCTTGTCTTGAAAAGAGTAGTCGATTATCTGTAGATACATTAGCGAAGCTGTTAAATATAGAAGTAGAAGAAGTAAAGAAGATGGTTGCGAGATTAGAAAATGAAAAGATTATTGTGGATTATGTAACACATATCGATTGGACGAAAGTGAAAGAACATACAGGTTTAACGGCAATGATCGATGTGAAAGTTACGCCAAAGCACGGCGTTGGGTTTGATGCGGTTGCTGAACAAATTTATCGTTATTCAGAAGTGAAATCCGTTTATTTAATGTCAGGGACATATGATCTTTCTATTACATTAGAAGGGAAAACGATGGGGGAAGTAGCGATGTTTGTTTCTGAGAAATTAGCAACAATTGAATCTGTCGTTTCTACAACTACTCATTTCATTTTGAAGAAGTATAAACATGAGGGCGTTATTTATGAAAAAGACGATGATGATAAGCGAATTGTGGTGACACCATGAAGCAATTTGAACTATCTAGATCAGCAGAATCTTTAAAACCATCTGGTATTCGAAAATTTTTTGATTTAGCAGCAAATATGAAAGGTGTTATTTCCCTCGGGGTAGGAGAGCCAGATTTTGTTACCCCTTGGAATGTAAGGCAAGCATGTATTCGTTCTTTGGAACAAGGGTATACGTCATATACAGCAAATGCAGGATTATTGGAGCTCCGTCAAGAAATAGCAAAGTATCTAAAAAAACAATTTGCAGTATCTTATGACCCAAGTGATGAAATCATTGTTACAGTTGGAGCGAGCCAGGCGTTAGATGTAGCGATGCGCGCCATTATAAATCCTGATGATGAAGTGCTCATTATTGAACCAAGCTTCGTTTCTTATGCACCACTTGTGACATTAGCTGGAGGAGTTCCGGTTCCTGTGGCGACTACTTTAGAAAATGAGTTTAAAGTACTACCAGAACAAATTGAAGCAGCTATTACAGCGAAAACAAAGGCGATTTTGCTTTGTTCACCAAATAACCCGACAGGTGCAATGCTAAATAAATCCGAGCTTGAAGAAATAGCAGTGATTGTTGAGAAGTACAATCTAATTGTATTATCTGATGAAATTTATGCAGAGCTTGTATACGACGAAGTATATACAAGTTTCGCGAGTATTAAAAATATGCGTGAGCATACGATTTTAATTTCGGGATTTTCAAAAGGGTTTGCGATGACAGGATGGCGTCTCGGTATGATTGCAGCTCCTGTTCAATTTTCAGAATTAATGCTCAGAATCCATCAGTATTCAATGATGTGTGCACCGACGATGTCTCAGTTTGCAGCACTTGAGGCGTTACGGGCAGGGAACGATGAAGTGATTCGAATGAGAGATAGTTATAAGAAGCGTCGTAACTTCATGACGAAATCTTTCAATGAAATGGGCTTAACGTGTCATGTGCCAGGCGGAGCATTTTATGTTTTCCCTTCTATATCTTCAACAGGATTATCTTCAGCGGAATTTGCAGAACAGTTATTGCTGGAAGAAAAAGTGGCTGTTGTCCCTGGTAGCGTATTTGGCGAAAGTGGTGAAGGTTTTATTCGTTGTTCTTATGCAACGTCGCTTGAACAACTTATGGAAGCAATGAAGAGAATGGAACGGTTTGTAGAGAATAAAAAAAGGACAAAACGTAATACGTTTTGTCCATAAAAGGGGGGGAATACTAGAAAGCCATGTGTTAGTAGTCTATCCCAATATTGGATAATTATACTTCTTTAAGGGAAATTTTTCATGAATTTTGAATGAGTTCTGTCATAGTGGTATAATTTACTAATATAAGGTATACGCATTCTAGATAACGTTATCTAGAATGCGTACTAACCAATCGGATATTTAAAATAAATATATCTGCTTTGCTCTCTATAATTGTAGAGAGAATGGTAAACGTATGGGAGTGTTTCATATGTCAGAACAATATACAACAGGAGTGGTTGTAACAGGGAAAGTGACTGGAATTCAAGATTACGGTGCGTTTGTAGCGTTAGATGCAGAAACACAAGGGCTTGTGCATATATCTGAAATTACAAATGGATATGTAAAGGATATTCATGACTTTTTAAAGGTCGGCGATACAGTAGAAGTAAAGGTACTTTCAATTGATGAAGAGCACAGAAAAATGAGTTTATCGTTAAAAGCGGCGAAAAGAAAACAAGGAAGGATTCTTATACCGAACCCATCTGAAAACGGATTTAATACGCTGCGAGAAAAGTTGGCAGAATGGATTGAAGAGTCCGAGTTAACAAAGTAAAAGAGGAACGCATATGAGCGTTCCTCTTTTACTTTATCTTATGATATATATTTGCAAATATGATTGCATGCAATCATATTCGTATGTCGGAGGTGAAAGGACATACTGATTATCGAATTTCGTTTGTTTCTGGGTGCGTACCAAGATTTTCAGATGGTTTAAACAGTAAACCAAGGTTGATAAGCCCAGATATACCAACGATGCCGTAAATAATACGTGCAAGAGCTGAATTTTGTCCACCGAAAATGGCTGCTACTAAGTCAAACTGGAAAAACCCGATTAGTCCCCAGTTTACAGCGCCAATTACAGTAAAGACTAATGCGATACGTTGTAAAGTACTCATGAAAAAGCCCCCCTTAATTGTGAAGCATGAGCAAGCGATGAGTTAATTAACTCTTTTATAGAATGGGGTAGTTATGTTGTTTTTATACATAAAAAATGTTTGAAAGAGGATGTATATACATCTATACCGAAAAATGCGAATTTTTATGCAAAAAATGAACTTTTTCTAAAAAATATATATTGGTTACGTTTACAATGTTTGAATCGCTTGATTTACAACTTCAGTTTCGCTAAAGTGAATACAGAAATACATATCCATAATTGGAGGGAAAAAGATGAGTACACATGTAACGTTCGACTATTCTAAAGCGTTATCCTTCATCGGTGAACATGAAATCACTTATTTACGTGATGCAGTGAAAGTAACACATCACGCAATCCACGAAAAAACTGGAGCTGGGAACGATTTCCTTGGGTGGGTAGACCTTCCGCTTCAATATGACAAAGAAGAATTTGCTCGCATTCAAAAATGCGCAGAAAAAATTAAAAATGACTCTGACATTTTACTTGTTGTAGGTATCGGTGGTTCTTACTTAGGAGCACGTGCAGCAATCGAAATGTTAAACCATTCTTTCTACAACACGCTTTCTAAAGAACAACGTAAAACTCCACAAGTGCTATTTGTTGGACAAAACATTAGCTCCACTTACATGAAAGATTTAATGGACGTATTAGAAGGTAAAGACTTCTCTATTAACGTTATTTCCAAATCAGGTACAACAACAGAGCCAGCACTAGCATTCCGTATCTTCCGTAAGTTATTAGAAGAAAAGTATGGAAAAGAAGAAGCTCGCAAACGTATTTATGCAACTACAGATAAAGCGCGTGGTGCATTAAAAACATTAGCTGATAACGAAGGTTACGAAACATTTGTTATTCCAGATGATGTTGGAGGTCGTTTCTCTGTATTAACGCCAGTTGGTTTATTACCAATCGCAGTAAGTGGCTTAAATATTGAAGAGATGATGAAAGGTGCAGCTGCTGGTCGTGATGACTTCGGAACATCAGAACTAGAAGAAAATCCAGCTTACCAATATGCAGTAGTTCGTAACGCTTTATACAATAAAGGAAAAACAATTGAAATGCTTGTTAACTATGAACCAGCACTTCAATACTTCGCTGAGTGGTGGAAACAGTTATTTGGTGAAAGTGAAGGGAAAGATCAAAAAGGTATTTTCCCATCTTCAGCAAACTTCTCAACTGATTTACACTCATTAGGTCAATACGTTCAAGAAGGTCGTCGTGACTTATTTGAAACAGTTCTTAAAGTAGGTAAATCTACACATGAACTAACAATCGAATCAGAAGAAAACGATTTAGACGGATTAAACTACCTTGCTGGTGAAACTGTAGACTTCGTAAACACAAAAGCATACGAAGGTACATTACTTGCACATAGCGACGGGGGAGTACCAAACTTAATCGTCAATATTCCTCAATTAAATGAGTACACATTCGGTTACCTTGTATACTTCTTCGAAAAAGCATGTGCGATGAGCGGCTACTTATTAGGCGTGAATCCATTTGACCAACCTGGAGTAGAAGCATATAAGAAAAACATGTTTGCTTTACTTGGTAAACCAGGATTTGAAGAATTAAAAGCAGAATTAGAAGAGCGTTTAAAATAATAAAAAGCGACCGGATTCCGGTCGCTTTTTATTATTTTATCGAAAAGTCCATCAGTATATTCAAACTAAAGTGGGTATGCTAAAGGAAAAGTCTAGGAGGGATGGGCTTGATTCCGATTCAATCAAATTTAGAAGGACGTACATATGCGTTATATAAGTTAGAAGAGATTATGAAACCACTTGGATATAGCATTGGTGGTAATTGGGATTATGATAAAGGATGCTTTGATTACAAAATCGATGAAGAAGATGGGTATCAATTTTTACGAGTTCCATTTACAGCCATTGATGGAGAACTAGATGTACCAGGCGTAATAGTTCGTCTTGGAACGCCGTATATTCTTTCGCACGTATATCAAGACGAACTAGATGATAATGTGAATACTTTAACAGCTGGAACAAGTGGAATGGATCAATTTGCTGAGCCGAAAGATCCAGATGGAGATGTGAAAAGAAAATATATCAATATTGGGAAAGTGCTCATGCAAGAATTAGAGCGTCATTTTACTAATGGTGAATAACAATGAGTATGTCGCTTTCAATGAGAACAAAGGAATGAACTGGATTAATCATATATTGTTCGTCGCGCTTTATACCTAGTAAGAGAATGTTTTGCTTTAAAAGAGTATAGCTACAATTGGCAAAAGTTTGTCCGGTGCAGGACGATGGAAGCTCCATCAGTTGTAATTTATTATCAGAGATTTCGTCGTAAAGTGAAAATAGTACACCTGAAATGGAAGGGAATAAAAGAGAAGCGGTAAATACATAGCTCGTTAATTTATTTCCTTCTATAATTTCTGACACGCCAGCTCTCGTTGCATTTTGTATTTGTTCAGAAGTAAGAAGTTCAGCGATGCAGTGAATGTTTGGGTTGAGCCCTTTTGCAGTTAAAATATTTAAAATGGACTGTGTATCCGCTAAGCTTTCGTTTTTTTCTTTATCAGCTGTTATTAATATGGTGTGTGCCGTTGCAATATTAGCCTTTAATAAAGTTTGATCGTGATGCGGACAACCTTTTATAAATTCTAAATGATGAAATGGTTTTGGGAGTAAAGAAAGTGTTTCATCAATTAAAACGATATCAAGGTTTGGTTGTAATACGTGCATTTGCTTTACAACATGTTTTGCGCGCTCATTCCAGCCAACGATAATCATATGACCGTTAGAAGTAGCGGCTTCTTCACCTTTAATTTTCATATATTGTTTATTAATCATTTCAGTAGCAAACAGCACCATATAATAAGAACAAAAGCCAGTTCCTAATAAAATAATACTTATACCTATTAGTTTTCCTAGCGTCGTATGGGGAGCAAAGTCGCCATATCCAACTGTAAAAATGGTAACGATTGACCACCAAATTCCGTCAAACCATGTAGTGAAATGAAAAGGTTCTAATCTATGTATAAGAAAACCGGAAAAAGCAGTCAGTACAATAATAAAACAAATTAAACGGAAAATAATGGAATCGCGAAATGTATCTACTAAATTCGGACGGGATTTCAATTGCCTAT